>NZ_JBIAZP010000001.1:0-1234485 GCF_042899165.1 Micromonospora sp. NPDC000121
ACAAACCACAAGTGGCCTGCCAGTCCGGGGTATAAATCAATTTGGCACTGGCTTATCAAGCACCCTGTTGAGTTCTCAAAGAACAACCACACACCGCCCGGAAACCCCACACCGTGGAGCCCCCGACCCGGGGCATTTCGTTCACATCCCCGCCGCTCTCGCGCCGGGCACTTTTACTACGTTACCTCACCGTCTCCGCCGTGTCAAACCGTATGTCCCGGTCTGTCGTGCTTCGTGCGGCTTGGCACCGACGAGCGCGCGCAGCGGCTGACCGCTACGCCTGATCATCGGATTTCGGCAGACCGGCCGCTCTGCGGTGTCCCGCGAGCTCGCCCGGTTTCCTGCCGGCGTCAAACCTTACCCGGTCGGTTCCGCTCCGCCAAATCCGCCTCTCGGCAGATCCGGCGGGCCCCGCCCGGCCCGCGCCGTCCAGGAGCTGACTCCCGACCGGCCCGGTACCAGTGTGGTCTGGAGCCTCAGGTCTTTCGCCCTGTTTGCCCCGTTCCGCGCTGGCAGAGAGAAAGTTACGCGTCTGCGGGTTTGAACGTCAAATCCGGGGGTAGCGTCCCCCGTCACACCATTCCCGCCCGGCTATCTGGCCTGGTCGGCGACGGTACGGTGCGCTCGACGGCAGGTCGGGTGGTCGCGGCCCCGCCCGTACGGGAGGACAACACCCCGATCCGCCCCAGATGTTCCGCCAGGTCGGGCGGCGGTCCGTCAGCGCGTCGACCGATCGCTACGCCGCCCGGCGAGCCAGGCCCGGACGCCGAGCACGCCGACGGTGGTGCCGATGGCCAGGGACGCCGCGATCAGCAGGGCGTGGACCCAGAGGAAGCTCGTGGCGGGGAACTCGCCGACCGTGCCGGTGGACCAGGACCGCGGGTCCTTCCAGATGGCGACCGCGAACCTCGGCCAGATCACCCAGGTCCAGATCCCGACCCCGGTGAGGAAGAGCGCCCAGCCGCGCGACAGCACCATGACAGCCGAGTATGCCAGCGCCGAGCGGGTCAGCCGGTGCAGCGCCGGGTCGGCCGAGGCGCGGGTCACGACCGTCACCGCGGCCGGGAGACCACGGGCGACGGGCACTGGTCGGGAGGCTCCGGGCACCCGCGGAGCCGGGGGCGCGGCGTGCCGGTCACGTGTCCCGAAGCTGCCGGAAGGTGATCGAGTGGCGGAGGGCCGGCACCGGCGGGATGCTGTGCTGCCAGCTCGCCCGCGCCGCGCCGGCGAGCACGTACGCCGACCGCGGTGCCAGCTCCACCTCGTACACCCTGCGGTCGTCGCCGGTGCCCCGCTGGAAGCGCAACAGGCAGGCGGCGCCCAGCGAGAGCCCGACCACGGTCGGCCCGAAGGCGGGGGCGTCGCGGTGCCAGCCGATGACCGAGCCCGGCGGGTACCGGGTGACCAGGGCCTGCGCGAGCGAGGTCGCCGGGACGCCGGCGAGCGCGGCGCACCGCTCCCGGACCCCGTGCAACTCCACCGGCAACGCCTCGGCCTCCGTGAGCTGGAACGAGCCGTAGTCGTAGTCGAAGCCGAAGTGGCGGACCGTCCGCCGGGCGATCTGCCCGTGCATGCGGATCTCCCGAAGGTCGAACGCGGCGAGCGCGGTGAGCAGTGACCGCTCCTCGTCGGGGTCGACCAGGTCCGGCTGGTACGTCAGGCCCGCCGGCCGCTCGTGGACGCCACGCATCCGTCCCATCAGCCCGACGGTAACGGCAGGGCGACGCCGGCGCGGGCGCATCCGGCGCACCCGTTCCGCCATTTCCACAATTGCGAAGCGTGGCGCCGGACGGGAGGCCCGGGTCGTGCCGGGGCCTCCCGCCGGATCCGTCAGAAGCAGGTGCCGATGCCGCCGACCGCGGGGTTCGCCCGGTCGTGGTAGTGGATCGCGCCGGTCGGGTCGGCCATGAAGCCGCCCCAGATGGTGCAGCCGCCCTTGACGTACGCCCTGGTCGGGCCGGCCGCCCACAGCCGGTTGCCGTCGTCGACCTGGGTGGGCAGGTACTGCGCGGCGAGGTAGACCTGGGTGCGGGTCAGCGAGCCGGCGTACGCGGACTTGATGGTCACCGTGCAGCCGTACCCGACGAGGGGGTTGTACATCAGGTAGACGGTGCCGAGCCGGGCGCCGGTCTGCGCGTGGTGGATCGGGTCCTGGTCCTGGACGGTGTAGCCGAGCCCGCAGAGCGACTGCGGCGTGACCGGGTTGATGACGGTGGCCTGCGCGGTGGCGCCGGCCCCGGCGACGAGCCCGACCGCGACGGCGAGCACGGCCACGATCCGACGAATGGTGCGGTACATCTGCGTCCCCCTCTTCTCCTCCAGCGGATGCGGGCCAGAATGGTCGACCGGCGGTCACGGAGCGAATGTGCCGGGTGGACACTCCGCATTGCCTCCGGATGTGCGGTCTCCCAGTTCCGACCGACGCCACCTGGGGAAAAGCGAGCCCCTTCATCGACGGTCGACGACTATGACGTATTTCGCACGAGACATTTCGGTGAACCGAAAATTGCCGAGTTGTTTCCCGGTCGCGCGGGTCGGGCACTGATTCCCGGACCACGAACGACCGTCATCGGAGGTGGCCCGTGCAACCGTCGACGTTCAATCCCTGGGCCTGGCGCGACCCGGCCGCCCTCGCCGGCGGGTACGCCGGGGCGAGCCCCGACGCCGCGCCGCCGGACGGGCCGGAGGGTGCCGGCGACGGACCCGACGCCCCGGGCCCCGGCACTCCGGTCGATCTGGTCGGCTACCGGGTGGAGGCCACCGACGGGCGGATCGGCTCCGTCGACGGGGCCAGCGACGACACCGACGCCCGCTGGCTGGTGGTGGACACCGGGCCGTGGATCTTCGGCCGCAGGGTGCTGCTGCCGGTCGGCACGGTGACGCGGGTCGACCACCTGGACCGCACCGTGCACGTGGACCGGACCCGGGAGCAGGTCAAGGAGTCCCCGGCCTTCGACCCGGACGCCTACGGGGAGCCGGACTACCGGGACCGGGTCGGCGACTACTACCGGGAGACCTACCGGCAGCGCTGAGCCCGGGCGCGGGCCACGCACCGGACACCTACCGGTTACGGTAGGGGCATGGTCCGGCCGATCAGCTACGCGCCGGAGGTCGTCGACCCGGTCGACGGCCTCCCGCTCGGCGTCGTGACCACCCTTCCCACCAGCTCCGGCGACGGCCGCGAGCAGATGATCGACCTTCTTCGTGCCGGCGGACTGCGGTTCCGCGACGGCGGGCGATGGCGGTCGGCTCTCTGAGCCGACCTTGACCGATCCGGGACGACCCTCCCGGTCGGCGCGCTACCGCGCACCTCGTCCGTCACGCACGAAAGGCGTACCACCGTGTCTGTTCCACGAATGCTCACCGGGGACCGCCCCACCGGGCGGCTGCACCTCGGCCACTACGTCGGCAGCATCGCCAACCGGGTGCGGCTGCACCAGCGCTACGAGAGCTTCTTCATCATCGCCGACCTGCACATGCTCACCACCCGCAACACCCGCGAGGACATCGAGCGGGTGGCGGTCAACGCCCGGGAGATGGTCACCGACGTGCTGGCCGCCGGCGTCGAGCCCGCACAGGCGACCTTCTACCTCCAGTCGGCCATCCCGGAGGTCGGCGACCTGAACACCCTCTTCCAGAACCTGGTCACGGTGCCGCGGCTGGAACGGGTGCCCTCGCTCAAGGACATGGCCCGCGACGCCGGCAAGGAGGAGATGCCGTACGGCCTGCTCGGCTACCCGGTCCTCCAGGCCGCCGACATCCTCTGCGTGAAGGGGCAGGTCGTCCCGGTGGGCAAGGACAACGCGGCGCACGTCGAGGTGACGCGGGAGATCGCCCGCCGCTTCAACCACCTCTACGGGGAGGTGTTCCCCGTGCCGGAGATGATCGCGTCCGAGACGCCGACCCTGGTCGGCACGGACGGCCGGGCGAAGATGAGCAAGAGCCTGGGCAACGCCGTCTCGCTCTCCGACGACGCGGCGACCGTCCGCCGCAAGGTGATGGGGATGTACACCGACCCGAACCGGGTCCGCGCCGACGTGCCGGGCACCGTCGAGGGGAACCCGGTCTTCGCGTACCACGACATCTTCAACCCCGACCGGGGGCAGGTCGACGACCTCAAGGAGCGGTACCGGGCCGGGCGGGTCGGCGACGTGGAGGTCAAGGAGAAGCTGGCCGTCGCGCTCAACCGGTTCCTGGACCCGATCCGGGAGCGCCGGGCGCGGATCGAGGCCGACCCCGGGCTGGTCGACGAGCTGATCGTCGAGGGCACCGAGCGGACCCGGCGCGAGGTGCGGCAGACGCTCGTCGAGGCCCGCCGGGCGATGGGGCTGACGAGCGCGTACACCCAGGTGCGGCGGCGGGCCGAGCGGCGCCGCAAGGCCGCGACCACGCCGGCCTGAGCGGTCGTACGCACACCGCCCGGCCCGGAACCGGGAGCACCCTGGTTCCGGGCCGGCGGCCCGCGCCCGATCCGCGTGCATGGCCTGCCCCGCCCGGGGCATGTGGAGCACCATGGGCGGCGTGCGACACGAGACGATGATGCCGGTCGTCGACGGGCTCGACCAGCTCGTCGACCTGCTTCGGCGGGCCGACCCCGACGAGGAACTGTACGTCCGGTGGTCCCTGGGCCCCGACGCCGACCTGGCCGGGAAGCGCGGGCCGGAGCAGTCCAGCAAGGACGCGCTGACCGGCATCGACCTGCCTGGCCTCTCCGCGAACCCGCTCGCGGTCGAGTCGTGGTGGGGCAACCGGCCGCTGCGCCTGTGGGTGGCCCGCCGGCTCTACGACTACTGCCACCTGCGCGAGCTGCACGGTCCCGGCGTACGGCCCTGGGTGCTGGTCGGGGAACAGTGCGGCCGGGGGCCGGACAACGAGCCGCTGGTGCACTGCCGCCGGCCGGTCGCCTGGGTGTCGGAGCGGGCGCTGCGGGAGGCAGACCGGGCGGTCGAGGCGCAGGCGTCGCCGGAGTGGGGGCCGCTGCACCGGGCCGACTGAGCCGCACCGCCCGGCCGGGCGAGGTTCAGCCGTTCGGCGGCACGTGCGTCGATGTTCCTCCGGATAGGCTCCACGCATCTGTGCGCAGCCCCACCCTGGAGGAACTTCTTTGGGCCGCAGTCTTCCGGCAGGCGCCCTGGCGACCACCCTCGCCCTCGGCCTGCTGACCGTGCCGGCCGCGCCGGCCATCGCCGACACCGGCACCGCCCCCCGCGAGATCGCCGTCATCCCGCCCGCGGATGCGACGGTTCCCGCCTACGAGGCGGTGTTCTTCGCCGGCCGTACCGGCTTCCTGCACCGGCACAACAACTCCCCCGACTACCTGTGGACGCGCTACGACACGGGCGCGACGGTCGTGGTCGAGGACCTGGCGGGCGTCCAGCCCTCGGCGCTCAAGTCGGCCGGCGGCGACAGCGTCTACACCACCGCCCAGGTGCCCGCCCGGCCCGCGCCGGGCAAGGTCAGCGTGCTCGACCTCGCCGACCGGAGCTGGCAGCAGTGGGACATTCCCACCGACCACGTTCTCTGGGGCGTCTACGGCCAGCGGATGCTGTTGCGCAAGCCGCCGCTCACCGGCGTGACGCTGGAGCTGCGTACCCCCGCCGCCGACGGCACCTGGACGACGACGCCGGTTTCCGGCATCCCCGCAGACGCCGAGCCCAGCGGGCTGCCGCCGGCCGGAGACGAGACCTCGGTGGTGGTCGGCTACCGCGCCGACGGCGCGCAGCGGATGGGGCTGCTCGACCTCGACACCGCGACCGTGAAGCGGATCCCCAACGGCGTCCCCTCGACCTTCTGGCGCCTCTCCGGCGACACCGTGGGCTGGATGTCGAGCGGTGGCCAGTACCACCTCTACTCCCGCAGCGGGCTGACCAGCGGCTCGGACACCTCGGCCCGACTGGTGACCGTCCCGCAGGACAGCCTCCTCCGGACCGTCGTCGTGGACGGCGGGCTGGTGATCAGCCGGAGCCAGACCACCGACACCGGCGAGTACTTCCCGGCGACCTACGTGCCGGTGCAGACCACCGCGCCCCGGCCCACGCTACTGCCGAAGATCTCCTGGGGTCTCCAGGCGCTCGTGCAGGGACCGGACGGCACGGCCCTGGTCGTCGGCGGCTCGGGCCCCTCGGACTGGGCCGTGCGCCGGGTCACGGGGCGGCCCGGTGAGACGCCGACCGTCACGCCGGTGCTCCCCGTACGCGACCCGGTGGCGAGCGCCGGGATCAGCTACCGGCAGGGCCTGCTGCGGCACATGCACTCCGAGGTGTCGCCGAAGACCGGCGCGACCCAGTACGTCGCCGCCAACCACCCGGTCTTCCCCGACCCCCGGTACACGTCCGGGGAGCGGGTCGTACTCCGTTCGACCCCGGCGCCGTGCGCGACGGACGTGACGTGCGTACGCCTGGTCGACGGGGCCAACTCCGGCGCCGCGTACCTGGTCTCGTCGGCCACGACCGACGCCGCCCTCACCCTGGACCGGGCCGGGGGCGGGTACGACCAGACGCCGCTGCCCACCCGCAACGGGCGGATCCTCGACGTCTCCGGCACGTACCTTCTCGTGAGCGATGGCGCGTCGGGCAACCAGCACGTCGTCAACATCACCTCTGACCAGGTGGTCAGGACCATGCCGAAGACCGGGGCCGCCCTGTGGTTCGGCACGCTGTGGACCGCGACGGCCACCGCCGGGCAGCTCACGGCCATCGACATGTCGACGGGGAAGACCACGCGTACGATCTCGACCGGCGCGGCGTGCGTGCCGACCGAGGTGCAGACCAGCGCCCGCTGGCTCTACTGGGCGTGCGGCGCCACCGGCCCCGCGGGCGTCCGCGACCTGCAGAGCAACACGCAGCTCACGGTGCCGGCCGGGCCGGCCCTGCTCGGCGACGGCTTCCTCGTCCGGCACGAGGCCGGCGCGCTGCGGATGACCGCCTTCCACGACGGCACCCTGCACGCCCCGGTGACGCTCGCCGAGCTGCCCGCCGGCACTCCCGCCGACGGTCGCGGCGTCCGCTGGGCGGTCGACCGGCACGGCTCCGGCGTCGCGTACGTCGACGCCGACCGGGCGGTGCACGTGCTCGACACCGGGGTGCCGGGCACCGCGCCCCAGTTCGGCAGCCTGATCGCGGACGACTCCGTGTACCCGCGCAACGGCAGCCTTCCCTGGCAGGCGGACGTTCGGCCCAGTCGTCCGCTCTGGGACTGGGAGCTCACGGTCACCCGGAAGTGGACGGGCGAGCTGGTCCACCGCGCCGGCGGCGGCAAGGCACGGACGTCCGTCTACCTGCGGTGGGACGGCAGGCTGCCGTCGGGGCAGCTGGCGCTCAACGGGGCGTACACGTGGACGCTGAGCGGCACGCCCACCGAGTCCGCCGCGCCGGTCACGGTGGGCTCCGGCGAGTTGGTCGTCCACTGCGGCACCTTCCCCTTCCGCGGCTACTCCTGCGCTGGCGGGCCGGGCCTGCTCGGCGTGAAGTCCACGGGCGACGGCCACTGGTACGGAACGCGGCCCACGTCCCCGCGTGGTCAGCTCTACAGCAACGGGTACACCGAGAACTGGTGCCTGAGCTGCTCGGGTGCCGAGCGGACCTCCGCCCTGGTGCCGTTCGGCGACTACAACGGCGACGCGTATCCCGACCTGCTCGTGCGCGACGGCAACGGGTACATGAAGGCGCACCTGGGCACCGGCCACCTGGGCTTCGGCGGCGCGAACACGGTCAGCCTGGGTGGCGGCTGGATGATGTACCGGTCGATCCTGGCGCCGGGCGACGTGAACGGCGACGGCCACCACGACATCCTCGGCATCGACTACGACGGCAAGCTGTGGCTCTACACCACCACCGGCCGCGGCGGCATCAACCCCCGCGTCCAGGTCGGCTCCGGCTGGGGGATCTACCCGCGCGTGATCGCAGTCGGTGACATCAACGGCGATGACCGTGGCGACCTGCTGGGCATCGACTCGACCGGCGTGATGTACCGCTACTTCAGCAACGGCAGCTCCGGCTGGCTGGGGCGGGTCAGGGTCTTCGCCGGCTGGAACATCTACAACTCGGTCGTGGCCATCGGCGACCTGGACGAGGACGGCCGCAACGACCTCGTCGCGCGCGACGCGAACGGCCTGCTCTGGCGCTACTCCGGGCTCGACAACGGCTCCTTCGCCGCCCGCGTCCAGGCCGGCAGCGGCTGGAACATGTTCAAGATCATCATCTGACGAGTACCGATTCCCCGACCGCCCCCGGCCGCCGACGGCACCGGGGGCGGTCGCCGTCCCGGGCTCACATTCACCCGTTCGGTGGCGCATCCACGTCCGTCCCCGCCGGTAGGCTCCAGCGCGGCTGTGCGCAGCCCCCATCAGGAGGAACTCTTCGGGCCGCAGGTGACCGGTCTGGTGCCGACGGGCGGTTGTCGCTAGGTTGCAGTTTCCGCATCCTTACTGCCTTCGATCGGGGAAGTCGGCGCCGTGTCGCACATCGAGAAGATCACCGGGGAGCTTCGTGCGTTGACGGCCGGCGTCGACAGGGCCCAGGGGCTGGCGGCCGCCGCCGACAACCAGGCCCAGGAGGTGGCCGTGCGGGCCGCCGGCGCCGGCTTCGCCGCCGTGGCGGCGGGCCTGGCCCGCGTGCGGGACGCCATCGCGGGAATCCGGGGCGGCCTGGGCGGCCTCGCCACCACGCTGGGCGAGGCCGCGAAGGCGACCGCGGCCGTCCCGCAGGAGGCCACCCCGGACGAGACGACCGCCGGACTGACCCCCGTGGGCACCGCGATCGACGGCATGCGCGGCGCGGCCGCCGCCACCATCGCCCAGGTCGGCGAGGCGCAGCGACTCGTCACCGCCGTCCTGCAGGGCGGGCAGCCGGGGCCGTTGGTGCAGGCGCTGGAGAACGTCAAGCAGGTGCTGGTGCTGACGGTGCAGCGCACCGCCACCGCCCGGCAGTTCGTCGACACGGCGATCGCCGAGGCACGGCAGTTGGGGTCGTCGGGAAACTGACCGGGGCCGGCGGCGCCACGCCGACCGGCCCCACCCCCGCGGATCACGCCTCCACCGTCCCCGCCACGGGCGGCAGTGCCCACCATCTCGTGCCGTGGACCAGGCGCCCCACCGGGGTTCCCGGCGGCGCACCGACCGGACCACGCACCCGCATCCCGCCAAAGGAGAGGCCGCCGGAGCGGCGGTCACTGGAGCTGGAGAACGACGGCGCCGACACGATCGCTGACAAGGGCTACCGGGTCCACCAGAACCCGACGAAGCAGGAGATCGCGGAAGCGCTGCGCCGCACCGGTGACATCGTCGACCCGAAGAAGTCACCGGATTACCTGATCGAGGGCCACATCTTCGATTGCTACTCTCCCTCTCCCACCACTTCGGCCCGGGCTGTCTGGAACGCGGTCAAGAGGAAGGTCGACGACGCGCAGACCCAACGCGTGGCGGTGAACCTCCAGGACTGGGGCGGCGACCTCACAGCCCTGCGGAAGCAGTTCCACGACTGGCCGGTACCGGGGCTGGAGGAACTGGTGGCGGTCACCCGAAGCGGCACTATCGTGCAATTCCTGAGGCGGACCTGAGAAAGGCCGAACATGTCCATCACCTACCGGCTGACGCTCGCCGGCGACATCCCGTTGGAGCAGATGGCCCGGTCGGCCGCTCCGAGTGCGACCGAGACACCGACGCCCTCAGGCAACCGCCTGCTGAGCGCCGACCTCAATGACGAATACGGTTTCGTCGTCAGTATCACGTCCGGCACCCACGGCTACTACGAGGCCGAGGACGACGGCGGGCTGTGGGTGTGGGAGCCGGAGAACTACGTGGACATCGGCTTCCACATGCGCAAGGACACCCTGACCGAGCAGGGGAGGCCCCACATGCTGCGGACCGTGGGCCGGATCCTGGCCGACCGGCCCGAGGACGCGGCGCTGGTCCTCAACGACAACTGGTTGATGCTGACCCGCGTCGACGGCACGGTCCACCGGCACAACGAGGCCGACTGGTACGACGAGGCGTACGACAGCTTCCTGCCCCGCTGACCCGGCGGCCGCGACCGACGCTGCCTGGTCACGGACGGCGTCGGCGCAGTGAAGGCGATGTCCGGCGGCCCGCTCAGCAATGAGCTGAATGGTCGGGCCGGTCGCGCCCGCTATGGCGAGCGTCAACAAGGGGCCGGATCTGTCGGAAACGACACCTACCGGCCCACGTCGGGTGGAACTTCCGGCTGGCCGTCGACGGGGGCGTGGCGGCGTGGACTCACTGCTACGACGGCTGCGCCGAGGGCAGGACGGAGCCCGGGCGCCAGCCACCCCGGTGCAGCGCCACGCACAGAGCGCGCAGCGAGGCGGCCGCCGGATCCGGGTCGAAGCCGCACCCCCAGACCGCCCGACCGTCCACCCGGCACCGCACGTACGCCAGCGTGCCGGGCTCGTCGTCGAGGGTGAACGCCTGCTCGGCGTGGTCGAGGACGACCGGTGCGGAGCCGGACTGGGCGAGGGCCCGCGCGATGCTCGGGAGCAGCCCGTGGCCGGCGTCGCCGCCGACGACGAGCGGCCCGCCGCGCACGGCGAGTTCCACCTTGACCGCGCCCGGCCCCGGCGCACCCGCCGACACCTCGCACGACACGAGCCGCACGTCGGGGGCGGCCGGCAGGAACTCGGTGCGGAAGACCGCCCAGAGCTCCTGGGCGGTCACCTCTCTGCCCTCGTCGTCGGAGACCGCCTGGCTCAGCGTGGACACCTCGATCTGGAGGCTGCGCGGCAGGGTCAGCCCGTGGCAGGACCGCAGCAGGTACTCCACGCCGCCCTTGCCGGACTGGCTGTTCAACCTGATGATCGCCTCGTACGAGCGCCCGATGTCCTTGGGGTCGATGGGCAGGTACGGCACGTCCCACGGGTGTTGCGACACCGCCACTCCCCGGGTCGCCGCGTCCTCGGACAACGCCCGCAGGCCCTTGCTGATGGCGTCCTGGTGGGACCCGGAGAACGAGGTGTGGACGAGGTCGCCGGCGTACGGGTAGCGCTCCGGCACCCGCATCCCCGTGCACTGCTCGACCTCGTGCCGGACGGCGTCGATGTCGGACAGGTCGATCTGCGGGTCGACGCCCTGGCTCATCAGGTTGAGGCCCAGCACGACCAGGCAGACGTTGCCGGTGCGCTCGCCGTTGCCGAACAGGCAGCCCTCGATCCGCTGACCGCCGGCCAGCAGGCCCAGCTCGGCGGCGGCGACCCCGGTCCCGCGGTCGTTGTGTGGGTGCAGCGACAGGCAGACGTGCTCCCGCCGGGGCAGGTTGCGGCTCATCCATTCGACCTGGTCGGCGAAGACGTGCGGCCCCGCGCACTCGACGGTCGCCGGCAGGTTGATGATGATCTCCCGGTCGGCCGCCGGGTCCCAGACGTCCGTGACCTGCGCGCAGACATCGAGCGCGAAGTCCAGCTCGGTCTGGGAGAAGGACTCGGGAGAATACTCGAACCCGATCCGGCCGGGGTGCGCGTCGGCGAGTTCCCGGCACAGGCGTGCGTGGTCGACCGCCAGGCGCAGGACCCCCGCGCGGTCCGCCCGGAAGACGACCCGACGCTGGGTCGGCGACGTCGAGTTGTAGAGGTGCATGATGGCCTGCGGCGCGCCGGCGAGCGCGTCGAACGTACGCCGGATCAGCTCCTCGCGCGCCGGCACGATCGCCTGGATGAGGACGTCGTCCGGGATCTCGTCGTCCTCGATGATCCTGCGGGTGAACTCGAACTCGGTGCGGCTGGCGGCCGGGAACCCGATCTCGATCTCCTTGTAGCCCATGGCGACGAGGAGCCGGAACAGCCGGAGCTTGCGGTCGACGTCCATCGGGTGCGGCAGCGCCTGGTTGCCGTCCCGCAGGTCGGTCGACAACCAGCGCGGCGCCGTGGTGATCCGCTTCGCCGGCCAGGACCGGTCGGCCAGATCCACGACGGCCGCGGGCGCGTACCGCCGGTACGGCAGCCGGCTCGCCCGCTGCCTCACCTGTCCTACCGGAAAAGTCGCCTTTGCCATGGAGCCTCCCCCGTTCTAGCGAAACGGTCTTCGGATCAGCGAAAAGCGGTCAGTCGAAAATCGGCCCCTGGGTGCGGGAGCGCTTCAGCTCGGAGAAGCCGGGCGTGCCGGCGATCAGGACCAGCCCGTCCCAGAGGCGGCCGGCGGCCTCGCCGCGCGGGGCGGGCGACACCACCGGGCCGAAGAACGCGACCCGGCCGGCCGGCCCGTCCACCTCGATGACCGGGGTCCCCGTGTCGGGTCCCACCCGGCTGACCGCCTCCTCGTGCGACCGGCGGATCCGCCCGTCGAACTCGGTGCTCTCCATCGCCGCCGCCAGCGCGGGGTCGAGGCCGGCGGCCCGCAGCGCGTCGCCCACCGTCTCCGGCAGCACGTCCAGGCGATGGCGCAGCCCCCGGTCGTGGAACCGCACGCCCAGCGCCGCGTACAGCAGCGGCACGGCCTCGCCGTCGTAGCGCTGCTCGGCGGCGGCCAGCACCCGGAGCGGCTTGATCATCTGCCGGACCGTGTCCTGCTGCTCCGGCGTCAGGTCCTGGTCCTCGTAGAGGATCGCCTGGCTCATCAGGCGCCAGCACGGCTCGATCCCGCGGACCTGCTGCACCTGCACCAGCCACTGGGACGAGATCCACGCCCAGGGGCAGAGCGGGTCGAACCAGAAGCCCACCTTCATGCCGATCCTCCTCCCGCGGTGCCGGTCCCACGGATCGTGCGCAGCGCGCCGGGCAGGCAGGCGAGGACGCCGACCAGGATCGCCGCCACCGGCAGCACCATCCCCAGCCGCAGCGCCTCCGCGTACCGGTCCACCGGCGCGGCGCCGTCCGCCCACGCCGACAACCGCTGCGCCAGCAGCAGGCCCACCAGCGTGACCGCCGCGACCGGCCCGAGCTGGCGGACGGTGTTCAGCAGACCCGACGCGGCGCCGGCCAGGGCCGGCTGCACCTCGCGCATCGCCACCGCGGCCATCGGCGCGATCAGCAGGCCGTTGCCCAGCCCGATCACCAGCATCGGACCGAGGAACGTCAGCCAGGCCGCGTCGAGCCGCATCACCGCGGCGGCCCAGCCCATGCCGGCGACGGTGAGCAGCATCCCGCCGAGCAGGACCACCCGGCCGTCGAGCCGGTCGGTGATCTTGCCGGCGAACGGCGCGAGCAGGGTGGAGATCAGCGCCGGGGGCGCCAGCGCCAGACCCGCGGCCAGGGCGGAGAAGCCCAGCACCGACTGGAAGAACAGGGTCATCAGCAGCATGAAGCCGATGATCCCGAAGGAGACCGCCGCGGCCACGACGACCATCGTCGAGTACGAGCGGATGCGGAGGAGCACGAACGGCACGAGGGGTTCCCGGTCCTGGCGACCGCGCTCGTGCCACACGAACGCCAGCCCGAGGGCGACCGCCGCCGCGATCATGACCAGCGTCCACGGCGCCCAGTCGAACCGTTCGCCCTCCATGAGCGGGAAGGCCAGGCAGAACAGGGCGGCGGAGGCCAGCACGATGCCGCCGATGTCGAGCCGGTGCCGGCGGTCGAAGCGCAGGTCCGGCACCGCGACGAGGGCCAGGACCACCGCCGCGACACCGATCGGCACGTTGACCAGGAAGATCCACCGCCAGTCGAGCGTGGTGACCAGCAGGCCGCCGACGGACGGGCCCGCGACGGCCGCCACGCCGCCGACCGCACCCCAGACGCCCATGGCCAGGCCCCGCCGGGTGGGCGGGAACAGGCTCACGATCATGGCCATCGTCTGCGGCAGCAGGAGCGCCGCGCCGAGGCCCTGCATGGCCCGGGCCGCGATGAGCTGGCCCGGATCCTGGGCCAGCCCGCACAGCAGGCTGAACACCGTGAAGACGGCGATGCCCACGACGAACAGCCGGCGCGGACCGAAGAGGTCACCGAGCCGGCCGGCGGTGATCAGCAGTACGGCCACCACCAGCACGTACGCGTTGACCGACCACAACACCGTCGGCAGCGAGGCGCCGAAGTCCGCGCGGATGTCGGGGATGGCGATGTTGACGATGGACACGTCGAGCATCGTCAGGAAGAACCCGAGGGCCAGCACCACGAGACTGATCCACGGATTCTCCCGCCATCCCCCACGGGCGGCGGCCTCCTGCTGCAGGGCTTCGGACGTCACTCACTGCCTCCA
Source organism: Micromonospora sp. NPDC000121 (assembly GCF_042899165.1). Lineage (NCBI taxonomy): Bacteria > Bacillati > Actinomycetota > Actinomycetes > Micromonosporales > Micromonosporaceae > Micromonospora > Micromonospora sp. NPDC000121. The sequence goes on from NZ_JBIAZP010000001.1 coordinate 14,138, forward strand.
GATTGCGGGCGGCACCTTGTTGGTGCGCTCGACGCGACTCACCTTGTCGACCCGGCGCGCGGTGATCGCCCCTGGAACCTGCCGGTGCACCGCCGCCAGGTGGTAGAACTGGGCGATCAGGTGAGCCAGTACGTCCTCGGCGTCGGCGCCCCCGGAATACTCCAGCGTCAGCGCGGTGGCCGCCCTCGGCGATTCGGTGTCGCGGGTCAGGACGAGCTGGGCCTCCTCGACGCCGGGCAGGGTGCGCGCGGACGACACCACCTCACCGACGCTGAACAGGGCACTACGCAGGCTCACCGCGTCGTCCGCCCGTCCCAGGACCCGCAGGCCGTCGGGACGACCGCATCGGCACTCGGCGGACGCCAGCCGGTCACCGAGACGGTAACGCACCGCCGGCATCGTCCAGCCCGTGCCACGCCGGGTCAGCAGCGCGCCCTCCTCCTCCAGCTCGAGCATCTGGTCCGGCATCACGTGCAGGGTCTGCAGGTCGCACGCGGGGGTGTTGGTGGCGATGATGTACGTCTCCACCGAGCCGTAGTTGGCCCAGTACTCCGCCTCCGGGAACGCCTTCTGCACGACCCGGTGCTTGGCGTCGGTCCACGGCTCGGCCAGCCAGATGATGGTGCGGATCGGCAGCGTCTCGTTCGCCGCGATCAGGCCCTCGGCGAAGTCGGCCAGCGCGCTCGGGGTGCCGGTGAGCGCGTCGAGGCCGATCTCGCGGAACATCGGGACCCAGTTGCCCACGTCCTCGGGCGCGTAGGCCCCGGACGGCAGCACCGTGCACCGCGACCGCTCCGCGAGGGCGTGGATGTAGTAGTGCGACGCCCACAGCCGGCCCGGGTTGAAGAGGTTCAGCAGCACGTTGTCGGGCCGCAACGGCCGCCACTCCCGCAGCACCCGCTCCACCGCCTGGTGGTACGGCACGTAGGTGAGCTTCGGTTTGCCGGTGGTGCCGCCGCTGGACATCAGCGCGCTGCCCGTCTCCCGGGCCAGCTCCCGGGTCACCGCCACGATCTCCGCCGGGCCGCTCACCGCCAGGTCGGACAGGGCGGCGGCGTCCCGCGGCACCGGCGCGCCGCCGCGCCCGTCCAGGCCGCGCGCCTGGGCCAGCACGTCCTCCCAGGGCAGGTTCCCGATCGTCGCGGTCATGCCACGCCTCCCTCGCGGGCGATCCACTCGGCGTGTGCCGCGATGTACGCGCGGAACCGCGACTCGATCACCGGCCGCTGGATCTTGGCGATCTCCTCGGTGGTGGCGTACCCGACCGCGCCGTCCGGTTCCACCTCAGACAGCCAGAACTGGTTGCCGTCCCAGAGGAAGTCGGCCGCGAAGTACGGCATCCGGAGCTTGTCGGCGATGTAGTCGATCGAGCTCTCCAGCTCCTCCGGCAGCGGCGGGTACTCCAGCCGTCCCCCGTTGACCAGGTTCGCGGTCAGCGAATCCCCCTGCGGGATCCGGCGCAGCACGGTGTGCGCCTTGCCGTTGATGACGTACACCCGGAAGTCGTTGACGCCGGTGCCGAGGTAGGGCTGGACGACGACGGCCGTGTCGGCGCCGCCGGCCAGGCCGATCAGCCCGCGCAGCTCGTGCTCGTTGTTGGCGAGGCAGACGCCCTGGCCCATGCCCCAGTACGCGGGCTTGACCAGCATGGGGAAGTCGAGCTTCTCCAGCACCGGCTCGTAGTGCCGGCTGATCGAGTCGCGGCCGGTGCCGATGCGCACGGTGGGCACCCGCGGGACGGGGCAGTCCCGCAGGTACAGCATCGTGGCCATCTTGTCCGTCGTGATGTACGACATGCGCGGCTGGATGGGCAGGTAGAAGCCGGCCTGCTCGACGATCGAGTACGCGAACAGCTGGTTGCAGACCTCCTGCACCTGGTGCGGCAGCGACCACAGCGAGGTGACCAGGATAGTGTCCTCCGGGGTGATCCGCTCGCCGTCGAGGAACACCCGGGGCTCGTCGCCGACGGCCTCGACCGCCAGCGCCTCCGCCTTGTGCAGGGACATGGCGAGGCCGCAGTCCTTGGCGATCTCCGTGTAGGTCGTCCAGATGGCGGCTGCCTCCGCCGCCCGCTGGCGTACCGTGCCGCGGTCGGGGTAGATCCAGCAGAGCCTGCGGGCCAGCTGGGTGGGGGCGGGCGTCATGATTGCTTCTCCTCACTGGTCAGGAAACCGCGGACAGCGGCAGCGAACGCCTCGGGCTCCTCGAGGAAACACAGGTGACCGGAGTGGTCGAGGAACTCCACGCGGGCGTCCGGCATGGCCTTGGCCAGCCAGTCGCCGACCTCCGGCGGGTAGACCGCGCTGCGGCGGCCGTGGACGAGCAGGGTGGGCAGCCGCAGGGCGGCCACCCGGTCCCGCCAGTCCTGCGCGAGCACGTCGGACAGCAGGCCGGCGACCGCGTCGGCGTCGGCGCCACGGGCCTGCCGTACGAGGTCCGCGACGAGCGCCGCGTCCGGGGCGGGACCGTCGACGGCGAAGGAACCGCGGACCAGGTTCTCGGCGAACGCCCCGCAGTCGCCGCGCACGTCGCCGAGCAGCGCCGTGGCCCCGGCCCGGTCGAGGGAGCCGAACGCCGCGTACGGCCAGCCGTCGTCGGCGAGCAGCCACGGCGTCTGCTCCACGCTGATCAACCGGCGGACCCGCCGGGTGCCGAACATCTCCAGGTAGGTCCAGGCGACGGTCGCGCCCAGTGACCAGCCCAGCAGCGTCACGTCGTCGGAGTCGAGGCCCTCGACGACCTCGTGCAGCGCGGCGGCGCAGTCGGCCAGGGTGGGCGGCTGCGTCGGGGCGGGCGAGTCGCCGTGCCCGGGCAGGTCGACGGTCACCACCCGGTGGTCGCGGCCGAGGTCCGCCACGGTGGTGTCGAAGAAGTGTCGGCTGGCGGCGAGGCCCGGGACGAGGACGAGGTCCGGCCCGGCGCCGTGGATCTCGGCGCGCATCAGCGGCTCACCAGGGCGAACCGGCGGCGCAGGGCGGGCTTGTCGATCTTGCCTACCGGCGTGTGCGGGATCTCGTCCACGAGGCGGACCGTCGCCGCCAGCCGGTGCCCCTCAAGGACGGCGGTGACCTGCCGGACGGCATCCTCGGAGTCGACGCCGTGGCCGGGCCGGACCGCGACGAGCACCCGGTCGGTCAACTCACCCGGATCGAGCGGCAGGCTCACCACCTGCGTACCGGGACTGGCCGCGCGGCACTCGGCGTCCAGCACGGGGGCCAGCACCGGCCCGCCCGGCGTGGACAGCACCTCCGAGACCCGACCGATGATCCGGAACGCGCCGTCGCCGATCTCCTGCGCCACGTCGCCCGTCCAGAACTCCCCGCCCCGGAACGTGCGCGCGTTCGCCGCGTCGGCGAAGAGGTAGCCCTCGCTGGTGCAGTCGGAACGCAGCACCAGCTCGCCGATGTCCGCGTGCCCGTCCACCAGCGGCGCGAGCCGGGCGCCGACGCCGCGTACGGGCGGCATGGCGCCGCTCGTCTGCAGCTCGTCGGCCATGTTGCCGAGGGCGAGACCGAACTCGGTCGAGCCGTAGATCTGCCGGATGTGGATGCCCAGCGTGTCCGCCGCGGCGCGCACCACGTCCGGGCTGAGGTAGGCGCCGCCGCAGAGCGGACGACGCAACGTCGACAGGTCCACCTGTGCGTCGGCGCCGGCCCGTACGAGCATCTCGTAGTGCGCGGGCAGCGCGCTCATCACCGTCGCCCGCTCGCGCTGCAACCGGTCGAGGTACGCCTGCGGCGAGTCGTCCGGGTCCGCCAGCACCAGCCGGGCGCCGCTGAGCAGGGCGGCGAAGACGTGCAGGTCCGTGGCGTGCGCGACGTCCAACGGGTGCCGGCAGTAGAAGACGTCGTCGGCCGTGATGCCGGTGTCGGCCAGCCAGCGCCGGCGCTCGGCGACGAACTTGTCCTGCCGCCACACCATCATCTTCGGGAAGCCGGTGGAGCCGGAGGTCCACAACTGACGGAACAGGCCGGCGTACGGCTCCGCGGGCGCCGACGGCGCGTCGGTGTCGAGGTCGTCCAGCGACACGACCGGCACCGTCCCGGGGGCGACGTGGTGCTCCCGCCCGGCGACCAGGAGCACCGGCCGCGCCTGCCCGACGGCTCGTTCCGTGTCGGCGGCGGTGAAGTTGGGCATCAGCGGCACGTACCGGGCGCCGACCCGGGCGACGGCCATGATCAGCGCGACGTAGTGGACGCTGTTCGGCAGGGCGAAGGCGACCGTGTCGCCGGCCCGGACCCCCCTGGCGTGCAGCCCGGCGGCGAGCCGCTCGACGAGCGCGACCAGTTCCCGGTAGCGGAGCTGGCTGCCGTCGACGTCGATGACGGCCACGTGGTCCGGGCGGCGCGCCGCGACGTCGGCCACCGCCTGGCAGAGCACCGCGGTCATGCCGCCACCCACGCCGCGTAGGTGCCGAAGCGCCAGTCCTTGGCCAGGCAGTCGACCTGCCCGAACCCGGCCTTGCGCAGCCACTCCAGCTGGTCCTCCAGCGTGGCGCAGATGTCGAGCTTCATCCGCTCGCGGCCCGCGGCCCACTCGTCGGGCGGGCACTCCGCGCGCTGCACGTGCGCCTCGTGCTGGAAGTCGTACATCGCCTCGACCTGCGGGTTGGGACCGGCCAACTGCTCGACGTTGACGAACACGCCCTGCGGGGTGAGCACCTCGCGGATACGCTGGAAGAGGTCCTGCTTGTCCTCGTGGGTGAGGTGGTGGATCGCCAGGCCGGACACGACCGCGTCGAAGGGGCCGGCCGGCAGCGGGTCCTTCATGTCGCACACCAGCACCGTGACGCGGGGGTTGCCGGCGAACCGCTCCCGCGCCTTGGCGAGCATCGCGTCCGAGTGGTCGACCAGGGTCAGCTCGGCCTGCGGGAGCTGCTCCAGGATGGCGCCGCCCAGCAGTCCGGTGCCGGCGCCGAGGTCGAGGATGCGGGCCGTCTCCGGGACGGTCTCGACGACCGCGTGCACCGCGCTGGCGTAGATGAGGTCGAAGGAGGGGATGAGCTTGCGCCGCATCACGTCGAACGTGCCGGAGTTCCAGATCTCGGGTTTGGTGTCGGTCCTGGTCATCGCGTGGTCCCTTCGCTTCGTGAGCTGAACAGTTGGTCAAGGTCGGCCAGGTGGTGTCCGGCCGCCCTGCGTCCGAGCGCCGCGCCCACCTCGTCGGTGTTCCGGTAAGGCGCGCCGCCCCACACCCGGGCGTCGCTGTCGTCCCGCACAGCTCGGCCCACGCCCAGGGCCGTGACCGGCCGGGTCAGCACCAGAGCTTTCCGCGCAGGTAGTACGGCTCGGCGTCAGGTTCGTCGGGCCCGGGCTCTTCCGCCGCGGCGATGTGCGCCGCGACGAGGGCGGCGACCTCGGCGACCCGGCCGGGGCGCATGACCGAGTAGTGGGTCCCGTCGATCAGGTGCGGGTCGGCGGCGCCCGGCAGGATCTCGTCGAGCGGCACCAGGCCGGGGAAGGCGTCGCGCCGCGTCTCCCGCGCCCGCAGCAGCAGGAGCCGCTCGTGCGGCGCGCCCGGATGGTGTCCTTCCAGGATCTCGGAGTTGCGGCGGTAGACGGCGAACAGCCGGCCCAGGTCGTCGGCGTCGAGCGGCGCGGCGAGCAGGCCCGCCCGGACCAGCTCGTCCTGCACGGCGCACAGGGCCGCCGACAGCTCGCCGGCGGGCACCTCCGCGGACAGGTGGCCGCTGACGTCCTCGCCCTGCGCCAGGTCGGTGAAGAAGCCGGCGAGCCGCTGCCGGAGGCTCACGGCCGCGGCCTCCGGCCGGCCCGTGAACGAGTCGATCGCGGTGACCGAGCAGACCCGCCGCCCCTGCTCCGCCACCAGCCCGGCGACGCGCGCCGACACGGTGCCGCCCATCGACCAACCGACGAGGTGCACGGTCGCGCCCTCCCGCAGCGCGTCGCACAGGGCGTCGCCGTACCGGCCGGCCAGCTCCGTCATGTCGGCCGGCGGCTCCTCGCCGGGTTGCAGGCCGGCCGCCCGCAACCCGTACACGGTGGCCCCGGCCGTGACCGCGTGCCGGCCGAGCGCCTCGACCAGCGGCTCGTAGCAGAGCACGTCGCCGCCCACCGGATGCACCAGCACCAGGGCGCGGGCGTGGTCGCCGTCCTTGATGCGCACCAGCGGCGTGCCGCCGTTCGGGTGCGGCTCGGCCCACAGCAGGCTCGCCTGGTCGGCGACCGTGCGGCTGCGCATCAGCGACGCCAGGGGCAGGGTCCGGCCGAAGCTCGCCCTGATCCGGTGGAACAGCCGCACCGCGAGCAGGGAGTTGCCGCCGAGGGCGAAGAAGTCGTCCGTGACCCCCCGTACGTCCGGGCCGAGCAGTTCCTGCCACAGGCTGAGCAGCCGTGCCTCGTCCGCCGTGCGCGGCGCGACGACCGCCGGGTCCGTTCCGCGTACGACGGGACCGGCGGCGAGCCGCGCGACCAGTGCCTTGCGGTCGACCTTGCCGTTGGCCGTCAGCGGCAGCTCGTCGACCACGGTGACGACGGCGGGCACCATGTACGACGGCAGCTCGGCGGCGAGGTGCGCCCGCAGCGCGGCCGGGTCCGGAGCCGCGCAACCCGGGGCCGGGATGACGAACGCGGCCAGGTACGACTCGCCCCGCCCCGCGGCCACCACCGCGACCGCCTTGCGCACGTCGGGATGGTCGGACAGCCGGATCTCGATCTCGCCGAGCTCGATGCGGTGCCCGCCCACCTTCACCTGGTCGTCCTGGCGGCCCAGGAACTCCAGGATGCCCCCGGGCCAGTACCGCGCCCGGTCCCCGGTGCGGTACCGCCGCTCGCCGGTCACCGGGTCGGTGGAGAAGGACGCCCGGGTCAGGTCGGGCGCGTTGCGGTAGCCGTCGGCCACCCCGGCCCCGCCGATGTAGAGGTCGCCGGGCACCCAGGCCGGCGCGTCGGCGAGCTGCCGGTCCAGCACGTGCATGGTCTGGTTGGCCAGCGGATAGCCGTACGGGACGCTCGACCAGCCCGGCGTCAGGTCCTCCGTCCAGAAGTAGTTGGACCAGATGGACGCCTCGGTCGCCCCGCCGGCGGCCATGACCCGGGCCGTGGGGCACGCCGCCGCGATCCGGTCGAGCAGCGGCAGCGGCACCCAGTCGCCGCTGAGCATGACGAGCCGCAGCGCGCGGAGCATCTCCGGCGCCCGGTCGGCCAGGTACTCCAGCGTGACGGAGAACAGGGCGGGCACCGAGTTCCAGAGGGTGATCCCGTGCCGTCGGCACAGCTCCCCCCACTGCTCCGGGTCGGGCACGTCGCTGTGGGCGGGCACGACCACCGTGCCGCCGGCGCCCAGGACGGCGAAGATGTCGAAGACCGACAGGTCGAACGCGAGCGAGGACACCGCGAGCACCCGGTCGGCCGACGTCAGGGCCAGCCGCCGCGTCAGGTCCCGCAGGGTGTTGGTCGCCGCCCCGTGGGAGATCACCACGCCCTTCGGGGCGCCGGTGGAACCGGAGGTGTAGATGACGTAGGCGGTGCGCCCCAGGTCGCCGCCCAGGCCGTCGGGGCCGGTGCCGCCGTGGCCGGTGCCGCCGTCCGCCGGCACCGCGACGACGGGCAGGTCGGGCAGCCCGTCGAGCGGTGCGGCGTCGACGGCGACGACCGCGGTCGCGCCGCTCTGCCGCAGCACCTCGCAGACCCGCGCCTCCGGCCAGGTCGGGCCGACCGGCAGGTACGCGCCGCCCGCCCGCAGGACGCCGAGCACGGCGACCGGCTGCTGCCACGACTTGGGCACCCGCACGGCGACCAGGTCGGTGCGCCCCGGATCCGCGCCCACGCCCGCGTCCCGCAGCCGGACCGCCAGCGCCGCCGACAGGCGGTCGAGCTCGCCGTAGGTCAGGCTCCGCTCGGCGTCGACGACCGCGACGGCGTCCGGCCGGCAGCGCATCTGTTCCACGGTCGCCTCGTGCAGCTCGCCCGTCAGGCCGGGCGCCTCGGTGCGGTTCGCCCGCCGGCGGTCGGCGAGCTGCCGGTCGGGCAGCGGCGGTGGGCCCGTCCCGGTCCACGCGTCGGCGTTCGCGGCGAGCTGCCGCAGCCGGTGCCGGTGGTACTCGGCGAGGTCGTCGACGAGGCCCGGCGGGTACGACGACCGGTCGTGGTCGAAGTTGCACACCAACGCCCCGTCGAACTCGAAGACCTGGTGGTCGAGGAGGACCTCGGGGGTGGCGATGGCGCTGTACGCCAGCGTGGCGGCCGGCAGCGCTAGCCGGAAGCCGTCGGAGATGCCGGGCACCAGGTCGAGGCCGCTGCTGAACACCACCGGCACGGGGTTGCCGACGCTGCCGTCGCGCCGGTTGAGCTCCCGGCCGACCGCCACCCCGGAGAACTCGCCCGCGTCGAGGTCGTCGTACAACTGCTTCTGCAGCGCCTGGCACCGGTCGACGAAGGAGCCGGGCCCGTCCTCGTACGTCACCAGCAGCGTGCTGGCGGCGTTGCCCCACATCCGCTCCCGGCCCGGAGCGCCGGTCACCCGGTCCGAGGAGAGCACCGACACCGTGCCGGGCTGACCGCCGGACCAGCGCAGCAGACACTCGACGTAGAGGGCGAAGAGCGCCAGGCCGGCCGACACCCCCTGCTCGGCGGCGTGGTGCCGGAACCGCTTCCAGTCGTCCCCGTCGAGCTGGTGCGCCACGCGGTGCAACGGCACGTCCCGGTCGGGCTCGGCGACCTGCGTGTCCAGGGCGCGCGGCAGATCGGGGGCGGGCGGCAGGCTGTCCAGGCGGGATTGCCAGTACCGCTCGGCCGTCCGGCGGGCCGGCAGCGACCTGCGGCGTTCCTGCTCGACGAGGTAATCCGCGAAACTCTCCTCCTCTGGCGCGGGCCGGTAGGAGGGATCGACGTAACAACGGGTCAGTTCGGCGAAGAACAGCTGGATGGTGGCTCCGTCGAACACCGTCAGTCGCAGCGCGACCTGCAGATGGGTACCGCCGTCGGGCAGTCGGACGAATCGGAAAAGGAAGGGCGGGCCCGCATCGTGCGACGGTATGTCCGCAACTATTTCACGGCGCAGTTGCTCCAGTTTTCCGGGCACCTCGTCCGTGCCGCAGGCCGACAGATCCCGCACGTCCACGAGCAATTCCGGCCGGTCGTCCACCATTGGGGCGAAATGCTGCGTGGCCTCCGGCATCACGCGCGTACGGAGCACGGGACGCACCCGTCGCAGCCGGGCGAGAGCATCGGCGAAACGGGCCGGGTCGGGCGGCGTGGCGGCCGGGAACGCGTACTCCTGGATGTAGAGCGCCGGCGAGGCGTGGCCGGCGACCCCCTGCTCGCCGATGAGATACGCCTGCTGGAGGTCGGTGAGCGGCAGGTGGGTCGGGGCGCCGGCGAGCGCGCCGACCGCGCCGGACCCGCCCGTGGACCCGTCCTCGCCGAGCAGCGCGACGAGTTCGGCGATGCACGCCTTGATGACTGCTCTCGATTGCTCATCGAGCGACGGTGGATTTGACTGCCCGTTCCGAATACTTGACAAAAAAGCCGCTTCCCCCCGCGGGAACACAGGCATTCGGCAATCCCCCCAATGATTCCGTCCAACGCCACGCGGACAACAGCTCATCAGAAACCGGATTTGCGATTCCCGACTGTAGTTGACCAAGTCGACCCGAACACTCAGGATGATCAGTGATCTGGATCACAGAGCGCATTTGCGACGTCACGGAGCGTCAAGACGGACGCGATTGAGGGCGCGAATTCGCAGGCCGGCACGCGATCCGACGGTAATCGCTCCGTCACTGACGCCTGCCGATGGCATGGGAATGTCACCTACCAGGCAGCCACGCTGGCGGGACGGGGTGGCGAAGGAATCCCGGGTGGCGCATAATGCGCGGCCGAAAGCCCAGGTGCCCGATGAGTGCCGACAGGGGTAGATATCGCGCTGCATCGACGGATAAGCAGTATTTGGCGGCTTACGGCGGTAGGTCGGCGGTCACGTTGGTGCGGAACGAGCCGGTCACATCGGCCACGGCCCCAGTCGTCCGAAGGCGACGAGGCCGGCCAGCAGCAGCACCACCACCAGGTTGCCGCCGTGGCGGGCTGGTCCGGCCAGCCCTACCACCAACCGGCCAGCGGGCGTTACTGACTGGCGGGGCAGGGCCGGCTGGAATGGGTACGTGGACACGCAGACTGCACACCAGCCGGTGGAGGCGCCCGAGGCGGGTGTCCCGGCGGTTGAGTTGCACGGGGTCAGCCGGGTGTACGGCACCCGCGCCGCCGCCGTTCGAGCACTAGACAATGTGGATATCGCCTTCGCGGCCGGCTCGTGGACGGCCGTGATGGGCCCCTCCGGCTCCGGAAAGTCGACCCTGCTGCACTGCGCCGCCGGGCTGGAACGCGTCAGCGCCGGCCGAGTGCGGCTCGCCGGCCAGGACATCACCGACGCCTCGGATGCCGAGCTGACCCGGCTGCGCCGTACCGTCATGGGCTTCGTCTTCCAGAGCTTCAACCTGATCGGTGCCCTCACCGCCGAGCAGAACGTGGCGATGCCGCTGCGGCTGGCCGGCCGGAGGCCGTCCCGGCAGGAGGTCCGCGGCGTGCTCGCGGCCGTGGGCCTGGCCGACCGGGCCCGGCACCGCCCCGGCGAACTCTCCGGCGGCCAGCAACAGCGCGTCGCGATCGCCCGGGCCATGGTGACCCGGCCGGCCGTGCTCTTCGCCGACGAGCCGACCGGCGCGCTGGACACCCGGTCCGCGCGCACGGTGCTGAACCTGCTGCGCTCGATGGTCGACACCAGCGGGCAGACCATCGTCATGGTCACCCACGACCCGGCCGCCGCGGCGAGCGCCGACCAGGTGGTGTTCCTCGGCGACGGCCGGGTGGTCGACCGCCTGAACCGGCCGACCACCCGGCAGGTCGCCGACCGGCTCGCGCGGTGGGAGGAGTAGCCATGGTGGGCATGTCGTGGAGCACGTTTCGCGACCGCTGGCCGGTCTTCGTCGGCGCCATCATCACCGTCTGCCTCGGCGTCGCGCTGGTGCAGTCGTCGCTGCTGACCCTGGTGTCGGCGGCCACGGCGACGACGCCGCCGGGACTGTCCGCCGCAGAGGAGCGCGCGTTGCGCGACGGGTACGTCGGCGCGGTCTCGTTGCTCAGCATGACGCTCGGCCTGGCGGTCTTCGTCGCCGTCTTCGTCGTCAGCTCGACGTTCGCGTTCACCGTGGCGCAGCGTCGGCGTGACCTGGCCCTGCTGCGGTTGACCGGCGCGGGCCGCGGTCAGGTACGCACGCTGCTGCTGGGCGAGGCGCTCCTGCTCGGCACCGTCGGCTCCGCGCTCGGCGTGCTGGTCGGCCTGCCGGTCATGCGGCTACAGGCCGCGATGCTGGCCGGCATCGGGCTCGTCCCGTCGGGCTTCGTGGGACAGTGGCGGTCGTGGATCCTCGCCGTCTCCGCGGGTACCGGCGTGGGCATCGCCGTGCTGGGGGTACTCGCCGCGTCCCGGCGCGCCTCTCGGGTCCGGCCGCTGGAGGCGCTCCGCGAGGTCGGCGCGGCGGCCCGGGTGATGACCGCGTCCCGCTGGGTGGCCGGCACGATCTTCCTCGCCGGCAGCGTCGCAATGTTGATCCTGGTGCCCGCGCTGGGCGGGGAGGCGGCGCTGCCGCTCTCCATCTGCGTTACGTTCACCCTGGTCACCGCGTTCGCCGCGTTCGCACCGCTGGTCGTGCCGGTGGTGGGCTGGCCGTTCAAACTGATGTTCCGCGGACGGCTTGGTGTGCTGGCGCACGCCAACCTCCGGTTCGGGGTACGGCGCAGCGCGTCGACCGCGGCGCCGATCATGGTGCTCGTCGCGTTCGTCGTGGGCATGGGCGGCACGATGGGCACGCTGGCCGAGGCCAGCCGGCAGGAGATCACCCGTGACCTGCGCGCGGACCTCGTGCTCACCACCGATCGGCCGGTCGGTGCCCAGTTGGCCGCGGTCCCCGGGGTCGGCGCGGTCTCCGAGGAGGTGCCGGTGACGTTCGACGTCGGCCTGTACGACGACGACGATGGGCTCGCCTACGAGGCGACCGATGGCCTCGCTGTCGACCCCGCCGCGTACGCCCGGACCCACCGCCTTGCGGTGACCGCCGGCGACCTGGCCGACCTGCGGGGTGCGACGGTAGCGGTCAGCAGCAGCTACGCGCCTGAGCTGCGCTGGCGGGTCGGTGACACGCTGCCGGTACGCATCGACGGCGGCCCCGACCAGCTTCGCGTCGTCGCGGTCCTGCCGGACACGCTCACGGGCCCGTACCTTCTGCTTCCACCCGACCTCGGACCCGCCGGGGGCCCTCGGCGGTACGCCGTGCAGGCGGCCGATCCGGCCGCGGCCGCCGCACGGCTCGCCGGTTTCGGGCAGGTCGCGACCACCCCGCAGTGGATCGACGGGTACGACGAGGAACAGCAACAGCACAGCGTCGACGTCATGGTGGCGTTGCTCGGCATGGCGATGCTCTACACCGTCATCGCGATGGTCAACGCCGTGGTGATCTCCGCCTCGGACCGGCGCGGTGAGTTCGCGGCGGCCCGGGTCACCGGCCTGACCCGCGGGCAGGTGGTGCGCGCGGCGCTCGGCGAAGCGCTGGCCGTCGTCGCGATCGGGCTGCTCCTCGGTGTGCTGGCGGCCGCCGGCACCGTGGCCGGCGTCGCCTTCGCGGTGCGAGACATGATCGGGATCAGCGTGGTCAGCCCGCCATGGGAACTCCTCGGCGGCGTGGCCGTCGGCGCCATGGTGGTGGTCGGCGTAGCCAGCGTGCTGACCACGCTGTCGGCCACCCGTACCCCCGCCATCCGCCTGGTGACCGCGCGGGAGTGAGCCCGATCATGAGAAATGTGCTGAGCAGAGGTTAGGGACGCGTGGTCGCCGCGAGCGCTGGCCTGGCCTGTCCGGATGTGGTCATGGCCGCAGCCGGACCTCTCATCAGCCCTGGCGTCGCCCGACCTACTTATTAACCTGGCGTCGCCGGGCTACTCCCGGCGATGCCGTACCTCCCAATTGATTGATGGCCATCTTGAAGAACACAAGGAATGGGAAACTTCTCGTGCGTCTTCGCATTGCAAGGGTCGCGCTCGCGATTGTCGGCATCACGCTGACGGCCGGCTGCGGGGGCGGTCAGGCTGATGCCGGTGGCGATGCCGACGCCGGCCTTCCGAAGTCCCCCGAAGAGTCCTACGCGACGGTAATGAAGGCCCTGTTCGCCGGTGAGTCCCAACGGGTGTGCCCGTTCATGACGCCCGACGCCGCAGAGGCGTTCGTCAACCAGATGCGCCGATGGAAAAACGCGTCCGGCACCACCTGCGAAGGGGTCATCGACTCCTTCGCCAGCAAGCAGACGGGTCCGCCGCCGGAGCCCCGGGGGGTCACGATGTACGGGCCGGTCGAGTATCCCAACGAGAACTTCGCCGAACTGGGGCTCTGCGGACGGAATGCGAACGGCGACGCCATGACGAACTTCACCGGAGTCACCTGGAAGAAGCAGGACGGCGGCTGGATCATTACAGACATCGATATGATTGGCGGCTGTGGAGGCTGAAGACAGCGCTGCCTGACGGCTCCAACAGTCACCTGGGCCCTGAACCGCCGTCGGCTGCCCCCACTGTGCCGCTGGAGCTTGCCGTGGCAACGAGGACAACGTCGACACGGCTGCCGACTGCGGTGGAAGCCGTCGCGAGTCCGCCCTGGCGACGACTGGATCAGACTGAGCAGTCGCAGCCAAGCCGGGTCGGAAGAGGCCTTTCAGCACTCCCGCGAGCCGCTCGGCATCGGCCCGTTTGATCGGCTTGCCGGCAAGGGGCGAGTGGCGAGGATCCAGAAGGTTGGTTCCCGCGGCGGTGTGTCCACGCCGGCAATACATCGGCCTCGAAGGCATAGAAGGGGCAATTCGCCAACCAGGCCTAATCCAGCTGCTCTAGGTCGCCCGCGTCGGCGGCCACGAGGGATCTCCGCGAGTGCCGGTCGCGCGACGGCCAGACGTGGCCGACGTCACCGCCACCGCCAAACCAGCCGGCCGCCGCATCGACGGATATCCGTGGTTTTGGTGAACGTCGTCGTCACTGCCCTTGAGACCCCGGCAGACCCACCCGGACACCGCCGGACGGGGCGGGACGGGGGATGCTCGTCGGACGAGCAGCCACCGAGCAGCCACACGCCCACAGGGACAGACAAGCGAGGGGCCTGACCCGCGTTTCCGCAGGTCAGGCCCTTCGCGATCTTGTGCGTCCGAAGGGACTCGAACCCCTAACCTTCTGATCCGTACAAGCGAGCATGGCCGGCGGGTGTGCCGATCACCTCGCCGCCGGCCTGGTGCCGATGTTCCTCGGATGGCGCGGCGTTGCGCTCCGCTGGGGTCGAGCTGGGGCCAGCAGGCCGAGCGCGGCCGGCGCGGCCCGCTTGCGGGCCGCCTCAAGCCGCGCAACATCAATCGGCATTTCGAGCAGTTGTGCGAGCGGGCGGAAGTTCGCCAGATCCGCGTCCATGATCTGCGCCACTCGTGCGCGACACTGCTTTACGACCAGGGCGTGCCGCTGGAACGGATTCAGGACGTGCTCGGACACAGCTCGCCGACCGTCACGAAGTCGATCTACGTGGAGGCCACCCGGCGGGTACAGCAGGACGCGGTGGACCGGCTCTGCTTCCTCTTCGACGCGTAGGCGTAGGGGTCAGCAGTGGGGGTCAGAACGCCTGCGGCAGGTAACCCAACCGGCGGCGCGCCTGCCGCAACCCGAGGGATCGCCGATGCGGTGGCCCAGCAGCCGGACCTCACCCCGGTCCGGGCGCAGCACCGTGGCCAGCACCCGCATCAGGGTGGTCTTGCCGGCGCCGTTCGGTCCGAGCAACCCGTGCACGCCCACACCCAGCTCGAGGTCCAGGTCGTCGAAGACGGTCCGCTTGCCGTAGCTGACCCGCAGGCCGTTGACGCTCACCACCGTCATGCCGGTTCCCTCCCCACCCGTTCCCGACGCACATACACCACAACCGCGGCCACCGCGGTGACGCCCAACCATCCCGGGCCGCTGGACACCACGACCGACATGCCGCCGACCGGCGGTGCCAGCACCACCACCGCCCACACCCCCGCCACCACGAGCGCGGCGTACGCGGGCTCGATCAGCGAACCGAGCGCCAGCGTCAGCACGGTCACGCGACGCAGGGAAGCAGCCACAACACCGGCGTACCGATGTCCGTCACCGCGCCGGCCAGGACCGCGACGGGCGCGGCAACCACGAGCACCGCCAGCGTGCGCCACAGAACGATCCGCAGGCCGCCCTGCGGTGTCCCCGCGATCAGGTCGTGCAACGGATCGGTCCGCGGCCCGTACGACAGGGCCGTACCAGCAACGGGCAGCGCCGGCGCGATCAGCAGGAGCAGCCACGGCGGGACCACCGTCGGGCTGACCGCCAACCCCGCGGTGAGCACCCCGGTGACGGCCACCGACAGCAACCACGCCGCCCGCGCCGCAGGTCCCGCACCCACCAACACCCTGACCCGCCGCCACCCCGTTGCCCGCCGCACCCGCCCCTGCGCCGGCAGCCGGTTGCCCAGCGTTACCGCCACCGCCTCGACCACCAGGGCCGTTGACGCGTACCGCGCGATGCTGGTCCGGCAGGCCCCACAACGGTCGAGGTGCGCCTCCACCGACCACGCGAGGTTTTCGGCACCCGCACCGCTGCGGATTTCGGTGCTTGTGCGCCGTCCCGCACAAGCACCGAAATCCGCCATTCCATACCGCGTCGCGAGTTAGGCGGTGTCGCGTCTACGTCCGCTCAGCCGTCGATGACTGATCGCGATAAATGCCGTACCGAGGCTGATCACAGTCAGGGCGATGGTGACGTAGGTTGAGTATCGGCTTCCGGTGACGGGCAGAGTGCCTTTGCGGACCGTGATGCTTGCCGAGGTGGAGGAGCCTGGGCCGCTTTGGACCGAGGTGACGGCTTCCGTCGTATTGACTTTTGTTCCGCTGGTGGTGCCGGTGACGTTCACCGAGAAGGTGCAACTCCCGTTGGCCGGCAGGGTGGCGCCAGCCAAGCTGATGCTGCTGCTACCAGCAGTCGCGGTGATCGTGCCGCCGCCACAGGAACCACTCAAACCGTTGGGTGTGGCGACCACCAGTCCCGTAGGAAGGTTGTCGACGAAACTGACGCCGGTCAGCGACGTTTTTGTATTGGGGTTGGTGAGGGTGAAGCCCAGTGACGTCGTCCCGTTGAGGGGGATGGTGGCCTTCCCGAAAGCTTTGGCGATTGTCGGTGGCGCGACGACCGCCGCGCGGACCGTGACGGTTGCCGAGGCGGGGGCGCCCGGGCCGCTTTCGTTCGAGTCCACCGGGCCGCTGGTGTTCACCTTCGTTCCGCTGGTGGTGCCGGTGACGTTCACCGAGAAGGTGCAACTCCCGTTGGCCGGCAAGGTCGCACCAGCCAGGCTGATGCTGCCACCACCAGCAGTCGCGGTGATCGTGCCGCCGCCACAGGAACCACTCAAACCGTTAGGCGTGGCGATCACGAGCCCTGCGGGCAGGGTGTCACTGAAACGGACCCCGGTCAACGACGTACGCGCGTTGGGGTTGCTGAGGGTGAAACGCAGTGACGTCGTCCCGTTGAGGGGGATGGTGGCCTTCCCGAAAGTCTTGGCGATTTTCGGCGGTGCGACGACCGCCGCGCCGACTGTGACGGTTGCCGAGGCGGGGGCGCCTGGGCCGCTTTGGACCGAGGTGACGGCAGTCGTCGTATTGACTTTTGTTCCGGTGGTGGTGCCGGTGACGTTGACCGACACTGTGCAGCTCCCGTTGGCCGGCAGGGTGGCGCTGAACAGGCTGATGCTGCTGCTACCGGGAGTCGCCGCGATCGTGCCGGAGGCGCAGTTGGTCTGCGCGGCACTGGGTGTGGCGACCACCAGTCCCGTAGGAAGGTTGTCGACGAAACTGACGCCGGTCAGGGACGTTTCGGTATTGGGGTTGGTGAGGGTGAAACGCAGTGACGTCGTCCCGTTGAGGGGGATGGTCGCATCCCCGAAAGCCTTGGAGATCGTCGGTGGTGTAGCGACGGCGACCGTGATGCTCGCCGCAGCGGGGGTACCCGGGCCGCTTTCGTTGGAGTCCACCGGGCCGGTGGTGTTCACCTTCGTTCCGCTGGTGGTGGCGGTGACGTTTACCGAGAAGGTGCAACTTCCGTTGGCCGGTAGGGTGGCGCCGGCCAGGCTGATGCTGCCACCACCAGCAGTCGCGGTGATCGTGCCGCCGCCGCAGGAACCGCTCAAACCGTTGGGCGTGGCGACGACCAACCCCGCAGGCAACGCATCGCTGAAACCGACCCCGGTCAATGGCGTATTCGCGTTGGGGTTACTGAGGGTGAAACTGAGCGACGTCGTCCCGCCGGCACGGATGGTCGTGGTCCCGAAAGCCTTGGAGATCGTCGGTGGCGCGATGGGTGCGGTGCAGAATGGTCGCGTGATGGTGTTGTGGATCAGCGTGACGGCGCCGTTGCGGGCCAG
Organism: Micromonospora sp. NPDC000121; assembly: GCF_042899165.1. Lineage (NCBI taxonomy): Bacteria > Bacillati > Actinomycetota > Actinomycetes > Micromonosporales > Micromonosporaceae > Micromonospora > Micromonospora sp. NPDC000121. Next base: position 31,601 of record NZ_JBIAZP010000001.1, read on the forward strand.
CACCCGTCCAGCAACGGTGGCTCCTTCCCCCAGCGTCGCCGATTGCAACGCCAAGATGGTTCCGGCGAAAACTGTTCTGGTATTCAAGGTCGCCGAGCTGGTGACCTGCCAGAACACGTTGCACGCCTGCGCGCCACGGATCAGCCTGACCCGGCTATCAGTCGCGGTGATGAGGTCGGATCCCACCTGGAAGATGAACACCGCGTTGGGATCATTCTCCCCGTCCAGCGTGACAGTGCCCGTCAGAGACATGGTGGCGGGCGACCTGTACACCCCTGCGGCCAGAGTTTGGCCGCCGAGGTCGGCGCTCACCGTAGCGGTTGTCGGTTCCCCTGCGGCAAAGTCGTACGCCGTGGTCAGAGCGGCCTGAGCCTGCATCGCTTCGGTGTCACCGACGTGTTCCTCGCCGGTCACCACCGGGTCGCCGGTGACCGACGTGCCCGGCCAGACACCCAGGTCCCCGTTGATGACCGAAGGGCCGACGGGAGGCGGGACGTCAGTGACCGCCTGGCCAGCCAACACCCCGTAGGACTCGGCAACCCCCAACGGGACCGGGGCCTGGGCCCAGGCCGCCGACATCCCAACGACCCCTACGAAAATCGTCGTAGAGACGACAGCCCCCGCCATCGCCATCGCAGTAGACCGACGGTGTCTACGACACGCGCGAGCCAAACTGATCACCGACACAGATTTCCCCCACCAATCAAGATCCCGCCCCGGCAAGATTCGGAGCGCAGAGGTTGTTAGCTGGCGCAGCGTCAGGTGACGGGCGCCCAAAAGACCTGTACGGGAGATTATCGCCGCAAAGCGGACCAATGCCGTGAAATGCCCCAAAAAGGCTATAGTGAGATGATGTCCGGCGTCTCCGTAGGCCAGTTGCACCAGGCGCGAGGCGGCCTCATATGTCCCGATCCTCGCCCGGTCCGAGGACCGGCGCAGCGCCAACATGCTCGCCATCGCGAATATGCAGCAACGGTGCGCCCGTGCTCGCGGACCTTCATCGTCAACGCGTCCATCCACACGAACGTGTAATGCCCCGAGTCGAGGGGCCGGTTGCGGAACGCCTCGACCTGGGCGTCCAGATGCGCGGCCATCTCCGAGACCTGCGACTTCGACAGCTGCCGGATCCCGAGCTGCTCGACCAACTTCTCCACCCGGCGCGTGGAGACTCCGAGCAGATACGACGTCGCCACCACCGACACCAGAGCCTGCTCGGCCCGTCCCCGGTGCGTCAGCAACCAGTCCGGGAAGGGGACTGTACAAATAATGGCCCTGTCTCACATTCGGTGGTGACAGAGAGTCGTGAGAGTCGTTGACACTCGCGTGAAGGACGTCAATCGGCTTGTGCAGGCGGTGTTCTCGGGTCTCTCCCCGCTGGTCATAGAGGATGTGGTTGACGAGGGCGAGCGGATCGTGGTGCGGGCGCGGACTCCGCGGGGCCCCGCGGTGTGTCCGGTGTGCGGGGCGTCGTCGGGGCGGGTGCACGGATTTCACCTGCGGACGGTGGCCGACGTGCGGTCGACGGGCGGCGGGTGGTGGTCCGTGTGCGTGTGCGGCGTCTGGTGTGTCCCACGCGCGGCTGCCGGCAGACCTTCCGTGAGCAGATGCCCGGAGTGCTGGAGCGTTACCAGCGACGCACGGCGCGCCTGTCCCGGCACGTCAAGGCTGTGGTCAAGGAGTTAGCGGGCCGGGCAGGAGCCCGCTTGCTGGCGATACTCGCGGTAGGCCTGTCTCGCTACACGGCCCTGCGTGCCCTTCTGGGCATCCCGTTGCCTACTGGGCGGACGCCGCGTGTGATCGGCGTGGACGATTTCGCTCTGCGCCGACGGCACCGCTACGCCACCGTGGTGATCGACGCCGAGACACACGAGCGGATCGACGTGCTGCCCGACCGCACCGCCGACACGCTGGAAGCGTGGCTACGCGAGCATCCGGGCGTCGAGGTCGTGTGCCGTGACGGCTCCGCTACCTATGCTGAGGCCATCCGCCGCGCCCTGCCCGACGCGGTGCAGGTCGCGGACAGGTGGCACCTGTGGCACAACCTGTGCGAAGCCGCCCTGAGCGAGGTGAAGGCACACAGCACCTGCGCCGCGGGGAACTGCTCGGCCTCGCCTGGGACGACATCGACCAGGCGGCCGGCGAACTCAACGTCTCCTGGCAGCTCCAGCGCATCGGCAGGCAGCTCGTGCGCCGCGAGACCAAGACGGCGGAATCCGACGCGTCGATGCCCCTACCCGACATCTGTCGGACCGCCCTGGCCATCCGCCAAGCGGAGCAGCGAGCGGACATGAAAGCGGCCGGCGAGGTGTGGCAGAAGTCGCCGCTGGTGTTCACCACCCGCTTCGGCACGCCGATCGAGCCTCGGAACTTCAACCGGGCCTGGGAAGCTCGGATCCGCCGCTACGGCCTACGGCAGATCACTCCGCACGGCGCCCGACGGACCTGCGCCAGCATCCTGGCCGACCTCGACGTGCACCCACGGGTGGCCATGCAGATCCTGCGGCACGCCGATTTCAAGGTCACGATGGAGATCTACACGCGGGTCAGCTCGAAGCAGACTCGCGAGGCGTTGAAGCGCCTGGGCGACCGCATGAACGGCACGGAGTCGGCATGACTACGGCTGTACTTCGCTGCTGTACCGCATGGAAATGGGGCCGTCTCGGTTACCCGAAACGGCCCCTCACCTGCTGTGCGCCCGAAGGGACTCGAACCCCTAACCTTCTGATCCGTAGTCAGATGCTCTATCCATTGAGCTACGGGCGCTCGGTGCTCAGCCAGTCTACACACCCGGCTTTCGCGCGGAGACTCCGGGATTCGAACCCGGGAGGGGCTTTAAAACCCCAACCGCATTAGCAGTGCGGCGCCATAGACCAGACTAGGCGAAGTCTCCCCGGTGACCTCTGCAGACCACCGCGCCCGAGGATACATGGCCCCACCGATGGGGAGCAAAGCGACTTGCCCCGTACGGTCGGCCGCCGGGTCGGCCGGGGCGCCCACGCCCGGCCCGGCCCCGTGCTTCCCGGCTGTGCGGGGGCGTGATCGGTACTACGCTCCATCGATATGCAGGAGCAGCCGCCGCGCGAGCCGACCCGCCGAGAGCCTGCTGAGGGAGCGCGGCGACGCTCCCCGAAGCCCACCTTCACACCACCGCCCCCCGCGTCCTCCGAGGCGGACCGGACGGCGGCTTCTGAGGAGCGCCCCCGGCGCGTGAAGCCCGCACCGGCGGTGCTCTTCCAGCCGCCCGCGGCTGACGCGCCGCTGCCCCGCCAGGCCGATCGTGCGGCCGCTCCGGTGCCCCGCGACCGCGCCGGCCGGGCGGAGGCGGACGGGCAGAGTGACGTGTCACACAAGAGTGACGCGGACGCCGCAAACGCCCCGGCGAAGAAGGCGGCCGCCGCGACCCCGGTCGAGGAAACCGTCGCGGCGCCAACCGCCCCTGTGGGGAAGGCCACCACCCCGGCGAAGAAGGCCGTGCCCAGGAAGACCACGACCAGGGCGACCACCGCGAAGAAGACGACCGCCAGGAAGACTCCGCCGGCCGAGCAGCCGCGCGAGGCCGTCGACGTGGCGCCGGGGGAGACAGCGGACACACCGGCTGCGGCGAAGGCCACGCCCGCCCGGAAGGCGACCGCGCGGAAGGCCGCACCGCCCACGCGGACCCCGTCCACCCCTGGCCAGGTCGGGCGCGCGAACGCCGCCGCAGCCCCCGGCAGCAGCGCCCGGGTCGGGAGCGCGAACGCCGGCGTGCCGAGCGTCACAGCCGACGCCGGGCCGGCGAGCACGACGGCCGGTGGCGGGCCGGCGAGCACCACGGCCGGCGCCGCGCCGGCGAGCACCCCTTCGGCCCGTATGCCGGAATCGACCATGCGGGGGATCACCGCGCGGGTGCTCGACCATCCCGGGTTCGCTCCGGAGCTGCTGGCCCTGGCTGCCGTCGAGGTGCTCGGCCCGCGCGCCCGCGACTGGGCGCAGCGGCTGCGCGACGCGTACCCCGACGCGGGGGCCGACGGGCTGGCCCGGCTCGCGACCCGGCGGTTCGTCCGGCAGGCCGGGGCGGGCGGGGCGACGGCCGCGCTGGCGGGCCTCTTCGCGCCGCTGGCCGAGCTGGGGGCGGTGCTGTGGACCCAGGCCAACCTGGTGCTGCACCTGGCGGCGGCGTACGGCCGGGACCCGGCCCATCCGGACCGGGCGGTGGAGCTGCTGGTGCTGACCCGGGTGCACCCGGATGCCGAGAGCGCACGGGCGGCGCTGGCGGCGGCCCGGGCGGCGGACGGGCCGGGTGAGGCGCCCTGGCCACGCGCGGCGGAGGCGGCGTGGCGGCTGGCCGCGCCGCTCGCCGCCCATGCCGGTGGCTGGCTGGCGCTGCGGATGACGTCCCGGCTGCTGCCGGGCGCGGCGGTGCTCGCGGCCGCGACCGGCGACGCGGCGGGGGCCGCGCGGCTCGCCGCCCGCGCGATCAGCGCCTACCGGCGGACACCGGCGGGCTGAGCCGACGACGGCCGGGCGAGAGCCGGCGAAGGGAGGGAGCCGGCGGAAGGGAGGGAAGCGCGCGGGCAGACGGAGGGATCGGCGCGGAGCGGCTCACAGCCAGTCGAACCACGCCTTCGGCAGCAGGGCGTAGCCGACGAAGGCGAACACGTCGAGCAGGGTGTGCGCGACGACCAGCGGCATGACCCGGCGGGTGCGCAGGAAGAACAGGCTGAACACGACGCCCATCACCACGTTGCCGACGAAGGCGCCGAAGCCCTGGTAGAGGTGGTACGAGCCGCGCAGCACGGCGCTCGTCGCGATGATCGCGCCGAGCCGCCACTGGAGCTGCCGTAGCCGGGTGACCAGGTAGCCGACCACGATCACCTCCTCCAGCACCGAGTTCTGCACGGCGGCCAGGATCAGCACCGGCACCGTCCACCACAGGTCGGGCAGCGCGGCCGGCACCAGCGTGGCGTTGACGCCGAGCTGGGCCGCCACCCAGAACAGCGCCAGGCCGGGCAGGCCGATCAGCGCGGCCAGGCCGGCGCCCCGGGCCAGGTCCTGGGCAGGCCGCCGGGCGTCCATGCCGAGCGTCCGTGCCGGGTCGCCGGGGTCCCGCGCCAGCAGGTGTACGGCGAGCAGCACCGGCAGCAGCGCGAACCCGATCCCGAGCAACTGGTACGTGAGGTCCAGCCACGGCCGGGGCGACACCGAGGTGTTGAGCGCGGCGGTCTGCTTCGACAGCGGCCCGTCGGCGGTCAGCTTCGCGACGATCGACACCGTCGCGTAGACGGCGGACTGGCCGAGGGACAGGCCGAGCACCAGCAGCGTCTCGGTGCCGAGCATCCGGCGGGTCGCCGGGCGGTCCAGCTCAAGTGTCACCGCACCACTGTGCCCGACGCCGACGGCCGGCGGCAGCGCCCGAGCGGGCCTCACGAGCCGATCGCACATTCTGTGCGACCGGTGGACACGCTCCGTGGACATTCTATGGGCGCCCGATCCGCCGTCAGGAGAAGGAGCGCCCGTGGACGACTTCGCACGTCTGCTGAAGGAGAGCTGGACCCTGGTCGAGGAGCACCGGGAGCGGCTGAGCGGTCACTTCTACGCCCGGCTCTTCCTCCTCGACCCCGAGCTGCGGAAGCTCTTCCCGGTGCAGATGGCCGGGCAGGGTGACCGGCTCCTGGAGGCGATCGTCACCGCCATCCAGACCGTCGGCGACCCGGAGAGCTTCGACGAGTACCTGCGCTCGCTGGGCCGGGACCACCGGAAGTACCACGTCGAGGCGGCGCACTACGAGACCATGGGCGTCGCGCTGCTGGACGCGCTGCGCAGCACCGCGGGCGACGGCTGGAACCTCGAGTACGACCAGGCGTGGCGGGACGCGCACGCCGCGATCTCGGAGAAGATGCTGGCCGGGGCGGCTGGCGACGACAACCCGCCGTTCTGGCACGCGGAGGTGCTGACCCACGAGCGGTACGGCACGGACACGGCGGTGCTGACCTGCCGGGCGCTGCAGCACCCGCTGCGGTGGAAGGCCGGCCAGTACGTCAGCATCGAGGCACCCCGTCACCTCCCCCGGGTGTGGCGCACCTACTCGATCGCGAACGCCCCGAACGACGACAACCTGCTGGAGTTCCACGTCCGTACGCCGGCGGGCGCCGGCTGGCTCTCGGGGGCGCTGGTCCGCCGGGTCAAGCCGGGCGACCTGCTCCGCGTGGCGGCGCCGATGGGATCGATGACGCTGGACCGCTCCTCCGAACGGGACGTCCTCTGCGTGGCCGGCGGCGTCGGGCTCGCCCCGGTCAAGGCGCTGGTGGAGGAGCTGGTGAGCTACAACCGGACCCGGTGGGTGCACGTCTTCTACGGTGCCCGCACGGAGGCGGACCTGTACGGCCTGGCGGGGCTCCAGGAGCTGGTGGCGGCCCACCCGTGGCTGTCGGTGACCCCGGCGTGCAGCGAGGACCCGGACTTCGACGGCGAGCAGGGCGACATCGCCGACGTGGTCGGCCGGTACGGGCCGTGGACCGGGCACGACTGCTACGTCTCGGGTTCCACCCGGTTGGTCCGGGCCACCCTGCGTGTCCTCGCCGAGGACGACGTCCCGCCGCAGAACACCCGCTACGACACCTTCGGCAACCTCTAGAAGCGTTCCTCCCCCCAACCGGGGCGCGTGCCCCTGCCCCCTGGGGCACGCGCCCCGGTCCCCGACGGGCGGACCGGCACCGCCCCGCCCGACCACGTCCGCCCGGCCGTCCTTCCCACCCGGGCGGACGTGGTCGTGCACCTTCGGGTGAGCGTCAGTAGCGCCAGGGGTGGCCGGTCTCGCGGTACTCCTCGACGGGCACCAGCGGCACGCCCGGCGCCATCCGGTCCACGTAGAGCCGCCCCTCCAGGTGGTCGATCTCGTGCGCGACGAGCCGGGCCATGCCGAACTCGAACGAGGTGATGATCCGGCTGCCGTCGTACTGGGCGTGCTCCACGTCGATCCGCAGCGGCCGGGGCACCAGGCCACGGTGGTCGAAGAAGGAGAGGCAGCCCTCGTACTGCTCGTCGGTGTCCGGGGAGGTGTCGACCACCCGGGGGTTGAGCAGCACGACCGGCTCGGCCGACCGGTCGGGGGGTCGGACCACCGCCGCGGCCCGGTCGAGGCCGAGCTGCGGGGCGGCGATGCCCACGCCCTTGCTGAACGGGTGCAGCTCGTCGAGCCGGGCCAGGGCCGCGGCGAGGCGGTCGACCACGTCCCGGGCCGCCTGCTCCTCGCCGGGCAGGTCGAACGGGCGCGCCGGCTGGCGGAGCAGGTCGGTCCCGCGCTGCACGATGCCGATGCCGCGCATCCGGTCGCTGGGCCGGACCCGCCCGGCCTCCTCCGGCTCGGCGTCGGGCCGGCCGCGGAACCGCCACTGCAACCGGTAACGCGCGTTGAGCGGCGGATCGTCGGTCGCCCAGTCGTAGATCACCCGGTCGGCGTCGTCGCGGCGGGTCACCGGCGTGCGCAGCGGGCCCTCCTCCGCCGAGAGCGAGGTCTCCGCGCCCCAGACCTGCGGGTCGAGGGCCGCCGGGAGGTCCAGGCGTACGGCCATCTGCCGGGTGGGCAGCCGGACGGCCCGCTGGAACCAGGGGCCCCACTTGTCGTGCCCGACGCAGTACGCGTACTCGATGGTGGCGCGGTCGCCGGGGTAGAGCGGGAAGCGCCGGTCGGCGTTCTCGAAGAGCAGCCAGATCTCCTTGAAGGCGTCCCGGTCGTGCTTGGCCCGCCAGTGCATCGCCTCCCGCTCGCCCGCGTCCTCCCGGAACGCCCGCAGCCGCAGCTCGGCGAAGGTGAGCGGATGCTCCCGGTGGTGCCGGTTGGACCGCCCCGGGTCGTTCGGGTAGCGGTCCACGGCGATCCGCACCAGGTAGCGGGTGACCGGCTCGGTGCCGGCGTTGTAGAGCTCCCGCCGGATGACGCAGTGGTACGCGTCGTCGAGGTGGGTGAGCGTGGCGAGTTCCCGTTCGACGATGAGCCCGGTGCCGGGCGGCATCCACTGGCCGGGGACGGGTGGCTCCCGGAGGGCCCGTTCGGCGCGGGCGTGGCGCAGTTCGTCGTACTCCCTGAAGCGCTGCCAGATCGCGCCGCTGGCCTCCAGCACGGCCTCGGCGCGGCGCGCGAAGTCCTCGGTGGGGCGGTGTCGCCGCCCCTCGACGTGGCTGACGTACGACGGGTCGAACCCCATCAGGGTGGCGAGCTGCTTCTTGGACAGCCCCCGCCCCGTGCGGTGCCGGGCCAGCTCGGCAGCGAAGGAGTCGGCAGCCCGATCGAGCGGTGAGGTCGTCATCAGCTTCCTCGTGGCCGGGGGTACCAAGTTTCACGTTCTGTGCCCGCGCACACACGGCAAGTGCCACCTTGCCGACACGAACCTTGACACCGAGCGACGCTTGTCGATACTGCGCCGGCGTTTCCCGCCCCTCCCCCCGGGTAGTACGCCGCACGCGGCGGAGTGACCCGCACCTCCCGATCCGGCGTAGGTGAGGCTTCCCTTAACCCGCGAGCTGTGGTTAGGCTAGCCTTAGCTCAGCGACGGACGCTGCGGACGGGGGATGAGTCGGATGACAGCGGTGATGCCGGGGCGCCAGGTCGCCGCCGCGCCGCTGGCCCCGGTCACCGCCGCCCTGCGGGCCATGTTCGGCACCGACGACGTGCCCGGCCTCGCGCCCGGCCTGCTGGTAACCGACGAGTTCGGCTGGGGCCGGGCCAGCGCCCTGGTCGACGGCACCCGGCTGCCGGAGTTCCTGCACTCGGCCACCCTGCGCTGGGGCGGCACCCCGCACGCCTGCGCCGCGCTGGCCTGGAAGTCGTACAGCTACTGGACGGCCCTGCCCGTGGTGCTCGGCTGGGCCTCCGCCCGCCGGGTGCCGCTGCTCGACCCGGCCGACGTGCTGATCCACTTCGAGGACCACCGCCCGCTGCTCACCCTGGGCCTGCGCCGCTCGACCACGGTCGCGGTGCTGCCGGGCGACCCGCTGGCGCTCTCCGGGCTGCCGGAGGTGCGGGTCGTCGCCGACGAGGCGGAGCTGCTCCGGGTGCTCCGCGCCTCGCTGCTCGACGCCCACCTGGCCCCGATGATCGCCGCGATCCAGGCCGAGGTCCGGATCGGCGCGCGCACCCTGCTCGGGTCGGTGGCCTCCGGCATCGCCCACGGCATCCTCCGGGCCGCCGACGGTCTGCCCGGCTCCTCGGTCGAGACGATCGAGACCCTGCTCGGCGCGCTGGACCTCGCCGACCTGGTGGAACTGGTCCCCGGCCCGACGGGCGAGCCGACCGTGCAGCGCCGCACCTGCTGCCTCGCCTTCACCCTCCCCAAGCCCAAGATCTGCCAGGGCTGCTGCGTCCGTCCGTAGCGCCTGACCTCCCGGTCCCGCCTCAATCGGTCACCGGGCGGACGTCCCAGAGCCACACCCCTCCCGTGTACGTGGGGCGGATGCCGGTCAGCTCGGTCATCCCGCGACGCAGGGCGTCGACGTGCCGGTGCGGGCCGAGGACGACCGCCCCCGCCCGCCAGTACCGCAGGTCCCCGACCGCGTCGACCCGCGCCTGCGGCGTGATCGGCGGCACCGCGCCGGTGCGCCGGATCTCGGCGAAGAACTCGTCGGTCGGCCGGGGCGGGGCGGAGAACAGCGCGACCCGGTCCCGCCCGGGGCGGGTGTCCGGGCCGAGGAAGTAGCCGCGGGCGATGGCCATGTCCAACCCGGTCCGCGCCGACCAGCGCAGCGGGTCGGCGTAGTGGGTGTCCGGCAGGGGCAGGGTCACGATGCTCCGCCCGCCGGCCGCGTACGGCCGCCAGGCGCCGGAGGTGACGAAGGCGGGAACGGGGTCGAGCCGGGTGGTGGGCAGCGGGGTGGGCAGGATCGGCAGCAGCGCCATGGCGAGCACCGTGGCGGCGGCGAAGCGGATCTGCGGTCGGGCCCGCGGGTGCCGGGCGGCCAGGACGCGCACGTGCTCGGCCCCGTAGGCGAGCAGCACCCCGACGATCGGGGTGATCGCCAGCGCCCACCGGGTCGGCACCACCGAGTGCAGGATCGGCAGGCCCTCCAGCGCCGCCCACGGGCCGGGCACCCCGGTCCCCCTGCCGTTGAGCTGGATCTCCCGCCCGAGGGAGAGCAGGCCGAAGAGCAGCGCGAGGGCGGCCAGCCCGCGCACCACGACGTGCCGGCGCAGCCACCAGACCAGAGCGACGACGAGCACCACCAGCGGCCAGCCGAAGAAGGCGTTCTCCTCGGTCGGGTTCTTCGCCAGCCCCTGCGCGGTGCGCGCGTCACCGGCGAGGGACTCCCGGGAGTACGCCACGAACGAGGCGAGGTCCGTGGAGTAGCCGCGGATCAGCCAGGACAGCCCGTGGTACGCCCCGGGCCCGAAGAACTGGACGTAGAGCGGGTACGCCAGCAGGACCAGCGCCACCAGGGCGGCCGTGCCCAGGCCGGCGAGGAACGGCCGGGCCCGGCGGCGCAGTTCGGGCCGGCCGAGGGCGAGCGCCCCGACGATCACGCCCAGCCCGATCGCGGTCATCAGCAGCACTTCGAGGTTGATGAAGGCCTGCCAGACGATCACGAGCGCGAGCAGCACCCCGTTGCGCAGCCAGCGCCCCGGCTCGGCGAGGCGCAGCGTGCGCCAGACGATCAGGGGCACCACGAACTGCGAGACGATGTTGGGGTGCGCGTTCGCGTGCGACACCATCGCCGGGGCGTACGCGCAGAACGCCGCGCCGAGCCAGGCCGGCCCCCGGGAGCCGACGACCACCCGCGAGAGCAGGAGGTACCAGGCCGTCGCCGTGGCGATCATGCCCAAGGTAAGGAACAGCAGAAACGACGCCCGCGTGCCGAGCAGCAGCGTGACGGGCGTCATTGGGATGGATACGGATAATACGGACGTGTTCGCCATCAGATTGACGCCGTCCGGCACGTTCATCCGGTCGGACGTGAACGGATAAACGAAATCGGTCACCACCCGCGCGCCGTGTGCCATCATCCACTCGAACTGGGACTGGTCCGTACGGTTGTCCCGGATGCCGTGGGACGGGCGCAGCCACAGCCGCGCGGTCACCCAGAAGCCGAGCACGACGAAGCTCGCGACGGCGGCGAGGTCCGTCCACCACCCCTTCCAGGGGCGTACGCCCCGGTCGGACCCGCTCTCCGGGGCCCCGCGTCCGGGCGCGCCGGCGGGGAGGTCCGATTCAGGAGTAGTCATGACGATTCGTAGAGTAGTCAGGCTATGGCACCGCCGTGACATGTTTCGGGGTACTGGCGTACCATGTGCCGGGTTCGCCGACCGCCGATCACGTGCCCACCCCCGACCGCAATTCGGCCACCCAGGTGCCCCGATTCTTCTGCCGTCAGCGCGGATGATTCACTCTGTCGGTCCAGGCGCGGGTCGAGTCATATCGTGAGGAATCGACGCATGGCAGAAATCACTGGGGATCAGCGCGTGCAGTCCGAGGTCCTGGAAGGCCTCGCGACCGCGGTCAACCACCGTCGCTGGTTCGTCGAGCTGGCCGTGCCGCACCTCGGTGACAACCCGATCGAGATCGGCAGCGGGCTCGGCGACTACGCGCTGGAGTGGGCGGAGCGGCTGCCCCGCTTCACCGCCACCGAGGCGGACCCGGACCGGCTCGTCTCCCTGAAGGAGCGGCTGGCCGACCAGCCGACCATCGAGGTCCGCCAGATGCTGCTGCCGCACTCGGAGCGGGGCGACTACAGCGCGGCGGTGTCGTACAACGTGCTGGAGCACATCGAGGACCACGTGGGCGCGCTGCGCAGCATGCGCGACCTGGTCCGGCCCGGCGGCAACGTCATCATCATCGTGCCGGCGTTCCAGTTCGCGATGAGCCCGGCGGACATCGCCACCGGCCACGTGCGCCGCTACACCAAGAAGACCCTGGCCGACGCGATGACCGCCGCCGGCCTGACGGTGGAGAAGATCCACTACGCGAACGCGCTCGGCCTGATCGGCTACTTCATGGCGACCAAGGTCTTCCGGCTGATGCCGAAGGAGGGTCCGATGGTCAAGGTCTACGACACCCTCGTGCTCCCCGCCACGAAGGCGGCGGAGCAGCGCGTCCGCCCCCCGTTCGGCCAGTCCGTCTTCGCCGTGGCCCGCGTCCCCGCCTGACCCACTCCGCTCCGTTCCCCCGCCCCGCGATCTTGCACTTCCGCGTCCGCTCCACGGCTTTCGTCCGTTGGGCCGGGGCAGCAGGCGCAAGATCGCGGGAGCTGGGGGTGCGGGTCAGTCCTTGACCTGGTAGGTGGGGCGGATAACCGCGCGGGCCAGGGTGTGGAAGGCCAGGTTGAAGCCGACGGCGGCGGGGGTGGCGTCGGGAGTGACGTCGAGGCGCTCCACGTCGATGGCGTGCACCGCGAAGACGTAGCGGTGCGGGCGGTCGCCGGGCGGCGGCGCGGCGCCGCCGTAGCCCCGGTCGCCGTAGTCGTTGCGGACCGTGAAGGCGCCGCCGAGATCCTCCACACCCGCTCCCCTGGGCAACTCGGTGACGCTCGTCGGCAGGTTGACCAGCACCCAGTGCCAGAACCCGCTGCCCGTCGGGGCGTCCGGGTCCAGGCAGGTCACCACGAAGCCCTTGGTCTCGGCCGGGAAGCCGGACCAGGCGAGCTGCGGCGAGACGTTCCCGCCCCCGACGCTGCCGTGGGCGTACGCGGTGTCCATCGGCTCGCCGTTCTGCACGTCCTCGCTGGTCAGGGTGAACGACGGCACGGTCGGCAGCAGCTCGTACGGGTCCGGGGCGATCGGTCGTTCCAGGGTCATCGAGACAGGTCCTTCCGGTGAGCGCGATTGTCCTCCGCCCTTCATACCCCGCCGACGCCCGAGATCGAACCGGCAGCGCCAGACGCCCCGTGCGAGGCGCTTCGACCCGGATCGACACGCCGCACGCGCCGTGGGCAAGAATGCCTCCCATGGGCCTTGATCTCTACGTCGGACCGCTGACCCGCTACCACCTGAACGACTGGCTGACCATCACACAGCAGATCGGCGCACAGGAGGGATACGACGTGCGGATCGTCCGGGCGCAGGAGGACGAGGAGCACGAAACCGACCCGGACATGGTCCAGAACGCCGTACGGGAGTGGCAACAGTGGCTCGGGGAGGCGCTCGGCGGCCCCGTGGACTGGCCGGAGGGCACGACCCAGCCGTACTGGACCGACAAGCCCGACTGGGACGGATTCGGCGCCGTCCTGCTGCTCGCCGCGTACGACGAGCGTCCCGACCTGCGTCCGGGCCCCGGGGACAAGGAAGACAGCCCGCGCGCGTTCGCCGACGCTCCCGCGTACCAGGTGGCCTCGGCCCAGCCCGAGCGCTACATCACCCTGCTGTCGGGGGTGGAGTGGTGGTTGCCGCTCGCTGAGGATCCGCTCGTGATCGAGGCGTCCCGACCGACGGGTCAGCCGACCCGGATGGGTTCGGTCGACCGGCTGGCCGCCGAGCTGCGCCTGCTGGACGAACGCGCCGGTGTCCTCGCCGGGCACGACCCGGCCGAGCTTCGGCGAGGGCTGCCCTCCGACGACCCGACGCTGGCGGAGGTCGCACGGTTCGGCCTCGCGGTGATGCTCGATCTCGCCGAGACCGCGATCGAGCACCGTCAGCCCCTACTCCTGGACTACTGACCTCACCACGCAGGCAGGCACCACAACGCCCCTTGGCCGCGTTTGCGCTGGCCAGGGGGCGTTGCGTTGTTCAGGGCCGGAGAGGGTGCACCAGCGCCCGGGGGGTTAACCCCCGGCCCGACCGGGGGCTGACCGGCGGACGCGTCCGGGGGCGTATCGGATGGTTGAGCGGGGCGAATTCGCTGAGGCTGGGGACACATCAGCATCGTCCAAGGCGGGCTCGTTCGAGCAGACACGGCCCCCTGATCCTCGTCTGGAGCCCGATGACCATCGTTGCAACGTGCCTCAGCGCGCTACGCGGCTGGCACCGTCCGCTGGTGGCGAACGCGACGCTCATGTTCACCCTGACGTTGGTCTGCGCCGTCGGTCTGTTCGTCGACGATCGCCTGCTCATGGGCGAATCGGTCTGGGTGAAGCCGATGAAGTTCGGCTTCGCCATGGGGGCGTACGGCCTGACGCTGGCGTGGCTGCTCAGCAAGCTGAGCAGGGGCAGACGTCTCGGCTGGTGGCTCGGCACCGTGTTCGCGGTCGCCGGCCTGCTGGACGTCGGCGCCGTCGTCTACGCCGCCGCCCACGGCACCTTCAGCCACTTCAACAACAACGAAGAGCCTGTCGCTGAAACCGTGCGGACGGTGTTCTCCATCGGCGTCGCGCCGCTCCTGCTGACCAGCATGGTCATCGCGATCCTGGTCCTGATCCAACGCACCGGCGACCGCGCCATGACCCGCGCCCTGCGCGCCGGACTCGGGCTTGCCATCGCCAGCATGGTCGTGGCCCTCTGGCTCGGCAACTCCTCGAGCGCGACACCCCGCACGGTGACCGACGCCAACGGCCATCCGGTGTCCATGACCGGCGGCCACGGCATCGGCGACCCCGACGGCAACGGGATGTTCCTCACCAACTGGAGCACGACCGGCGGCGACCTCCGCGTACCGCACTTCGTCGGCCTGCACGCCATCCAGGTGCTGCTGCTCGTCACCGCGATCCTGGGTGTGCTCGCGACCAGTCAGGGTTGGCTCCGCGACGAACGGGTCCGGGCCCGGCTGGTCGGCGTCGCCAGCCTCGGCTACACCGGTGCGTTCGCAATATTCACCTGGCAGGCGAAGCGAGGCACGCCGGTGACCCGTCTCGATCGGCAGACACTGGTCGCCTTCGCGGGGGTGGCGGTGTTCACCCTCGCGACGGCCGCCGCAGTCGTCGTCGCTGCGCGTCGCCGGCCTGCGTCGCCCACCGACGGGGAGCAGCGCGCTGAACTGTCGGGCGTGGCGGCCCACTGACGAAGCGAGACTGACTCACCATCCACGGACACGCCCCCTGACCGGCATCTGCGCTGGTCAGGGGGCGTTTTTGCTGTCCAGAGGCGGAGGGTGTGGGATTCGAACCCACGAAGGACATCGCTGCCCTTACCGGTTTTCAAGACCAGCGCCATCGGCCACTAGGCGAACCCTCCCGGGCCGCGCCCCGCAGGGGTACGCGACCATGCCTAGTCTGCCACGGCGGCGCACCGGGCGAGCGGGCACGGCACCCGCGTTGGAATGATCGGCGGCATGTGGGATACCCCGTCCGTCGTGCTGATCACCGGCATCATGGCCGCCGGCAAGTCCACTGTGGCCGAGGCGCTGGCCGGGCGCCTGCCCCGGGCGGTGCACCTGCGCGGCGACGTCTTCCGGCGGATGGTGGTCACCGGGCGCGAGGAGATGACCGCCGAGCCGTCGGAGGAGGCGTGGCGGCAGTTGCGGCTGCGCTACGACCTCGCGGCGTCGGCGGCGGAACGCTACGCCGCCGCCGGCTTCACGGTGGTGCTCCAGGACGTGGTCCTCGGCGCGGACCTGCCGGCCATGGTCGACCGGATCCGGCACCGCCCGCTGGCGGTCGTCGTGCTCGCGCCGAGCCCCGAGGTCGTCGCCGCCCGCGAGGAGGCCCGGGAGAAGGTCGGGTACGGCGACTGGCCGGTCGCCGACCTGGACGCGGGGTTCCGCGCGGAGACGCCCCGCATCGGGCTCTGGCTGGACACCTCCGCGCAGACGCCGGCACAGACGGTGGACGAGATCCTGGCCCGGGCGTGGACCGACGGGCGGGTGGGGTAGACACAGGGCATGCGCGCGATGACGATCCCGGAACCCGGCGGACCCGACGCACTGGTCTGGAGCGAGGTGCCCGATCCCGAGCCCGGCCCCGGCGAGGTCGTCGTCGACGTGCGGGCCACCGCCGTCAACCGGGCCGACCTGCTGCAACGGCAGGGGCACTACCCCCCGCCGCCGGGCGCGCCCGCGTACCCCGGGCTGGAGTGCTCCGGGGTGATCAGCGCGACCGGGCCCGACGTGGCCGGCTGGGAGGTCGGCCAGGAGGTCTGCGCGCTGCTGGCCGGCGGCGGGTACGCGGAGCGTGTCGCCGTGCCGGCCGTGCAGTTGCTGCCGGTGCCGGCGGGGGTCGACCTGGTCGACGCGGCGGCGCTGCCCGAGGTGGCCTGCACGGTCTGGTCGAACGTCGTGCAGCTGGCCCGGCTCGCGAAGGGCGAGACGCTGCTGCTGCACGGCGGCGGCAGCGGGATCGGCACGTTCGCGGTCCAGCTCGGGGTCGCGCTCGGTGCCACGGTGCTGGTCACCGCGCGGGCGGCCAAGCACGAGCGGCTGCGCGAGCTGGGCGCGGCGCACACGATCGACTACCGCGAGCAGGACTTCGTCGAGGAGGTCCGGCGGGTCACCGACGGCCGGGGCGCCGACGTCATCCTCGACATCATGGGCGCCTCCTACCTGCCCCGGAACGTGGCGGCGCTGGCCGCCGACGGCCGGCTGGTGGTCATCGGCATGCAGGGCGGCCGCAAGGGCGAGCTGGATCTCGGCGCGCTGCTGGCCAAGCGGGGCACGGTCGCGGCCACCGCGCTGCGGTCCCGGCCGCTGGACCAGAAGGCCGAGATCGTCCGGGGCGTCCGTCAGCAGGTGTGGCCGCTGGTCGAGGCGGGCGCGGTCAGGCCGATCGTGGACCGCCGGCTGCCGATCACCGAGGCGGCGCAGGCGCACCGGCTGGTCGAGTCGAGCGACCACGTCGGCAAGGTGCTGCTCACCACCGGCTGACGCGTCGACCGCCCCGGCACGAGGGTCGTGAGCTGCCCGCCGGGGCCACCGTCAGGCGGTCGACGCCGGGGCGACGGCCGGAGGAGGAGCGTCAGGCGGTCGACGCGGGGGCGACGGCCGGGCGGGGGAGCATCAGGCGGGCGCCCGGGCCCTCGCCGGAGAGCGAGTCGTCCGGGTTGTAGAGCGTGCAGCGCCGCAGCGACAGGCAGCCGCAGCCGATGCAGCCGTCGAGGTCGTCGCGCAGCTTGGTCATCAGCCGGATCTTCTCGGTCAGGCGCTCCCGCCAGGCCGCGGAGAGCCGCGCCCAGTCCTCCGCGCTGGGGGTCCGGGAGGCCGGCAGGGAGTCCAGCGCCTCCCGGATCTCTTCGAGCGAGATGCCGACCTGCTGGGAGATCCGGATGAACGCCACCCGGCGCAGCTCGGTGCGGGCGTACCGGCGCTGGTTGCCGCTCGTCCGCTCGGCCCGGATCAGCCCGAGCCGCTCGTAGTAGCGCAGCGCCGAGGGGGCCACGCCGCTGCGGGTGGAGAGCTGGCCGATGGTCAGTGATTCGTGCATCACGTCGCCTTGAGTTGAAGCGGACTTCAACTTGCAGGCTAGCGACATGACCACGATGACCGCCAACGCGGGTCCGGTGGCGACCGCCCCACCGCCGGACGACCCGACCACGCCACCCCTGCCGGGGCCCGTCGCGCCGCTGTACGAGCGGGTCCGCGCGGGCCGGGAGTTCGGCGCGAACGTCCGTTCCACGGTCGACGTGCTGTGGGTGCTCTACGACCGGATTCTGCGGATCACCCCGGAGACCGTCGACGCCCCGGAGCGGGACCGGTTCCTGCTCTCCAAGGGGCACGCCGTCGCCGGCTACTACGCCGTGCTCGCCGCGAAGGGCTTCGTCCCCGCCGACTGGCTGGACGACCAGGGCGGCCCCGGCAGCCGGCTCGGCGACCACCCCGACCGGATGCTGGTGCCCGGGGTGGAGATCGGCTCCGGGTCCCTCGGCCACGGGCTCGGGCTCGGCGTGGGCACCGCGCTCGGGCTGCGCGCCCAGGGCCTGCTCACACCCCGGGTCTTCGTGCTGCTCGGCGACGCGGAACTGGACGAGGGCTCCAACCACGAGGCGATCGCGTACGCGGGGGCGACCGGGTTGGCCGGCCTGACCGCGATCGTGATCGACAACGGCTCCGCCACACACGGCTGGCCGGGCGGCGCCGCGGCCCGGTTCACGGTCAACGGCTGGACCGCCGCCACCGTCGACGGGCGCGACCACGACGCCCTGCACACCGCCCTGACGGGCCAGGACAACCACCGGCCGCACGTCGTCGTCGCGGTCGTCGACCAGGGGGAGTGACCGTGCGGGACCGTTTCGTCGACACCACCACCGCGCTGCTCGCGGACGATCCGCGTGCGGCGCTGGTGCTGGCGGACATCTCCGCCGCCGCGTTCGCCCCGGCCGCGCGGCAGCACCCGGACCGGGTGCTCAACGTCGGGATCCGTGAGCAGTTGATGGTGGGCGTGGCCGGCGGGCTGGCGCTGACCGGGCTGCGGCCGATCGCGCACAGCTACGCCCCGTTCCTGGTCGAGCGCGCGTACGAGCAGCTCAAGCTTGACCTCGACCACCAGGGCGTGGGGGCGGTGCTGGTCAGCGTCGGCGCGTCGTACGACCGCGCGGCCGCCGGGCGGACCCACCTCTCGCCGGCGGACGTCTCGCTGATCGACACCCTGCACGGCTGGACCGTGCACGTCCCCGGCCACCCCGACGAGGTGCCGGCGCTGCTGCGGGACGCGGTGGCCGCCGACGGCTCGGCGTACCTGCGGCTCTCCACGCAGCAGAACAGCCGGCCGTACGGCGGCGACGGCGCGCTGCGCGTGCTCCGGGACGCGGGGCCGGGCGCGCCGCTGCTGGTCGCGGTCGGCCCGGTGCTGGACGCGGCGCTCGCCGCGGCGGCCGACCTGGGCGTCACGGTGGCGTACACCCACCGGCCCCGGCCGTTCGACACCGCGGGGCTCCGGGCGCTGGCCGGCGCGGACGTGATCCTGGTCGAGCCCTACCTGGCCGGCACGTCGGCGCGGGTGGTCTCGGCGGCGCTGGCCGACCGGCCGCACCGGCTGCTGGCGCTCGGCGTCGGGCGCGAGGAACTGCGCCGCTACGGGTCGGCCGAGGACCACACCCGCTGGCACGGGCTGGACGCCGCCGGGCTGCGCCGCTCGGTCGGCGGGTTCCTGGAGTCGACGCTGGCGCCAGCGGGCCGCTGAGCCCGGGACGACCCGCCGCGGGGGAGTTCCCGGCGGCGGGTCAGCGGGTCGGGGCGCCGAGGGGGCGGCGGCGGGTGCGCTCGCGGCCGAGGATCCAGAGCGCCTCGACGCCGTCCTTCCAGGTGATCTTCTTGCCCTCCTCGCGGCCCCGCGCGCGGTAGCTGATCGGCACCTCGTAGGGGCGGATCCGGCGGCGCAGCAGCTTGCCGGTCACCTCCGCCTCCATGCCGAAGCCGCGCGAGCGGACGTCGAGCGACCGGTAGAGGTCGACCGGCATCAGCTTGAAGCAGGTCTCCAGGTCGCCGATGTAGGAGTTGAACAGCACGTTGGCGGCCATCGTGACGCCCTTGTTGCCCATCACGTACCAGAAGCTGTAGGCGCTGTGGCTGCCGAAGGTGCGATTGCCGTAGACGACCGTGGCCCGCCCGTCGAGCACCGGGTCGAGCAGCTTGGGGATGTCCTGCGGGTCGTATTCCAGGTCGGCGTCGAGGATGACCATGTAGTCGCCCTCCGCGTTGTCGACCGCCGTCCTGATGGCCGCGCCCTTGCCGGCGTTGCGCTGGTGGTTGATGACCCGCAGGCGCGCGTCGTCGGCCCGGCCGAGGATCTCACCGGTGCCGTCCCGGCTGCCGTCGTCGACCACGACCAGCTCGATCTCGCACGGGTAGTCGACCGCCAACGCCTGCTTGAGAGCATCCGCGATGCGTTCTTCCTCGTTGTAGACCGGCATGAGGATCGAGAGCTTCACGGGAATCTCCACGGTGGCGACAATACGTCGGCCCTAGCCTAGCCTGGCTGGTCAGCGGGACGGTGCCCAGCACCATGGGCATCGACCGTGGCGGCCTCAGGAAGATGGTGTTTACTTCCGCCATGTCGGCAGCCGGCTACCCGCTCGCCCTGGCCCCCGTCGCCGCGATCGGACTGCTCACCGTCGCCCTCCGGCCGCTGGCCACCGGAACCGTGGCGCCACTGCGCCTCGCGCTGGTCCGGGCGGCCCTGGTCACGGGCGCGTTCGCGGTGCTCACGGTGGAGGTGCTCGGCGCGCTGCGGCTGCTGACCCTGCCGGCGTTCGCCGTCGCCTGGCTGCTCTTCCTCGCCGCCACGGGCGCGGCCGCCGGACGGCGCCGCCGCCGGGACGCGGCGCGGCGGGCGGCGCAGGCCGTCGCGGCGCCACGCCGCGTTCTGGTCGGCGCGACCACCGGCCCCACCACCGGCATCCCGGCCCCGCCGCCCGCACCGGACACCGGCGCGCCGGGCGCCGCCGGGGCCCGCCGCGCTCGCCGGTGGACCCGCCTGGCCGACGCCTGGCGTACGGCGGGGCGGGGCGAGCGGCTGCTGGCCGGCACGGTCGGCGGGCTGCTCCTGGTCGAGCTGCTGATCGCCCTGCTGGCCGAGCCGAACAACTTCGACTCGCAGACCTACCACCTGCCGAAGGTGGAGCACTGGGTGGCCCAGGGCGACCTCGACTTCTGGCCCACCGCCATCCACCGGCAGGTGACCATCCCGCCCGGTGCCGAGTACCTGCTGCTGCACCTGCGCCTCTTCACCGGCGGGGACGCGCTGCACCACCTGGTGCAGTGGGCCGCCGGGTTGGGCGTCCTGCTGGCGGCGACCCGGATCACCGCCCAGCTCGGCGGGAGCCGCCGGGCCCAGTTGCTCACCGCGTTCGTGCTGGCCACCACGCCGATGGTGGCGCTCCAGGCGACCAGCACCCAGACCGACCTGGTCTGCGCCGCCTGGGTGGCCTGCGCGGCCACGCTGGCGCTCGACGGGCTGCGCCGCCGCACCGGGGTCGGGACGATGCTCGGGCTGGGGGCGGCCACCGGGCTGACCGCGGTGACCAAGACCAACGGCCTGATAGCGGTCGGGCCGCTGCTGGTGCTCTGGGGGCTCGCCCAGCTCCGGCTGGCGCGGGCCGCCACCGCGCGGGAGCGGGCCGGAGCGGTCCCGGACGAGGCCGGCGCGGTGGACGGCCCGGGTGCCGGGCGGGCCGGTGGGACGGCCGCGCCGGGCGGCTTCCGGCCGCGGGCGCAGGTGGCCCGGACGGTGACCGGGTCCGTGCTGATCCTGTTGGTCGCGGCGGTGGTGGTCGGGCCGTTCCTGGCCCGGGTGACCGCCGAGTTCGGGCACCCGCTCGGCCCGCCCCGGCTGCGCGAGTCCGTACCGATGGAGCGGCACGACCCGCCCTCGGTGCTCGTGAACGCGCTGCGGGTCGCGCACACGGCGTTCGACACCCCGCTCGCGCCGCTGCGCCGGGCCGGCGCAGCGGCGATCGTCGCCGGCGCCGAACTGATCGGGGTGGACCCCCAGGACCGGGCCACCACCTTCGGGCGGGAACGCTTCCCGGTGCCGTCCTGGTACCCGGACGAGGACCGGGTGGCCTTCCCGCTCGCCGGAACGCTGGCGCTGGTCGGGGCGGGGTTCGCGCTGGCCCGGCCGGGCCGGGTCAGCCCGACGCAGGCGGGGCCGCTGCGCGCGTACGCGGTGGTCGTGGTGGTGGCCGTGCTGCTGCACACCGCCATGGTCAAGTGGCAGCCGTGGGGCAACCGCCTGCTGCTCTACGCGCTGGCGCTGGCCGTGCCGCTGGCGGGGCTCTGGCTCGACGCGCTGTTCCGCCGCCGGGCGGCCGCGCGCAACGGCGGCGCGGCGGGCCGGCGGTCGGTGGCGGCCGGGCTCGCGGTGACCGTGCTGGCCACCTGCGCGCTGGCCGGGGTGCTCGCGGTGTCGTACGGCTTCCCGCGCCGGCTGGTCGGCGCGGGCTCGGTCTTCACCACCTCGGAGTGGGAGACCCGGTTCCTGCGGCGTCCCCAGTGGGCGGAGGAGTTCCGCTGGGCGGCGGGCGCGGTACGCGCGACGGACGCCCGCCGGATCGGCCTGGTGCAACAGAACGACAACTGGGAGTACCCCTGGTGGCTGCTCCTGCGCGACGCCGACGGCCGCCCGCCGGAGCTGGTCGCGTTGCAGTCCGTGCTGCCCGAGCGCCCGCCGGCCGACCCGTCCTCGGTGGACGCGATCGTCTGCACCGGCAGCCGGCCGGCGTGCGTGGAGCTGGTGCCGCCGGGCTGGCGCGTCGAGTTCCGGGGCTACGTCGGCTATGCCCTGCCACCCGGGCGCTGACCCGTCCCCGGGCGCTCCGGCGGTGCGTCGCAGCACCGCCCGCACCCGGGCGACCAGCGCGCGCGGGCTGAACGGCTTGGTGACGTAGTCGTCGGCGCGGCGCGGAGCGGGTCAGCGGATGTTCGGGTTCGGTAAGAAGACGGTCAGCGCACCACGGCCGGCCGGAACGCGGCGGGTCGCGCGACCGCCGGCGCCTCGCCGATGGTGGCGACGAGCCGCTCCTGGGGCGTCCGCACCCGGGTCCGGAAGGCGTGGTTGAGCAGCGCGTCGAGCTGCCACACCTGCTTCGGGTGCCGGGTGTGGATGAGGAACCGCTCGCGGACCCCGTCGATCGCGGTGGCGGCCAGCTCGACCGAGTGCAGGCGCGGGTCCGGGCTCCAGGTGACGTCGCTGAGTTCCCGCAGCTCGGTGTTGAGGTGCAGGCGCAGCCGGTGCAGGACCCGGGTCTGCTGGGTGACGACCAGTCGCCGGTGGGTCAGCAGGAGGAGGTACTCGCCGGCCATCGGGCGGTCGGGCCGGCTGCTCCTGGTGACCAGGATGGTGGCGTCGCCGGAGCCGACGCAGCGGCGGAAGACCGGCATGTGTCGGCTGACGGTCTGCATCGCCAGTCCGGCCTCGGAGGCGGCCGGGAGGAACGTTCGGGAGAAGACGTCCATGCCCTGCCCAACGACGGGCGCCGGAGGGTGACGTGGGTCACGCGCAAATTGCAGAACTTCCACGCCCGCGCGTCGCACCGCCTGTCCGACTTCCGGGCCCGTCGCGCCGGACGGGCCCGGAAAGTACGCGTCAGAGCAGCGGCTGCATCGCGCCGAAACCGGTGCCCAGCCGGGTCGGGGCGAGCCACGCGCCGCCGTTCCAGCGGTACCACAGCACGTTGCCGGTCGACTTCTGGACCGCGACCAGGTCGGGCCGACCGTCCCGGTCGAAGTCGCCGAGCTGGACGAGGTCACGCATGCCGCTCCAGCCGGCGCCCGCGTCGAGCCGGGCGCCGAGGAGCCCGTCCGGGCCGCCCGGGTGGACGTGCAGACGGCCCGTGGCGGTGTCCCGGGCGAGCACGTCGAGGCGCCCGTCACCGGTGAAGTCGGCGCCGCCGCTCAGCTCGTCGAGCCCGTTCCAGCCCGCGCCGCCGAGGGCGACCCGGCTGCCGAAGCCGGTGCCCTTGCCCGGATAGAGCCAGAGGACGCCGGTGGAAACCTGCACCGCCGCGATGTCCTGGAAGCCGTCGCCGTTCCAGTCGCCGACGGGGGTGATCTCGCGCATGCCGTTCCAGCCGCTGCCGACCCTGACCCGGGTCGTCACGCTGGAGCCGTTGCCCGGGTAGAACCACAGGTAGCCGGTCGACTTCTCGCGGGCCAGCAGGTCCTCGCCGCCGGCCCGGTCGAAGTTGCCCGCCCGGACGATCGCGTCCATCCCGTTCCAGCCCGCGCCGAGCGAGACCCGCCCGCTCAGCGTGGCGCCGTTGCCGCCGTAGACGTACAGCCGGCCGGTGGCCGGCTCACGGTAGCCGAGGTCGGCCCAGCCGTTGCCGGTGTAGTCGCCGAACCGGGTGGCGGGCAGCGGGGCGACGTCGAGGCGGTTGCTGTCGATGTTGATCGTCACCCCGCCCCACGTCTCGTGGTGGTCGCCCCGGTACTGCTTCATCCGCTGTTTCGGCATCCAGTACGACTCGGGCAGCGCCTCGTCCGCCACCGTCTGCACGCCGTCCCACCGGGCGAAGTCCAGGTAGTCCGGCCGGCCGTGGCCGACCCGTTCGTACGCCGAGACCTGGTCGGCGAGGCCGCCGGAGGCCACGTCGGTGTAGAAGCCGGAGAAGTAGCCGTGGTCGTGCAGCCGGATGGTCCAGGCGTGGGTGAAGGTCTGCACCGCCGCCGTGCAGGCCGCGTCGCCCGCCGGGTACTTCTCCATGTTGTAGAAGACGGTGCTCTCCCGGGCGAGCCCCAGGTCGCGGGCGCGCGCCGCGGCGTCGTCGGCGGCGGCCCGCCCCTGCGCGGCGGCCTGCGCCGGGTCGATCCGGGGCTTGCTGGTGCTGCGGCAGGGCGCCTGCGGCCCGACGTAGAGCGGAAAGAAGCGCCAGCCCGCCGCCGCCTGCGCGGTCACCCACTCCCGGGTCAGGTTGGGCTGGGCGCAGGCCCGGCCGTTCCCCCCGATGTAGATGCCCACCGCCCGGTACGGCGAGGCGAGCCACGCCGTCATGGCCGCGTTCGACGGCGCGGTGCAGGTGTCGAAGCCCAGGCCGGTGAACGCGCCCGGGTGCGGCCCGGTGTAGCCGGCGGCCCGTGCGGGCGCGGCGGGGCCGGTCAGGGCGGCGCCGGCGGCGAGCACGGTGGCCGCCGTCGCGGCGAGTGCCCGCCGGGCGGTACGTCGTAGCCCGGCGGGCAGAGCGGAATGAAACGTCACGAGTCCCCGATCCTCGTCACTCAGAGCAGCGGGGTCATGGGACCGAACCCGGTGCCGAGCCGGATCGGCGACGCGAAGGCGGTGCCGAGCCAGCGGTACCGGTAGACGTAGCCGGTCGAGTTCTGCACGGCGACCAGGTCCGGCCGCCCGTCCCGGTCGAAGTCACCGAGCTGCACGAGGTCGCGCATGGTGTTCCAGCCGGCACCGACCTTGGTACGGGTGTTGGGCGCGCCGGCACGACCCGGGTACAGGTAGAGGTCGCCGGTGCTCTTCTCGCGCGCGACCACGTCGGGGTAGCCGTCGTTGTTGAAGTCGCCGCCGCCGTTCAGCTCGTCCACCGTGTTCCAGCCGGAACCGAGCAGGATGCGGCTGGTGAATGCGCCGCCCCCCGTGCCGGGATACAGGTAGAGCGCGCCGGTCGAGCTCTGCACCGCCAGCAGGTCCTGGAAGCCGTCGCGGTTGTAGTCGCCGATCGGCGTGATCTCTTGGACGGTGTTCCAGCCCGCGCCGAGGTTGATCCGGCCGCTGATCCCCGACCCGGTGCCCGGATAGAGCCACAGGTAACCGGTGGTCTTCTCGCGGGCGATCACGTCCTCGCCACCGGCGCGGTCGAAGTTGCCGGCGCGGATGATCGCGTCCATGCCGTTCCAGCCGGCGCCCAGCGTGATCCGGCCGCTCAGCGTGGTGCCGTTGCCGCCGTAGACGTGCAGCCGCCCGGTGGACGGCTCCCGGTAGCCGAGGTCCGCCCAGCCGTTGCCGGTGAAGTCACCGAACCGGGCCGCCGGCAGCGGGGCGACGTCGAGGTAGTCGCCGTCGATGTTGATGGTGACCCCGCCCCACGTCTCGTCGTGCGGGCCCACGTGCTGCTTCATCCGTCGCTTCGGCATCCAGTAGCCGGCCGGGATGGTCGGGTCCTCGACCGTGGCCGCATTGTCCCAGCGCGCGAAGTCGAGGTAGTCCGGACGCACGTAGCCGGGGGTGTTGTAGGCGGCGACCTGGTCGGCGACGCCCCGCGCCACGCTGCTGTAGAAGCCGGAGAGGTAGCCCTGGTCGTGCAGCCGGGCGGTCCACGCGCTCATGAAGGTGAGGACCGCGTTGGTGCAGGCGGCGTCGCCGCCGTCGTAGTCCTCCATGTCGTAGAAGAGGACGCTCTCCCGGGGCAGGCCGAGTTCCACCGCCCGCGCCACGGCGTCGTCGGCCTCGGCCTGGCCCTGCGCCGCCGCCTGGGCCGGGTCGATGCGCGGCCGGCTGGTCGCCAGGCACGGGGCCTGGAGCCCGACGTACATCGGGACGAGGTGCCAGCCCTCCGCCGTCTGCTCCGCGACCCACTCGGGAGTCAGCGCGGGCTGTTCGCAGCCCCGGCTGCTGCCGCCGAAGTAGATGACGACCGCCCGGTACGGCGAGTGGTCGCGCCAGGCCTGCATCTGGGCGCTGGTCGGCGCTGTGCAGGCGTCGAAGCCGAGGCCGGTGTAGGTGCCGGGCTGCGGCGGGACGGCGGCGTGGGCCGGGCCGGTGACGGCCGTCAGCGCGACGCCGGCACCGAGGGTGGCCGCGGCGGCGACGGCCACGGTGCGGCCGGCGGCACGGCGAAGCCCGGCCGGTGAGAGTGTGGATTCCACGATTCCCCGATCTGTCCTGTGGGTCGGACGGCCGGCGGGCGGACGCCTCGCGTCACTCGCGCTGCGCCGGCCCGCTGATTCTGACCACAGTCGACGGCTCCTGTCGAGGTCACGAACGGGCTCAAACCGGATCCGGCTCGAACAGTTCCATCAGCCAGCCGGGCACCGCGGACGCGTACCGCGCCCGGTCCGGGTCCCGCGTCAGGAGGGCCCGGCGCCAGGAGAGCGACCGGCTCACCCGGGTGACGCGGACGGCCAGCCGGGCCACCTCGCGCAGCGTGGCCCGGTCGTGCCGGTCCGACCACGGCTCCAGGTACGCGTCCCGCAGCCGCGCCAGCGTCGGGTCGCCGGCGGGCAGCTCGAAGGCGTCCGCGACCGAGTTCAGCGTGACCAGAAGGGTGCCGAACGGGTGGGCGACCGAGGCGTCGCCCCAGTCGAAGAACCGGTGCCCGTCGTCGGCGACGAAGACGTTGCCGTCGTGCAGGTCGTCGTGCTGGACGCTGGGCGCGACGCCCGAGTCGGCCAGCCGCCGGCAGTGCTCGGCGAAGGTGTCCCGGTGGGCGCGCAACCGCTCGTACGCCTCGACGTCGAGCCCGTCCTCCGCCCCCAGCAGCAGCGACTCCTCGTCGTACAGCAGCGCCTCGAACAGCTCGGGCAGCACCTCCGGCCGGTGGTCGGGCACCCCGAGCGCGAGCAGCTCGCCGGACCGGGGCGCGACCGTGCGCTGGAGGTCGGCGTACTCCGGCAGGACCTGCTCCCAGCGGGCCAGCAGGGCGCGGTCGCCGGCCAGCGCGTCGCGCAGCGAGCGTCCCCCGTCGGGCAGCAGCGACCAGCCGCGGTCGGCGTCGACCGCGATCGGGTCGAGCAACCGGCCCGGGGCGAGCCGGGCCAGCACGGCCAGCAGCGCCGCCTCGTGCCGGGTGCCCGGATTGTTCGCCTTGAACCAGGCGTCCCCGGCGTCGGTGGGCACCCGCCAGACCAGGGACCACGGCCGGACCCGGGGCTCGACCGGCCCGACGACCCGGCGGCCGTGCCGGCCGAGCTGGTCGCCGAGCCAGCCGAGCGCGGTGTCCCGCCAGTGCGGGTCGGCCCAGTCGGTGTACGGCGTGGAGGCGGTGGTCACGCCGCGGAATCTAGCCCCGTCCCCGGCGCGGGCGCGACACCTTATCCCCGGCGCACGTCGTGCCGCGGCGATCGACGCGCCCCACCGGCCCCGACGACGGTCGTCGCGGCCGCCGGAGGGGACGGCTACCCTTCACCGCCATGCCGGACGCCTCGTTCCTCGCCGCCACCCGCGACTCCTACGACACCATGGCCGTCGACTACGCCGAGTGGCTTCGCACGGACATGGACGACAGGCCCCTCGACCGTGCGCTGCTGGCCGCCTTCGCCGAGGCGGTGAAGGCCAACGGCAACGGTCCCGTCGCCGACGTCGGCTGCGGGCCCGGCCGCGTCACGATCCTGCTGCACCGGCTGGGACTGGACGCGTTCGGCATCGACCTGTCGCCCGGGATGGTCGCGCTGGCCCGGGAGACGTACCCGCGGCTGCGGTTCGAGGTGGGCTCGATGCTCGCGCTGGAGCTGCCGGACGCCTCCCTCGGCGGGCTGCTCGCCTACTACTCGATCATCCACGTCCCGTGGGACCGGCGGCCCGAGGTCCTCGCCGAGTTCCACCGGGTGCTCGCACCGGGCGGGCAGCTCATGCTCGCCTTCCAGGTCGGCGACGAACGCCTGCACCTCGACGAGGCTTTCGGCAAACCGATCTGCGCCGACTGGTACCGGCAGCGGCCGGACGAGGTGGCCGCGCTGCTGCGCGAGGCCGGTTTCGACCTGTGGGCCACGGTCGTGAAGGAGCCCGAGGGCACCGAGAAGACCCCGCAGGGCCTCATGTTGGCGCGCAAGCCTGCCGGGGCGTAGCTCCCGCCTCCGGTCCGCGGGGCGTCAGAGCAGCTCGACGATGGTGGTGTTGGCCATGCCGCCGCCCTCGCACATGGTCTGGAGGCCGTAGCGGATGTTGTTGTCCCGCATGTGGGCGAGCATGGTGGTCATGATCCGCGCGCCGGAGGCGCCGAGCGGGTGGCCGAGGGCGATCGCGCCGCCGCGCGGGTTGAGCCGCTCCGCGTCCGCCTCGGTCTCCGCCAGCCAGGCCAGCGGCACCGGGGCGAACGCCTCATTCACCTCGTACACCCCGATCTCCTCGATGCCCAGCCCCGCGCGGCGCAGCGCCTTCGCGGTGGCCGGGATGGGCGCGGTGAGCATGGTGACCGGGTCGTCGGCGGCGACCACGGCGGTGTGGATCCGGGCCAGCGGGCGCAGGCCGTGCCGGCTGGCCCACTCGCTGGTGGTGACGGCGAGCGCCGCCGCCCCGTCGGAGATCTGCGACGCGGAACCGGCGGTGACGACGCCGTCGGGACGGAACGGGGTGGCCAGCTCGCCGAGCTTCGCCAGCGAGGTGTCCCGCCGGATGCCCTCGTCGGCGGCGAACTTGCCGCCGTCGGCCAGGGCGACCGGGGCGATCTCGGCGTCGAAGGCGCCGGCGTCCTGCGCGGCGGCCGCCTTCTCGTGGCTGGCGAGGGCGAACTCGTCGAGCTGGGCGCGGGAGAAGCGCCAGCGGGCGGCGATCAGCTCCGCCCCGACGCCCTGGTTGAACGGCAGCGGCGCATCCTCGGCGAAGCCCTCGACGCCCCGGTAGCGGTCGCGGATCTGCTCGTTGAAGGGCATCCCGCCGGCCCCGCTGGAGCCCATCGCCACCCGGGTCATCGACTCGACGCCGCCGGCGACCACCAGGTCGGCCTGGCCGGAGAGCACGGTGGCGGCGGCGAAGTGCAGGGCCTGCTGGCTGGAGCCGCACTGCCGGTCGAGCGTGGTGCCGGGCACCGACTCGGGCCAGCCGGCGGCCAGCACGCCGTTGCGGGCGATGTTCCACGACTGGTCGCCGACCTGGGAGACGCAGCCCCAGACCACGTCGTCGACCTGGGCCGGGTCGATCCCGGTGCGCTCGGCGAGGACGCGCAGCACGTGCGCCGAGAGGTCGACCGGGTGCACGGCGGCCAGGCTGCCCTTGCGCCGCCCCACCGGGGTGCGTACCGCGCCGACGATGACTGCGTCACTCATGACTACTCCCCGGTAACTTCGGCTGCCACCGATACTACGTCCTCGGCGGGCCGCCGTCCTCCCCCGGGGTGCGCTGGCATCCTGGACGGATGCGCCCAGACCCGTCCCCGACCGTCCACCAGTGGCGGGTGCCGGCCACCCTGCCGGCGCTCAAGCTGGCCGGCGCGGTCGCGCTGCTCGCGCTCGCGCTCCTCCTCGACGAGGGCGACCCGGTCCAGTTGGGGCTGGCCGTGGTCGCGGCCGCCGCGCTGGCCGGCTGGGCGGCACGCGACGTGGTGGCGCCGGTCCGGCTGGCGGTCGACCCCGAGGGGGTCACCGTCGTCCAGGGCTTCGCGGGCCGCCGCCGGCTGCCCTGGTCGGCCGTCGAGCGGGTCACTGTGGACCGCCGCGCCCGGCTGGGCCTGACCAGTGAGGTGCTGGAGATCGACGCCGGGGAGTCGCTGCACCTCTTCGGCCGCCTCGACCTCGGCGCCGAGCCCGCCGACGTGGCCGAGGCCCTGCACGAGGCCCGCCCGCGCTGAGCGGACGGTCAGCCGCCGGTCGCTCCCGCCGCGCGGCCCGGCCGGTTCCGTGGCACGACGGAGCGGGCGGTCAGCCGCCGAGGATGGCGGCGGTGCGGATCAGCGCCAGGCCGAGCAACGCCGTCACGATCACCGCGCCGCCCGCGAACTGCACGAGCGTCCGCCGGGACCGTGGGGCGTACGCGAACACGAGCGCCACCAGCCCGCCGACCACCAGCCCGCCCAGGTGCCCAGGGATCGAGATGCCCGGCACGGCGAACGTGAAGACCAGGTTGACCACCAGGACGGGGAGCACCTGGGAGATGTCCCGCCCCATCTTGCGTTCGATGACCACCAGCGCGGCGAAGAGGCCGAAGATCGACGTGGACGCGCCGGCGGTGAGCTGGTTCTGCTCGCTGAACAGGTAGGCGGCGACGTTTCCGCCCAGCCCGGAGACGAGGTAGAGCACGCCGAACCGCAGCGGCCCGAGATTGGCCTCCAGCGACCGGCCCAGCACCCACAGCGCCCACATGTTCAGCAGCAGGTGGACCACGCCGTAGTGCAGGAACATCGCGGTGACCAGGCGGTACCACTCGCCCTCGGCGATGCCGCCGACCGTGCCGTCGGGGAAGATCGCGCCGCCGAGCACCGCGCCCCAGTCGGTCAGCGGGGTGCCGCCGCCCAGCAGGCCGCCGAAGCCGGAGCCGCCGACCGCCGCGTCCCCGCCCCGGTCCGAGGCGATGGAGAGCAGCATCAGCAGCACGTTCAGCGCGATCAGCACCTTGGTGACGTAGCCGTGCCGGCCGGCGGCACCGCCACCGAAGGCGGTGCGCGCCGGCCGCACGCTACGACGTCCCTCCGCCACGCACTCCGGGCACTGGAACCCGACCGAGGCCTCCCGCATGCAGTCCGGGCAGATCGGCCGGTCGCAGCGGGTGCACCGGACGTACGTCTCCCGGCCGGGGTGCCGGTAGCAGACCGGGGTGACCGGCGGCGACTCGCTCACCACGCCCGCCCGCCGACGCGGACCGCGCGGCCCGCCAACCGGTCCCGACCTTCGGAGCGCTCAGTCATGTGGGCAAAGGTACCTCGCGGACGCCTCAGGCAGCGGAGCGCTCGATCTCGACCCGCTCGATGACGACGTCCTGCAGCGGCCGGTCGTTCGGGCCGGTCGGGGTGTTGGCGATCGAGTCGACGACCTTCGCGGACTGCTCGTCGGCCACCTGGCCGAAGATGGTGTGCCGGTTGTTCAGGTGCGGCGTCGG
Organism: Micromonospora sp. NPDC000121; assembly: GCF_042899165.1. Taxonomy (NCBI): domain Bacteria; kingdom Bacillati; phylum Actinomycetota; class Actinomycetes; order Micromonosporales; family Micromonosporaceae; genus Micromonospora; species Micromonospora sp. NPDC000121. The sequence continues at coordinate 62,555 of NZ_JBIAZP010000001.1, forward strand.
CGAGACGGTGATGAAGAACTGCGAGCCGTTCGTGCCCGGTCCGGCGTTCGCCATGGCCAGCAGGTACGGCCGGTCGAAGCGCAGCTCCGGGTGGAACTCGTCGGCGAACTTGTAGCCCGGGCCACCGCGGCCGGTGCCCGTCGGGTCGCCCATCTGGATCATGAAGCCGCTGATCACCCGGTGCGAGATGGTGCCGTCGTAGTACGGCCCGCTGCCCGGCTGACCCGTGCGCGGGTCGGTGTATTCGCGGTTGCCCTCGGCCAGGTCGACGAAGTTCTTGACGGTCTTCGGCGCGTGGTTGGGGAAGAGCTCCAGCCGGATCGGGCCAGCGTTGGTGTGCAAGGTGGCGTAGACAGCCTCGGCCACGGGTACTCCTCACTCGTTGGTCAGTTCCATGCGGATCCTCCCATGTGCCCGATCTGGCAGTGCGGAGGCATCCGAAGGTGGAGGATGACGAAGGAACAACTCCCAGGAGGTGGGACCGTGTTTGGAATCGGGCGGCGTAAGACCCAGGGACAGTTGGCCAGGGCGGAGCTGAACCAGGGCCTCGGTCACCTGAGGCTGGCCGCGACGCACGCCGCGAAGGGCGCCGGCGCGACCGTCGGCCCGCGGGTCCAGGCGGCCCGCGGCGCCGTCGCGCCGACCGCCGTCATCGTGCGCGACCGCGCGTCCAGCGGTCTCGCGTCCACGGTCGCCGCGCTCGCGCCGCTGGCCCTGGCCGTCCGCAAGGCCCAGGCCGAGGCGGCGGGCAAGGCGGTCACCAGCAGAAAGGCCGCCGCAGCCAAGCAGGCCGCGGTCACCAGGAAGGTCAAGGCGAAGAACATGAAGGCTTCCCGGAAGAAGAACGCGCGGCGCGGCGGGTCCATGTTGACCGGTCTCCTCGCGGCCGGCGCGGTGGCCGGCGTCGCCGCGATGGCGATGCGTCGTCGCCGCGAGCAGCAGGAGTGGGCCGAGTACGACCCGACCCGCACGCTGGAACCGATGCGCGACGAGGTCGAGACGATGGAGATCCGGACCCCGGTGACCGACGCCTCGACGCTGTCGAGCGGCTCGGGCGTGACCGGCGGCCCGACCGGCGCCGGCAGCTCGGCGGCGGCCGGCGGCGACAGCGCCTCCACCACCACCCCCGGCAAGCAGCCGACGATCCACGCGACGGACAAGGTCCCGTCGGTGGCCGAGGGCGCCAAGGACGTGTCGGGCCGCCCGGCGGACGACCTGACCGAGGCGCTGGGCAAGGGCGCCAAGACCAACGGGCGTCGCTGACGCCCCGGAGTCCCCGGAAAGCGCCGGCGCAGCGGGTCACCCCGCGCCGCCGGCGCTTCCGCGTCCCCGCCCTCGGTCAGAGCCAGCCGTTACGGCGGAACCAGCGGTAGAGGGCCAGCGATATCGCGAGCATGAGGGCCAGCACGACCGGATAGCCGTACGTCATCTTCAGCTCCGGCATGACGTCGAAGTTCATGCCGTAGATGCCGGCGATGGCGGTCCAGACGGCGGCGATGGCCGCCCACGCGGCGATCTTGCGCATGTCGTTGTTCTGGTCGACCGTGACCTGGGCCAGCCGGGCCTGGAGGATGGAGTTCAGCAGGTCGTCGTAGGAGTTGACCTGCTCGACGGTGCGGCTGAGGTGGTCCTGCACGTCACGGAAGTACCGACGGATCTCCTTGGGCACGTCCCGGTTCATCTGCGCGGTGAGCGTCATCAGCGGGCGTTGCAGCGGCGTCACCGCCCGCTTGAACTCCACCAGCTCCCGCTTCATCTGGTAGATCCGCTGGATCCGGCCGCTGGACTGGCGGTCGAACACCTCGGCCTCCAGCGTGTCGAGGTCGTCCTCCAGCCGGTCGGCGACCTCCAGGTAGATGTCCACCACCCGGTCGGTGACCGCGTACGCCACCGACCAGGGCCCGTGGAGCAGCAGGTCCTGCTTCGTCTCCAGGTCGGCCCGGACGGGGGCCAGCCGGCAGGCGTCCCCGTGCCGGACGCTGATCAGGAAGTTCGGCCCGATGAAAAGCATCACCTGGCCGGTCTCGACGACCTCGGAGTTCTCGGTCAGCTCGGCGTGCTCGCAGTAGCGCGCGGTCCGCAGCACCAGGAAGCTGACCTCGCCGAACTGCTCCAGCTTGGGGCGCTGCTGCGCCTTGACCGCGTCCTCGACGGCCAGCTCGTGCAGGCCGTAGGTGGCGGCGATGGCGGTCATCTCGGCCAGCTCCGGCTCGTGCAGGCCGAGCCAGACGAAACCGTTCTCCTCGCGGCGGGCCGCGGCGAGCGCGTCGGCGTACCGCCAGTCGCCGGGCTGCCGCCGACCGTCGACGTAGAGGGCGCAGTCGACCACCGCGCTGCGCTTCGGGCGGGCCGGTGCCGGGGTGCTCTGGAGGCCGTCGGGGTTGAGCCGGCGGGTCATCGCCCGCACGGGCGCCGCCCAGTCCCGGGGCCTGATCACCCGTCCGCCGTTCGGCGAGGCCGTCCGCCCCTGCTGCCCTCGGTCCGTCATCACGCCCCCTCCCCGTGCGCCGCCGCGGCTAGCAGGGTACGCCGCCGTCGACGGTCACCGCCGGTGACGATCGGCCGCCGGGGGTGGCGCCGGGCGGGCCGGGTCGCTTCGGGGGGTGAGGGGACGACACGGCCCACCCGGCGCCCTTTGGGGGCGGGGGTTGTGCTGGTCGCGTCGCTCCGCGTGCCACCGGCTGGGCCGGGCCGGGCTCGTCGCCGGGCGCGGTCTGGGCCGGCACCGGCGGTGAACTCCGCTACACGTGGTGAGTGACGCTCGCAGCATTGTGGGCCGCCGGCCGCTCCGGCGGGAGACCCGGAACGGCCGGCATCGCCGAACTGTCAGAAATCTGACAGAAATTCAGCCCCGTACGGCCGCCATGGCCTCCGCCAGCCGCCGGACGCCCTCGTCGATCCGGTCGGCCGTCACCGCCGAGTACGCCAGCCGCAGCGCGTGCCGCCCGCCGTCGACCACGAAGTCGCTCCCCTTGACCACGGCGACCCCGCGCTCGGCGGCCGCCGGGGCGAGCTTGTCGACCTCGACGTCCTCGGGCAGCTCGACCCAGAGGAAGTAGCCGCCGTCCGGCTCCACGAACCGCGCCTCCGGGATGTGCCGGCGCAGCGACTCGGCCAGCACCCGGGCCCGCTCGCCGAGCGCGGCGCGCACGGTCTCGATCGAGCGCTCGATGTCGCCCGAGACGCAGAACTGGTGCACGATCGCCTCGGAGACCATGCCGGGCGAGATGTAGAGGCTGGTCGCCTTCTTCGCGATGTCGGCGATCAGGTCCGCCGGGCCGACCAGGTAGCCGACCCGCACGCCCGGGCAGACGGTCTTGGTGAAGCTGGAGGCGTGCACCACCACGTTGCGGGTGTCGAGCGAGAGCATCGACGGCAGCGCCTCGCCCCGGAACCGGATGTCGGCGTACGGGTCGTCCTCGAAGATCGTGAACTCGTACTCGGCGGCGAGGTCGAGCAGCTCGCGGCGCTTCTCCAGGCTCAGCGTGACGCCGGCCGGGTTCTGGTAGTTCGGAATGACGTGCGCGAGCCGGGGACGCACCCCGGACTCCAGCAGCTTGCGCAGCTCGGCCGTGTCGAGGCCGTCCGGCTGGATGGAGACGCCGTGCAGCTCGGCGCCCATCCGCTGGAGGTTGAGCAAGGTCCGGTCGTACGTCGGGCGCTCCACCACCACCGCGTCGCCGGGGCGGACCAGGTGGTCGAAGAGGAAGGCGTCGGCCTGCAACGACCCGTTGGTGATCATCACCTGGTCGGCGGAGACCCCGTGCTTCTCGGCGATCCACTTCCGCAGCGGGAGGTAGCCGACGGAGGTGCCGTACGCCGTCACCCCGGCGGGGTCGGCGTCGAACGCGCGGACGGCGGCGGCCTTGAGCCCCTCGACATCGACGATGTCCAGCGAGGGAGCGCCACGGGCGAAGGAGATCAGCTGCTCGGCGGTCATGGCTGTTCAGCGTACGGAAGGCGGCGGGGTGCGCGCCGACGGCACGGCGATGTCCGCATCCTGAGCCACCGGGACGGGTGACCTGCGTCAACCGGTCGGCGGCAGATCAGACCGGAAGGCCGAGCGGGTCGTGCTGCGCCTCGCGGGAAAGCCCGTCCACGTGCAGCCCGAGCGCCGCGATGAGCTGGCCCCAGTCGAAGTAGGACCGCCAGGCCGAGACCCGCCCGCGCCGCACCCGCACGACGTCGACCACGTCCCAGCTCACCAGCCGGCCGGTCGGCGCGACGGTGCCGAACGGGGTGTGCAGCACCCCGGTGTGGGTGCCCGTGAGCCGCTGCTCGACGGCCGCGCCCCCGGCGGTCTGCACCGACCCGAGCCGGTCGACGGACAGGTCCGGGAAGGCCCCGGTCCAGGTGCGCAGCAGGGCGGGCAGCTCGATCGGGCGCACCGTGACGCCGGGCATCGAGTAGAAGGCGTCCGCCGCGTAGAGGTCCGGCAGCCGGGCCACGTCCCGCCGCAGGAGCATCGCGTACTGCTGCTCGACCAGCCGATCCGCGCCGCGCATGAGGACCTCCCCGGCGGCCGCGGCCCGTCCGCGCCCGCAGGGAATCCTTACCCGTCGATCGGCCGGCCACACCCCGCGCCGGGCCGGCCGCTCAGCGCGCGTCGACCATCCGGCTGGCCGCCCAGACCCGCATGATGTCGCGGACGGAGATGACGCCGGCCACCTCGCGCCCCTCGAGCACGACCAGGTGCCGGAAGCCGCCCCGGGCCATCGCGGCGGCCGCCTCCTCCACCGTCCACTCCGGCCCGGCGTAGACCACGTCCCAGGTCAGGTGGGCGCCCGTCCGCTCGACGTCGCAGTCCAGGCCGGCGCCGATGGCGTTGAGCACGTCGCGTTCGGTCATGATGCCGACCCCCTCGGAGTCGGGATCGATCACGACCGCCGACCCGACGCCGCGGGCCGACATCATGTGGGCCGCCTGCCGGAGCGTGTGCTCCGGGCCGACCACGAGGACCTCGCTGGACATCGCTTCCCGTACCTGCATCACGCATCACCCCTGTGGGACGGTGGCATCCGGTAGGGGACATGGTCCGCCCCGGAGGTTTCCGGGACAAGACCGGGCATCGCCGCGAGGCCAGACCGCTCGCTACTGTCGTGGCGTGTCCACCGAGCCTCTGCGCTGCGCCGGCGCGCTGATCGTCGACGACGAGGGCCGCCTCTTCGTCCAGCGGCGGTCTCCCGACCGGCGGATATTTCCCAATTGTTGGGACATCGTCGGCGGTCACCTGGAACCGGGCGAGGACGTGGACGACGCGCTGCGCCGGGAGGTGACCGAGGAGACCGGCTGGACGGTGTCGCACGTGCTCGGCCACGTCGGGGAGTACCGCTACGTCGCCGACGACGGCCTGGAGCGGATCGAGAGCGACTGGCTGGTGCGGGTCGACGGCGACCTCGCCCGGCCGACGCTGGAGGCGGGCAAGCACACCGAGTTCCGGTGGCTCGCCGCCGACGAGGTCGACCTGCTCGACGAGCACCGCGACGTCAACGACGGCCTGATCCGCCGGATCGCGGAGGAAGCCTTCGCCGCCCTGCGTTCGATCGGTCTGTGAACGACACCGTCGAGCTGGCGCCGCACCGGTTCGCCGGCCTGGTCGCCCCGGCGGTCGACCGGGCCTTCGTCGCCGGCATGCTGGCCGGCCGCGACGGCGGCGGCGCGGAGCTGAGCCAGCGGTACGGCGGGCCGGCGGCCACCGGCTTCCTGCTGGAGTTCCGCACCCGCCTCGCCGCGCCCGGGGGGACGGTCGACGAGGCCGGGTTCGCGGCGGTCACCCGCTACCGGGACCCGGCCGACTGCCGCCGGGCCCTGGACAAGCAGGTGGCGTACGGGATGATCCACCGCAGCCCCGACGGCGGGCTCTCCGCCACCGAGCGCGGGCTGGCCTTCCTCGCCGAGATCTGGCAGGTGCACGCCGAGGTGACCGAGGAGCTCTGGGCCGGGCACGACGACCGCGTGCTCCGGCTGGTGGAGGCGCTCGGCCGGGTGCTCGCGTACGCGCTGGTGCTCGCCGAGGAGGAGGGCGCCGACGACGGCACCGCGTTCGCCGCGACGGCGCCGCCGTACGAGCCGGACGGCACCCCGCCCGGCGTGCTGCTGCTCAACCGGCTGGGCACGCTGCGTTACCACCGGGCCGACGCGCACGCCGCCGCCTGGACCGCTGCCGGGCACACCGCGACGAGCGTCGCCGCCCTGCCGCCCGGCCCGGAGCAGCTCGCCATCGAGCTGGAGACCGACCGACGGGCCGCCGGCCCGTACGCCGTGCTGACCGCCGAGGAGCGACTGACGATGCTGGCGGACCTGGCGGCGCTGCCCGGCTGACCCGGTTGGCCACAGCGGCGCCGTCACGCGGCGCTATCCTCCAGCGGTGACCGGGAGTCGTACGAGGGAGGACGCCTCAATGATCGGGATGGTGCTCGCGGCCGGGGCGGGGCGCCGGCTGCGCCCGTACACCGACACCCTGCCGAAGGCGCTGGTGCCGGTGGACGGTGACACCACCATCCTGGACATCGCGCTGCGCAACCTGGCCGAGGTGGGGCTCACCGAGATCGTGATCGTGGTCGGCTACGCGGCCGACGCGGTACGCGAACGGCAGGCCGACCTGGAGAAGCGGTACGGCGTCACGCTGACCCTGGTGCACAACGACAAGGCCGAGGAGTGGAACAACGCGTACTCGCTCTGGCTGGCCCGGGAGCACTTCTCCCGGGGCGTGCTGCTGGTCAACGGCGACACCGTGCACCCGGTGAGCGTGGAGAAGACCCTGCTGGCCGAGCGCGGCCCGGGCATCCTGCTCGCCGTCGACACGATCAAGGCGCTGGCCGAGGAGGAGATGAAGACCACCTTCGACGCGGCCGGCCAGCTCACCCGGATCACCAAGATCATGGATCCGGGCGAGGCGTACGGGGAGTACATCGGCGCGACGCTGATCGAGCCGCAGGTGGCCGACGCCCTCGCCGACGCGCTGGAGGCGACCTGGCGGCGCGACCCGAACCTCTACTACGAGGACGGCTACCAGGAGTTCGCCGACCGGGGCGGCGAGGTGCGGGCGGCGCCGATCGGGGACGTCTCCTGGGTCGAGGTCGACAACCACGCCGACCTGGCCCGCGCGCGGGAGATCGCGTGCCGCTACTAGCCCGTACCGTCAACACCCCGCTCGCGATCGAGGTGCGGCGGGGGGCGGTGGCCGACCTGGGGCCGCTCCTGGCCGACCGGCGGATCTCGGCCGGCGGGGACGTGGCGGTGGTGGTCGGGCCCGGGCAGGGCGAGCGGATCGTCGAGCTGTGCCGGCCCACCCTGGGCTCGGCCGACGTGTTCACGGTGGCCGGGGGCAGCCTCGACTCCGCCAACGAGCTGGGCGACCAGCTCCGCCGCCGCAACTACGACGCGGTGGTCGGCATCGGCGGCGGCAAGACCATCGACACCGCGAAGTACGCGGCCACCCGGTACGGCATCCCGATGGTGACCGTGGCGACCAGCCTGGCCAACGACGGGATCGCCTCGCCGGTCGCCTCGCTGACCCACGAGGGCGGCAAGGGCTCCTACGGCGTGCACATCCCGATCGCGGTCATGGTCGACCTGGACTTCGTGGAGCACGGGCCGGACCGGCAGACCCAGGCGGGCATCGGCGACGCGGTGAGCAACCTGAGCGCCTGCGCCGACTGGGAACTCGCCCACGAGGTGCGCGGCGAGCCGATCGACGGCCTGGCGGTGACCCTGGCCCGGACGGGCGCCGAGGCGCTGATCAACCACCCCGGGAAGATCACCGACGACGGCTTCCTCACCACGCTGGCCGAGGCGCTGATCCTGGGCGGCATCTCGATGTCGATCTGCGGTTCCAGCCGGCCCGCGAGCGGCGGCGACCACGAGATCTCGCACGCGATCGACCGGCTCTTCCCGGGCACCGGCTCGCACGGCGAGCAGGCCGGCGTCGGCGCGCTGTTCTGCACGTTCCTGCGCGACGACCTGGAGCGGTTCGGGCAGTTGGCCCGCTGCCTGCACCGGCACGGGCTGCCGACGGGTCCGGCAGGCCTCGGGCTGACCGACGAGCAGTTCGTCGAGGCGGTTGACTTCGCGCCGCGTACCCGGCCGGACCGCTACACCATCCTCGAACACCTGGCGATGTCGCCTACCGAGATCCGGGAGCGGCTGGCAGACTACGCCGGTGCAATCCGCGACCACCTTGGCTGAGCCCCGCCCCACCGTCGCCGACTTCCACCGGGTGAACCGGGGCGGCGGCCTGTTCAGCGAATCGGTCAGCCAGTGGCTGGGCGCGGTCTTCGCGCTCGTCGCCCACCGCCTCGGGCTGCGCCCGACCGCGCTGACCTTGCTCAACCTGGTGCTCGGCCTGGCCACCTCGGTCACCGTGGTCGCGCTCGCCGGTCGGGTCGCCGCCGGCGAGGTGCCGGCCTGGGCGGTCGGGCTGCTCGCCCTCGTGGGCTGGCAGGTCGCGTACGCCCTGGACTGCGCCGACGGTCAGCTCGCCCGGGTGACCGGGCAGGGCAGCGCGGCCGGCGCCCGGGTCGACGTGCTCGCCGACGTGGCCGCCCAGATCGCCCTGGTCGCCGCGCTGGCGGCGACGGCGGTGGCGCAGGAGCCGTCGACGCCGACCTGGCTCGTCGCGGTCTTCGCCGGCACCTGGATGGTCAACCTGGTCACCTCGGTGATGCAGGCCGGCCCGAACGCGGCCAGCATGGTCACCTCGACCTCGCTGCCCGTACGCCTGGTGAAGCTGGTCCGCGACTACGGCGCGGTGATCTTCCTGGCCGGTCTGGTGCTGACCTTCGCCCCCGCCCTCGCCCTCTGGGTGGTGGTCGCCTTCACGATCGTCAACGGCGGCTTCCTGCTCGCCAGCATCGCCTTCTCCGCCCGCGCCTCGCTGTAAGGAAGGGCACCCTGTTAACGGCTTCTGCACAGGAAGGGGCCCCTGCTAACGCGGCGGGCGGGGCGCTCAATGGTCGGGCTCGACCGGGAAGCGGCCAACGAGGCGTTCAGCGGGGCGCGGCGGTGGCCGAGATGCTCGCGTACACGTCGATCAACTGGCGGGTCACCACGTCCGGGTGGAAGGTGCGCTCGTAGCGGGCGCGCGCCGCCGGGGCCAGCCGCGCCGCGCCGGCCCGGGCCACCGGCAGGGCGGCGGCCATGGCGGCCGGCTCCGGCGGCACCGTCCATCCCGCCTCGCCCGCCTCCACGCCGGTGGGCAGCGCGACCCGGCCCTCACCCGGCGCGGCCGTGGCGACGGAGGCCGGGCCGGTGCCGGCGGGTTCGCGCGGGGCATCCGCGCCGAGCAGGTACGGGATGCCGCCGAGGGCGGTTCCGAGCACCGGCCGGCCGCTCGCCAGCGCCTCGATGATCACCGTGGGCAGCACGTCGTGCCAGGTGGAGGCGGCCACGATGACCGCGCTGGCCTCGATCGCGGCGCGTACTCCGGCGCGGTCCAGCGGCCCGAGGTAGGTCACGTCGGCGCGCTCGGCGGCGGCGGCCTCGGCCAGCGGGCGCAGTTCGCCGTCCCCGGCGATGCGCAGTGGGCCGAGCGCGCCGTCCGGGTGTCGCCGCCAGGCGTCCAGCAGCAGGTCCAGCCCCTTCTCCGGGGAGAGCCGGGCCATGTACAGGAAGCCGTCGCCGAGCGGCGCGGGCGCCCCCGGGTCGGGGATGCCGTTGGGCTTGACCACGATCCGCTCGGCCGGGATGCCGTAGTCGCGCAGGTGGTCGGCGACCGCCGAGGTGAGCGCGATGAACCGGTCCACCGAGCGCCAGGTGCCGCGGTGCACGGCCAGGGTGGTCGCCATCAGCGCGCTCTGCGCCCGGGAGCCCCGGTAGCAGCGGTGCACGATCGCCGGCACGCCCAGCGCCCGGCCCCGGCAGTCCTGGCAGATCATCCCGTCCCGGAAGTAGAGCCCGGAGGAGCAGACCTGCCGGTAGTTGTGCACCGTCTGCACCACCGGCACGCCGTGCCGGTGCGCGGTCCGCACCACCCAGGGCGAGATCAGGGGGTACGGGTTGTGCAGGTGCAGCACGTCCGGCCGGTGCTCGGTGATCAGCCGGCTCAGGTCCTCCTGCGCGCGGGGCGCCCAGATCGGGGAGATGGGCAGCAGCGCCTTGGCCGTCTTCGGCATCGTCGGGATCTCGTCCGAGCTGCGGATGAACGGCAGCACCTCGACGCCGGCCGCGGTGAGCTGGGCGATCTCCGCGTCGACGATCGTGTTCTCACCGGACGGCTGGGCTTCCCGGTACCGGTTGTGCGCCACCACGATTCTCACGGGAAAGAAGGCTACCGTTGGCTGGTGCCCGAACTACCGGAGGTTGAGGCGCTCGCGGGCTACCTGCGCGAGCGCGCGGTGGGGCGGCGCGTCGACCGGCTCGAGGTCGCCGCGATCAGCGCCCTGAAGACGTACGACCCGGCGCCGACCGCCGCCGCCGGGCGGGCCGTGGTGGACGCCCGCCGGCACGGCAAGTTCCTCGACGTGGTGCTCGACGGCGACCTGCACGTGGTGGTCCACCTGGCCCGGGCGGGCTGGCTGCACTACCGGGAGGCGTTCCCGTCCGCCGCCCCGCTGCGGCCCGGCAAGGGCCCGGTCGCGCTGCGGGTACGCCTCGACGACGGCTCCGGCTTCGACCTGACCGAGGCCGGCACCCAGAAGAGCCTCGCCGTCTACCTGGTCACGGACCCGGCGACGGTGCCCGGGGTGGCCCGGCTCGGCCCCGACGCCCTCGCCGCCGACCCGGCCACCTTCGCCGAGCGGATGCGCAGCCGCAAGGGCCAGGTCAAGGGGGTGCTCACCGACCAGACGGTGCTGGCCGGCGTCGGCAACGCGTACTCCGACGAGATCCTGCACGCGGCGAGGCTGTCGCCGTTCGCGCTGACCCACCGGCTGACCGACGACCAGCTCGCGACCCTGCACGCGGCGACGCGGGAGGTGCTCGGCGACGCGGTGCGCCGGTCGGTCGGGCAGAAGGCGGCCGAGCTGAAGGGCGAGAAGCGCTCGGGCCTGAAGGTGCACGCCCGGACCGGGCAGCCCTGTCCGGTCTGCGGCGACACGGTCCGCGAGGTCTCGTTCGCCGACTCCAGCCTCCAGTACTGCGCCACCTGTCAGACCGGCGGCAAGCCCCTCGCTGACCGTCGGTTGTCCCGCCTCGTACGGTGAGTAACGACACTCCTCGGCTACGCAGAGGAATCGGCCATTGCGCGCCGAAGGTCGGAGTCGGAGCACTACCGGGGCCGCCATCCGTCGGTATAGTGGCTCGGTCCCCGGCTTCTGAAATGGCGCGGAGCCGGCCAGACGCCAGGCGGCACCACACCGGCGCAACGTCCCTCGGGTCCGCGTCCCGGGGCGGCACCGCATGGGAGACTGGGACGGTGGGCGACCCGGGCCCTCACGGCGAGTGAGCGGCACGTGTCATGCGGGAGGACATGGGTGAGGTGACGACAAGCCTCCAGCGCCCGGTAACCAACACAGGCCGGAGCAAACTCGTGCGGCACGTCGACAGCTTCGAGATCCAGCCGCCGGCGTCGCCGTCCCACAACGGCGTGCCCCGGTCCGCGTGGGCCCGGGCCCGCCGTCGCGTGTCGCGCTGGCACCGCCCCTACATCACCCTCCTGCTGCTGCTCGACTTCGCCGCCGCCGCGGTCGCCAGCCTGATCGCCATCGAGACGTTCGACCAGTCCCGGGCGGGCTTCTACAACGCCGAGCAGGACCCGACCTGGTTCCACACGGTCGCGTTCCTGCTGCTGCCGCTCGGCTGGGTGGTCAGCCTCTGGGCCAACCGGGCCTACGACCGGCGCTACCTCGGCCTCGGGCCGGACGAGTTCAAGCGGGTGATCCGGGCCGGCGTCGCCGTCGCCGCCACCGTCTCCTTCCTCGCCTTCGCCACCAAGACCGACCTCTCCCGGTACACGGTCGGCACCGCCCTGCTCGCGGCGCTGCTGCTGATCCTGCTGAACCGGATCCTCTGCCGATTCGTGCTGCACGTGGTCCGGCGCAACATCGGCCAGGCCGGGCACCGGATGGTGCTGGTCGGCACCCTGCCGGAGTGCCTGGAGGTCTACACCGCGGTCACCCGCAACCCGGCCGCCGGGCTGATGCCGGTCGCCATCCACGTCACCGACGGCTACGCGGCCGCCAAGGGCATCGAGACCCCGGTCCCGGTGTACGCGGGCCGCGACGTCCTCGCCCTGGTCCGGGAGGTCGGCGGCGACACCATCGCGGTCTGCGGCTCGGCCAGCGCCGAGCCGGGCGAGCTGCGCCGGCTGGCCTGGCAGTTGGAGGGCTCCGGCGTCGACCTGGTCGTCGCCCCGCAGCTCACCGACATCGCCGGCCCCCGAGTGCACATCCGGCCGATCGAGGGCCTGCCGCTGCTGCACGTCGAGGAGCCGACCCTGTCCGGGCCGGCGCTGCTGGCCAAGAACCTGATGGACCGGGTGGCCGCCGGGCTCGGCCTGCTGCTGCTGATCCCGGTCTTCCTGGCCATCGGGATCGCGATCCGTCTCTCCGACCCCGGCCCGGTGTTCTTCCGCCAGCCCCGGGTCGGCCACGAGGGCCGCACCTTCCGGGTCTGGAAGTTCCGCACCATGTACGTGGACGCGGAGGACCGGCTGGCCAGTCTGGTCGACCAGAACGAGACCGACGGCATGTTGTTCAAGATGAAGCAGGACCCGCGGGTCTTCCCGGTGGGCCGCTTCCTGCGGGCCTCGTCACTGGACGAGCTGCCCCAGTTGATCAACGTGCTCAAGGGCGAGATGTCGCTGGTCGGGCCGCGCCCGCTGCCCGCCGACGACGGCGACTTCCTCGGCGACGTGCGCCGGCGGCTGCTGGTCCGGCCCGGCATGACGGGGCTGTGGCAGGTCTCCGGCCGCTCCGACCTGTCCTGGGACGAGGCGGTCCGGCTCGACCTCTACTACGTCGACAACTGGTCGCTGGCGTACGACCTGAGCATCCTGTGGCGCACGGTCGGGGTGGTGCTCGCCCGCAAGGGCGCGTACTGACCCCTTGGCGATCGGGCCGACAGGGGCCAGGATCGCTGCGTGGGTGGCAACCTCTCGGCCGTCTTCGGCGTCGTCTCGCTGGTCACCGCGCTGGGCGCTGCCCTGTTCGCGGTGGTCCGGCTGCGCGGGCGGCGGGGCATCGCCACGGCCACCCAGCGGGCCACCTACGAGGTGCTGCACACCGCCGGGCTGGCCGCCGAACCGCTGCGCGCCGGCCTGGGCGCGGCCAACGCGGCGAAGGCCGTACGCCACCTGCGGGCCCTGGTCGGGGCGGCCGGGCTGGCGCTGACGGACCGGGACACGTTGCTCGCCCTCGACGGGCGGGGCGGGCACCACGACGACCAACTGGTCGCGGCGGCCCGGCGGGCCGTGGCGACGGGCCGCTCGACCGTGCTCGGCGACTCGGAGCTGCACTGCGACCGGGTGGACTGCCCGGTGCGCGGCGCGGTGGTCGCGCCGCTGACCGGCGCCGACGGGCGCAGGGTCGGCGCGCTGGTCGCGGTCGCCGACGGTCAGCCGGCGCCCGGCCTGGTGCAGGCCACCCTGGAGACGGCGCACTGGGCCGGCAACCAGCTCGCCCTGGCCGAGCTGGACTCCTCCCGGGAGCGGCTGGCCCGCGCCGAGGTGCGCGCGCTGCGCGCCCAGATCAGCCCGCACTTCATCTACAACGCGCTGACCGCGATCGGCTCGTTCGTGCGCACCGACCCGGACCGGGCCCGGGAGCTGATCCTGGAGTTCGCCGAGTTCACCCGGTACTCGTTCCGGGCGCACGGCGAGTTCACCACGCTGGCCGAGGAGCTGCGCTCGATCGACCGCTACCTGACCATCGAGCGGGCCCGGTTCGGCGACCGGCTCCAGGTGCGCCTCCAGATCGCCCCTGAGGTGCTGCCCGTGACCCTGCCGTTCCTCTGCCTGCAACCGCTGGTCGAGAACGCCGTCCGGCACGGGTTGTCCCGCAAGCCGGGCACGGGCATGGTGTGCATCGAGGCCCGGGACGCGGGCACGGAATGTCACATAACGGTGGAGGACGACGGAGTGGGGATGGATCCGACCGCGCTGACCGCCGGCATCGCCGAGCTGGCCGGCGCCACCGGGGACCCGGGCGACGACCCGGGCCAGCACGTCGGCCTCTCCAACGTCGACGAGCGGCTCCGCTCGGTCTTCGGGGACGGCTTCGGCCTCGTCGTCGAGACGGGTCTCGGGTCCGGCACGAAGGTGAGCATGCGGGTGCCGAAGTTCCACCCCGGCGTACGGGCGGGCTCGTGAGCGCGAGGAGTGAGCCGGGTCTGCGAGCCCCGCAGCCGCGAACCGAGGTGGCGCCGTGAGCGCGAGGAGTGAGCCGGGGTTGCGAGCCCCGCAGCCGCGAACTGAGGCGGCACCGTGAGTGGCGGGGTGAACCCGTCCGGTTTCCTCCGGGTGCTGGCGGTCGACGACGAGCCGCCGGCGCTGGACGAGCTGGCGTACCACCTGCGGGCCGACCCCCGGGTGGCCCGGCTGCACACGGCGGGGGACGCCACCGAGGCGCTGCGGGTGCTCCGCGACGGCGACGTGGACGTGGTCTTCCTCGACATCCGGATGCCCGGGCTGGACGGCATGGAGCTGGCCCGGGTGCTGCGCCGGTTCGCCCGCCCGCCGGCGATCGTCTTCGTCACCGCGTACGACGACGGGGCGGTGGACGCGTTCGACCTGGGCGCCACCGACTACGTCCGCAAGCCGGTACGCGCCGAGCGCCTCGCCGAGTCGCTGCGCCGGGTGATCGGCTCCCGGGTGGTGCCGTCGCACCCGGCGGCCCTCGCGCGGGCGGAGGAGGACCCGACCATCCCGATCGAGCTGGCCGGCACCACGCGGATGCTGCCCCGCTCGGCGGTGCGCTGGGTGGAGGCGCAGGGCGACTACGCGCGGCTGCACACCGCCGACGGCTCGCACCTGGTCCGGGTGTCGCTGGCGACCCTGGCCGAGCGCTGGGCGGATGCCGGGTTCGTCCGGATCCACCGGTCGTACCTGGTGCAGCTCAAGCTGATCGCCGAGCTGCGGCTGGTCAACTCCGGCTACGTCGTGGTGGTCGACTCGGCCGAACTGCCGGTCAGCCGCCGGCACACCCGCGAGCTGAAGGACAAGCTGGTCCGCGCGGCCAAGCAGGACTGGAACCGCTGACCGCGACGCCAGCCCTGCCCGCTCCGACGGCCGGCCGTCAGGCCTTGACCCGCCCCTCCAGATACCGCGCGATGGCGGTCACCTGTTCCTGGGACAGCGGCGACTCCGGCTGCGCCGGCACCGCCGACTCGTCCACCCCGACCATGTTGAGGACGCTCACCTCGAGCACCCGGTTGCCCGGCAACTGAACGGTGACGACGTGCTGCACGCTCTGCCGCCGCCGGCCCGTGTAGGTCTCGGACTTCGTCCGGCCGCCGCTCGGGGTCGCCCCCTCCGCACACACCCGGCGGTACCGGTTGTCCTCCTGGATGTCCGGCGGAAGCCGGCAGGGCCAGTGGAATCCGGTCCCGTCCGGGCTGCTCCGGTCCGGTGCGATGGACACGCCCAGCGTCCCCTTCCGCCCCTGGTAGCTCACCCCGGAGGCGCCGTTGACCAGGTCGGAGGTGCCGTTGTGGGTGAACCTCGGTGGCTGCCCGTCGGGCTTGCGTGCCTCGCCGACGTGGTCCGGCATCCAGAACCACGTCGCGCCGGGCGCCACCTCCCGCAGCGCCTGATCCAGTTCCTGGCTGAGCCGCCGGGCGGTGGTGTCGGCCGCCTCCTCGGTGTCGAAGACCAGCCGGAACCGGGTGTCCGGGGAGGCCGCGACCGGCGGCGGGGCCGGCGCCGGGCCGGGCCTCTGCCCGGGTACGGCGGCGACGCCACCGGCCAGCGCCAGGGCCAGCACGGCGGCCAGTGAGCCGCCGAGTCGCCGGGTGGCCCGGGCGCGCCGTTCCCGCCGGACGATGGCCGGCACGTCCACCCGGGCCGGCGGCGGCGTGCCGATCAACTCGTCGAACAACTGGTGACTCATCGGGTGCCTCCCGCTCAGAACTGGCCGTTGACGGCGGTACGCAGATTCGCCAGTCCGCGTGCCGACTGGCTCTTGACCGTGCCGGCCGAGATGCCGAGCATCCGGGCCGTCTCCTCCACCGAGTAGTCGAGGTAGAAGCGCAGGACGAGCACCGCCCGCTGCCTCGGGGCGAGCGAGCGCAGCAACGCGGCGAGCCCGTCCCGGTCGGTCACCGTCTCCGGCACCGCGCCGGCCGCGTCCGGCATTGCCGCCCTGGGCTGCTCCCGGTTGTGCCAGGGGCGGCGCCGCTCGTCGAGCCAGCAGCGGGTCAGCACCCGCTGGGCGTACGCGTCGCGGTTCTCCGCCCGGGCCACCTGTCGCCAGCCCCGGTAGAGCTTCGCGACGGCGACCGACACGACGTCGTCGGCGGTGTGCCAGTCCTGGCAGAGCAGGTACGCGCTGCGCCGCCAGCGATCCATCCGCTCGGCGACGAAGGCGTGGAAGTCGTCCTCCTCGGCTCGCCTCACCGCGCTGTTTCCTCTCCACTGACCATCACGGCCGTACGACGGAGTGGTGTGCCGCGAAGGTTGCCTCTGGACGCCGGGAATAGAAGCGGCGTGTCGTACGCTGTACGGTACTCCGTACGACAGAGGAGGCCGCCTTGTTCGACGCCGCGACCGAATTCGACCGCCAGCTCGACCGGCTGGTGGAGCTGGGCTATCCGGCCCTCGCCGAGCTGACCGAGGACGCCTTCCGTGCCCTCGTCGCCCCGCTGCGGGCGGCAGCCGTCACCGGGGCGGCGGGCCTGCCCGCGCCGACCGAGGGACGGGTGCCCTTCCTGCTGGTGATCACCCGCGACCTGGTGCCGGTGGAGGAGCGCGTCGCACGGCTCACCCTGGCCGGCAAGCGGAAGCCGGGCGTCATCGACCGGCACTACGCCGACGACGACCTGCCGAAGTTCGACCCGATCAAGGAACTGGAGGTGCCGGCCGGCCCGGCGTACCTGCTCTTCGACGTCGACCGGGGCGAGGAGACGCTGAACCTGGCCCCTGCCGCCGCGATGGAGGTGATCACCGGCCAGGGCCGGCTGCCGCTCAGCATCGACGAGGGAATCGCCTTCGTCACCCTGCACCCCGAGGCGCTGGCGAAGAACAAGTGCTTCTCGCTGGTCGGCTCCCGCTGCGGCGACAAGCGGGTGCCGGCGCTCTGGATCAGCCAGAACGCGCCGAAGCTCGGCTGGTGCTGGTACGGCAACCCACACACCTGGCTCGGCTCCGCCTCCGCCCGTCCGGAGCGCGTCGGCCTGCCCTGAGCGGTCGCCGGGACGGCCGAGGAGCTGACGCCCCGGCCGTCCCGGTCTGATCGCCTCTGCCCGGCCGTCCCGCGCCCGGTCAGTCCGGGAGAGGGAACCGGGTCCAGGTCACGCCGTCCGTGGTGAGCTGCACGTGGTCCGGGCCGCCCACCGTCATGTCGTCGCGGCCGTAGAGCCAGGCGTACCCGGGGGCGGCGCCGACCCCGCCGTCGCGCCGGTCGTACGCGCGGACCGTGGTGAAGTGCCGCCCGGAGTCCCGGCTGGCCCAGAGACGCGAGGTGAAGGTGGGCACCTCGTTCTCACCGCCGACGTTGTCCGACTCGGCCACCAGCAGTGCGCCGTCCGAGCCGACGGTGGCCGCCAGCGTCTCGGGCGTGTCGGGCAGGTCGGTGCCGACGTCCGCCCAACTCCTCCCGCCATCGGTGGTCCGCAGCAGCTGGACCGGACCCTCCACCGCCATCGGTGACGCACCCGGCGGCGGCGGGTTGATCAACAGGTACGCCTCCTGTCCACTGACCCCGACCACCGCACGCACGTCCGCTCTCTTGGCCGGTCGCCAGGTATTCCAGGTGGCGCCCCGGTCCACGCTCCGAGCGACCACCATGACGCCGACGTCACCCGGCCAGTAGGTCACCCAGATGGCTCCGTCCACGCTCGGGTAGATGCTGAAGGGCGGATAGGGCGACGGTGGCGTGCCGCCGAGCCGGTAGACCGCCCCCGTCAACGGGTCCACGGCCACCGGTTCCCGGAGCGCGCCACAGCCCACGTCCTGACAGAAGACCGGCCGGGCCTTCGCCGGGAAGGCGGACACCGTCACCATCGCCTGCGCGGCGTCCCGCCAGGTACGGCCGTAGTCGGTGGAGAGCTTCAGCAGGTCCCCGTCGCGGACCAGGTAGGAGCGCTGCCCGAGCACCGAGAACTCCGGGATGGCGAGCGGCCTTCCCTCGGCGTCCTCGCCGCAGCGGGTGCTGCGGTAGCGGGTCGCCTCGTCGCCGGTCCAACTCCGCCCGCCGTCATCGGTGTGTCTGAACCGCACGGTGGTACATCCCCCGTCGCTGTCCCACACTCCCGCAACGACGCCCGAGTCCGGTCCGGTCACGAAGAGCTGCCCGCCCCGGTACGGCTTCACCGGAGGCTGTTCCGGGCCGGCCCAGTCGCCCCCCCGGTTGCCGGCGGCCAGGGGCAGGACCGCCATGCTGGCGAAGGCAACGACGAGGGCCAGCGCCAACCCGGCGGCACGCTGCCGGCGGCGGGCCCGGGCGGCCGCCCACAGGTCGTCGAGCGGCGGCTGACGGACGGCGTCGGCGACGGTCCCGACGTCGAACCCGGTGAACTCACGATCGGACATCGGCCCTCCCGGTCTGCATGCTGTCGATGGCGTCGGAGTCGGAGTCGGTGAGCAATGCCGCCAACGCCTGCCGGCCGCGCGACAGGCGGGACTTGACCGTGCCGGCGGAAACGCCGAGCGTCGCCGCCACCTCGTCCACCGGCAGGTCGATGAGGTAGTGCAGGGCGAGCGCGTGCCGCTGCCCCTCGGGCAGCTGCCGCAGGGCGGCGAGCAGCGCTAGGTGTTCCGGCGCGGTGTCCGCGACGACCGGCGGCGGGCCGATCCGGCGCAGCAACCCGTCGAGCACCCGGCGACGCCGGTGGCGGCTGCGCGCGACGTTGACCGCCACCCGCCGCAGCCATGCCTCCGGGTTCTCCAGCCCGGCGAAGCGCCGGGGCGCGGCGAGCGCACGGGTGAACGCCTCCTGGACCGCCTCCTGCGCCTCGCTCAGGTCGCCGGTCACCGCGTAGAGCTGGACCACGAGCCGGCGGAAACACCCGGCGTAGACCTCCGAGATCGGATCACCGTCGGACACCGTCACCTCCCTTCTCCATCTCTCCCACTCGCCAGCGGGGCAGAAGGTTCCGGTGGCGGCGGTTTCCACGGAGTTATCCACAGGGGTGACGCGTTCTCCACAGGTTATGCACAACCGGTGTGGACGGCTCCGCCGCGCCGGCCCGGAGCGGGCGCAAGGTAAGGCGGCCCCCTTGACATTCGCGCTGATCAGGCGAGACTGCCGGGGTGGCCGCCGCCGACGATCGCGCCCGGGCGGCCCGGACCGCAGGCCGGCCCGGGCCGCCCGAACAGTCACGGCCGGGGCTGTCCGGGCAGCCACGGCCGGGCGTACCGGGACAGGCTCCGGCCGCCCAGCCCCGGGCCCGGATCGTGCTGGCCGAGGTGTCCCGCCGGGAGGACCGGGCGGAGCGCACCCGCGCCGAGCTGGCCCAGCAGACCCGGGTCGGCGAGGCGCTCGTCCGGGGGCTGGTCCGGGCCCAGTTCGCGCTGGCCCTGCGGCTCTCCCTGGTGGTGGCGATCGGGCTCGGCGGGTTGCCGTGGCTGTTCGCCATCGCGCCCGACGTCGGCCGGATCACCGTGCTCGGCGTCAACCTGCCCTGGTTGCTGCTCGGCGTGGTCTCGTTCCCGTTCCTGATCGCGGTCGGCTGGGCGTACGTGCGGCTGGCCGAACGGAACGAGCAGGACTTCACCGACCTGGTCCAGCGGCCGGAGCGCTGAGGTGGGCAACGGGTTCGTCGTCCCGGCGATCGTGGCGGTCACCCTGGTCACCGTCGGCATCGGCTTCTACGGGCTGCGGCTGGCCCGCACCACCTCCGACTTCCTGGTCGCCTCCCGCGCGATCAGCCCCACCTGGAACGCGGCCGCGATCGGCGGGGAGTACCTGTCGGCGGCGAGCTTCCTCGGCGTCGCCGGGCTGATCCTCAAGTACGGCGTCGACGTGCTCTGGTACCCGGTCGGCTTCGCCGCCGGCTACCTCGCCCTGCTGCTCTTCGTGGCCGCGCCGCTGCGCCGCTCCGGCGCGTTCACCCTGCCGGACTTCTGCGAGCTGCGGCTCGGGTCGCGCCGGCTGCGCACCCTCGCCACAATCTTCGTGATCTTCATCGGCTGGCTCTACCTGGTGCCGCAGCTCCAGGGGGCGGGGCTGACGCTGGCGACGGTGACCGGCTCGCCGTACCCCCTGGGGGCCCTGCTGGTGGCCGTGGTGGTCACCGCGAACGTGGCGCTCGGCGGCATGCGCGCGATCACCTTCGTCCAGGCGTTCCAGTACTGGCTGAAGCTGACCGCGCTCGCCGTACCGGCGATCTTCCTGGCGTTGCAGTGGCAGGCCGACGCCCGGCCGGCGGTGACCCCGCCCGACGGGCCGACGTTCCGGACCGCGACCACCGTGGTGGTCGAGCACCGCGCGACCCTCACCCTCCCCGACGGCCGGATCCGGGAGGTACGCCCCGGCGACGAACTGTCCTTCGCCGCCGGTGACCCGGTGCCGGAGGTCTCCGGGGTGGCCACCGATGCGGCCGACTGGCTGCTGCCCAGCACCGCCGGGGACGACGACCGGGGCCTGTTCGCGACCTACTCGCTGATCCTGGCCACCTTCCTCGGCACCATGGGGCTGCCGCACGTGCTGGTGCGCTTCTACACCAACCCGGACGGCGCGGCCGCCCGGCGCACCACGCTGGTCGTGCTGGCCCTGGTCGGCGCGTTCTACCTGCTGCCCACCATCTACGGGGTGCTCGGCCGGATCTACACCCCGCAACTGCTGGTCACCGGCCAGACGGACGCGGTGGTGGTGCTGCTGCCGGGCGCCGCGCTGGGCGACGGGGTGACCGGGCGGCTGCTCGCCGCGCTGGTCGCGGCCGGCGCGTTCGCGGCCTTCCTCTCCACCTCGTCCGGGCTGCTCACCAGCGTCGCCGGGGTGATCTCGACCGACGTGCTCGGCCGGGGCTCGGTCCGCGGCTTCCGGCTGGCCACGGTGATCGCCGGCGGCGTGCCGGCGGTGCTCGCGCTCAACCTCGCCGGGCTGGACGTGTCCCAGGTGGTCGGGCTGGCGTTCGCGGTCGCCGCGTCCAGCTTCTGCCCGCTGCTGGTGCTCGGCATCTGGTGGCGCGGGCTGACCGACGCCGGCGCCGCCGCCGGCATCCTGGTCGGCGGCGGCGCCGCGGTCGGGGCGGTGCTGGTCACCGTGCTCGGCCCGCCGCTGTCCGGCTGGCCGGCCACGCTCACCGCGCAGCCGGCCGCCTGGACGGTGCCGCTGGCCTTCACCGTGATGGTGGCGGTGTCCGTGGCGACCCGCCGCCGGGCGCCGGCCGACGTCGGTGCCACCATGCTCCGGCTGCACGCGCCGGAGGCGCTGCGGCTGTGAGCGACCGCCGCCGTGCCCGGGGTACGTCTCGGGGATGACCGGGGATCATCCTGCGGCCGGACCGGTGGCTGGCCGATGCCGGATACGGTCGGACGCATGACTGCTGAGCACCCGGCTCTCTCCCTCCGTGGCCTGGCCAAACAGTTCGACGGCAAGGTCGCGGTGGCCGGTGTCGACCTGGACGTCCCGGCCGGTTCCTTCTACGGCCTGCTCGGCCCGAACGGCGCCGGCAAGACGACCACCCTGTCCATGGCGGTCGGCCTGCTCCGGCCCGACGCCGGCGGGGCGTGGGTCCTCGGGCACGACGTCTGGACCGACCCGGTGGCCGCGAAGCAGTTGCTCGGCGTGATGCCGGACGGCGTACGGCTCTTCGACCGGCTCAGCGGCGCGGAGCTGCTCGCGTACCACGGCCTGCTGCGCGGCATGGACCCGACGGTGGTCGACCAGCGGGCGGCGGAACTGCTGGACGTGCTCGCGCTCGGCGACGCCGGGCGGACCCTGGTGGTCGACTACTCCGCCGGCATGAAGAAGAAGATCGGCCTGGCCTGCGCGCTGCTGCACGGGCCCCGGCTGCTCGTGCTGGACGAGCCCTTCGAGGCGGTCGACCCGGTGTCGGCGGCGCTGATCCGGGACATCCTGCACCGGTACGTGGCCGGGGGCGGGACGGTCGTCTTCTCCAGCCACGTCATGGAGGTCGTCGAGCGGCTCTGCTCGCACGTGGCGATCCTGGCGGCGGGCACCATCAAGCGGGTCGGGGCCATCGACGAGGTGCGCGGCGGCCGCTCGCTGGAGCAGGTCTTCGTCGAGGTGGTCGGCGGCCGTACGGCGACGGGCGAGGAGCTGGCGTGGCTGTCGCGGTGACCGACCCGGCCAGCCCCGCGCCGCCGGCCCGGCGGGTCTCCGCCCGGCACTTCGTCCGGCTGAAGCTGCGGGTGATGGGCAACAACTTCCGGGGCCAGGGCTGGCGGATCGCGCTCTTCGTGGCCGGCGTGGTGGTCGGCCTGTGGTTCGCCGGCACGGGCTTCTTCCTCTTCGCCGCGCCCGGCCTGGCCGACGAGGGCCGTTACGCGCTGATGGTCGGCTCCCTCGGCGGCGGCCTGGCCGTGCTCGGCTGGCTGTTGCTGCCGCTGGTCTTCTTCGGGGTGGACGAGACGCTGGACCCGGCCCGGTTCGCGCTGCTGCCGCTGCCCCGCCGCACGCTCGTCACCGGCCTGTTCGCCGCCGCCCTGGTGAGCGTCCCGGCGGTCGCGACGCTGCTGGCCCTCTCCGGGCTGGTGGTCACCGCCGGGGCGCTGGGCGGCTGGTCCGCCGCCGCGGTGACGGCGGTCGGGGTGGTCGCAGGGCTGCTGCTCTGCGTCGCGTCCGCGCGGGCGGTCACCAGCGCGTTCGCCACCGCGCTGCGGTCCCGCCGGGTCCGTGACCTGGCCGCCGTGCTGCTCGCCGCGCTCGCCGCGCTGCTCGGCCCGTTGCAGCTCGTGGGCGTCGCCGCCCTGCAGGACGCCGACTGGGACCGGCTCGACGGCGTGGCCGAGGTGATCGGCTGGACGCCGTTCGGTGCCCCCTGGACGGCCGGCATCGACGTGGCCGAGGGCCGCGCCTGGGCCGCCCCGGTGAAACTGCTGATCACGGCGGCGGCGATCGTCGCGCTGCTGGCCTGGTGGTCCCGCTCGCTGGAGTCGGCCATGGTGGGCGCGGCCAGCGCCGGCCCGGCCCGAGCCCAGCGGGGCGTGCCCGGCGGGGCGGTCGCCCAACTCTTCCCGCGCGTGGTCGGCTGGGTCCGCCGGGACCGGTTCGGCGCGCTGGTCGCCCGGGAGGCCCGCTACTGGTGGCGGGACGCCCGGCGGCGGGCCAACCTGATCACCGTCGCGGTGGTCGGCATCTTCGTGCCGGTCATGGTCAACCTCGGCGGCTCCGGCTTCACCGTGGGGGAAGAGCAGGGGTTCAGCGTCCCCGACACGGCATCGCCCGTGCTGGTCAGTCTGTCGATGCTCTTCGTGGGCCTGCTCGCGGCGGTCACCCTGGCCAACCAGTTCGGCTTCGACGGCAGCGCGTACGCCGCCAACGTGGTGGCGGGCGTGCCGGGGCAGGTGGAGCTGCGCGCCCGGATGGCCGCGTTCTCGCTCTACGTGCTGCCCATGCTGGGGGTCGTCGCGGTCGTGCTCGCCACCCTCCTCGGCGAGCCCGGCTGGATCGGGCTGATGGCGGGCACCCTGTTCGCCACCTACGGCGCGGGGCTCGCCGTCAACACCTTCGTCTCGGTGCTCGGGGCGTACTCACTGCCGGAGACGAGCAACCCGTTCGCGCTGAACAGCGGCGCCGGGGTGGCGAAGAGCTTCCTCACCCTGCTGTCCATGCTCGCCTCGGCGGTCGCCGCGGTGCCGATGGTGGTGGCCGCCGGGCTGCTCGGCGACGTCTGGCTGTGGCTGGCCCTGCCGCTCGGCGCGGCGTACGGGCTGGGCGCGGCGCTGCTCGGCGCGTACCTGGCCGGCGACGTGCTGGACCGCCGGATGCCGGAGCTGCTCGCCACGGTGACCCCCCGCCGCTGACGGCGGGCCGGCGCACGCCGCGCTGGCGGTTGCCGGGCGGCGGCACAATGGCCTGATGCCCGTCGTCGAGGCGGTGGCGACCGTCCCCGTGCCACCCGAGCTGGCCTTCGCGGTCTCCCAGACCACCGCGCCGGTGCGCTACCGCTGGGATCCGTTCGTCCGGGAGCAGCACTTCACCGACGGGGCGACCCGGCCCGGCAAGGGCGTGCGCACCTTCACCCGTTCCCGACACGGGCTGACCATGGTCAGCGAGTACGTCTCCTGGGCGCCGCCGAGCCACGTCGGCATGAAGATGGTGCGCGGGCCGTGGTTCTTCGAGATGTTCGCCGGAGGCTGGCGATTCGCGCCCGCTCCGGAGCCCGGCCACGCGATCGCCACCTGGCGGTACAGCTTCCGCTGCCGGCCCGCGTTCCTCCGCCCGGTCGCGGACCGGATCGGGGCCTGGCTGCTCGGCCGCGACATCCGCCGCCGGATCGCCGGGTACGCCGCCGGCTGCACGGACCCGGAGGTGCTCTCCGCCGCCCGCCGTTCCCTCGCCGCCGAGGACCACAACGGTCGGGGCGCGGGCTGAGCCGATCGCCCCGTGCCCCGGCGGATCGGGCCGTCGCCGCCGGCCGGGGTGCCCGGTCTCAGCGGAGGCGGATGAAGGCGTACAGCTGGCTGCTGCCGCTCGCCGCGGTCACGTTGACCAGTTCCCACCCGTACTGCGAGAGGTACTCGACGGCCGCCAGCAGCTGGGTGACGGGGCTGTCCGCGAACCCGGCTCGGGCGACCAGGGCGAGGTGCCGGTAGGGGTAGCCGCGGAAGTCGACCTCGTTGCGCAGCACGGCGTCGGCGCCGACGGCACGGGCCTGGGCGAGCTGCTGCGGCGTCACGTGAGCCATGTCCGGCAGGATAGGACCGGAGGGCCACCATGTACGCCCGCCGGGCGCGGGCCCGGGGCGGCACAATGTTTCACGTGAATCATGAGCCGGGCGCCGAGATCCACCACACCGACCCGTTCGCCGTGCCCGCCGGGGAGCGCTCCCCCGTACGCCGGCTGCGGGGCCGGCTGGCCTCGCCGGTGACCCTCTGGACGGCGCCCGGGCCGGCGGGCCTGACGGTGTCGTCGACGCTGGTCGCGGAGGGCGAGCCGGACCGGCTGCTCGGCCTGGTCGACCCGGAGTCGGACCTGTGGGCGGCGGTCGAGTCCGCCGGCCGTTTCGCGGTGGCCCCGCTGAACCCGTCGCACCGGCAGCTCGCCGACCGGTTCGCCGGCCTCTTCCCGTCGCCGGGCGGCCTCTTCGCCACCGGGGCGTGGACCGACACGCCCTACGGTCCGGTGCCGACCGACGCCGGGGGCTGGGCGGGGTGCCGGCTCGACGCCGCCCGCGAGTACGGCTGGGGCCTGCTGGTGGAGGCCACCATCGAGGCCGTCGAGCTGACCGGGGAGACGGACCCGCTGCTGCACTACCGGGGCCGGTACCGCGAGCTGACCTGACGAGGACCGGCCCCGGGCCACCGGCCCGTGGCTGGCGACGGCCAGCGAGTCGACCCCGACGACCGCTCAGCGGAGTGAGCTGCGTCACTCGGCGCAGCCACCGTGCCGTTCGGCGCAGCCGCCGACCGGCATCGATATCAGCCTTCCCTGGCGGGGAGCGCGCTTTCTACCGTGCGCGAAACACCCGACGCCTGTGAAGGTGGTGATCCACAAAATGTCCACGGACACACCCGCGTCCGCGCCCTCCGCGTCAGCGGCGGACCGGTACCTCGCCGTACAACGGTCTGACGAGTTCGCCGGGTTGCGTCGCGCGCTGCGCGGCTTCGTCTTCCCGATGACCGTCGCGTTCTTCCTGTGGTACGCGCTCTACGTGATCCTGTCCGCGTACGCGCGGGACTTCATGGGCACGAAGCTGTTCGGCAGCAACATCAACGTCGCCCTCGTCTTCGGCCTGCTCCAGTTCGTCTCCACCTTCGTGATCGCCTGGCTCTACTCCCGGTACGCCGACCGGAGGATCGACCCGGTCGCCGACCGGATCCGCGCCGAGATCGGGGAGGTGACGCATGAACACGGTCCTCGCGGCTGAGGCGGGCAGCACCACCGCCCGCAACCTCACCATCACCCTGTTCCTGGTCTTCGTGGCGGTGACCCTCGCCATCACCATCTGGGCCAGCCGGCAGACCAAGACCGCCACCGACTTCTACGCCGGCGGCCGATCCTTCTCCGGCTTCCAGAACGGCATGGCGATCGGCGGCGACTACATGTCGGCCGCCTCGTTCCTCGGCATCGCCGGCATCATCGCCCTCTACGGCTACGACGGATTCCTCTACTCGATCGGCTTCCTGGTCGCCTGGCTGGTGGCCCTGCTGCTGGTCGCGGAGCTGCTGCGGAACTCCGGCCGCTACACGATGGCCGACGTGCTGGCCTTCCGGATGCGTCAGCGCCCGGTGCGTACCGCCGCGGCGGTCTCCACCATCACCGTGTCGATCTTCTACCTGCTGGCCCAGATGGTGGGCGCGGGCGCGCTGGTCGCGCTGCTGCTCGGCATCAAGCCCGGCACCACCTTCCTCGGCATGGACGCGGACACCGCCAAGGTCGCCACCATCATCATGGTCGGCGCCCTGATGATCATCTACGTCACCGTGGGCGGCATGAAGGGCACCACCTACGTGCAGATCGTCAAGGCGTTCCTGCTCATGGGCGGCGCGCTGGTGATGACCCTGCTGGTGCTGGCGAAGTACAAGTTCAACCTGTCGTCGCTGCTCGGCGACGCCGCCTCCGCCTCCGGCAAGGGGAGCGCCTTCCTGGAACCCGGGCTGCGGTACGGCGTCGACACACCCGGCGACGCGCTGAAGACCTTCTACAGCAAGATGGACCTGCTCTCGCTCGGCATCGCGCTGGTGCTCGGCACGGCCGGCCTGCCGCACATCCTGATCCGGTTCTACACCGTCCCGACCGCGAAGGCCGCCCGCAAGAGCGTGCTCTGGGCGATCGGCATCATCGGCACCTTCTACCTGCTCACCCTGGCCCTGGGCTTCGGCGCGGCGGCGCTGGTGGGCGGCGAGGCGATCACCGCACAGGACAAGGCCGGCAACACGGCGGCGCCGCAGTTGGCCGAGGCGCTCGGCATCGACTTCCTCGGCGGCGACCTGGGCGGGGCGACCCTCCTGGCGATCATCGCGGCGGTCGCCTTCGCGACCATCCTGGCCGTGGTGGCCGGCCTGACACTCGCCTCCTCGTCCAGCCTGGCGCACGACTTCTACGCCAACGTGATCAAGAACGGGGCGGCGTCGGAGCGGCAGGAGGTGCGGGTCGCCCGGATCTCCGCCCTGGTGATCGGCGCGATCTCGATCGTCCTGTCGATCTACGCGCAGAACCTGAACGTGGCCTTCCTGGTGGCGCTCGCCTTCGCGGTGGCCGCGTCGGGCAACCTGCCGGCGATCCTCTACAGCCTGTTCTGGAGGCGGTTCAACACCTCGGGCGCGGTCTGGGCCATCTACGGCGGCCTGCTCTCCGCCGTCCTGCTGGTGTTCTTCTCGCCGGTGGTCTCGGGGGCGGCCACCTCGATGTTCCCGGACCACGACTGGCAGTGGTTCCCGCTGTCCAACCCGGGCATCCTCTCCATCCCGTTCGGCTTCCTGTGCGGCTGGATCGGGACGGTGATCTCCAAGGAGCATGACGAGGAGAAGTACGCCGAGCTGGAGGTGCGCGCGCTCACTGGCGCCGGCGCCCACTGACCTCACCCGACGGAGGGGCCCCCGGCGCCGGGGGCCCCTCCCCGCCACGCCCGATGCGGAGCCGGGGCGATGGGTAGGCTGACCGGCATGAACGTTGCCGCACGCTTCGGAACCGGTCACCGCGTCCTCGTCACCGGCGGCGCCGGTTTCGTACCGTCACACCTGGTGGACGCGCTGATCGCCCGCGGCTGCACGGTGGTCGCCCTGGACAACTTCGTCACCGGCTCCAAGGAGAACGTCGCCCACCTGGCGGACGAGCCGAGGTTCACGCTGGTCGAGGCCGACATCTCCGACGGGCTGCCGACCCACCACCCGGCCCTGGCCGAGCGGTTCGACGCCATCCTGCACATGGCCTCCCCGGCGAGCCCGACGGACTTCGAGAAGCTGCCGGTGGAGATCCTCCGGGTCGGCTCGGTGGGCACCCTGCACCTGCTGGACCGCGCGGTCGCCGACGGCGCCCGGTTCCTGATGGCCTCCACCTCCGAGGCGTACGGGGACCCGAAGGAGCACCCGCAGCGCGAGACGTACTGGGGCAACGTCAACCCGATCGGCATCCGCAGCGTCTACGACGAGGCGAAGCGCTTCTCCGAGGCGGCCACCATGGCCTACCACCGCAGCCGTGGGCTGGACGCCGCGATCGTCCGGATCTTCAACACGTACGGCCCGCGGATGCGGCCGGACGACGGCCGCGCCATCCCGACGTTCATTTCCCAGGCGCTGCGCGGCGAGCCGATCACCGTGCACGGGACCGGCAACCAGACCCGGTCGATCTGCTACGTGGCGGACCTGGTCCGCGGCATCCTGCTGCTGCTCGACTCCCGCGAGACGGGGCCGATCAACTGCGGCACCGAGCACGAGATGAGCATGCGGCAAC
This sequence comes from Micromonospora sp. NPDC000121, assembly GCF_042899165.1. Taxonomy (NCBI): domain Bacteria; kingdom Bacillati; phylum Actinomycetota; class Actinomycetes; order Micromonosporales; family Micromonosporaceae; genus Micromonospora; species Micromonospora sp. NPDC000121. The sequence continues at coordinate 91,168 of NZ_JBIAZP010000001.1, forward strand.
TCGCCGAGACGATCGTGTCACTGTGCGGCAGCAGCTCCGAGGTGACCTACATCACGCGCAGCGCCGACGACCCGGAGATGCGCCGCCCCGACCTGACCCTCGCCCGTGAACTGCTCGGCTACGAGCCGACCGTGGCGCCCGAAGACGGCCTCCGGCGCACGATCGAGTACTTCCGCGAGCGGCTAGGGTAACCGACCGCCCCGGCGACGCCGGCAATCGCCGGCTTCGCCTGGAGGCGACAGTGGCCGGACGTACGTACCCTGAGTTACATGTCAGCGACCACGCCCGCCGGAGTTCCGCTCCCGTACCTGCACCGCAGCGCCGGGCGCGCGTCGGTGCCCGGCTCCGGCCGCGACGCCGGGCGCGCCCGGCCGGCCGAGGCCCGCTGGTACCCGTCGCCCGACGAGCCGAGGGCCGGTGGCCCGGGTGGCCCGTCGGGTCCGGGCGGGCCCGGTGGTCCGGTCGGTCCCGGCGGTCCCGACCGCCCGAGGCGGCGCGGCGCGCGCCCCCGGTGGGGTCGGATCGGCCTGGTGGCCGGCGTGGCCGTGCTGGTGCTCGCGCTGCTGGGCGGGGCCGGCGCCTGGTTCTACGCCCGGAGCCTGAACGAGGACCTGGCCCGCACCGACCCGTTCTCCGAGATCACCGGCGGCCGGCCACCGAAGGCGGTGGACGGCGCGCTGAACATCCTGCTGGTCGGCAGCGACTCGCGGGACCCGGACGCCCCGGTGGACCAGTCCAGCAAGTGGCGGGCCGACACGATCATCGTGATGCACATTCCGTCCGACCACCAGCGGGCCTACCTGGTCTCCATCCCCCGCGACCTCTACGTGCCGATCCCGGAGAGCGCCAACGCGGAGTGCGGTTCCGGTCAGCGCGGAAAGATCAACGCGGCGTTCGCGTTCGGCGGGCTGCCGCTGGCCGTGCGGACGGTGGAGTGCTTCACCGACGTGCGGCTCGACCACGTCATGGCGATCGACTTCGCCGGCTTCAAGCAGGTCACCGACGCCCTGGGCGGCGTCGACCTGAAGGTCGAGCGGACCATCACCTCGATCCACAAGCCGTACCGGACCTTCACCAAGGGCACCAACCACATGGACGGCGCCGAGGCGCTGGACTGGATCCGGCAGCGCAAGCAGTTCCCGGACGGCGACTTCGCCCGGATGCGCCACCAGCAGGAGTTCCTCCGCGCGCTGATGGACAAGGCGGCGAGCACGGGCACCCTGACCAATCCGAAGAAGCTGAACGACTTCCTCAAGTCGGTGACCGCCGCGGTCACCGTCGACGAGGGATTCTCGCTGGTCGACATGGCGGTGCAGTTCCGCAACCTGCGGGGCGAGAACCTGACCTTCGTGACCAGCCCGCACGTCGGCAGCCAGACCATCGACGGGGAGTCCGTGGTGGTCTCGGACAAGGAGAAGGCGCTGGCCATGTACAAGGCGATGTCCGCCGACACCATGGCCGCGTGGGTGCAGGCCAACCAGAAGGCCGACGGCACCGCGAACTGACCTGCCCGGCACCGGTACCGGCCCCCGCCGCGATCGACGGACGTCATCGCAGGTCGGGGGCCGGCTCCGCGTTTCCTGTGAGCCAACGGCCGACTGGTCGTATCGATCTGGACGTTTGGTCAGTTTCCCTGGATGACGGCCGGGACAACGCCGATTGACGTCCCGACGAACTACCCAGGACGGGAAAGCGTCCGTACAGTGATCCCGCCCCCTGATCACGCGAGCTGGAGCACGCATGCCGGTTCAGACCAGCCGTCGCCCTCCCGTGCTGGAATCCTCCGGCGACCCGGAGCGGGCCGCCGCCACGACCGTCCCGACCCGGCCCGGGAAGGGCGGAAAGACAGGCGGCGGGCCCGCGAAGAAGCGGTCGCGCCGCAAGGACCCGCTCTGGGCCCGACTCACCCTGATCTTCGGCGCCGTGCTGATGATGACCAGCGGCGTCGCGATCGTCGGCAGCAAGGCCCTGATCAGCAAGGCCACCGGCAACATCGCCCAGCGCAACCTGATCGGCGACGCGGGCAAGTCCGACGCCGAGGGTGGCGGCAACCTGGACGGCCCGATCGACATGCTGCTCCTCGGCGTGGACGCCCGGGAGCGGTGGGCCGCCGACGACGTCCGGGCGGACAGCATCATCGTGCTGCACATCCCGGCGACGCACGACCAGGCGTACCTGATCTCGATCCCGCGCGACACGGAGGCCCAGATCCCGGCCTTCAAGACGAGCGGCTACCCGGGCGGGGTGGACAAGATCAACGCCGCGTTCCAGGCCGGTGCCCGCAACGGCGGCGGCTGGGAGGGCGGCGCGCAGTTGATGGCGGCGACGATCAAGAAGATGACCGGGATCAGCTTCGACGGCGCGGCGATCATCAACTTCGGCGGCTTCAAGAACGTGATCGAGGCCCTCGGGTCGGTGCGCATCTGCGTCAAGCAGGAGGTCACGTCGATCCACATGTCGTACGTCGACGGCAAGCCGATGTGGAACGCGGACGCCAAGAAGACCGGCAAGCCGATGAAGCCCGTGGTGCACAAGAAGGGCTGCCGGGAGATGCAGGGTTGGGAGGCGCTGGACTACTCCCGCCAGCGCAAGACCCTGAAGAACGGCGACTACGACCGCCAGCAGAACCAGCAGCAGCTCATCAAGGCGATGGCGAAGAAGGCCACGCAGAACGGCACGCTGACCAACCCGCTCAAGCTGAACGAGCTGATCACGGCGGCCGGCAAGGCGTTCATCCTCGACGTCGGCGGGGTGCCCGTCGCCGACTTCGTCTTCACGATGCGCGGCGTCACCGGCAACGACCTGGTCATGCTGAAGACCAACGGCGGCACCTTCCACGGCGACGGCAGTCGGGAGACGCTGAGCCAGGAGACGCTGGACATGTTCCACGCGCTCAAGCAGGACAAACTGGCCGAGTTCGTCTTCGCCAACCCACAGGTGATCTCCAGCCGCACATAGCGCGGACGCTCGCCCGGCCCCGCCCGAGCGCGGCGGCCGGGCAAAGTCGGCGAAGCGGCCCGGGGCGTCCGGGGACACCCATAGCCTGACGTGAGAGAGATTCACGTACGGGCCGCGGGGAGGAGCCACGTCCAGATCGACGCGCGACGATCGGGCCGGGGCCGACGCCCGGGCCGCCCGGTCGCGCCGCGCCCGCTGGCCCCGGGTCCTGCTCGGCGTCGGCCTGGCCGTGGTGCTGTTGGCCGGGCTCGCCGTGGTCGGCCTCCGAGCGCTGAGCGACCGGTACGAGCGCACCGTGGTGCGGGAGCAGTTGCTCGACCCCACCGCCCGCCGGAAGCGGACCGACCCCGACGGGCCGCTGAACTACCTGCTCGTGGGAACCGACCGGTGGCAGAGCGGCAGCGCGGCGGACCGCCGGTCGGACACCATCCTCATCGTGCACGTGCCGGCCGGCGGACGCGAGGCGTACCTCGTCTCCGTCCCCCGGGACCTGCTGGTCGCCATCCCAGCCGGCAACGGCTTCGGCGGCGGGCAGGACAAGATCAACGCGGCGTACGAGCACGGCGGGGGCGGCGAGCCGGGCACCCGGCTGCTCTCGGCCACCCTGGCCCGGCTCACCGGGATCCGCTTCGACGGCGCGGCTCTGATCGACTTCTCCGGCTTCCGCAAGGTCATCGACCTGCTCGGCGGCGTACGCATGTGCGTGGACACCGAGGTCCGCTCGATCCACACCGGCCGGGTCTTCCACCCCGGCTGCCAGCAGATGGACGGCGGCACAGCGCTGGACTACGTCCGCCAGCGCTACGACCTGCCCGGCGGCGACTACGACCGGCAGCGGCATCAGCAGCAGCTGCTCCGGGCCCTGCTGGAGCGCACGAGCGAGACGTCGCTGCGGACCAATCCCGTCAAGCTCGACCAGGTGATCCGGGCGGTGGGCAGCTCGCTGACCGTGGACACCAACGGCGTACCGCTGGAGGACCTGGTCCTCGCGCTGCGCGACCTGCCAGCCGACGCGCTGCGCGGCGTGCAGATCCCCTCCTACCCGCAGACCATCGACCAGGTGTCGTACGTCGTCCTCGACAACGGCGGGAACGGGCTGTTCGAGGCGGTCCGCGGCACCCGCGTGCCGGAGTGGGCCCGGGCCAACCCCCGGTGGGTCACCCGACTCTGACGCGCGGGACGCCCCGCCTCTCCGCACCCCGCTGCGCCGACCGCCCGCCCACGGACGGCCGGGCGAGGATCTAGGCTTGGCGCGTGTTCGGACCCCACGTTCCCACCGTGACCGTGCCCGAGATCGCCGACGACGCGTACCTGCTCGACGTCCGGGAGGACGACGAGTGGGCCGCCGGCCACGCTCCCGGCGCACACCACCTGCCGATGATGGAGCTGCCGGCCCGGATCGCGGAGGTGCCCGCCGACCGCGACGTCGCCGTGATCTGCCGCTCCGGCGGGCGATCCGCCCAGGTCGTCGCCTACCTGATGCGCAACGGCTGGGACCAGGTGCGCAACGTCGCGGGCGGGATGGACGAGTGGGCCGCCTCCGGGAGACCCGTCGTCGGCGAAAACGGGCAGCCGGGCCGCGTCCTCTAGGCGGACGGGATGGGCGCACCCCTGGTCTTCGCGCACCGCGGCTCCTCGTACGACCTGCCCGAGCACACCCTCGCCGCCTACCTGCGCGCCCTCGACGAGGGCGCGGACGGGCTGGAGTGCGACGTCCGGCTGACCCGGGACGGGCACCTGGTCTGCGTGCACGACCGCCGGCTCGACCGCACCAGCAACGGCCAGGGCCTGGTCAGCGCGCGTACCCTCGCCGAGCTGGAGGCGCTGGACTTCGGCTCCTGGCACCCCCGCTGCGTGCCCGCCGACGGGGACGAGGTGCTGGACGAGTCGCGTACCCGGCTGCTCACCCTGGAGCGGCTGCTGGACGCGGTGCTCGCCGCCGGACGGCCGGTCCGGCTGCTGGTGGAGACCAAGCACCCCTCCCGCTACGGCGGCGACGTCGAGCGCCGGCTCGTCGCGTTGCTGCGCCGGTACGGCCTGACCGAGCCGAAACCGGACGATCCGGTACGCGTCACCGTCATGTCGTTCTCCACGCTGGCCGTACGCCGGGCGCGGGAGCTGGCCCCCGCACTGCCCACGGTGCTGCTGCTGGAGGTGCTGCCGCCCTGGCTGCGGGCGGGACGGCTGCCGTTCGGCGCCCGGATCGCGGGGCCCGGCGTGGCGCTGGTGCGGGCCCGCCCGCAGCTCGTGCCCGCGTTGCGGGCGGCGGGCAACCAGGTCTACGTGTGGACCGTCAACGAGCCGGCCGACCTGGACCTCGTCGTGTCCGCCGGGGTGGACGGCATCATCACCGACCGGCCGGCGCACGCGCTGGCCCACCTGGGCCGCTGACGGCGCGCCGGGACCGCGCCCCGGCCCGCCCGGTCCGACACGCGGACCGCGCCCCCGGCCCGACGCGGACGGCCCGGACCGGTGGGCGGGATCCGGTCGGGCAGGGGTGTCCGGAACCCGACGGTCGGGGCACACTCGGGGCATGCCGGAGCGCACCGACCTCTCCGCTCTCATCGCCGGCCACACCGCGGTGATCGACTCGATCAACTCCGGCGGCGCTGGCGTCCCCGCCCTCACCCAACTGCTCCGGGTGGTCCGGTCCGCGCTCGACGCGGCGGGCATGGCGTTCGTCGAGTTCACGCCGACCGGTGGCCGGGTGATCGCCGCCGCCGGCGCCGTCGAGTGGATCGTCGGCCGCCCCGTCCCGCCCGACGACCCGGCCGTCGCCTGCCTGCTCTCCGGCACCCGGGTGCGTGAGGTCCGGACGGACCGGCTCACCGGCCGGCTCGCCGGCGAGCTGGCCGCACGCGGCCTGCTCCGGATGGTGGTCGCCCGCGCCGAGATCGGCGGGCTGACCGTCGGCAGCCTGCACGCGCTCTACCCCGGCGAGGACGGGCCGCGGGACGCCGACCGACACCACTCTGGCGAGGACGGGCCGCGGGACGCCGACCGGCACGACGTGATGGGCTACGTCGCCTCCTGCATCGCCCACATTTACGGCGACCAGACCGGGCTGCCGGTGCACGGCGGCGGCCCGGTGGTTTCGGCGCTGGCGGACGGGCTGGCCGTGGTCGACCGGGACGGGCACGTACGGCTCTGGAACCCGGCCGCCGCACAGGTCACCGGCCGCTCCGCAGCCGAGGCGCTCAACCGGCCGCTGCCCTTCCCGCTGCCGCCGTCCGGGCAGGTGCTCGACCACCGGCTGCCCGACGGCCGCTGGATCAAGATCACCTCCGGGGAGCTGCCCGGCCCCGGCGCCCTGCACGTGGTGACCTTCCGCGACATCACCGACCAGCAGCGGCGCGACCACGACCGCGATCTCTTCGTCGCGGTGACCAGCCACGAGCTGCGTACGCCGGTGACCGTGATCAAGGGCTACGCCGACACGCTCACCGACCACTGGGAGTCGCTGACCGAGACCGACCGGCGGCAGGCCGCCCGGATCATCGGGCAGCGCGCCAACGATCTGGCCCGGCTGGTCGACCGGCTGCTCTCCGCCGCCGCCGAGCCGGGCCCGGGCGACGAGCCGCCCGCCCCGTACGACCTCGGCGACGCGCTGCGCGCGGCGGTGACCGACCTGCCGGCGGAGCTGCGGCACCGGATCGTCCTCCGCCTCCCGGCCAACCTGCCCAGGGCGCTCGGCCACCGGCCCAGCCTGGCGACCGTGCTGACCGAGCTGTGCACGAACGCCGGCAAGTACTCCCCGCCCGACTCCTCCGTCGAGATCAGCGCGGACGCGGACGGGGCGACCGTCTCCTTCCGGGTCAGCGATCGCGGCATCGGCATCCGGCCGGAGCACGTGGAGCGCGCGTTCGACCGGTTCTGGCAGGGGGAGTCGGGCGACCGCCGCCGCTATCCCGGGGCCGGTCTCGGTCTCTATCTCGTCCGCCGGATCGTTGAACAGCAGAATGGATGGGTATTCCTCCGGCCGAGGGCCGGCGGCGGTACGGTCGCAGAGGTGCGGCTGCCGCGCGGGGGACCGGCGACGGGCGGCGGGGCGTGAAGGGGCGAAGGTGTCGACGGGAGCTGCCGAACGGGCATGGTGCGTGGTGGTGCCCCACCACGCCACGGGGGCGCGGCTGGCGCGGCACCGGCTCGCCGACGAGCTGACCGGCGTCGTACCCCCGCCGCTCCTGGCCGACCTGGTCGCGGTCCTGGCCGAACTGGTCGGCAACGCGGTCCGGCACGCCGACCCGCTGCCCGGCGGGGTGGTCCGGGTGGCCTGGCGACTGCGCAGCTCCGCCGCGGGCCAGCAGGTGCAGCTCCGGGTGACCGACGGCGGGGCCGCCGCGGGCCCGCGGATGCGGGTGGCCGACACGGACGCCGTCGACGGCCGCGGCCTGCACATCGTCTCGGGGCTGGCCGACCGCTGGGGCGTCGAACGCGACGGCCTGGGCCAGAGCGTGTGGGCCGAATTCGACCCGGCCGACGTCACCCGGTCGGACCTGGCCGTGGCCGGCTGACCGTCCCCGACAGGCGGGTCCTGCCCACACCGACCGGCTGCGGCCTCTAGGCTGTGTCGCCGTGAGCAAGCGTCGAAAGAGCCAGCGGGCCGCCGAAGCCACCCCCAAGCGGGAGAAGGTGCGCGACATCTTCGTGCCCCGACCGTTCGAGGGGCTGACCGACGAGCCGGAGTGGATCGCCCTGCGCGAACTGGTGCCGGCCGCCTCCGCGCCGCTGCGGCTCGCCCCCGCCCTGGTCGAGGAGTTCGGCGACCGCGAGGTCGTCCTGGCCACCGTGCTGCCGATGGCCGCCCCGGCCGTGACGAAACCGGACGGCCGGGTCCTCATCGGGCTCCAGCGCCACCAGCAGTCCGGCGACGTCTCCCGGGATCTGGCCGAGGCGCTGCTCTGCGCGCTGCGGGCCGTGCCGGGCAGCCCGGTGGCCGTGCCGCCGCTGCCCGGGCCGGGCCCCCGCCTGCAGGACGTCCTGGTCGACGGTCCGCTGGAGATCACCATGCACGACGGGTTCGAGTTCTGGCTCGACCCGGGGGCCGGCGACGACCCGAACGTACAGGCGTCCCTGGAGCGGGCGAACGCCGCGATCTACCCGACCGTGCGGCTCGCCGCCGCCCGGGCCGCGTACTGGTGCCAGGTGCCGGAGAAGTCGCACGTGCGCTGGGTGCTGCCCGACGACGAGGACGCCGCGCTGGACGCGCTGGCCCGGCTGAGCGTGGCCGGCACGCTGACCCTCGGTGAGAACACCCGGTTCGCCGGCATGTTCCGGGCGCACGGCCGGCTGGTGCCGGTCTGGGACCTGCCCGAGGATGTCCCGGCCGCCGACTGGGAGCAGCCGGTCGCCGATTTCGCCAAGCGGTACGCCGAGGCGCTCGCCGACCCTGCCCCGCTGGACGCCGCCGGCCGGCGCGCCCGCCACGGCCTGCTCGGCCGCCAGCTCACCCTGCGCTGAGCCGCCACGCCCCCGCCGGCGCCACTGGGGCACCCGGCAGTGCGGTGCCCCGGCGACGCCCGAGGTGTCAGGAAGGGCCCCTTCCTCTACCGTACGCGTCAGGAAGGGGCCCTTTCTTGCCCGCCCAACGGCTCGCGGACCAGGGGGCAGGACATGCAGCGCGGTCCGCCCCGACCGGAGCCGAGTTCGGAGCCGGCGATCGGGATGACCTCGATGCCGGCCCGTTCGAGCTGCGCGTTGGTCTCCGTGTTGCGCTCGTAGCCCACGCAGAGCCGGGGCGCGAGGGCGAGGGTGTTGTTGCCGTCGTCCCACTGCTCGCGTTCCGCGGTGACCGGGTCCAGGCCGGTGTCGATCACCCTGAGCTGGCCCAGGTCCATCGCGTCGGCGGCGGCCCGCAGGAACGGCACCGGGCCGTCCACCCGCGGGTCCTCGCCGTCCGCTCCGGCGATCACGGTGTACGCCGACAGGGTGTGGGCGATGTTCGGATACATCAGCACGGCGTCGACGTCCACCATCGTGCAGACGGTGTCCAGGTGCATGGTCGCCCGCTCCTGGGCGATCGGCACGACGAGGATCGTGTGGGCCAGCCCGGCGGCGAAGACCTGCCGGGCGAGGCGTTCGGCACCGGCCGGGGTGGTCCGCTCGCCCACCCCGACGGCCAGCACCCCCGGCGCGAGCAGCAGCACGTCGCCGCCCTCCAGGTGCTCCAGCTCGGGGTGGTAGACGAACTCGGTGCCGGCGAAGCGCGGATGGTGCCGGTAGATGGCGTCGGTCAGCGTGGTCTCCCGCCGCCGGGCCGGCATCGCCAGGCTGGTCACCCCGACCCGGTCGCCGATCCACACCGAGGAGTCCCGGGTGAAGAGCAGGTTGGGCAGCGGGTCGATGACGAAGTCGTGCCGGTCCATCAGGGTGTAGACCAGGCCGCCCGGCCGTTCCCGGCTGACCCGCAGTTCCTCGTGGGCCAGCCCGGCGATGAACACGTCGGCGAGCGCGGCCGGGTCGAGGTACGCGAGGTGGTCGGCGACCCGGGCGCGCAGCGAATCGCCGAGCCGGGGCGAGCGCAGCACCACCTCGGTCAGCTCGGCCCGCGCGTCGGCCACCGCGAGCGTCTCGGCCAGCAGGGTGGCGAGGTAGAGCACCTCGACCCCGCGCTCGCGCAGGGCGGCGGCGAAGGCGTCGTGCTCCTCCTGGGCGCGCCCCACCCACGGGATGGCGTCGAAGAGCAGCGAGTCGTTGTTGCGGGGGGTGAGCCGGGCGAGTTCCGGGCCGGGCCGGTGCAGCAGCACGGTGCCGAGCCGGCCGACCTCGCTGTCCACGTAGTGGGTCACCATCGCAGCGTAGGGCAGGGTTTGGCGGCATCCGATAAAACAGTGGTGGATGAATATGGCATTCATCCACACTCACTCCGGCGTTCCAACTTGCCGACACAGGGGACTGGCAACGTAGGGTAGTGAGGACATAACTTCGAGGGACCTTTTGCCGGAGGTCGCGATGACTGTCTTTCCCGCTCGTCGAGCCGTACCGTCCGCCCGGGCACTGCCGCCCGCGGCGGCAGTGCCACATCCCCGCTTGGAGTCGCCGGGGGTGCTCGCGCCGGTCCGTCCGTCCCCGTTGGAGTGGGCCCGCCGCCGGCGGGCCGAGCGGGGCGCCCGCCGGCTGGAGGCGGCCGGCGCGCGGGCGCTCGGTCAGCTCGACCACCTCGGGCCCGCCTGGCACGTCATCGAGTGGCCCCGCACGGACGTCTCCGACCTGCTGCTCGACCACGAGCGCGACGAACGCGCCGGTTTCCTCGCCATCGGGCCGAGCGGGCTCTTCGCGGTCACGATCGCCGATCACGGCCGGGCCCGGGTGCTCGTCGCCGGCGACGTGGTGCAGATCAACGGCAAGCGACCGCCCTACGTGGCGGAGGCCCGCCGCGACGCCAAGCGCGCCAGCAAGGCGCTCTCCGACGCGGTGGGGCTGCCGATCCCGGTGACGCCGGTGCTGACGTTCGTCGGCTCCGGCGTCATCAGCGTCTACGGCCTGCCGAAGGACTGCCTCATGGCCACCCACCGCGAGCTGGACCGCCTGCTCGTCGCCGGGGGCAGCCGGATCAGCCCGGCCACCGCCGAGAAGCTGTCGCGGGTCGCCCAGCACCCGGGCACCTGGATGAACGGCTCCTACCGGCCGGCCGCCGACTACCGGTGGTACGAGGACGGCCGAACGGCCGCTGACAAGCCGGCCGGCCGGCGGTAACGTCACCGGCGACGTCACGCGGCCCGGGTGCCGGTCGGCACCCGCCGGTCGCGCCGTCGCCGGCCGCCCGGGCGGGCACCCCAGCACCACCCGTGGCCCGGTGACCGCAGCGCGGTCGGCGACATCCGTGGCGACCGGCTAGCGTGGACAGACCGTCGGTGTACATAGGAGGCGCGGTGGCCCACGTCGAACTCTCGCTTTCTGAAGTGTTCGTGCCGGCGGCGGGGACATCGACAGAGCAGGGGTCCGACAACTTCGGGCGGTGGTCGTCGACCGTCTCCCACGCCGACGAGCCGTGCCTGCTGATCGACGCCGGGACGAGGGTGATCGCCGTCTCCGCCTCGGGCTGCGAACTGCTCTGCCTGGGCACCCCGGCGGACGTGATCGGGCTGCCGCTGCTCGACGGCGGGCTCCGGCTGCTCGACTTCACCGCCAACCGTGGCGAGCTGACCGAGGCCGAGATCGACAAGATCCCGCCGCTGCTGGCCCTCTCCTCCGGGCGTCTGGCCCGAGGGCTGCTCCGCGTCCAGGCCGCGTCGGCCGACCGGCCGGACTCGACCGTGGACGCGATCTCCACCCCGGTGCTCACCGACGGGTCGGTTGCCGGTTCCCTCACGTTCTTCTCCGAGGTCTGACCTGCGGCGGGATGTGGTGTTCGCCGCACGCGGCGAATCTGGGGCGGGCCGTCTCCGAGGCCGTAAGGTGCCCTCATGCTCGATATCGCTCTGCTGCCGGGGGAGTACGCCGTGTGCCGGATGGCCGCCGGCTCCGCCCTGCCGCCCGAGCTGCCGGGCGGGCTGAGCGACGGCGATGTCGTCACGGTGAGCTGGACCGCCGACGGGATCTCGCTGATCTGCCCCGCCGACCGGGTGCCCGAGCAGGCCGCCGTGGAGACGGCCTGGCGCTGTCTGCGGGTCGCCGGGCCGCTCGACCTGGCGGTGACCGGCACCCTCGCCGCCCTGGTGGGTCCGGTCGCGGCGGCCCGGGTCAGCGTGGTCGCCTTCTCGACGTACGACACCGACTACCTGCTGGTTCCCGCGGTACGCCTCGGCGAGGCGACCGCCGCGCTGGAGCGGGCCGGCCACCGGGTCCTCGCCTGATCTTCACCCGGCCGCCGGTTCCTCCTAGGATGGGCTCGGCCTCCCGGCCGCAGCGACGCTCCCCGATGTCCCGAGGATCGGCCCGTGCCGCCCACCCCCTCGCGCCCCGCCGCCCCCGACCACCCGACCGGCCGTTCCGCCCGGGGCGGGCGGCGACTCGTGACCGCCGTGCTGCTGGCCGCCGTGCCGCTGGCGGGCTGCGGCACCCCGCCGGAGCTGCGGAACGCCGCGCCCACCGCCGCCCCGACCCGCGCCGCCGCGCCGAGCCCGGCCGGCACGCCCACCTTCGCGCCGACCACGCCGCCCGCCACCGGCCTGCCCGGGACGGCCACCCCGACCGCGGACTCCGGCCTGGTCGCGGTGCCGTGCCCCGCCGGCCCCTCCGGGCAGCGGGTCGTCGACCTGGTGCGCGGCCGGGGTGTGCTTCCGGGCGGCGCCCGGGTCCGGGTGCGGACCGGCCCGCTCTGCGCCGGCGGGTGGCACTACACGGTGCTCGACGTCACCGGGCACGAGGAGCTCCACGTGGTCACCGAGGGCCGGGCGAGCGCTCCACGGCTGGTCGCCGCCGGCACCGACGTCTGCACGGCCGAGGTCCGCGCCGCCGGGCCGCCCGGCATCCGGACCCTGGTCTGCGACGGCGGGTCGCTCGGCGTACCGGGTGCGTAGGCTGTCGCCATGCCGGGAACACCGCCGACGCGCTTCGTCTTCCTCGGGCCGGAGGGCACCTTCGCCGAGCAGGCGCTGAACACCATCCCCGCCGCCGAGCGGGGCAGCCGCGCGCCGGCCCGCAGCGTGCCGGAGGCGCTGGAGAGCGTACGGGCCGGTGAGGCGGACGCCGCCCTGGTGCCGCTGGAGAACTCGATCGGCGGCGCGGTCGGGGTGACCCTGGACGAGCTGGCCGAGGGGGAACCTCTGGTGATCACCCGTGAGGTGATCCTGCCGGTCGACTTCGTGCTCGCCGCCCGGCCCGGCACGACGCTCGCGGGCGTCCGCAGCGTCGCCGCCCATCCGCAGGCGTCCACCCAGTGCCGGGGCTGGCTGCGCGCCCATTTGCCGGACGCGGTCGTGGTCGACGTGCTCTCCAACGGCGCGGCCGCGGCCGGCGCCGCCACCGGCGAGTACGCCGCGGCGATCTGCGCCCCGATCGGGGCGGCCCGGCACCGGCTCGACGTGCTCGCCGACAAGATCGCCGACCACCCGGACGCGGTGACCCGCTTCGCCCTGGTGTCCCGCCCCGGCCCGCCCCCGCCGCCGACCGGCGACGACGTGACCTCGCTGGCGGTCTACATCGCCCACGACCGGGTGGGCGCGCTGCTGGCGGTGCTGATGGAGCTGGCCGTCCGGGGCGTCAACATGAGCCGGATCGAGTCCCGCCCGACCGGCGAGGCGCTCGGCCGGTACGTCTTCTTCCTCGACTGCACGGGCCATGTGGCGGACGTCCGGCTCGGGGAGGCGTTGCAGGGGCTGCGCCGGGTCTGCGCCGACGTGCGCTTCCTGGGCTCGTACCCCCGGCACCGCTGGACCACGGCGGCGGGCGACCGACCGGTCCCCGCGCCGCCCGGCCTCTCGGACGCCGACTACGCCGACGCCGCCGCCTGGCTGGCCCGCCTGCGCGCCGGCGACCTCACCTGACGGCACCGCCCCCGCGCCGCGGCGGAGCCGGCAGGACGGGTCGACGCGGGCGGGGGCGGTGTGCGCGCCTGGCGCGGGTCAGCTGAGCAGGCCGCCGAGGAGGCCGCCCTGCTGCTCCTGGGCGCCGCTGCCCATGATCGGCGGCTCCTCGGAGGGCTGCACGACGACGAAGCCCTGGCCGGCGAAGCTCATCGTGAACGCCTCGCCGGTGCGCCGGCCGAGCAGCGTGCCGAGGCCGAGCTGCTCCGCCCGGTGGTAGCCGGTCTGGAGGTTGGCCGACCAGCAGACCGCCGCCTGCGGGTCGACGTAGGTGGGGGCGTCGACGTTGAGCACGACCGGCGTGCCCTTGGTGGTGATGGCGATCCGGCCGTGGCCGGTGAAGACGCAGTTGAACAGGCCCGACGAGGAGGCCATGCCGGCCCCGCCGACCATGCGGATGTCGTACTGGAGGGTGGAGTCGAACGCCAGCACGCTGGAGCCGTTGATGGAGAGCGCGTCGCCCGGCTCCAGGTCGATGACGTGCACGTCCTTGGCGAAGTCGGCGAGGAAGACGTCACCCCGGCCGGTGACCTTCATCAGCGGGACGCCCTCGCCGGTCAGCTTCTGCTTGAGGAACTTGCCGAGCCCCCCGGAGCCGAGCGCCTGGAACTGCACCTGCCCCTGGTAGGCGACCATCGACCCGACGCGGGCCATCGCCTCGCCGTTGAGTTCGATCTTCAACATCTTGGAGTTCTGCAGCCGCATGCCGGGCTGCGCGGACTCCTTCTCCAGGTTCTCCGCGGAGAAGAGCTCGCTGCGCATGGAAGTGCCTCCTGATTTCGCGATGCCTGGACCGACGGTAGGCGTACGCCGCAACCATCGGCCACCGGCCGACCGGCCCGGCTCGGCCCGCCGGTCGTCGCGGGCACCGGCCGACCAGCCGGTCGTGGCGGTTGCGCGCCCGTCCGCGGGGGCCGCGTCGCGCTCGTCAACCCCAGCCCAGCTCGTGCAGCCGCGCGTCGTCGATGCCGAAGTGGTGGGCGATCTCGTGCACGACCGTCACCGCGACCTCGTCCACCACGTCCTCGTCGTCGTCGCAGAGGCGCAGGATCGGGTTGCGGTAGATCAGGATGCGGTCCGGCAGCACGCCGGAGTAGTCCCAGCCCCGCTCGGTGAGGGCGTGGCCCTCGTAGAGGCCGAGCAGGTCCTCGCCGGGCGGCGGATCGTCCTCCACCAGGATCACGACGTTGCTCATCAGGGCGAGCAGTTCCTCGGGCACCTCGTCGAGCGCGTCGCCGACCAGCTCCTCGAAGCGCTCGCGACTCATCTCCACCGGCACCCGCCCATTCTGCCCGACGGCGCGGCCCGCGCGGCCCGGCCAAGATCGGCGCGCCTCCACCGGGAGGGATGCTCCCCGTGGAGGCGTACGCCGACGGTGGAGGCGGTCAGGAGGCGAGGCGGGCGGTCAGGGTGATCTGGGCGCCCGGGGAGAGCAGCCGGGAGATCGGGCAGTTGTCCTTGGCGGTCTCGGCGAGCTTGGTGAACTGCGCCTCGTCGATGCCCGGCACGTCGCCGACCGTGTCGAGCTCGATCCGGGTGACGGTCATCCCGGCATCGGTCTTGTCCAGGTGGACCTTGGCGATGGTCTCCACCGAGGAGGGCGGCGAGCCGGCCTCGGCGAGGGCCTTGGAGAACGCCATGGAGAAGCAGCCGGCGTGCGCGGCGCCGATCAGCTCCTCCGGGTTGGTGCCCTCACCCTCCTCGAAACGCGACTTGAAGGAGTAGTTCCCCTCCAGCCCGCCCTTGCCGGTGCGGACCGTGCCGGACCCCTCGGTGAGGTTGCCCTGCCAACGTGCGGAAGCGGTACGGATAGGCATGCCTCCGACGCTATCGGAAAGGGCACCCACCGGCGACCGTTCACGCTCCGCTCCTCCGGTGCGTGCTGTGTCATGATTCGGCTCAGGCCCGTGCACGCGGAAGGGTGGCCGATGTCCCAGGATCTCCCCATTCCCCGCCAGGACCACCGGTCCGACGACACCGCCGTCGTGGAGTGGGGCGGGGCGGAGGCGGCCCCGCCGGGCCGGCTCGGGCGTACGCTCTCCGGCCTGGGCCGGGACCGCCGGCTGCCGCCGCTGCTGGCGGCGCTGGGCGCGGTGGCCGCCCTCGCCTCGCTGCTCGGCGAGTGGCAGGTGATGACGATCCCCAACGCCGGCCCCCAGGGCGACGCGCCGGTGCGGGTGCCGGGCGGGGTGTCCGACATCGGCGGCTTCGGGGTCGGCTACCTGGTCGGGCTGCTGGCGCTGGCCTGCGCGGTGGCGCTCGCGCTGCGCGGCACGGCGGCGGTCCGGCGCAACGCCCGGCTCGCCGGCCTGACCCTGGCCGGGGCGCTGCTGGCGCTGCTGGCCGCGACCGCCGCCTCGCTGGACGAGGCAGGCCAGCGTGTCTTCTTCTACTCCACGGACGACGGGTTCCGGATCGAGTACGGCCGGGGCCTGGTGGCGGCGTTCGTCGCGTGCGCGCTCTTCGCGGCGGCGCTGAGGCTGGCCCCGGTGGGGGCGGCCGCGCCGGACGGGGAGGCCGCCGACGGGGAGGAGGCCGTCGACGGGGAAGCCACCGCCGAGGGGCCGCCGGTCGAGCGACGCCGTAGTCGCAGGGCCCGCGACCTGGCGGACGACGGGGGGCTGCCCCCGCCGGCCGACCTCACCGTCGGGCCGGCCGTCCCCTTCGCCCGCCCCGAACCCCGGGACTGACCCTCAGGGGGAGGCCCAGCGGATCTCGCCGTCGACCAGTTCGTCGGTGGCGCGCAGACCGAGCCGCTCGGCCACCCGGGCGGAGGCCCGGTGGTCGGGGTGCACGTGCGCGACCAGCGCCCCGATGCCCTGCTCCTCCAGCCAGCCGACCATGCCGGCGGCGGCCTCGCCGGCGTAGCCGCGGCCCTGCTGCGGCGACACGACGACCCAGGCCAGCTCGGCGACCGGCCGGTCGCCGTCGAGCCGCACGGTGGCCTGCACGGTCCCGATCGCGTCGCCGGTGTCCCGGTGCCGGACGACCCAGTTGAGCCAGCCCTCCCCGCCGTCCGGGGACCGCCCGGCCGCCTGTCGGCGGTAGCGCTCCCGCAGGTGCTCGGGGGTCGCCGGGCTGCCGCCGGTGAACTCGTGTAGGGCCGGGTCGTCGAGGAGCGGGGCGAGTTCCTCGGCGTGGTCGACGCGGAGGGGTTCCAGCAGCAGCCGCTCGGTGCCGATGATCTCCGCCACCGGCCAGTCCCGCTCTCCCATCCGCCCACCGTACGGCCGCCCCGGCGGCCCGGGGGCGGGGACACCGGCGGGCCGTCGTCCGTTGGCACCGACTTCGCCCAAAGGCAATGGGCGGTACCTGCCACGCGAGGTACGGTTGCTGCCCGCCGTCACTCAGGGTCGAGCCACGACGACCGAAACGGCTGGTTGCGACGGCGGCGGGCGAAGGAGGAACGATGACCCGCCCGGGCCTGCCCAAGCTGATCGCCACCGACCTCGACGGGACGCTCGTCCGCAGCGACGAGACGGTCTCCGCCTACACCCACGGGGTGCTGGACCGGGTACGCGCCGCCGGGATCCCGGTGGTCGGCGCGACCGGCCGCGGTCCCCGGCTGGCCGAACTGACCCGCAACGACATCCGCGCCGCCGACTTCCTGGTGATGGCGGGCGGCGGCCGGGTGGTCGACCAGAGCGACCCGGCCGGGCCGGTGGTGCTGCGCGACGAGCGCCTCCCCGCCGAGGTGCTGGCCACGCTGCTCGCCGACCTGGAGGTGGCGGTCGGGCCGCTGACGGTGATGGTCGAGGCGTCCGACGAGCACGACGCGCCGCTCTGGGGCGACTACCACCCGAGCTGGCCCTACCAGGACGCGTTCGAGGCGCGCAGCCGCGCCGAGTGCCTCTCCTGCGACGTGATCAAGGCGTTCGTCCGGACCGCCGACCACCACGTGGACGAGTTGCTCGCCGTCGCCCGGGAGGTCGTCCCGCCGGAGGTCGCCACGCTCACCCAGGCGGGCCTGGGCTTCGTGGAGATCTGCCCGCCGGGGGTGGACAAGTCCACCGGGCTGGCCGTCGTGGCGCAGCGGCTCGGCGTCGACCCGGCCGAGGTGCTGGTCTTCGGCGACATGCCCAACGACCTGCCGATGTTCGCGTGGGCCGGCTGGGCCCGGGTGGCGGTCTCCAACGCCCACCCGACGGTCCGCGCCGCCGCCGACGAGGTGACGCTGCGCAACGACGACGACGGGGTGGCGGTGTACCTCGATCGACTACTGTCCCGCTGATGGGAGAGGCACCTCGGCTGATCGCCACCGACATCGACGGCACCCTGCTACGGGACGACCGCACACTCAGCCCGCACACCGCCGACGTGCTGGCGCGGATCTCCGCGCGGGGCACGCCGGTCGTGCTGGTCACCGGCCGTCCGATCCGCTGGCTGAAGCTCGTGTACGACCAGCTCGCCGAGCCGCTGCCGGCGATCTGCGCCAACGGCGCGGTGGTCTACGACCCGGTCGCCGACGAGGTGCTCCGGGCCGACCCGCTCGCGCCGGAACTGCTCGCCGAGGTGGCCCGGCGGCTGCGCGCCGAGGTGCCCGACATCAGCTTCGCGGTGGAGATCGTCGAGAGCCGGCAGATGCGGCACGAGGCGCACTACCCGCTGCGCTGGGATGCCGACCACGAGGCGATCCGGGCGGTCGAGACCCCGGAGGAACTGTTGTCGGCGCCGGCGGTGAAGCTGCTGGCCCGGGCCGCCGACCAGGACCCGGACGCCTTCGTCGCGCTGGTCGCCGCGTCGCTGGAGGGGCTGGCCGAGGCGACCCACTCGTCGTCCTCGGGGCTGGTGGAGATCTCCGCCGCGGGCGTCACCAAGGCGGCCGGGCTGGCGTGGTACTGCGCGCGGCTCGGGATCGACGCCCGGGAGGTGCTCGCCTTCGGCGACATGCCCAACGACGTGCCGATGCTGACCTGGGCCGGGCGAGGGGTGGCGGTGGCGAACGCGCACCGCGCCGTCCTGGCGGTCGCCGACGAGGTGGCCTCGGCGAACTCGGCGGACGGCGTGGCGGCGTACCTGGAGAAGGTCTTCGGGGTGGACTGACGGCCGGCCGGCGCCCGGCCGGCCGTCAGGCTCAGAGGTACTGGCCGGTGCTGTGCGCCTCGCCGCCCTGCGGCTGGCCCATGCCCGGCATGCCCGGCATCACGCCGCCGGGGCCACTGGGCAGCGCCTGCCGGCCGGAACGCATCTGTTCGAGCTGGACCCGGGCGGCCATCTGCTGGGCGACCAGGGCCGCCTGGATGCCGTGGAAGAGGCCCTCCAGCCAGCCGACGAGCTGGGCGTGCGCGATGCGCAGCTCGCTCTCGCTGGGCGCCTTCTCCTCGGTGAAGGGCAGCGAGATCCGCTCCAGCTCGTCCCGCAGCTCGGGGGCGAGCCCCTCCTTGAGCTCGACGATCGACCGCTCGTGGATCTCCCGCATCCGGTGCCGGCTGGCGTCGTCGAGCGGGGCGGCCTTGACCTCCTCCAGCAGTTGCTTGATCATGCTGCCGATCCGCATCACCTTGGCCGGCTGCTCGACCAGTCGGGTGGGGTCCTCGCCGGCGGCCTCGTCGGTCTGCACGGTGCCGACCGGCCGCCCGTCCGGGCCGACCACCACCACCGTTCCGGAGTGACCGGTGCCGTCGTGGCCCGGCTCGTCGTTCTGTCCAGCGGAGTGCGCTTCGGTCATGGGATCCATCTTTACCCAGCCGCACGCGAACCCGCTCCCGGGGACCGATCCCCGACGCCGGATCGGAGGGTGATCCGCGCTACGGTCGCGCCATGCCCGCCGACCCGCGCGCCGTGCTCAGCCGCCCCGCCCCGGCCCCGGACGCCACCGTCTCCTACGGCGACCACCCGGACCAGGTCGCCGACCTGCGCCGACCCGCCGGGTCGGGCCCGGCCCGGCCGCTGGTCGTGGTGGTGCACGGCGGCTTCTGGCGGGCCGAGTACGACCGGCGGCACACCGGCCCGCTGGCCGCCGCGCTGGCCGCGCTCGGCCACCCGGTGGCCCAGGTGGAGTACCGCAGGACGGGGCAGCCGGGCGGCGGCTGGCCCGGGACGCTGACCGACGTGCTGACCGGCGTGACGGAGCTGCCCCGGCTGGCGGCCGAGGCGCTGCCCGGGCGGGTCGCCGCGGGGCCGCCGGTCCTGGTGGGCCACTCGGCCGGCGGGCATCTGGCGTTGTACGCGGCGGCGACCGCCCCGGCCGCCGTCATGGGCGTGCTGGCGCTGGCCCCGGTGTCGGACCTCGCCGAGGCGTACCGGCTGGACCTGGACTCCGGGGCGGTGGCCGCGCTGCTGGGCGGCGGCCCGGCCGACCTCCCCGACCGGTACGCCGCCGCCGATCCACGATCATTGGTGCCCATTCCAACACAGACCGTAGTCATGCACGGCGCGCTGGACGAGCAGGTGCCGGTGGCGATGAGCCGCGAGTTCGTCGCGGCCGGCGCGGCGGCAGGGGGTGACATCCGCCTCGTTGAGCTGCCGAAATGCGAGCATTTCGGGCTCATCGATCCGGAGTCGACGGCGTGGCCGGAAATCATGGCTGCTCTTCGATCTCTGCTGGAAGATCGCTAGGCATTGACGCAGCGTCGCTGACCCGGTAGAACGCCGAGGGGGCGCGATCCGCCCTGCAACGCTCCCCGGAAGGAACTCGGTGTCGCAGATGAACCGCAGGCGGGCACTCCAACTGCTGGCCGCGCTCGGAACGGCCGGCTTGGCCGCCGGCTGCGGCACCGATGCGGCCGAGGGTGAGGCGACCGGCGGCGGCAGCCCGATCAAGATCGGCCTCATCGCGCCCACCGGCGGCGGCCTCAAGGCGATCGGCGACGAGATCACCAACGGCTTCCAGCTCTTCCTCGACCTCAACGAGAACCGCCTGGGCGGGCACCCGGTCACCCTGCTCACCGCCGACGAGGGCGAGAGCGTGCAGACCGGCAAGGCCGCCGTCGAGGGTTTGCTGAAGCAGGGCGTGCTCGCCCTCACCGGCGTGGTCGACTCGAACGTCATGTTCGGCATCCGGGACACCGTCGAGCAGGCCCGGGTGCCGCTGATCGGCTCCAACGCCTCGCCGACCAGCCTGCAGAGCGTCGTCTACATCTGGCGGACGTCGTACGTGCTCGACGAGGCGGGCCGGGCGCTGGGGCGCTACCTGCGGGACCAGTTGGGGTCCTCGGCGCGGCTGGCGATCATCGCGCCGGAGAACGCCGGCAGCCAGGACGTGGTGCGGGGCTTCAGGCAGGAGTTCGGCGAGTCCGACCCGCGCATCAAGGACCCGGTGACCTGGACGGGCGTCTTCACCAACCCGTCGAAGTCCGCGTACCGGGCCGACATCCGCACGGCGCTGCGCCGCAACCCCGACGCCGTGTTCTGCTTCTACGCCGGGCCGGCGGCGGTCGAGTTCATCAAGCAGCTGCGCATCGAGGGGTTCACCGGCAAGGTCTACGCTCCGGGCTTCCTTACCGAGGGCACGGTCCTGGAGAGCGTCAAGGCCGAGGAGGCGAAGGGCATCCAGACCGCCCTCAACTACTCGGCCGACCTGAACAACACGGCCAACCGACGGTTCGCCTCCGCGTACCGCAAGAAGCACGGCGCATCGCCCACCACCTACGCCATGGCCTCGTACGACGCGGCGCAGGTGCTCGACCAGGCCATCCGGATCGCCGGCGAGACGCCCAACCCGCAGCAGGTCAACCTGGCGCTCGGCAAGATCGGCCAGATCGACAGCCCGCGCGGCGTGTGGCAGTTCAACCAGCCGCGCACGCCGCAGCAGAAGTGGTACCTGCGCGAGGTCCAACTCGACGGCCAGGTGCTGTCGAACGTGCTGGTCACGGAGCTGGCCACGCTCGGCTGAGCAGTTCGCACGACGCGAGAAACATGACGCGAGAGAGGGGCCGGCCGCCCCGCCCGTGCGGCCGGCCCCCTCGTCGTACGCCCTGCCCGCCGCGCCGGTCACGCGGCCCGGCACGGCCCGATCGCGCGGCCCGGCTCAGCGGGTCGACGCGGCCCGGCTCGGCCGCTCGGCGGCGGCTCGGCTCAGTGGCGCGGCTCGGCTCAGTGGCGCAGCTCGGCGATGCAGCACTTCACGCTGCCGCCGCCCTTCTTCAGCTCGGCCAGCTCGACGGGGACGGGGTGGTAGCCGGCCGCCTTCAGCTTCCCGGCCAGCCGGGTCGCCTCGCTGTTGAGCACCACGTTGAGCCCGTCGCTGACCAGGTTCAGGCCGAAGGCCAGCGCGTCGGAGTCGTCCGCGACCACCGCGTCGGGGAAGAGCTGGGCGAGCACCTTCTGGCTGGCCGCCGAGAAGGCGCCCGGGTAGTAGACGATGTTCTCGTCGTCGATCGACGCGAGCGCCACGTCCAGGTGGTAGAAGCGCGGGTCGACCAGGCGCAGCGACACCACCGGGCGGCCGAGCGCCTCCTGCGCCTCGGCGTGCGCCGGCAGCTCGGTGCGGAAGCCGTGCCCGGCGAGGACCAGCCCGCCGTGCGCCTCGGGCAGGTAGGCGAAGTCGCCCTCGCCCTCGTTCGTCTCGCTCGGCGCGATGAACCGCCAGCCCTGCGACTCGTAGAACGCCCGGTGCGCGGCGGCCTCGGCGGCCCGCTGCTCGTGCTTGAACTGCGCGCCGTAGACGACGCCGTCGACCACGAACGCGCCGTTGGCCGCGAAGACCATGTCGGGCAGGCCCCGCTCGGGCGTGAGCAGGTGCACCTCGTGGCCGAGGCCGACCAGGGCATCCCGCAGCCGGTCCCACTGCTTGACCGCCAGCTCCGGGTCGACCGGGGTGCTGACGTCCATCCACGGGTTGATCGCGTATTCGACCGCGAAGTGCTCGGGCGAGCACATGAGATATGTCCGCTTTCGCGGGACTCGCTGCTGGTTCACGGTGACCAAGGGTAGGTACCGTAGAACTTTGGTAACAGCCACAACCATTGCTTCCCAGAGGCGGAACGTTGCAGATAGATGCCGTAGACCAGCGGATCATTGCGTTGCTCGTCGCGGATGCCCGCGCCTCGTACGCGGACATCGGGCAACGGGTGTCGCTCTCCGCCCCGGCGGTCAAGAGGCGGGTGGACCGGCTGCGGGCCGCCGGGGTGATCCGGGGCTTCACGGCGGTCGTCGACCCGGCCGCCGTCGGCTGGACCACCGAGGCCTTCGTCGAGCTGTTCTGCGCGGGCCGGACCACCCCGGCCCAGATCGGGGTCGCCACCCGCCGGCACCCGGAGGTGGTCGGCGCGTACACCGTCTCCGGCGAGGCCGACGCGCTCGTCCACCTGCGGGCCGCCGACATCGCGCACCTGGAGGCGGCGCTGGAGCGGCTGCGGGCCGAGCCCTTCGTGACCTCCACCCGCAGCACCATCGTGCTCTCCCGACTGGTCGAGTCCCCCGGCGTCGGGCCCGCCGGCGGCTGACCCGCCGACCGGGCCCCGGGCGGGAAACGGAAAGAAGGGCCGGGCGGGTCGGAACCACGCGCCGCGCGGCCGCGTCGAACCGGCCATGAGACGGGGAGCCCACATCTTCGCGGCCGGCACGCTGGCCGCCCTCACCCTGCTCGGCGGGAGCGCCATCCCGCCGCCGCGACCCGGCGATCCGCCGCCGCGGCACCTGCCGGCCGCGCCGGTGCTGGTCTCCTTCGACTCCTGCGCCGACGCGCTGGCCGGGCTGCGGGCCGCCGCCCGGGCGTCCGTCGGCCCGTGGGGCTTCGGCGGCCGCTGGCCCACGATGCTGGCCTCCGACGCGGTCCCGAAGACCCTCGCGCGGGCGGAGGCCGCAGCGGCACCGGAGCACTCCACCACCAACAACCACGAGGCCGGCGCGGACGAGCCCGATCTGGTCAAGACCGACGGCCGGCGGATCATCACGGTCAACCGGGGGCTGCTGCGGGTGGTGGACCCGGCTGCCCGGCGGGAGACGGGGCGGGTGGACCTCACCGGGGCGCTGCCGGAGTTGAAGTGGGGGCAGCAGACCCTGCTGCTGCACGGCGACCGGGCACTGGTGCTGGCCCAGGTGGGCGCCGGCGGGGCCAGGGAGTTCGCCGGGTCGCGGATCGCCGGCGCACCGCGGCTGATCCTGGTCGACCTCGCAGGTCCGCCGCGGGTGCTCGGCACCTACCGCATGGACGGGAGCCTGGTCGACGCCCGGCAGACCGGGTCCACCGCGCGGGTCGTCGTCCGCACCCGGCCCCGGCTGAAGTTCCCGCGCGCGAAGCGCGGCACCGACGCGACGCGGACGGCGGCGAACCGGGCGGTCATCGACCAGGCCGGGGTGGAGGCGTGGCTGCCGGCGTACGAGTGGACGGCCGGCGCCCAGCGGCACACCGGGCGGGTCGGCTGCGACCGGCTGAGCCGCCCGCCCACCTGGTCCGGCACGTCGATGTTGACCGTGCTGAGCTTCGACCTGGCCGCCGACCGGCTCGGCGACGGCGACCCGGTCAGCGTCGCCGCCGACGCCACCACGGTCTACGGCACCGGCCCGAACCTCTACCTCGCGGGCGAACGCCCGGTCACGGGCCGGCCCGCCGGGCCGCGCTGGGACCGGCCGGCGGGTGCGCAGGTCACCGAGATCTACCAGTTCGACACCGGCGCGCCGGGGCGTCCCCGCTACCTCTCCGCCGGCACCGTGCCGGGGTCGCTCGTCAACCAGTACGCCCTCTCGGAGTGGCAGGGGCACCTGCGGGTCGCCACCACCACCGGCAACCCCTGGGCCGCCCGACCGACCACCGAGTCCGGCGTCCACGTGCTGCGCCGCGACGGCGACGCGCTGACCCGGGTCGGCGCGGTCACCGGCCTCGGCCCGGGCGAGCGGATCTTCTCGGTGCGCTTCCTCGGCGGCTCCGCGTACGTGGTCACGTTCCGGCGGACCGACCCGCTCTACGCGGTCGACCTGACCGACCCGACCACGCCCCGGGTCACCGGTGAGCTGAAGATCACCGGGTACTCGGCGTACCTGCACCCGCTGCCGGACGGGCGGCTGCTCGGGGTGGGCCAGGAGGCCGACCAACGGGGGCGGACGCAGGGGCTCCAGGTCTCCCTCTTCGACGTCCGCGACCCGGCCCGGCCGGCCCGGCTCGACCAGTGGCACGTGCCCGGGAAGTACTCCGCCCTGGAGTACGACTCGCACGCCTTCCTGCACCGCCCGGAGACCGGCCTAGTCGCCCTCCCGGTCGGCGACGACGTACGCCTGCTGCGGGTCTCCGGGACCGACATCGGCGAGGTCGGCACGGTGTCCCACCCGGTCGGGGCGGGCCCGGTGACCCGGTCGTTGCTGGTGGGTGACGTGCTCTGGACCGTCTCCGACGCGGGCCTGCGGGCCACCGACCCGACCACCGCGCGCAGCCTCGACTGGCTTCCGCTGACCTGATCCTCCCTCCCCGGCGGGTGGGGCCCGGTTTCTCGGGGTTTCCGGGCCCCACCCGTCTCAGCCGGAACGGCTCGGGTCAGAGGTACATGCCGGTGCGGTGTTCGCCCTGGTCGCGCCTGCCCGGCTTGTCGCCCTCGCCGAAGAAGCGCTTGCCGCCGAACTCGCCGTGCAGCCGGTCGTCCAGCTCGTCCGCGAGCCCCGTCATCACCTGCACGGCGAGCATCAGGTGGGTGGCCTGGAAGTTGCGACCGAAGACGGGGATGGACGCCCACACGGTGTCGTCGGCGCAGTAGAGCCGGCCGATCGGCATCCGGTTGGTCAGCTCGGAGAGCTTCACGTAGAGCCGCTCGGTGGGCTCGACCTCGGTGAGCACCGGGGAGAAGACGTCCACCAGCGGCGGGTTGTCGCGGACCCGGACGAAGACCATCGCCGAGCCGGCGCGGATGTTGATGTCGCCGTCGGAGTCGACCTGCAACCGGTCCGAGTCCGACTTGAGCATGGTCGAGACGACCGTACGGACCCGCTCGGCGAGCGCGGCCACGTCACCCTCCGGGGCCTGGGCGGCGGCCGCCGCGGCGAGCGCCTCGTCCAGGTCGGCCTCCACGTCGCGGTCCGGACCGAACTCGCTGCGCGCGGTGCCCAGCGGCTCCACCGGCAGCGACTCCCCCTCGGCGTCGTGGATCAGGTAGACGAGGAAGGCGGGGTGCGGGGCGCCGTAGACGTCGCGCAGCGTCCGGGTGATCAGGGCCGCCAGCCGGGTGGCGTCGGCGGTGCTGCCGTCCAGCCCGAAGTGCTCGCCGGAGCCCGCCACCACGCCGGGCGGCGACCAGCCGAGCGCGATCATGTCCGCCACCGCGGCCCGGTCCAGCCGGTAGCCCTGCGGCAGGGTGGCGTTGCCGACCGCACGGGCGGCCAGCTTGCCGTCCTCGCCGACGTCGACGCTGACGGAGTAGACCGCGTCGCCGGTGCCGGAGGCGGTGGGGTCGAGCGTCAGCTCGACGTGCGCGCCCGTCGGCAGCGCCGCCAGCCGCTCGGCCAGCGCCCGCGCGAACTCCCGCCACGCCTGGGTCACCTTCGCCCGCAGGTCGGCCGTGGTGGGCTCGTCGAGCAGGATCGGCTCGTGGTGCGCCGGCAGGGTGCCGGGCTTGTCACCGTTCGGCACCGAGGGGTGGTCTGCCGTCATGATCGCCTCCGTCCGTCCAGGCCACCCTACCCACGGGACCGGGGGGACGAATCAGCCCGACAGTGATCGGACAGCGACCTCGGCAGTGATCGGACGACGACCTCAGGCGGGGCCCTCGCCGGGGCGTTCGGCGCCCAGTTCGACCGGCCAGGAGGCGGCCAGCGCGCTGAGCCGGGCCGCGGCGCCCGCCGGGTCCGCGCCCCGGCCGACCGCCAGCCCGAGGAGGTACGCGGTGACGGGCGCGCCCGGCCGCAGCACCTGGTGCGCCACGTCCTTGGCCAGGTCGAGCACGGCCGGCACCGGCACCTGGGCGGGGTCGAGGCCCAGCTCGGCACAGGCCGCCGTCACCCAGTCGTCCATCACCGTCATCGCGCCCACTCCTCCGCCCGGCGTACGTCCTCGTCAGTGTCGCAGTCGAACCAGGGCGGCGGGCCGGCACCGGACCACGGCACCTCGCGGACCCGCAGCCCGGCCAGCAGCGCCCGGATCGGCGCCCCGGCCAGCGACGCGGTACCGCCCAGCCCGGCGCGGATGGCCGGCTCGGCGGCGGCCCGCTCCGGCTCCGTAGCGGCGGTCCGTTCGGCGGCGGCGGCCGGTTGGGTGGCGGTCCGCTCGGCGGCGAGGCGGTCCAGGGCGGCCCGCAGCGCGGCGACCCGCCACACGCCGCAGAGCGTCTGCCGCCGTCCCTCGCCGTCGACGTAGCAGACGCCGTCGTGACCGGCGTCGAGGTGGCCGAGCAGCCCGCCGATCGCCGCGCGGGTGAGCAGGGGCAGGTCGGCGGCGAGCAGCGCGACGACGGGCGTACCGGCGGGGACCAGGGCCAGCCCCGCAGCAGCGGCGGCGACCGGCCCACCCCCCGGCGGCTCCTCCCGGGTCACCCGCACCCCGGCGGGCACCGGCCCGGGCGGGCCGACCACGATGCGCGGGGCGGCGTCGGCGACGGCGGCCAGCACCCGGTCCCGCATGGGCCGGCCGCCGACCGTACGGGCGGGCTTGTCCACGCCGCCCATCCGGCGGGCGGCTCCACCCGCCAGCACCACTGCCGCGTACGCGTCCACCCGGCCACGGTAGCTGCGCGGCGATCCGGGCGCGGGTGCAGGATGGCGGGATGGGACGGGCGACTGACCGACGCGGCGTGCTCCGCATCGACCTCGACGCGGCGGCCACCGGCCGCACCTCGGTACGCCGGCAGGACACCCTCGCGGTGGAGGAGCCGCTGGAGATCCGGGTCGGTGCGGCGGGCCCCGGCCGGCGACGGCCGCTCGCGGTCACCATGCGTACGCCCGGCGACGACCTCGACCTGGCGATCGGCTTCCTGCTGACCGAGGGAGTGATCCGCTCGACCGACGACGTGCACACCGCGCAGCTCTGCGCCGGCGCGGAGACGCCCAACACGTACAACGTGGTGGACGTGGTGCTCGCGCCCGGCGTGCCCGAGCCCACGACCGACCCGGCCCGGAACTTCTACACCACCAGCTCCTGCGGGGTGTGCGGCAAGGCGAGCATCGACGCCGTGCGTACCCGATCCGTCTTCGCGGTGGGCGACGACCCGCTGACCGTGCCGGCGGCGCTCCTGGCCGAGCTGCCGGAGCGGCTGCGGGCGGCGCAGCGCGGTTTCGACCGCACCGGCGGCCTGCACGCGGCGGGCCTGTTCACCGCGGACGGCGAGTTGGTGGTGGTGCGCGAGGACGTCGGCCGACACAACGCGGTCGACAAGGTGATCGGTTGGGCGGTCCGCGAGCGGCGACTGCCGCTGGCCGGGCACGTGCTGCTGGTCTCCGGGCGGGCGAGCTTCGAGCTGACCCAGAAGGCGTGGATGGCCGGCGTGCCGCTGCTCGCGGCGGTCTCCGCGCCGAGCAGCCTGGCGGCGGACCTGGCCGAGGAGGCCGGGGTGACCCTGGTCGGCTTCCTGCGCGGCCGGGCCATGAACGTCTACGCCCACCCCCGCCGGGTCACCGCCTGATCCACATGCCGAACAGCTCCAGCCGGACGGCGGCGCAGCGCCTTCGACGGATGCGTGTCGGGGATGGGTGGTGGAACGTTGTCGAGCTGCCCCGTCCATGAGACCACCCGCGTGCCGGCTACCCGCGTGCCCGCGCCCACCCGGTGAAGCGCTCGGTCAGGTCGCCCGGCGTCGGGGCGCGGTCCAGCGCCGCGAGCTGCTCGCCCGCCTCGGCTTGGAGGGTCGCCAGGTGGACCAGCAGGGCTGCCCGGTCCGTGCGGTACTCGCCGAGCAGCCGCAACTTCGCGGCGGAGCACGGCCAGGCGATCCCACAGGCCGCGCAGCGCCAGGTGGGCCGGGTGGGCAGGTGCTCGCGACGCCGGCTCACACCGTCACCTCCCGGTGGGAGACTCGGCGGCGGGCCGGGGCAGGGGCCGGAGGCGTCGTACGCCAGCGCACCCCCTCGCACCGCACGTACAGCGAGCGCCGGTCCACGGCATCGCCGCGCGCGTTCAGCTCGTAGGCGTCGATCCAGCGCCAGCCCTGGTACGTGTGCCAGTCGGTCAGGACGCGGATCACGCGGACGGTGATCGGGCGGACGAACTGAGGGCTCGCGGACCGGGTCAGGTGCAGGACGTCGCCGGAGTTGATCTCTCGCGGGCTCACCGGCTTTCCCTTCGTCCGTCGGCTGGAGGAGGGGGCCGCCACGGATGCTCGCCCGGCGGCGGCCCCCTCACCGGCACGACCGGCGGGCTTCGGCTGCCTCCACCGGCTCGCGCCGTCTACAAGCCACCTTGCCGAGGGTTGTCAGACAGTGACACCACGTAGCAATCTGTACCGGAATCATTCGGGACGTTCGAGTGAGGGATGGGGATGAACCGGGCGGTACAGGTCGCGATGGCGAAGGCCGGCGAGACTGCCGAGAGCCTTGCAGCTCAAGTCGGTGTCGATCCGAAGACGGCGGCGCGTTGGGTGAGCCAGGGACGAATTCCGCAGACCCGTCACCGTGCCCGGGTCGCCGAAATCCTGAACAAGGACATAGAGGAGCTCTGGCCGGACGCACTGAAACGAAGGGAGCCAGCATGGTTCCAGCCGTGGACGGACATCGAGCGCGAAGCGGCTGGGCTGCGGTGCTATGAGTCGACCGTTGTCCCCGGACTACTTCAGACCGAGGCGTATGCCCGCGCAGTGCTCGCTAGTGGCCCCCTGATAGCTGATGCAGACAGCTACGTCGAGACGCGGCTACGGCGGCAGACTGCGGTGTTTGAGCGGCCCCGCCCGCCCCTGGCGGTCTTCGTAATCGATGAGTCAGCGTTACGCCGAGGTGCGCCGGCAGTCATGGTGCCGCAGCTCGACCACCTGGCGGCGATGGCCGAACGGCCTAACATCATGGTGCATGTCCTTCCGCTGGACGCGGGCCTTCACCCAGGCCAGGCGGGGCCGTTCGTGATTGCCACGACGAAGGACGGCGAGGATGTCGGCTACCTGGATGATCAGGCCGCTGGACGCATCACTAATGACGTTGCTCCGCTGTGGGCCGTGTGGGATACCGTGAGATCGGTCGCGCTCCCGCGAAACCAATCCATCGACTTCCTAAAGGCAAGATCATGGCTGACCTGACCGGCGCACGGTGGCGTAAGGCCACCCGCAGCAGCTCGAACGGCGGCAACTGCGTCGAGGTCGCCGACAACCTTCCCAGCGTCGTCGCCGTCCGCGACTCGAAGGACCCCGCCGGCCCGGCCCTCACCTTCGAGCCGGCGGCGTGGCGCGCCTTCGTCGCTGAGGTGGCCGGACGGGCCTGACCGCCCCGCCGGCATGCTGCCGCCCCGGACGGGCACGGACGGGCGAGACGGACGCGCCGGCCCGTGGTTGACTGCCCGGCATGGAGCTGGACGTCGGCGAGCAGCAACTTCCCGCCCTCCTGGACCTGCCGGCCGGGCCGCCCCGAGGGGCGCTCGCCGTGCTGCACGGCTCGCACGCCGACACGCGGTCGTACTTCCTCTACGAGCACCTGGCCCGGCTGCTGCCGCCGGCCGGCATCGCCGTGCTGCGCTACGACCGTCGCCCCCGGGTCGACGGTCGCGACGTGCCGCTGGCCGCCCAGGCCGACGACGCCGCGGCGGCCCTCGACGTGCTGCGCCGGCAGGCCGGCGACATCCCCGTCGGGCTGTGGGGGTTCAGCCAGGGGGCCTGGGCGGCGGCGCTGACCGCCAGCCGGCACCCGGTCGACTTCCTCGTGCTCGTCGGGTGCAGCGGGGTCAGCCCCGCCCGGCAGATGCGGTACGGCACCGCTGAGCAGCTTCGCCGCCACGGGTACGGCGACGCCGACCTCGCCGAGCTGGACCGACTGCGTGGGGTCGCGGAGGCCTACCTGCGCGGCGGGCTGTCCCGGGAGGTCGCCCAGGCGGAGCTGGACGCCGCCGTCGAGCGGCCCTGGTTTCCGCTGGCGTTCCTGCCGCGGGAGGTGCCGGAGCCGGGCACCTGGACCGACATGGACTTCGACCCGGAGCCGGTCTTCGCGGCGCTGACCTGCCCGGTGCTGCTCTGCTACGGCGAGACCGACGCCTGGACGCCGATCGAGGAGAGCCTGGCAGTGTGGCGCCGGGCCGCCCGTGCCGCGGAGCTGACCGTCGCCCGGCTGGCCGGCTGCGACCACACGCCCACCCTGAACGAGGCCCAGGACCTGGACGGTGTCAGCCCGCAGTACGAGCAGGTCCTGCTCTCCTGGCTGAACCGGCGACTTCCCGCTGGGGGATGACCCGCGCCGCCGGGCGCTGACGGATCACCGGGGGCCGCCACGGATGCGCCTGTGGCGTACGACGCCCGGCATGGCGACGGCCGGCCACCCGTCCAGCTCGGACGGCGGCACGCCCCGCCGCAGCAGGTCGTCGAGAAGCAGCGCCAGCGAGTAGCCGGGGTGCTCGGCCAGCCCCCGCTCCAGGGCCACCGCCGCCAGCGCCCCCTGCCCCGCTCGCCAGGCCGCGAACGCCAGCAGCGCGGCCGGCGCGGCGATCAGATCCGGCTCGGCCCGGCGCAGCACGTCGGTCCAGAGCGCGATGTCCTCGTCCCGCCCGTCGGTGCGCTCCCACGCGTGGTCGCGGACCGGCACGTGGGTCAGCAGCAGGCTCAGCCAGGCCACCTCGTCGTCGCCGAGCCGTTGTCCCCGCCGGTGCCGGCGCAGCGCGCCGCGTACCGCTGTCGTGCCGGCAGCCCGGACCGCGCGCCCGTCGCGCAACTCCGCCGGGGGCGCCTTGTCGAGCAGGGCCGCCAGGCGCCGCTCGGCGCGGGCGGCGGCCCGGCGCATCGCCACCCGGCCCGGGCCGTCGACCGGGGCGACCTGCGCGACGAGGGCGGCCCGGTCGGGCAGGGCGACCTGGCCGGCGAAGACGGCCGCCGCACTGACCTCGCTGGCCCCGGCGTCGAAGCGGGTGCCCTCGGGCGGGCAACACTCCGGCTCGACGCAGACGTACGACCAGTAGCGGCCCTCGGTGACGCGGAGGGCGTCGAGCACGGGCAACCCGGCGGCGCTCAGCGCGGCGCGCACGGCGTCGACCGCCGGGGTGACCCGGGCGGCCGGGCCGTAACCCAGGACGGTGGTGGTCTCGGCGCGCTGCCGGGCGATGACGCCGGCGAGGTGCCGGGCGGCGTCGCCCGGGTCGGCCAGGTCGGGCAGGTCGGCCCGGGCGGCGAAGGTGATCCGGCGGCCCCGCATGGCGATCACGACCACGCTGTCGGCCGGATGGAAGCCGAGCAGGTAGGGCACGGCGGCGATGAGGTCGGCGGGGGAACGGACGGCGAGCCGGGGGCGGTCGGTCGAGGTCATGGCAGGAGCCTGCGGCGCGGGCGAAGCCGCCGGCAGCCCCTGTGGACGACACGCGGGTTATCCACAGACACGGAGCGTGTCGCCCCAGCTCAGGCGCTCACGCCCCGACCCGGGTCGGGCTGGTCCGCCACCAGGGACGCCAGCTCGCTGCGGGAGCCGACGCCCAGCTTGGGGTACGCCTTGTAGAGGTGGTAGCCGACCGTGCGTGGGCTCAGGAAGAGCTGTGCGCCGATCTCCCGGTTGCTCAGCCCCCGGGCGGCCAGCTGCACCACCTGGTGTTCCTGCGGGGTCAACCGCTGCACGGCACCCGTGTCGGCGGCCCGGACGCTCTCCCCGGCGGCGCGCAGTTCGGCACGCGCCCGCGCGCTCCAGGGCCGGGCCCGGAGCCGGTCGAAGATCTCCAGCGCCGAGTGCAGCACGATCCGCGCCTCGCTGATCCGGCGCGCCCGGCGCAACCACTCGCCGTGGAGCAGCTCGGTGCGGGCCCGTTCGAACGGTGGGCCGCCCTGCCGGTGCAGCGCCACCGCCTGGGCGTACCGGTCGTCGGCGTTGCCGTCCAGCAGTGCCTGGCACCGCAGCGCGACGGCCCGCGTCCACGGCTGGCGGACGTGCGCGGCCCATTCGGCGTACTGCCGGGCAGCGGGCAGCCCGTCCGCCGGCCGGTCCACCCGTACCGCGGCCTCCACCAGGTCGGGAAGGCTGGCCATCGCGCCGCCGCGGTGCCGCGCGGCCAGCATCCCGGAGAGCCGGCCGAAGGCCGCCTCGTGCCGGCCGAGGCCCAGGTCCAGCAGGCTCAGCGCGCCCGCCGCGTGGACGTTGCCCGGCGTCACGGCCCGCGCTATCGGTTCCGCGGTCAGCTCGACGCACCGCTCCTCGTCACCCCGGACGGCGGCCAGGGCGGCCAGCACGGTGTTCAGGTAGACCGCGTGCCGGCGCTGCCCGGTGTCGGCCGCGATCCGCAGGCCCTCCGTGGCGTTGGCCTCCGCGTCGTCGTGCCAGCCGGACATGAGCTGGGTGCGGGCGAGCAGCGGAAGCACCGAGGCGAGCAGGCCGGCGCCGCCCTGCTGGCGGGCCGTGTCGGCCAGTCGCGCCGCGATGTCGTGCGCGCTGTCGAGGTCGGCCAGCATCAGGTGCCACCACCCGATGTCGAGCAGCTCCAGGTGCTGCGCGCAGCCGGTCGTCTCCTCGACCAGCACCCGCAGCGGCTCGACCGAGGCGTCGGAGAGGGCGTTCTGCGCGGCGAAGACCCGGGACAGCGCGGTGACGAGGTGGGCGCTGGGCACGCCCAACTCCTCGGCCCGGGCGGCGGTGCGGTCCAGCGCGCCGAAGTCGCCCGCGTTGGCGGCCGCCCGGCCGGCGCGGAAGAGCAGGTGACCGGCCCGGCGCGGGTCGAGGGAGGCCACCGCCACGGCGGCGTCGGAGAGCAGGCGGTGGGCCTCCTTCGGGCGGTCCCGCGAGTCCAGCACGGTGGCGCGGACCAGGGCGATGTCGGCCAGTTGCACGGGATCGGTGACGTAGTCGGCGGCCTGGTCGGCCAGCGCCGCGGCCCGGTCCAGCTGGCCGGCGTCGGCGGCCGCCTCCGCCGCCGTGGTCAGCCGCTGCCCGCGCCGGGCCCGGTCCGCGGTCAGCGCGGCGGCCCGCTCGCACATCGCCGAGACCGCAGCGCTCACCCGGGGCGACCCGCTGCGGGCGGCGGCCTCCAGGGCCTGCGCCGCCTCCTCGTCGGGGCCGATGGCCATCGCCGACCGGTGCCAGGCGTACGAGCAGACGTCGCCACGGGCCGCGTAGACCGCCGCGAGTGCCTCGTGCGCCGCCATCCGGCTGCCGACCTCCGCGGTCTCCCGCAGTGCCGTACGCACCAGCGGGTGGCGGAACACCAGCCGGCCCTCCACCAGCCGCACGAGCTGCGCCTGCTCGGCGGGAGCCAGGTCGTCCCGGGTGCAGCCGAGGCGTTCGGCGGCCGGGAGCACCACGGCGGCGTCGGCGGTGGACGCGTCCGCGGCGACGCCGAGCAGCCGCCGGGTCGCCTCGGGCAGCCGCCGCACCCGCTCGGCGAAGACCTGGTGAAGCCGCTGGTAACGCGAGGACGGCACGCGCCGCGGCTCGCCGTCCAGGGGCAGCTCCAGCAGGGCGAGCGGGTTGCCCTGCGCCTCGGTGAGCAGGTCGGACCGGAGAAAGCCGGGCAACGGCTCCGGCCGTTGCGCGACCAGGGCGGCGGCCGCCGCCTCGTCCAGCGGCCCGATCGGCAGCTCCGGCAGGCCGGCCGGGTCGAACGGGGACGGCTCGTCGGCGCGGACCGCGACGACCACCGCGATCGCCTCGGCGTCGAGCCGACGCACGGCGAAGAGCAGCGCCTCCGCCGAGGCCGCGTCGAGCCAGTGCGCGTCGTCGACCAGGCAGAGCAGCGGGCGCTCCTCGGCCAATTCGGCCAGCAGGGTCAGCACGGCCAGCCCGACCAGGAACCGGTTGGCGTCGCCGCCGGCCTCCTGGCCGAACGCCGCCCGCAGCGCCCGGGCCTGGGGGGCGGGCAGGGCGTCCAGCCGGTCGGTCTCCCGGCCGAGCAGCAGGTGCAGCCCGGCGTAGGGAAAGCCCGCCTCCGACTCGATCCCGTCGGTGCGCAGCACCCGCATGTCGCCGGCCAGGTGCGCGGCGTGGTCGAGCAGCGCGGACTTGCCGATCCCGGCCTCGCCCCGCAGGACGAGCACCCCGCTGCGCCCGGACCGAACCTGCCCGAGCAGGGCATCGATCCGGGCGATCTCCTCGGTCCGGCCGTGCAGCACGGGAGTCAAGGCTACGCGGCCACCGTCGCGCTCATCGCCTGGTAGAGCGTCTCCTCCGACAGCGCGCCGTTGAGCGTACGGCCGGCGATCCGGAACACCGGCACCCCGCGTACGCCCTCGGCGCGCACCCGGGCGAGTTCGGCGCGTACGTCGTCGTCGCCACCGTCCTGCCAGGCGACGCCCATCTCGTCGGCGAGCCGGCGCAGCGTGGCCGGGTCGGCGACGTTGAGTTCGTCGGTGTGGTGGGCGCGGAACAGCCGCTCCACCATCGCCTCGCCCCGCCCCTGCCGGGCGGCCACCGCGATCAGGCGGTGCGCGGGCAGCGTGTCGGACCACACCGCGTGGCGGTGCCGGAACGTCAGCCCCTCGCTCGCCGCCTTCGACTCGATGCCGGCGACGGCGTCGTCCGCCTCCGCCCCGAACGCCCGGCGCAGCACGTCGATCTTCGGTTCGCCGTCGACCGTGGCGCGCGGGTCCAACTGGAACGGCCGGAACCGTGCGGTCACCTCCCCGCCCTCGGCGCGGATCCGGGCCGCCACACGCTGGAACCGGGCGTAGGCGAAGTACGACCACACGCAGGGCACGTCGAAGACGAATTCCACGTCCATCGTCCGCTCCTCCTCCCCGTCGTCTCCGGGTCAGGCCGCGTACGGGGCGCGCTCGCGGGCCTCCCGCAGCGCCCGGCCCCACCAACCGAGCTGGTCCAGGACGGTCTTGGCGGCGTTGTTGCAGCCCTGCGGCTCCACCGGCGTCCCGGACTCGTCGAACTTGTCCCAGCAGCCGTGGAAGCTGACCGTGTCCCGCACGGTCGTGGCGTGCACCTCGGCGAAGACCTGCCGCAGGTGCTCCACGGCACGCAGGCCGCCGGAGACCCCGCCGTAGGAGACGAAGCCGACCGGCTTCGCACGCCACTCGTCGCGGTACCAGTCGATCGCGACCTTTATCGAGGCCGGGTAGCTGTGGTTGTACTCCGGCGTGACCACCACGAAGGCGTCGGCGGCGGCCAGCCGCGGTGCGAGCGCGTCGACCACCGCCGGCTGCGGCGCGCCGAAGGCGGTGAGCGTCGCCGGCAGGTCGACCTCGGCCAGGTCGATCACGTCGACGTCGAAGCCGCCGTGCTGGCGCGCCTGGTCGACGAACCAGGTGGCCACCACCGGGCCGAAGCGCCCCTCCCGGGTGCTGGCCACGATGACGGCGAGACGCAACTGCTGGGTGGTCATGGATGTTCTCCCAGGTCGATCGGGGTGTGTGCCGACCACGCTAGGCAGCCGGCGGCGCCCCGCCATCTGTCAACCGACCGGTCACGATCCCGGCCGCGGGCCGGGTGGCCGGTACGGTCGTTCGACAGATGCCCGACGGACGTCCGCGTCCCTACCGTCGGCGCCCATGACCGCCACACACGCGTCGCAGCAGCCGCCGCCCGTCGCTCCCCGCACCCGCTGGGCCCCGGTGGCCGCCGTGGCCCTCGCCATGCTCGTGGTGACCTCCGAGATGAGCATCGCCGGCGTGGTGCTGCCCTCGATCGGATCCGAGCTGGGAGCCGACCCGGCGGCCACCACCTGGGTGTTGCTGGCGTACGCGCTCCCGATGGCCGCGATCTCCATCCCGGCCGGCCGCTGGGCCGACCAGGCCGACCCCCGACTGATCTTCGCCGTGTCCATGGCCGGCATCGGGATCACCAGCGTGCTCGCCGCCCTCGCACCGTCGATGTGGGTGCTGCTGGCCGTACGCCTGCTCCAGGGCGTCACCGGCGGGCTCACCCTGGCGGTCTACCTGCCGATGCTCGCCGCGACGGTGCGGGCGGACCAGCGGGCCCGCGCGATCAGCACGGTGGTGACCATCATGACCGTCGGCGGGATGGCCGGCGCGTCGCTCGGCGGGCTGGTCGCTGGCGCCCTCGGCTGGCGCGCGGTGTTCCTGCTGAAGCTCCCCCTCGTGGCGGTCGCGCTCTGGCTGGGTCTGCGGGCATTCCCCCGTGACGGCCGGGGACTGCCCGCCCCCGGCCTGCCGCTGCTGCGCGAGGTGGTGCTGCTGGGCGGCACGGTCGCCGCGGTGCTCGTCGCGGTCGACGAGATCACGGCGCGGCCGGCGGTGGCCGCCGGGCTCGGCGCGCTCGCCGTGGTACTCGGCCTGACCTGGGCCCGGCTGCCCGCTTCAGGACCGGTCATCGCGCTGGTGCGCGGTCGCCGCTTCGGGTTCACCGTCCTCGGGCTGTTCCTGGTGTGTTTCAACGTCGCGCTGACGGCCTTCCTCCTGCCGTACCTCCTCGCCGACGTCCTGCACGAGGGCCCGGAGGTCACCGGAGCGCTGCTGCTGGTCAACATCGGTGCCGTAACGGTCGCCTCGCCGGCCGCCGGCTGGCTCGCCGACCGGATCGGCGCGCTGCCCGCGGCGGCCCTGGGCGCCACGCTGGTCGCCGGCGCGACGCTGCTGCCGGTGACGCTCCCAGCCGACGCCGGGCTGGTGCACGTCGGATGGCAGGTCGCGGTGATCGGCATCGGGTTCGGCCTCTTCAACACCCCGGTCATCGCGGCGGTCATGGCGGCGGCGCCCACCGGGTCGACCGGCGCCGCCGGCGGGGTCAGCGGCACGGTACGGATGATCGCGACGACGCTCGCGCCGGCGGTCGCCGCGCTGTGCTGGACCGCCGGCGGTGGCGGGCTGGCCGGCTTCCGCACCGCCCTGGTGGTGCTCACGGCGATCCAGGCCGCCGGGGCGCTGGCTCTGCTGGCCGCCCGGCACCGCGACCCCACCCCGGTAGCCGCCCGCGCCGACGACTGACGGGTTACCTTGCGCAGATGGATCTGGCGTACCTGCGGGCGCACCCGGAGCACCTGCCGACCTTCCTGACCCACCAGCGGATCCGGGAGACACCCGTCTCGGGCGGCGACATCTGCGCCGCGTCCCGGCTGACCCTGGACGACGGCCACTCCGTCTTCGCCAAGACCTGGCCGGAGAACGCCGGCCGGCCGCTGCCGGAGGGCTTCTTCGCCGCCGAGGCGGCCGGCCTGCGCTGGCTGCGCGAGGCCGGGACGGTCGCCGTACCGGAGGTGATCGTGGCGCTGCCGGAGCTGCTGGCGCTCGACTGGGTGGAGCCCGGCGAGCCGACGCCCGAGGCGGCCGAACGGTTCGGCCGGGAGCTGGCGGGGCTGCACCGGGCCGGCGCCCCGGCGTTCGGGGCCGAGTGGGTCGGGTTCATCGGCGCGCTCCCGCAGGACAACACGCCGGACGACGGCCCGTGGTCGCGCTGGTTCGCCGAGCGCCGGCTGGTCCCCTACCTGCGCCGCTCGGTGGACGGCGGCGCGCTGACCGGGGCGGAGGCCGGGCTGGTCGAGGAGGTCGTCGACCGGATCGGGGAGTTCGGCGGGGACGAGCCGCCGGCCCGCGTCCACGGCGACCTCTGGCCGGGCAACGTGCTCTGGGGGGCCGACGACCGGGTCTGGCTGGTGGATCCGGCGGCGCACGGCGGGCACCGGGAGACCGACCTGGCGCAGTTGGCGCTCTTCGGCGGGGCGCCCCACCTGGACCGGATCCTCGCCGCGTACGCCGAGTCGTGGCCGCCGGCCGACGGGTGGCGGGAACGGGTG
Source organism: Micromonospora sp. NPDC000121 (assembly GCF_042899165.1). Classification (NCBI taxonomy): domain Bacteria; kingdom Bacillati; phylum Actinomycetota; class Actinomycetes; order Micromonosporales; family Micromonosporaceae; genus Micromonospora; species Micromonospora sp. NPDC000121. Next base: position 129,241 of record NZ_JBIAZP010000001.1, read on the forward strand.
CCGCTGCACCAGCTCCACCTGATGCTGGTGCACACCGCCCTGTTCGGCGGGGCGTACCGGGATGCGGTCGCTCACACCGCCCGGTCGGCCCTGGCCGGGCTGGTGCGCGCTACCGTCGACGGGTGAACGCCGCCCCACCGACCGACGGCGTCCTCGTCGACCGGTACGGCCGCGTCGCCCGGGACCTGCGCGTATCCCTGACCGACAAGTGCAACCTGCGCTGCACCTACTGCATGCCGGCCGACGGGCTGCCCTGGCTGGCGGGCCCGCAACTGCTCGACGACGAGGAGATCGTCCGGCTGGTCCGGGTCGCGGTGCGGCAGCTCGGCGTGACCGAGGTGCGGTTCACCGGCGGGGAGCCGCTGATCCGGCCCGGCCTGGTCCGCATCGTGGCCGCCGTGGCGGCGCTGGAGCCCCGTCCCCGGATCTCCCTGACCACCAACGGCATCGGCCTGGACCGGCTCGCCCCCGCGCTGCGCGCCGCCGGGCTCGACCGGGTGAACGTCTCGCTGGACACCCTGACCCCGGAGCGGTTCGCCCGGCTCACCCGGCGGCCGCGCCTGACCGACGTGCTGGCCGGGCTCGCCGGAGCCGCCGCCGCCGGGCTCACCCCGGTCAAGGTCAACGCGGTGCTGATGCGCGGCGTCAACGACGACGAGGCACCGGCGCTGCTCCGCTTCGCTTTGGCCCACGGCTACGAGCTGCGGTTCATCGAGCAGATGCCGCTGGACGCCCAGCACGGCTGGGACCGCGCCGCCATGGTCACCGCCGACGAGATCCTCGCCTCGCTGCGGCGGGAGTTCGCCCTGGCCCCCGACCCGACGGAACGCGGCGCGGCGCCGGCCGAGACGTGGCTGGTCGACGGCGGCCCGGCCCGGGTCGGCGTGATCGCCAGCGTCACCCGGCCCTTCTGCGGCGACTGCGACCGCACCCGGCTCACCGCCGACGGGCAGGTCCGCGCCTGTCTCTTCGCCACCGAGGAGTCCGACCTGCGCGGCGCGCTGCGGGCCGGGGCGGACGACGACGAGCTGGCCCGGCGCTGGCGCGCGGCGATGTGGGGCAAGCGGGCCAAGCATGGCATCGACGACCCGGCCTTCCTCCAGCCCGTCCGGCCGATGTCCGCGATCGGGGGCTGAGCGTGACGGAACCGACGCGGCCGGCCCACGCCGGACCGCCGGCCCACGCCGGACCGCCGGCTGAGGCCGGACCGCCGCTCACCGTCCGGTACTTCGCCGGGGCGCGGGCCGCCGCCGGCCGGACCGAGGAGACCGCCTCCGCCGGCCGGTCGCTCGACGAACTCGTCGGTGAGCTGGCCGAGCGGCACGGCGCGCGGCTCTCCACCGTCCTGCGGGTGGCGAGTTTCCTGGTCGACGGCGTGACCTGTCATGATCGTCGGGCACCGCTACCGGCTGGGGCCACGATCGACGTCCTGCCCCCCTTCGCGGGCGGCTGAGGGAGGCGCACACATGCTGGCGGCACTGGCCTTCGTGGCCACCATGGCGCTGATCACCGGCCTCATCCACCTCTACCTGTGGAAGCGGCTGGTGCGCGACACCACCACCCCGGGACGCTGGCGGCGGATCGGCGGGATCACCGTTCTGGTGCTGGCGCTGCTCGTACCGGCGACCATGGCCGGCACCCAGGCGGGCCTCTACTGGCTCGCGTGGCCGGGCTACCTCTGGCTCGCCGTCATGTTCTACCTGCTGGTGCTGCTCGTGGCGCTGGAAGTGCCGATGGCGGTGACGAAGCTGGTGCTGCGCCGCCGGGCCGTCGCCGCGGAGCCCACCGCCGCCGCGCCCGAGCCCGCCCTGGTCGGCGCGGCGGGGCCGGCCGATCCGCCGGCCGCCGACGCGGTCGCGCAGCCGGACCACGACCCGGCCCGTCGGTTGCTGCTCGCCCGCGGGGCGGCGATCTTCGCCGGGCTCACCGCCACGGGCCTCACCGGCTCCGGCATCCGCACCGCGCTCGGCCCGCCGCAGCTCGACCGGGTGCAGATCCCGCTCGCCAAGCTCCCCCGGAGCATGGACGGCCTGCGGATCGCCACGGTCTCCGACATCCACCTCGGCCCGCTGCGCGGCCGGGCCCACACCGAGCGGATCGTCGCCGCGATCAACCGCCTGGACGCCGACATCGTCGCGGTCGTCGGCGACCTGGTCGACGGCTCGGTGGCCGAACTGGGTGAGGCGGCCGAGCCGCTGCGCGGCCTGCGCTCCCGGCACGGCAGCTACTTCGTCACCGGGAACCACGAGTACTACTCGGGCGTCGAGGAGTGGGTCCAGGAGCTGGACCGGCTCGGGCTGCGGGTGATGCAGAACGAGCGGACGGAGATCCAGGCCCGGGGCGGCGTGCTCGACCTGGCCGGAGTCAACGACGTCACCGCCGCCGGCACCGGGCTGGCCGCTCCGGCGGACTACGTGGCGGCGCTCGGCGACCGCGACCCGAGCCGCCCCGTGGTGCTGCTCGCCCACCAGCCGGTGGCCGCGGTGGAGGCGGCGAAGTTCGGCGTCGACCTCCAGCTCTCGGGACACACCCACGGCGGCCAGATGGTCCCGTTCAACCTCCTGGTGAAGCTCCAGCAGCCGGTGGTCTCCGGCCTCGGCGAGGTCGACGGCACCAAGGTGTACGTCACCAACGGCGCCGGTTTCTGGGGCCCGCCGGTGCGCGTCGGCGCGGAGCCGCAGGTCACCCTGGTCGAGCTCCGCTCCCGCTGACCCATAGCGCGGGGCCGGCGGCTTGTCCAGCACCGGACGCTCAGGTCACGGGTGTGCGTGGCGACCGGCGGGTAACGGAGCGGGCGTGACAGGATGCGGCGTGCCTCCGTTCAGCGCCGCACCCTCCGGTGGCCTCCCGCCGTTCGTCGCGGATCTGCACATCCACTCGAAGTACTCGCGCGCGTGCAGCCGCGACCTCACCCTGCCCAACCTGGGCTGGTGGGCGCGGCGCAAGGGCATCGGCGTGCTCGGCACCGGCGACTTCACCCACCCCGCCTGGTACGACCACCTGCGCGAGACCCTGCACCCCGCCGAGCCCGGCCTGCACCGGCTCAGCCCCGAGGCCGAGCGCGACATCGCCCGCCGGCTGCCACCCCGGCTGGCCAGCGAGGCGGAGACGGACCCGGTCCGGTTCATGCTCAGCGTGGAAATTTCCACGATCTACAAGCGGGACGACCGCACCCGCAAGGTGCACCACCTGATCTACCTGCCCGACCTCGACGCGGTGGCCCGGTTCAACACCGCGCTCGGGCGGATCGGCAACCTCGGCTCGGACGGCCGGCCGATCCTCGGCCTGGACTCCCGGGACCTGCTGGAGATCACCCTCGAGGCCAGCGCCGACGGCTACCTGGTGCCCGCGCACATCTGGACGCCGTGGTTCTCCGCGCTGGGCTCGAAGTCCGGCTTCGACGCGATCGCCGACTGCTACGCCGACCTCGCCGACCACGTCTTCGCGGTGGAGACCGGCCTCTCCTCCGACCCCGAGATGAACTGGCGGGTCGGCAGCCTGGACCGCTACCAGCTCGTGTCCAACTCGGACGCGCACTCGCCCCCGGCGCTGGCCCGGGAGGCCACCGTCTTCGCCACCGCGCGGGACTACTTCTCGATCCGGGACGCGCTGCGCACCGGCGACGGGCTGGCCGGGACCATCGAGTTCTTCCCCGAGGAGGGCAAGTACCACGCCGACGGGCACCGGCTCTGCGGGGTCAACTGGTCCCCGGAGCGGACCCGGGCCGCCGGTGGTCGCTGCCCGGAGTGCGGCAAGCCGCTGACGGTCGGCGTGCTGAGCCGGGTGGAGGAGCTGGCCGACCGGCCGGCGGGGCACCGGCCCCCGCACGCCAGGGACGTCACCCACCTCGTGCCGCTGGCCGAGGTCCTCGGCGAGATCAACAAGGTGGGTGCCCGCTCGAAGAAGGTCGAGGGGAAGCTCAACGACCTGCTCGCCGCGCTCGGCCCGGAGCTGGAGATCCTCACCACCACCCCGCTCGCCGAGATCGCCCGGGTCGGCGGGGAACTGCTCGCCGAGGGCATCGGCCGGCTGCGCCGGGGCGACGTCCGCCGGGTCCCCGGCTACGACGGCGAGTACGGCGTCATCACCCTGTTCGACCCGGCCGAGCTGGGTGGCGGCGCGGCGACGGCGCAGGAGACCCTCTTCGACGTACCCGTGCCGGCGCAGCGCACCCCCGCGGAGCCGGCGCCGAAGCCGCGGGCCAAGCGCCCAGCGGCGGCCAAGGCCGAGCCGAAGCGCAAGGCCGCGCCGCCCACGCCGCCGCCCCCGATCGCGCCGGCGCCCTCGCCGCACGAGCCGTTCGAGCCGATGCTCGCCGGCATGGAGGAGGTCGGCACCGGCCTGTTGGACCGGCTGGACGCGATGCAGCGGGTGGCCGCCTCCGCGCCCGGCGGGCCGCTGCTCATCGTCGCCGGGCCGGGCACCGGCAAGACCCGGACGCTGACCCACCGGATCGCCTACCTCTGCGCCGAGTTGAACGTCTTCCCGGAGCAGTGCCTGGCGATCACGTTCACCCGACGCGCCGCCGAGGAGCTGCGGCACCGCCTCGACGGCCTGCTCGGGCCGGTCGCCGAGGACGTCACGGTCGGCACCTTCCACTCGCTGGGGCTGACCGTCCTGCGGGAGAACGCCGACGCCGTCGGCCTGCCGGCGGACTTCCGGATCGCCGACGACGCCCAGCGGGCGGAGGCCCGCGCCGAGGCCGGCGCCGACGACGCCGCGTACACGGCGCTGCTGCGCAAGCAGGACCTGGTCGACCTGGACGAGCTGCTCACCCTGCCGGTCGCGCTGCTGCGGGCCGACCGGAAGCTGGTGCAGCGCTACCGGGAGCGCTGGCGGTGGATCTTCGTCGACGAGTACCAGGACGTCGACGAGGTGCAGTACGAGCTGCTGCGGCTGCTCAGCCCCGCCGACGGCAACCTGTGCGCGATCGGCGACCCGGACCAGGCCATCTACTCGTTCCGGGGCGCCGACGTCGGCTACTTCCTGCGCTTCTCGCAGGACTTCACCGACGCCCGGCTGGTCCGGCTGAACCGCAACTACCGCTCCTCGGCGCCCATCCTGGCCGCCGCGGTGCAGGCCATCGCGCCGTCGTCGCTGGTGCGGGGCCGCCGGCTCGACCCGGCCCGGCTCGACCCGGAGGCCCCGCTGGTCGGCCGCTACCCCGCGGCCTCCGTCGCCGACGAGGCCGACTTCGTCGTACGCACCATCGACGAGCTGGTCGGCGGGCTCTCCCACCGGTCGCTCGACTCGGGGCGGATCGACGGCCGGTCGACCTCGCTCTCCTTCTCGGACATCGCGGTGCTCTACCGCACGGACGCGCAGGCCGCACCGATCGTGGACGCGCTGGCGCGGGCCAACATCCCGGTGCAGAAGCGCTCGCACGACCGGCTGCGGGACCGGCCGGGGGTGGCGGCCATCGCCCGCGAGCTGCGGCACGCCAACGGGCTCGACGGCTCACTGGCCGCCCGGGTCCGGCTGGCCGGTCAGGTGCTGGCGGAGCGCTTCGCCGTGCCGACGCTGGACGGCGCCGGCGCGGTACGCCCGGAGGACGTCCGGGCGGCGGTCGACCTGCTCACCCCGCTGGCCCGCCGCTGCGGCGACGACCTGCCGCTGTTCCTGTCCCAGCTCGCCACCGGCGCGGAGGTGGACGCCCTCGACCCGCGCGCCGAGGCCGTCACCCTGCTCACCCTGCACGCCGCGAAGGGGCTGGAGTTCCCCGTGGTCTTCCTGGTCGGCGCGGAGGACGGGCTGCTCCCGCTGCGCTGGCCCGGCAGCACCCCCGACGACGACGCGATCGCCGAGGAGCGGCGGCTCTTCTTCGTCGGGCTGACCCGGGCCCAGGACCGCCTGTACGTCACCCACGCCGCCCGCCGCAGCCGGCACGGCAGCGAGCGCGAGTGCGCCCCGTCGCCGTTCCTTGACGCCATCGACCCGGGCCTGTTCGAACGCTTCGGCGAGGCCGAACCCCGCCGCCCCAGGGACCGCCAGCTCCGCCTCATCTGAGGCACGCCGGGCTCAGGCGGCGAGGGTGGTGAGCCAGGCGCCGGTGAGGAGGGCCGGGCCGAGCGGGAGAGGGGTGTCCCGGCGCACCCTGCCGGCGGCCAGCAGGGCGAGCACCACCACGCCGTTGAGCAGGTGCGGCAGGAGCAGCCCGAGCGCCAGCGGCGACCAGCCCAGCCAGCCGAGCGGCAGGCCCAGCACGGCGGCGAGCTTCACGTCGCCGAAGCCCAGCCGCGAGCCGGGCAGCAGCGCGAGCAGCGCGTGCCCGACGAAGCAGAGCGCGGCCCCCGCCACCGCGCCGAGCAGCCGCTCCGGGGCCCCGGTCAGCAGCGCCGCGCCCGTCAGGCCGACGGCGACGACCAGCGCGGCCGCGCCCACCAGCGGGTCGGGCAGCCGCAGGCAGGCCAGGTCGACCAGGGCCAGCACCAGCCCGACCGCCGCCAGCCCGAGGAAGGCCGGCAGGACCGGGTCGCCGCCGAGGGCCGCCGCGAGCCCGGCGAACACGACAGCGCCCGCGCCCGCCACCGCCCCGGACCCGGTGCGCGGCCCGGGCCGGGTTGACGCCGGGCGGCCCGTCCAGCGGCGGGCGACCCGGGGCGCGGCGAGACCGGCGACGCCGCCGAGCAGCGCCGCGCACGCGACCAGCCCGCCCGACACGGGCCGGACGCTACCGGCGGGACGGCTCCGGCGCGGTCCCCCGGGCGGGACTTCGGGGCCTCTCGGTGCTCACCACGAGGGCGACCCCGGCGACGATGACCGCGCCGCCGAGCAGCACCTGCGCGGTGACCGGCTCCGCGACGAACAGCGCGCCGAGCGCCACCGCGACCGCCGGGTTGACGTAGGCGTACGTCGCGACCAGCGAGATCGGGGCGTGGTGCAGCAGCCAGACGTACGCGGTGAAGGCGACCAGGGAGCCGGCCACCATCAGGTACGCGAGCGCGAGCCACGACCGGCCGGTCACCTGGCCCGGGTCGAAGCCGCGCAGCTCGCCGCGACCGACGGCGAGGACGGCGAGTGCCGCCGCCCCGGCGAACATCTCGTAGACGGTGGCGACGAACGGGTCGGCGGGCATCCGGATCCGTCCGGAGATGAACGAGCCGATCGACCAGCTCGCGGCGGCTGCCACGATGGTCAGCGCCCCGGCGAGCGGTACGTCACCCGCCCCGCCGCTCGGCAGCACGAGCAGCACCAGGCCGACGAAGCCCAGCGTCACCCCGGCCAGCGTCCAGAACCGGGGCCGGTCGCCCGTGGCCGTACGCAGCAGCACCACCAGCAGCGGGACGATGGCCACGAGCAGCGCGGCGATCCCGGAGGGCACCGCGACGCCCGGCGGGCCGGACTCGGCGAGCACCACCAGCCCGTTGCCACCGGCGAGCAGCAGCACCCCGACCAGCGCGGCCGAGCCGAGCTGCCGCCGGTCGACCCGCAGCGCGCCCGGGCCCCGGCGCAGCCGCAGCACGACCGCCAGCACCAGACCGGCGGCGGCGAACCGGGTGGCCGCCGAGCCGAGCGGCGGCATCGACTCCACGGTGATCCTGATGCCGAGGTAGGTGGAGCCCCAGACGACGTAGACCAGCAGCAGGGCCGTCCAGACCAGGGCCGGCGTGGCGGCGGCCGCCCGACGAGCCCCGGTGCCCGGGTCGGTCCGGTTGGGCGGCTTGCCGGCCGGCGACAGAATCGGTGCGCGTGGTCTCATCGGGGGACACGCTACGGTGGCCTGGGCGTCGGCGTCCCTCGTTGGTGGCCGGCCTCTCACCACTCATGCGGGAGACGTGCATGGCGAACTACGGACCACCACCGGGTCGGGGGGACCCGGGCCCGTGGCGTGGGCGGCAGCCGGACGAGGCGTACGGCCCGTCGGCCGGATCGCCCGGGCGCGGCGGGTGGGACGACCCGCACGCCGCGTACCCGCCGCCGGAGCCCGGGTACGGCGGCCAGCCGTACTGGCGGGGTGATCCGGGTCACGGACCGGGGCCGTACCAGCAGGGGCCGCCGCCTCCCGCGTACGACCACGGTCCCGCCGCGCCGCCGTACGACTCCTGGCCCGGCTCCGCGGCCCCCTCCCCGCACGCGCCGGTCGCCGCCCCGCCGCCGGAGCGCCGGCGGACCCGGGGGCCGGTGGCCGCGGTGCTGGCGGCGGTGGCGGTGCTGGTCCTCGGCGGCGGCGCGGCGGTGTTCTACCTGCTCGGCCAGGACGGCGAGGCGCCGGTGGCCGCGCCGAGCGGGCCGGCGTCCGCCGCCGGGGTGTCGGAGGCACCGGCGAGCGCCCCGGCACCCAGCGCCCCTGCCCCCGACTCCTCCGCCGACCCCCGCTTCGTCGAGGCGGGGCAGTGCGTACGCAACGACGGTCCGACCGGCGGCAAGCCCAAGCTGCTGATCAGCGACTGCGGCCCGCAGACGTACGAGGTGCTACGCCGGATCGACGGCGCGACCAGCGGTGAGAAGGACGCCGCGGCCAAGTGCGCCAAGGTCGACGGCTACACCAACTGGTATTTCTTCGACAGCGAGCTGGACACCCTCGACTTCGTGCTCTGCCTGAAGCAGCGCTGAGCCACCGCACCCCTGGGGAAGAGATGACAACCTACGGATCACCCGCCCAGCCGGACGACCCCTACCAGCGCCCGGCCGACAATCCCGGGGGCCTGCCGCCCATCGACCCGACGCTGCCCCAGTGGGGGCAGCCGCCGTCGGCCGCCGCGCAGCCGCCGTCCGCCCCGCAGTGGGGCCAGCCGCAGCCCGGCGGCGAACCGCAGTGGGGCCAGCCGCAGCCGGGTGGCGAGCCGCCCGCCGCCCCGCAGTGGGGCCAGCCCGGCCCGGCCGCCGAGCCGCCGACCACGCCGATGTGGAGCCAGCCCCCGGCCTCCGGGTCGGGTTATCCGCCCCCGCAGCCCCCGACCTCCGGGTCGGGTTATCCGCCCCCGCCCACCTCCGGGGCCGGGTATCCGCCCCCGCCCGGCGGTCAGCCGTCGGCGGAGCAGGGTGGCTACCCGCCGGCCGGGCCGTTCCCGCCGGCCGGCCCGACGCCCGCGCCGGCGCCCGACGCCCAGTGGGGCGCCCCGCCGCCGGCCCCCGGCGGCTACGGAACGCCGCCGCCGCCCGCCCCGCCGGCGAAGAAGAGCGGCGGAAAGATCGCCCTGATCATCGGCCTGGTCGTGGTGCTCCTGCTCTGCCCCTGCCTGGGAATCGCCGGCTGGGCGGTCTGGCAGGCCGGCGAGGAGGACGACCCGAGCATCTCGGCCCCGGCCACGACCGCTCCCGCGGAGCCGACGGGCAAGCCGACGGAGGAGCCCAGCGCGGCGCCGAGTTCGGCGGAGCCGAGCCCGACCGAGGACGATGACGACGACTTCGCCAAGGGCGACTGCGTGGTCAACGACGGCACGGCCACCGACGCCGAGCTGCGGAAGGTGCCCTGCGGACCCAACACGTACGAGGTGCTGCTGCGGATCCCGGGCACGAGCGACGGTGACCAGTGCGAGACGCGGGCGCCGAGGTCGACGGCGAACTACGTGCACGACAACTCGGTGGACTTCCTCGACTACGTGCTCTGCCTGAGGAAGCGCTGAATCACCAAAACTAGGGCTGTCTAGCGTGGACGCTAGACAGCCCTAGTTTTGTGTCGACGCCGGATCCGACCCTCGCCGGGGCTCCGACACGCGGTAGCCCCATCTACGGATGTCTAGCCCCGCAGCTAGACGGCCCGATACTGTGCGATGCGTGGATCCGGTCCGCAACCCGTACGCCCCGGGCGCCGGCCAGCGTCCGCCCGAGCTGGCCGGGCGGGGGCGCGAGCTGGACGTCTTCGACGTCGTGCTGGAGCGCATCGCCCGCGGGCGGCCGGAACGCAGTCTGATGCTCACCGGCCTGCGCGGGGTCGGCAAGACGGTGCTGCTCAACACCCTCCGGTCCCAGGCGATCAACCGCCTCTGGGGCAGCGGCAAGATCGAGGCCCGGCCGGACCAGTCGCTGCGCCGCCCCGTCGCCGCCGCGCTGCACATGGCCGTCCGTGAACTCGCGCCCCGGCACCGCGCGCCGGACCGGATCGACGCCTTCCTCGGCGTGCTGAAGGCGTTCGCCCAACGGTCCGCGCCGACCGGTCGCGGCGGCGCCGCCCCGAAGCTGCGCGACCGGTGGCAGCCCGGCATCGACGTGCCCGCCGCCAGCGGCCGGGCCGACTCCGGCGACATCGAGATCGACCTCGTCGAGCTGCTCACCGACGCCGCCGCGGTGGCCGCCGACGTCGGCACCGGCATCGCGATCTTCATCGACGAGATGCAGGACCTCGGCGCGGAGGACGTCTCCGCGCTCTGCGCCGCCTGCCACGAGCTGTCCCAGCTCGGCGCGCCGCTGATCGTGGTCGGCGCCGGGCTGCCGCACCTGCCGGCCGTGCTCAGCGCCGCCAAGTCGTACTCCGAGCGGCTCTTCCGCTACCAACGCATCGACCGGCTGGACCGGATCGCCGCCGACCAGGCGCTCTGCGCGCCCGCCGAACGCGAGGAGGTCGAGTACGAGCAGAAGGCGCTCGACCTGCTCTACGAGAAGTCCGGCGGCTACCCGTACTTCGTCCAGGCGTACGGGAAGGCGACCTGGGACCACGCACCCCGCTCGCCCATCACCGCCGCCGACGTGCGGGTCGCCGCGCCGGAGGCCGAGGCCGAGCTGGCGGTCGGCTTCTTCGGCTCCCGGTTCGAGCGGGCCACCCCCGCCGAGCGCGAGTACATGCGGGCGATGGCCACGCTGTCCCTGGTCGAGGGGGAGGTCGACGGCGGCGGGCGGGACGACATGGACGCCGCCGTGCCGACGGCGGAGATCGCCCGTGCCCTCGGGCGGAAGCCGGCCAGCCTGTCCCCGGCCCGGGACGCGCTGATCAAGAAGGGTCTCATCTACTCCGGCGAGCGCGGCACGGTGGCCTTCACCGTCCCCCACTTCGGCCGCTACCTGCGCACCCAACCGGCCTGACGGGTCGGGGCGGCTCCTTGATCTCGACCGTGCCGCCGCCGGGCGGGCGCGGGGTCAGACCTTCGACCAGGGCGGGGGGAAGAGGACCTCGCCGCGCGGCGGCGGCCCTTCGCCGCTGGTGGTCGGCGGGAGCACCAACGCCTGCCAGGGGTCGCCGAGGCCGGACCACGGGCTGGTCAGCCCCATCCGGTCGGCCCTGCCGAAGCCGAAGCGGTGGTAATAGGACGGGTCGCCGAGCACCACCACCAGCCGCTCACCCAGCTCGGTGGCCGCCTCGAGGCCGGCCTGGACCACCGCCGCGCCGAGCCCGATCCGCTGCCGGTGCGGGGCGACCGCGACCGGGCCGAGGGCAAGCGCCGGGGCGGAGGCGTCGTCGGACTTCACCCGGACCCGGGTGAGCAGTGCGTACCCGACGACCTCGCCGCCGTACTCGGCGACCATCGCCAGCTCCGGCAGCCAGGCGTCGCTGCCGCGCAGCTCGTCGACCAGCCCCACCTCGGGCGGCGTGGCCACGTCGGGCCGGGCGAAGGCGGCGGCCAGCACACGACGGACCGCACCGGTGTCGGCCGGGTCCTCTGGTCGCAGCCGCAGCGTCGTCACGCGGGGGACGTTACCCCTCGTCGGCGGTCCATCAGCGACGGTCGCTCGAATCGGCGTGGCGCGACGTCCACGTCGGCCGATCCGGATCGGCGGTTGCGGGGGTAACCGGGCCGGTGACGGGGTATGACTGACCCATGAAACCCGTACGCTCCCTCGCCCGCGCCATGTTGAGCGGCATCTTCGTGGTCAGCGGGTTCCGCAACTTCCAGCAGCCCGGCCGGCTGGTCCCGGCCGCGAAGCCCGTGACCGACCGGGTGACCCCGCTGCTCGAGAAGGCCGGCCCGCGCGTCCCCACGGACACGGAGACGCTGATCCGGCTCAACGCGGCGGTGCAGGTCGGCGCCGGGCTGATGCTCGCCACCGGCAGGTTCGCCCGGCCGGCCGCGCTGGTCCTCGCCGGCACCCTGGTCCCGGTGACCCTCGCCGGGCATCCCTTCTGGAACAACGACGACCCCACGGCACGCAGCAACAACCAGATCCACTTCCTGAAGAACATCGGCCTCTTCGGCGGGCTGCTGCTCGCCGCCGCGGACACCGGCGGCAAGCCCGGCCTGCGGTGGCGGACCGGCCACCGGATCGGCCACTCCCGACGTTCGGTGCAGCGAGCCGTCCGTACCGCCCGCAGAGAGGCCCGGATCGCCGTACGATCGGCAGCGACGGCCCGACGAATCCCCGGCTGACCTGCGTCGATACCTCCCCTCCGCCGGCCCACCACCCGCCAACGCCACGAATTACCTGAACCACCCGGTAGGCGTTAACGCGGTGGAAATGTCAAAAACATGTGTGGGATCGGACACGGTCGCATAACGCGGGAGGCATTAACGTGAGGCGCCGTTCTAGGCTCCGTACCGGACCTGGACGGGTAGGACGACCTTGGTACGGGGGTGGCCACGCCATGCCGGCGACCGTCGGTAGGAGGGTGGACCGCCTCGCCCCAGTCCGTCGCGTAACGCGTGGGATCGATCGCAGGACAGTCGTACGGACCGGCATCGTGGCCGCCGTCGCCTATGCCGCATGGCTCGCCATCGGCGCTTTCGGGCGGCCGTACAACTTCTTCGACATGAAGATCTACCACGGCGCGGTGGTGTGGTGGGCGAGCGGTCACGAGCTCTACGAGTTCATCGCACCCGGCACCACCCTGGGTTTCACCTACCCGCCGTTCGGCGGCCTGGTCATGCTCCCGATGGCGCACCTGCCGGTCGAGCTGGCCGGGATGGTCAACGCGCTCGCCAGCATCGCCGCCCTGGCGGTCGTGCTCGCCGGCCTGCTCCGCCCCATCGTCGACCGGCTCGGCTGGCCGCTTCCGTTCACCGTGGCGATCGCGACGCCGCTCGCGGTCGCCATCGAGCCGGGCCGGGAGACCCTCGGCTACGGCCAGGTGAACCTGCTGCTCTTCGCACTCATCATGGCCGACCTGATCGGCCTGCGCTGGCGGTCCCGCCGGGGCACCCACGTCGCCGAGACCGACGGCCCGCTGCTGCGGTTCGTCTACAGCGGCGCGTGGGCCGGCGTCGGCATCGGCCTGGCCACCGCGGTCAAGCTGACCCCGGCCCTGTTCATCGTCTACCTGGTGATCACCCGGCAGTGGCGGGTGGCGACCACCGCGGTCGGCACGGTGATCGCCGTGACGCTCGGCTCCTTCGCCGTCGTCGGCACCGAGTCCCGGGCCTACTTCGGCGGCGTGCTCTGGCAGACCGAGCGGGTCGGCGCCGCCGACATGACGCCCAACCAGTCGCTGGCCGGGCTGCTGGCCCGGCTCTACGACTCGATCGAGACGCCCGGCCTGCTCTGGCTGTCGTTCGCGGTGCTGCTGTTGGCGCTCGGCCTGTCCCGGGCCGCCAACGCGCGCGCCGACGGCGACGAGCTGACCGCGTTCACGCTGGTCGGCCTCACCGCCAACGTGATCAGCCCGATCTCCTGGACGCACCACCTGGTCTGGGTGATCCCCGCGATCATCGTGCTGGCCGACGCCGCCGTACGCCGCCACGACGCCAGCCGCGGGCTGGCGCAGCGGGCCGGCCAGGGCGCGTACGGCGGGCTGCCGGGGGTCAACGGGCTGCGCCCGCCGATCTGGTACCCGACGCTGACCGGGCTCCGGCACGGGGTCGCGGCGATCGGGCTCTACCTGCTCTTCCTGATCTCCCCGATCTGGCCGTACGAGCACCAGCTCCCCGAGGTGTCGCACTACCAGGACGGCCTCTTCGGCGCCCTGATGGAGAACTCGCTGGCGCTGGCCCTGATCGTGCTCGTCGCCGCGCTGCCGTGGCGCCCCGGCGCCGAGCCGGCCTTCTACGGCGAACGGATGGGCCGTCAGGCCGCGCCCAGCGTCCGCCGCTGAGCCAGGGTGGGCCGCCCCGTCAGGGGCAGTTCACCCACTCCTCGGTGCCGTCGGCGAACACCTGCCGCTTCCAGATCGGCAGCCGCGCCTTGACCTCGTCGACCAGCCGGGCGCAGGCCGCGAACGCGGCGGCCCGGTGGGCGGTGCTGACCGCCGCGACCAGGGCCGCGTCGCCGATGGCGAGCGCGCCGATCCGGTGCGACACCGCGACCGCGTACACGTCCGGGTCGGCGGCGATCTCGGCCGCCACCTCACGCAGCACCCGCTCGGCGCTCGGGTGGCCCTCGTACTCCAGGCTGGTCACCACGCGGCCGTGGTCGTGGTCGCGGACCACACCCTGGAACGACACCACCGCGCCGGCCCGGCGGTCCGCGACCGCCGCCTCGTGCGCGGCCAGGTCGAGCGGCCGGTCGGTGACCTCGCCGAACGTCGCGGGCTGCTGGTCCGCGATTCGGCCCGACGGGTCGGCGGCCGGCGCGGTCACCACGCACGCTCCCCGGGCAGCAGCGGCAGGGGCACGACCGGCACCCGGTCACCGGGCTCGCCCGACGTGCCGGGGCGGATGACGGCGAACCCGTCCGCGCCGGCCAGCCCGCGCAGCATCGCCGAGCCGACGTGCCGGACCGGGTGGGCGGTGCCGGCGGTCCGGTCCAGCCGGACCAGCGCCAGGTGGGTGTACTGCCCCCGGCCGGGCACCGGCTCGGCGAGCGTGGCGTGCGGCAGCACCGGCATCGGGCGGCCCGACAGGCCGGCCAGCAGCGGGGCGACCAGCGAGACCAGGGCGACGACGGCGGACTGCGGGTTGCCGGGCAGCCCGGCGACGAACCGGACCCGCCCGTCGGCGTCGGTCAGCCGGGCCACCAGCATCGGGAAGCCGGGCCGCACCGCGACCGTGTTGACCACGTAGTCGGCGCCGAGCGCCTCCAGCGCGGGGTGCAGGTGGTCGACCGGGCCGTGCATCGTGCCGCCCGTGGTGCAGACCAGGTCGGCGGTGGCCAGCGCGGCGCGCAGGGCCGCCACGTGCGCGGGCAGGGTGTCCGCCACCGGTCCCACCACGTCCGACGGGCGCACCACGCAGCCGTACCGGCGCAGCCACGCCGGCACCGCCGGCCCGAGCGCGTCCCGGACCCGGCCGGCGGCGGGCGGGCCGGCGGTCAGCAATTCGTCGCCGAAGACCAGCAGCGCGGCGCGCGGCTGCCGCCGCACCCGCAGGCTGTCGTGCCCGCAGGAGGCGGCCAGGCCGACCAGCGCCGGGTCCACCGGCGTGCCGGCGGGGACCAGTTCCTCCCCGGCGTACGCCTCCTCGCCGGGCTCGCGCCACTCCGGCGCCGGTCGCGGCGTGCCGTCGACCAGGCCCTCCGGCGTACGGCGGGACTCCTCCACCCGCAGCACGGAGGTGGCGCCCTCGGGCACCATCGCGCCGGTGGCGATCTCGACGGTCGTTCCGTCGTCGGTCAGCGGCGCCGGGGTGCTGCCGGCCAGCACCCGCCCGACCGGACGCCACGGGCCGGCGCCGCGCACCGCCCAGCCGTCGACGCTGGAGGTGGGAAAGGCGGGCAGGTCCGTACGCGTGGTCAACGGCTCGGCGAGGGTGTGCCCGTCGATCTCGGCGAGCGGCAGGCTCACGGCGGGGAGCGCGGCGGCCAGGCCCTCCGCGTACACCCGGGATCGGGCCTCCTCCCAGCCGGCCGGCGGGGGCGCGGCGACCGGGTCGGCGGCCGGTGCGGTTTCCGTGCTCACCCGGCGAGCCTAGCGGGTGCGGAATGCCGGTCGCCGCGCCACGTGCACCGTGCCCGGGGCATCGTCCAGCGGGTGGCCGGGGTCGACGTGGCGGGCGTCAGTGGTCGCCGCCCCGAAGCTGGTCGACGGCGTGGGCGAGGATCGGCCCGAGGACGGCCAGCCCGTCCCGGGCCCCGCCGGTGGAGCCGGGCAGGTTGACCACCAGCATCCGGCCGGCCACGCCGGCGAGCCCGCGGGAGAGCACGGCGGCGGGCACCTTCTCGCGGCTGTGCGCCCGGATCGCCTCGGCGATGCCGGGGACCTCGTAGTCGAGCAGCGCCCGGGTCACGTCAGGGGTGCGGTCGGTCGGGTTGATCCCCGTGCCGCCGCTGGTCAGCACGACGTCGACCCCGTCGGCCAGGGCGGCCCGCAGCGCCTCGCCCACCGGCTCGCCGTCGGGCACCACCACCGGATCGTCCACCTCGCAACCCAGCTCGCGCAGCCCGGCCACGAGCAGCGGCCCGCTGGTGTCGGCGTACACCCCCGCGGCGGCCCGGTTGGACGCCACGACCACCCGCGCCCGGATCACGGCCGGTCCTCCGGGCGGACCCACTCGCCGGTCTTGCCACCCTCCTTGCGCAGCACCCGGACGGCGTCGACGCTCGCCGCCGGGTCGACCGCCTTGACCATGTCGACCAGCGCCAGCCCGGCGACGGCCACGGCGGTCAGGGCCTCCATCTCCACCCCGGTGCGGTCCGCCGTCCGTGCGGTGGCGGTGATCTCGACGGTGTCAACGGTCAGCGTCAGGTCGACCGTGACGCCGTGCAGGGCGATGGGGTGGCAGAGCGGGATCAGGTCCGGGGTCCGCTTCGCGCCCATGATGCCGGCGAGCCGGCCGACGGCCAGCGCGTCGCCCTTGGGCAGCCCGTCGCGGCGCAGCAGCTCGACCACCTCCGCCGTCGTGCGGAGCCGGCCGGCGGCGACGGCCAGGCGGCCGGTGACGGCCTTGGCGGAGACGTCGACCATGCGGGCCGCGCCGGCCGGGTCGACGTGGGTGAGCTGCGCGGGATCGGTCACGGCCGCGAGCCTATCCGTCGTACGGCGATCACCGGCTGCGGCCCGAGCGCGCCGGCCGCCCGACCTTGCGCCGGCGTCCGCTGCTCGGGAGGAGCAGCGCCGGCACGACGTCGCGCCGTGGTGCGGCCGGCTCATCGACGTGGCCCGCGCGCTGCTCCTCCCTACCCGCCGTCACGGTTGCTGGGGGGAACCCGACGGCGAGCGCCTCGGCGACGGAGGTTCTGCCCCGTACCAGAACCTCCCCGTTCGCCGACGAGCCGGACGCTAGCGGGATTGGCGATAAGAAATCGATAAGCCGTCGCTGCGGCTCAACCACGTCCGGCGGGTCGCGCCCCGGTTTCCGCGAGGCGGCATTCCACCTCGAACCGCTCCGGCACGTCCATCCGTCGGAAAATGGCCAGCGCCCGTTCCCAGTGCCGGCGCGCCTCGGCGAGGTCGTTGTCGGCATGGTGCTCCGCGAGCCCGGCGAGTGCCCGCGCCTGCTCGTACGGTTGGGCGATCCGGGTCGCGAGCGCCAGCGCCCGCTGATGTGCCTCGGCGGCTTCCGCCCTCTCGCCGGCACGGGCGAGGGTGAGACCCAGGTCGTTCAGCGCGCCACACTCCGCGTGCCGCTCGCCCGAGTCGGCCGCCAGTTCG
Source organism: Micromonospora sp. NPDC000121 (assembly GCF_042899165.1). Lineage (NCBI taxonomy): Bacteria > Bacillati > Actinomycetota > Actinomycetes > Micromonosporales > Micromonosporaceae > Micromonospora > Micromonospora sp. NPDC000121. The sequence continues at coordinate 146,570 of NZ_JBIAZP010000001.1, forward strand.
AGCGCCAGTGTGTGCTGCAGCCGCGCCTCATCGAACAAACCCAACCCCCGGTAGGCGATGCCGAGGACGTTTCGCGCCTCGACCTCGCCATAACGGTGACCGGTGCGGGCGTACAGCACGAGTGACGATCTCAGCAGACGCGTGGCCTGTGACCACTGACCTATTCGCACCCGGACGGACGCGAGGTGACTCAGCGCGTTGGCGACATGGAAGTGATCGCCCGCGACCCGCCCCTGGAACAGGTGCTGACGGTGCACCCGCATTGCTTCTTCGTACAGCCCCAATGAGGTGAGTGCTATGCCCAGGTTCGGCAGCCCCATGGAAATGGAACCCTCTTGAAACCGACTCTCCCGGATGTCCTCCAGGCAAAGTTCTGCGGATTCTCTGAAGTTCCCGGCGAACCAGTGAACGACGCTGAGATTGCCCCGGAACTTGACTAGTTGAACCCTGTCACCGGTCTCCCTGCACAACGCCACCGCCCTGTCGAGGTGGATGATCGCCTGCCGGTACGACCCCGTCTTCGCCAGCGCCGAAGCCAGGTAGTTGCTCATGAACATCACCGCGCGTCTGTCGCCCAGCAACTCGGCGGCCGTCAGTCCGAGCGTGTGCGTGCTCAAGATGTCGTCGAAGTACCGGCGGATGTAGCAGAAGCGCCACAGGACCCGTGCCAGCTTCCAGGTGTACGAGTGGTGTCCGTGTTCCGCGGCCAGCCCCACCAGCGAGACCAGGTTTTCCCGCTCCTCCTCCAGCCATGCGACGCCGCGATCCTCCATCGCATCCACGAGATCTGGCCGCGCCGGCTCTCCGACATCGATCTCGGTGCGGACGTCGACCGCCGCGTGCAACTCGTCGGCCGCCCGCAGCGTGGCATGCAGCCCGAAGTCGAGTAGGCGTGCCGTCGCCGCGCTCCGAAGCTCGGACCCGTCCGACGCGAGGGACTGCTGCCTCGCATACAGCCGCACCAGGTCGTGCAGCCGGTACCGGGCCCCGTCGCTCTCCTCGACCAGGTGGCAGTCCACCAACTCGTCGAGCAGCCGACCGGCCGTGCCGGGAGGAAGGCCGCTCAGGGCCGCCACCATGTCGACGCTGTGGTGGCCCGCGTGGATGCCGAGCAGCCGGAAGACCCGCTTCGCCTCCCTGCCCAACGGCTCGTACGAGGCGGCGAAGGCCGCCGCGACGGTACGGTCGCCCACCGCGAGATGCCCCAACGCCGGCACGTCGTCGGCGAGTCGGCGGGCCAGGTCAGCCAGCCGGCGGGCCGGGCGATGGGCGAGCCGTGACCCGGCGAGCCTGATCGCCAACGGCAGATAGCCGCACCGCCGGACCACCTCCGCAGCCGCCTCTGGCTCCTCCGCGACCCGCTGGGTGCCCGCGCTGACGGACAGCAGGGCCAGCCCCTCCTGGAGCGACATCACCGACAACGACGCGGGTGGGCCCACGTCCAGACCGGTGAGCCGCCGACGGGACGTGACGAGCACGACCGATCCGCCGGCCGTGGGCAGCAGCGGGGTGACCTGCCGACTGTCCGCTGCGTTGTCGAGCACGACGACGGCTCGGCGGGCGGCCAGCTCGCGACGCCAGAGTTCCGCCCGTTGGTCGGCATCGGCAGGCATGCGTCCGTCGGGGACACCGAGCTGACGGAGGAGCGTGACGAGGGCCGACGCCGGGTCCACCGGACTTCGGTCGCCATGCCCGCAGAGGTCCACGAAGAGTTGCGCGTCCGGGTGGTCCCCGGCCAACCGCCGTGCGACATGAACCGCCAGCGTCGTCTTCCCACTGCCGGCCATCCCGTCGATCACGTGCACCGGGGAGGTGTGTGCTCGCAGGCGACGGGTCTCCTCGATCAGCCGGGCGACCACCTCCCGCCGCCCGACGAAGTCGGCGACGGAGCGCGGCAACCAGTCGCGCGCACCACGTTGTTCCCCCGGCGACGTTGCGGGTCGGGCCGCCGGCTGTCCGACGGAGGTGGGTCGGGCTCCGGGCACCCCGATCACCTGCGACTCATCGGCCGGCGCGTTGTGCCGCATCGCCTGGTAGAGACGTTGGAGCCCTGGGCCGGGCCCGACGCCGAGTTCCTGCCGCAACGTGTCCGCCGCGGCCTGGTAGGCGGCGATCGCACCGGCGAGGTCGCCGTGCCGGCGCAGCGCCCGCATGAGAAGGAGATGGGCAGACTCACGCAGGGGGTTGACGGCGATGTGCTCACGCAACAACGGGATCGCCTGCTCCGGCCGACCTGCCGCGATGCGCACCTCGGCGAGGAGTTCCCCGGCGAGGAGCCGCTCCTCCTCGGCGGCCGCGACCCGAGCGGTGAGCACGGGCCCGAGCGGAAGGCCGCCGAGCATCGGCCCCCGCCACCTGGCCACGGCCCGGCACAGCCGGGCCTCTGCGGCGTCGAGATTCCCCGCCGTCACAAGATTCCGGGCTTCGTCGTACTCGGTGCCGAAACGGATGACGTCGACCCGGTCCGGCGCGAGGTCGAGCCGGTATCCGCCGCCCGACCGGTCGACGAACGGCCCGCCCTCTTCCGTCACGCCGAGGATCCGGCGGAGCGTGGCCGCGTACGTTCGCACGTTCGGCACGGCCGAGCGGGGCGGGTCGTCCGCCCACAACTCGTCGACCAGTTCGTCTGTGGTGACGAGCCGTCCAGGCTGCACGGCCAGCATGGCGAGAACCGTGCGCTGTTTGGGCGTGCCCAGGCGCAGCGCACCGGTGGATTGCCACACCGTGAGACCACCCAGGACATGTATTTCCACCAGTCCCCCGTGACCTATTTCTGAACCAGCCCGTATTGAAATGATCACCCAGAGCCGGGCAGACAAGTGCTCAGCATAGTCAGCGATTCAGCTCTTCACAGCACACGAGAGTGACGCGGTCGCAACGCGTGGTCGACGAGGCCATTGACAGTTGCGGTCCAACCGAAGCGCGGATGACATCGACGATGTCGCAGTTCCACACTGGCCGGGAGATACTCCTTTCCCGGCCGCCGTCACGAGCTACGGCTCAACACAGCTACTCACACACCGACCCTACGCGCTCCGCTCAGGAATGATGGACAGACCGTCACAAGAGGCCCCAGGCTTGGCTAATGTTGCGCATACCGACATTTATTGCTGCTAACCATTCGCCATTTCTCCTACGCTCCCGTCACGACGGCTGATCCCCCCGGGGACACGGCCGCAAGCCGGGACGGAGCGGAAGGAGCGCGTCATGCGCGGCAGCGACTGGCACTGACTTTTGATGACACAGAGCGGTAGGCTCCCGTCGTCAGCATGTAACTGTCGGCGACGACAGGAGCCTCATGGCCGGGATGACGCCAGGAAACGCGAGCAGGACAGATCGGCAACTACTCTCGCTCGTCGGCCTGGTGGTCGCGCTGGCGGTCGCACCCACCCTCCTCGCCCTCGTCTCGCTGGTCGACGGTCCGCCCCACTCCATCGGCGATGTGGCAACGATCGTCGCCCTGACCTGCATGACGGCCCTCGGGACGATCGTGAAGGCCCCGATACGCATCCGGTCGACGACCCACGCCATCACGTGGATCGAAACGGCCATCGTGATCGGGCTCGCCGTCGCCCCGCCGGCGTGGGTCGTGCTCTCGACCGGGGCAGGCGTCGGCATCGCGTCCGTCATCATGGGCCTCCCGGCCATCAAGACCGCATTCGGCGTCGGCAAGAACATCCTGGTCGCCGCCGGGGCTGGCGCGGTCGCGCTGGCGCTGGAATGGCGGTGGCCGCCGACGGACGTGGCCGAGCTCATCACGTCACTCGGCGCGATCTATCTCGTGGCGGCCCTGCTGGACGACCTGCTGGCGATTCCGGTGATCGCACTGGCGTCGGGCAGCCGGGTCGGTCGCCAGTTCCTCAACAACCTGGATCTGCGCCTGGCCGGCTTCGGCGTACGGTTCGTCGTCGCGGTCTGCACGCTGCTCATCCTCAAGGCGGATCCTCGGCTGCTGCTCGCCGTCCCGCCCCTGGTCCTCAGTTTCCACCTCGCCTACTCGACCCGGGTGCGAGGGCGCGCCGAGCAGCAGGCGTGGCAGCGGCTCGCCCGCACCACCGACGCGCTCAACGTGGTCGACCTGGACAAGGTCCTCACCACGGCGGTCACCCAGGCCGCCGAGCTGTTCTCCGCCGACGAGGTGGAGGTCGAGCTGCGCGACGGCGGCCGGACCGTGCGTGGCGGAACGGGCGCCATCACGTACGACGGGCCGGCCGGCGAGCCGACCTCCGTCGACGGCACCGTGGTCCCGGCCGCGCTTGAGGGGCACGACCGGACGGCCGACGTGGGCGTGCTGCGCCTGCGCTTCCGTGGCCCCGTGCAGCTCTCCGAGCGGGAGCAGTACACGCTGCGTACCTTCGCGTCCGCGCTGTGCACCGCCGTGCGCAACGCGCAGGCGTACGCCGAGCTGGCCCGGGTCGCCGACGAGCACGCGTACGCCGCCACGCACGACGCGCTGACCGGGCTGGCCAACCGCCGTCACCTGCTCGACCAGGGCACCGAGCACCTCAACACCCGGCACGCCGACGGGGTGACCGCGCTGGTGCTGATCGACCTGAACCACTTCAAGGAGGTCAACGACACCCTCGGGCACGCCGCCGGGGACCAGGTCCTCGTGCAGGTCGCCGAGCGGCTGCGCACCGCCGCCCAGGAGGGCGACCTGGTGGCCCGGCTGGGCGGCGACGAGTTCGCCGTACTCCTGCGGGGTCTGCCGGCCCCGGCGGTGGCCGCGCACCGCGCGGAGACCCTGCTCGCCGCGCTGCACGAGCCGTTCGACCTGGACGGCATGCGGATCAGCGTCGAGGCGAGCGGCGGAATCGCCGCCGCGCCCGCCACCGGCGGCATGCCGGAGCTGCTGCGCCGCGCGGACGTGGCGATGTACCAGGCCAAGCGGGCCGGGCAGCGCACCTCGACGTACGCCCCGACCCGGGACACCGCCGACCTCGGCCGGCTGACCCTCGGCGGGGAGCTGCCCCGCGCCGTCGCCGACCACGAGTTCACCGTCAACTTCCAGCCCATCGTCGACCTGGGCTCCGGCCTGGTCACCGGCGCGGAGGCCCTGGCCCGCTGGCGCCACCCCGTCCACGGGGTGATCGACCCGCTGCGCTTCCTGGAGGCGGTGGAACGGTCCGGGGTGCTGCCCGCCTTCGCCGAGGCGATCCTCGACGAGGCGCTGCTCGCGGCGCGCGCCTGGCGGGACGCCGGCTTCGACGTGCCGGTCGCGGTCAACGTGTCGCCGCGCAGCCTGCTCGACGCCCGCTTCCCCGGCTCGGTGCTGGCCCGGCTGCGGGCCCACGACCTGCCCCCCGACCGGCTGGTGCTGGAGCTGACGGAGACGCTCACGCTCAGCCAGCTCGACGTGGTGGACCGGGTGCTCAGCCGGCTGCGCGACGAGGGGGTGCGGCTGGCGCTGGACGACTTCGGCACCGGCTACTCTTCCCTCTCCCTCCTCTCCCGCATCCCCGTGCACGAGCTGAAGATCGACCGCAGCTTCGTGACCGCCATGGAGGGCTCCGCCGAAGCCGCCGCCGTCATCCGCTCCACCCTCGACCTGGGCCGCAGCCTCGGCCTCGACGTGGTCGCCGAGGGGGTGGAGAGCGAGCCGCAGCGCCGGGCGCTCTGGGAGCTGGGCTGCACCGCCGGGCAGGGCCACCTCTTCGCCCGGCCGATGCCCGCGGGCACGCTCCTCGCCGCGTTCCGGCGGGGCTCCGGAGGCAGCCCGGGCGCTCTCGCGCCGCCGCTGCACGACGCCGGCGCGGTGATCCGACTCGCCCCTGGTCGCCGGCAGGGCGGGCGGGGCCGCACCGACCGCCACCTGCCCGCCTGACCGCGAACCGCCGCCGGCCCGCCCGACCACCGACGCCCCGCCGGCCCGCTCAGCCGGCCGACCACCGACGCCACGCCGCCCCGCTCAGCCGGCCGACCACCCGCGTCCCCGCCGGTCCGGTCGCCCCGCCGGACCGCGCACGGCCTCGGCCCGGGTCGGTCCCCGGCCCCGAACGGGCCTCGCCAGCCCAGGGTCGACGCGTGGCGGCGGCGCGGGCCCGGTCTGCCAGACTGGCGCGCGTGACCGCCGCCCCGACCACCCGCCGCGGCTGGCGGGCCCTCGACTCCGCCGCCGGCGGCCTCGCCCTCGACCTCGGCCTGTACGCCGTGTCGGCGGCGTTCGCCGCGATCACCGCCGCCACGTCCACGCTCGTCCCGCACCGGGCCTGGGGCGGCGTCGCCGCCGCCGGATACCTCCTCGCCGCGCTCGCGGCGACCGCCCAGCTCGTGCTGCGCCGGCGCGACCCGCGGTCGCCGCTGGCCGGCCTGCGGGCCCGCTGGGCGGTCACCGGTTTCGCCTGGTTCACCACCGCACTGCTGCCGCTGGCCTGGCAGAGCATCGAACGGGCCGGCGGGCGCGGCGACCGGGCGCAGGAGGAGGTGCTGGTCGTCGAGGAGTCCGGCAGCCGGCTGGTCGACACCGGCACGCCGTACCTCGGACACGACGCGATCGCCGCCCTGCCACCCGGCGAACAGTTGCTCGGCTACACCCCCTACCAGCCGGGGATGGCCCTGTTCGGGCTGCCCAGGGCGGCCGTCGACGTCTGGTGGACCGACGCCCGCGTCTGGTTCGCGGTCGGCACCGCGCTGGCGCTGGCCCTGGCGGTCCGCGCCCTGGCACGCGTCGACCGCCCCGCCGGCCATCCCGCGGCCGGCGCCGCCGTGCTGCGGGGCGTACAGGCCGCCACCGTGCTGCCGGTCTGCGCGCTCACCCTCGCCACCGGCGGCGACGACCTGCCCGTCCTCGCCCTCTGCCTGCTCGCGCTGGCCCTCGCCGCCGCCGGACGCCCCGGCCGGGCCGGCATCGCCGTCGGCCTGGCCGGGGCGTTGAAGCTCTTCGCCTGGCCGGTCGCCCTCGTGCTGATCATCTGGGGGATGACCCGGCGGGCCGGCCTGCGGGTCGCGGCGGGCGCGATCGGCCTGCCCGTCGCCGCGCTGCTCCCCGCCCTGGCCGTCGACCGCGACGCGCTGGTCGAGAACGTGCTCCGCTTCCCGCTCGGCCACGGCCTCGTGACCAGCCCGGCACAGTCGCCGTTCCCCGGTCACCTGATCGCCACCGCGCTGCCCGCCGGCCGCGCGGTCGCCGCCGCCCTGCTGCTCGCGGCCGGGCTGGCGATCGCCGTCCGGCTCGCCCGCCGTCCGCCCCGCACCGCCGTCGCCGCCGCGCTGACCTGCGGGTACGGCCTGCTCGCCGCGATCCTGCTGATGCCGTCGACCCGCTTCGGCTACCTGCTCTACCCGCTCGCACTCCTGGTCTGGGCCGCCGCGCTACGGCACCCGGGTTCGCCGAACTGGCGGGCGAAGGGAGGCGACACGGCGTAGACCTGAGACATGACCACCACCTACCGCGACCGCGAAGAGGCGGGCCGGACGCTCGCCGACCGGCTCACCGCCCTGATCGGCGAACCGGACGTCATCGTGCTCGGGCTGGTGCGCGGCGGCGTGCCGGTGGCCCGGGTGGTCGCCGAGCGCCTCGGCGCGCAACTGGACGTGCTGGTCGTCCGGAAGCTCGGCATGCCGTGGGCGCCCGAGGTGGCCTTCGGCGCGCTCGGCCCCGGCGGCGTGCAGGTGCTCAACGACGCCGTCGCCGGCCGGCTCGGCGCGGACGACATCGCCGAGGTGCGCCGCCGCGAGCAGGCCGAGCTGGAACGGCGGGAGCAGCTCTACCGCGCCGGCCGGCCGCCGCTCGACCTGTCCGGGCGCACCGCCGTGATCGTCGACGACGGCCTGGCCACCGGGGCCACCGCCCGCGCCGCCGTCCAGGTCGCCCGCCACCTCGGCGCCCGCCGGGTCGTGGTCGCCGTCCCGGTCGGTTCGCAGGAGGCGTACGAGATGCTGGCCGCCGAGGCCGACCAGGTCATCTGCGCGCAGCACCCGCCGGAGTTCATGGCGGTGAGCGCCTACTACGAGGACTTCCACGAGGTCGCCGACTCGGAAGTGACGGAAGCGCTGACAGCAACCGCGTGACCGGACCGGGTACGGTCGGAGAATGAGCCTGACCTGTCCCAAGTGTCACGGAGAAATGCGTCAGTACGAGCGCAGCGGCGTCGTCATCGACCAGTGCGGCGAGTGCCGGGGAATCTTCCTCGACCGCGGCGAGCTGGAGAAGCTGTTCGAGGCGGAGGCCAACTGGAACCGCCAGCAGGGCGCGCCGACCCCGCCGCAGCCCGCCCACCAGCAGGGCGGCTACCCTGGCCAGCCCGGCCACCAGCAGGGCGGTTACCCGCCCCCGCCGCCCCCGCCGCCCGCCCCCGCCCCGCACCAGCCGGGCTACGGTGCCGTCCCGCCGCCCCCACCGCCGGCGCACGGCTACCCGCCGGCCCCCGCGTACGGGCACGGCCAGCAGCACCACGGCTACCACGGGCACTACAAGCGCAAGAAGCACAAGAGCTTCCTGGACGAGATGTTCGGCTGAGCCACTCCGTCGACCGGGCCGGTGCCTCGACCGGCCCGGTCACCCGTGGCCACGCCCGCACTCCGTGCCGCCGCTCGCCGCGCCACCGCTCGCCGCGCCACCGCTCGCCGTGCCGGCCGGCGACGGGCGTGGGACGCTGCACCCCATGACGCACCAGGGGCAGCACTTCGCGCTGGCGCAGGCGTACGACGGGATCATCCGGGTCGTGGCCGACCTCGACGACGCCGACCTGCAACGACCCACCCGGTGCCGGGGCTGGCTCGTCGCGGACCTGCTGTTCCACGTGCTCTGCGACGCCCAGCGGGCGCTGGTCGCGCTGGCCAGCCCCGCCGAGGGTCCGCCCGACGTGGACGACGTGAGCTACTGGCGCGCGTTCCCGGCCGGCGGGGACGAAGACGCTGCCCGACATGCCTGGTGGGTACGCCGCTCCGCCGCCGCCTTCGACCGTCCGAGCGGGGTCGTCCGGCTCTGGACCGACACCGCCCCCGCCGCCGTACGCGCCGCGGCCGCGGCCGACCCCGACGGCTGCGTCACCACCCAGGGGCACGTGCTGCGGGTGCCGGACCTGCTCGCCACCCTGACCACCGAGGCCGTCGTGCACCACCTGGACCTGGTCCTCGACCTGCCCGACGCGCCCCTGCCCGGGGTGCTCGCCACGCGGGTCGCCGTGGCCACGATGGACGGCCTGCTCAGCGACGACGCCGTCCGACCGGCCGGATGGAGCGACGCCGAATACCTGCTCAAAGCAACCGGCCGGGTGCCGCTCACCGACCGCGACCAGCTCGAACTCGGCGAGGTCGCCGGCTGGTTCCCGCTGCTGGGCTGACCCGCGCAGCCGTCCTCAGACGATGGCCATGTCGACGAAGCGCGACAGGTGGAGCTGGGCCGCCACCGTCACGGTGTCGGTCGGGCCATTCCTGTGCTTGGCAACAATGAAGTCCGCCTCCCCGGCCCGCGGCGACTCCTTGTCGTAGTAGTCGTCGCGGTGCAGCAGGATGACGACGTCGGCATCCTGCTCGATCGAGCCGGATTCACGCAGGTCGGACAACTGCGGCCGCTTGTCGGTGCGCTGCTCCGGGCCACGGTTCAGCTGACTCACCGCGATCACCGGGCACTCGACCTCCTTGGCCAGCAGCTTCAGGCCACGGGACAGGTCCGCGACCTCCTGCTGCCGGCTCTCGGTGCGCTTCGGCGAGGTCATCAGCTGGAGGTAGTCGACGACGATCAGCTTCAGGTCGTGCCGCTGCTTGAGCCGCCGCGCCTTGGCCCGGATCTCCATCAGGTTCATGCTCGGCGTGTCGTCGACGAAGAGCGGCGCCTCGCTGATCTCGCCCATGCAGCGGGCGAGCTTGGTCCAGTCGTCGTCGGAGAGCTGACCGCTGCGCAGCACGTGCAGCGGCACCCGCGCCTCGGCCGAGAGCAGCCGCATGACGATCTCGACCTTGCTCATTTCCAGCGAGAAGATCGCCGACGCCTGGTTGGCGCGGATAGCGGCGTTGCGGGCGAAGTCCATGCTTGCGGTCGACTTACCCAAACCGGGCCGACCGGCCACGATGATGAGCTGCCCGGCGTGCAGGCCGTTGAGCAGCCGGTCGAGGTCGGTGAAGCCGGTGGGAACGCCGGTCATCACGCCGCCCTGGGCGCCCACCGCCTCGATCTCGTCGAGCGTCGGCTGGAGCATGTCGGCGAGCACCGCGAAGTCCTCGCTGACGCGGCGCTCGGTGACGTCGTAGACCGCCTGCTGGGCGAGGTCGACGATGTCGTCGACGTCGCGGCTGCCGCCCTGACCCGTGCCGTAGCCCAGTTGCACGATCTTGGTGCCGGCCTCGACCAGGCGCCGCAGGACCGCCCGCTCGCTGACGATCCGCGCGTAGTAGGCGGCGTTCGCGGCGGTCGGCACGCTGGCGATCAGCGTGTGCAGGTAGGGGGCTCCGCCGATCCGGGCGAGGTCGCCGGAGTCGGTCAGCGCCGCCGCCACGGTGATCGGGTCGGCCGGCTCGCCCCGGCCGTAGATCTCCAGGATGGTGTCGAAGATGGTGGCGTGCACCGGCCGGTAGAAGTCGTTGGTCTTGAGGATCTCGACGACGTCCGCGATGGCGTCCTTGGAGAGCAGCATGCCGCCGAGGACGCACTGCTCGGCAGCGACGTCCTGGGGTGGGGTCTTGTCGAACTGAGCGTCGCGCTGCTGCGGCGGCGGGGACGCCTGACCGCCGCCGGAACGCTGGTCCGCCCGCATGTCGTCGGTGACCGACACGGGTCCCCCCTCCACTGCGTCGGATCCAAGGCCAGCTCTACCGCCGGGGTACGACAACCTCGACCTGCCGGTCGATCGGGGGTCATCGCACGGCCGGTCGGGGGCCAACCTTACGGAACCCGAGGTCAGCCCCTCAACAGTGGCGGTGGACGAGCCTCGGGACAACCTGTGGATGCCGGTGGACGACCATGTGCGCAGGGTGTGCACAGGCTGTGGACAACGGTTGGGGAATTCCCCCGGACAAGCCGCTGAGCTGCGGAAATTCAATCCCCACCCTGTGGAGGAGAAGTTTTCGGTCGAACTGCCCGGTCGAACGTCCCGTACCAGCTCCAGCGAACGGCCAACACCTGGACGGCGGATTGCGCCATCGGTTGAGAAGGGTGATGTTCCGGACCCCTGGGACCGAGAGAAAGGCGGGGCGGCCAGGTCCTCCTACCCTCCGCCGGTGGACCCGTGGGACGCGTCGGGCGTGCACGCGTGGCGCCCGGCCGGCGAGGTGGACGGCTGGGACCACTCCGCCGCCGCCCGTTGGGAGCAGAGCAGCGACACCGGGCAGTGGCACCAGCGGGACGCACCGCTGGCCGGCAGTCTGGTCGTGGTGCTGCTGCGCCAGCTCGGCACCACCTGGCGTTCAGCCACGGTGGCGCTGGCCGCGGCGGTGGTGGCGGCGGCGGTGGTGGTGGCGGCGGCTTCTCGACGGTCATGATCAGCGCGGTCACCGGGCAACCGGTCGGCTCACGCGGCGTCACCACCTGACCGCGCCGGCATGTCGAACGCGAACAGGGCCCGCACCGGTCGGTGCGGGCCCTGTCGTGGTGCTGTGGTGAGGCGTCAGCCCTGGACGACGTTGAGGTCGAACTTGGCGGTCACCTCGGGGTGCAGCTTGATCCGCACCGGGTAGGAGCCGGTCGACTTGATGTGACCGGGCAGCTCCAGCCGACGACGGTCGAGGGCCGGGCCGCCGGCGGCCTTGACGGCCTCGACGATCTCGGCCGGGGTGACCGACCCGAAGAGCCGACCACCGTCACCGGCACGGGCCTTCAGGTTGACCTTGAGGCCCTCGAGCTGGCCCTTGACCTCGTTGGCGTGGCCGAGGTCCCGGATCTCCCGGGCCGAGCGGGCCCGCTTGATGACCGTGACCTGCTTCTCCGCGCCCTTGGTCCAGGCGATCGCGAAGCCCTGCGGCAGCAGGTAGTTACGGCCGTAGCCGTTCTTGACCTCGACGATGTCGCCCGGGGCACCGAGGCCGGACACCTCCTGAGTCAGGATGATCTTCATATCGGTGCCTCCTCTCAGCGGGCCGTGGCGGTGTACGGCAGGAGCGCCATCTCGCGGGCGTTCTTGACCGCACGGGCGATCTGCCGCTGCTGCTGCGAGGTCACGCCGGTCACCCGCCGAGCGCGGATCTTGCCGCGGTCGGAGATGAACTTGCGCAGCAGCGCGGTGTCCTTGTAATCGATGTAGGTGATCCCGTCCTTGTCGAGCGGGTTCACCTTCTTCTTCGGCTTGCGAAGTGCAGCGGCCTTGGCCATTGCTCGTGCTCCTGGTTTGCGATCGCGGGCGCTCGGCGCCATTAGAACGGGGGCTCCTCGTCGAAGTTTCCGCCACCCGAACCGCCGCGCGAGGGTGCCGGAGCGGCCGAGGCCCAGGGGTCGTCGAAGTTGCCTCCGCCGCCCTGGCCACCACCGCCACCGAAGCCGCCGCCACCGCCGCCGGAGCGGGACATCTTCTGCACCTTCGCCGTGGCGTAGCGCAGCGACGGGCCGATCTCGTCGACCTCGAGCTCGATGACGGTGCGCTTCTCGCCCTCACGGGTCTCGTAGGACCGCTGACGCAGCCGGCCGGACACGATCACACGGGCGCCGCGCTGAAGCGACTCCGCGACGTGCTCGGCGGCCTGCCGCCAGACGGTGCACGAGAGGAACAACGGCTCGCCGTCCTTCCACTCGCCGGACGCCTTGTCCATGAACCGGGGCGTCGAGGCGACCCGGAACTTGGCGACCGCAGCCCCGGAGGGGGTGAACCGCAACTCGGGGTCATCGGTCAGGTTGCCGATGACCGTGATGGTGGTGTCTCCTGCCATGACCATCTCCTCGCGCACTCATCAGTTCTGCCGTACAGGCTCTCAGAGCCCTCCGACAGCGCCGGTGAGGCTGGTCCGGGTGAACCGGGTTTGAATGCTTAGCGCATCTCCGGCCGGATGACCTTGGTGCGCAGCACGGACTCGTTGAGCCGCAGCTGACGGTCCAGCTCGGCCACCGCCGCAGGCGTCGCCTGCAGGTCGATGACGGCGTAGATGCCCTCGGCCTTCTTGTTGATCTCGTACGCGAGGCGCCGGCGGCCCCACACGTCGGTCTTCTCCACCGAGCCACCCGCGGTCCGGATCACGTTCAGGTACGTGTCGAGCGACGGGGCGACGGTGCGCTCCTCGAGGCTGGGGTCGAGGATCACCATGATCTCGTAATGACGCAAGACGTGCTCACCTCCTGTGGGCTAAGCGGCCACGGTCCTTCCGTGGCAGGAGGTCGTGCGTCGTGGCCCACGCCGGTCCCGGGGGGACCCGGCCGGACGCGGACAACCGGACCAGGATACCCGGTCCGGACGATCATGCCCGGGGTGGTCGGTCCGGGCACCCACGGACAGCGCGACGGGGGCCCGCCTCGACGTCGGTGTCGATGCGAGCCCCCGTGCACGAGGCCGCGGGGCGTCCCGTCCGCATTCCTTGGGTGGGACCTGGGGAGGAACGACCACACCGATGAGGTTGGACCGGGGACGCCCCGCGGAGCTTTATCGTGTTGTTACCTGACGTTACATCGGCTCTCGACCCTTGTTGGCGTAAATGGCGGATTTCTCCGAAATTTTTCGACCGGCCCGGGTACCGGCTCCGGGGCCGACCCCCGTCGCGCCGGGCCGCGCGACGGGGGTGCCCCCGCTTCCCGGGCGGCTCGGCCACCCGGCGGACGACCTGCGGCCGCCTCGCCCGGGAGCACCAACCGTGGATCCCACTCGCATCAACGACGGCCGACGCCGGGAGGTGACGCGCGCACGCGTCCCACCCCCCGCCGCCGTCGCCCCGGCTGTCGGCGCGGCGACGTAGGCTCCCGTGCATGCGTATCGGAGCCCACGTCGATTCGACCGACCCGCTGGCGGAGGCGACGGCCCGAGCGGCCGGGGCCGTGCAGTTCTTCCTCTCCGACCCGCAGGGGTGGAAAGCCCCGAAGCCACGGGAGGACGCGGACCGGCTGCGGGCGGCGGAGGTCGACCTCTACGTCCACGCGCCGTACGTCATCAACGTCGCGACCCTGAACAACCGGATCCGGATCCCCAGCCGGAAGCTGCTGCTCGGGCACGCCCAGGCGGCCGCCGCGATCGGCGCGAAGGGGCTGATCGTGCACGGCGGGCACGTCAACGCCGGAGACGACCTCGCCGTCGGGTTCGACAACTGGCGCAAGACCTTCGCGTACGCGGCGGACTCCGGCGGCTTCGACCTGCCGGTCCTGATCGAGAACACCGCCGGTGGCGACAACGCGTGCGCCCGGCGGCTCGACGCGCTGGCCCGGCTGTGGGACGCCGTGGGCGACTACGAGGTGGGCTTCTGTCTGGACACCTGCCACGCGCACGCCGGGGGTGAGGAGCTGCTCGGTCTGGTCGACCGGGTCAAGGCGATCACCGGGCGGATCGACCTGGTGCACGCCAACAACTCCAAGGGGGCGTTCAACTCCGGGCAGGACCGGCACGACAACCTCGGCGGCGGGACGATCGACCCCGAGCTGGTGGTGGCGGTGATCCGCGCGGCCGGCGCGCCGGTGATCGTCGAGACCCCGGGCGGCGTCGAGGGCCAGGGTGCCGACATCGCCTTCCTGCGCGACCGGCTCGGCGCGGAGCGCCCCGCCGCATGACGACCGACCAGTCCGCCACCGACGGCCCCCGCCCCGTCGCCGGCCCGTCGGCGGCTTCCGGCGACGACGCGCCGGCCAGCCCACCCCAGGGCCCGACCACCTCCGCCGACGCCACGAACAACGGAGACGCCACGAACAGCGGAGATGCCAGGACCAAGCCCGGTGACGCCGCCGGAACCACCGGCGACGTCAAGGCCGACGGCGACAAGGCCAAGGCCGTCGGTGACGCCAGCACCTCCGGGGACGGCAGGGCCAAGGACACCGACGACAAGGGCCGCAAGGACGGTGCCGCCAAGGCCGACACCGGCAAGGACCGTGCCGCCAAGGCCGACACAGGCAAGGCCAACGGGGACAAGACCGACACAGGCAAGACCGACACAGGCAAGACCGACACGGACAAGGCCGGCGGCGGGACGGAGAGCGGCAAGGCCGAAGAGGGCGGCAAGGAGGCGGGGAAGCCGGACCGGTGGGCCGCCTTCGCGTCCGCCCCGGAACCCCGGCCGAGCTGGGTACGGCGTGCCGCCCGCCCGGTCGGCCGCCTGCTGATCCACGAGTGGACGCTCGCGACGCTCGGCTCGCTGGCGCTGGCCGTCCTGATGACCTGGCCCACCCTGCGCTACCCGTTGCACACCCTCCCGCAGGACTACTGGGATCCGAGCCTGCAGGCGTGGCAGATGGCCTGGTCCGGGCACATCCTGCTGACCAACCCGGCGCAGCTGTGGCAGTCGAACACCTTCTTCCCGGAGAACTGGAGCTTCGCCTTCTCCGACACGCTGCTCGGCTACGCCCCGGCGGGCATGATCGGCACGGGACCCGAGGCCGCCGTGCTGCGCTACAACATCATGTTCGTGCTGGCCCACGCGCTCGCCACCCTCGGGGCGTACGCGCTGGCGCGCCAGCTCGGCGCGGGCCGGATCGGCGGGGCCGTGGCCGGGGCCGGCTTCGCCTACGCGCCCTGGCTGCTCGCGCAGGCCGGGCACCTGCACGTGATCTCCAACGGCGGCATCCCGCTGGCGCTGGCCATGCTGGCGCGGGGGCACGGCTACTCGCTCCGCCACGGCTACCGCCCGGAGCGCCGGCACGACGGCTGGGTCTACACCGGCTGGCTGGTGGCGGCCTGGCAGCTCAGCCTGGGCTTCGGCATCGGGCTGCCGTTCGCGTACTTCCTCGGCGGGACCGTGCTGGTGGCGGCCGTCACCTGGTTCCTGCGGCGCTGGGTGATCCGGCCGGTGAAGCGTCCGTTCGGGCGGCGGCTGCTGGTCGCGGACCTGGTCGGCGGGCTGCTCTTCGCCGGTGTCGGCGCGCTGCTGGCCATCCCGTACTTCACGGTGAAGGAGCAGCACCCGCAGGCGGAGCGGACGGTCGCCGACATCGCCATCTTCTCCCCGCCGGCGAGCGGCTTCTTCACCGCGCCCGCGGAGTCGCGGGTCTGGGGCGCGCTGCACGAGGGCGCGCGGGCGGCGCTGCCCTGGCACCCGGAGATGACCCTGCTGCCCGGGTTCGTGCTCTACGCCCTCGCCGCTGGCGGGCTCTTCTTCTCCGTGTGGAAGCTGCGCCACCGGCTGCTGCTGCTCGCCGGGGTGGTGGTGACCATGGTGCTCGCCATGGGCACCCGGTTCTTCGACGGCACGTTCACCTACGTGCCGCTCTTCGAGCACCTGCCCGGGTGGAGCGGCCTGCGCACCCCCGGCCGGCTGATGCTCTGGACCACGCTGCTGCTCGGGCTGCTCGCAGCGGGCGCGGTCAGCGCGTTCGCCACCCGGGTGCGGGAGATCTCCGCCGAGCGGATCCCCTCCTGGCCGAGCCCCTGGCTGCGGCTGGCCACCCTGCTGCCGCTGGTGCTGGTGATCGCCGAGGGCCTGAACGTCACGCCGCACCCGGTCGTGCCGCAGCAGCCCGCCGCGATGCGGACCGTGGCCGGCCCGCTGCTGGTGCTGCCGAGCAGCCAGAACCTCGACCAGCCGGTGATGCTCTGGTCCACGACCAGGTTCCAGGACGTGGTCAACGGCGGCAGCGGCTTCACCCCGCACCAGCTCGACGAGGTGCGCCGGGTGACGCTCTCCTTCCCGGATCAGACCAGCGTCGACTACCTGCGCGTCCTCGGCGTCCGCAACGTGCTGCTGATGCGCGACCAGATCGCCGGCACGCCGTGGGAGGTCACGGTCGACGCACCCGTCGACGGCCTCGGCATCACCCGCGAGGAGATCGGCCAGGTCGTGGTCTACCGGCTCTGACCCGCGTGCCGCCGGCCGCCCGGGTTCGTCACCTCGGGGCGGCCGGCGGACCGGGGGTCACGCCGGGAGGGGTGCCGCCTCGGCGGGGGCGGTGGGTTGGCGACGCCAGGGGGCGTCCGGCGCGCCGTCGAGGACGCCGCCGTCCGGGTCGTCGGCGTAGGTGGCCCGCACCGGGTCGAGTTCCGGCCGCAGGATCTCCCGCACGACCAGCACGCACAGCACCACCACGGTGGTCAGGCGCAGCGTGGCCGCCAGCACGAAGACCCCCTCCGGGAAGACCGGCTTGCCGGTCGACGCGCCGAGCAGTTCCCCGTAGAAGGCCGCGAAGTAGCAGACCTCGGCCACCTGCCAGGCCAGGAAGGCGCCCCATTTGGGGCGGGCGAGCACCACCAGCGGCAGCAGCCAGAGCACGAACTGCTGCGACCACACCTTGCTGAAGATCAGGAACGCGGCGACCACCAGGAACACGAGCTGGGCGAGGCGGGGGCGGCGCGGCGCCAGCAGCCCCAGCGCGGCCACGCCGAGGCAGGCCAGCCCGAAGAGGGCGTACGACAGGGCGTTCAACACCGGGATGTTGACGTTCAACCACTCGAAGGGCCCGAGGTCGGCGGGGTTGGCACTGCCGACCTTTCCGTCCAGGTAGCGCCCGATGTACCAGAGGGTGCCCCAGTCGATCGGCCGCTCCGAGTTCAGCTCGAAGAAGCGGTCCCAGTTCTCCCAGTACGGGATGGCGGCCGGCAGGTTCACGGCGATCAGGGACGCCAGGGCCGCGCCGAGGGCGGTGAGGGCGGCGCGGAGTCGCCCGGCGCGCAGCGCCAGCACCAGGATCGGGCCGAGGATGAACAACGGCCACATCTTGGCCGCCCCGGCGAGGCCGAGCAGGACTCCGGCGAGCACGGGCCGGCTGCGGGCCCAGGCGAACAGGCCGAACGCGGCCAGCCCGATGGCGAGCAGGTCCCAGTTGACCGTGGCGGTGACCATCAGCGCGGGGGCGAGCGCGAAGAGCGCGGCGTCCCAGGGCCGGCGGCGGCGCAGGGCGAGGATCACCGCCACCGTGGCGACCGCCAGCGCGCCGAGCACCAGCGCGTTCAGGTTGTAGAACCACTGGCCCTGGTTGAGCCCCGGGTCGTTCTCGCCGAGGGCGTGCACGGGCAGGCCGAGCGCGCCCATGAAGTAGCCCGTGAGGACCGGGTACTCGACGGGGTGGTCCCGGTAGGGGACCGCGCCCTCGTTGAGCCGCTCGGCATAGTAGAGCGCCAGCACGTCGGTGTAGCAGAACCGGGTGTACTGCACGTTGTTCTGCCAGGCGCCGTCCTGGCAGGGCGACTTCTGCACCCAGTGCAGCGCCAGGGTCAGGCAGACCAGCGCCAGGACGATCCTCGCCGCCGTCCAGAACCGGCTCTCCCGCCCGGCGGGCCGGTCGAGCGCGGCGGCGTGCTCGCCCAGCGGGCCGCCGATGACGCCGGAGACGCCCCGGACGAAGCCGTCGGACCGGGACGGGTGGTCGGCGGGACCGGCGTCGTCGATGCCTCGCGTCGGCTGCGTGCTCATGAAGGTGCATCCTGCCGTACGACCGGCCTCCGCGTCCCCTTCAGCACCCGACACGTCGGTACGCGGAAACGCCGCCGGCGGCCGGACAGGTCGTCCAGCCGCCGGCGGCGTTCTTGGCTTTAGTAGTCGTCGGGTCGGGGTGTGAGGCTCGGGAGCAGCCCGTCACCGCCGCCCCCGCCACCCGGCCGTGGACCGGTCGGGTCGGTGGGTTCGGTCGGCGTGCCCGGGTTGTTGCCACCGCCGTTGTTGCCACCGTTGTTCCCGCCGTTGTTGCCGCCCGGGCAGGGGAACAGGCCGGTCGGATCGCAGGGCGGCTGGGTCGGCGTGGGCGGCGGGGGCACCTCACCGTTGCCGGAGTCCGGGTTGCCGATGTTCGCGGCAGGCGGGAAGTCCTTCTTCTCCCGATAGGCGTCCGAGGTCTTGTGCGCCTCTTCCATGAACCGCTCCCAGATGTCACCCGGGAGGTTGGAGCCGCTGATGGGTGTGCCGTCCTTCAGCTTGATCGCCAGCCGCTTGTCCTTGTTGCCGACCCAGACCGCGGTGGCGATCTGTGGCGTGTAGCCGATCATCCAGGCGTCGCCGTTGTCCGCGCTGCCCCCCTTGAGCTCCCAGGTGCCGGTCTTGGACGCGGCCTTGCGGTCGCCCTCCAGCCGGTGGTTGACCCGCGCCGGGTACTGCTCCAGCACCGAGGTCACGTCGGCGACGACATCCTTCTCGATACTCTGCTTCGGGGTGAGTTTCTCCCCGCCGACCTTCTTCCACTTGCCGGTCTCCGGGTCCCGCTGCTCCACCGAGTAGAGGAAGTGGGCCTTGTTGTAGACGCCCTCGTTGGCGAAGGTGGCGACGCCGTTGGCGTGGTCGAGGACGGTGATCGGGTACTGGCCGTAGCCGACCACGTGGAAGAACGGGTCCGGCGCGACCTTCTTCAGGTCGGTCCCGACCAGGTCGTACCCCTTCTGCGGGTCGGTGTCCGTCCGCCACATGGTGGTGACGCCGGCGTCGACGGCCGCCTTGATGACCTTGTCCGGCCCGATCTCCTCGGTCACGTGGTAGAAGGGCACGTTCAGCGACTTCAGCGTGGATTCCTTGAGGGTGCAGGAGTCTTTGCAGTCCGGGATGTCGTCGCCGGCGTTGCTGACCTTGAACGTGCCCGTCGGCTTGAACGCCTTGCCCTTCCAGTACGAATCCAGGGCTTTGCCCTCCCTGAGTGCCGCCGCCAGGGTGTAGATCTTGAAGCTGGAGCCCGGCGGGTGACCGCCGGTGACGTTGCCGTTGACGTCGGTGTTCTTGCCGGCGTAGTCGGTGCCGGTGCCGTTGTCGCCGCCGTAGTAGGCGAGCACCCGGCCGTTGTCCGGGTGGACCGCCACCAGCGCCGCCATCAGGTTGCTTCGCTGGCCGGCGAGCTCGGAGCCCTTGGACTTGCGCTGCGCCGTCTCGACCGCCGCCTTCTGGATCTTCGTGTCGAGGGTGGTGCGGATCCGGTAGCCGCCGGACATCAGCGCCTGCGAGCAGAGCTTCTTCTCGTCGGTGACCTGGGTCTCGTCGTCGACGCAGAGCCCCTGGTCCCGCATCTCCTGCTTGACGTAGTTGATCACGTTGCCGTACGGGGTGTTGACGCCGTAGTCGAGGCCGGCGCCGCCCTGGGTCGGCTTCTTCACCGTCGGGTACTTGGTCGGCGCCGCAGGCTTGCCCGGGGTGTTCAGCATGCCCTCTTCGATCATGGCCTGGATCACCTGGTTCCAGCGGGACTGGGCCTCGGTGGGGTTGATTGCCGGGTCGTAGCCCTTGTGGCCCGCGCCGGCCTCGGGCTGCTTGATCAGCGCGGCGAGGACCGCCCCTTCGGCGACGTTCAGGTCCTTCGCCGGCTTGCCGAAGTAGGTCTGCGCCGCCGCCTCGATGCCGTGCGCGCCCCGCCCGAGATAGATGATGTTCAGGTAGTGCTGCATGATCTCGGACTTGCTGTACTCGTCGTTCAACTTGGAGGCGAAGATCGCCTCCTTGACCTTCCGGCCGTAGGTGTCGCCCTCCAGGCTGTCGTACGCGTTGCGGGCGTACTGCTGGGTGATGGTCGAGGCGCCCTGCCGGTGGCCGCCGGTGAGGTTGTTCCACGCGGCGCGGGCGATGCCCTTGTAGTCCACACCGGAGTGCTTGTAGAAGTTCCGGTCCTCGATCGCCACGACCGCGTCCTGCACGTGCTTCGGGATCTGGTCGATGGTGACCAGGGTCCGGTTCTGCGTGCCGACCTTCGCGATGACCGTCTTGTTGTCGAACGCGTAGAGGGTGGTCGCCTGCGGCGGCGTGGTGTCCTCGGGGAGCACGACGGTGGTCGAGTAGTAGGTGAAGCCCACCACGCCGAGGCCCGCGAGCATGATGAAGACCGCGAACGCGGCGATCAGCATGTTCACCCGCTTGCGCTTCTTCGCCCGCGCCGCCTTGGCCGGGTCGCCCGCCGCGCCGCGACCGCCGCGGCCGGTCGGCCCGCCAGGCCCACCCGGGCCGCCCGAGACCGGCGAGACGCTCGCCCGCGCCGACGCCCGGCCGGCGACGCCGCCGACGGCCGCCGACCCGACGCTGGCCCGCCCGGCCGAGGCGGCACCGACGGCCGCGGCGCCCACCGTGGCGCGGCCGGCCGATCCGCCGGCCGCCGGGGAGACCGGCACCGACGCGCGACCCGCGCGACCTGCGGCGGGTGCCGGGGAGACCGGGACCGAGGCGCGGCCGGAGCCGGCCCGGCCGACGGAGGCGGAACCCACCGATGCCGCACCGGAGGCCGTGCCGCCGCGCGGCGGCACGGATGCGGAGCCGCCAACCGAGGCCCGCCCACCGGCGGCGCCCCGGGGCGCGACCGAGGCGCGACCGCCCGGTGCCGTACCCTCCTGTGCAGCCGACCAGCCGCCCCCGCGGGCGTCACCGCCGGGGTCGCCGTGCTGGCCCGGAATCTGGGCCCGCCCGCGCGGGGAACTGGGATCGCCGTACGAGTTCATTCCTCACACCCTGCCGTCGCGGTGTGGCGCGACTGCGCCGCCACCGGTTTGCCGTGAGATGGGACACCCGCCGGGCGCGGCACAGGCGTGCCACCGTCGACCGGTGTCAGTTGTGAATCAATCGGGCCAATCAGACCAACGAGCCGTCGGTCACCCCGGGCGCGCGCGTGCTGGCCGGGGCCGGCCGATCGAGCCAGGATCACCGTTGCGCCTCTCGCCTCCGTCGACCGACCGCGCCGGTGCCCGAGGCGGCCGTGCCGCCCACCGCGTCCTGCTCCGACCCGCCCTCCGGGTCCCCGGCCAGGCCGTCCCGGCCGAGCAGGTACTGCTCGGCGAGATGGTTCCAGTCACAGCCGAGGCACACCTCCACCACGAAGACCTGGAACTCACGCAGCGTCATCGCCAGCGCGGGCAACTCGGCCAGCGTCCGGGCCTGGCCGGCGGACTGCTTGAGTTCGTCGCCGTAAATGTAGTGGACGCGCGTCAGGTTCTCGCTCCGGCAGATCGGGCACCGCTCGTCGGTCGGCTCGCCGTGGAAGCGGGCGGCGTTCTTCAGGTACGGCGACGCGTCGCAGACGTCGTACGTGCCGACCCGACCGGCGAGGAGCTCACGCAGCACCGCTCGCTTCCGGAGCGAGTAGTCGACGACCTGGCGCTGCGTACGCATGCGGAGAAGGGTACGCGGTCTCGCCGGACGGGGCGACCACGGTGACGATGCGTGACCACGGGACCCCGGAAACGGGGGTTTGCCCTGATCACGGTGATCCGCTAGCGTGCGATGTATCGGTCCGATACATCGCGGCGGTTACCGCTCCGCGTAGAGGGTACAGAGAGGATGGCCCGTGCTCGAGCTCGCCATCCTCGGCCTCCTGCAGGAGTCTCCGATGCACGGCTACGAGCTGCGTAAGGAGCTGACCGCCAAGCTCGGAGCGATCCGGGCGGCGATCAGCTACGGCTCGCTCTACCCGACCCTGCGTCGGTTGCAGGCGGCGGGGTGGATCACCGAGGCCGCCGAGACACCCGCCACCGCCGAGGAGGTTCCCGCGCTGACCAGCCGACGAGGTCGGGTGGTCTACAAAATCACCGCGGAGGGCAAGGAACGCTTCGCCCAACTGATCGCACAGGCCGGGCCCGAGACGTACGACGACACGGGCTTCGGCGTGCACTTCGCGTTCTTCGCCCGGACCGACCAGGCGACCCGACTCCGCATTCTGGAGGGTCGCCGGCGAAAGATCGAGGAACGTCGCGAAGGGCTTCGCGACGTGCTCGGCCGGGCGGCCGAGCGCCTCGACGCGTACACGCTGGAACTGCAGCGCCATGGCTTGGACGCCTGTGAGCGCGAGGTCCGCTGGCTGGAGGAGCTCATCGCCAACGAGCGCTCCGGCCGTGCCCCGACGGTCCCGGAAACCGGGACGGCCGGCGGCCGACGAGAAGACAACAGCCCGCCTCCGCCTGGAGAGTCCAGGAAAGAGCGGCCGTGATGAAGAAGAAGGAGGCAGACGCTATGGGCTCCGTCCGCGTCGCCATCGTCGGTGTGGGTAACTGCGCCTCGTCCCTCGTGCAGGGCGTGGAGTACTACCGGAACGCCGACCCGAACGACCGCGTCCCGGGTCTCATGCACGTCACCTTCGGCGACTACCACGTCTCGGACGTGCAGTTCGTCGCGGCGTTCGACGTGGACGCCAAGAAGGTGGGCATGGACCTCGCCGAGGCGATCGTCGCCAGCGAGAACAACACCATCAAGCTCTGCGACGTGCCGCCGACCGGCGTCACCGTGCAGCGCGGCCCGACCTTCGACGGTCTGGGCCAGTACTACCGCGAGATCGTCGAGGAGTCCGACGCCGAGCCGGTCGACGTGGCGCAGGCGCTGCGCGACGCGCAGGTCGACGTCGTCGTCTCCTACCTGCCGGTCGGCTCCGAGCAGGCCGACAAGTTCTACGCGCAGGCCGCGATCGACGCCGGCTGCGCGTTCGTGAACGCCCTGCCGGTCTTCATCGCCTCCGACCCCGAGTGGGCGAAGAAGTTCGAGGACGCGGGCCTGCCGATCGTCGGTGACGACATCAAGAGCCAGGTCGGCGCCACCATCGTGCACCGTGCGCTGGCGAAGCTCTTCGAGGACCGCGGTGTCGAGCTGCTGCGCACGTACCAGCTCAACTTCGGCGGCAACATGGACTTCATGAACATGCTGGAGCGCAACCGGCTGGTCTCGAAGAAGATCTCGAAGACCCAGTCGGTCACGTCCCAGATCCCGCACGAGATGAGCAAGAGCGACGTGCACATCGGCCCGTCGGACCACGTGCCGTGGCTCGACGACCGCAAGTGGGCGTACATCCGCCTGGAGGGTCGTTCCTTCGGCGACACCCCGCTCAACGCCGAGCTCAAGCTCGAGGTGTGGGACTCGCCGAACTCGGCCGGCGTCATCATCGACGCCGTCCGCGCCGCGAAGATCGCGCTGGACCGGAAGATCGGTGGCCCGATCCTGTCGGCCTCGTCGTACTTCATGAAGTCCCCGCCGGTGCAGTACGCCGACCACGACGCGCACGCCGCCGTCGAGGCGTTCATCGCCGGTGAGGTCGAGCGCTGACGCGCCGACCACCAGCACCACCGAGGGCCGGGTCCGTGCGGACCCGGCCCTCGCCGCGTCCGGCTCTCCCGCCGCCGTACGCGCGACGACGACCGGCGTCACACGGGGTCGAGAGATCGGCGACGTGCGGTTAGGCTGACCGCCGTGACGTCCGTCCCACGCCCCGGTCGCCGCCGAGCGGCGCGATGGGCGATCGGCGCGGTCACCGGCACCGTGCTCCTTCCGGCCTTCGCCGGCTGCGCGGCTCCGGGCACCGGTCCAGGCACCGGTCCAGCCTCAAGCAACAGCGCGGCGTCGGCCCTCCCGGCCACCTCTGCGGCGATCACCGAAGCCCGCTGCGTTGGCGCGGAAACCCCCGTCGCCCGCCCCGGCGAGGTCGCCCGCCCCGGCGAGGTCGCCCGGCCCGGTACCACGACCGCCACGCCGAGCCGACCTGGCGGCGGACAGCCGCTGACCGACGAGCAGCGGCGCGAGGAGGAGTTCCGCCGTCAGCAGGCGGCCAACGACGCCTTCCGGCAGCGCGGCACGCTCGACGCGGAGGCGGCCAGCGGTGCCCGAGCCTGCGCGGCGGAGGTGCTGAGGCGCCTCAACCTGCTGACCGTCGGTGGCCGGGACGACCCCGGGGAGGAATCCGTCCGGCGGGCCGTCGCCGCGACCGGGCTGACCGACATCACCGTCCGGCCGCCGGGCCGGCTCGACCTCGGCCCCGGCGACGGCCTGCTCTTCGCGGGATGGACCGGCCGGGCGTGCGTCTTCGGCAGCGCCCGGGCGGGCGACGTCGTCGTGGAGATCGGCACCCGCATCGCCGACGGCGGCTGCCTGCCCGCCCCGGACTGACCCCACCGGGTGCCAGCGGGGCGGCCCGGCCCCGGATCAGGACCAGTCGGCGCAGCGCGCCGCGTCAGGACCAGGCGCGGCGCAGGGCGACCCCGGCCTCCAGTTCCAGCAGCTTCACCTTGCGGTCCAGGCCGCCGCCGAAGCCGACCAGCTTGCCGCCCGCCCCGACGATCCGGTGGCACGGCACGAGCACGGGGATCGGGTTGCGGTTGCAGGCCACCCCGACCGCGCGGGCCGCGCCCTGGTCGCCGAGCCGCCGGGCCACCTCGCCGTAGGTGAGCGTCTCCCCGTACGGGATGCGGGTCATCTCCCGCCAGACGCCGCGCTCGAAGTCGGAGCCGCCCGGCACCGCCAACGGCACCGCGAACTCGGTCAGCTCGCCGGCGAAGTACGCCCGCAGCTCCGCCACCGCCTGCCGGGCCGGCTCGTCGCCCGGCTCCTCGTCGGCCGCCTCGACCCGGCCGAAGTGGGTCCGGCACACGTGTGTCCCGTCGGTGGCGACGGAGAACTCACCGATCGGGGAGTCGAGCACGGTCCAGCGCATCCGCCCATTGTCCCCGGCAGCCCGACACCGTCGACGGCCGGACAGCGCCGTGACGGCGAAGCGGTTCCGACAGCCGCGTAACGCCACGGACATCGACGACGCCGGATAAGTTGAGTTGATCTCCGCTCCGGTCCTCACCATCCGGAAGGGCCGACCCTGCGACGTGAGGACGCCATGCGACCCCATCCCCTGTCCCGCTCGATCCGACGTATCTTCGCCACCTCGACGGCCACCCTCGCCCTGCTCGGGGCCACGGCGGCGCTCGCTCCGGCCGACGCGGTGGCGGCCGGACGCACCCAGCCCGACCTGTTCGTCGACCTGCTGATGACCGACCACTTCAACCCGGCGGAGGGCGAGACCTTCCGCGCGCAGATCGACGTCCGCAACGGCGGCACCGGTGAGTCCGACCCGCTCAGCGTCACTGTGTCGGTGCCGGCGGGGCTGCGTACGACGGCGCTCACGGCCACCGACGGATGGAACTGCGCGGTGGTGGACGAGGCGAGCTACACCTGCGCCCACCCGGCCCTGCCCGCCGCCGGACGGGCCCAGCGGCTCTCGCTGCCGTTCGTGGTGGCCGGCGCCCAGCCCGGCTCCCGGGTGCCGATCACCGCGACGATCGCACCGCAGCGCCAGGAGTCCGACACCACCAACAACACCAGCTCGGTGACCGTGGCGATCTCCGGGACCTGCGTCGTCCGGGGCGTCGTCTGGCACGACCTGGACCGGGACGGACAGCGCGACGAGGGTGAGCCGGGCATCGGCGCCGGGCCGGACGGCGTACTCAGCGTCCGGGTCGGGGCCCGGCAGAGCCAGACCACCGGCGGAGGCACCGCCGTCGTCAACCCCGACGGCACGTGGTCGCTCACCACCCGTACCGAACTGCTCTACCAGGTCTGGGTCGAGGCCGCCGGCACGTACGGCCGCACCGCCTCCGACGTGGGTGACGACGCCACCGACTCGGACATGGTCACCACCTACCAGTCCGCCCCGTACCTGCTCACCTCGAGCGCCGAGTTCTTCGCCACGCACGGCGGCGAGTACGTGGTCGACACGGGGCTGGTCACGCTCAACTGAGCCGGTCGCCGTCCGCCCGGGACGCCGGGCGGACGGCGCGGTTCGGACGGCGCGGTTCGGTCCGAGCTGCCTCCGCGTGACGGCTCAGAGCAGGGTGAAGCCGAGCAGCAGGGCGCCGGCGCTGAGGCTGGCGCCGCCCGCGACGGCCAGCCAGATCAGCTTGTTGGGTCTGGTGTCCTGCGGCCGGGCCACCGAGAGGAAGAAACCGAGCGGCATCAGGATCGGCGCGGCCACGAACAGGGTGCGGATGAGCGTGCGGGTGCCGTCGGACGCGTCGGCCTGGTCGACGTAGGGCAGCACGGCCAGCGCGAAGAGGACCAGCACCCCGGCGTGCGCGTGGCCGGCGGTCCACAGGCCCCGGCGGACCGGGTTGTCGAGGTAGCCGGCCTTGCGCCGGGTCAGATGCATGAGCAGGGTCAGCCCGCCGTACGCCACCGTGACGACGGTGATCAGCAGGATGCCGGCGGTGGTCAGGGTTGCCGAGGACATGGGCACCTCCGTCTTGTCAGTGTCAAGATTTGCCGCTCGCCCGAATCTTGTCAACAGCTAGATTCCGTGGCGGGGCAAACTTCCGGCTGCGGCCGACGTCTGAGCTACCGGAGGTGGGCGGTGGCCGAGGAGACAGACGGGGAGTTCACCGCGTTCGTCAACGAGCGGGGGGACGTCCTGCTGCGGATCGCGTACGCGCTCGCCGGCAGCCAGCACGGCGCGGAGGACCTGCTGCAGAACGCGCTGGCCAAGGCGTACGCCCGGTGGCCCCGGATCCGCGGCGACGCCGAGCCGTACGTGCGGCGGATCCTCTACCACGACCAGGTCTCCGGCTGGCGGCGTCGGTCCCGACGCCTCGAGGTGCCGGTCGCGGCGCTGCCCGAGCGGGCCGGCGACCGGGACAGTGGGCACGACGCCGACCTGCGCATGCTGCTGCGCGACGCGCTGCTGGCGCTGCCGCCCCGGCAGCGGGCCGTGCTGACCCTGCGATACCTCGAGGACCTCAGCGTCGAGCAGACCGCCGCGCTGCTCGGCTGCCGGACCGGCACGGTCGCCAGCCAGACGTCGAAGGCCCTGGCCAAGCTGCGGCACCTCGTGCCCGCCCTCGACGACGCGGACCAGGAGGTGAGCCGGTGAGCCGGTCGCGGGAGGACGAGCTGCGGTTCGCCGTACGCGAACTGGCGGGACAGGCCCGGACCGCGCCGGACCTCGCCGCGCGGGCGATCGACCAGGGCCGTCGGCTGCGCGCCCGCCGACGCGCCACCGCCGCGGCGGCCGCCCTGGTGGCGGCTGCCGTGCTCGCGCTTCCGTTCGTGCTGCTGCGCCCGGACGCGCCGGCCCGCGTCGCGGCGCCCGACCAGACCGCACCGGCCGGCACCTCGACGCCGGACCGGACCGCAGGGGCCACCGCGAGTCCCGACGTCGTGGTCCGGCCGACCCCGGGGGCGGACTGGACGAAGCGCGCACTGGTCCTGCCGGGCGGATGGGTGGTCGCCGGCGCGATGCTGCCGGGTCCGTCGGGGGACGGCTACGTGCTGGATCGGGGCCGCGACCGCTACCTGCGGACCGACGGGTACGACGGGGTGTGGCGGGCCCCGCAGGGCGCCGTCAGCGCGGTCGCCGACGACGACCGGCCCGGCGAGATCGGCCTGGTCGACGCGGCAGCTGGCAAGACCCGCTGGCACCGCACGGGCCAGTGGATCATGAGCCCGCAGTGGTCGCCGGACGGCCTGCGGCTGGCGCTGACGATCTTCGACAAGGACGAGGGCGCGCTGCGCTTCGGCGTCCTCGACACCACCGGCGACTTCCGGGTCTTCGGGGTGGACACCGACACCTACCTCTGCACCGACCACTGCTTCTTTACCTGGAGCCGCGACGGCCGGGAGGTGGTGCTCCAGCAGACCGACCCGAACTCCCGCCGGTCCGAGTCGGAGCGACACGCCCGCCGCGGCGTCCAACTCTTCTCGCCGGACGACGGGCGGCCGACCCGGTTCGTCGCGATGCCCGGCGATCCGGCGGGGCCGTGGTCCTGGTCGCCCGACGGCCGGCTGGTGGTGGTCCAGGGGCGCACCGAACCGCTGCTGGTCGAGGCGGGCACCGGCCGGGTGGTCCGGGCGCTGCCGACCGCCGACGTCGCCTGGATCTCCGTCGACCGCCTGCTCTACCGGCGACCCGGCGGGTCCCGCGACTACGTGCTCGCCGACCTGACCGGTCGGGAGCTGGAGCGCCAGCCGCTGCCACGCGAGCTGGTCGGGCGCGAGATCACGGTCGGGCCGCGCTGACCGGCGGCGGCGGCGCCGTCGTCCCGCGGCACGTTGCGCCACGTCGATACGGTGCGGGTCGTGGCCACGGGGACACTGATCTTCCTCATCATCGGCGGAGCGGGCGTCGCGGTGCTGGCGCTCGCCCTGCTCGGCACCGAGCTGCTGCACTTCGGCAACCCGGACTTCGACGGTCCCGTGTCGGTCGAGGCGGTCGCCGGGTTCACCGGGGCGCTCGGCTTCGGCGCCGCGATCGCCAACGAGCTGCTCGGCGGGCGTACCCCCGCCATGATCGCGGTGGCGCTGGCCGGCGGCGTCGTCGCGGCCGTGCCCACCGCCTGGGCCGCGTCCCGGCTGAGCCGGGCGGCCCGCGACATGCGCACCGACCCCACCCCCACCCGCCACCACCTGGTCGGCGCGCTCGGCCTGGTGGTCACCCCGGTGCCCGCCGACGGCTACGGCGAGGTCCGGGTCCGCGTGGCCGGCCAGCCGGTCAAGCTCAACGCCCGGGCCGACCGGCCGATCCCGGTCGGCGCCCAGATCTTCGTGGTCGAGGCGCTCAGCGAGACCAGCGTGCACGTCGAGACCTACTGACCCCCCCCATAGAGAAACAGGACGGTCACATGCCCCTTCTCATCGCCATCGGCGGCGCGGTCCTCCTCGTCCTCGTGCTCATCCTCTTCGTGCTCTCCCGGATCAAGGTCGCCGGGCCGAACGAGGCCTTCATCGTCACCGGCCGCAAGGGCCGCACGACGCAGACCGCCGACGGCGGCCGGTCCACCGATATGTCCGGACAGAAGGTCGTACTCGGCGCGTCGGTCTTCGTCCTGCCGGTGGTGCAGAAGCTCCAGTCGCTCGACCTGTCCAGCCGGCGGATCGACGTCGGCATCAAGGGCGCGGTCAGCAAGCAGGGCATCCGCACCGAGCTGCACGGCGTCGCGATCGTCAAGGTCGGCGGCACCGAGGACGCCATCCGCGCCGCCGCCCAGCGATTCCTGCACCAGCAGGACGAGATCGAGGACTTCACGCGGGAGGTGCTCGCCGGCGCGCTGCGCTCGATCGTCGGCCGGCTCACCGTCGAGGAGGTCATCCGGGACCGGGCGGCGTTCGCCAGCGCGGTCGCCGAGGAGGCCGAGCACTCGATGACCAACCAGGGGCTGGTGCTGGACACCTTCCAGCTCCAGGACATCCTGGCCGAGGGCTCCTACCTGCAGGACCTGGGCCGGCCGGAGGCGGCCCGGGTGCTCAAGGACGCGGCGATCGCCGAGGCGCGCGCCCGCCAGCAGGCCGAGCAGGAGCGGCTGCTCGCCGAGGAGGCCATCGCCGAGGCCAACCGGAACCTGGCGCTCAAGCAGGCCGGCATCCAGGCGGAGATCGACGCGGCCAAGGCCAAGTCCGCCGCGGCCGGGCCGCTCGCCCAGGCCGAGCGGGACCAGGCGATCCTCTCCGAGCAGCAGAAGGTGGCCGAGCGCAACGCCGAGCTCAAGCAGCGCCAGCTCGACACCGAGGTACGCAAGCCGGCCGACGCCGCCCGCTACAAGGTGGAGCAGGAGGCCGAGGCGGCCCGCAACGCGGCTGTGCTGAACGCCGACGCGCAGCGGCAGGCCGTCATCGCGGCCGCGCAGGCCGCCGCCGAGCAGGCCCGGCTCACCGGTGAGGGCGAGCGGGCCCGCCGGGCCGCGCTGGCCGAGGCGAACGCGATCGAGGGCGCCAAGGAGGGCGAGGCCGAGCAGCGCCGCCGCTCCGCCATCGCCGAGGCGGTCGAGCGGGAGGGCCAGGCCGAGGCCGCCGCCATCCTGGCGAAGGGCCAGGCCGAGGCCGACGCGATGGCCCGCAAGGCCGAGGCGTTCGCGGCGTACGGCGAGGCCGCCGTGCTGGACCTGCTGGTCAAGGTGCTGCCGCAGGTGGTCGAGGCGGCCAGCGCCCCGATCGGCGCGATCGACAAGATGACCGTCATCTCCACCGACGGCGCCTCGTCGCTGACGAAGTCGGTGGCGGGCAACGTGGCCCAGGGCCTCCAGCTCGGCAGCGACCTGACCGGGATCGACCTGGCCGGCCTGCTGGCGAAGCTCGGCTCGGCGTCGTCGGCGAGCGGCAACGGCAAGCCAGCCGTCGACGCCACGGCGGTCGAGACCCGCTGACGCGACAGGGCAGCGGTCGGGCCGCTGACGCGACAGGGCGCCGTCCCCGGCTGGGGGCGGCGCCCTGGTCGTTCCGTCGGCGGGCCCGCTTCGGGCCGCACCCGCGTCACCGGGCCGACTACTCGACGATGCCCTCGTCCCGGGCCCAGCGCAGCAGCTCCGCCTCGGCCTCGTCGCGGTCCAGCGGGCCGCGCTCCAGGCGCAGCTCCTTGAGGTGTTTCCAGGCCCGCCCGACGACCGGCCCCGGCGGCACGCCCAGCAGCTCCATGATCGCGTTGCCGTCCAGGTCGGGCCGGACCCTCGCCAGGTCCTCCTCGGCGGCGATCCGGGCGATCCGCTCCTCCAGCGCGTCGTAGTCGGCGGCGAGCTGGGCCGCCTTGCGCCGGTTGCGGGTGGTGCAGTCCGACCGGGTCAGCTTGTGCAGGCGCGGCAGCAGGTCCCCGGCGTCGGCGACGTAGCGGCGCACCGCCGAGTCGGTCCACTCGCCCCGGCCGTAGCCGTAGAACCGCAGGTGCAGCGCGACCAGCGCGGTGACCTTGGAGGTGATCTCCTTCGGATAGCGCAGCGCCTTCATCCGGGCCTTCGTCAGCCGGGCCCCGACCACCTCGTGGTGGTGGAAGCTGACCCGGCCGTCCGGGCCCACCGCCTTGGTGGCCGGCTTGCCGACGTCGTGCATCAGGGCGGCCATCCGCAGGATGAAGTCCGGCCCGTCGGTCTCGTACGAGACGGCGTTGCTCACCACCGTGAGGGTGTGCTCGTAGACGTCCTTGTGCTGGGCGTGCTCGTCGATCGTGAGCTTCAGCCCGGTCAGCTCGGGCAGGAAGCGCTCGGCGAGCCCGGTGTCGACCAGCAGCCGCAGCCCGGTGATCGGGTCGGCGCCGCAGAGCAGCTTGGTGAACTCGTCGCGGATCCGCTCGGCGGTGATCCGGTCCAGGTCGGCGGCCATCAGGGTCATCGCCGCGTGGACGTCGGGGTGCACCGCGAAGCGCAGCTGGGCGGCGAACCGGGCCGCGCGCAGCATCCGCAGCGGATCGTCGCCGAAGGACTCACCGGGCGTGCCCGGGGTGCGGATCACCTTGCCGGCGAGGTCGTCCAGCCCGCCGTGCGGGTCGGTGAAGCGGTGCTCGGGCAGGCTGACCGCCATCGCGTTGATGGTGAAGTCGCGCCGCCGCAGGTCCTCGGCGAGGTCGGTGCCGTACTCGACGATCGGGTTGCGGCTGACCTGGTCGTACGACTCGGCCCGGAAGGTGGTGATCTCCAGCCGCAGCCCGTCGCGCTGACAGCCGATGGTGCCGAACTCCCGGCCGGTCTCCCAGATCGACTCGGCCCAGCCGCGCACGATGCGCAGGGTCTCGTCCGGGTGCGCGTCGGTGCAGAAGTCGAGGTCGTCGCCGAGGCGACCGAGCAGGGCGTCGCGTACCGAACCGCCCACCAGGTGCAACTCGTGGCCGGCCCGCGCGAACCGGCGGCCCAGCTCGTCGGCGACCGGGGAGACCCGGAGCAGTTCGGCGACGGCGTTGCGCTGCGCGGCGGTGAGTTCGCGGCGGTCGGCGGCGTGGGGAGCGGAGGCTTCGGACATGGGAGCGCCAGACTATCGGTCCCGGCGGGGATGCGGTCCGCCGGGCGCGGGTATCGGGTGCCGGTTGACTATCGTCTGTGACGTGCGAGCCGTGCCCGGCTCGGACGTACCCCTGCCTTGGAGGCGAGAAGATGAGCGGCGGTCTCTACCGCAGCGCGAACGCCGCCCAGGGCGGCGCCGCGCCCGGACGGCAGTCGGACGACGCCACGTTCATCTCCGCCGAGCCGCTCAACCAGCCGGCGATGGAGTCGACCGCGCCGCCGCAGGAGCAGGTGGGCGAGGCCAGCGCCGCGACGAACAGCGCGGTGATGGCGATCGGCAGCCTCGTCAGCCGGGGTACGGGCTTCCTGCGCACGCTGGTGCTGACCGCCGCGCTCGGCGGAGCGCTGGTCGGTGACGCGTACACCACCGCGCAGATCCTGCCCGGGATGGTCTACGAGTTCCTGCTCGGCGGCATCCTCACCAGCGTGCTGATACCGGTGCTGGTACGCCGCCGAAAGGCCGACGCCGACGGCGGTCAGGCGTACACCCAGCGGCTGCTCACCCTCGCGGTGATCACCCTGGCCGGGGCCGCGTTGCTCGCGGTGGCCGCCGCACCGCTGCTGACCATGTTGTACACCAGCGACAACCGCGGCGAGACGTACCAGGACCTGGTCACCAAGCTGTCGTACCTGATGCTGCCGATGATCTTCTTCACCGGCCTCAGCGCGCTGGTCAGCGCGGTGCTCAACACGCGGGGGCACTTCGCCGCGCCGATGTGGGCGCCGATCCTGAACAACCTCGTGGTGATCGGCACCGCCGGGCTCTACATCGCGATCTTCGACACGGATCTCGTCCGACCCGAGCAGATGACCACCGGGCGGATCGTGCTGATCAGCGGCGGCACGCTGCTCGGCGTGGCCATCCAGGCCGCCGGCCTGCTGCCGGCGCTACGCAAGGTCGGCTTCCGGTGGAAGCTGCGCTTCGACTTCCGCGCCCTGGGGCTGGCCGAGCTGGGCCGGCTCGGCGGCTGGATGTTCTGCTACGTCGCGGTCAGCCAGATCGGCCTGATTGTGCTGTTCAACCTGCTCAACCGGGCGGGCGACGACGACGCCGGCGCGCTGATCTACAACAACGTCTTCCTGCTGCTGATGATGGCGCACGGCATCATCGCCGTCTCGATCATCACGGCGCTGATGCCCCGGATGAGCGCGGCCGCCGCCGACGGCCGCTACGCGGACCTCGCCGCCGACCTGTCCCGGGGCACCCGGACCGTCTCGGCGGTGCTGGCCCCGATCGCCGTCTGCTACGCCGTGCTCGCCACGCCGCTGTCGGTGATGCTGTTCCGCTACGGCGCGTTCAGCGACGACAACGCGGCCGACACCTCTGTCGTGTTGCTGGTGGCCGCGCTCGCGCTGGTGCCGTTCGCGGTCAGCCAGTTGTTCACTTTCGCCTTCTACGCGCTCCCCGACACCCGGACCCCGGCTCTGATCAACATCCCGGTGGTGGCGCTTCGGATCGGCGTCCAGATCGTCCTCTTCGCCGCCTTCGCCGCCCACTTCGCAGCCGCGGGCATGATGATCGGCAACGCCGTCTCCTACCTTGCTGCGGCGATCGCCTCCGCCTGGCTGCTCCGCCCCCGGGTCGGGCGGATCGGGCTCGGCGGGATCATGCGCACCCTCGGCCGGGTCCTGGTCGCGGCGCTCGGCGCGGCGGTGGTCGGCCTGATCGTGGTCAAGCTGCTACCGGGCGACGACACGCCGACCCGCCTGGAGGCGATCATCCAGCTCGTGGTCGGCGGCGCGGTGATCGGCGGGACCTACCTCGGGCTGGCGACGGTGCTGCGGATCGGCGAGATCACCGAGGTCGTCGGCATGGTCCGCCGCCGGCTGGGCCGCTGACGCCGGTCCACGGGGGCGGGGCCGGACGTCCCGCGGATGGTCTGCACGCTCTGTGAACGAGGATCACCAGCCTGGGGATGCGCCTGTGGATAACTCCGCGAGTCACCGCTCAGCCGCCGGACGGGCCTGTGGATAACCAGCCGTACGGCTGAGCATGGCGGCACGGTCGGAGGGGAACCCGGCGGCGTCGGCGTCGCCGCCACACCGGTTCGGCCCCACCGGCGAGCACTTGCGGTCAACCTCTAGATTGGTTAGTACATGTGCCAGCATCGTGGCTGACAACGGTCGCAACCGGACAAGTTGATCGCGGCCGGCAGCCCGGCCCGGGAGCGGCGCGAAGATGACATGTCGGGGAGACGGCCAACCCGGGTAAGGTCGCTCTCGACGGGTACGGCAGGCGCCGGCGCTCCGCGTCGACACCGGTCGGCCGGTTCCTTCGAAGGCAGAGCGGGAAGCCACATGCCCAGCAGCGCGGGTCCATCGATCGACACGATCACCGAGGGAGGACGGGTGACCCAGGTCGGCGAGGGTCAGGAGGCGGAGGAGAGCGCTCCGCACGTCATGACCTTCGGTGCTCCCACGGCCGGTGAGATCCTCGCCGAGCGTTACGAGCTGGTCGAGCACATCAACAACGACAGCGCGGGTCGGCTGGTCTGGCGGGGCGTCGACGTCATCCTGCGCCGTCCCGTCGCGGTCGTGCTGCGCTACCCGGGTGGCGACTCCGCCACCGAGATGCTCCAGGGCGCCGTCGCGGCGAGCCGGGTCATCCACCCCAACCTGGTCGGGGTCTACGACGCCATCGACGAGGCCGAGCGGGCGTACGTGGTGCGCGAGTGGGTCGACGGGCAGTCCCTGCGCGAGCTGGTCGCCGACGGCCCGCTGGACCCGGCCCGGGCGACCACCATCGGCAACGCCGTCGCCAGCGCCCTCGCCGCCGTGCACGCCACCGGCATGGTGCACGGCAACGTCCACCCCGGCACGGTGATGATCAGTGACGACGGCCGGGTGGTGCTGGCCGACGCGCGTACCGACGGCGACGACAGCCAGCAGAGCGACGTCCGGGCGATCGGCGGGGTCCTCTACTTCGCCCTGACCGGGCACTGGCCCCACGCCGAGGCCCCGCTGCGCGGCGCCACCGCCGGCCACGGCCGGGCCGCCATCCCCGACGCCGTCCGCGACGCCGCCGGCGCGATCGCCGCGCCCCGGCAGGTCCGGGCGGGCGTGCCGGCGTACCTCGACGACCTCACCATGGACCTGCTCGACGCCGAGATCGCGCCGCCCTCGTCGGAGGTGCTCGCCGCCGAGCTGGCCCGGCTGGACGTGCCGGCCGACGAGCAGTTCCTCGACAACACCGGTCCGCTGCGCTTCGCCGCCGACACCGGCGAGGAGCCGTCCCCGCTGGCTGCGGCGGGCGGTCGCAGGGTCGCCATCGGCATCGCCGGCCTGCTGGCGGTCGCCCTGGTGGGCCTGCTGATCGGCATCAGCGCGCTGCGCGGCGGCGACGACAGCCCGCAGACCAACCCGGTGGCCGCGCCCTCGTCGAACGCGCCCGGCGGCGACGCCACCCCGGCCGCCGCCACGGTCCGGCAGCTGAAGATCAGCGCGGCGCGGATCATCGACCCGGACAGCAAGTCCCGGGACGAGCTCGACGGCGCCGAGAGGGTCTTCGACAACAACGAGGACAAGGGCTGGGAGACCGACACCTACGAGGATCGACCGAACTTCGGCAACCTGAAGAAGGGCATGGGGGTCTGGATCGACCTGGGCGGTGAGCACACCCTCAAGTCGGTGCAGGTCCTGCTCTCCGCCCGGGGTGCCTCCGCCCAGCTCCTCTACGGCACGAACGACCAGCCCTCCACCTCCGCGGGCGACAAGGCGCTGTACGCCGAGTACAGCAAGCTCACGATCGGGCAGCCGTTCGAGGAGCACGACGGCACCAAGATGACCTTCAACGGCTTCAACGCCGACCAGAAGTACCGCTACCTGCTGTTCTGGATCACCGAGCTGCCCCCGAGCGACGGCGGCTACAAGCTCGGCGTCCAGGAGATCACGGTCCAGGGGTTGTGAGCCGACCGCCACGCTCCGGGCACCGCATCCGACGGGCGTGGTGATGGGCGTACGCGGGGAGCGGACGAGCGGTGGACCGGTGGGCGGAACGAGCGGCCCACCGGTCGCGTCGTCGGTGCCGCCGCCCGGGGCGACAGACCTGGAACTCCTGCACGCCCACGTGGCGGGCGACCGGGATGCCTTCACCGAGCTGTTCCACCGGCACCGCGACCGCCTCTGGGCGGTGGCGCTGCGGACGCTCGGCGACCGCGAGGAGGCCGCCGACGCCCTCCAGGACGCGCTGCTGTCGGCCCACCGCGCCGCCGGCCGGTTCCGGGGCGACTCGGCGGTCACCACCTGGCTGCACCGGATCGTCGTGAACGCCTGCCTGGACCGGATCCGGCGCCGGCAGGCGCATCCGACGGTCCCGCTGCCGGACGGTGTCCGGGAGGGCAACTCCGACTTCGCCACCGGCGGCGTCGAGCCGGCGGCTCCCGTCCACGACCACGACACGGCGCTGGTGGTCCGTCAGGCGCTCGCCGGGCTGCCGGCCGAGCAGCGGGCGGCGCTGATCCTGGTGGACGTGCAGGGCTACCCGGTGGCCGAGGTGGCCCAGATCCTCGGCGTCGCCGAGGGCACGGTCAAGAGCCGGTGCGCCCGGGGCCGGGCCCGCCTCGCGACGCAACTCGGGCACCTGCGCCCCCGGCCCGCCCCGCGGCCGACCGACCAGCCAAGCGCCGCGCTGCCGCAGCAGGAGTCGTCGGTCGCCGTCCCGCAGCAGCAGGATCCGCCGCAGCCCGAGCCGGCAGCGGGCGCGAACGTGCCGGCCGTCACCGCAGGGAACCCACGGCCGCCCGAGGGCGTCCGATCGGGGTCGGGACGGTCCCGGCGGGATGCTCACCAGGAGGACGCGTGACGGCCCGGGGGTTCGGAGAGGTCGACCACGACCTGCTCGCCGACTATGTCGGCGGAGCGCTGGACGGCACCCCGGACGAGGCGCGCGTCGCCCGGCTGGTCGAGGAGGACGCGGCCTGGGCGGAGGCGTACGCGCTGCTGGCCCCGGCCCTGGCGGGCGTCCGGGCCGACCTGGCCGCCTGGGCCGGCCCCGCCCCCGAGATGCCCACGGACGTCACCGACCGGCTCGTCGCGGCCCTGGCGACCGCGCCCGCGCCCGACTCCGGCCCGCTCGATCCGACGTCGGCCCACTCCGAACTGGTCCAATCCGAGCCGCGCGACTCCGAGCCGGCCCGCTCCGAGGCCGTTCGCTCCCGCCCCGGCGGCGACGACGCGCTACCGGCCGACGAGCCGGGGACGGGCAGGTCAGGTGGTCTGGTGCCGGCACAGCCGCTCGGCGGGTCCGCGCGGCGCCCGGCCGGCGTACCCCGCTCGGAACCCGGCCCGGGCGCGACCACGGGGCCGGGCCGACGGCGCCGCCGCTGGTCCCGGCTGGCCGGTCCGGTCGCGCTCGCCGCGGCGTCGATCGCGGCGGTCGGGCTCGGAGTCAGCCAGCTCACCGGCGGGCAGCAGGGGGAGACGGCGGTGCACGACGCGGCGAAGCCGGAGGTCGCCGCCCCCGCCGGCACGCCGCTCCAGGCGGGCGAGCCCACGCTGCGCAGCGGGCGGGACTACACGCCCGAGTCCCTGACCGGCGTCCCGCTGACGACGAAGGCCGAGCGGTTCAGCGCCGGCCCCCGGCCCGACGTCCAGGCGGAGGGCGGGCGGCTGCCGGGCGCCCTGGTCGGCCTCGAACGGCTCACCGACCCGGCCGCGCTGAGCGACTGCATCCACGAGATCGGCGCCGAGCACGGCCGCGGTCCACTGGTGGTCGACGTGGTCGAGTACGCCCGGTTCCAGGGCCAGCCGGCGCTGGTCGTCCGGTTCACCGACAACGGCGGCGCCCACTGGGCCTGGGTGAGCGGACCGGAATGCGGGGTGCCCGGATCCGGCTCGGACAGCCGCTACCGCACGCGGGTAGGGTGACTTCGCGGCCACCGGGCGTTTGACCGTCCACGTGACCTGACCCACCGGATGACCGGCTCGGGAATCCCCGGTTCATACGATGCGTTCTGCACATCAGACTGCCGGCACCCGCGAGGGGCGTCGGCATCGGATCGACATCGGTGCGCGCGCCGATGGCGAACAACACTATCGGGAGACGGCAGTGGACGAGGTCCGCAACCTGATCATCATCGGCTCTGGGCCGGCCGGTTACACGGCGGCGGTCTACGCGGCGCGCGCCAACCTCAAGCCGCTCGTCATCGAGGGCGTGCAGTCCGGCGGCGCGCTGATGACCACGACCGAGGTGGAGAACTTCCCCGGTTTCGCCGACGGCATCCTCGGCCCCGAGCTGATGGACAACATGCGCAAGCAGGCCGAGCGGTTCGGCGCGGAGTTCCTCACCGACGACGTGACGCGGGTCGAGCTGAAGGACACCGGCAGCGTGGGTTCCGACGCGGTCAGCACCGTCTGGGTGGGTCAGACGGCCTACCGGGCGAAGGCCGTCATCCTCAGCACCGGCTCGGCGTGGCGCCCGCTGGGCGTCCCCGGCGAGCAGGAATACCTGGGCCACGGTGTCTCGTCCTGCGCGACCTGCGACGGCTTCTTCTTCCGCAACCAGCACATCGTGGTCGTCGGCGGCGGTGACTCGGCGATGGAGGAGGCCAGCTTCCTCACCCGGTTCGCCGAGTCGGTCACCATCATCCACCGCCGGGACTCCTTCCGGGCCAGCAAGATCATGGCCGAGCGGGCGCTGGGCAACGACAAGATCAAGGTCGAGTGGAACACCGTGGTCGAGGAGATCCTCGGCGACGACGGCAAGGTCTCCGGCGTACGGGTGCGCAACACGCACACCGGCGAGTCCAAGGTCCTCGACGTCACCGGCGTCTTCGTGGCCATCGGTCACGACCCGCGCAGCGAGCTCTTCCGGGACCAGGTGGAGCTGGACGACGAGGGCTACGTGAAGGTCCAGGCGCCGAGCACCCGGACCAGCGTGCCCGGTGTCTTCGCCGCTGGCGACGTGGTCGACCACACCTACCGCCAGGCGATCACCGCCGCCGGGACGGGCTGTGCCGCCGCGCTGGACGCCGAGCGCTTCATCGCCACGCTGCAGGGCTGAACAACCGAAACACATTCCGGAGGAGGGTCATAGTGGGAGCAACGAAGTCGGTCACCGACGCGAGTTTCGCCGCCGACGTGCTGAAGTCCGACAAGCCGGTTCTGGTGGACTTCTGGGCCGAGTGGTGCGGGCCGTGCCGCAAGGTGTCGCCGCTGCTGGAGGAGATCGCCGGCGAGATGGGCGACCAGGTCACCATCGTCAAGCTCAACATCGACGAGAACCCGGAGACCGCCCGCACGTACCGGGTGATGTCCGTCCCGACCCTCACCGTGTTCAAGAACGGCGAGCCGGTGCAGTCGATCGCCGGTGCCAAGCCGAAGGGCGAGCTGGTCAGGCTCATCGAATCGGCGCTCTGAGCTGCACGTACACACGTCGACCCCGTACCCGGCCCGCCGGGGACGGGGTCGACGTCTTTTCCCGGCGCGCCCACCTGGGGCCCCCGGAACGCATAACCTCAACCCCGGGGCCGCCCGGCCAGCCAGCGTCCGTGCAGAGGGGGTCGTGCGTGCGTCCGATCCGATCCGGTGACCGTGGACCCGCGGTCACGGAGATCCGTACGGTGCTGACCGGCCTCGACCTGCTCGCGCCGACGGCACCGGACGCCGACGAGTTCGACGTCCACACCGAACGGGCCGTGCGGGCCTTCCAGCAGTCCCGGGGGCTCAGCGTGGATGGCCGGGTCGGCGCGGAGACCTGGCGTGCCCTGGACGCCGCCCGCTGGCGGCTCGGCGCCCGCACCCTCTACCACGCGGTCCCCGAGCCGCTCACCGGCGAGGACGTCCGGTCGCTCCAGGAACGACTGCTGGAGATGGGGTACGACGTGGGGCGCGCGGACGCGATCTACGGCGTACGGACCTCCCGGGCGGTCGCCCAGTTCCAGCGCGAGGTCGGGCTGACGCCCGACGGCTCGTGCGGGCCGCACACCATGAACGCGCTGCGCCGGCTCGGGCGCAAGGTCGTCGGCGGGCGGCCGCAGTGGCTGCGCGAGTCCGACGCCATCCGGCAGTCCGGCCCGACCCTGGTGGGGCGGACCGTGGTCGTCGACCCCGGCCACGGAGGCACCGACCCGGGTGTGGTGGTGCCGGACGGGCAGCTGCGGTGGACCGAGGCGGACCTGGTGCACGACCTGGCCAGCCGGCTGGAGGGCCGGCTCGCCGCCTCCGGCGTCCGGGTGCAGCTCACCCGAGGTCCGGCCCCGGAGGACTGCCTGCCGGACGACGCCCGGGCCGAGCTGGCGAACTCGCTCGGGGCCGACGTGTTCATCTCGCTGCACCTCGACGGGCACGCCAACCCGGCGGCCGAGGGCGTGGCGACCTACCACTACGGCACCGACAACGGGGTCACCTCGGCGACCGGGGAACGGCTCGCCGGGCTCGTGCAGCGGGAGATCGTCGCCCGCACCGGGCTGCGCGACTGCCGTACGCACGCGAAGGCGTGGGACCTGCTCCGACTGACCCGGATGCCGGCCGTACGCGTCGAGGTCGGCTACCTCACCTCGCCCGGCGACCGGGCCCGGCTGGTCGACCCCCGGTTCCGGGACCGGGTGGCCGAGGCCGTCGTGGCCGCGGTGCAACGGATGTACTTCCCCGTGGAGCGGGACGTGCCCACCGGCTCGATCGACGTGAGCGAGCTGCGGGCGGTGGTGGCCGCCGGCACGGTGGTGGACTGAACGGCGGTCGGCGCGGTCACCCGGAGGTGGAGCGGGTGGCCGGGGCCGGGCGGACCGGGCGGAGCAGCGTCTCGGGGCTCATCGAGCCGAGGAGCTTCTCCAGCGCGTACTCGACGTCGGACTTCCAGCTCAGCGCCGTCCGCAGCTCCAGCCGGAGGCGGGGGAACCGCGGGTGCGGGCGGACCGTCTTGAAGCCCACGGAGAGGAAGAAGTCGGCCGGTGCGACACAGGTGCCGGCGGGGTCGGCGGCGTCACCGAACTTCGCGTCGCCGAACGCCTCGATCGCCTTGATGCCGCGCTTGGTGAGATCCCGGGCGACCCCCTGGACCAGCATCCGGCCCAGCCCGCCACCGGCGAAGGCGGGCACCACGTTGGCCGTCATCAGCAGCGCCGCGTCGGCCGAGACCGGGGAGGTGGGGAATGCCATCGAGCGGGGCACGTAGGCCGGCGGGGCGTACAGGACGTAGCCGGC
Organism: Micromonospora sp. NPDC000121; assembly: GCF_042899165.1. Lineage (NCBI taxonomy): Bacteria > Bacillati > Actinomycetota > Actinomycetes > Micromonosporales > Micromonosporaceae > Micromonospora > Micromonospora sp. NPDC000121. The sequence goes on from NZ_JBIAZP010000001.1 coordinate 188,140, forward strand.
CGGCATGCCGTCGACGTAGACGAGCTTGCCGCAGGACCCCCACTCCAGCAGCGTCTGCGAGACCCAGGCCTCCTTCTCCAGCCCCGGGTCGCCCGCGGCGCAGGCCCGGTCCGCCGAGACCGGGTCAAGCTCCCAGTAGACGCACTGCCGGCACGGACGGGGCAGGTCCTCCAGGGTGTCGAGGGTCAAGCTGACCAGACGTCGCGACATTGGCGCATCCCCACATTAGGCTCGGAGGTGAGACCGGCACGGAACGACAACGCCGCCTTCCTGCCCCCGACGAGCGATCGTACGCCGGTTCCGGACGCCGCGGGAGGGGACGCGCGAATGCCCACCTCCGTGGCGGCCGCCGACGGTCCGCGATGTGGACGTCCGTCACGTCGTGGCGGCGTTCCTGGTAGAGGCGACTACGATCGACACCCGGCGTCCCGCGTCGCCCATGGTCGCCGTTGTCCCGGGTACCCGGGGCGGGAGCCACCCGAGCAGCCATCGAGGTGATGTCATGACCGGCACGACGCTCGACGACTACACCGACCGGTACGCCCGCCGTGTGCGGGGCATGACCGCCTCGGAGATCCGCGCGCTCTTCGCGGTGGCCAGCCGGCCGGAGGTGGTCTCGCTGGCCGGCGGCGCTCCCTACGTCGCGACGCTGCCGCTCGACGCCGTCGGCGAGATGCTCGGCCGGCTCGGCGCCGAGCACGGCGCCACCACCCTCCAGTACGGCATCGGCCAGGGCACCCTGGAGCTGCGCGAGCGGATCTGCGAGGTGATGTCGCTCTCCGGCATCGACGCCGCCTGCGGCGCCTCCCCGGAGGACGTGGTGGTCACCGTCGGCGGGCAGCAGGCGCTCGACCTGGTGGCCCGGCTCTTCCTCGACCCGGGTGACGTGGTGCTCGCCGAGGGCCCGACGTACGTCGGCGCGCTCGGGGTGTTCCAGGCCGCCCAGGCGCAGGTGGTGCACGTGCCGATGGACGACGACGGGCTGATCCCGGAGGCACTGGAGGCGGCCATCGCCGAGCAGGCGCGCGCCGGCCGGCGGGTGAAGTTCCTCTACACCATCCCCACCTACCAGAACCCGACCGGCGTGACGCTCACCGAGGAGCGGCGGGAGCGGGTGCTCGACATCTGCGAGCGCGCCGGCCTGCTGGTGGTCGAGGACGATCCGTACGGTCAGCTGGGCTTCGAGGGGGACGCGCCGGCGCCGCTGCGCGCGCGGCGCCGCGACGGGGTCTTCTACCTCAGCACCTTCTCCAAGACCTTCGCCCCGGGCCTGCGGGTGGGCTGGATCCTCGCGCCGCACGCCGTCCGCGACAAGCTGGTCATCGCCAGCGAGGCGCAGATCCTCTGCCCCAGCGGCTTCGCGCAGGCCGCCGTCTCCACCTACCTCGGCACGATGCCCTGGCGCGAGCAGCTCAAGGTCTACCGCGAGGTCTACCGCGAGCGGCGTGACGCGATGCTCGCCGCACTGGAGGACCTGATGCCGGCCGGCACCACCTGGACGACGCCGGGCGGTGGCCTGTTCGTGTGGGCGACCCTGCCCGACGGCCTCGACTCGAAGGCGATGATGCCGCGGGCCATCGCCGCGCGCGTGGCGTACGTGCCGGGCACCGGCTTCTACGCCGACGGCACGGGTAGCGGCAACATGCGGCTCAACTTCTCCTTCCCGCCCCCGGAGCGGATCCGCGAGGGCGTACGCCGGCTGGCGGGCGTGATGGAGCAGGACATCGCCATGCGGCGGGTGTTCGGCGCCGTCGGCCGCCCCGGGTCGCGGCGGGGGCAGGCCGGCTCCGACGCGCCGGGTCCCGACTTGGCATGATTTCCGGCATGGCTCCCACCGCTGCCGACCGTTCCGTCGTGACCGACTCCGCCGTCACCGCCGACCTGCGGGTGCTGGTGCTCGCCGGAGGGCTCTCCTACGAACGTGACGTCTCGCTCCGGTCCGGCCGCCGGGTGCTCGACGCGCTGCGCGCCGTCGGGATGGATGCCGAGCTGAGGGACGCCGACGTGACCCTGCTGCCGGCCCTGGCCGCCGACCCGCCGGACGCCGTCGTCATCGCCCTGCACGGCGCCACCGGCGAGGACGGCTCGCTGCGCGGGGTGCTCGACCTCTGCGGCGTCCCGTACGTGGGGTGCGACGCCCGCGCGTCCCGGCTCGCCTGGGACAAGCCGTCGGCCAAGGCGGTGCTCCGCGAGGCCGGCATCCCCACCCCGGACTGGGTCGCCCTCCCGCACGACCGCTTCTCGGAACTGGGCGCGGTGGCGGTGCTGGACCGCATCGTCGACCGGCTGGGGCTGCCGCTCATGGTGAAGCCCGCCCAGGGCGGTTCGGGGCTCGGCGCCGCCGTGGTCCGGGACGCCGCGTCCCTCCCGGCCGCGATGGTCGGCTGCTTCGCGTACGACCAGACGGCGCTGGTCGAGCGGTACGTGCCCGGCATGGACGTGGCGGTCTCCGTGGTCGACCTGGGCGACGGGCCGCAGGCCCTGCCGGCGGTGGAGATCGTGCCCCGCAACGGGGTGTACGACTACGCCGCCCGCTACACCGCCGGCCGGACGACGTGGCACACGCCGGCACGGCTGGAGCCGGAGATGGCCGGTGCGGTCTCCGAGGTCGCGCTGGCCGCCCACAGCGCGCTCGGCCTGCGCGACCTCAGCCGCGTCGACCTGATCGTGGACTCGGCGGGGCAGCCGCACGTGTTGGAGGTCAACGTCTCGCCGGGGATGACCGAGACCTCGCTGCTGCCGCTCGCCGTGCAGGCTGCCGGTCTGGACTTCGGCAAGATGATCGGAACGCTGGTGGCGCGCACCGCGACGCGCCGGGCCTGACCGTCCGCTCCTTCTGCCGACACGGGCGGCCACCCTGCAACAGGGTGGTCGCCCGTGTCGCGTCAGTCGTCGGACTGCCCGACCTCCGGGGCGATGGCGTCGACCTCCCGACCGTCGGATGCCGGGACGGGCGTCTCCTCGGCGGACTCAATCACGGAAACCGCCTCGCCCCTTGTGACGTCGTCCTCGGGCGAGGGCTGCCCGGTGAAGCTGGACGGGGTCTGCCACTGGATGCGTTGCGGCTCGGCCAGGGGCCTCCCTCCGAACTCCGCGAGCCAGGCCGCAACCAGGGCGAGATTCTCTCGCCATTGCGCCTCGGAGATGGGCGGCAGGATCGAGTCCCACAGGGGGAGGAAGGTACCGCGAAGCTGGAGCTGACCGTAGGGCCGGGCGAGGAACCACATGTGCAGGTGCGCCGAGCCGTCGCCCCAGCGGTTGACGTGCACCCTCGCAACCCCGTCCAGCGACCGGATCGCCCGTTCCAGGCGTACGGTCATCACCCCCAGTTCGGCGGCGAGCAGGTTCGGCAGGTCGCCGAGGTCCAGATGCGAGCGGGATTCCAGGATCAGGACCATCGGCAAGCCGGTGGGGCGGTCCATGGCGCGTACCCGCCAGCGCTCGCCCACCCAGATATAGGCGTCGTCGGGGGCGTTGCAGGCCGTGCATTCCCGGTGCCCCTCGCCCTTGCGGGGCGGTTCGACCGGGACCGGATCGTCGAGTTGCTTGATGCGAAGGTCGCCCTCGAAGGGGAAGGACGGCCACTGGGCGAAGTCCGGGACTGAGGGAGGGGTGTCGTGCACGACGCTGACACTAATCGCTCCCGGCACCCGCTGTCCCTACCCCGAACGAGCCGACGGCGGCTCGGTGCCGACCGCGGCGAGGCGGCCGTCTACGGGCTTGTCCACAGATATCCACAGGGCGCTGAGACTCGGAACACACCCGGCAATCCACAGGCCAGCAACGGGTTTCACGCGGAGTTTCACGTGAAACACGGCGAGGCTGTGGATAACTGCTGTGGATAACTTCCGGCCCCGATCCGCGCCGCCCGGGCGTCTGGGGAGCGCCTGTTTCACGTGAAACCACCGGCTGCCGCCAAGGGCCGTCGTACGACCCCCGCGCCACTCGATGGTGGCGACCCTTTGCGCCGTCGACACCGCCCCACCCTCAGGTCGACGCCGATCTGGCCGACGCCGCATCGGCGGCGCTGTCCCGGTCAACTCGTGGGGCCGGGCCAAGTCCGAGCGGTGGCGGGGAGCGGCGGCTGCTGTCCGAGCCACAGGACTGATGGACGGGGAGCCGGAGGGGTGGAGCACCGAGACCCCCGACCGGGAGGGAGGGTGGCTGAGGCTGATTCGTTCGAACGACCGAGAAGTCAACGGCTGATGGCTGGCGGCTGGCAGCCCTCTGCGTCGGGGCCACCGGACGGAGTTGGATGCACCGCGACAGGCGTCGCCTCGGCTCTGGCCTTGCTGCGGCGGCAAGCGAGCGAGCGCCCCAACTGCTAGATCACACCCGAGGCGTTCGCGGTCGAGTGGTCGAGCCGCGGCTCCGCTTGCAGCGCGACAGCGGTCCCCACGTACCGGACATGAGGCTGCGAGGCCATCGGTATCGCGGCAGTGGCTGCGGGCGGTAAGGCTCCGCAGCGGTGCTGCCATGAGGTGAGCCCGGCCCCGGCGTCCGGATGCACACCGCGCCCCTCAGCGCCGGACGCCGCGTCGGCCCGTCACGGCGCGCCGGTCGACGCCCGACAGCGGCCGCTGATGCGGTGGTGCCAGCAGCTTCCAAAGGACGCGACAGACGGGCGGTGGCGCAGCCCTCTGGCCGTGCCGCGCGAGAGGCCCGGGCCACGCGCCTGCTCGGTACGCCGTTTCACGTGAAACCGGCGCAGCGCGAGAGCTGCACTCCGGCCGGCGCAACTTCGCTTGGTTCAAGGCGATTCGCGGAGCCGGTGCCCGCTGCTCACGCGATGACACCCGAACCACATCGCATGTGACGGCGGCCGTTGCGAAGCCACCGCCCCAATCAGCCGCGTGCGTCCCCGAAGCCACCGCCCGACCAGCCTCCTACGGCCACGCCCACAAGCACCCGGCGGGCGCACCGGTTTCACGTGAAACCGCCGAGACGCCGCTGCCACCACACCCGCCCCCGTCCAGACAGCGGGGGACGTCGGGCTAGCCGGAAACGCCTCCTGCCGCCCCACAGCGCCAGGAGTGGAACGGAGCAGGAGTCGGGTAGGGCGGGCCCATCTCAGGCCCGTGGCGCTCAAATGAGGCGGCACCCCGGGCCGGCACCGGCGGTGGCCACGACGAACCGCCAAGGCGCCGGCAGGGTGGGCGTACCGCCGAGGGGTAGGCCACCGTCGGACATGGAACGGCCGCGTGGCCCGGTGGGTCACGCGGCCGGCGGCCGGAGGTCAGCCCTCCGGTTCCTCCTCCTGGCCGACGCCGATGATGCCGACGATCCGCTCCAGGTCGTCGACCGTCGCGAACTCGATGGTGATCTTGCCCTTGCTCCGGCCGATGTCCACCTTGACGCGGGTGTCGAACCGGTCGGAGAGCCGGTCGGCCAGATCCGTCAGCGCGGGCGCGTGCGGCTTGGGCCGGCGCCTGGCCGTCTCCTTCTTGCCGGCGCTGCCGTCGCTCACCGCCAGCATCACGATCTCCTCGGTCGCGCGGACCGAGAGCCCTTCGGCGACGATCCGCTTGGCCAACTGCTCCTGCGCCGTCGGGTCGTCGAGGCTCAGCAGCGCCCGGGCGTGGCCGGCGGAGAGCACGCCGGCGGCGACCCGACTCTGCACCGGCGCCGGGAGGTTGAGCAGCCGGATGGTGTTCGAGATCTGTGGCCGGCTCCGCCCGATCCGCTGGGCGAGTTCCTCGTGCGTGGCGCCGAACTCGTCCAGCAGCTGCTGGTACGCGGCGGCCTCCTCCAGCGGGTTCAGGTTGGCACGGTGGATGTTCTCCAGCAGCGCGTCCCGGAGCATGGCGTCGTCCCGGGTGTCCCGGACGATGGCGGGGATGCTCTCCCGCCCGACCGCCTGCGCGGCCCGCCAACGCCGCTCGCCCATGACGAGTTCGTACTTCTCGTCGTCGAGCTGTCGTACGACGATCGGCTGGAGGAAGCCGACCTCCTGGATCGAGGTCTTCAGTTCCTCCAGAGCCGCCTCGTCGAAGATGTGCCGGGGCTGCTTCGGGTTCGGCACGATCGCGTCGACCGGAATCTCGGCGAACCGGGCGCCCGGCACCGGGCTGAGCGCGGGCTCGGGCTGCGCCGCGACGGGCGGGCTGACCGGCGATGGCGTCGCCTCGGCGGGCGTGCCGAGAGCGTCGGCGGCGGGTGCCGCCGGGTCAGCCGTGGCGGGGTCGACGGTCGGCGCCGGTCCGGTCGGGATGAGGGCCCCCAGGCCCCGACCCAGACCGCCCCGAGGACGGTTCTTCATGCCACGCCTCCCAGCGACTGTTCCGCACTACGCATTCCGGCTCACCGGCTCCTTGACGCCACGCTCGGCGATTTCCTGGGCGGCCTCGAAGTAGCTCGTCGCCCCCCGCGATCCCGGATCGTAGGTCATCACGGACTGGCCGTAGCTCGGCGCCTCGGAGACGCGGACGTTGCGCGGGATGACCGCCTGGAGCACCTTGTCGCCGAAGTGGTTCCGGACGTCCTGCTCGACCGCGTCGGCCAGCCGCGTACGCCGGTCGTACATGGTGAGCAGGATCGTGGAGACCTGGAGCTTCGGATTGAGGTGCTGCCGGACCAGGTTGATGTTGTTGATCAGCTGGTTCAACCCCTCCAGCGCGTAGTACTCGCACTGGATCGGAATGAGCACCTCCTGCGCGGCGACGAGCGCGTTGACCGTGAGCAGGCCGAGCGACGGCGGGCAGTCGATGAAGACGTAGTCGAAGTGGCCGGGGTAGGCGGCGATGGCCCGGGCCAGCCGGGACTCGCGGGCGACCACCGACACCAACTCGATCTCCGCGCCGGCGAGGTCGATCGTGGCCGGTACGCACCAGAGGTTGGGGATGCCCTCGACCCCCTGCGCGACCTCCTCCAGCGGCACGCTGTTGATGAGGCAGTCGTAGACGTCCGGCACGCCGGTGTGGTGCGGAACGTTCAGCCCTGTGGAGGCGTTGCCCTGCGGGTCGAGGTCGACCACCAGCACCCGGTTGCCGTGCAGGGCGAGAGCCACCGCCAGGTTCACCGTGGTCGTGGTCTTCCCCACGCCGCCCTTCTGGTTCGCGACGCACATGACCCGGGTCCGCTCCGGCCGAGGCATCGTTACCTCGCCACTCGGATTCAGGATCTGCACGGCGCGCATCGCCTCCATAGCCAACGGTGGGTCATCCTCTTCGCGCGTCGGGGTTTCACGTGAAACGTACGGGGCGTCGGTCATGGCGGGCCCGTGGGCGCCGGCCGGGGACGCGGGCGTGTCGGTGACGGGTACGGGTTCGGGGGCGGCGTCCGGCACCGCGTCCGGAGTCGGCTGCTGCGGCACGGCCGCCTCGAACCGCGCCGAGGCCGAGGGGTTGCGGCGGATGGGGATCACCCGACCGCCGGCGGAGTTGCCCGGACGCGGCAGCCCGTCGGACGCCGGGCGGGCGGCTGGCAGCTCCGGCCCGGCCGGGCCGGCGGTGTCCCGCTGGACGATCGGGTCGCAGTCCGGCGGTCGGGTCGACGGACCGTGGGACGGCCCGTCGGGCGACCAGCTCGGGTAGTCGGTTTCACGTGAAACCGGATCGCCCGCGGATCCGGTCACGCGTGGATCGTCGTACCTGCCGTCGTCATGCACCTGTCATCCCTGCCCGCTTCGGATGGTCGGTCCGCACCCCGTCAACCGGCCCGCACGTGGTGCTCGCACCGCGGAGCGTACGGCCCGGCGGGAGCGGTCGGGACCCGGTGAACGTCCGTTGCCGCCCGCTCCACACTATCGACGCGCGGCCAGCCTACGGCTCACGGGCGCAGCCGGTCCACGTCGGGTTCTCATCCCTTCCGTCCACCCGCACCGGTTCAACGAAGCAACCGCCGACGGGACGCCGGTCGGCACCCGCGCGGCCGTCGCCTCCGACGTGGAGTCAGCGCCGACGGGACCGACCGCCGCGCGACCTCTTCGGCGCCTTCGGTCGGACCGGACCGACCACCCGCTCCCGCACGATCTCCACCACGGTCGTCGGTGGGTCGATGATCCCTTCGCCGCAGCGGTGCATCTCGGGCTCCCCGCCGCCGAGCCGCGCCACCGTCTCCGCGTGCTCCGCGATCTCGTCGGCCGCCGACGCACCCTTGAGGGCGATGAGCCGACCGCCGGGAACGGCCAGCGGCAGACACCACGTCGACAGCCGGTCCAGCGGGGCGACAGCGCGGGCGGTGACCACGTCCCCGCTGAGCGGGCCCACCCCGGTCGCCCCTGTCGCCGCCTCGTCTGCCCGCCCCCGGAACACCCGAACCGTCTTCGCCAGCCCGAGATGCTGCACCGCCTCGATGAGGAAGGAGGTGCGCCGGGCGAGGGGCTCGATCAGGGTCACCGTCAGGTCCGGCCGCGCGATCGCGAGCACCAGACCGGGCAGTCCCGCCCCGGAGCCGACGTCGAGCACCGTCGCGCCCTCAGGGATCCGCTCGGCGACCGCCGCGCAGTTGAGCAGGTGCCGGTCCCAGATCCGGGGCGCCTCGCGCGGCCCGATCAGGCCGCGGACCACGCCGTCGGTGACCAGCAGCTCGGCGTACGCGGCGGCCAGGTCGATCCGGTCGCCGAAGAGGGTGCGTGCCGCGCCGGCCAACTCGGGCGGCAGCACCGCGTCGGCCGGCGACGGGGCACGGTTGTCGGCTGGCGGCGCGGCAGGGCTGTCCATCGCCGATGGGGCTGCGCCGGAAGGCACGGGTGAATCGGGCCGGACAGGCGACGGCCCGGGCGGCGTGCCACCCGGGCCGGCCGCGGCACCGGCCGCGGTGTCGTCGTGGGTCACCCGGTCAGTCCGCCGGCCGGACGATGATGCGCCGGTTCGGCTCGACGCCCTCGGACTCGCTCTCCACGCCACTCATCGCGTTGACCACGTCGTGCACGCACTTACGCTCGAACGCGGACATCGGCTCCAGGCGCACGGGCTCGCCGTACTCCTTGACCTTCTCGACGGCGTTCTTGGCGACGGCGGCGAGCTCCTTGCGGCGGCTCGCCCGGTAGCCGCCGACGTCGAGCAGCAGCCGGCTCGGCGTGCCGGTCTGCCGGAAGACGGCGAGCCGGGCGAGCTCCTGGAGCGCCTCCAGGGTGGCGCCGCGCTGGCCGACCAGGTTCTGCAACCGGCCGCCGACCACCTCGACGACCGGACGTCCACCGGAGACCAGCTCGTCGATGTCGCCGTCGTAGTCGAGGATGTCGAGCAGGCCCTCGACGTAGTCGGCCGCGATCTCGCTCTGCCGGAACAGCTCGCTCTCGCCAGCGGGCTTCTTCTCCTTGGTGGCCGACTCCTCGTCGGTCTCCTCGGTCTCGCCGTTCACCGCGGTCGGCTCGGTCCCCTCGGAGTCCAGGGACTGCTCAGCGCGGGGGGTGCTGGTGTCGGTCACGGTCTCATCTCCGTACTCGCTCGGCCGGACCGTCGGGTCCGCTGGTTTCCCGGGGCCGGCGGGAGGTCGCCGGTGCCCACGGGCACGTCTGTCGTACGGGCAGTCTCGCCCGTGACCGCGCCGCGCGCGGCCGGTTCCGCCCGGCGCCGGCCGTACGGCGGCTGCACGGTGCGGAACGGGCCGCCGCCGGTCTCCCGACGGCGGCCCGGAGGTCCTCAGCCCTGCCGCTTGGCGGGGCGGCCCTTCTTGGGGTTGACCGGCTTGGCGCCCGGCTTGGGGCCGGCGACCTTCGGCGCGGCCGGCTTGGCCGGGGCCTGCGGGGCCGGCTTGGCGCGACCCAGCAGGCCGCCGGTCTTGGCGGGCTGCACGGGGTTGCGGGCCGAGGTGCCCGGCTTGCCGGTGGCGGTCGGCGGCGGCGGGAACTTGCGCAGCACCCACTGCTGCTGGCCGAGGGTGAAGAGGTTGTTGGTGACCCAGTAGATGATCACACCGATGGGGAAGATCGCGCCGGAGACGAGCAGCGACAGCGGGATGCCGTAGAGCATCAGCTTCTGGATCATCCGCTGCTGCGGGTCCTCGGCCCAGCCGGTCTTGAGGATCATCTGGCGGCTGGTGAGGTAGGTCGTGCCCATCATGATCAGGACCAGGATGCCGGCGATGACCTTGACGGTGGTGCCGTTGGCGCCGAGGCGGGCCAGCTCGTCGGCGGTCGAGCCGAACTTGCCGGCGATCGGCGCGGTGAAGAGCTTCGCGGCCGAGGCGCTCTCGAACTGGCCGACCGTCCAGCCGTAGAGGGTCTTGCCCGGGTTGGCCGGGTCGAGCCGGCGGAGCACGTGGAACAGGCCGAGGAAGACCGGGATCTGGAGGAACATCGGAAGGCAGCCCATGAGCGGGTTGGCCTTTTCCTTCCGGTAGAGCTCCATCATCTCCTTCTGGAGCGTCTCCCGGTCACCCTTGTGCTTCTCCTGCAGCGCCTTCACCTGCGGCTGGAGCGCCTGCATCGCCCGCTGCGACTTGATCTGCTTGACGAAGACAGGGAAGAGGATCACCCGGACGGTGACCACCAGGAAGATGATGGCGAGGATCCAGGCCCAGTTGGTGCCGATCACCGCCGCGTCCGGCACCCCGATGGCGTCCCAGGCCCCATGCCAGGCCAGCAGGATCCACGAAATCGCGTAGTAGATCCAGTCGAGACTCAATTCTCAGGCTCCAGTCACATCGGCACGGCGGCGTCCGCCCGGCTCCGGCACCGGGTCGTGTCCACCTGGGTGGAAGGGGTGGCAGCGCAACAACCGCCGGACCGTCAGGCCAGCTCCCCGGACAGCGCCGTGCCGGGCCACCGCCTCCAGGGCGTAGGCGCTGCACGACGGGTAGAACCGACAGCGGGCCGGCAGAGCCGGACTTATCCACCGACGGTACGCGATGATCGGCCCGCTCAGCACCCGGGCACCGATCGTCGCGGGCCGTGGCGCGGCCGGCCCGGCGGTCACCGCGACCGCCGTCCGCGGGGCGCCCGCGCGGCGGCGATCGCCGCGTCCAGGTCGGCGCCCAGTCGCGGGTACGACGCCTCGGCCGCGGCTGGCAGCGCGCGGACGACCAGGGTGCTCCCGGGGGGCAGCTCCGTCAGCCGCTCGCGGACCAGGTGCCGCAGGCGGCGGCGGACCCGGTTGCGGACCACCGCGTTGCCGACGGCCTTGGACACGACGAAGCCGGCGCGGGCCGGTACGGAGGGTTGCTCCGCACCGCTGCTCCGCGCCGGCTCCGGCGAGGTTGCTGTCGCGGCGTCGGGGGTCGACGGCAGGCTCAGGTGGACGACGACCGCGCCGCGGCCGGCGCGGCGGCCACCCCGGACCGCTGCGGCGAAGTCAGTGCTGCGCCGCAGTCGCTGTGCGGCCGCCAGCACGACTGCCCACGTCCCCCGGACCTGACCCGGTCGGCCTCAGGCCGACAGGCGGGCGCGGCCCTTGGCGCGACGGGTCGAGATGATGGCGCGGCCGGCACGGGTGCGCATGCGCAGCCGGAAGCCGTGGGTCTTCGCGCGCCGGCGGGTGTTCGGCTGGTAGGTGCGCTTGCTCACGTCAGGCTCTCCGTTTTCGTACGCCCCGGGCGAGAGGCCGCCGGGATCGTGTGGTGGTCCAGGCCACCTCGGCGGTGGCCCCCGATCGGTGCTGCCCGGCGATGCGGGACCTCGGCGATGCGGGGAAGCGACCGCGGACAGCAAGCACCCATCACCCTAGCAGAGGGCGAGAGAGCAGCCGTTCCAGCCTACGCAGGGGGGCAACCACCGTCAAACACCCCCACCAGGGCGGACATCGGCGCACCGCCGACGAGCGAAGCGGCGGTTTTCGCTGATGTCGCCAAGGGTCGCCGCGCGTCGGCGGTTGATGGCGCGCGGACAACGCTGTTACCGTGCCCGATTGCGGTCAGCGTCGAAAAGGTCCGGTCGTCGCTGGCGGGCAAGACCGGACAACGTAGTGAATCGTTCGGCACGGTGAACCCGCTTCAGCGCCCGTTCAGGCAGGGGGCAGGTCCGACCCGCATCCGGCGGGCGGCCACAATCGGTACGTACACAGGCTGTGGATAACTTGTGGACGAGGACCGGTCGGCCGTCCGGGTGGGTGTCGTTCCGCCCATGAACGCGGCGGGCCCGGGGCGACCGACCGGAGAAGACGGCGGCGTCGGCGGAGCAGAGGCGAGGGGGTGGCACGACGGTGACCGGCACGACCGACCTTGCCGCGGTGTGGACGGCGACGACCGACGAACTCGCCGACGAGATCATCTCCGCGCAGCAGCGGGCGTACCTGCGGCTGACCCGGCTGCGGGCCATCGTCGAGGACACCGCGCTGCTCTCCGTCCCGGACGCCTTCACCCGGGACGTGATCGAGTCCCGCCTGCGCCCGGCGATCACCGAGGCGCTCACCCGCCGGCTGGGCCGGCCGATCCAGGTCGCGGTGACCGTACGCGTGCCCGACGACGGCTCCGGCCGCCCGGCCGGCACCGTCTACCGCAGCGCCCCGGAGCCGGGGCCGGCCGGCCACGACGGCGGGCCGCGCGACTTCGGCGACCGGCCGGGGGCGTTCGACGGCGCGGCGGTGGGCCTGCTGGACGGCGCGGCCCTCGACCTCGGGCAGCAACCGCCGCTCATCCCCGAGCAGGCGCACCCGGAGCGCCGGCCGGACGGCCCGGTCCCGACCGCGCTGCCGGCCGACGACGGGCTCCGGCCCGGCCCTGGCGACCGGGACGGTCAGGAGGCCCTGTTCAGCACGGCGTTCGCCGAGCCGCCGCGGCCCGACCGGCCGGCACCGGTCCGGCGCGCGCCCGAGCGGCGCGGCTTCGACGAGCAGGCCGCCCGGCTGGACCCGCCGACCGTGGACGCCCGGGGGTTCGAGCCGCGCTACCGCGAGGACGCCGTCTCCCCCCGGGACCAGCACGTGATCCGGGCGCTGCCCCGGGACACCGGCACCGACAGCGGGCCCGGCCGGGGTGGCGTAGATCACCGGCCCGGGGGTCGGGACGACCGCCGGCTGCCCGGCGGCCCCGAGGCCGGCGGCAACCGGCTCAACCCGAAGTACATGTTCGAGACGTTCGTCATCGGCTCGTCCAACCGCTTCGCGCACGCGGCGAGCGTCGCGGTGGCCGAGTCGCCGGCGAAGGCGTACAACCCGCTGTTCATCTACGGCAGCTCGGGGCTGGGCAAGACGCACCTGCTGCACGCCATCGGGCACTACGCCACGACGCTGGGCAACGCCCGCTCGGTCCGGTACGTCTCGACCGAGGAGTTCACCAACGACTTCATCAACTCGCTCCGGGACGACAAGACCAGCGCGTTCCAGCGGCGCTACCGCGACGTCGACATCCTGCTGATCGACGACATCCAGTTCCTGGAGACCCGCGAGCGCACCCAGGAGGAGTTCTTCCACACCTTCAACACCCTGCACAACGCCAACAAGCAGATCGTGATCACCTCCGACCGGTCGCCAAAGCAGCTCGCCACCCTGGAGGACCGGCTGCGTACCCGGTTCGAGTGGGGGCTGCTCGCCGACATCCAGCCGCCGGACCTGGAGACCCGGATCGCGATCCTCCAGAAGAAGGCGGCGCAGGAGCGCCTCTACGCCCCGCCGGATGTGTTGGAGTTCATCGCCTCGCGGGTGTCGAACTCGATCCGGGAGCTGGAGGGCGCGCTGATCCGGGTGACGGCGTTCGCCAGCCTGACCCGGTCCACGGTCGAGCTGTCGCTCGCCGAGGAGGTGCTGCGCGACTTCATCCCCGACGGCGCCGGGCCGGAGATCACCGCCGACCAGATCATGGTCTCCACCGCGGACTACTTCGGCGTCAGCCTGGAGGACCTGCGCGGGCACTCCCGCTCCCGGGTGCTGGTGAACGCCCGCCAGGTGGCCATGTACCTGTGCCGGGAGCTGACCGACCTGTCGCTGCCCCGGATCGGGCAGGCGTTCGGCGGCCGGGACCACACCACCGTCATGCACGCCGACCGCAAGATCCGCCAGCAGATGGCCGAGCGCCGCTCGCTCTACAACCAGATCGCCGAGCTGACGAACCGGATCAAGCAGAACACCTGACGCGTACGCCCGCCGTCGCGCGCGGCGGGCGAGGGGCGACGAACGCGCCCGGCCGGACCACCGGCCGGGCGCTTCTTCTTTCTCCACAGCCAGCCCGGGGCTCCACAGCCGGCCGGGGCTTGACCCTCGACATGGTGGAGACCACACCATCGAAGCCGTGACCGTCCACCGCCCGGATCGTTGTCCACAGCTCGTCGTCCACCGCCTGTGGATAACTACCGTCCGCACAATCCTCGATTACCCACAGGTTGTGGAGAAACCCTGGGGACGACGCTGTGGACGCCTGGGGACAACGCCGCCGTTGTCCACCGACGACGGTCGGCCTGTGGGCGAGCTGTTGAAGGTTCTGGGGATGACGCCCGTCGAGCCGGTTCCGCCTGTCCACAGGACTGGGGAGAAAGTCGGTGGATTACCGGTGGACAACCGGTGGACAGCGGTGGAAAACCTGGGGGCGACGGCCGCCTGTGGATCGCGACACGGGTTGTACCCCTGGTTCTCCACAGCCAAACCACCGGTGGATAACGTGTCTGACCTGCACAGACGCCGGTTCTCCACAGTTTGCACAGGTGCGATGAAGATGACGAGTTATCTCTTCTAAGACAACAAAAACCAATCACCACCGTTGGACTTTCTGTGGATTGGCCGGATCCGCCGTGGGCGGGCCCTCCGGCACCAGGGAGTCCACGGGGTCGGGCGCACAGCCGATGCCCGCGCGCCCTAAGGTGCGATGGGTACCCGCACGGACAGGCGGGTCGGTAGGCAGCGGTCGGCATGAGAGAGTTGTCGCTGACGTCGACGCGGAGGCATTGATGAAGTTCCGAGTGGAGCGCGACGCGCTCGCCGAGGCCGTGGCCTGGACCGCGAAGAGCCTGCCCAACCGGCCGTCCGTACCGGTGCTCGCGGGCGTGATGCTGCGCGTCACGGACGGGAACCTGCAGGTCTCCGGCTTTGACTACGAGGTCTCCAGCCAGGTGACCGTCGAGGTGCAGGGGGACGCCGACGGGGCCGCCCTGGTCTCCGGCCGGTTGCTCGCCGAGATCACCAAGGCGCTGCCCGCCAAGCCGGTGGACATCGCCGCGGTCGGGGCGCACCTCGAACTGGTCTGCGGCAGCGCCCGGTTCACCCTGCCCACCATGCCGGTCGAGGACTACCCGTCCCTGCCGGAGATGCCCGAGAGCGCCGGCACCGTCGACGCGGCCGCCTTCGCCGCCGCCGTCGCCCAGGTCGCCGTCGCCGCCGGCCGCGACGAGACGCTGCCGATGATGACCGGCGTACGCCTCGAGCTCTCCGGCGGCACGCTGGCCATGCTCGCCACCGACCGCTACCGGCTGGCCCTGCGCGAGATGGCGTGGAACCCGGACGACCCCGAGGTCAGCATCAACGCCCTCGTGCCGGCCCGGACGCTGCACGACACCGCCAAGGCCCTCGGCCCGCTCGGCGGCCAGGTCACCATGGCGCTCTCCCAGGGCGCGGCCGGCGAGGGGATGATCGGCTTCGCCGCCGGCACCCGGCGCACCACCAGCCGGCTGCTCGACGGCGCGAACTACCCGCCGGTGCGCTCGCTCTTCCCGGCCACCCACAACGCCGAGGCCCGGGTGCCCGTCAGCACCCTGATCGAGGTCGTCAAGCGGGTCGCCCTGGTGGCCGAGCGGACCACCCCGGTGCTGCTCAGCTTCAGCGCCGACGGCCTGGTGGTCGAGGCCGGCGGCACCGAGGAGGCGCGGGCCAGCGAGGCCATGGAGGCCACCTTCACCGGCGAACCGCTCACCATCGGCTTCAACCCGCAGTACCTGATCGACGGCCTCGCCAACCTGGGGGCCCAGTTCGCCGTGCTCTCGTTCGTCGACGCCTTCAAGCCCGCGGTGATTTCGCCCGCCGGCGAGGATGGCGAGGTCGTCCCCGGGTACCGCTACCTCATCATGCCGATCCGCGTCTCCCGCTGATCGCGCCCGAGAAGACCCCGACGCACGGAGGTAGGAACACATGCAGCTCGGCCTGGTAGGGCTCGGCCGAATGGGCGGCAACATGCGCGAGCGGCTGCGCGCCGCCGGGCACGAGGTGGTCGGCTTCGACCACAACGCGGAGCTGAGCGACGTCGCCACCCTGGCGGAGCTGGCGGAGAAGCTGGAGTCGCCGCGCGCGGTCTGGGTCATGGTCCCCGCCGGCGTCACCGACGCGACCATCGACGAGCTGGCCGGCGTCCTCGGCGAGGGCGACATCATCATCGACGGTGGCAACTCGCGGTTCAGCGATGACGCGCCGCGGGCCGAGCGGCTCAACGAGCAGGGCATCGGCTACCTCGACGTCGGCGTCTCCGGCGGCGTCTGGGGCCGGCAGAACGGCTACGCGCTGATGGTCGGCGGCGCCCGGGAGCACGTCGACCGGCTCATGCCGATCTTCGAGTCGCTGAAGCCGGAGGGCGAGTTCGGCTTCGTGCACGCCGGGCCGGTCGGCGCCGGGCACTACGCCAAGATGGTGCACAACGGCATCGAGTACGGCCTGATGCACGCCTACGCCGAGGGCTACGAGCTGCTGGCGAAGTCCGAGCTGGTCACCAACGTGCCGGGGGTGTTCAAGTCCTGGCGCGAGGGCACCGTGGTGCGCTCCTGGCTGCTCGACCTGCTCGACCGGGCCCTCGACGAGGACCCGGAGCTGGCCGAGCTGAGCGGCTACACGGAGGACACCGGCGAGGGCCGGTGGACGGTCGACGAGGCGGTCCGGCTCGCGGTGCCGCTGAACGTGATCGCCGCCTCGCTCTTCGCCCGGTTCGCCTCCCGCCAGGACGACTCGCCGGCCATGAAGGCTGTCGCCGCGCTGCGCCAGCAGTTCGGCGGGCACGCCGTCGTCAAGCGCAAGAGCTGAGCGGTATCCACAGCCTGTGTACGTCCGCCGGCTCGAACTGGTCGACTTCCGCTCGTACGAGCGGGTCGGCGTGGACCTGGAGCCGGGGGCGAACGTCCTGATCGGCGCCAACGGCGTCGGCAAGACGAACCTCGTCGAGGCGTTGGGCTACGTGGCGACCCTGGACTCGCACCGGGTCGCCACGGACGCCCCCCTCGTCCGGATGGGCGCCGCCTCGGCGGTGATCCGCTGCGCCGTGGTGCACGAGGGGCGCGAGCTGCTGGTCGAGCTGGAAATCGTGCCGGGCAAGGCCAACCGGGCGCGGCTCGGTCGCTCCCCGGCCCGCCGGGCGCGGGACGTGCTCGGCGCGCTGCGGCTCGTGCTGTTCGCCCCGGAGGATCTGGAACTCGTCCGGGGCGACCCGGCGGAGCGCCGCCGCTACCTCGACGACCTGCTGGTCAGCCGCCAGCCCCGCTACGCGGGGGTGCGCGCCGACTACGAGCGGGTGGTCAAGCAGCGCAACGCCCTGCTGCGTACGGCGTACCTCGCCCGTAAGACGGGCGGGTCGCGGGGCGGGGACCTGTCGACCCTGGCGGTCTGGGACACCCACCTGGCCCGGCACGGCGCGGAGCTGCTCGCCGGCCGGCTGGAGCTGGTCGCCGCGCTCGCCCCGCACGTGAGCAAGGCGTACGACGCGGTGGCGGCCGGCCGGGGGGCGGCCGGGATCGCGTACCGGCCCTCGGTGGAGCTGGCGGAGCCCACCACGGACCGGGAGACGCTCGCGGCGGCGCTGACCGCCGCGCTCGCCGAGTCCCGCGCCGCCGAGGTCGAACGGGGCACCACGCTGGTCGGCCCGCACCGCGACGAGCTGGCGCTGACCCTCGGCCCGCTGCCCGCCAAGGGCTACGCCAGCCACGGCGAGTCGTGGTCGTACGCGCTGGCGCTGCGACTGGCCGGCTACGACCTGCTCCGCTCCGACGGCATCGAGCCGGTGCTGGTGCTCGATGACGTCTTCGCCGAGCTGGACGCCGGCCGGCGGGAGCGGTTGGCCGAGCTGGTCGGCGGGGCGAGCCAACTGCTGGTGACCTGCGCGGTCGCCGACGACGTGCCGGCGTCCCTGCGCGGCGTCCGGTACGCCGTCGGCGAGGGGACGGTGCGCCGTGTCGGATGAGCAGTTGCCCCCCGCCCGCCTGGGCCCGGGGCGCGGCGGGTCGGCCGGCGGCGACACCGGCGGGACAACGGGTGATTCCGGCGGCGCGGCGGGCGGCGGGGACGCGCCGGCCGCCGCCAGCGGGCCGGAGCTTGCCCGGGCGGTGCTCGACGCGGCCAGGGCCCGCCGGGAGGCGGCGGCGCGCACGCGTCGGCGTGCCCCCGGCGGCGGCGCGGGTGACGACGGCGGCTCGCAGCGTCGCCTGCGCGGCTACTCAGGCCCGGGGCCGGACCCGCGCGACCCGCAGCCGCTCGGCGCGGTGTTGAACCGGCTGGTGAAGGCGCGCGGCTGGCAGCAGCCGGCGGCGGAGGCGACGGTGTTCGGCGCCTGGGAGCGGGTGGTGGGCCCGGAGGTGGCCCAGCACAGCCGGCCGGTCAAGCTGGAGGACGGCGAGCTGACCGTGGAGGCCCGGTCGACCGCCTGGGCCACCCAGTTGCGGCTGCTGGCGAGCTCGCTGCTTCAGCAGATCGCCCGGGAGGTCGGCCACAACGTGGTGCGCAAGCTGCACATCCACGGCCCGGCCGCGCCCTCCTGGTCGAAGGGACCCCGGCGGGTACGCGGCCGCGGCCCTCGGGACACCTACGGCTGACGGGTCAGTGACCGCCGCGCCGGGCCTCGCGCTCGGCGCGCTTGCGTTCGCGCTGTTCGCGGCTCCACTGCTTGCGGCGCTCCAGGTCCTGCTTCCAGGCCTCGCGGGCCTCGTTGGAGCCACCCTGGATGGCGCCCTGCACCTCCGGCGGGCCGGCCCAGCGCCGGAAGGCCCACGACATCAGCCAGCCACCCTCGCCGGAGCCCTTCGGAGCCGGCTTCTCCTCGCTCATCGACTGACCCTTCCGTTAGCGTGCAAATAATTAGTACACCAACCATTGGTACGATAGCAGCGACGACGAGGAGGTCCAGACCGTGCCCGACGATTTCGACGGGGATCCCCTGGCGCTGGAGCAGCAGGTGTGCTTCGCGCTCTCCGTCGCCGCGCGCGGCGTGGTCGCGGTCTACCGGCCGCTGCTGGAACCGATGGGGCTGACCCACCCGCAGTATCTGGTGATGCTCGCCCTGTGGCAGTACGCGCCACTGTCCGTACGCGACCTCAGCCGCCTGTTGCAGCTCGACCCGGGCACGCTGTCGCCGCTGCTCAAGCGCCTGGAGGCGAACGGCTACGTCCGGCGGGAGCGCGACCCCGCCGACGAACGCAGCCTCGCGGTGACGCTGACCCCGGCCGGCGCTGCCCTGCGGGAGCGCGCCGAGCAGATCCCGCCCGCGATCGTCGAGCGGCTCGGCCTGCCGATCGCGGACCTGCGCCACCTGCACACCGTGCTGACCGAGGTCATCGCCGCCGCCAACCGCGCCGGCGCGGCCCGCCCCGCCACCTGACGCGCCGGCTCCGTCCGACAGACGGGGGCGCGTCCGACGCGCGAGGTCCGGCCGGCGAACGGGGTCAGGCCCGCGGGCGCCGGGTCAGGCGTCGGCGTAGACGGCGAAGCCGCGGTCGGCGCAGCGCCGGTAGAAGGCGGCCAGCACGCTCAGCTCGGCGCAGGTGAAGTTCCACTGCGGCGGCGCGCCGCTCTCGTCGCGCAGCGCGTCCAGCCGGCTGTCGAGCCAGCGCAACTGCTGCTCGGCCAGCCGCCCGTCGGCGAGCAGCGACCGCAGCACCTGGCTCACCGAGTCGAAGGTCACCGCCTCGCCGTGCGGGCGGTGGCCCGCCACGAACCGCTCGATGCCGCCGGCGATCCAGGCGCAGCCGTCCGGGTCGATGACCGGGTCCTCGTCCTCGGCGGCGGCATCTGTGGCGTAGAGCACACCCTCGAGCCCGAGCAGCAGGTCGACCAGTTCGGTGTACGCGGTGGCCCGGACGGTGCCGGTCTTGGCGATCAGCTCGGCGAGCGCCGCGGTCGGCGCGGAGATGCGCGGCATGTCGACGATGTCGCCGAAGTCGACGAACTCCGCCGGCGCGACCGGGTCGTAGAAGCGGCCGGTCCGCGGCCACTGCACCGCGACGTTGTCCAGCCCCATCTGGCGTCACCTCTTATTGGGCGTGTGTCGGTTCGATCGGGTTGATCGTCCGGTTCCGGCCCGAAAAGATCAAGCGCGGGCCGTCGGCGCGGCGCGAGGGGTGCCTCCTGCCCGCCGGCCGGCACCGATCGTCGGGCGGCGGCGCCCCCGATCGGGCCCTGGCGTGTAGGGGGAGTCGCGGGCGGCGCGGTTCGGCCGGCTACGTCGGTCTGAGCCGCCTCGCAGGGGTGCCGAGTGGCGGTTCTGTCGCTGCTGCACAGTAAGATTGACCCCGAGACGATGACCCGGTGCGGAGCGACGACACACGGGCCCGGTGGGGGGCCCGCGATCATTCTCCACGCCGGGTCGAGCCGATCGCGATCCGCGGGCAACCGCGGCGAACGGCGCGTTCGACCCGTACCCCGGAATTGTCCCCGGTGCCGGTCCGCGTGCCGACGTCGCGTCCTGTCCGCCGAACCCGCGCCCGACGCGCCACCAGGCGCGCGCACGGCGCGAGAAAGTGGCCGAGGGTGGCAGCGCAGGACAAGCAGGAGTACGGCGCAGAGTCGATCACCGTTCTCGAGGGCCTGGAGGCGGTCCGCAAGCGGCCCGGTATGTACATCGGGTCCACCGGCGAGCGTGGTCTGCACCACCTGGTGTGGGAGGTCGTCGACAACGCGGTGGACGAGGCGCTGGCCGGGCACTGCGACACCATCGACGTCGTGCTGCTCGCCGACGGCGGGGTCCGGGTCACCGACAACGGCCGGGGCTTCCCGGTCGACCTGCACCCGAAGTTGAAGAAGCCGGGTGTCGAGGTGGCGCTGACGGTACTGCACGCGGGCGGCAAGTTCGACGGGAAGGCGTACGCGGTCTCCGGCGGTCTGCACGGCGTGGGCGTCTCCGTGGTGAACGCCCTCTCCACGAAGATGGCGGTGGAGATCCACAAGTCCGGCTTCGTCTGGCGGCAGCAGTACCACAACTCCAAGCCGACCCCGCTGGAGAAGGGCGAGACGACCGACCGGACGGGCTCCGCGGTCTCCTTCTGGCCCGACGCGGACGTGTTCGAGACGGTCGACTTCGACTTCCAGACCATCTACCGGCGGCTCCAGGAGATGGCCTTCCTCACCCGCGGCCTCACCATCCACCTGCTCGACGAGCGGGTCCCGGAGGGCGAGGAAGGCAAGCTCCGCGAGGTGACCTTCCACTACGAGGGCGGCATCGCGGACTTCGTCCGGCACCTCAACGCCTCGAAGAACCCGATCCACCGCACGGTGGTCGAGTTCGGCGCCGAGGAGGAGGGCATGTCGGTCGAGATCGCCATGCAGTGGAACGAGTCGTACGGCGAGTCGGTCTACACGTTCGCCAACAACATCAACACCCACGAGGGCGGCACCCACGAGGAGGGCTTCCGGGCCGCGCTGACCAGCGTCGTCAACCGGTACGGCGCCGAGAAGAAGCTGCTCAAGGGCGACGAGAAGCTCTCCGGCGAGGACATCCGCGAGGGCCTGGCCGCGATCATCTCGGTCAAGCTCACCAACCCGCAGTTCGAGGGCCAGACCAAGACCAAGCTCGGCAACACCCCGGTGAAGAGCTTCGTGCAGCGGGTCTGCAACGAGTGGCTGGTGGACTGGTTCGACCGGAACCCGGCCGAGGCGAAGATCATCATCCAGAAGGCGTCCCAGGCCGCCCGGGCCCGGATCGCCGCCCAGCAGGCGCGCAAGCTGGCCCGACGCAAGTCGCTGCTGGAGTCCGGCTCGATGCCGGGCAAGCTGGCCGACTGCCAGTCCACCGACCCGCGCGAGTCCGAGGTCTTCATCGTCGAGGGCGACTCGGCGGGCGGCTCGGCGAAGCAGGGCCGGGATCCGCGGACGCAGGCGATCCTGCCGATCCGCGGCAAGATCCTCAACGTGGAGAAGGCCCGGATCGACCGGGTGCTGAAGAACAACGAGGTCCAGGCGCTGATCACGGCGCTGGGCACCGGCATCCACGACGACTTCGACATCGAGAAGCTGCGCTACCACAAGATCGTGCTGATGGCCGACGCGGACGTCGACGGCCAGCACATCCAGACGCTGCTGCTCACCCTGCTCTTCCGCTTCATGCGCCCGCTGGTCGAGCTGGGGCACGTCTACCTGGCCGCCCCGCCGCTCTACAAGATCAAGTGGAACAAGCGGGGCGACGACGCGCAGTACGCGTACTCGGACCGGGAGCGGGACGGGCTGATCGCGCTGCGCCAGCAGAAGAAGCCGAACGCGAAGCCGGACGACATCCAGCGGTTCAAGGGTCTCGGCGAGATGAACTACCCGGAGCTGTGGGAGACCACGATGAACCCGGCGACGCGTACGCTGCGTCAGGTCACGCTCGACGACGCGGCAACCGCCGACGAGTTGTTCAGCGTGCTGATGGGTGAGGACGTCGAGGCGCGCCGCTCGTTCATCCAGCGCAACGCCAAGGACGTCCGGTTCCTGGACATCTGACGCGGATTGCCGGGCCGGCCGGTCATCCACCGGTCGGCCCGGCGATCCACAGAGTTATCCACAGCATGGCCGGTTTCCACAGCCGTTATCCACAGCACGAAAACGACTCTGAGTCTGATAAGGGTTAACAGTGACCGATACCCCCGAGTCCACACCGAACGAGCCCGAGGTCCCCGAGACCGCCGGTGCCGTCGTCGCGCACGACCGCATCGAGCCGGTCGGGCTCGAGGTGGAGATGCAGCGCTCCTACCTCGACTACGCCATGAGCGTCATCGTCGGGCGGGCGCTGCCGGACGTCCGGGACGGGCTCAAGCCGGTCCACCGCAAGATCCTCTACGCCATGTTCGACTCCGGCTACCGCCCGGACCGCGGCTACGTGAAGTGCTCCCGCGTCGTCGGCGACGTGATGGGTCAGTTCCACCCGCACGGCGACTCGGCGATCTACGACGCGCTGGTCCGCATGGCGCAGCCCTGGTCCCTGCGCTACCCGCTGGTGGACGGCAACGGCAACTTCGGCTCGCCCGGCAACGACCCGGCTGCCGCCATGCGGTACACGGAGTGCAAGCTCGACCCGCTGGCGATGGAGATGCTGCGGGACATCGACGAGGACACCGTCGACCTGCAGGACAACTACGACGGCCGGGCCAAGGAGCCCACGATCCTGCCGTCGCGGATCCCCAACCTGCTGGTCAACGGCTCCGAGGGCATCGCGGTCGGCATGGCCACCAAGATCCCGCCGCACAACCTGCGCGAGATCGGCGCGGCCGTGCAGTGGTGCCTGGAGCACCCGGACGCCGACGAGGCCACCACCCTCGAAGCGTTGCTGGAGATCGTCAAGGGGCCCGACTTCCCCACCCACGGCCTGATCGTCGGCCAGTCCGGCATCCAGGACGCGTACCGCACCGGGCGCGGGTCGATCCGGATGCGCGCCGTGGTGGAGGTCGAGGAGGACAAGCGTGGCCGTCCCTGCCTGGTGGTCAGCGAGCTGCCCTACCAGGTCAACCCCGACAACCTGGCCGAGCGGATCGCCGAGCTGATCAAGGAGGGCAAGCTCGGCGGCATCGCCGACATCCGCGACGAGTCCTCCGGGCGTACGGGCATGCGGATCGTGCTCGTGCTCAAGCGCGACGCGGTCGCCAAGGTGGTGCTGAACAACCTCTACAAGCACACCCAGCTCCAGGAGACCTTCGGCGCCAACATGCTGGCGCTGGTCGACGGGGTGCCGCGCACGCTCAACCTCGCCCAGTTCATCCGCTACTACGTCGACCACCAGATCGACGTGATCCGCCGGCGGACGGCGTTCCGGCTGCGCAAGGCCGAGGAGCGGGCGCACATCCTGCGCGGTCTGGCCAAGGCGCTGGACGCCCTCGACGAGGTCATCGCCCTGATCCGGCGCTCGCCCACGGTGGAGGACGCCCGGCAGGGCCTGATCCGGCTGCTGGAGATCGACGAGATCCAGGCGACCGCGATCCTCGACATGCAGCTGCGCCGGCTCGCCGCGCTGGAACGCCAGCGGATCCTCGACGACCTGGCCAAGCTGGAGCTGGAGATCGCCGACCTCAAGGACATCCTCGCCAAGCCCGAGCGGCAGCGGAAGATCGTCTCCGAGGAACTCGGCGAGATCGTCGCGAAGTGGGGCGACGACCGGCGGACGAAGATCGTGCCGTTCGAGGGCGAGGTCTCGATGGAGGACCTCATCGCCCGCGAGGACGTGGTCGTCACCATCACCCGCACCGGCTACGCCAAGCGGACCAAGGTCGACCTCTACCGCTCCCAGCGGCGCGGCGGCAAGGGCGTCAGCGGGGCGACGCTGCGGCAGGACGACATCGTCAGCCACTTCTTCGTCTGCTCGACCCACGACTGGATCCTGTTCTTCACCAACAAGGGTCGGGTCTACCGGGCCAAGGCGTACGAGCTGCCCGAGGCCAGTAGGGTGGCCAAGGGCCAGCACGTGGCGAACCTGCTCGCGTTCCAGGCCGACGAGCAGATCGCGCAGATCATCGAGATCCCGAACTACCAGGTGGCTCCCTACCTGGTGCTCGCCACGAAGAACGGCCTGGTGAAGAAGACGAGGCTCGAGGAGTTCGACTCCCCCCGGTCCGGCGGCATCATCGCGATCAACCTGCGCGACGAGGACGAGCTGGTCGGGGCGGCGCTGGTCGCTCCGGAGGAGGATCTGCTGCTGGTCTCCAAGAACGCGCAGGCGATCCGGTTCAACGCGAGCGACGAGGCGCTGCGCCCGATGGGCCGGGCCACCTCGGGCGTGATCGGCATGCGCTTCAGCGAGGACGACGTCCTGCTGGCCATGGAGGTGGTCCGCGAGGGGCTGGACGTCCTGGTGGCCACGAACGGGGGTTACGCGAAACGTACCCCGATCGAGGAATACCCGGTCCAGGGCCGGGGAGGTAAGGGCGTGCTGACTGCGAAGATCACCGAGCGACGTGGTGGTCTGGTCGGCGCGGTGGTGATCGACCCGGACGACGAGCTGTTCGCGATCACCAGCAACGGTGGTGTCATTCGGACTCCGGTGAAGCCTGTACGCCGTACGCGTGATCGGAACACAATGGGGGTCAAGCTGATGGACCTTCCGGACGGCGTGACTATCGTGGCGATTGCTCGCAATGCCGACGAGCCTGACGAACAGGACTAGTTGAATGACGGAGACACAGGCGAAGTCGGGGAACACGGGGACCTCGGCCAACCCGGTCGACGAGGAGGCCGCCAAGAGCGGCACACCAGCGACCGGCCGCGCGGCCGTGGGCCGGGCGACGGTCCCCGCCGACGCGCCTGCCCCGAAATTCACCCGGGCCCCCGGCATGACACCGCCGCCGGACAAGCCCTCCGAGGACGCGGACGCGGCGGACAGGACCGAGACGGTGGGGGTCGACAAGCCGGCCCCCGCCGCCAAGCCGACGACGACCCAGCCGTTGAAGGTCGGCGCCGGCCAGCCGACCGGCGCCACCGGCACACAGCCGCGGATCACGGGCACCGCCACCGGCACCCAGCCCCGCGTCACCGGCACGGCCAAGCCGCAGCCGGACGGCGGCCGTCCGACCGGCACCGGCCGGCCGGCCAACGGCGGCGGCCTGCCGCCGGGCATCAGCAGCGCGGCCGCCGTCGGGGCCGCGCGCGTGGGCGAGGCGGTACGCGCGGCGCGTACGTCGGTCAGCTCGGCCGCGTCGCGCGGACCGCGCCGGGCCCGGCTGAACCTCAAGCGGATCGACCCCTGGTCCGTGATGAAGTTCGCCTTCGCCGTCTCGGTGGTGCTCTTCATCGTCGTGGTGGTGGCCACGTCGGTGCTCTACCTGGCCCTCGACGCGATGGGCGTGTTCACCAGCGTCAACGACAGCCTGACCGACCTGGTCAGCGCGGGCGGCGGCCAGAGCACCAGCGGCTTCCAGATCACCGCCAAGGGCGTGATCCTCAGCTCGGCGCTGATCGGCCTGGTCAACGTCGTGCTGTTCACGGCGCTCGCCACGCTCGGGGCGTTCGTCTACAACGTCTGCGCCGACCTGGTCGGGGGCATCGAGCTGACCCTCGCCGAGCGCGACTGATCCATCCCGGAAGCCGGGGCACCGCCGAAGCGCGGAGCCCCGGCTTCCGTGCGTCGGGAAGCAGGCGCCGGGCCTCGTGCCGTGCCGTGTGGGCGGCGAAATCACCTGGGCCGGTCGCGGCGCCTCAGGTAGGTTCAGGGGCGACGGCGACACCGGATGCCCGGGTGGCCCCCGATTTGGGGCCGGGCGGGCGGATGGGTTAATGTTGCTCGTCGCTACGCGGGGCTATAGCTCAGTCGGTTAGAGCGCAGAGCTGATAACTCTGAGGTCGCTGGTTCGATTCCAGCTAGCCCCACCGCACATCGTCCGACGGCAGTCGAGCGCGAGGGGTAGGCCCCAATGTTCAAGAAGCTTCTGATCCTGGCCGGCGTCGTCGGGGTGGCGGCCGTGGTCGCCAAGAAGATCAAGGCTTCCAACGACGAGCGCGCCCTCTGGCACGAGGCGACCACCGCGCCCGACCTGCGCTGATCGCGCCAGCCACTGCCCGCACCGGCGGCACCGTCCGCCTTGGGGCCCTAGCTCAACTGGCAGAGCACTGCCTTTGCAAGGCAGGGGTTAGGGGTTCGAGTCCCCTGGGCTCCACCAGCACTTTCCTCGGTTGATCTCGGTCCCGAGTACAGCCAAGCGGTCACGCCGTCCCCTCCGCGCCCAGGATTCGGTCGATGGCCGAGGCAGCCTGGCGAGCCCGCGCTGTCCCACCACATGCTCGACAGACCCGTCCCAGGACATGCTTGACGGTTGACCTAGTTTTACCGTGCCGACTTTGCGGGTCGGTAGGTTCTGGCCGCCGGCTGTGCGGGCTGTGCCGCGAGGGCGGGAGGGCCATGGATCACGCGGATCAGCAAGCTGTGCATGACCATGAGTTGTGGGAGTTGGTTGCCTCGGCGGCTCGCGACAGGGTCGGGCGGCGGCAAGCAGCGATGGTTTCCGACCACGGGCTCAGCGGCGATGTGCAGTACCACTGGTCGATGGACGACGCCGCCATCAACCCGGTCTCGCGCGCTACGGTGCTGGCTGTGATCCGGCAAACCATGGCGGTCTCCGTAGACAAGCCGAGCGAGGTCGAGGCGGCTGAGGTCTGGCTGAACACCAACCGGAACGCTCTGACCTATGTCGAAGAGGAAGGCGGCTGCGGCTGCTGCGTCCGGATGTGGAAGCTGGAGGGACCCGCCGAGGTCTTGGCGACAATTCCCTACGAGGTCTCGGCTTCCTCCGACTGGGATACGGACTAGCCATTCGGTGTGCCCGGCGGGTCGTTGCCCGACGGGTCGGACGTCCAGAGCGCGCCGCGCTGGCAAGGTTTCCCGGCGCTTGTCGGGGTGCCCTGATCTTGGCCCCCGGCCCGGCGCAGCAACGCGAGGAGCCCGTGGCCGTCCTCGATCCTCACGTCCGGTTCGACGCCGGGAAGCGCCGCCTCCCGGTCCGTGCGGGGCGACCGCATCAGGATCGCCGCGCCGACTCCGGCGCGACGGGCGCAGACGACGTCACGGTGCACGCTGTCACCGACGAACCAGCAGCCGTCGATCGGCACCGCGAGGGCGCGGGCCGCCCGGAGCGCCAGCTCCGGATTCGGCTTCCGGGGCCCGGCCTCGTCGCTGTAGAACTCGGCCCCGAACAGGCCGGAGAGTCCGGCGGAGGCGAGGAAGTCCCGGTGGGCGGCGCCGCACAGCGTGTTGCTGACGACCGCCATCGGGAGGCCGGCGCCGGCGGCGTGGCGCAACGCCTCGGGGATGCCGGGACGCACGGCCCACTCCTCCCGCCAGGTCCAGGCGTACGCCAGCGCGGTCGCCTCCCGCTCGACGGCGTCGCGGGCTACCTGCGGCCAGGAGCGGGTCACGAAGTCGCCCCACACCCGGTCGTGCGGCAGCTCGACGGGATCGTCCGTCCTGCCCACGTCGTCGCGCCACAGGGCGTACGACCGCGCGCCCTCGGCCAGGTCCCGGGCGATCTGCTCGCCCGGGACCGCGCCGTCGACGAGCCGGGACAGTCGTCGCACCAGCGCGGGCGGGGCGGGCTGCTGTGGCGGCGCATCCGCCAGCACACCGCCGAAGTC
The DNA here is from genome assembly GCF_042899165.1 of Micromonospora sp. NPDC000121. Lineage (NCBI taxonomy): Bacteria > Bacillati > Actinomycetota > Actinomycetes > Micromonosporales > Micromonosporaceae > Micromonospora > Micromonospora sp. NPDC000121. The sequence continues at coordinate 216,210 of NZ_JBIAZP010000001.1, forward strand.
CAGCAGGAGAGCCCGAGGAAGACGGAGCATGCCGCCATCCTCGCGTACGGAGGGGAAAAGGAGCGGTGGTCGGCGGTCACAGTTCTGGACGGCCGCCCACCAGCCGGCCGCCCCGGCACGTTAGCGTCGAGCCGTGACCACCGGATCCCCGCGCGTGCTCCCGGCCGACAGCGGCATCGCCGAGGCCGCTTCCGTCCTGCGTACCGGCGGGTTGGTGGCCTTTCCCACCGAGACCGTCTACGGGCTCGGCGCGAACGCGCTGGATGCCCGTGCGGCCGCCCGGATCTTCGAGGCGAAGGCACGGCCCAGCTTCGACCCGCTGATCACGCACCTCGCCGACGCGGCCGAGCTGGAGAAGCTGGTCGGGGCGGTGCCGGCGGCGGTGGCGGCGCTGGCCGAGCGCTTCTGGCCGGGGCCGCTCACGCTGATCGTGGACCGGCCGGCGGCGATCCCGCCGATCGTCACCTCCGGGCTGGCGACGATGGCGGCCCGGGTGCCGGACAACGCGTACGCGCGGGCGCTGATCGCCGAGGCCGGGGTGCCGGTGGCGGCGCCGAGCGCGAACCGGTTCGGCCAGCTCAGCCCGACGCGGGCCGAGCACGTGGTGCGGGGCCTGGGCGCGGCCGTGGACGTGGTGCTCGACGGCGGGCCGACGCGGTGCGGGATCGAGTCGACCATCGTGGACGCCCGGGGCGAACGGCCGGTGGTGCTGCGGCTCGGCGCGCTGCCGCTGGAGGCGCTGGAGGAGGCCGTCGGCCCGGTGACCGTACGCCCCGGAAGTTCCGGGCAGCCGGTCGCGCCCGGCACGCTGGCGGCGCACTACGCCCCGCGTACGCCGTTGCGGTTGGCGTCGGGCGGGGAGCCGCCGGCGGCCGACGGGGTCCGGCGCGGCTTCCTGGCCTTCCGCGAGCCGCCGGCGGGCGACTGGGCGGCGGTCGAGGTGCTCTCCGCCGCCGGCGACCTGACCGAGGCTGCCGCGCGGCTGTTCGACGCGCTGCACGAACTGGACGCCACCGGGGTCGCCGAGATCGTGGTCGAGCCGGTCCCGGAGGCCGGTGTCGGCCGCGCGATCAACGACAGGCTGCGCCGCGCCGCCGCCACCTGGCACCCGGCGGGCTGACGCCCCGGGGCTCGACGCCGCGCGGGCGAGTGGTCCGCGCACCTGCTCCGGTGCATGGGCCGGGGCGGCGGGGGTAGGAGAAACGGCAACAACCCCCCGGAAGTGAGGTGTCATGCCAATGCCGACCGCACGCGAGATCATGACGAACGACGTGACCTGCATCCGTGAGCAGGACGACCTCAGGACGGCCGCCAAGCAGATGGCCCAGTTGGGCGTGGGCTCGCTGCCGATCTGTGGGGACGACAACCGGCTCAAGGGGATGCTGACCGACCGCGACATCGTGGTGAGGGTGCTCGCCGAGGGCCGCGATCCGGGCGGCGTCACCGCCGGTGAGCTGGCCCAGGGCGAGGCGGTGACCATCGGCGCGGACGACGACGCGGCCGAGATCCTGCGGACCATGAGTCAGCACAAGGTGCGCCGGCTGCCGGTGATCGACGGGCACGAACTCGTCGGCATCGTGGCCGTCGCCGACGTGGCCCGCTCCCTGCCCGAGCGTCCCGTGGGTGACCTCATCGAGGCCATCTCCGAGCGCGGCTGACCGCACGTCACGACTGATCGCCGCCCTCCGGCCCCGCCGGGAGGCGGCGATCGGCGTACGCGGAGAAGGCCGGGACCTCGGCGGCGGGCGCCCCGCGCCCCGGGTCGGCAGCGGGTCAGGCCGTCGGGGTGAGCGGCACGGTCTCGCCGCGGGCGATGGTGCGGACGCAGCCGGCCAGGCCCCGTCGGCGGGCCTCCGCCACGAAGTGGCCCAGGGGCGAGCGGAACACCCGGTAGTCGTCGTAGTGGATCGGCACGGTGAGCTTCGGCCGGACCAGCTCGACGAGGTCGGCGCCCTGCCGGGCGTCCATGGTGAGCAGGATGCCGGCGATCCGCGTGCCGCCGAGGTGGATCAGCATGGCGTCGATGTCCGGGTACCGCTCGGGGATCTCGGCCAGCATCGGTCGGTTGAGGGTGTCGCCCGTGACGTAGAGGCGGAACTCGCGGCTGCCGTCACGTTCCAGGTCGATCAGCGTGCCCATCACGTCGGGCAGCAGCAGGCCCAGCGCGCCCGGCCCGTGCTTCCCCGGCATCGAGGTCAGCCGCAGCGTCTCTCCGCCCCGGCGCAGCTCCCGCGAGCGCCAGGTGGCCAGGCCCTCGGCGGCCCGGAATCCCCATCGGCGCAGCTTCCGCTCGGCCTCGGGCGTGGTGACGATCGGCAGTTCCCGGTCGAGGCCCCGGCGCGCCACCCGGTCGAAGTGGTCGCCGTGCAGGTGGGACAGGACCACCGCGTCCAGCGACGGCAGTTCGGCGATCCGCAGCGCCGGGTCGGTGCGCCGGCGCGACCAGAGCCCCTTGCCCAGGTACGCGCGCTGCCCCCGGTGCAGGAAGTTGGGGTCGGTCAGCAGGGTGAACCCGCCGATGCGCAGCACCGTGGTGGCGGTGCCGATGAACGTGACCTGCGGCTGCGTCGTCAACATACCCACCTCCACTGATCGCCGTACCCGTCGTTCGACGCGGACATGCGGACGGGTGGCGGTCACCGGGCTCCCCGGTCGGCGTCCGGCCGCCCCGGCCCGTCGGGGTCGGGCTCTTCGGTGCTGTCCGGGTCGGGGTCGGAGCCTCCGGTGTGCGGGCCGGACTGCGGCAGGCGTTCCACCAGGCGGGTGAGCGCGCCGTTGGCGAAGGTCGCGCCGAGCGCCGAGCCCGTGGCGATGGTCCAGCCGACCGGGCCGAGGGGCGTGCAGCCGAAGAACTGGCTGACCCCGGGCGTCTGCACGACCGCCGCCAGCACCCCGAGCGACGCGGCGGTGGAGGCGAGCACGGCCGGGCTGGTGCCGCCGGCCAGCACGGTCTGCCCGAGCTGGGTGCCGACCAGCGACACCAGCGCGACCGTGCCCGCCCGCCGGCGCCGCCCGGTGTAGCGGGCCAACGTCCAGCCGGCGGTGGCGCCCAGCGTGGTGGCGGCAGCGCGCAGCCCGATCTCGCGGGTCATCGTCTCGCCGAGGGAGGTGTCCGGGCCCTCCCGCAGCAGGCCGTCGGTGTGGTCCGCGGCCGGGGGCCGGACCGCGATCGCCAGCGCCGGGGCGAGGTCGGTGAGCAGGTTGACCAGGAGGAGCTGTCGCCCGGTGAGCGCCGATCGGCCGGTGGCGGCGGCGGTGAGCACGCTGAACGCGATCTCGCCGAGGTTGCCGCCGACCAGGATGCTGAGCGCGTGGCGTACCGAGGACCACATCGCCCGGCCCTCGACCAGCGTGGCGATGATGGTCTCCAACCGGTCGTCGGTGACCACCAGGTCGGCGGCCGCGCGGGCCGCCGGGGTGCCCCGCTGGCCGAGCGCGATGCCCACGTCGGCCAGCCGGATCGCCGGCGCGTCGTTGGCCCCGTCCCCGGTCATCGCGACCGTACGCCCACACTTCTGCAACGCCTGGATGATGCGCACCTTGTGCGCGGGGGTGCACCGGGCCACCACGTCCGTGGCGGCCAGCCGGGCCGCGAGGGCCTCGTCGTCGAGCCGGTCGAGTTCCGTCGCGGTGACCACCCGCTGCTCGTCGTGGTCGCTGATGGTGGCCGCGATCGCCTCGGCGGTCGCCGGGTGGTCACCGGTGATCATGATCGTGTGCACGCCGGCCTGGCGGATCCGGCGCACGGCCGGGGCGGCGCTCTCCCGCACCCCGTCGGCGAGGGCCAGGTAGCCGAGGAAGGTCAGGTCGCGCACCTGCTCGTCGGTGACGTCGGGTGACGAGACCCGGCACTCGGCCACGGCGAGGATCCGGTGCCCCGCCCCCGCCCGGTCGGCGAGCGTCGCGTGCAGCCCGTCGCGCCCCTCGTCGTCGAGCGGCTCGTCGCGTCCCCCCGGCGTACGCCAGGCGGAGCACCGGGGCAGCACCGACTCCGGGGCCCCCTTCACGCTGAGCAGCAGCCGGCCTCCGGCGCGGCCGACGGTGGCGTGGTACCCCCGGGACGGCTCGAACGGCAGGGTATCGACCGGCTCCCACCCGTCCGCGCCGGTCTGTTCGGCCACCCCCGCCGCCTGGGCGCCGTAGCGGACCGCGCGGTCGGTCTGTTGGGCCAGCTCGTGCGGGTCGGCGGCCGGGGTGGCCCGCAGGGCGGCGGCGAGAATGGCACGCCGGCCGTCGTCGAGGCCGTCGACCGGGGCGTACCGGCTGTCGTCGCCGACCCCGGCGAGCCTCAACTGCCCTTCCGTGAGCGTGCCGGTCTTGTCGAAGCAAAGCACGTCCACCCGGCCGAGCGCCTCAATGGTGCGCGGGTTGCGGACCAGCGCGCCGTGCTCCGCCAGCCGCCGCGCGGCGGCCAACTGGGCGGCGCTGACCAGGAACGGCAGCCCCTCCGGCACGGAGGCGACGGCCAGGTTCGCGGCGGTCGCGGCGGTCGCCGCCAGCGGCACGCCCCGCAGCAGGCCCGCGCCGGCCACCGCCACCGCCGAGCTGGCGGCCAGCGGGATCGCCGCCCGGGTCAGCCTGCCCAGTCGGGCCTCCACGCCGCTCGCCGGCGGGGCCTGCCGGGCCATCGCCAGGCTCCGCCCGGCCTCGGTGTCCGCGCCCGTCGCCACCACCACCGCCGTCCCGTGGCCGGCGGCGACGGTGGTCCCCTCGTAGAGCATGGACCGTCGGTCGGCGACGGCCGCGGCGACGACCGGCTGGTCGGTCTTGCCGACCGGCAGCGACTCGCCGGTGAGCGAGGACTCGTCGGTCTCCAGGCCGGCCGACTCCAGCACCCGGCAGTCGGCCGGGACGGCGTCCCCCGGTTCGAGGAGGACCACGTCCCCCGCCACCAGGTCCTCGGCGGGCAGCACCCGTTCCGTGCCGTCTCGGCGCACCCGCGCGGTCACCGCCGAGCGGGACAGCAGCTCGGCCAGCGACCGCTCGGTGTTGTGCTGGTGCACCGCGCCGAGCAGCGCGGACCCCCCGACCACCCCGCCGACCAGGGCGGCGTCGACCAGCGAGCCGAAGGTGGCGGAGAGCACCGCCCCGGCGGCGAGCACCGGCGTCAGCGGGTTGGCCAGCTCGTCGACGAAGGCGCGCAGCAGCCCGGGCGGCCCGGCGGGCTGCCCCGTCCCGTCGCTCCGGCGGCGCTCGGCCTCGGCCGTGGCGAGCCCGTCCGGTGCGGTGCCGAGCTGGTCGAGGACGGCCGAGGCCGGCATCAGGTGCCAGGCGGTGACCGTCGGCACCGGGGAGTCCGTCGGGTCGGGCAGCCGGCGCGCCCGTACGACGCCGTGCGCGAAGGCCAGCGCGGCCGCGCCGTTCACGGCGGCGAGGGAACGGCCGGGTAGCTGGGCGGGGGCGGCGGTGAACGCCCCCAGCGCGCCGAGGCCCGTGCCGGCCAGGGCCAGGCCGATGTTCTGCCGGGTCATCCGGCGGGCCACCCCGGTCGCCTCGATCACCAGCGCCACCACCCGCAGGTCCGTGCCGACCAGCAGGTGCGCGCCCCAGGGCGGCAGGTCCTCGGGGGCGGAGATGCCCAGGCCGCAGTCGGCGACGCCGAGCGCGGCCCGGTCGCCGGAGACCACCATCGCCACCGCCCCGGCGAACTGCAGCGTCCGCACCGACTCGGCCAGCCGGTCGCCGCCGGGCAGGTGGGCATCGGCGAAGCCGTACCGCCGGTCGTCGTCGCCGGCCACGACCACCCGCAGGCCGGCCTGGCGGGCGGCGGTCGGCAGGGCGTCCACGCCCGGCGCGGGCTCCGGCTCGACCCGCAGCACGGCCGCGAGGGTGTCGCCGTCGGTCAGCCCGAGCAGGGATCCGCCGCCCTCGCGCAGCCGGCGGCTGTCCGCGGTGTCGCCCGGGTCCCCGGCGTCCAACTCGTCCAGCGGCCCGAGCCGCCAGCCGTCGGCGTGCCGCAGCGTCCACGGGGCGGCCGGGTCGAAGAGCGTGAACGCGCGCGTCGCCACCTGCCCGGGGTCCGCCCCGACCAGCGGCGCCAGGTCCGCCAGGACGCCCCGGTCGGAGCCGAGCACCGACGCGTCCAGCACCAGCGTGTCGATCCGGTCGAGCTCGCGCAGCACGCTGCGGTCCATCGCGATCACCCCACGCCGGGCGAGGATCCGGCCGAGCTGCGCGGCGTAGCCCTCGCGGCCGCTGCCGGGAGCCTTCGGCAGCGCGGAGAGGCCCAGCGCGGCGGCCCGCTTCCGGCCCACCACCGGCGTCGCGGCGGCCGCGGCGGCGGCACCGGCGGTGATCATCCGGCTGACGTACTTCTCGGCGGGGCCGTCCGGCTTCGGGCGGGGGCGCTCGACCTTCGGCGTCCGGGCGACGGCCCGCTCCGGATCCCCGGTCAGCCGTGGCTCCGCCTGCGCCCAGGCCCGGAGCTGGGCCCGCGCCTCACCCCACTGCACCACCCGCTGCGCGCCGTCGAGCACGATTCCGGTCCAGCCGCCGGTCAGACCCTGCACGACCGCCTCGGCGAGCGGGAAAAGCAGGTCGGCGCGGGGATCGGCGCGCAGCCCCCGGTCGGCCAGCGCGTGCAGCCTCGGGTGCAGGTCGACCGCGCCGAGCAGCCCGGCGACCTCCCCGGGCACCGGGGTGAACGGCAGGATCCGGGTGGCGGCGGAGATGGTCAGGCCCAGGGCGTCGGAGGCCAGCCCGCCGAGCGTGCGCGGCGTGCGCGGCCCCTCCTCGGGCGGGTGCGGCGGCGGGATCTCCGGGTCCGGCTCGTGGGGACAGGCGCGTTCCGCGCGGGCGACGGTCGCGATGAGGTCGCGCAGCTTCGGCTCCGGCGTACCGACGGCCACGACCACGCGGCCGGACGGGGCGTTGACCCGGGCCCACTCCACCCCCGGCACCCGCTCCAGCGCGGCCTCGACCTGCCGGGCGAGGGTGTCGCCGCCGTCCTGGCAGACGCCGTGCACCTCGATGTGGTGCCGCCCGGGCCGGGACCAGACCCGACGCTTGGTCAGCCCGGCCACCCGGGCCAGTCGGGTGGCGGCGGCGCCGACGCTCCGGGACGCCTCGCCGACGACCTGCGGTACGGCGACCGGCGGCAGGAGCCGGCCGGCGGCTCGGCCCAGCGAGGTCATCGAGGCGTACGACCGGACAGGCGCCGGTCAGGCCCCCCGCTGCTGCTGCTCCCGCCGTACGCCATCTCGCCTCCCACGCCTCCGCTCCGGCGGCCTGGCTTCCCGGCGGACCGCCCGTTATGCCCCCCGAGCAGGGGAAGTTTTCCCCATTGGCGGTGCATGGACGGCCGTGCCGGTGGAATCCCGGATCCACTGTCACCGTCATCGGGGAGGCCGGAATGAGCACACTGACGCGACCGCTCAGCGGCGTGCACGAGACGATCCGGGCGTTCACCCGACGGGTGGAGCTTCCGGGGCTGGGGGAGGTCGCCGTCCCGCCGCCGGACAAGCTCGCCTACTACGCGGGCCTCGGGGCGCTCGCTGCGCTCCAGGTCATCGAGTGGCCGCTGGCGCTGGTGATCACCGCCGGCCACCTGCTGGCCGACCAGCACCTGTCCGGCCTGGCGAAGGGGCTCGGAGAGGCGTTGGAGGCGGCCTGAGAGAGCCGGGTCACCCTTGACCTCAATGCGGGTTGAGGTCCCAGGCTGATCTCATGTCGATCGAACTGCTCCGCTTCGAGGTGGGTCCGGCGAACCCCTGGGTCCGCGCCCGCCGCCGGCCGTACCGGGTGCTCCGCCCGGCAGCGGTGTCTCGGCCATTCGCGACCGCTCCATCGGCGGGCCGGCGGTGACCGCCACGGCGGCGCCGGCCGTCCCGGTCCCGCCCGCGGCCGGCCTCTTCGCGCCCCGGCTGCGGGCGATGACGGTCGGCAGCGTCGCGCTGGTCTCGCTGCTCGCGTTCGAGGCGCTCGCGGTGGGCACCGCGATGCCGACCGTCGCCCGCAGCCTCGACGGGCTGGCCCTCTACGGGATCGCCTTCGGGGGCCCGTTCGCGGCCGGCGTGCTGGCGATGGTCGCCTCCGGCATCTGGTGCGACGCCCGGGGACCCAGGGCGCCGATGTGGCACGGGCTCGTCTGGTTCGTGGTGGGGCTGGTCATCGCCGGCAGCGCCACCGCCATGGGCGCCCTGGTGGCCGGCCGGATCGTGCAGGGGTTCGGCTCCGGTCTGCTCTCGGTGGCCCTCTATGTCATCGTCGGGCAGGCGTACCCGGAGGTGCTGCACCGGCGGATCTTCGCGGCGTTCGCCGCCGCGTGGGTCGTACCGTCGCTGGTCGGGCCGGCGCTGGCCGGGCTGATCGTCGAGCACCTCGGTTGGCGGTGGGTCTTCCTGGCGGTGCCGGTGGTGGCGGTGCCGGCGGTGCTGCTGATCCACCCCGGGCTGCGCGCGATCGGCGCGGCCACGCCGACCGGGCTGCCGGCCGGCGCGGCGGCCCGGATCGGCTGGGCCTGCGGGGCGGGGGTGAGCGCCGCACTGCTGCACATCGGGGGCCAGCAGCGCGGTGCCGCCGCCGGCGGCCTGGTGGCCCTGGCACTGGTCGGTCTGCTGGTCTGCGCGCCGCGGCTGCTGCCGGCCGGGTTCCTGCGGGCCGGCCGGGGCCTGCCGACGGTGATCGGGCTGCGCGGCCTGGCCTCGGCGGCGTTCGTCGGCGCCGAGGTGGTGATCCCGCTGATGCTCTCCCGGGAGCGCGGGCTGTCGCCGACGGAGGCCGGCCTGGTCCTCACCACCGGCGCGCTCGCCTGGTCGGTGGGCTCCTGGGTGCAGGGACGGATGCCCGCGCCGCGCTCCCGGGCCACCCTGCCGAGAGCGGGGCTGGCCTGCATCACGGTCGGCATCGCCGTGGTGACGCTTGCGGTCGCGCCGGCGGTGCCGGTGTGGGTCGGGGTGCTCGGCTGGGCCGTCGCCGGGCTCGGCATGGGGCTGCTCTACCCCTCGCTGTCGGTGCTCACCCTGGAGCTGTCCGCCCCGGGCGAGCAGGGACGCAACAGCTCGTCCCTGCAACTGGGCGACTCGCTCTTCGCCGCGACCGTGCTGGCGCTCACCGGCGCGGTGCTCGCCGCCGGGGCGGCCCCGGGACCGGGCAGCTACGCCGGCACGCTCGCGGTGGCGGGCGGGCTGGCCCTGGCGGGCGCCCTGCTCGCCGGCCGCGTGGTGCCCGGGGCATCCGGAATCCGCGCGCCCGGCTGACCGCCGCGTCCGGCGGGCGCTTTCGCGGACCGTGTGCTCCGGCTTGCGTGCTCTGGCGGGCCGCGTGCTCTGGCCGACCGCGTGTCTGGTCGACGTCGTGTGGGGCTCGGCCCTCCTGGCGAGACCGGCGCTGGGGATGCGGCGAATCGACCCGGGACGGTGGGCGCGACCGGGAGGATGGGCGGGCGATGAACTTCCTGACCATCCTCCCGATGGCCGTGGTGATGGTCGCCGGGACGCAGCTCGTCGCGGCGGTCTTCCTCGCCTCGTCCGACCGACCGCGCGCCGCTTCGCTGGGCTACCTGGCCGGGGCGGGGCTCGTGGTCTCGGGCGGGGTGACGGCGAGCTGGCTGGTCACCCGGGCCGTGAAGGTCAACGTCGGGGCCGGCGGGGGCGGGCACCGGGCGGTCGAGAGCCGGATCGACGTGGTGGTGCTGGCGCTGCTCGTCGTCCTGGCGGTGGTCGTCTTCCTGCGCCGGCACACCGCGGGCACGCCGAGGTGGATGGGCGGGCTCCAGCGGGCCAGCCCCGGCTACGCGCTGCGGCTCGGCGTGCTGCTGTTCCTGGCCATGCCCTCGGACGACCTCACGATGATCACCGTGGGGGCGAGCGCCGCCCGGCACGACCTGCCCTGGTGGCACCTGCTGCCGTTCGTCCTGCTCACCCTCGCGTTGCTGGCCCTGCCCCTGGTGGCGCTGCTGCTGCTCGGCCGCCGGGCCGCGACGGCGCTGCCCCGGATCCGGAACTGGGCCCGGCAGCACTCCTGGTTGGTCAGCGAGATCGTCATCGGGTTCTTCGTGCTGATGATGGTGGCCGACCTGCTGCGGTGACCTGGTGGCCGGTCGTGCTGATGACGGTGGCCGACCTGCTGCGTGAGCTGATGGCCGGTCGCCGCCGTGACGGCGGCCCGAGCTGCTCCGGTGAACCGGCGCACAGCCGGTCACGCCCGTCGGGGCGGCGCCGTCAGCACCGTGGCCGCGGCGGGCGCGGGACGCCGGAGAAGGGGGAAACCATGCGGGTGCTGGTCACCGGGGCGGGCGGTCGGCTCGGGCGGGTGGTGCTGCCACGGTTGCGCGACGAGGGCTGGATTGTGCGGGCGACGAGCCGGCGGCCGCGTACCGATCCGTCGGCGGAGTGGGTGGTGGTCGACCTGGCCACCGGGGACGGGCTGGCCGAGGCGGTGGCCGGCGTGGACGCCGTGCTGCACCTGGCCTCGTCGCCGAACCGGGGGCGGCAGACCCACCGGGTCGACGTGCTCGGCACCCGCCGGCTGGTCGTTGTTGCCGGACGGGCGGGCGTACGTCACCTCTGCTACGTCTCGATAGTCGGGGTGGACCGGGTGCCGATCCCCTACTACCGGCACAAGCTCGCCGCCGAGCAGGTCGTGGCGGCCGGGCCGGTGCCCTGGACGGTGCTGCGGGCCACCCAGTTCCCGGAGTTCCTCGACGGCATGCTGCGCGGCGCGAGCCGGCTCGGCCCGGTGATCGGCGACCCGGCGGTGCTCGCCCAGCCGGTCGACCCCGGCGAGGTCGCGGGCCGGCTGGTCCGGCGGCTCACCGCCGGTCCGCTGCACGGCATCGAGGAGTACGGCGGGCCGGAGGTGCTCCGCTTCGACGAGGCGGTCCGGGCCTGGAACGCCGCCCGGCGGTCCCGCCGTCCGCTGCTGCCGGTGCGGATCCCCGGGAAGATCGGCCGTGCGCTGCGCTCCGGCGGCCTGGTCACCGAGGCCACCCCGACGGGCGCCCGGACCTGGGCCGACCACCTGGCCGACACGTACGAGGGAACCGGCGCAAGATGAACGGCCTGCGTGTTCACGTCCGGCCTACCGTGACGCCATGTTCGCCATGGTCGCCACCGTCATCCTCTACGTCGCCGGTTTCGTCTTCCTGTACGGCGTCATCCGACTCGCCATCCGCCACGCCCTGGAGGAGATGGAGGTGCGTCGGGTCCAGGCCGAGCGGGCGGAGGAGCTGGCCGCCGCGCGGGACCGGACGCTGCTCCGCGAGAACGGCTTCCTCACCGGCAGCTGACCGACACCCGACCGCCCGGTGACCGCTCGCCGGGCGGGTGGCCCAGGCGGGTGACCGGTCCCCGGGACGGGTTGGGCTCGTGGTGGGCGGGGCGAACGGGGTGGTGCGAGGATCACAGGCGTGATGGGGACGCTGAAGACCGAACCCGCCCGTACCCGGCTCGACCTGCTCGCCCCGCCGGTCGCCGCCGCCATCGGGCAGTGGCCCGCCGACGCCCCGGTGGACGTCGACGACGTGCTGGTGGCGCCGATCGACGCCGAGCTGGCCGACACCGCCGCCTTCTGCGCGGCGTACGAGGTGGGGCTGGACGTGTCGGCCAACTGCGTGGTGGTGGCCGGCAAGCGCGAGGGGGTCGTCCGCTATGCGGCCTGCGTCGTGCTCGCCACCACCCGCGCCGACGTGAACGGGGTGGCCCGCCGGGCGCTCGACGTCCGCAAGGCGAGTTTCGCGCCGATGGCCGACGCGGTGGAGCTGACCGGCATGGAGTACGGCGGCATCACCCCGATCGGCCTGCCGGAGCAGTGGCCGATCCTGGTCGACTCCCGGGTGATCGCCACGCCGCACGTGATCATCGGGTCCGGCGTACGGCACAGCAAGATCGCGCTGCCCGGGCCGGCGCTCGGCGCACTGCCCGGCGCCCGCGTGGTGGAGGACCTGGCCCGACCGGCCTAGCCGCTGACCGACGTCGATACCGTTGCACGTGAAACATTCGGCGACCGACCCGGCGGTCCGTCGCCCTGCTCGGCGGCCTGTCGGCCAGTCGCCGGGATCCGCGAGCTGAGCACGTTGGCCGACCGGTCAGGTTCGGGCGGCTCAGCCGGCGGACTCGCGGCGCTCCACCTCGGCCAGCGCGGCGAGCAGCGTCTCCGGTTCCTGGGCGCCGGTGACCGCGTACTTGCCGGCGAGGACGAAGGTCGGCACGCTGGTCACCCCGATCTGGCGGGCGGTGGCCAGTTCGGCGGAGAGTTCGGCCACCCGCTCGTCGGAGTCGAGGAAGCGGCGTGCCTCCGCCGCGTCCAGGCCGACCTCGCCGGCGAGCGCGGCCAGCGCGTCCCGGGAGCCGACGTCGACCCCGTCGGTGAAGTGGGCGCGGTAGAGCGCATCGACCATCTCGGCGGCACGGCCACGGTCGGTGGCCCAGGAGACCAGCCGGTGGGCGTCGAAGGTGTTCGCGGCGACCGCCCGGTCGAAGTCGAGCTTCAGCCCGGCGCCCGCCGCCACCTCGGTGACGTGCCCGAACATCTGCCGGGCGCGGTCCTGCCCGCCGAACTTGGCGGCCATCGCCTCGACCAGCGGGCGCGGCTCGGACACCGGCGACGGGTCGAGTTGGTACGGCCGGTAGCGGACGGTCACCTCGCCGTCGTACGACTCCAGGGCCTGCTCCAGCCGACGCTTGCCGATGTAGCACCAGGGGCAGACCACGTCGGCGTAGATCTCGATCTCCATGCCGGTTGACAACCCCCTGGTCAGCCGATCTGTTCCCGGACCTGCCGCTTCAGCCGGGCCAGGATGGCCGTGCCGCCGCGCACCCGCAGCGGGCTGATCGCCTGCGCCAGCCCCATCCGCTGATAGAGGTCGTCGGGGACGGCGAGCACCTCATCCGGGCTCGCCCCGGCCAGCCCCTCGGCGAGGATGCCGGCGAACGCCCGCGTGGTGGGTGCCTCCGGCGGGCAGTCGAAGAGGGTCTCCACCGTCTTCTCCGGCGTCACCCGGGCGCGCAGGAAGAACGCCGTCTGGCACTCGGGCACCTGCTCCATGCCCTCCCGGTCGGTGGAGTCGGCGGGCAGCGGAGGGACGACGTCGGCGTACTCCAGCAGCATCTCCAGCACCACGTCGCGGGGCGCGGTGGCGAACTCGTCGACGATCTCGGACAGCCGGGCCGGCATGGAAGACATGCTCCGAGGCTACCGCCGTCAGGAAGGGCCCCTTCCGCTACCGAAGGCGTTAGGAAGGGGCCCTTCCTTACACCTCAGACGGTGGGGGCCTGTTCGCTGATCTCGCCGAGCGCCGATTGGGGGTCGAGCTGCATCGCGAGGTCGCCGAGGGAGACGATGCCGACCAGCTTGCGCTCGGCGTCGCAGACCAGCACCCGCCGGATGCCCCGCTCCCGCATCAGCGCCGCCGCCTCGGCCGCGGTCGAGTGCTGCTCGATCATCACCACCTCCCGGGTGATGATCGAGCCGATCGTGGTGGCGGCCGGGTCGCTGCGTTCGGCCACCGCCCGCACCACGATGTCCCGGTCGGTGAGCATGCCGGCGAGGGTGGCGCCGTCGGTGACCACCACGTCGCCGATGTCCGCCTCCTTCATCACCCTGGCCGCCTCGTCCAGGGTGGTCTCGGCGGGCAGGTAGATGACCTGCTTCGTCATCACGTCGCTGACCCGGTAACCGGTCATGAGAGCCTCCAGAGAACATCCGGCCGATCGGACTGCCGTACCCCGTGGCGCGCCCGCTACACCACGTCGCCGCGCTCCCGGCGGACTTCCGCGACGAGTCGCTCCGCCAGCCCGTCGACCGGCAGCTCGACGCGCTCGCCGGAGGCCCGGTCGCGCAGCTCGACGTACCCCTCGGCGAGGCGGCGGCCGACCACGACGGCGCGGGGGATGCCGACCAGCTCGGCGTCGGTGAACTTCACCCCGGCCGAGACATGCGTCCGGTCGTCGACCAGCACCCGCAGGCCGGCGGCGGCGAGCCGTCCGCCCAGCTCCAGCGCCGCCTCCAGCTGCGGACCCTTCCCGGCGGCGACCAGGTGTACGTCGCACGGCGCGACCGTCGCCGGCCAGACCAGCCCCCGCTCGTCGTGGTGCTGCTCGGCGATCGCGGCCACCGCCCGGGACACCCCGATGCCGTAGCAGCCCATGGTCGGCCGGACCGGCTTGCCTGCCGGGCCGAGCACGTCGACGGCGAAGGCGTCGGTGTAGCGGCGGCCGAGCTGGAAGATGTGCCCGATCTCGATGCCCCGCCGCATGGTCAGCTCGCCGGTGCCGCAGGCCGGGCAGGGGTCGCCGGCCCGCACCTCGGCCGCCTCGATCGTGCCGTCGGGCACGAAGTCCCGACCGCAGACCACTCCGGTCGCGTGCCGGCCCGGCTCGTTCGCGCCGGTCAGCCAGGCGCTGCCCGGCACCACCCGCGGGTCGACCAGGTAGCGGATGCCGAGCTTCGCCATCACCTGCGGGCCGATGTAGCCGCGGACCAGCTCGGGGTGGGCCTCCCAGCCGTCGAAGACGTCCACGGTGGCCGGCGCGACCGCCGCGCCGAGCCGCTTCAGGTCCACCTCGCGGTCGCCGGGCAGCCCCACCACCAGCAGCTCGGCCTCCTCCGCGCCGGGCCGGCGCAGGCGGAGCACCACGTTCTTCAGGGTGTCGGCGGCGGTCCAGTCGTCCCGGCCGCCCAGCCGGCGGGCGTTGGCCAACTCGACCAGGCTGGCGATGGTCGGGGTCTCGGGGGTGTCGTGCACCTCCGCCGCCGGCTGCGCGTCCGGGTCGCCGGCAGGCGGGGCGGGCGTGGTCACCGCCTCGGTGTTCGCGGCGTAGTCGCAGGCGGTGCAGCCGACGAAGGTGTCCTCACCGACCGGCGTCGCCGCCAGGAACTCCTCCGACGCCGAACCGCCCATCGCCCCCGACGTCGCGTGCACGATCGTGTGCTCCAGCCCGAGCCGGTCGAAGATCCGCCGGTACGCGCCCCGGTGCCGGTCGTACGCCGCCTGAAGGCCCGCGTCGTCGAGGTCGAACGAGTAGGCGTCCTTCATCAGGAACTCTCGCCCGCGCAGCAGGCCGGCCCGGGGCCGGGCCTCGTCCCGGAACTTCGTCTGAACCTGGAAGAGCGTCACCGGGAAGTCCCGGTACGAGGTGAACAGGTCCTTCACCAGCAGCGCGGCCAGCTCCTCGTGGGTGGGCGCGAGCAGGTGCTCGGCGCCCCGCCGGTCGGCGAAGGTGAAGATGTCGTCGCCGTACTCCGTCCACCGGCCGCTGGTCCGGTACGGCTCCGCCGGCAGCAGCGCCGGGAAGTGCACCTCCTGGTCGCCGATCGCCGTCATCTCCTGCCGGACCACCTCCGTGACCCGGTCCAGCACCAGCTTGCCCAGCGGCAGCCAGGTGTAGCCGCCCGGTGCGGCGCGACGGATGTAGCCGGCGCGCAGCAGGAGCCGGTGGCTCGGCACCTCCGCGTCGGCCGGGTCCTCGCGCAGGGTCCGGAGCAGCAGAGTCGACATGCGTAGCAGCATTGCCGCAGCGTACGACCGGGCTGCCGGACGGGCGATCGGATTTGGCTGGCTCGCCGGCCGTTCCGCATGCTGCGCACGCCGACCGGGGCGATCGACGTCGGCGATCCGGGGGTGTCCGAGTCGCGGTGGAGTTGTTGCGCTACCTCGGTCAGCGCCGCTTGGCGAAGTCGACGAACGACTGCCACGCCTCGGGGGCGAACCGGAGCGTGCCGCCGCTGCGGTCCTTGGTGTCGCGCACCAGCACCACGCCGGGCAGGTTGTCGGCCACCTTGACGCACTCGCCGTTGCCACTGCGGGTGGACTTGCGCCAGGTCGCGCCGGTCAGGTCCATGACGTGATCACTTTCTTCATCAGCTCGACCGACTGCCGCCGAGGCAGTGCCTTGCTGCGGACGCTCTCCCATCTCGCGATCACGATAGCCACGTCTTCGTCCTTGTCGACCGGCGTGCCGCCGAGCTGGTTCTCCAGATGGCCGACCCATCCGCCGTCGCCGCCCAGCGCGAGGGTGAACGGACCGGCGAGTCCGACATGTGTGCTGACCTCCGCCGGGATGACGTGCACGCTGAGGTGCGGACGCTCGACGCACTGGGTCAGGTGGGTGATCTGCTGTGTCATGATCCCCCGGAAACTCTCGTCGGCTCGGCGGAGAACGGCCTCCTCGATCACCGCCACGAGGATGTCCAACCCGATCTGCTGGTTCCGGTGCCGGACCGCCGTACCGCCGCCATCCCTGCCCCGGCGGGTTCGGGGAACGAACCTGCCGGGCTGGATGCGCGAGCCGACCAGGGTCCTGCCGACCACGGGTCCGGGCCGCCCGGGCCGGCTGACCCGGGCGCAGGAGTGGCGGGCCAACGGGGGTCGTTGGTGATCTCCGGCCAGCTTCCCGTGCCGCGCCTCGGCCCGTACGCCGACCGGCCTCGGGCGTATCCACCGGACCACCCGCCGCATCTGCCCATCCGCCCGCTGTGGCTGTGCCGGGCCTGCGGCCTGCCGTGGCCCTGCGCCTCCGCCCGGCTGCTGCTCAAGGTCGAGTACGACGGCCGGCACCTGGACCTCGCCGTCTACCTCTCCGGCCTCTACCACGAGGCGAGCCACGACCTGTTCCGGCTGAACCCGCACGACGGCCCGACACCACGCGACCTGTTCGAGCGGTTCGTCGCCTGGGGCCCCTACCGCCGGCCTCTGGTCGAGCCGGCGGACCCGCCTTCCTGACGCCGCCGATGACCTCCGCCACGTTTGTCGGGCAGGCGACGCCGGTCGCGGCGGAAGCGGTGACAGACTGTCCGGCGCTACGGTTCGCCGGAGGTTCGGAGGGGTCACCAGTGCGCTGGCGCAGCTTCGTGGCGGTGGGAGACAGCTTCACCGAGGGCATGGACGACGCGTACCCGGACGGCACGTACCGGGGCTGGGCGGACCTCGTGGCCACCCGGCTGGCCGCCGAGGCCGGCCCCGACTTCCGGTACGCGAACCTGGCCATCCGGGGCCGGCTCTTCCCGAGCGTGGTGGCCGAGCAGGTGCCGGCGGCGATCGCGATGAAGCCCGACCTGATCAGCTTCGCCGCGGGCGGCAACGACGTGCTGCGCCGTACCTTCGACCCGGACGCGCTGGTGACCCGCTTCGACGACGTCGTGCGGGACCTGCGCTCCGGCGGCGCCGACGTGGTCCTCTTCCGGTTCGCCGACGTGATGGCCCGACTGCCCGGTCAGCGGCTCGTCGCGCCCCGGGTGCAACTGCTCAACAAGGCCGTCGGCGAGACGGCCGAGCGGCACGGCGCGATCCTGGTCGACCTGTACGCCGACGACACCTACCTGAACCCGATGCTGTGGAGCACCGACCGGCTGCACCTCTCCGAAGCCGGGCACCGGCGGGTGGCCGGGCAGGTGCTGAGCGCGCTCGGCGTGGGCTGCGACGAGGAGTGGCTGATGGTGCCGCCGCACCCGGCGTCGACGCCCTGGCTGGCCGCCCGGGCCGCCGACCTGCGCTGGGCCGGGCAGCACCTGGCGCCGTGGATCAAGCGCCGGCTCACCGGCCGCTCCTCCGGCGACACGGTCACCGCGAAGCGGCCGGCCCTCGGCCCGGTCACCGACTGAGCCGCTCTCACCCTGCACACCGCGCCGCTGCTGCGGACCAGCCCCGACGCCCCGCCGACCGCCGGGGCCGCCGTCGTGGTCCGGGCCGACCGGATCGTCGCGGTCGACCCGCTGGCAGAGTTGACCGGGGCGCACGCCGGGGCCAGGCTGCGCCGTGAAAAGTGGAGGACAAGATGATTTATCAGCAAGAAGAAATAGAACTTGCAAAAGATGTTGCTGTGCAGGCTGTCCAGAAGTCTGCTTTCAGCTCCCGAGGGAAAGAGTTCCTTCTGTCGAAGCTGGCATACACATTACAGATTTCTACCAGTCCAACAGACGACGGAGACATTCCGATCGGAGCTGGCAAGTTCGGCGGGCTCCCTGATCTGCCATCTCATCTGGAATGGCCCACATATGATCACCCTGTGGGCGGGAAAACCCCGATGTGCTTTGTTGGTCAGATCTATCTACCGGATGTGAAACCCTATGATCATCATCAGGTCCTACCGGAAAGAGGATGGTTGTATTTCTTCGATTCAATGGAAGCTGAATTCTCCCAAGTTTATTTTTACGAGGGAGGAAAAGAGAACTTACAGCGCACGAACCTGCCCAGTGGGCTGGAGGACAATATTCTTGAGATTTTCAGTAGTTGCACTCTTCGGCTTCGCCCAGTCTGGACCCTACCGGCATGGCCGCCAAGGGAGCTGGATCTGGATCTCAAAGAGCATGAATACATAGGAATTGACGACATGGAGTTGATCGAACTCTATGAACAGTTGCGAGAAGAAGTCCAGGGAAACCGATACAGTCATCAGATGTTCGGCTATTGCTGGTCCTGGGACGATGTGGAGGATCACCTCCTTCTGCTCGTAGAAACGGATAAAAATGCCAATATGATGTGGGGGGACAGTGGTTGCATGCACTACATGATCAAACCTCACCAGTTGGCGCAGAAGAGGTTTGATCAAGTAAAGAACTGGGAGTACTCGTCGTAATTTGACGGTGACGGCGCCTGCGTGGTGCCCGTGGTCGCCGACCGGATCACCCACCGCCGCGCCTGACCGGATGTACGCCGGGGCCAGCTCCGCCGTAAAGCATCGAAGGACAAGATGACCTATCAGCAAGAAGAAATAGAACTTGCAAAAGATGTTGCTGTGCAGGCTATCCAAAAGTCTGCTTTCAGCTCCCGAGGGAAAGAGTTCCTTCTGTCGAAGCTGGCGTACACATTACTGATTACTACCAGTCGAACGGACGATGCAGACATTCCGATCGGAACTAGTAAATTTGGAGGGCTCCCCGATCTGCCATCTCATCTGGACTGGCCCACATATGATTGCTCTTCGAGCGGGAAAACCCCGATGTGCTTTGTTGGTCAGATCCATCTACCAGATGTGAAACCCTATGATTATCATCAGGTCCTGCCGGAAAGAGGGTGGCTATATTTCTTTGATTCAGTAGTAGATGGAATCTCTCAGGTCCACTTCTATGAGGGAGACCAAGAGAGCCTGCAACGCACAAACCTGCCTGATGAACTGGAGGAGAATATTCTTGAGATTTTCGATAGTTGTACTCTTCGGTTTCGCCCGGCCTGGGATCTGCCGGGATGGCGGCCAGAGGAGCTGGATCTAGATTTCAAAGAGCATGAATACATAGGGATCGACGACATCGAGTTTAGCGGTCTCTACAGCAAGTTGCGAGAAGAGGTCCAGGGGAACCGATACAGTCATCAGATGTTTGGCTATTGCTGGTCCTGGGACGATGTGGAGGATCACCTCCTTCTGCTCGTAGAAACGGATAAAAATGCCAATATGATGTGGGGGGACAGTGGTTGCATGCACTACATGATCAAACCCCACCAGTTGGCGCAGAAGAGGTTCGATCAAGTGGAAAGCTGGATGTACTCATCGTAATTTGAAGTGCGCCCACGCCCGCCAGCGGCGGCCCGGGGTGGCCCGGCGCGGTGCCGTACGGTCATGGCGATCCTCAGTGGTCGGCGGTCTCCTCACTGTCACGTGCGATGCGTCGCATTCGCTGCACCGATCTGCGATGGCCGGCCGCGGGCCCGCGATCCGGCGTACCTTGGGGATCATGTCTGTGCCGAGCGATCCTGATCCCCGACTCCAGTCGTACGCGGACCCGCAGCGGCTCGTCACCACGCAGTGGCTGGCCGACCACCTGGGCGACGAGGGCCTCGTCGTGATCGAGTGCGACGAGGACGTGCTGCTCTACGACACCGGCCACATCCCGGGCGCCGTCAAGGTGGACTGGCACACCGAGCTGAACGACCAGGTGACTCGGGACTACCTCGACGCCAAGAGATTCGCCGAGCTGTGCGCCGCCAAGGGCATCGGCCGGGACGACACGGTCGTCTTCTACGGCGACAACTTCAACTGGTGGGCCGCGTACGCCCTCTGGGTGTTCTCCCTCTTCGGCCACCCGGACGTGCGGCTGCTCGACGGCGGGCGGCAGAAGTGGGTCGCCGAGGGCCGGGAGCTGACCCGGGACAAGCCGTCCCGGCCGCGCGCCGACTACCCGGTGCCGCAGCGCAACGACGCGCCGCTGCGGGCGTACCGCGAGCAGGTGATGGCGCACGTCGCGGCGGGACGCCCGCTGGTCGACGTCCGGTCGCCGGGCGAGTACACCGGCGAGATGCTGCACATGCCGGACTACCCCCAGGAGGGCGCGCTGCGCGGCGGGCACATCCCGGGCGCGGTGAACAAGCCGTGGAAGTCCGCCGCGAACGACGACGGCACGTTCAGGTCGCCGGACGAGCTGCGGGCGATCTACGCCGACCAGCTCGGGCTCGCCCCTGACGACGACATCGTGGCCTACTGCCGGATCGGCGAGCGGTCGAGCCACACCTGGTTCGTGCTGCGGCACCTGCTGGGCTACCCGCAGGTGCGCAACTACGACGGTTCGTGGACCGAGTGGGGCAACCTGGTCCGGGTCCCCGTCGTGAAGGGCGACCAGCCCGGCGGCCTGGCGAGCTGACGGTCGGCCGGTCCCCGCGCCGGCTGCGGCCGCGGGGACCGGCCCCTGCCGGGGACCACTGCGGGCCGGGGCGCTCAGCCGGCCGCGAGCGACACCGCGCCGTACAGGTTCCGCGTCACGCCGGTGACCTCGCCGGTCTCCGGCCGCCAACGCAGCAGCCCGCCGGGGTTGTGGCGGAGCAGCACCGCCCCGTCGCCGTCCCAGCCGAGCACCTCGCAGCAGCCCTTCCAGACGTCCCGGCCCAGGTCGAGCAGGTGCGTCACCGACCCGGTGCGGGCGTCCAGCACCGCGACCGCCTCCAGCCCGCCCATGGTCCCGGTGCTGATCCAGCCGGCGCGGGCGAGCCGGTGGCCGTGCAGCCAGCCGCGCCCGTAGAACTCGTCGACCCGGTGGCCGGCGGGCAGCGCGGCGGTGCCGACGGGCACCTTGTCCTGTCCCCGTCCCCGCTCGTCGGTGGCGACGCGGTGCAGCATCAGTCCCGTCGGCGGGCCGCCCAGCTCCAGCAGGAGGTCCGGCCGGGCGGTCGGGTCGGGCGTGGCCACGTCCCAGGGCGATACCGGGATCGCCCGTGCGGCGCCGGTGCCGGGGTCCACCTCGTACGTGGTGTCGTCGTCGCCGACGAGCAGCCGGTCGTGGGACCAGAGGACGTGCTCCAGCCACCCCTTGAGCGGGTAACGGCGTACGGCCGCGGTGGTCAGGTCGACCACGACCACCTCGTCGGTCTGGGCGAAGGCGGCCGTCCGCCCGTCCGGCGAGAGGCTGCCCGTCTTGAGCGGGACCGCCTCGTTGCCGTCCGCGTCGCGGGTCGGGGCGGGCGTGACGACGTCGAGGTCGCGGACGATGCCGTCGTCGCCGAGCACCCGGATCCGGCCGGCGACGCCGCTGTCCCGGTCGACCGGCTGGTAGAGCGCCAGCGCCCGGCGGACCGGCTTGGCGGAGAGCGTCGCGCCGACCGGGTCGCCGAGCCGGCCGAGCGGGTCACCGGGGTAGCGCAGCTCGGCCGGCGGCTGCTGCACGGGCGGGGCGTTCCGGGTGGGGCTGGGCGTCGCGGTGACCGGCGGCGGCGGGTCCGCGGGCCGCAGGGCGACCGCCGTACCTCCGGAGAGCAGGGCGACCGCCACGGCGGCGGCGCCGGCGGCGCGGCGGGTGCGCCGGACGCGCCGGGCCCGCTCCCACGACGCCGCCGCCGGCTGGGCCGGCCGGACGTCCTCGGCGGCGGCGGTCAGCAGCCGGCGCAGTTCGTCGTCCCTCACGGGTTCACCTCCATCCCGGTGACCAGGCCGTCGCCGGGCCGTCCCTCGTCGCGGCCCAGTTCCGGCGCGACCTCGCGGAGCCGGCGCAGCGCCGCGTGGCACTGGCTCTTCACGGTGCCGACGGTGACGCCGAGGGCCTCGGCGGTGGCCGCCTCGGTGAGGTCCTCGAAGTAGCGCAGCACCAGCACCGCCCGCTGCCGGGGCGGCAGGTGACCGAGCGCGTCGCGCAGCGCGAGCCGCAGCGCCCCGTCGCCCTCCTGCGCCGCCCGTTCCGGCGGGTACGCGGCGAGCCACTCCCGTCGGCGGCGCCGCCACCAGGAGACGGCGTCGCGGTAGAGGATGGCCCGCACGTACGCGGCCGGGTCGCCGTGCCGCACGGCGGGCCAGCGCAGGGCGAGCTTGAGCAGCGCGTCCTGGAGCAGGTCCTCGGCCTGGTGCCGGTTGCCGCAGACCAGGTAGGCCGCGCGCAGCAGCCGGTGCTGGTGGCACTCGACGAAGGTGACGTAGCCGTCCCGCCCGTCGTCGGTCGTCGCCGGTCCCATCCGCCCTCCCTCCGGCCGGCCGTCGCGTGAGGCGTCACCTGGCAGACGCACGGGGACCCGGAAAAGGTTGGGCGGCCCCGGCGCGGCTTCGCCGCGCCGGCCCGGCAGGCACCGTTGAGGGGTACGGCACCGCGGCGCGGCGCGCCCCTCCGGCCCGTACCACCGGGAGCGGGTGCCCGGCTAGGCTGCGCCGATGGCGCAGGTGTGGCGGGACTGGGGCGGCGTCCTGCTCGCCGTGGTCGCGGGGCTGCCCCCGCTGGTCCTGGCCACCGCCGTGCTCGCCCGCCGCCGGCGGGACGCCGCGACCGCGCGGGAGGCGTGGCGGCGTAGCGCCGCCGAGGTGGGCGCGGTGGCCGGCACCCTGCCCTGGGTGTGGATGATCCTCACCCCGCGCGCCGCGCCCCGCCAGGTCGACGCGGTGCCGCTGCGGGACCTGGTCGACCTGCTGACCGGCCCGCCGGCGACCGCCGTGGTCCAGGTGGTCGGCAACCTGCTGGTCTTCGCCGCCCTGGGCTTCTTCGCCCCGGTACGCCTGGCCGCGCTGGCCGGCGTCGGCCGGCTGTTCCTGCTCGGCGCGGCCGGCTCCGTGCTGGTCGAGTCGTTGCAGTACGCGCTCGACCTCGGCCGGGTCTCCTCGGTCGACGACGTGCTGCTCAACGCGACGGGTGCCGCCCTGGCCGGCCTGCTGTCCCGGCGGTGGTGGGCGGGGCGGCGGGCGGCCCCGGCGCGGCCGGTCGCAGCATCTGCCACGCCGCGAGGGTGACCAGCACGAAGACCCCGGCCACGGCCGCCGCCACCGGCCCGACCCCGTACGCCGCCCCGGCCAGCCCGGCGAGCGCCGCCCCCAGCGGTGCGGTGAGCAGGCCGACCATCCGCTGGGCGGACCCCACCCGGCCGAGCAGGTGGGCCGGCACCTGACCCTGCCCGTACGCGGCCCAGAGGCTGTTCCACACCGTCGTGCCGGCGGCGAAGACGGCCAGCGCCAGCCCGCCGGGCAGCGGGTGTCGGGCCAACGCGAGCCCGGTCAGCGCGACGGCCTGGGCGGCGAGCACGGCGCGGAGCGCGGGCACCGTGCCGAGCCGGGCGGCCAGCCTGCCCGCCCCCAGCCCACCGGCGAGCCCGCCGAGGACGGCCGCCGCGGCGAACAGCCCGTACCCGGCGGGCGGCACCCGCAGCACGTCGAGCGCGTAGAGCACCAGCACCGCCAGCAACCCGCTGATCGCCAGGTTGCTCCCGGCGGTCAGCACGGTGAGCCGCCACAGCGTCGCGTCCCCCCGCACCCACCGGATCCCCTCGACGCCCTCCCGCCACACCGACCTCCGCCGGCCCTCGCCCCTGCTCTCACCCGCGTCCGGGGCGGGTGTCGGGCGGGCCGGCCGCAGGGCGAGGGTGAGGAGGGCGGCGGCGGCGAAGGTGAGAGCGTCGAGGGCGAACGGGAGGGGTGCGGCGAGGGCGAAGAGCACGCCGGCGGCGGGGGCGCCGACAAAGCCGCCGGCCACCGCCGTGCCGGCCTGGAGGCGGCCGTTGGCCTGCGGCAGGGCGGCCGGCGGCACCACCGACGGCAGCATCGCGAACGCGGCGGCGTCGAATAGGGTGCCGAGCGCGGCGAGCAGGAACGCCACAGTCACCAGCGCCGCGACGCCGGCCCGGTCGAGGGCGACCGCGACCGCGAGCCCACCCACCACGGCGGCGCGCAGCCCGTCCACCGCCGCCATCGTGCGGCGGCGGTCCCAGCGGTCCGCGTACACGCCGCCGAGCAGGCCGAACAGCAGCGGCGGGAGCTGACCGGCCACGGTCACCGCCGCGATCACCCGGGGATCGCGGGTCAGCGTCGCGGCCAGCAGCGCCAGTGCCGGCGTACGCAGGGCGTCGCCGAGGCGCGAGGACACGGCGGCGGACCAGAGCAGCCGGTAGTCGCGGCCGAGCGGGGGTGCGGTCATGACGGCGAGCGTCGGGGGTCGACCGGGTCGAGGGTCAAGCCGTCGGTAAGGGGGACGCGCGTGTCGGTGATCATCGGTACGGTGGGCGCCGGCATCGGACCGGGGAGCACTCCAGCGTGGACCACACCTTCCAGGTCGACCTCCGTGGCGTGGTCGACCTGCTCAGTCATCACCTCTACGGCAGCCCGCGGGTGTACGTCCGCGAGCTGCTGCAGAACGCCGTCGACGCGATCACCGCGCGCCGCGCGACCGACCCCGACGCGCCCGCGCTGGTGCGCGTGGAGCCGCCGGAGCTGACCGGCGACGGCACGCTGCGGGTGCACGACACCGGCGTGGGGCTCACCGAGGCGCAGGTGCACGAGCTGCTCGCCACCATCGGTCGCAGCTCCAAGCGCGACGAGCTGGGCTTCTCCCGGCACGAGTTCCTCGGCCAGTTCGGCATCGGCCTGCTCTCCTGCTTCCTGGTGGCCGACGAGATCCGGGTGGTCACCCGGCACGGCGACCACCCGACCGTGCACTGGACCGGGCACTCCGACGGCCGGTACGCCGTCGAGCTGGCCGCGTCCGGCGCCGGTCGGGCCGAGCAGGGCACCACCGTGACACTGGTGCCGCGCCGCGACGCCGACCAGTGGTTCGGCACTCCGACGGTGGTCGACCTGGCCCGGCTCTTCGGCTCGCTGCTGCCGGTCACCGTCCGGGTCGGCGACGTGGTGACCACCGCCGGCGCGCCGCCCTGGCCGACCACTCCGGGCTCGCCGGTCGACCGGGCCGCGCTGGTCCGCTACGCCCGGGAGACGCTCGGCTTCGACCCCTTCGACGTGCTGCCGCTGTCGGTGCCGGAGGCCGGCCTGACCGGGGCGGCCTTCATCCTGCCGAACCCGGTGAACCCGGCGTCCCGCGCCGGCCACAAGGTCTACCTCAAGCGGATGCTGCTCACCGAGCACGCCGACGGGCTCCTGCCGGACTGGGCGTTCTTCGCGCACTGCGTGGTGGACGCCAGCGAGCTGCGGCCGACGGCCAGCCGGGAGGCGCTCTACGAGGACGGCCTGCTCGCGGCCACCCGGGAGGCCCTCGGCGACCAGGTGCGCGGGTGGCTGGTCCGGCTCGCCAAGCACGACCCGCGGCGGCTCGCCGAGTTCCTCCAGGTGCACCACCTCGGCGTGAAGGCGCTCGCCCTGCACGACGACGAGATGCTCCGCCTGGTCGACCAGTGGTGGCCGATGGACACCAACGTCGGCACCCTCACCCTGGCCGAGTTCCGGCAGCGGCACGGGGTGGTCCGCTACGCGGCCAGCCTGGACGAGTTCCGCCAGCTCGCCGCCGTCGCCGCCGCGCAGGACCTGGCGGTGGTGAACGGCGGATACACCTACGACACCGAGCTGATCGAGCGGCTGCCCACGGTGGACCGCTCCGTGCTGATCGAGCGGCTGGAGCCCAGCGACCTGACCACCCGCTTCGACAGCCTGGATCCCCAGGTCGAGCTGGCCCTGCGGCCGTTCCTCGCCGGCGCCCAGCGGGCCCTGGAGCGGCTCGGCTGCGAGGTGGTGGTCCGGGCGTACGACCCCGTCTCGCTGCCGGCGCTCTACCTGGTGAGCCGGTCGGCGGCGTTCAACGACCAGCTCGCGGCGACCCGGGACCGGGCGGACGAGCTGTGGGGCGGGGTGCTCGACGCGCTCGCCGCCTCCGCCCCGCCGGACCGGCCACAACTGGTGCTCAACCACCGCAACCCGCTGGTCCGCCGGGTCACCACGTTGACCGACCCGGAGCTGGCCGGGCTGGCCGTGGAGGCGCTCTACGGGCAGGCGCTGCTGCTCGGGCACCATCCGATCCGCGCGGCCGACGCCGCGCTGCTGAACAGTTCGTTCCTCGGCCTGCTCGGCCGGGCCGTGCCGGGACAGGAGTGAGTGTGAGCACCGAAGACGAGGACCTGTGGCGGGTGCTCCGCGAAGTCGGCGACATGCCGTACGGCGCGGGGCAGATCGCCGCCATGGAGCAGCTGCTGCGCCGGGTGGACGCCGGTGACGACCGGGAGCTGGCCTTCGTGACCAGGATGCAGGCCACCACCGCGTACGTCTACGGCGGCGAGCCGGCCAAGTCCTTCGTCACCTTCTCGTGGTGCCTGGCCGAGTTCGACCGCGACCCGCAGCCCTACCACCAGCGCTACGCCCACCAACTGCTCTGGCACGTCAAGTACATGGTCACGGGCCTGCTCCGGTTCCCCGAGGTCCCGCTGGACCGCACGTACGCGGTGCTCGACGACATGGAGCGTCGCTACCGCGAAGGCGGCCACAGCCTCCAGGCCGTCCACAAGCACCGGTTCCTGGTGGCGGACCATCTGGGCGACGCCGACGCGGCCGCGCACTGGTACCGGCTCTGGCAGACCACCCCCCGCGACGAGCTGTCCGACTGCGCCGGCTGCGACCCGACCACCCAGGTGCAGTACCTCGCCGACACCGGCCGGCACGCCGAGGCGGTCGCGCTGGCCGAGCCGGTCCTCGCCGGCCGGCTGAGCTGCACCGAGCAGCCGCAGGCCATCCTCACCGCGCTGCTGGTGCCGTACCTGCGCACCGACCGGGGGGACGAGGCGCGCGACGCCCACCGGGAGGCGTACCGCCGGCTGCGGGGCAACCTCTCGGACCTGTGGGACATCGGCAACCACGTCGAGTTCTGCACGCTGACCGGCAACGACGCCCGCGCGCTGGAGATCGTCGAGCGGCACCTGGACTGGCTGGACCGGGCGCCCTCCCCGGCCGCCGCCATGCACTTCGCGGCGGCGGCCGCCGCCGCGCTGCGCCGGGCCGGCGAGCTGACCGTCTACCGGCGGGCGGCCGGCGACCGGCCGGCCGGAGAGATCACGGCGTCCGCGCTCGCCGCCGAGCTGACCGGCACCGCGACCGCGCTGGCCGCCAGGTTCGACGCCCGCAACGGCACCTCGCACCAGTCCGAGTGGGTGGCCCGTCGGCTCGCCGTCGAGCCGACGGGTACGCACCTGCCGCTCTCGGCCAGCCTGCGCCGTCGGCCTGTCCGGACGGCGACGGCCGGTCCGGCAGCCGGGGCCGGCAGTGCTCCGGCACCGGGCGCCGGGGCCGACCGCGCTCCGGCACCGGGTGCCGGGGTCGCCGCCACCGCCCCGGTGCCGGCCGACGCGGGCGCCGACGAGCTGCTCGACTTCGCCGAGGAGCGGCTGCGCCGCCACGACCGGGAGGCGTTCCGGGCCGCGCTGGCCGCCTGGGACGACCGGTTCGGCGGCGGGGACCTCCCGGCGGGGACGGCGGCCCACCGGCTGGAGTTGCGCGCCGCCGAGCTGGGCGACGAGGACGCGCCGACCACGGTCGAGGCACACCGGGCGGCGATCGCCGCGTACCGGGAGCTGGGTGACGAGGTCCGGGCCCAGGTCGTCGCCGGCCGGCTCGGCGTGCTGCTGGCCATGGCCGACGAGAGCGCGGACGAGGGGCTGGAGCTGGTCCGGGCGTCCGCCGACGTGCTGGACCGGCGGGGCGACGACCGGCAGCGGGCCGCCGGGCTGGACCGGGTCGCGCTGGCGTTCATGCACCGGGGGCGCTGGGTGGAGGCGCTCGACGCCCTCGACCGGGTGCCGGCCGAGGCGGGCGGCGACCCGTGGCTGGCCGCCCGGATCGCGCTGCACCGGGCCCACGTACTCGAACAGCTCGACCGGGAGGCGGACGCCCGGGCCGCCGCCCACCGGGCCCGTGACCTCGGCCGGGAACTCGGTCTCGGCGACGTCGTCGCCGCCGCCTGCCTGGCGTACGCCCGGACGGCCGACGATCCGGCCGAGGCGGTCGCCGCCTGCGACGAGGCGCTGGGGGTGGCGCCGGCCGAGGCGTTGCTGCCGGTCCGGGTCGCCCGGGCGCGGGCGCTGATGACCGCCGGCCGCGCCGCCGACGCGGTGGACGACTTCGCCGAGGCGGTGACGCTCTGCGTCGAGCGGGGCGCGGAGGGGGACGCCTTCCTGCGCTGGGAGCTGGCGAACGCGTACTGGGTCGCGGGTCGGCTGGGCGAGGCCGCCGAGGTCGCGGAGGAGGCGGTGCTCGGGCTCGACCGGCTCGGCGCGCAGGCCGAGGCGGACCGGTGCCGGCACCTGCTGGCCGGCGTCTACGAGGGGCTGGGCGAGATCGATCCGGCGCTCGCCCTGCTGGAGCAGCTCGCCGAGAACCTGGACGGACCGGACAATCTACCGCACCGGGCGCAGGTGCTGGAGGAGGCCGGCGGGATCCTCTACGACGCCGACCGGGACGCGCTGGCGGCGGGCCGGTTCGCGGCGGCGGCGACCGCGTACCGGCAGGCCGACCTGCCGCTCGACGAGCTCCGGGCCCGCCGCCGGCAGGCGTACGCGGAGTTTTGGGCGGGCGACGAGGCGGCGGCCCTGCGCACCGTCGAGCTGCTGGACACGGTGGCGGCGGGGCTGGCCGGCCGGCCGGACGAGCCGCCGCCGGTGACGTACGAGCTGGCCCTGGCGGCCGAGGTCGGGGCGCGGGTGCTGACCGTCGAGGGGCGGGAGGCCGAGGCGTACGACCGGCTGGTCGGGGTGCCCACCCGGCTCCGGTCGATCGAGGCGTTCGGCGAGGCCGCGCAGGTGGAGGCATTCATCGGCGAGCTGCTGCTGCGGCTGGACCGGCCGGCCGAGGCGGAGCGGCTGCTGCGCGAGGTGCTCGGCGGCCTGCCCGCCGGGTCCCGTCCGGTGCAGTCGACCGCCTGGCTGCTGGCCCGGGCGCTGGACCTGCTGGATCGCCCGGCCGAGGCCGCCGCCTTGCGGGACGAGTACGACCTCGACCACGAGCACTGACGGTCGCGCCGTCCGGGCCGGGTTTCCCCAGGTGCCCGGCCCAAACGCAGGCGACC
Source organism: Micromonospora sp. NPDC000121 (assembly GCF_042899165.1). Lineage (NCBI taxonomy): Bacteria > Bacillati > Actinomycetota > Actinomycetes > Micromonosporales > Micromonosporaceae > Micromonospora > Micromonospora sp. NPDC000121. The sequence goes on from NZ_JBIAZP010000001.1 coordinate 245,313, forward strand.
GGTGGGTAACCAAGCCTTAACGCCGTCTCCCACTCGGTCTAGGCTTGCCCGGTGACGGTCGAGCAGCAGCCACGGAGCAGGGCGAACGGCGCCGCGGGGTCGGGCCGGCGCCGGTCGCGCAAGGACGAGATCCTGGAGATCGCGGTCGGCCTCTTCGCATCCCGGGGCTACCACGGCGTTTCGATGGACGACATCGGCGCGGCCGCCGGGGTCACCGGCCCGGCGCTCTACCACCACTTCGCCGGCAAGGAGGCGATGCTGGTCGCCGCGCTGATCCCCGTCAGCGAGGAGTTGCTCGCCGGCGGTCAGCAGCGATCCGCCGGCCACCCCGACGACCCGCGCGGCGCGCTGGAGTCACTGATCGACTTCCACGTCGAGTTCGCGCTGGCCAACCCGGCGGTGATCGCCCTGCACCTGCACGAGCTGGACCGTCTCCCCGACGAGCCCCGCCGCCGGATCCGCCGGCTCCAGCGGCTCTACGTCGAGCAGTGGGTGACCGTGCTGACCGCGCTGCACCCGGGCATGCCCGCCGGCGAGGCGCGGGTGCTGGCCCACGCCGCGTTCGGCCTGATGAACTCGACGCCGTTCCTCGGCGGCGAGGTGGACCGGCGCCGCCGGGCCGAGCTGCTGCGCGGCGCCACCCTGGCCGCCCTTCTGGCCCACCCCAACCCCTGATCCCCACGTGGGGGTGGCGACTCGTCAGTAACCGAGCGGTCATGGTTACCTGGCAGCCGTCCCAATCCCTGGACGCCGGGAGGAAAAATGATCGAGTCGCTGCTGGTCGCCAACCGGGGCGAGATCGCCCGCCGGATCATCCGTACCGCCCGGCGGCTCGGCATTCGGGCGATCGCGGTGCACTCGGAGGCCGACGCCGGCCTGCCGTTCGTCACCGAGGCCGACGAGGCGGTGTGCGTGGGTCCGGCGAACCCGGCCCAGAGCTACCGCAACGTCGAGGCGATCCTCGCCGCCGCCAAGTCGACCGGCGCGCAGGCGGTCCACCCCGGCTACGGCTTCCTGTCGGAGAACGCCGACTTCGCCCGTACCGTCGAATCGAGCGGGCTGATCTGGATCGGGCCCGACGCGGACGCGATCACCGCGATGGGCGACAAGATCAACGCCCGGAACCTGATGGCGGCGGCCGGGGTGCCGGTCGCGCCCGGCACGACGGACCCGGCGGCCGACCTGGACGCGGCCGTGGCCGCGGCGGCGGAGATCGGCTACCCGGTGATGGTCAAGGCCGCGGCCGGCGGCGGCGGCATGGGCATGGGCGTGGCGAACGACGAGGCCGGGCTGCGCACCGAGTACGACAAGGTGCGCGCGTTCGCCGAGCGGATGTTCGGCGACGGCTCGGTGCTGATCGAGCGCTACTTCCCCCGGGTGCGCCACGTCGAGGTGCAGATCCTCGGCCTGGCCGACGGCCGGGTGGTGGCCCTCGGCGAGCGGGAGTGCTCGGTGCAGCGGCGCAACCAGAAGCTGGTCGAGGAGTCGCCGTCCCCGGCGGTCTCGCCCGAGCTGCGGGAGCGTTTCCTGGCCGCCGCCGTGCGCGCCGGCGAGGCGGTGAACTACCGCAACGCGGGCACCGTCGAGTGCCTGCTGGTCCCGCGTCAGCGGGACGCGAAGGGTGATGGCCCCGAAGAGTTCTTCTTCCTGGAGATGAACACCCGGCTCCAGGTGGAGCACCCGGTCACCGAGCTGGTCTACGGCGTCGACCTGGTCGAGGAGCAGCTACGGGTGGCCGCCGGCCTGGCCCCGACCTTCGACCCGGACGCGCTCGCCCCGCGCGGGCACGCCATCGAGCTGCGGATCAACGCCGAGGACCCGAAGCGCTTCCTGCCCGGCCCCGGCGCGATCACCGCGTGGACGGAGCCGACCGGCGACGGCGTCCGCGTCGACTCGGGCTACGTCGCCGGCAACACGGTCACCCCGTTCTACGACAGCCTGATGGCGAAGCTGATCGTCAGTGGCGCGACCCGGGCCGAGGCGATCGAGCGCGCCCGCGCCGCGGTGGCCGGCTTCGAGCTGACCGGCCCGAAGTGCAACCTGCCCTTCTTCGCCGAGTTGCTGGAGAACGAGGAGTTCCTCTCCGGCGACTACGACACCGGCATCGTCTCCCGCATGCGCTGACCCGGGCGACGAGGTTGGCGGTGCGCGGGATCCGTCACCGCCAACCTCGTGGTCGGTGCGGTCAGGGGCCGGCCAGGGCCGTGGTGGGTGGGATCCGGTTGGCGCGGTAGACCGAACCATCGGACCGGTTCCCGGCGCGCGCGGTGCGCCACCTCGCGGGGAGCGGTGTGCGGGTGGGAGGCTGGACGGACCCACCACTGCACCACGTCACAGTGAGGTGACCCCTTATGGCGGAACTGCCAGGCTTCGTGTCGATCCGGGAGGTCGGGCCGCGCGACGGGCTCCAGAACGAGGATCCGATCCCGACCGACGCCAAGGTGCGGCTGCTCGACGCCCTCTCCGGCACGGGCGTGCGGCGGATCGAGGCGGTCTCGTTCGTGCACCCGAAGGCGATCCCGCAGATGGCCGACGCCGACGAGGTGTGGCAGCGGGCCGCGAAGGCCGACGGCGTGCGCTACTCCGCGCTGGTGCCGAACACCCGGGGGGCGCAGCGCGCCCTCGCCGCCGGGTTCACCGAGATCGAGGTGGTGGTCTCGGCCAGCGACACGCACAACCGGCGCAACGTCAACCGCTCGACGGAGGAGTCGCTGGACGACATCGCCGAGCTGATCGACCTGCTGCACGGCGCCGGCGCGCAGGCCGAGGTGATCGTCGCGACCAGCTTCGGCTGCCCGTACGAGGGGGACACCGACCCGGCCCGGGTGGCCGCCATCGTGGACCGGGTGGTTCGCGACGGCGCCGACCGCGTGGCGTTCGGCGACACCACCGGCATGGGTACGCCCCGCCGCGTCCGGGAACTGCTGACCGCCGTACGCGACCGCAACGCCCACGTTCCCGTGCTGCTGCACTTCCACAACACCCGGGGCACGGCGCTGGCGAACATGCTCACCGCACTGGAGCTGGGCGTCACCGAGTTCGACGCCAGCGTCGGTGGCCTCGGCGGCTGCCCGTACGCCCCGGGCGCCAGCGGCAACCTCGCCACCGAGGAGGCGGTGCACATGCTGCACGACATGGGCGTCGACACCGGCATCGACCTGGCCGCCCTGATCGAGGTGGCGGAGTTGGCCGAGCGCCTGGTCGGCCGCCAGCTCCCCTCCGGCGTCCTCCGCGCCGGCCCCCGCACCCGCCTGACCCCCCTCCCCGCCTGACCCTCCCCTCCCGCCCCTCCCCGCCCCCGGCCGAGTCATCGGTTGATCAAGAGGTTTGCATCCGGTTTCGCCCGGAACCGGACGCGAACCTCTTGATCAACATGGCCGACGCCGACGCCGACGCCGACGCCGTGAGGGGCGCCGGGGCGGGGTGAGCGCAGGCGGGGTGGGCGGTGGTGGGACGGGTGCGCTAGCCTAACGATCGTTCAGGTCGGTGCCGTCGCCCACGAGGCGGCGGACCACGGTGGCGGCGGCGGTAGGGAGTCGGCGTGACGCTCGACGGTGAGGCTCTGGAGCAGCTGCGCAAGCGGGCGCGGGCCGGCGGCGCGGACAAGTACCACGCGGCGAACGCCGCCAAGGGCAAGCTCTTCGCCCGGGAGCGGGTCGCCCTCCTGGTGGACGAGGGCTCGTTCGTCGAGGACGGCCTCTACGCCAACGCGATGGCCGAGGGCCTGCCGGCCGACGGCGTGGTCACCGGCACCGCCACCATCGACGGCCGCCAGGTCTGCCTGATGGCGAACGACTCCACGGTCAAGGCCGGCAGTTGGGGCGCCCGCACCGTCGAGAAGATCATCCGGATCATCGAGCGGGCCTACTCCACCGGAGTGCCGATGGTCTACCTGGTCGACTCGGCCGGCGCCCGGATCACCGACCAGGTCGAGCTGTTCCCCGGCCGCCGCGGCGCCGGGAAGATCTTCTGGAACCAGGTCCGCGCCTCCGGCTCCATCCCGCAGGTCTGCGCGCTGTTCGGGCCGAGCGCGGCCGGCGGTGCGTACATCCCGGCGTTCTGCGACGTGGTCGCGATGGTCGACGGCAACGCCAGCATGTACCTCGGCTCCGACCGGATGGTCGAGATGGTCACCGGGGAGAAGACCACCCTGGAGGCGATGGGCGGGGCGAAGGTGCACTGCGCCGAGTCGGGTGTCGGGCACTTCCTCTGCAAGACCGAGGCCGACGCGCTCGACGTGGTGAAGCGCTACCTGTCCTACCTGCCGGCCAACTGGACGCAGGCGCCGCCGGCCGCCGAGGCGGTGCCCGCGCCGGAGAAGGCCGACCTCGCCGCGCTGGTGCCGGCGAGCGAGCGGCAGGCGTTCGACATGCGGCGGTACGTCAAGGGCCTGCTCGACGAGGGCTCCTTCTTCGAGATCCAGGCGCTCTGGGCCAAGGAGCTGACCATCGGCTTCGGTCGGCTGAACGGCGAGGTCGTCGGCGTGGTCGGCAACAACTCGATGTTCAAGGGCGGGGTGCTCTTCGTCGACTCGGCCGACAAGGCGACCCGGTTCGTGCAGCTCTGCGACGCGTTCAACGTGCCGCTGCTCTTCCTCTCCGACGTGCCCGGGTTCATGGTCGGCAGCGCGGTGGAGAAGCAGGGCATCATCCGGCACGGCGCCAAGATGATCACCGCGATCTCCGAGGCCACCGTGCCGAAGATCTGCGTGGTGGTCCGCAAGGCGTACGGCGCCGGCCTCTACGCGATGGCGGGGCCCGGCTTCGAGCCGGACGCCACGATCGCGCTGCCCACCGCCAAGATCGCGGTGATGGGCGCCGAGGCGGCGGTCAACGCGGTCTACGCCAACAAGATCGCCGCTATCGAGGACGAGGCCGAGCGGGCGGCGTTCGTCGCCGCGAAGCGCGAGGAGTACGAGCGCGACATCGACATCGTCCGGCTCGCCAGCGAGCTGGTGGTGGACGCGATCGTCGAGCCGCACGAGCTGCGCGCCGAGCTGACCAGCCGGTTCGCCGCCGCCCGCACCAAGGAGCGGCACTTCTCCCGGCGCCGGCACGGCGTCACCCCGGTCTGATCCCGCCGTCGACCCCACCCGGTCGGCGCGGGCCACCCCGCACCAGCGACCCGTCCCCGGCGTCACGAGCGCCCGGCGGCCCGTCACACAGGAGGATTCGATGGACTTCCGGCTCACCGAGGAGCAAGAGGCGCTGCGGGAGAGCGTGCGGGAATTCGCGCGCGAGGTCGTCGCCCCGGTCATCGCGGAGCACTACGAGAAGCACACCTTCCCGTACGAGGTGATCCGGCAGATGGGCAAGATGGGCCTGTTCGGGCTGCCCTTCGGCGAGGAGCACGGCGGCATGGGCGGCGACTACTTCGCGCTCTGCCTCGCCCTGGAGGAGCTGGCCCGGGTCGACTCCAGCGTGGCGATCACCCTGGAGGCGGCGGTGTCGCTGGGTGCGATGCCGATCTACCGCTTCGGCACGGAGGAGCAGAAGGCCCGTTGGCTGCCGAAGCTGCTCAGCGGCGAGGCGCTGGCCGGCTTCGGCCTCACCGAGCCCGGCTTCGGCTCGGACGCGGGCGGCACGCAGACCCGCGCGGTGCTCGACGAGTCCACGGGCGAGTGGGTGATCAACGGCTCGAAGGCGTTCATCACCAACTCGGGCACCGACATCACCGCGCTGGTCACCGTCACCGCGGTCACCGGCACGAAGCCGGACGGCTCGAAGGAGCTGTCCACCATCATCGTCCCGTCCGGCACGCCCGGCTTCACGGTCGCCCCGGGCTACTCCAAGGTCGGCTGGACCGCCTCGGACACCCACGAGCTGACCTTCGACGACTGCCGGGTGCCGGCGGCGAACCTGCTCGGCGAGCGCGGCCGGGGCTTCGCCCAGTTCCTGCGCATCCTCGACGAGGGCCGGATCGCCATCGCCGCGCTGGCCGTGGGACTCGCCCAGGGCTGCGTCGACGAGTCGATCAGGTACGCGAGGGAGCGCCAGGCGTTCGGCCAGCCGATCGGCAACTACCAGGCGATCCAGTTCAAGATCGCCGACATGGAGATGAAGGCGCACACGGCCCGGCTGGCCTACTACGACGCCGCCGCGCGGATGCTCGCCGGCGAGCCGTTCAAGCGGCAGGCCGCCATCGCCAAGCTGCACGCCAGCACCGTCGCCGTCGACAACGCCCGGGAGGCGACCCAGATCCACGGCGGCTACGGCTTCATGAACGAGTACCCGGTGGCGCGCTTCTGGCGTGACTCCAAGATCCTGGAGATCGGCGAGGGCACGTCCGAGGTGCAGCGCATGATCATCGCGCGCGACCTGGGCATGTGACGTCGTCGGGTCCGGCGGCGTCGGGCAGTCGGCCCCCGCCGCCGGATCCGGCCCCGCGCCCCCGTCAGCCGGCCCTCGGCCGGGCCGTTGTCGGATATCCGCATCGCGGCGTCGGCAGGGCGACGCTCGGCTGCCGCCAGTCGCACCCCCTCCGTACTCTTCCTGCCCATGACTCCGGTGCATGATCGTTCGCGGCATCCGGGCGTTCGTACCGGCTTGCCGGAGCTGTTGCGCGGGCACCGGCGCGCCGCCGGCCTCACCCAGGCCGAGCTGGCGGCCCGGGCCGGCGTCGGCGTCCGGACCGTCCGCGACCTGGAGCGGGGCCGGTCGTCCCGGCCGCAGCGCACCACCGTCGAGCTGCTCGCCGGCGCGCTGGAGCTGACCGGGGCCGCCCGGTCGGCGTTCCTCGCCGCCGCCCGGGGGCAGGCGCCGGCCGCGCCGCCGGTCGCCCCGGTCGGCGCGCCGCCGGCTCGCCTCGACCCCGACGACCACGTCGGTACGCCGGTCGCGCTCCCGCCCCCGGTCGCGCTGATCGGCCGGGACACCGACCTCGCGGAGCTGGTCGGGCTGCTCACCGACGAGCGCGGCCCCCGGCTGGTGAGCCTGGTCGGGCTGGCCGGCGTCGGCAAGACCGCGCTCGCCCTGTCTGTGGCCCACGCGGTCGCCGACCACCACCCCGGCGGGGCGGCCGGCGTGCTCATCGGCGAGGGCTCCGACGCCGCCGACGTGCTCGCCGCCTCCGTGGCGGTCTTCGGGGCCGCCCGGATGCCCGAGCTGACCGCCCGTCTCGACGGCCGGCCGGCGCTGCTGCTCGTGGACGCGACCGAGCGGGCGCCCGACGCCGTCGCCGAGACGGTGCACCGGCTCGCCGGCGCCGTGCCGTCGCTGCGGGTGCTGGTCACCGGCCGGCACCCGGTCGGCCTGTCCGGGGAGCGGGTGTGGCCGGTCGCCCCGCTCGACGTACCCCCGCCGCCGGGGAGCGAGCGGGCCGGCGCGTCGGCGCCGGCCGACTACCCCGCGGTGGCGCTCTTCACCGCCCGGCTCGCCCAGGTCCGCCGGGAGCCGCCCGGCCCGGCCGAGCTGCCCGCGCTGGCCGCGCTGGTACGCCGCCTCGGCGGCCTGCCGCTCGCTATCGAGTTGATGGCGGCCCGGGGCCGGATCCTCGACCTCAACGAGCTGCTCGACCGGTACGGGGACCGCGTCCTCGACCTGGCCACCTCGTCGGGGGCGGCCGAGCGTCCGGGCTGGGACACGGCGGAGCCCGGCCGCCCGGAGGGCCGCCGGGCGGCGGTGGCCGAGACGCTGCGCGACGCGGTGGCCACCAGCTACCGCCTCCTCGCCCCCGACGAGCGGGCCGCGTTGCGTCGGCTCGCCGCCTTCGGCAACCGTTGGTCCGTCGAGCTGGCCGAGGAGATGCTCGCCGACGACGGCGACCGGGACGGCACGGTCGTGGTCGACCCGGTCCCGCTGCTGGACCGGTTCCTGGAACTCGGCCTGCTGAGCGTCCGGGGCGCCGGGCCGTTCCGGTTCCGCCTGCTCGACGCGGTGCGGGACTTCGCCGCCGAGCAGGCCACCGGCGCCGGGGAGCTGACCGCGATCCGGCGCCGGCACGCCCGGGTCGTTGCGGGCCTGGTGGCCCGGACCGCGCCGGAGCTGGCGGGCGCCGACCTGCCGGCCGCGGTGCACCGGCTGGACGAGGTGAGCGGCGACATCAGCTCCGCCTTGGCGCACGCCGCCGTCGACGACCCGTTGACCGCGCTGCGGTTGGCGGCGGCGCTGTCCCGGTGGTGGCGCTTCCGGGGGCGGGACGTCCCCGGCCGACAGTGGCTGCGCCGCCTGCTGGCGGACCCGCGTACCGCCGACGCCGACCCGGTGCTGCGGGCCTGGGCGTCCCTGGGGGTGGCCCGGCTCGCCGCCGAGCACGGCGCCGGGGCCGAGGAGTTGCCGGCGGCATGGGCGGCGCTGGCCGCGTTCCGGGACGCCGGCGACGTGACCGGGGAGGTGGAGGCGCGAGCCGTGCTCTGCGCGCTGCTGATCGCCCTCGGCCGGCACGACGAGGCGCGGGAGCAGGCCGAGGCGGTGCTCGCGCTGGCCGGCCGGGGCGGCCGGGTCCGGGACATGGCGGTGGCGCAGAACAACCTCGCCTGGCATGACATCCGGGTCGGCGACCTGGCTGCGGCCCGCCGCCGGCTGGCCTCGGTGGACCGGCTCGCCGCGCAGTGCGGGGAGCAACGGCTGCGGGTGCTCGCGCGGGCCAACCTCGCCGAGGTGTCCCGCCTGGAGGGCCGGTACGCCGACGCCGTCGACCAGGGCCGGCGGGTGCTGACGGCGCTGGCCGACCTCGGGGACCCCGGCCACCGTCGCCGGGTGCTCGGCACGGTGGGCCTGGCGCTGGCCCGGGACGGCCGTCCCGCCGAGGCGGCCGAGGTGCTGGCCGAACTGCGCCCGGCCCCGACCCCGGTGCCGCCGTCGCCGCGTCTCGGAGAGGCCGAATGGCCCGGGGGCGACTGCTGGACGCCGGTGCGCGGAGCGCGCCCCGAGGACGGGATCTGCGCGTTGATCGAGGGGAACCTGGCCCTGCGCCGGGGCGACCGCGAACTGGCGGCGGAGTGGTTCGCCGCCGCGGCGGAGGCCGGCGCCGAGGGCCAGGACCGGCGCGACGTGGTGGAGGCGTTGGTGGGACTGGCCGCGAGTACGGCGGACCCCGCCGTGCTGGACCGTCTCGACCGGGCCTGCCGGCGGAGCGGCATCAGGCTGCTGCCGCAGGAGGAGGAACTGCTCTACGCGCGGACGACGGGTCGGCGTGGCGGCGGCCCCGGGACCACGTAGACCGGCCACGGCTGGCTTCGCCGAGGCCGGGAGTGGACGCGCCCCGTGGAGCGGGCCGGGGGTGGCGCGGGCGACGATGCCCCTCTTGTTACCCCTCGCTCGTCGCCCGCGCCGTCACCCCCCGGTGCGTCCCCACTGCCCGAAGACTAGCCACCGCGCGCTCGCGACTCCGTCCGGTTTGATCGACTATCTCCCGTGGACGCGGCAGTTCTGCCGCTCTTTCTGCCGGTGTCCCCGTCGCGCCCTGATCGACCGGTCAGGCCGGGGCGGTCGCGCCGTCGCCGGTCGGGGCCGACTCGCCGCTTCCGGCGGTGGCGCCCGGGTGGACGGCGTCCCGCACCCGGCGCAGGGCGTCGAGCAGGGCGTCCAGCGCAGCCGGCTCGAGCTGGCCGGTGAACCACTGCTCGATGATCCGCAGGTGCCCGGGCATGGTCTCGTCGAGCCGCTGCATGCCGGTGGCCGTGACCACCGCGTACGAGCTGCGCCGGTCGGAGGGGCAGGCGCGCCGGGTGAGCAGGCCGTCGCGCTCCATCCGGTCGACCACCCGGGTGACGCCGCTCGTGGAGAGGGAGGTCTGGGCGGCCAGGTCGGTCATCCGTAGCTGGTTGCCGGGCGAGCGGGCGAGGCGGGTCAGCACCTCGAACTCGACGGGTGAGAGGTCGTGCTCCTCGAACTGGGCGGCGAACCGGGCCGACAGCCCGGCGTGCGCCTCATAGAGCAGGCCGACGGCGGTGATCCGGGGATCGTCGAACGCGTTCTGGTTCACCTGTTCATCCTAGCAGTACTTGACACAGGGAATATTGCTGGCTCTATAGTTGCTGCAACAGTCGTTGAGCTAGTGAACCAAGCTTTCACGGAGGGCAGTTTCATGACCAGCAGCACCGCACCGGTTACCCGCGACTGGGACGGCCTCACCATCCCGAGCGCCGGCACCTACGCCCTGGACGCGGCGCACAAGCGCGTGGGCTTCGTCGCCCGGCACATGATGGTCAGCAAGGTACGCGGCGAGTTCGCGGACGCCTCCGCCACCATCACCGTCGCCGACGACCCGCTGCAGTCCTCGGTGTCCGCGACCATCCAGGCCGCCAGCATCAACACCAACCAGGCCGACCGGGACGCGCACCTGCGCAGCCCGGAGTTCCTGGACGTCGAGGCGTTCCCGACGCTGGAGTACCGCAGCACCGGCGTCAAGTCCCGCAACGGCAACGAGTTCGTCCTCTCCGGCGAGCTGACGATCAAGGGCGTCACCCGCCCGGTCGACCTGGAGGTCGAGTTCGAGGGCGTCGGCCGCAGCCCGTTCGGCCAGGACATCTTCGGCTTCTCCGCCTCCGCCGAGATCGACCGCGAGGAGTTCGGCCTGACCTGGAACGTCGCCCTGGAGACCGGCGGCGTGCTGGTCGGCAAGAAGATCAAGATCGAGATCGAGGGCGAGGCCGTCCGCCAGGACTGACCGCCGTACCGCATCCGGGCCCGCGCCACACCACGGCGCGGGCCCGACGCGTGTCCGCCGGCAAGAGCGCCGGCCGGTGCGATTTGTCACGACTTATTCGCGGTCTGGTTCGCGTAGCGGGCCGTACGGGCTGGGTAGAGATGCCGCCGGGAGCGCGCTGGCCGGCCGGCTGCGGTCGTCCCGGCCGTGGGATCGCCGGGTTCCGCCTCTGGTCCCGGCGAGGGGGCGCTCTTACCGTGGATGGTCACCACGCGCATTCCGGGCCTGCGTGGCCCCGACTGCGCCTCGCGCCGGGAGGAAACATGGGCAGGGACGTCGAGCAGGGCGCCTTCTCCCGGGAGGACCGGGTCCGTTACCGGCAGAAGGTCCGGCGGTGCCTGGACGTCTTCGCCCTGATGCTGGACGACTTCGGCTTCGACGCCGACCGCCCCATGACCGGGCTGGAGATCGAGCTGAACCTGGTCGACTCGTCCGCCGAGCCGGCGATGCGCAACGACCAGATCCTCGCCGACATCGCCGACCCGCTCTTCCAGACCGAGCTGGGGCAGTTCAACCTGGAGCTGAACGCGCCACCCCGACTGATCGAGGGCTCGGGCTTCGCCGACTACGAGCGGGACCTGCGCAGCAGCCTCACCCGGGCCGACGAGCGGGCGACCCGGTCGGACGCGAAGATCGTCCTGGTCGGCATCCTGCCCACCCTCACCGAGCGGCACCTGGTCGTGGACAACCTCTCCACCAACGAGCGCTACCGGGTGCTCAACGACCAGATCGTCGGCGCCCGTGGCGAGGACATCGAACTCGACATCCGGGGCGTCGAGCGGTTGCAGACCCACACCGACTCCATCGCCCCCGAGGCCGCCTGCACCAGCCTCCAGTTCCACCTCCAGGTCGCCCCGGACAGCTTCGCCGACTACTGGAACGCCTCCCAGGCCATCGCCGGGGTGCAGGTGGCCGTCGGGGCGAACTCGCCGTTCCTCTACGGCCGGCAGCTCTGGGCGGAGACCCGGATCGCCCTGTTCGAGCAGGCCACCGACACCCGGCCGGACGAGCTGAAGGCCCAGGGCGTACGACCCCGGGTCTGGTTCGGGGAACGCTGGATCACCTCGATCTTCGACCTGTTCGAGGAGAACGTCCGCTACTTCCCGCCGCTGCTGCCGATCTGCGAGGACGAGGACCCGGTCGAGGTGCTGCACGGCGGCGGCGTACCGGAGCTGGGCGAGCTGCGCCTGCACAACGGCACCGTCTACCGGTGGAACCGGCCGGTCTACGACATCATGAACGGCCGCCCCCACCTGCGGGTGGAGAACCGGGTGCTGCCGGCCGGCCCGACCGTGGTCGACATGTTGGCCAACGCCGCCTTCTACTTCGGCCTGGCCCGGGGGCTGGCCGAGGCGGACCGGCCGATCTGGAGCCAGCTCACCTTCAGCTCGGCGGAGGAGAACTTCCACGCCGCCGCCCGGCGCGGGATGGACGCCGTCCTGCACTGGCCCCGCCTCGGCGAGGTGCCGGTGGCCAAGCTGGTCCTGGACGTCCTGCTGCCCAAGGCCGCCGCCGGGCTGGACCGGTTCGGGGTGGCGCCGGCCGAACGCGACCGGCTGCTCGGCATCATCGAGCAGCGCTGCCGGACGGGCCGCAACGGCGCCGTCTGGCAGACCGAGGCGGTCTGGGCGGCCGAGCGGCACCGGGGCATGGACCGGGACGCCGCCCTGCACCACATGGTGCAGCGCTACGCCGAGCTGCAACGCGGCAACGAGCCCGTGCACACCTGGCCGGTCGACTGACCGACGCGCAGGGGCGTGCCGGACCGGTCAGCGGGTGTGGCGGCCGGACCGGGGACGGCGGCCGGCGGGCGCAGGATCATCCACGTCCGGATCCGGGGACGTGGTGGGCTGCCCGTCGGACCTCGGCACCGCCGGGTCCGCCCCGAAAGCCGGCGAGGCCGGTTCCCCGGTCGACGCGGTGGATTCCCCGGCCGGCGCCGGGACGCCGGCCGACGCTGCCACGGCGCTGCCGGCGTCCGCCGCCGCCTTCCGGGCTCTCGTCGACCTCGACCGGGCATCGCCCGTCCGGGCGGAGACGAGCGCTGGCACGGCATGGCCACCGGCGTCCGGATCGGCCCCGGTCGCCGTGGGCGTCGGGCGAACGGCACCGGTGTCGGCACCGGCCGGGGCGGTGCGCTCCTCCGGCACCGGGTCACCGGGCACGACGGACGACTCGCCGGTGCGCTGCCGGGGCACCGTCACCGGGCCGCGGGTGGCCGCCCGCTGGGCGAGCGCGGCGACCAGGACGGAACCGCCGACCCCGACGATCACCGCGTACGGGGCGATCAGGTGTGCCGACACCTGCTCCGGGCTGATCGCGGTCACCCTCGGCGCCGCCAGGAAGTACGCGGTCGCGACCAGCAGCGGACCGGCCGCGCCCGAGGCGGCCGCCCCGACCCGCCGGTCGGCGTGCCGGGCGCTGCCCCGCGCGGCCAGCGCGCCGACCACCAGGGCGGAGCCGAGCGACAGCAGCGCGCCGGGCCAGTAGAAGTAGTCCCGGATCCAGAACCCTCCGTCGTCGGAACTGAGCTGCCAGATGCCGAGCTGGGCGCTGGTCAGCCCGCGCCCGGCCAGCACCCCGTCGACCACGGCGACCACGGCGAGCAGCCAGAGCCAGCCCACGGTGGCGATCACGTTGTTCGCGGCGGCCCGCGAGCGCAGCGCCCAGACGGCCGTCGACACCCCGACGAGGACGCCGACCGCCGCGTACGCGGCGGCGACGTTCCGGGGGGAGCCGGTGTCCGCCGCCACGGCCGTCCGCGCCGGCACGGCCACCAGCAGCACGGTGATGAGCGCGCCCACCCCGGCCGCCACGGCGAGCACGACGTGCCGGAGGAGGCCGTCGGCCGGTCCCGCGTCGGGCTCGACGACGGTCGCGACGTCGGGTGCGGCGGCGGGCGCCGGGGTGTGGTCGCGCAGCCGCTGCGCGCACACCGCGCCGAAGACCGTCGAGGTGGCCGCGATCCAGGTGGCCCAGATCAGGCCGGCCACCCAGGCGGTCGCGCCGGCGGTGGCGTCCGCCGGCGCCCAGTTGATGATGCCCAGCCCGTAGCCGAAGCCCAGTTGGGCCGCGCCCGCGCCGGCAGCGACGCCGACCGCGGTCGCGATCGGTCCTCCCCAGCCCCGTCTGGCCATGCCGGGGAGCGTAACGTCCCGTGGTCGGCGCGGCGAGTGGTGACGGTTCCGCCGGGGTGACCGCGACCGCGTCGGGCTTGGCGGGGGCGGGTACGGTCGCCGATGAATCGAGGCGGTGGACGGCATGACGGACGGGTACCCGGGCGGAGGAGCCGGCGCGCGGGACGACGCCGGGTCGGGCCGGATGAACACGCTGCTCGGCGGCGGGCTGGCCGTGGTGCTGCTCGCCGCCGTCGGCGCGACCGGGGGCTGGCTCCTGGCCGGCGAGAACGACCGACCGACCGCGACGGACGCGACGGTGGCCGCTCCGCCCACCGGCACCCGGAGCGCCGCCCGCCCGACGCCGGGGCGGTCGACGTCGGCGCCGGCGCGGACGGGCGCGCCGACCCGCCCCGCCGGCCTGACGGTCCCCGAGGTGGTCGGGGAGGACTTCGCCGAGGCCCGCGACGAGCTGCGTGAGCGGCGGCTGGGCTGGCGACTGGTCTTCCTGGGCGGCGCGGGACGGACGGTGGAACGCGCCTCCCCGGCGGTCGGGACGCGCGTCCAGCCGGGGCACACCGTGACGCTCTACGTGAGCGGTCCGGCCCCGGCCGCGACGGTGCCGGACGTGGTGGGCGACGACTGCGACGAGGCGGGGGACGACCTCGTTGACGAGGGCTTCTACCCGCAGTACCGCTCGGGTCGGACCGGCCCGGTCACCCGCCAGGACCCGCCCGGCGACAGCACGGGCAGGTGGAACGACCAGGTGTCGATCTGGTGCGGTGCGGCGCCGGCGGGCTCGGGCTCGGCCACCCCGACCCCGTGACGGAGCGTCCGGCACGTTGATCCCGGCCGATGGCCGTCCGGACCGCTAGGTTGGCGGTCAGGGGCCACGACGCCCGCCCGGGCCGGGAGAGGACGTGCGATGAGCGAGCGTCAGCGAGTGAGTCATCGGCGCAGTGCGGTGGTGTCTCAGGTCGGCGCGCAGCGAAGCGGAGTGCCGGCATGAGCGAGCGTCAGCGAGTGAGTCATCGGCGCAGTGCGGTGGTGTCTCAGGTCGGCGCGCAGCGAAGCGGAGTGCCGGCATGAGCGACGACCGCCAGGAACCGCCCGCCGGCGACTCGTCCGCCGGCCCCGAGCCCGCCGACCGCACCCAGCGGCTGCCCGGCCCCGAGGGCCCTCAGCCGGCCGGGGACGACGCCACCCGGTCGATGCCCGTCGACCGCACCGCCCCGTTGGACCGTACGGCCGCCATGCCGCCCGAGCGGTCCGGCCCGGCGGCCTGGTCGGGGCGCGCGGAGGTGCCACCGCCGCGGCCGGCGGACCCCCGCGAGGCCGCCGAGTGGTACGCCGAGGAGCCGGGCGGCCGGCGCTGGTGGCTGCCGATCCTGTGGGGCGTGGTCGCGCTGCTGCTGCTCGGCCTGCTCGGGGTCGGGCTGTGGCTGGCCCTCCAGTCGGCGGACGACGACCCGGCCGTCCCCGGCCTGTCGCCCTCCCCGTCGGTCACCCGTGTGTCGCCGACGACCCCCGCGCCGACCTCGGCCGCCCCGACCACCCCCTCGCCCTCCGCGTCGCCGACCACCTCGGCGGCGGCGCAGGTGCCGATGCCGCCCGTGGTGAACCTGCCGCTGGCGACGGCGCAGGCGATCCTGGACGACCTCGGGCTGGGCCACCGGGTGGAGTACCGGGAGTCCGACCGTCCCGAGGGCACCGTGATCCGCACCGACCCGGATGCGGGGGAACTCGTCCCCGACGGGGAGGAGGTCACCCTGGTGGTGTCCCGTGGCGCGCCCTCGCCCACCGGCGGTGAACCCACGCCGACGACGGCCGAGCCGACCGCCACCCGGTGAGTTGCCGCTGACCGGGCCGCCCGGGACCGCCGCTCCGGGTGGTGCACGAGCGAGCGGCGGCCGGCCGGGTCACCACATCCGGCGCCTGGTCCCGACCAGGCCGAGCCCGGCCAGCGAGATGGCCAGACCGAAGATCCCGGACCAGAAGAGGGAACGGTGGATGTCGTCCGGCTGCCGGGCGGCCTCGACGGCGCCGTCCGACGATCCGGCCGGCACATCGGTCTCGACCGCGGTCCCGGGCTCGTCGGCGGCGCCGAGCGCGCCCGCCCCGTCCGCGGAGTAGGGGGCGTCGAAGGCGTCCTGCCCCTCGTCGCCGTCCGGCGGGTCCTCGTCGACCACCGTGATCTCCGGCGCGGGAACCGGGGTGGTCAGCCGGGTGGTGGACGACAGGGCGGGGTCGCGGACCACGACCACCAGTGTCGTGGCGGCGCCGATCAGCGCCAGGATTCCGAAGGCGTAGGCGATGCGGGAGCGGTGGTGCCGCCGCGCGGCGGGCTGATTGACCATGGCCATCCCAGGTTCGGGGTCCTGGACGCGCGGGGTGGAACCTGCCGGGGTGGGCGTACCTCATTCTATGGCGCGGTATGCCCCCCGGCCGCCGATCGCGGAGCTCAGCCCACCCGGACCGGGGTGCGGGTGACGGGCCGGCGCGGGGCCCGCACGGCGTGCGGGCGGGGCTCGGGAGCCGCCCGCAGTTGGCGCAGCCCCTCCCGCTGGACGAAGATCGACCGCCGGTTGACCGCGTCCCCCGAAGCGTTCAACTCGTAGCCGTCGAGCCAGATCCAGCCGTCGTAGGTCGGCCAGTCGAGAACCCGGATGACCCGGAACGTGATGGGCCTGAGGAACTGGACACTCGCCGCGCGAGTCACGTGCAGTACGTCACCGGAGCGGGGAAGCACATGGGCTCCTGGGAAGGGTCGGCCGGCGGACGGGCCGGCGGGAGCGGGTCGGGGGACGTCTCGGTGGCCGGCTACGGGGTCGTGCCCTCGTGCGCCGGTGGTGCGGGGCGGTGGTGGTCGGGCCGTACCCGCTGGTGGCGGACCGCCACCCGACCATCACCCGGCTGCTCCGGGTACCGCTCCCGCCGCCACAGCCAACTGGCGTGCAGCGGCGGGGTCATCAACCCGGGGCAGGTCTGGTTGTCGAAGGCCGGGCGGCCCCACCGGCGCGCGTCCCGGAACCCGTGGGGTCACCACGGCGGGGGAGCGGACGGAGACGGTGAGTAACCCGTGCCATACGGACAGAGTGCATCAGTGACGTGCGTCATGCAAGTTGCACGTCGACTTTTGCCGATACGTGAGCGGCTCGCGAGAAGCAGCGCTTGAAGCCGTTCACGTATCGGCGGCACACTGGGAGCCGGTTTCGCCCGTCGCGGCCGGCCGATGACCGGCACCACCTCTCGCCGCGAAACGACGCCCGCCGCCCGACGGCCGCGCCCCCGGCGGGCGGCGACAGCGGCGGGCGCGAGGCGGAGGTGACCGGTGAGGGCCGAAAGCCGGTGGTCCCGACCAGCGGGCGGGGTGGTGAGGCTGTGAGCGAACGGCGCAGCCCGACCATCCGGCGCCGCCGCCTCGGCGCGGAACTGCGGCGGCAGCGGGAGGCTGCCGGGATCACCATCGAGGTCGTCGCCGAGCAGCTGGAGTGCTCGGCGTCGAAGATCTCGCGGATCGAGACCGGCCACACCACGGCCACCCCGCGCGACGTGCGGGACATGCTCCGGATCTACGGGGTGGTCGGCGTCGAGAGCGACGAGCTGGTGCAGATCGCCCGGGAGGCGCGGCAGAAGGGCTGGTGGCACCCGTACAGCACGGTGCTGGTCGGCGCGTACGTCGGCCTGGAGGCCGCGGCCAGCTCGATCCGCGCGTACGAGCAGCAGGTGGTGCCCGGTCTGTTGGAGACCGAGGAGTACGCGAGCGCGATGATCCGCGCCGCGCGGCCGGATTTCACCCCTGACCAGGTCGCACAACGTGTCCGTGTCCGGCTCGGCCGCCAGTCGTTGCTGACACAGGATGATCCGGTCGATCTGTGGGTGGTGCTCGATGAGGCGGTGGTGAGCCGTCCGGTGGGTGGGGACGAGGTCATGCGTGACCAGCTCAAACGGCTGGTCGAGGTGGCGGAACTGCCGAACGTGACGCTGCAGATCCTGCCGTTCGAGGTGGGGGCGCACGCCGGCATGGACGGGACCTTCACGATTCTCAGCTTCCCCGAACCCGGTGATCCGGATGTCGTGTACGCGGAGAACGCCACGGGTGGGCTCTTCCTGGAGAAGAGTGACGAACTGCAGAAGTACAGCTTCATCTTCGATCACATCCGCGCGGCAGCCATTCGTCCGGAGGAGTCCATCGCACACATCGCGAAACTGGCAGAGGAGCCGTTGTGGAAATGGCGACCAAGGGGTTCCCCGTGGACCTGACGCAGGCAGCGTGGTTCAAGAGCTCGAAGAGCGGCCCGAACTGTGACAACTGCGTGGAGGTGGCGTACGTGACGGGGGCGGTCGGCGTGCGGGACTCGAAGGACAAAACGGGTCCGGCCCTGGTCTTCGCCCCGGGCGACTGGCACGCCTTCGTCGCTGGCGCCAAGGGCGGTGGCTTCGGCCGGGACTGACGCGACCGGGAGGTGACGGGGTGTCCCCCGTCCGGCGGGCAGCCGGGCGGGGGCACCGCCGTGTCCGATTCCGGGCCGGACGCGAAGAAGCCCGGACATCCCGTCGCCACATCGGGTTCGTGTCGTTGTACCCCTCGATACGGCGCTGGTCGACAACCCGCCGCGCGAATCGGCAACTGAACGAGGCAGGCGACACGGATGACGACGATCGGGTCAGACAACCTCACCAACGGGCCGGGCAAGCCGGAGCGCTTCGGGGGCAAGTATCGCGGGGCGCGCCGGGACACCGTCCTGACCGAGGTGGTGTCGACCGACACGGAGGTCGGTGGCCGGGAGGCCGCGACGGCCGCGCCGGAACAGGCGGGGCCGCTCTCCCTGCCGTCACTGGATCCGAACCCGTTGACCGAGCCGTCGTTCCCGCCGACCGGCTGGTCGATGGAGCCGACCGAGTCGCTGGTCGACCACCCGCTGCTGCGCGGGCTGCTGATGGAGCTGCCGCCGAAGGGCAGCGTCCCGCCGCCCGGGTGGCTCGACCGCTGGTTCGAGGCGACCCGGGCGATCCTGGAACTGCTATACGTGCAGGGCCCCGGCCGCTCGCGGTGACGCCGGTCGCGGTGACGCCGGTCGCGGTGACGTTGGCCGGGGTGACGTTGGCCGGGGTGACGTTGGCCGGGGCGATGCCGCTCGCGGTGACGCCGGCCGGGGTGGCGCGGCCCGCTCGGCGAGGCGGCTGTGCCGCAGCGCGTGGCGTACGCCGATGGCGGCGACCGCCAGCACCCCGACGGTGACCGCCGGCCCGGTCACCCCGGGCCCGAACAGCGGTTCCGGGGCGCTCGCCGCCGCCACCGCGGGCAGGATCGCCAGGCCGGTGACCTGCAACGGGAGCCCCACCAGCGGGTGCGCCGCGGCCGCGCGCAGGCCGTGCGGGGCCGGGGTCCCGGGCGCCGCGGCGAACGCCCCCGCGCCCGCCCGCAGCCGGCGCAGCCGGCGCACGGTGCAGGCCGTGACGACGAGCGCGGGCGCGGCGGCGAGGGTGAGGCCGTTGGCGGCCCGGTCCGCCGGGGTAGCACCGGCGCTGGAGAGCCCGGCGGCCAGCACGGCGGCCGCCAGGCCCAGGCCGGTCAGGGTCAGGGCGAGCACCCATCCGGTACGCCGGCGCAGGTCGCGGGCGCGGTCGAGCCGGGGCATCCCGTCCGCCAGCCAGCCGGCGGCGAGCCACACGGCGGCCAGCGGGATCAGCACGGTGAGGTGACTCTCCATGACGGAGAGCATTGCCCGTTCCCGGCGAGCGCGAATCCGGGGCCGGCCCCCGTTCCTCCCGTAACGGCGTCCCGTAGGGGGCATCCTCCCGGTGTTATAGGCAAGTCGGCATGTTTGTATTCCGGCCACCCGCTCTACCCTCAGCTTGATCGGCATTCATCGATTCTCACGCCACGAAAGTCGGACGGTCGGATGCCGGTCGGAGGGAGGTAGAAGATGGGTCTTCCACGTAGGTCCCTACTCGTCGGCGTGGCCACCATGGCGATGGTGGCCACCGCCACGCCCGCCATGGCCGCCGAGCCCGTCGGCACGATCCGCGCCGCGGGCGGCGCCACCGCCGTGGCCGACAGCTACATCGTCGTCTTCAAGGACAGCGCCGTCGGGCGCGACGCGGTGAGCGACAACGCCGAGCGGCTCGTCGGCCGGCACGGCGGCGCCGTGGCACGCACCTACGGCGCGGCGTTGCGGGGCTTCGAGGTCCGGGTCGGCGCGAAGGCCGCCGCGCGGATCGCCGCCGACCCGGCGGTGGCGTACGTCGAGCAGAACCACACCGTGACGATCTCGGGCACCCAGACCAACCCCCCGTCCTGGGGCCTGGACCGGATCGACCAGCGGAACCTGCCGCTGAACAACTCCTACACCTACCCGAACACGGCGTCCAACGTGCGCGCCTACGTCATCGACACCGGCGTGCTGTACGGGCACAACGACTTCGGCGGCCGGGCGGTCTCCGGCTTCGACGCGGTGGACGGCGGCTCCGCCGACGACTGCAACGGCCACGGCACGCACGTCGCCGGCACCGTCGGCGGCTCCGCGTACGGGGTCGCCAAGGGCGTCCAGATCGTCGGCGTCCGGGTGCTGAACTGCCAGGGCTCCGGCACCAACGCCCAGGTCGTCGCCGGCATCGACTGGGTCACCGCGAACGCGGTCAAGCCGGCCGTGGCGAACATGAGCCTCGGCGGCGGCGCCAACAGTTCGATCGACACGGCGGTCACCAACTCCATCAACTCGGGCATCACGTACGCCGTGGCCGCCGGCAACGGCGACTTCCTCGGCAACCGGCAGAACGCCTGCAACTACTCCCCGGCCCGGGTCGCCTCGGCGATCACCGTCGGGGCCACCCAGAACAACGACGCCGCCGCCAGCTTCTCCAACTTCGGCACCTGCGTCGACATCCTGGCGCCGGGCGTCAACATCACCTCCGCCTGGTACACCGGAAACACCGCGACGAACACGATCAGCGGCACCTCGATGGCGTCGCCGCACGTCGCCGGCGCCGCGGCGCTCGTGCTGTCGGCGAACCCGTCGTGGAGCCCGCAGCAGGTGCGCGACAGCCTCGTCAACAACGCCACCCCGAACGTGGTGACCAACGTGGGCACCGGCACCCCGAACCGGCTGCTCTACGTGGTGAACGACGGCACCCCGCCGGTGAACGACTTCTCGGTCTCGGTCTCGCCGACCTCCGGCTCGACCGCGCCCGGCGGCTCGGTGACCACCACGGTCAACACCGCCACCACCAACGGCTCGGCCCAGTCGGTCAGCCTCTCCGCCAGCGGCCTGCCGGCCGGCGCGACCGCCTCGTTCAACCCGGCCACGGTGACCTCGGGCGGCTCGTCGACGCTGACCATCAGCACCTCGGCGAGTACGCCGCCCGGCACCTACCCGGTGACCGTCACCGGTAGCGCGGCCTCGGGCACCCGGACCGCGACGTACACGCTGACGGTGACCGGCTCCGGTGGCGGCGGTTGCTCCGGCAGCAACGGCACCGACGTGGCGATCCCGGACACCGGCGCCACGGTGTCCAGCTCGATCACCATCTCCGGGTGCGCCCGGAACGCCTCGTCGGGCTCGACGGTGGCGGTGAACATCGTGCACACCTACCGCGGTGACCTGGTGGTCGACCTGGTCGCCCCGGACGGCTCGTCCTACCGGCTGAAGAACAGCAACATCTGGGACGGCGCGGACAACATCAACACCACCTACACCGCGAACCTGTCGAGCGAGGCGGCGAACGGCACCTGGCGGTTGCAGGTGCGGGACGTCTACGCCGGCGACACCGGCTACATCAACACCTGGACCCTGACCCTCTAGCGGTGTAGTGCAAGGAAAGGGCCCCTTCCTATCGCCTGATGCATAGGAAGGGGCCCTTCCTAACGTCTGCCGGTCTGGGTCAGACGGCGAAGGTGGACGGGCGCTCGGCGGCCGGGGGCGGCGGGGTGGCCTTCCACAGGCCGGTCTTCTGCCCGGCCAACCGGGCCAGGTAGGCCGGGTTGAGGATCACGTACCGGCGCCACAGCCGCTTCGGCTCCAGGCCGAGCCGCCAGAACCACTCCAGGCCGGCCCGCTGCATCCACGGCGGCGGCTGGCGCAGCAGCCCGGCGTGGTAGTCGAAGGCCGCCCCGACGGCCATCATCGGCATGTCCAGCAGCGGCCGCATGGCGTACGCGAAGACCTCCTGGCGCGGGCAGCCCAGCCCGACCAGGACGAGCCGCGCCCCGCTGGCCTTGATGCGGTCGGCGATCTCGACGTCCTCGCCGGGCTGCACCGCCCGGAACTTGGACGGCTCCACGCCGGCGATCTTGAGTGCCGGGAACATCCGCTCGAGCGCCGGGATCAGCTTCGCCAGGGTCTCCTCGGTCGAGCCGTACAGGTAGACCGGGAGGCCCTCGTCGGCGAAGCGGGAGAGCACGTGCAGGGTCAGCGTGGGGCCGTAGACCCGGTCGGTGAGCCCGGCGCCGTGCAGCAGGTTGAGCGCCCAGCGCACCGGCTGGCCGTCGGGGGTGACCACGTCGAAGGAGTTCAGCCGGGCGTTGTGCGCCCGGTCGAGCACCCCGGTCATCACCCCGTGCACGGCCAGCGCCGTCAGCGCCAGCGGGCGGCGCTCCTGCGCGGCGGCCACCACCTGCTCGGTCGCCGCGGCGTAGTCGGTGGCGTCGACCAGGACGCCGAGGACGTTCCGCTTGCCCCTGGCGGTCATGCTGCCGGCACCCACTTGTCCACGTTGGCCTCGTAGATCTCGCGCATGATCATGGGAACGTCGTAGACCTGCTTCCATTCCGGGTAGTCGGCCTGGAAGGCCTCGTTGGAGCCGATCCACCACTTGTGGTCGCCGATCCGGTTGGCCTCGACGTACTCGGTGATCATCTCCTGGCCGGTGATCTGCTCGGCCAGCGCGAACGCCTCCCGGTTGGAGGTGTTGGAGTGCCGGCCGCCGCCGAGGTTGTAGACCGCCGCGGAACGCGGGTTGCGGAAGAACGCCTCGAACGCGGAGACCACGTCCGAGCTGTGGATCGCGTCCCGCACCTGCTTGCCCTGGTAGCCGAAGATCTTGTACGTCCGGCGCTCCATGTTGGCGCGCATCACGTACCCGAGGAAGCCGTGCAGCTCCGTCGCGGAGTGCGCCGGACCGGTCAGCGTGCCGCCCCGGAAGCAGGCGGTCTTCATGTCGAAGTAGCGGCCGTACTCCTGCACCATGACGTCGGCCGCGACCTTGGAGGCGCCGAAGATCGAGTGCAGGCAGCCGTCGATGGACATGTCCTCGCGGATGCCCTGCTCGTACGGGTGGCCCGGCTCGATCTCCCACCGGGTCTCCAGCTCGACCAGGGGCAGGCTGTTCGGCCGGTCGCCGTAGACCTTGTTGGTGGAGCAGTGGATCACCGGCGCCTCGATGCAGTGCTCGCGCACGTTCTGCAGGACGTTGAGCGTGCCGGCGGCGTTCACGTCGAAGTCGGTGAACGGGTCGCGCACCGCCCAGTCGTGCGACGGCTGGGCGGCGGTGTGGATCACCACGGCGACGTCGCCCGCGTACCGCTTGAAGAGCTTGCCCAGCGCGGCCCGGTCCCGGATGTCGATGCTGTGGTGCGAGTACGCGCTCCCCAGCTCGTCGGTCAGGCGCCGTACGTTCCAGGCGGTCGAAGCCTCCTCGCCGAAGAACTCCTGCCGCATGTCGTTGTCGATGCCGACGACGTCGAGACCGAGGCCGGCGAAGTGCCGGACCGCCTCGGAGCCGATCAGCCCACCCGACCCGGTCACGAATGCGACACTCACACGCCACTCCTGGTCCTCGGAGGCAGAATCCATCGGAGCATAGCGTGACGTACGGCACGGCCCCGATACGCCGCGAGGGCCCCGCATCGCTGCGGAGCCCTCGCGTATTGGTGGGGAAGGGGGGAGTTGAACCCCCACGCCCTTTCGGGCACACGGACCTGAACCGTGCGCGTCTGCCATTCCGCCACTTCCCCGTGGCCTGACCTCGAACACTGTAGTCTGTGCCGGTCCTGCTGTCTCCAGCGGGCCCCGGACATCCTACGTTGTCCGTGATCGTTGCGTCGATCGGTTACCGTCCGTCGAGGCGGTACCGTTCTCGGCGGACGAAAGACTAGCACGACGACAACGGCCCCACCGAACGGGCCGCCGCCAGCCGGCCGAGCGGCGTGTGAGCTGCGAGCGCTCCGGCCGGATACCATCATGTCCTCGGGACCCGAGGAGGAGCCGGTGAGCGTGCTGCAACGCTTCGAGAAGCGTCTGGAAGGCCTGGTCGAGGGGGCCTTCGCCAAGGTCTTCAAAGGGGTGGTCCACCCCGTGGAGATCCTCAACGCCATGCAGCGGGAGGCCGAGGCGCACAAGGCGATCCTGGCCGGTGGGCGCACGTTGGTGCCCAACCGCTACGTGATCGATCTCTCGCCCTACGACCACAGTCGGCTGGCGCCGTACGCCGCCGCGCTGGCCCAGGAGCTGGCCCAGTCGCAGGCGGAGTTCATCGGCGAGCAGGCCTGGACGGTCTACGGCGACGTGATCGTCGAGATCGAACGTGGCGAGGGGCTGGACACGGGCATGTTCCGGGTCACCGCCGAGGTCTACACCGGCGGCGAGGTCGCTCCGGTCTCGGCGCCCGGCTACGACGCCGGCCCGCCCGCGTACCCGGCGTACGACCAGGGTGGCGGCTACGGCCCCCCGCCCGGCCACGGCGGCGGCCGCAACGTGCGGCTGGTCTCCGGCGACGGGCGCACCTATCCCCTCCAGATGGGCTCGACCGTGATCGGCCGCGGCGACCAGGCCAACCTGCGCCTGCCCGACGTCGGCATCTCGCGGCGACACGCCCGGCTGGACTTCGACGGCGGCCAGGTCGTGCTGACCGACCTCGGGTCGACCAACGGCACGATGGTCAACGGCCAGCGGGTCTCCGCCGTCGCGCTCAACCCCGGCGACATGATCCAGCTCGGCACCACGACGCTGACCTTCCGCGTGGACGGCTGATCCGCCTTGCCGGAACTCGTCATCACCGTCGCCCGGTTCG
This sequence comes from Micromonospora sp. NPDC000121, assembly GCF_042899165.1. Taxonomy (NCBI): domain Bacteria; kingdom Bacillati; phylum Actinomycetota; class Actinomycetes; order Micromonosporales; family Micromonosporaceae; genus Micromonospora; species Micromonospora sp. NPDC000121. The sequence goes on from NZ_JBIAZP010000001.1 coordinate 270,086, forward strand.
GGTTCCTCATCCTGCTGTGGATCTTCGTGTTCACGGTGGTCGGCGTGATCCGCCGGGACCTTTTCGCGGGGGCCCGGTCGGGCCGGCTGGTGGCCGCCCCGCGGGCGGTCGGGGCCTCGCTCGGGCAGGCGGCGAAACCGGCGAAGGCGAAGCGGGGCAGGGCGGCGCACCAGCTCGTGGTCACCGCCGGTCAACTGGCGGGCACGCGGATCACCCTTGGTGAAGCGCAGATCACCATCGGTCGGGCCGAGGACTCCACCCTCGTCATCACCGACGACTACGCCTCGGCGCGGCACGCCCGGCTGGTGCCGCGCGACGGGCAGTGGTTCGTCGAGGATCTCGGCTCGACTAACGGCACCTACCTGGATCGCGCTAAGGTCACCGGACCAACCCCCGTCCCCCTCGGCGTGCCGATCCGGATCGGCCGCACTTCTCTCGAATTACGGCCATGACTCTGACCCTGCGCTATGCGGCCCACAGCGACCGCGGTCTGATCCGAGACGGTAACCAGGACTCCGTCTACGCCGGGCCGCGGCTACTCGCCGTCGCCGACGGCATGGGCGGCATGGCCGCCGGTGACGTCGCCAGCAACATCGTCATCGGTGCCATGGCGCCGCTCGACGAGGATGTCCCGGGTGACGCCCTCGTCGACGCGCTGCGTTCGGCCGTGGGCACCGCCAACCAGCAGCTCCGCGACACCGTGGACGCCAACCCGCAGCTGGAGGGGATGGGCACCACGCTCACCGCCACCCTCTTCTCCGGCAGCAAGCTGGGCATGGTCCACATCGGCGACTCGCGGGCCTACCTCCTGCGCAACGGCGAGTTCGCGCAGATCACCAAGGACGACACCTACGTCCAGATGCTCGTCGACGAGGGCCGGATCAGCGCCGAGGAGGCGAGCAGCCACCCGCAGCGGTCGCTGCTCACCCGGGCGCTGGACGGCCGTGACATCGACCCGGAGTACAGCGTCCGTCAGGTGCTGCCGGGCGACCGCTACCTGATCTGCAGCGACGGCCTCTCGGGCGTGGTCAGCGCCGACACCATCGCCGAGACCATGCGCGAGTACGCCGACCCCCAGCAGTGCGTCGAGCGGCTGGTGCAACTCGCCCTGCGCGGCGGCGGGCCGGACAACATCACGGTGATCATTGCGGACGCCACCGACCAGGACATCGTCGAGGCGAGCCCGATCGTCGGCGGGGCCGCGGCCCGGGACCGGGGCATGGCCACCTCCGCCGACGTCTCCACCCCGGCCGCCCGTGCGTCGGCGCTCTCCGCCCCCCGGCCCGCCGCCCCCGAGGAGCCCGTGGCCGGTGACGACGACGAGCCGGAACGCCCGAAGCGCCGGCCGGTGCGCGCCGCCGCGACGACACTGGCGCTGCTGGTGCTGCTCGGCGGGGCCGTCTTCGGCGGCTGGAGCTACACCCAGCGGCAGTACTACGTCGGGGCGACCGAGGAGGGCCAGGTCGCGGTGTTCCGAGGGATCCAGGGCGAGATCGCCGGGATGGACCTCTCCACCGTGCACTCCACCAGCCCCGCCGACCTGGAAGACCTGACCCTGGCAGCGCAGGAGCAGGTGAAGCAGGGCATCCCGGCCAAGAGTGAGCCGGACGCCGAGCGTCGGCTGGCCGAGCTGACCAGCGACAGCCCGACGAACCCGAACCTGAAGCCGATCTGCCCGCCCAGCCCGAGCGCGGTGGCCGTCACCACGACCCCGACGCCGTCCGCCCGCCCGGCGACCCCGACGCCGTCGGCCAGCGCGAGCCCGGCGGCCAGCAGTCGTCCGACCACGTCGGCCGCGCCGACCAGCACGCCCGACGCCCTGCCCTCCGACACCGTCTCGCCGACGCTCGACCCGGCCACCTGCCGGTCGCCGGAGTGAGCGTCGGCTCGAAATCGAGGACGATCCGTGACCGCAGCGGCCACCCCGGCACCCTCGCCCGCCACCACGGGCGAGCAGCCCGGCGTGCGCCTGGCCCGGTCCCGGCGTAACGCCGAGATCTCGCTGCTGCTGCTGGCCATGGTGCTGGTGGCCGCGTACGGGGCGATGGTCGAGGCAACCGTGCTCGACACGGTCACCGCCGACTTCTGGGTGCCGGCCGCCGTGCTCTCCGTGCTCTTCCTCGGCCTGCACGCGGTCATCCGGTTCCTGGCGCCGTTTGCCGACCCGGCCCTGTTGCCGGCCGTCGCGCTGCTCAACGGCATCGGCGTGGGCTTCCTGCGCCGGCTCGACCTGGCCGAGGCCGCTCCCGCCGACCGGGCGGACCTGGCCATCTTCGCCGGGACGGGTGGCCGTCAGCTCGCCTGGACGCTTATCTCGGTGATCCTCGCCGCCGGGCTGCTCGCCCTCATGCGTGACCACCGGTCGATCTCCCGGTACGCGTACACCCTGGGCCTGGCCGGCATCGTGCTGGTGATGATCCCGGCGGTGCTGCCGAGCCGCTTCTCGGAGATCAACGGCGCCAAGCTGTGGATCAAGTTCGGCGACAGCTTCTCGATCCAGCCGGGTGAGTTCGCCAAGCTGGCGCTGCTGGTCTTCTTCGCCTACTACCTGGTGCGCAAGCGCGAGGTGCTCTCGCTGGCCAGCCGCCGGTTCCTCGGCATCGACTTCCCCCGCGGGCGGGACCTCGGCCCGGTGGTCGCGGTCTGGCTGGTCAGCGTCCTGGTCCTCGTCTTCGAGAAGGACCTCGGCACGTCGCTGCTCTACTTCGGCATGTTCGTGGTGACGCTCTACATCGCCACCGAACGGGTCAGTTGGCTACTCATCGGCCTCGTGCTCTTCTTCGGCGGCGCCTACCTCGCGTACGTCCTCGGCGACCTCGTCGGCGGCCCGTTCGCCAACTTCTACCTGCGCGCGCAGATCTGGCTCGACCCGTTCGCCGACCCCCACGACGACGGCTACCAGCTGGTCCAGGGGTTGCTCGCGCTCGGCACCGGCGGGATGTTCGGCGCCGGCCCGGGCGGCGGCCAGCCCGGCCTGCTGCCCGAGGTGCAGAACGACTTCATCTTCGCCGGCCTCGGCGAGGAGATCGGGCTGTTCGGCCTCTCCGCGCTGCTCGTCGTCTACCTGCTCATCGTCGAGCGGGGGCTGCGGGCCGCCCTGGCGGTCCGCGACTCGTTCGGCAAGCTGCTGGCCGGCGGCCTGGCGTTCACCCTGGGGCTCCAGGTCTTCGTGATCGTCGGCGGGATCAGCAAGCTCATCCCGCTGACCGGCCAGACCACCCCGTTCCTCTCCGCCGGTGGCTCCTCGCTGATGGCCAACTGGCTGCTCATCGCGGTCCTGCTCCGCGTCTCCGACGGGGCCCGCCGCCCCGTCGCAGGCGGGGGCGGCAAGGCGGCCCGACCGTCCGGCGGCCCGCCGGAGCAGCTGCACGGTGCCCCCACGGAGGTGATCAGGCCGTGAACGCACCCCTGCGCCGCGTGGGCGTCGTCGTCATGGTTCTCTTCGGGTTGCTCTTCGCGAACCTGAACTGGATCCAGGCCTACAAGGCCGACGAATACCGCACCAGCGACTACAACGGCCGGGTCCAGGTCGCCACCTACGATCGCAAGCGCGGCAACATCGAGGCCGGCGGCACCGCGCTCGCGGTCAGCAAGGAGACCGACGGCAGGCTGAAGTACCAGCGCACCTACCCGGGCGGGGCCAAGTACGCGCACGTGCTCGGCTACAAGCCGGTCAACCTCGCCGAGACCGGCATCGAGAAGGCCGAGGACGACTTCCTCGCCGGCACCAGCGACCAGCTCTTCTACGACCGGTTCAAGGACATGTTCACCGGCGACAAGACCGCCGGCGGCAACGTGCTGCTCACCCTCTCGAAGCGGGCCCAGGACGTCGCGTACGAGCAGTTGCGCAACAACCGCAACGACGTCCCGAAGGGCGCGGCGATCGCCATCGACCCGCGTACCGGGGCGGTGCAGGCGCTGGTCTCCATGCCCAGCTTCGACCCGAACCCGCTGACCAGCCACAACACCAACGAGGCGACGGCAGCGCACAACAAGCTGGAGCAGGACGCGGACGGACCGCTGAAGAACCGGGCCCTCGGCGAGGTGCTGCCGCCGGGCTCCACCTTCAAGATCGTGGTGGCCGCCGCGGCGCTGGAGAACGGCATCGGTCAGGACACGAAGATCCCGGCCGGTTCCAGCTACACCCCGCCGACCTCGGGCACGCCGATCCGCAACGCGGCGGCGTCGATCTGCCCCGAGGACGAGGTCACCCTGATGAACGCGGTCACCGAGTCGTGCAACACCGGCTTCGCCCAACTCGGCGTCCGGCTCGGCGCGGACAAGATCAAGGAGAAGGCCCGCCAGTTCGGTTTCGAGGAGGAGGACCTCACGGTCGGCCAGCTCACCAAGGGCGGCCACCCGGTGGCGGCCAGCCGCACCGGCAGCATGGAGAACGCCGACGGCGGCGACGACCCCGCCGCGCTCGCCCAGTCCTCCATCGGCCAGCGCGACGTCCGGATGACCCCGCTGCAGGGGGCCCTGATCGCCGCCTCTGTCGCCAACAACGGCAGCCAGATGCGGCCGTACCTGGTGCGCCAGCTCCTCGGACCGGACCGCACCACCAGTCACTACACGGCCAACCCTCGGGAGCTGCGCCAGCCGATCAGCGGCCAGGTCGCCGGCGACCTGCGGGAGATGATGGTCAGCGTCGTCGAGAACGGCACCGGCGAGAGCGCGAAGATCAACGGCTACACGGTCGGCGGCAAGACCGGCACCGCGCAGTCCGCGCCCGACCGGCCCGACCACGGCTGGTTCATCGGCTTCGCGCTCGACAAGAACGGCACCCCGGTCTCCGCGGTCTGCGTCATGCTGGAGCAGGCCGGCCCGGGCGGCAGCGCCGAGGCGGCCCGGATCGCCGGGCAGATCATGCGCGCCGCCATCGCCGACCCCGGGGGCCGCTGACATGCTCAGCCCCGGGGTGCAGCTCGGCAACCGCTACCGCCTCGACGAGCGGATCGCCAGCGGTGGTATGGGCGACGTCTGGCGCGGCACCGACCAGGTGCTCGGCCGGACGGTCGCCGTCAAGAGCCTGCTCCCCGCGCTGCTCGACGACCCCGACTTCGCCGAGCGGTTCCGTGGCGAGGCCCGCACCATGGCGACGATCAACCACCCCGGCGTGGTCGACGTCTACGACTTCGGCAACGACCAGCAGATCGCCTTCCTGGTCATGGAGTACGTCGAGGGCGACGCGCTGTCGGCCACGCTGGCCCGGGTGGGCCGGCTCACCCCGGCCCGCACGATGGCGCTGGTGGCCCAGGCGGCCGACGCGCTGCACGCGGCGCACGTGAAGGGCATCGTGCACCGGGACGTGAAGCCGGGCAACCTGCTGGTCCGGCCCAACGGCACCCTGGTGCTGACCGACTTCGGCATCGCCCGGTCGGATCTGGTGGCCCAGCTCACCGCGGCCGGCTCGGTGCTCGGCACCGCCTCGTACATCTCTCCGGAGCAGGCCACGGGCGGGGTCGCCACGGCCGCCTCCGACGTCTACGCGCTCGGCGTGGTCGCGTACCAGTGCCTGGCCGGCCGCCGCCCGTTCGAGGGCGACAATCCCCTCGAGATCGCCATGCGGCACGTCCGGGAGGCCCCCCGCCCGCTGCCCGCCGACATCCCGCCGCAGGTCCGGGCCGTGGTGGAGCGGGCCCTGGCGAAGGACCCGGCCGCCCGTTGGCCCAGCGCCGCCGCGCTGGCCGGGGTGGCCCGGCAGATGAAGGCCCAGCTCTCCCAGCAGGCCCGCGCGGGTGGTCGTCCGATCTCCGCAGCCCCGGCGTCGCCCGCCGCCGCGCCCGGCCGCGCCCAGGTGCCGGCTCCGACGGCGCGTCCGCCGGTGACCCCGCACCGGCCGCCGACCGCCGCCCCGCAGCCAGCGCGCCCGCCCGCGGCGGCGCCCCGCCCGGCCGCCGCGCCGCACCGCCCCACGGCCCTCGCGCCCGCCGCGTCGGTGCCCCGCCCACCCGTGGCCGCGCCCGGCTATCCACGCGGCGCGGCGCCCGTGCCGCCGGCCCGTCCGATGGCGTACGCGGGGCAGGCCGCCCCTCCGGCGCCCCAGCCCGGCGGCCGACGGTCCCGGCCCGGGATGGTGTTACTCGCCATCCTCCTGGCCGTACTGGTCCTCGTCTGCTCCGGCGTGATTTCCTACAACCTGAAGGAGCGGTCGCAGCAGTCCGGCGCAGCCGGCGCGGTCGCCCCGCTGACGGTGACGTCCGGCGCGCTGCGGCCCGACGGACGCGACGATCCGGCCGGGACGTCGTACCGTCGACAGGAACTGCCCCGGCCGGGCGGCGACGAGACGACGAGCGAAGGACGACAGACGCGATGACAGCGCAGGCCCGCCTGCTCGGTGGCAGGTATCAGGTCGGCGAGCTGCTCGGCTACGGCGGCATGGCCGAGGTGCACCGCGGTCGCGATCTCCGGCTCGGTCGGGACGTCGCGATCAAGATGCTCCGGACCGACCTGGCCCGGGACGCCACCTTCCAGATGCGGTTCCGCCGCGAGGCGCAGAACGCGGCGTCTCTCAACCACCCGGCGATCGTCGCCGTCTACGACACCGGCGAGGAGACCGCGCCGACCGGCGAGACGCTGCCGTTCATCGTGATGGAGTTCGTCAACGGGCGGACCCTCAAGGAGGTCCTCGGCGTCGAGGGGCGGCTCCAGCCGCGCCGGGCGCTGGAGATCTGCGCCGACATGTGCGCGGCGCTGGAGTTCAGCCACCGGCACGGCATCATCCACCGGGACATCAAGCCCGGCAACGTGATGCTCACCCAGACCGGCCAGGTCAAGGTGATGGACTTCGGCATCGCCCGGGCGCTGGCCAGCGGCGCCACCACGATGACCCAGACCAGCGCGGTGATCGGCACGGCGCAGTACCTCTCGCCGGAGCAGGCGCGCGGCGAGGCGGTCGACGCCCGGTCCGACGTCTACGCCGCCGGCTGCGTGCTCTTCGAGCTGCTCTGCGGGCACCCGCCGTTCGTCGGCGACAGCCCGGTCAGCGTGGCCTATCAGCACGTGCGAGAGGCCCCGCCGACCCCGAGCGACATCAACCCGGACGTGAACCCGGCTGTCGACGCGATCGTGCTCAAGGCGCTGTCGAAGAACCCGCTCAACCGCTACCAGAGCGCCGGCGAGATGCGGGCCGACCTGCTCCGCGCCGCCGCCGGCCGCCCGGTGCTGGCCACCCCCGTGCTGCCGCAGGACGAGGCGACGCGGGTCGTCCCGGCCGGTGCCGGCTACCCGGCCCCGCCCGGCGCCCCGCAGACCCGGCAGATCCCGGCCCGCGTCGGCGACCCGCGCCGGCGCCGGGCGTCGTCCTGGCTGATCGCCACCTTCGCCGCGGTGGGCGTGCTGGCGGTGATCGCCCTCGCCGCCGCGCTGCTGAACCAGGGCGACGACGAGGTCACCGTTCCCACGGTGACCGGCCTGACGCAGCAGGAGGCGTTCGCCCGGATCGAGCAGGCCAGCCTGGTGCCCAGGGAGGGCGAGCAGGTCTTCAACGCCACCTGCAAGAAGGGCCAGGTGGTCAACCAGACGCCGGCCGCCAACTCGGCCCTGCAGCCCAACGGGGAGGTCGTCGTCCAGGTCTGCGGCGGCCCGGCCACGAAGGCCATCCCGAGCAACCTCACCGGCTCTACGTACGAGAGCGCGAAGGCGCGACTCGAGGAGGCGGGCTTCCAGGTCAAGAAGGTCGAGAAGGACAGCGCCGACCAGGAGGGCATCGTCCTCGACGTGTCGCCCGAGGAAGGGAAGCAGGTCGCCGAGAAGACGGTCGTGACCCTCACCGTCTCCAAGGGCAACGTCGGCCAGGTGCCCAACGTGGTCGGCTCGACCGAGGAGGACGCCGAGAAGGAGCTGGAGGACGCCGGCTACGAGGTCGACGTCGAGCAGGGCCGGGAGGTGCCGGCGGCCGAGGCCGGGCGGGTCCTCTCGCAGAGCCCGCGACCGGGCAGCAGCCTCGCGAAGGGTAAGACGGTGACGATCGTGGTCAGCGTGCCGCAGGCCGAGCCGACGCCGTCCGACACGCCGAGCCCCACGCCCACCACCACGCCGTCCGGTGAGGGCGGCGGCTTCCCGCTGTTCCCGACCACCCCACCGGCCCGGCTCTCCGAGCAGTAACCCCGGCGGGTGACTCCCCGCCGGGACCCGTCGGCCAGGCGTTGCCGGCCAGGTCCGTCGGCCGGGCGGATGCTCGCCCCGGTTCGGGCCGTGCGGCGCGCAGAGAGGACGACAACGAGTCGTGACGATCCGACGCGGCGACGACTGTCAGGTGCTCGCGAAGGCGGCGCGGCGGCGGGCGTCCACCTCGGCGGCCAGCTCCGGGGCCCGTTCCAGCGCCTCCGGGTGGCCGCAGGCGGCGAGCCAGTTCGCCAGCATGAGGTGGCCGCCCTCGGTGAGCACGGACTCCGGGTGGAACTGGACGCCCTCGATCGGCAGCGTCCGGTGGCGCATCGCCATCGCCACCCCGGAACCGGTCCAGCCGGTGACCTCAAGCTCCTCGGGCAGCGTCTCGGGCAGCACCGCGAGCGAGTGGTAGCGGGTGGCGGTGAACGGGTCCGGCAGGCCGGCGAGCACCCCGACGCCCTGGTGGCGGACCTCGGAGGTCTTGCCGTGCAGCAGCTCGGGGGCGCGGGCCACCGTGGCGCCGAACGCCTCGCCGATCGCCTGGTGCCCCAGGCAGACGCCGAAGATCGGTAGTTCGCCCGCGTACTGGCGGATGACGTCGAGGCAGATGCCGGCCCGGTCAGGGCTGCCCGGACCGGGCGACAACAGGACGCCGGCCGCGCCGGCCCTGCCCACCTCGGCGACCTCGATCTCGTCGTTGCGCCGGACCTCGCAGTCCACGCCGAGCTGGCCCAGGTACTGCACCAGGTTGAACACGAACGAGTCGTAGTTGTCGATCACCAGGACACGCATCGGAGGGCTCACTCGTCCGGGGAGGGGGGCGGGGTGTTGTTGCGTTCGGTGTCGTACGGCAGGTCGTGCCCGTCGCCGGGCGCGGTCTCCTCGTCACCGGGCACCACGTCGACGTCGCCGGGCTCGCCGGATTCCTGCGTGACCTGCACGTCGTCGAAGGGCAGCAGGGGCTCGGCCCAGGGGAAGACCACGTACCAGAGCAGGGCCACCATCGCGCTGGCGATCAGCAGGCTACCGACGAGCTTGCCGGGCAGCCCGAAGGGGAGCTTGCGCCAGATCCAGCCGTACACCGCCTAGCCTCCCAGTTCCGCCGGGCGACCCGCCGACTTCGGCTGGGTACGCGCCAACTCGGCGTGGACGATCAGGCGCTGGTAGTTGTCGAACTTCGGGTTGCACGTGGTCAGGGTGAGCATCGACTTGGTCGGCTTCTGCCCGGGCTTGCCCGGCACGGGCGCCACCACCTCGACCTGGGTGGGCTTGACGATGTGGTTCCGGGTCACCTTGTAGACGTACCAGTCGGTCTTGCCCTCCACCACGATGGCGTCGCCGTCGTTCAGCTCGTCCAGGCGCCAGAAGGTGGCGCGGTTGCGGTGCCCGGCGACGGAGAAGTTGCCCACCTGGCCCGGCAGGGCGCTGGACGGGTAGTGGCCTGGCGCGTAGCGGATGTCCTTCTGGGTGACGCCCTCGACCACGACCCAGCTCTTGTCGAGCTTGGGGATGTAGAGCCCCGCCATCGGCTTGCCCTGCGCGGGCGGCTTCGGCTTGGTGGACGCGCTGGCCGTCGGTGCCACGGTCGGGTCGCCGTCCGGCCCCCACGCCTGCGCCAACTGCTGGCTGAGGTCGTTCTGGTGGGCGTCGACGATCGCCGACTTGCCCCACACCTCGTAGCCGGCGAAGAGCAGCACCACCATGCCGAAGGTGATCAGCACCTCGCCCGTGATCCGGATGCCGGCGCGCAGCCGGGAGCCGAGCGTCGGCCGGGTCAGCTCCGAGTAGACGCTCCTGTAGCCCGCGTTGGTCTGCTCGGGACGGAGCTGGACGACCCGCTCGCCCCGGCGTGGCTTCGGCTGCTCGGCGGCGGCGTCGGGGATGCCGGGTTCGTCCGTCTTAGGTGGCCGTGGCACGGCCCCCATCAGGGCGGTCGACTCGACCAGGGCCGCCGAGCCGGCCGGCGTACGCCCGGAGACGGCCGGGATCACGGCGGTGGCCCCGGGGTCGGCGGAGCGGTCGGGGGCGGCCGGCGAGACCGGGGCGGACGGCCCCCCGCCGGCCGCGCCGCTCTTCGGGATGAAGGCGGTCGGCCCGTCGGTGGTCGGCCGGTCGCCCTGGGCGGCGGTGCGGTCGACGGGCGGACGGAGCGACCGCTCGCCGCTCTGCCTGCCCGCCCAGGTGGCGTCCGGTCGCCGGACGGCGTCGGCCGGCGGAGCCGGGTGCGGCGGGGTGGCCGGCCGGACCGGGCCGGCGCCCGGCCACGGCGGGGCGGCGGCACCACGGCCGGCGGAGCCGGTTGGCGGGCCGAAGTCCAGGGGAGCGGCCGGCGGGCCGACGTTCGTGTGGCCGGTGGGCGGGCCGAAGTCGGAGCGGCCCGCGGGCGGGCCGAAGTCGGAGCGGCCCGCGGACGGGCCGAAGTCGGAGCGGCCGTGGCCGGCCGGTCGGCCGGGCCCGAGGCGGTCCGGGTCGGCGGGCCGCGCCGGGTCGGCGGTGGCGCGGGCCTGGTCGGCGCCGGGGGCGAATCGCCCGGGGTTCGCGGGACGACCCGGCTCCCGCTCCGGGCCGCCGGAGCGCGCCGGGCCGCCGTGCCGGGTGGAGTCGGCGGATCGGGCGGAGTCGGCGAAGCGGACGGGGTCGGACACGGCGCGCGGCCATCCGGTGGGCGGGCCGCCGGGTGGGCGGCCGTCGCCGACCGAGGGGCCGGGACCGTGCGGGCGCGACGCCGGGGAGCGGGGCGGCAGCGTCGGCTCCGGCCAGGCTCCGGCCGGGGCGGGACGATCGACCTTGGGCAGGAACTCCGTCGGGCCGTCGCCCTGGCCGCGGCGCCGGCCGTCGGGCTCCCCCGACCAGTCGTCTCGGTTCACCGTGGCACCGTCGCCGACCGGAGCGTGGTCGAATCCTCGAACGCCGGCACGGCGACCGTGGAGACGGTTTCCTTGTAGCCGAGCTTGTAGTCGTCGACCAGGTCCCTGAACAACCGGACTCCCTCAGAGTCGGCGAGGGCCCGCTGGAGGGCGGCGGGGTCGCCGATTGCTACGATCTTGAATGGTGGGGAGTACACCCGGCCGTGCAGCAGCAGGGTGTTACCCACGCAGCGTACCGCGCTGGTCGACAGCACGCGGACGTTCATGATGGACATGGCCTCGGCGCCACCCGCCCAGAGGGCGTTCACCACCGCCTGCACGTCCCCCTGGTGGACGACCAGGTCGTCGTTGGTGGCCCCGGGGGGCAGGGCCGCGTCGTTGCGGCGCGGGGGCGCGTCGTTGAGTTCCACCGTCACCCCGGGGCCGCTGAGCGCGGTGAATCCGGCCGCCTCCCGGCTGGCCACCGCCCGGTCCTGCTGCTCCTTGATCGGGCCGTCCGAGCTGGCCAGCGCCGTGGTGCGGCCCTCGACCTCGCCGCGCAGCGCGGCGGCGCGTTGCTCGCTGGCCGCCACCTCCGCGCGGCGGTCCTCGATGAGCTGGTTGAGCTGGGGGCGCCGGTCCTCGCGCAGGGCGGTGCCGCCGGCCGTGGTCGCCGTGGTGGTGAAGAGCAGCCCGGCCGCGGCGGCGATCAGCGGCACCCCGATCGACCAGCCCGGTCGGCGCTGCCGCGGCCGCCGCGGCAGGAGGCCGGCGACCACCCGCCGGAGCACCTTCTGCCAGGATGCCGCGCCGGATGTGTACTCCACCGAGCGTTCCTTCCCCGTCGTCTGGTCAGCCCGCGCGGGGGCGGGCCGGTGCGGCGACCCGAACAGTCCCGCCTTTTTCGGTCACTCCGAGCACCGGCCTGACCCCATTCGTGGCTTGGACGGGTCTTCGGGACTACGCTAGCTGTCGAACATTATTGGCCATGGACCGTCGCCCCCGCGCCCGGTTGTCAGGCCGGACGAGGTCGTCACCCCTCTGGAGAGCGTCGTGCCCAAGTCTCAGGTCCGCAAGAAGAAGGTGTACACCCCGCCGACGGACGTCCGTCCGACGGCCACGGCGGCGACGCGCAAGCCTAGCCCGGTGTGGCTGCCGATCTCGGCGGTCGCCCTCATCGTCTTCGGCATCGGCTGGCTGGTGGTCTACTACCTCTCCGAGCAGGAGTACCCGGTCATGTCGTGGGGTTACTGGAACCTCGCGGTGGGCTTCGGCGCGATGGTCGCCTCCCTGATCCTGCTCTCCCGCTGGCGCTGAGCGGCCCGCCCGACGCGGTGCGCCCCGGCTGAGCGCGTCACGCGGCGGAGACCCCGCAATGATCCGGCCCCGCCGGGGCCGCCCGGCGCGGTGCGCCCCGGGCGAGCGCGTCACGCGGCGGAGACCCTGCCCGGCGGTTTCGGGTCGGGCCACCTATGGTGTGCGCAGGGCGGCGCGGCCGGAGTGCGAGATGTCTCACGTTACCGCTGGGTAACCTTGCGCGTAGGCTGCATTGCATGACCGAGCGGAGCGAGGTCATCGACCGGTCCGGTCGAGGGTGCGGTGGTGGCGGCTCGCCGACCGTCCCCTGACCCGGCCCCGGTCGCCGAGCCGCTCGACAGGCAGCAGACCGGGAGGCCAACTCGATGGGCAGCGTCCAGATCGTCACCACGATCCTCGCGTTCGCCATCACCGCCGTGGCGGTGTGGCTTGCGGTACGCGCGGTCATGCGGATGGTGGCCGTCATCCGGCTGGGTCAGCCAGACCCGACCCGGTTCGTCGACAAGGGCACCCGCACGAAGACCATGCTGGCGGAGACCGCCGGCCACACCCGCATGCTCCGCTGGAGCGTGGTGGGCGCGGCGCACTGGTTCGTGATGGTCGGCTTCATCGTGCTGTCGCTGCTGGTGCTCGAGGCGTACTTCGAGGTCGTCTCCCCGACCGGCGGGCTGCCCCTGATCGGCGGCTGGGCGTTCTACGGCGCGGTGACCGAGCTGATCGGGATCCTGGGCATCGTCGGCATCCTGGTGCTGATCGCGATCCGGGTCCGCAACCGGCCGACCCGGCCGGGCGGTCGCTCCCGGTTCACCGGCTCCACCATGTGGCAGGGGTACTTCGTCGAGGCCGTGGTCCTCGCGGTGCTGGTCATGGGCTTCCTCATCCGGGGCTTCAAGGTCGCCACCGACCACTTCGAGTACCCGGTCTGGGCCACCCCGCTCAGCCACGCGGTGGGCGCGGCGCTGCCGAACTGGGACGCAGGCGTCAGCATCGCCGCCCTCATCAAGATCGCCATCTCGATGACGTGGCTCATCGTGATCGCGCTCAACGTCACCATGGGCGTCGCCTGGCACCGCTTCCTCGCCTTCCCCAACATCTTCTTCAAGCGCGACCCGGGCCGCGCCGGCTCCGGCCTCGGCGCACTGCGCCCGATGACGAGCCAGGGCAAGCCGCTCGACTTCGAGGAGGCAGACCCGGAGAAGGACCAGTTCGGGGTCGCCCAGGTCGAGCAGTTCACCTGGAAGGGCCTGCTGGACTTCAGCACCTGCACCGAGTGCGGCCGCTGCCAGTCGCAGTGCCCGGCCTGGAACACCGGCAAGCCGCTGTCGCCGAAGCTGCTGGTGCTGAGCCTGCGCGACCACGCGTACGCCAAGGCGCCGTACCTGCTGGCCGGCGGCGGCAAGGACCTGACCGGCGAGGAGAAGGCCACCGCCGCGCAGCTCGCCCACGTCGACGTGCTGGCCCTGGCCGAGGGTGACAAGCCGCTGATCGGCACGGCCGAGGAGGGCGGTGTCATCGACCCGGACGTGCTCTGGTCCTGCACCACCTGCGGCGCCTGCGTCGAGCAGTGCCCGGTCGACATCGAGCACGTCGACCACATCGTCGACATGCGCCGCTACCAGGTGCTCATCGAGTCGAGCTTCCCGTCGGAGGCCGGCGTGATGCTGCGCAACCTGGAGAACAAGGGCAACCCGTGGGGCGCCCCGCAGAACACCCGCGAGGACTGGACCAAGGGCCTGGACTTCGAGGTGCCGCGGGTCGGCGAGGTGGACGACTTCGAGTACCTCTTCTGGGTCGGCTGCGCCGGCGCGTTCGAGGACCGGGCCAAGAAGACCACCCGGGCGGTCGCCACGCTGCTCAACGAGGCGGGCGTCAAGTTCGCGATCCTCGGCGAGGGCGAGACCTGCTCCGGCGACCCGGCCCGCCGGATCGGCAACGAGTTCGTCTTCCAGATGCTCGCCCAGCAGAACGTCGAGACCCTGAACGAGGCGTTCGAGGGCCGGGAGAAGAGCAAGCGCAAGATCGTCGCCACCTGCCCGCACTGCTTCAACACCCTGGGCAACGAGTACGGCCAGCTCGGCGGCGAGTTCGAGGTGGTCCACCACACCCAGCTCCTGGCGCACCTGGTCGCCACCGGCAAGCTCACCCCGGTGCAGCCGGTCGACGGCGGCGTGACCTACCACGACCCCTGCTACCTGGGCCGGCACAACCGGGTGTTCGCCCCGCCGCGCGAGGTGCTGGGGACGGCCATTGCCGGCGAGCTCACCGAGATGCCGCGCAACAGCGAGCGCTCCTTCTGCTGCGGCGCCGGCGGCGCCCGGATGTGGATGGAGGAGAAGATCGGCAAGCGGATCAACGTGGACCGGGTCGAGGAGGCCATGTCCACCGGGGCGCGGACGGTCGCCGTCGGCTGCCCGTTCTGCTCGACGATGCTCAACGACGGCGTGAACGGCAAGGGCGCCGGCGAGCAGGTCGAGGTCGTCGACGTGGCCAGCGTGCTGCTCCGCTCGGTGAAGCCCGAGCCGGCGCCGGGCGACAAGGAGATCACGCCGGTCGCCGGCTGACGCGTATTCCCTGGAACGCCCGACGGCGGTGGCACCTCCCGGTGCCACCGCCGTCGTCGTTCAGGCGACGCTGGCGCCGATGATGGCGGCCGTGCCTGCGGCGCTCCCCATCAGCACGGCCGCGCGGGTCTCCTCGATCGCCTTCCGCGTCGCGGCGGACGCCCAGTCCCCGGCGGCGATCTCGGTCAGCCGGCGTTCGACCTGCTCCCCGGGCAGGTCCGCGAAGAGCTCGCGGTCCAGGCCGACGGCCCTGGCGAGGCCGATCAGCGCGGCGGTCCGCGCGTCGACCGGGCCGTCCCCGGCCACCGCATCGACCATCCGCTGCCGGGCCTGCGTCTCCACCTCCGGCTGCGCCCCGGTGGGCGACGGATAGCGGGTACGCGGGAAGATCCACAGCAACCTGTCCGACTCGCGGTGGAGCACGCCCGCGGTCACCAGCCCGTCCAGCACCTGTTCGGGCAGGTCCTTGGCGAGCCGGCCGATCCAGTCCTTGGGCTGGCGACGCTTCCCGTCGGCGCCGATCCGGGCCAGCGCGTCGTCGAGCTGCCGTTGGCCGACGGGCGTCGGGTCGGTCACCACCAGCCGGTCGTCGGCGACCTCGACCCGACCGGCGAGTGCCAGCTCCAGCAGCAGGGCACCGGCCATGCCCTGGTCGAGCGCCGGCCGGCCGAGCCGGTCGACGCCCGCGTCGTCGTAGCCGAGCAGGGCCAGTTCGTGTGCGAGGGTGAGTGCGACCATGGGCACGACGGTAGCCGGGCCGGGCGAGCGACCCGGGATTTGCGCCGTGACCAGGCCGCCCCCGCGTGCGAGAATCGCGCCGAGGTGAGACGAGCATCGATGGCCTGCTGCTGACCACGCTGCTGCCCCTGGTCGGGTTCGTGCTGCTGACCGGCGGCAACGCGTTCTTCGTCGCGGCCGAATTCGCCCTGGTCACCGTGGACCGGCCCGAGATCGAGCGCCGCGCGACCTCGGGCGAGGGCCGGGCCGCGACCGTACGCCGGGCGCTGCGGGAGCTTTCCTTCCAGCTCTCCGGGGCGCAGCTCGGCATCACCCTCACCGCCCTGCTCACCGGCTACCTGGCCGAGCCGGCCCTGGCCCGGCTGTTCACCCCGCTGCTGCGGCCGGTCGCCGGGGACGCCGCCGACCGGTTCACCCCGTTCCTCGCCCTGGCCCTGGCCACCCTGCTCTCCATGCTCTTCGGCGAGCTGGTCCCGAAGAACCTCGCGCTGGCCCGGCCGATGCCCACCGCGCTGGCCACCGCCGGGCCGATGCGCGCCTTCTCCCGCACCTTCGGCTGGCTGATCCGGGCGCTCAACGACTCGGCGAACCGCCTGGTCCGCCTGCTGGGGGTGGAAACGCAGGAGGAACTGGCCAGCGCCCGCTCGCCGGAGGAACTGGGCCTGCTGGCCGCCATCTCGGCCCGGGCCGGCGCGCTGCCACCCGACACCGCGATGCTGCTGCGCCGGACCATCCGCTTCGGCGACAAGCGGGCCGCCGAGGCGATGACCCCGCGGGTGGACGTCGTCGCGCTGCGCGCCACCGCCACGGTGGCCGAGCTGCTGGCGCTGTCCCGGCAGACCGGGCGCACCCGTTTCCCGGTGTACGAGGAGACCCTGGACCTCGTGACCGGCGTCGCCGGGGTGCCCGACGCGCTGGGCGTGCCGCCGGCCAGGCGGGGCTCGACCACGGTCGGGTCGGTGGCCCGCGAGCCGGTGTACGTGCCGGAGAGCCTGGACCTCGACGGGGTGCTCGCCGCGCTCAGGGCGGCCGGCGCCGACCTCGCCATCGTCGTCGACGAGTACGGCGGCACGGACGGGGTGGTCACCACAGAGGACCTGGTGGAGGAACTGGTCGGCGAGATCGCCGACGAGTTCGACCCGGACGCGGTGGGCGATGCCGGCCCGGTCGAGCTGACCGTGCCGGGCGGGGAGCGGACCGTCCTCGTCGACGGGGTGCTGCGCTCCGACGAACTGGCCGAGCAGACCGGCTTCCGGCTGCCCGAGGGGCCGTACGAGACGCTCGCCGGGTTCCTGATGGCCCGGCTGGGGCACATCCCGGTGGCGGGCGAGACGGTCGAGGAGTCCGGCTACGAGTTCACGGTCGTCGAGGTGGAACGGCACCGCATCGAGCAGGTCCGGGTGGTCCGCCCCGAGGAGCCGAGCGACGATGCCTGAACTGCTGGTCACGGTGGCGCTGCTGCTCGGCAACGCGTTCTTCGTGGGCAGCGAGTTCGCGCTCATCGCGTCCCGGCGTACGGTGGTCGAGCCGTTGGCGGCCACCTCGAAGCGGGCCCGCTGGGCGCTGTCGGCGATGAACCAGATCCCGCTGATGATCGCCGGGGCGCAGCTCGGCATCACCGTCTGCTCGCTGGGGCTGGGCGCGATCGCCGAGCCGGCCCTGGCACATCTGCTGGAGCCGGCGTTCCACGCCGCCGGGCTGCCCGACCGGGCGGTCCACCCGGTGGCCTTCGTGCTCGCCCTCGGCGTGGTGGTCTTCCTGCACACGGTCGTCGGCGAGATGGTGCCGAAGAACATCACGCTGGCCGGGCCCGAGCTTTCGGCACTCTGGCTGGGGCCGGCGATGCTGGCGTTCTGCCTGGCCACCAAGCCGCTGCTGCTGGCGATGAAGTGGGCCGCCCGCCGGGTGCTGGGGCTGTGGCGGATCGAGGCGACCGAGGCGGTGAAGACTGTCTTCACGGCCGAGGAGTTGGCCGGGTTGGTGGCGCAGGCGCGTACGGAGGGTCTGCTCGACGCCCAGGAGCATGCCCGGATCACCGGCGCGCTCGCCCTGCACAGCCGGACCGCCGCCGACGCCCTGCAACCCTGGTCGACGGTGACCACCGTCGCCGAGGACGTCTCGCCCGCCTCGCTGGAGGTGCTGGCCACCCGGACGGGCCGGTCCCGCTTCCCGGTGGTGCAGCGGTCCACCCGCCGGGTGCTCGGCTTCGTGCACGTCAAGGACGTCCTCGGGTACACCGGGGTGAGCCGGCGCGCCCCGGTGCCGGCGGAGGTCTATCGGCCGCTGGCGGTGGTGCCGCCGGACCGTACGCTCGCCGACCTGCTGCTGTCGATGCGCCGCGAGCGGCGGCACATGGTGCTGGTCAGCGACGGCCGGCGTCCGCTCGGCGTGGTGACGTTGGAAGATGTATTGACGGCGATCGTCGGTCGCCGGGCCGACACCCTGGGTGCGCAGCCGGTTGCCTAGGCGTGATGTGGACGATGGTCGCCTTGATTCCGCTGGGCGCCTTCCCTAATGTTGGGCACCGGCCGCTGTGTGGGTCGTCTGTCTCGCCCCTCTTTCCTCCCGCGAGACGCCCGGCGGTCGGGTTGCAAAAGGAGTCGGTGCCGGTGGCAACCATGCCCCCTCATCGTCACGCACCGGGACGATCTGCTCGTCCGGGTGGCCTGCGCCGGGCCGCCCACCGTCTGCTCACCCTGGTCGCCGCCGCGGTCGTCGGCGTCGGCGTGCTCGCCGCGCCCGCGTACGCCGAGCCCTCGGTCGACGAGATCGAGGCCGCGATCGACAAGAAGTGGGAGCAGCTCGAGCCCACCATCGAGCAGTACAACAAGGTGCGGGCGCAGCTGAAGGTCAACCGCAAGAAGTCGGCGGATCTGCAGAAGAAGATCCAGCCGTTGGCGCTGGAGACCGAACTGGCGATGGACCGGGTCGGTGACCTCGCCGCCCGTTACTACATCTCCGGCCCGTCGCAGGAGATCGGCGCGCTGCTGGTCAGCGCCAAGCCGGACACGCTCACCGAGCAGCTGACCCTCCTGGACCGGCTGGCCGCCCAGGAGCGCAAGCAGCTCGAGGGCGTCACCAAGGTCCGCGACAAGTACGACGCGGAGAAGCAGAAGCTCGACGCGCTGATCGCCGCGCAGACCAAGCAGCAGAACGACCTGGCGGCGAAGAAGAAGCAGATCGACGCCGACATCAAGAAGCTCGAGGCGTCGCTGCCGGTGACCACCGTCAAGACGGAGAAGTGCCCCACCATCAACGGCGTGGTCAGCGAGGCGGCCCGGACCGCCATCAAGACCGCCTGCGCCCAGGTCGGCGACCCGTACGTCTGGGGTGCCACCGGCCCGAACTCGTTCGACTGCTCGGGCCTGACCCAGTACGCCTACAAGGCGGCGGGCATCCACCTGACGCACTTCACCGGCGCGCAGTGGAACGAGGGCAAGGCCATCCCGCGCTCCGAGGCGCGCCCGGGTGACCTGGTGTTCTTCTTCAGCGACCTGCACCACGTCGGCCTCTACCTCGGCAACGACAAGATGGTGCACGCGCCCCGGGCCGGCAAGCCGGTGAACGTCTCCAGCATCAACACGATGCCGGTGGCCGGGTTCCGCAGGCCCGGCTGATCCCGCACCACGCACGAAAGGGCCCCCGGTCGACTCGACCGGGGGCCCTCGTCGTGCGACGCGTCAGTTGGGCGCGCCCAGTGCGGACGGCAGCACGTCCACGTCGGCCCGGTTGACGTACATGAACCGGTGACCGAACTGGATCTGCACGTACTCGTTCTCGCCGCGGACCACCGTCCAGTCACCCGGAGACGACCCGTCGAACGTGACGGCCCGGTAGTACTCGCCGGGGAGCACCGGGCCGGCGGCGTACCGCTGGCCGGCCGAGAGGGTGTACTGCAGCGGCGAGATCGGCTGGTAGGGCACGCCCGCCGGGTAGGCGGCCTGCTCCGGGTACGCCCGGCCGTACACCGGGATGGTGGCCCTGCCGGCCTTCGGGGTCACCACGAAGCCGGCGGACCACTTCGCGGTCGGCTTCGAGGCGGGGTTGTGGAACCACGCCTTCTGGCCGAGGTACCAGATCGCGGTCCAGTCGCCCCGCACCTCGGCCAGGGCGTACGTCTGCCCCGTGGAGGCCCGGGCGCCGTGGTCGGAGATGTACATGGTGTTCGGGGTGCCGTCGGGCCGCAGCGCGATGTCGTTGACCAGCGGCGCGTCGTGGCTCGGCGCGCTGTGCAGGATCACCGCGGACGAGCCGCGCAGTGGGCAGGGCGCCGCCGGCGGGGGCGGGTTCGGCACGCCCGGGGGCTGCCGGTTGCAGCCGGTGAACTGCGGCTGGTTGGTGGCGAAGTCCGGGTCGATGGTGACCAGCCCCGTCTGCGGCGTGGCGGTCGACGAGAACGGCGCCTTCAGCAGGTCGAAGTAGTGCGACCAGTCCCAGTACGGGCCCGGGTCCCAGTGCATGCCGCGCACGGTCGAGGCGACGGTGCCGGGAATGTTGTCGTGGCCGATGATGTGCTGGCGGTCCAGCGGGATGTTGTACCGCAGCGCCAGGTGGCGGACCAGCTTGGCGGAGGTGCGGTACATCGCCTCGGTGTACCAGGTGCCGTGGCCCGCGAAGCCCTCGTGCTCCAGGCCGATGGACTTGGCGTTCACGTACCAGTTGCCGGCGTGCCAGCCGACGTCCTTGGTCTTGATGTGCTGGGCGATGTGGCCGTCCACCGAGCGCAGGGTGTAGTGCCAGCCCACCCGCCTCGGGTCCTTGACCAGGTTGACGCTGGGCCCGAAGTAGCCCTCGGTGTCGTGGATGACGATGTACTCGATCTTCTGCTGGGTCGGCCGGTCGGCGAGGTCGTGGTTGCCGTAGTCCCCCACCGTGGGGCCGTACTGCACGTAGGGCGCCGGGATCCACTCGCAGGAGATGGTGTCGGGGCACTCCAGACCGTCGGGCCGGGCGACCTTGCGCAGGCCCAGCCGGTCCAGCCAGGAGCGTTCCGGCTGCACCGCGCGGGCGGCCAGGGTGACCTGCTGCCCGTCGTCGGTCACCCGGCTGTCCCCGGCGCCGATGGTGGCGTACACCTCGTCGGCGAAGGCCGCCGCGGCGTCGGTGCTGTCCGCGCCCGAGTAGCGGGCCACCGCGCCGTACCAGGCCGCCGGGTCGGTGTCGGCGCCGACCGGCGCGCCGATCTGCTTCTGGTACGCGGCCAGCAGCGCCGCGCCGCCCCGGATGTTCGCCGTGACGTCCGTCCGCAGCGCCTCCTCACTGGCGCCGGTCAGCTCGGCGGCGGCGTCGAGCGTCCGCAGCGAGGCCTCGGCGGGCGGCGGGGTGTCCGGCGGCTCGTGCGCCTCGGCCAGGGACGGGCGCGAGTCGTCGCCACGTGGGTCCTCGGTGCCATCGTCGTGGTGGGTGCCCCCGGGCAGCGCGGCGACGTACTCCGCGTCGGTGAGGTGCATCGGTCCGAAGCCGCCGCTGGTGCTCGGCGTTCCGGCGTTGGTGTCCCAGCGGGACTGCAGGTAGGAGACTCCGAGCAGGACGCTCTCCGGCACGCCGTACTCCGCCGCCGCGGCGGCGTACTGCTGCTGCCGGTCGGTCGTCGTCGCGGCGGCGGCGGATCCGGCGGCGGTGAGCGGCGTCGCCGTCAGGGCGGCCGCCACGGCGGCGGCCAGCAGGACGCGTCTGCTCCTCGATGTCGCTGACAGGTGCATCAGACCCCCAGGTCGGACGGGCGAATGTGGGGCCACCTTCGCCCCGGGTACCACCTCCGGTCAATACCTTTCCATGCGCCACTTGCCGAAGAAGGAAAATTTCGCCGGCCGGGGTGGCGCGCTCCCACCGGCCCACATGAACACGGTGTGTCACGGCGCGATGGGTTGCGGATCGATAACGGCCGTCTCTACTCTGGTCAATCGTCGGCCGGCGACAGTCCGTCCATCCCGGGCGGTAACGGTCCGACACCGCCGAGTCGCTCCCGAGCGAGCCGGGGACCCAGGTAACCCGGGGTGAATCCGCAGCACCTGCGGTAGGGCGTCCCCTTCCCGCCCGAACCCGTCAGCTAACCCGGTAGGCGGTATGGGAAGAAGGAGTACGGAGCCCGGTGGCACACCATGCCCCGCGGCCACCGTCGGCACGGTCGGCGCCCGCCGACCCGACGACGGCTGCGCCGCGCCCACGCTGGTACCGCTGCACCACCGCCCTCGCCGCCCTGGCCGCGTTCGCCGTCGTCCTGACCGGCGGCGCCACGGCGGCCCACGCCGAACCGACGGTCGCGGAGATCGAGCGCCAGATCGACGAGGACTGGAACAAGCTCGAACCGATCATCGAACGGCACAACGCCACCCGCCAGGACCTGGCCGCCAAGCGCCGGCAGGCCACCGCCCTCGCCAAGCAGATCGAGCCGCTGGAGAAGCAGGTCGACCAGGCGATGGAGAAGGTCGGCGCGCTGGCCGTCCGCGCCTACAAGGGTGAGAACGTCTCCGCCGTCAACGCCCTGCTGGGCAGCCGCTCGCCCGACCAGATGGTCGGCCAGCTCGAACTGCTCGACCGGTTCGCCCGGCATCAGCAGCAGGACGTGCGGCAGGTCGCCGAGCTGCGCGACCGGCTGGCCGAGAAGAAGGCGTCGCTGGACGAGATGGTCGTCCAGCTCGGCCGGACCGAGGCGCAGCTCGCCGCGAAGAAGAAGCAGATCAACGCCGAGATCGACCGGCTGCAGAAGCTGCGGCTACGGATCTACGGCAGCGGTGGGGGCGGCCCGCTGCGCCCCGCCCCCTGCCCGGCCAGCTATCCCGGTGGCGGGGCCGGCACCGCGGTCAAGTTCGCCTGCGCCCAGATCGGCAAGCCCTACGTCTGGGGTGCCGAGGGCCCGGACGCGTACGACTGCTCGGGCCTGATGCTCGCCGCCTGGGCGAAGGCCGGGGTCTCGCTGCCGCACAACGCCGCGCAGCAGCGCCGGGTCACCGCGACCGTCAGCCGGGGCGAGCTGCGCCCGGGCGACCTGGTCTTCTACTACAGCGACCTGCACCACGTCGGCATGTACGTCGGCGGGGGCTGGGTGGTGCACGCCTCCCGCGCCGGCGTGCCGGTGAAGATGAAGAAGGTCGACGACGGCCCGATCCACAGCTACGGCCGCCCCGGCTGAGGTGTCAGGAAGTGGCCCCTTCCTAACGCGTTCGGTAGAGGAAGGGCCCCTTCCTGACAGGCGACCGTCGGGTCAGCGGGTCGGCCAGGTGCGCCAGTGCTGCCAGGAGCGGCTCGGGGTCGGGCCGCGCTGCCCCTGGTAGCGCGAGCCGTAGACGGCGGAGCCGTACGGGTGCTCGGCCGGCGACGAGAGCCGGAAGATGCAGAGCTGGCCGATCTTCATGCCCGGCCAGAGGGTGATGGGCAGGTTGGCCACGTTGGACAACTCCAGCGTCACGTGGCCGGAGAAGCCCGGGTCGATGAAGCCCGCGGTGGAGTGGGTGAGCAGACCCAGTCGTCCCAGGCTCGACTTGCCCTCCAGCCGCCCGGCGAGCTGGTCGCCGAGCGAGATCACCTCCAGCGTCGAGGCGAGCACGAACTCGCCCGGGTGCAGCACGAACGGCTCGCCCTCCGGCACCTCGACCATCGACGTCAGGTCGTCCTGTTGCATCGCCGGGTCGATGTGGGTGTAGAGATGATTGTTGAAGACGCGGAAGAGCTTGTCCAGGCGTACGTCGATGCTGGACGGTTGCACCAGCGTGGGCTCGAACGGCTCCAGCGCGAGCGTGCCCGCCTTGATCTCGGAGACCAGGTCGCGGTCGGAGAGCAGCATCGCACCACCTTAGCGAGCGATCTGCCTGACCTGCGTGTCGGACTACCTGTTCGTACACGTGTTCGATAGAATGTCGGCATGGCTTCCTGGTCCGAATTCGCCGCCGACGAGCCCCGCCTCGCCGACGGGATCCGCTCCCTCATGCAGCAGTACGGGCCGGGCTTCGGCTATCTGGCCACCGTCCGCGCCGACGGCGGGCCTCGGGTCCATCCCGTCTCTCCGGTGATCACCGACGAGGGGCTCTTCTGCTTCGTGGTCGACTCGCCCAAGCGGCGCGACCTGGAACGCGACGGCCGCTACGCCCTGCACTCCTTCCCGCCCGAGGAGAGCGACGACGAGGCCTACGTCGCCGGCCACGCCCGGCCGGTCACCGATCCGGCCCGGGTCGCCCGGCTGGCCCGCAACCACCGGGCCGCGCCGCAGGTCGACTGGCGGCTGTTCGAGTTCACCGTCGACGTGGCGATGCTCGCCCGCCGCGAGCCGGGCGTCGCGGGCGGCGCCGGCGAGGGGCACGGCCGGCCCGCCGTCCAGGTCTGGCTCGACCCCCAGGCCGCCGCCGGCAACGAGGCGGCGCCCGAGACGCGGTCGGGCTGCGGCGGCCTCGCCGCCCGCCCGGCCGCCTGAGACGCGGTGTGGCGCCCCGGGCCGTCCCCGTCCGGGCGCCACACCGCCTCACCCCGACCCCGAAGACGACAGTGCCGGCCCCGTCGAGCGGGGCCGGCACCGGTCGTACGGCGGAACTACGCCGCGCGGTACGCGTTCCAGGCGGTCAGCATGCGGCTGGCCTGCCCGGCGGTGAACTGGTACATGCAGGAGTCGTAGGTGTAGTCCATGAAGTTGGTGATCGGGTCGGCGCCCGGGGCGGTGCAGGTGTCCCGCCCGGTCGGGCACTGGAATGCCGGGGACGCCTCGGGCGCGGTGTCGCTGACGCTGTCACCCGAGCCGGAGCAGCCGCCCTGGAAGGTGTGGTAGAGGTTCAGCCAGTGGCCGACCTCGTGGGTGCCGGTGTCGCCCTGGTTGTAGTTGGTGGCCGTGCCGGCCGGCAGCGACTCGCTCAGCACGACGACGCCGTCCATGCTGTTCAGCTTCCGGGTCGGGAAGGTCGCCCAGCCGAGCAGGTCGTTGCTCAGCTCGCCCAGGTAGACGTTGAGGGTGTTCTTGCCGCCCTCGCGTAGCGAGGTCTTCATCGACCGCTCGGCCGAGGAGCCCTGCACGATCGGGTACCACGCCGGGTTCGTCACCCGGTTGATCTTCTGCAACTGGAAGCTGAACGCGGTGGGCGCACCGCCGGTCGCCCCGCTGTAGGCCTGGTTCAGCACGTTGATCTGCGCCGTGATCATCGAGTCCGGGATGTTGCCGCCGGCCCGGGTGGCGTCCCTCTGGATCACGTGCACCACGACGGGGACGGTGACGGTGGCCGTGACGGAGGCGCCGGCGCCGGTGCGGAACCGGGCGCGCTCGCGCAGGGCGGCGGCCAGGTCGGCCTCGCGCTCGCGGGTCTCCGCCAGGGTCAGCTCGTTCGGCTCGTGCCTGGTCGCGGCACCCGCCTTGACGCGGGCGTCGTGCGAGTGATCGTCGGCCGGCTCGACGCAGACCTCGCTCGGGGCGGCGGAGAAGGCCGACGCGGCCGGGACGACGCCCACCGCGGCGGTGCTGAGCAGCAGCGCGAGGGTCGTCGACGCGACGCCGGCCGTACGCCGGGTCAGCAGGTTGGGACGGAGTCCCATGGGCCCACCTCTTTCTGGCCGGCGCGACAGGGGGTATGTCACGCCGTGGCTGAGAACGTTGGGCAGACGTTACAACCGATCGACGAATTTGAGAACGGCCATATGTTGCCGTGATGAAACTTTTTCCTGGCCGGCGGCGACAATGATCGACAATTGGCGATGAAACGGTGATTCTGGGTGGCGATCCGCGCTGCCCGACGGCTCGGTGACGCCGATCTTCGGGTGTACCGGGTCGGCCGGCCCTTACGCGTCACGGCACGAACGGATCGTCGCCGCCGTGGCGGGCGTCCAGCTCCTGCGGCCGTGGCCGCGGGCCACCCGGGCGCCCGTCGGGCGACGCGGCGCGACGCCGGAGGGGGTACCTGGGTGCACCGGCGTGGCGACTCAGGTACAGTGGTGCCGCCTGCGGGTGTAGTTCAATGGCAGAACATCAGCTTCCCAAGCTGACAGTGCGGGTTCGATTCCCGTCACCCGCTCCACGCGAAAGGCCCTGGTCAGGACGCGAGTCCCGGTCAGGGCCTTCGACGTTGCTTCGGCGGGGGTGGCACGCAGTGAGGCCGAGTGGGAGGCGCTGCACCCGACAGTCGGCGGCAAGGCGGCGGTCGAGGTCGAGGGCCCCGCGGCCCGGCAGCGGAGGACTGAGAAGGGGGTTCAGACGCGGGGCAGATGGCGGCTCACGAGGGCCCGCAGCCGCTCCGCGTCCTGCGGAGAGCGCAGCCCGCGCTTGGGCAGCACCTCCACGAGCAGGATGTTCGGGTCGCGACTGAGCAGTACCAGGTGGTCGTGGGTCTCGCGGTATCCGCGGAAGATTGACCATCGCTGCACGAGTGTCGCATGCGCGGTCTCGGTCGCGATCCACGTCTCGCTGACGGACGTGCGGTACTCGCCCTGCCAGGAGATTGTGCGCAGCACGTGGTGGGCCTGGAGATGCGGGATCGACCAGATCAGGGCAGCGCAGAAGACGGCGGCCACGAACGACTGCGCGGAGCTTTCCGGTGCGGTCACGACCAGCACGGCGCCGACCCCGAACAGCCCCGTGAAGCCCCACCGGACCAGGTGGAGGCGCCGGCGGCGCTCACGCAGCCGGACGCCCGCGAGGATGTCGGCGCGCGTCGGTCGGTAGACCAGCTCGACCATGTCCTGTCTTCCGTCGCGCCCCATGTCCACGACCATGAGACGGGATCGTACTGCCCGTGCCGACTGCCGTGATCAGCTACGTCCGTCAACGCTGGATCTCCGCGTTCGATTTCGAATACAAGTACCCATCGCAAAGTTGCGGAGACCAACTCATTGGCCGGCGTTGCCGACCTTGCGCTCATATGCCGGGCAGTACCGGCGTCGGGTAAGCCGGTTGCAGGAACGCGAGAAGGGCCGCCGGTCGGAACCAACCGCCGGGCCATCCACGGGGCCATAAGACGGTGTGACGCCTTGGCCTTGCCCGAGCCGTCGGCCGACTTCTTGGCCGCCTTCCAATCGATCAGCTTGTTGAGGTTGCCGCGCCAGATCGGACGAGGCGAGGCTGACACCCGCGCGACTCATCCCGCAATGCGTGTTCCTGTCGCGGACCGTGAGGCCTCCGCGAGGCGCCTTGAGGATCATGCCGGGCATCAGGTGGGAGGCGGGCGATGCTCCTATGGAGTCAAGCCTCCGGTCAGACGTAGGTAGGCGACCGTGTCCTGGGATGGCACCATCGCTCGGTGAGCCGTCGTGACTGGGAGCGCCTGACGAACGTGGAACGGGCGTTCCTCATCAACGCGTTCGAGATGGATCTGCTGGCAGGCGTCTTTGGTGATCTGGTCGCGAATGAGCAGGAGATGCCTCTCCACGAGCTCGCCCAGGTCCTGTTGTCGCTGATCGATCGTGGCTGGATTGAAGCGCGTCGGTATGACCGGTGGATCGCCGAGGACGGGCGGGAGGGACTGATGCCGGGGGAGGTCGTCGCACGGCAGCACCTTCCGCGACTGCTGGCCGACCCGGCGACATGGGAGTACCCCGAGGACGCCACCTGGGTGGGAGCGATCACGCTCGTCGAGACGGAGGCTGGCAAGAAGGCCAGCCGCATGCCACCGGAAGACGGAAAATAAAGCCGTACGATCGCATCCGTCCCCTCGGCCACCGTCTGAAGCGTGTGTGGTCCGACGAGCCGCCCCTGGCTCATACCCCGTGCGGCAGGTTCCACAGGTGCAGGTTGGTCTGGTCTCCGGAGACCGTGTACCAGGCGCCCCGCCCGGCCGACCGCGGCGACCCCGAGACGGGGAAGGGGTAGGCGATCCGTCCGCGCAGGGCCATCGTGCGTGGGTCGGCCAGCCAGTGGCGGGGCAGTTCCTCGTCGTACTCGGTGGCGACCACGGCACTGTCGTCGTACGGGAACGCCGCCTCGTAGCCCCAGCAAACGCGGTCGCCAGCGGTTGAGGCAGGGGGCACGACTGCCTCGGCGTTCAGACGCCGCAGTTCCGTGCCGTCCTCCGCGCGGTGCAGGTAGAGGGCCCACTGTCCCGGATCCGTGGTCAGGAAGTGCTCCCCGGACGGGCTCACGGCGAGGAGGACCTCCTCGACGAACTGCCGGACAGTGAGCGTCGCGCCATCCCAGTGCCCCCACAGCACGGGCGAGTCCTCTTCTCCCTCGGCGACAGTCAGCCCCATGTGCGCCGGATCCGGATGGGGGAAGTGGAAGGAGGCCGAACCCACGGTCATCGTCTCGGCCCGGGCCAGCACCCTGCCGTCGGCGGGGTCGAGGATCAGCCATTCCTCTTTGACCTCGTCCCCCGCGTAGTTGCGGACGTGGGCCCAGAGGAGCTTGCCGTCCGAGGAGAAGGCCGCCGAGCCGCTGTCCGCGTGGCCGTGGTGGTGGTCGTCGGCGTACTCGGAGAACGAGGCGTGGGACTCGGTGCACACGGCGGCCGACCAGCAACCGTGCCGCATCTCCCACCGTACGGCGCCGGTCGGGTCCACCGCTCGCAACGCGTGGACGCCGACGAACACGGCGACATCGCCCGCGGGAGAGACCGTCGTCGAGCCGTACCGGCGCGGCCAGGGCGCGGGGAAGCGCACCTCCGTCCCCTCCCCGTCCAAGTCGCGGACGGCCAGCTCGGTGTCCCCGCGCTGCACCAGCAGCCGGCGCCCGGGCCAGTGCAGCACCTCTGGGGCGTCCGCCGAGGTGGGGTCGAGTGGCGCGGCGACGGTGGCCACGAGCTGAGCGGCGACCCGGGGTGAACTCCCGGGGGCAGCACGGTCCGGCACGGTCATGGTCAGGAACACCTGACCGTGATCAGCTGCGGGCGGTTGCCGATGCGGCACTCGTGGCTGAGCTGCACGGTCCCCGACCTGGTGAGGGCCGCGCCCTGCCCGTCGGCCGGCGTGGCGGTCAGCGTCCACGTGTAGGCGCCGTTGGGTATCGACCGGCGGCGGTCGTCCCTGCCGTTCCAGGTCGTGGCCACCAGGCCGCGCGTCAGGCCGCCGGAAAGGGTACGGACGACCGCGCCGCTGGCCTGACTCCTGATCACGAGCGTCCAGGAGGCGGCCGGCTTGGACAGCCACCACTTCGGGCTCCAGTGCCCGGCACCGCCGTTGACGTGCGCCGCCGTGGCGACGGTGGCGTCGAGCTGGGCGAGGGGTGAGACCGGGACGCCGCTGGGCACCAGGTGGATGCCGCCGTCGGCGCCGAGGTGGGCGATGACGCCGGTGTACGGGTCGACGCCCCAGGGCCGCCACGACGCGAACGCCCCGGCGGTGTGCGACCTCGGCGTCCCGTCGCGGACGTCGGTCACCTTCAGTTGGCCGTCCGCCTCGGACGCCACGAAGCCGTCGCCGAGCTTCGCCGACGACCAGTCGTCGCCGGAGACGAGCCGCAGGTTCGTCTTCTTCACGGTGTCGTAGACGCCTTGGCCCGACGCCGAGCCCACGCAGGTCCACAGCAGCCACCGCCCGACGGCCTGGAGGTCTTCCAGGAGGCACCCACTGCCGAACCACACCTGAGCGCCCCGTTGCCCGGTCAACACGTCGACGGGCGCCACGGCGTCGTTGCCGTCCCGCACCCACACGGTGGTGCCCCACAGCGCCTCGACGGAGGCCGTCGTCGTGAACACCGTCTTTCCGGTGTCGAGATCGACGACCCGGGTCTCCGTACCCGTGCCGCCGGGTGCCGTGAGGGCCGCGAAACGGACGCCCACAGCCGCCACCGAGTGGTAGGTGCGGGAGCTGTCGATCCGGGTTCCGGGCATGGGCTGGGTCGGCCCCAGCAGGTGGGGCTGCCGGTCGTCGTCCGTACGCCCGTAGCTGAGGCCCGAGACGACCGTCCGGCCGTCACCGGTGTCGTGGAGCTCGGGGCACCCCGGCGTGTCGCAGCTGGCGGGCCCGGGGCCCCGGGCGGTACGCGGGCCGACAGTCAGGGAGCCGGTCACGCCGATCTCCCGGGTGTAGAGGTCGCGCCGATCCTGCCAGGCGTCGTGGTGCTCCAGGGTGTTCAGCCGCCCCTGGGTGAGGGTCAGCCCGAACACCGCCCCGAACTTCCGCGGGTACGCCTCGGCGATCTTGCGGACCGTCACGTCGCCGCCGTCCGCGGCCTCGACGAGCGTCACTCCCCACCGGTCCAGGTCGGGGCCGCCCTGCACCAGGAGCCTGCCGTCCGGCGTCGGCATGGGGAGCCCCTCCGACCTGGCCAGCAGCGTCTTCGCCGGACGACCGTCGAGGGCCACGGCCTCGACCCGCCAGACCGGATCCAGGTAGCTCAGGGGGCCCAGCGAGGGATCGTGCCGGCCCACCACGAGCGTCTCGCCGACCATCCCCAGGACCTGCGCACCGCCGGCCAGCGGCACCGTCCGCGGGGTGGCGGTGAGGTCTTCGCGCGAGTGGATGGCGACGGCGCCGTCCTGCGACCACAGCAGGTGGGTGGAGGTGAGCACGACGGTGCCGGTGCCCGCCCACCTGGTGTACGGGAGCGGGATCAGCCGGCCCTGCTCGATGTCGAGAAACCCGGTGCGTGCCGTGGTGCCCACCCGGTACTGCACGATCTGCCCGCGCGCGTCGCCCAGCGGGGCCCCGACCTCGGTCGAGCCTGCGATCCCGTCGGGGACGCCCGCCACGGCACGCTGGGTGACCGAACCGTCGTCGTGGGCGTCGAAGAGGTGCCACGTGTAGTTGGCGTCGGACGAGTTTCCCGTCGTCGTCACGACCGTCCACCCCAGCGTGCTGACGTACGTGTGGCCGAGGGGAATCGGGACCGTACGCGATCGGCCGGCCGCCATGTCCCGCAGGGTGACGGTCCTGGTGGCGAGCTTCGGGTTCGCGACGATGTCCGAGCCGGCGCCGAAGTCCGGGACCATGACGGCGTCCGTGAGGGACATGTCGAGCTTGGTGTCGACGCCCGCGTAGCTCGTCCACAGGTAACCCAGCGTGGGCTCGTGACGGAGGAAACCCGAGGGTCCCGCGCTCAACAGCGCCGTCTGGGGATCCAGGACGTAGGTGGCGGGGATGACCGCCTCTCCCGCGACCGGTTCGGCCTGCGCGCTGCCGGCCGACAACGAGGTCAGGCCCGCGGCGAGCGTGAACGACACGGCGGCGGCGATGCCGGCGCGGATGAGCGAGCCTCGGACCACGCTCGTCCTCCCTGTAGGACAGAGGGTGAGGGGTTCCGGCCACGGAGCCGGAAGACGTCTTGCCGGGAAGCTGTTCCTGCGGCGTCACACCGGCGCGGTGGCCGGCCACGCACGCGACCCGCGACGGCCGGAAGCCCCGGACAAGTGGCGGGAGCTTAGCAGCCGAATCCACTCCGGGCGGACCCGTCCACTCCGTGGCCCGTCGAGCGCTACGCCTCGGCGGAGCGGGCGCGGTGGGCCGCCATCCAGGCGGTGGCGAAGTCGACCAGCGCGCGCTGCGACATCAGTCGGGCGGTGCTTTCGCCCACCCGGCCCACGACGGCCGCGCCCGTCTCTTCGAACTCGGCGCCCAGCCGCCCGAAGTCGCCCTCGTCCGTACGCACATCGGTCCAGGTGAGCCAGCGGCTGCTTCCGTCCGGCTGCCGCACCGAGGCGCCCTCCTCCGTGCGGGGCGGGGACGACTGCCGCCACTCCGCCAAATGGAGCGAGGTGTTCGAGTCGTACCCGCAGCCGAGAAGGAGCACCTTGCCGTCCAGGCGGTACGCCGCGCCGAGCGGCGACCGCTCGCCCAGCGCCTCGTCGAGGCGGTGGCCCGCCACGATCTCTGCGGCGTGCGCGCCGAGGGCGGCGAACGAGACCTGTGGGTGGTCGCTGCGCCGGGCGCCCGGCCAGACACGGACCACCTCGGCAAGGGCGCCCACCCAGCGGCTCGGCGTGCGCGCCGGGTCGAAGCCGGGCGTGTGGGCGCGGATCACCGGCCACCACGACTCGGGTACGGGCGGGTTCCGCCAGCCGGCAGGGTCGCTGTTCTCCGGGGTGTGAGTGGGCACCACGAGAGTGCCGTCGGGGCCGACCGCCGCCAGCAGGGCCTCCACGACCGCCTGCGGACCGCCGGCGACGAACCCGAGGCTCCGCATCGACGAGTGCACCAGCAGGACGTCGCCCGCCGAGACGCCGAGGTCGCGCAGGTCGGCGGCCAGGGAGGCGGCGGTGTGCGGCGCGGATTGATCCACGCCGCGCAGCCTATGCGGCTTTCGGCGGGCCGCCCACCGCGTTTCCCCCCGGGAGGTACGCGATCGACCGGCAGGACGGCGGCCCCGCACCGACCGGCGCCCGGGCTGTGGGCCGCTCGGTGAGCGCGTACGGCATGGTGATCGCACCCCGAGCGGGGTGCGACACCTCGTGCGGCGGCTGGCCCGGCCGAACACCAGCCAGCGCGCGGTGGGCGCCCGGGCCGGGGACGGCCGATAGGCTGGCGATCATGCGGATTGGCATCGTGATCCTTCCCGACCAGCGCTGGTCCGACTCCCGGCGGCGGTGGCGGCAGGCGGACGAGTGGGGCTTCGACCACGCCTGGACGTACGACCACCTGGGCTGGCGGGACCTGGTCGACGGGCCGTGGTTCGACTCGGTGGCCACGCTGACGGCCGCCGCGACGGTGACCTCCCGCATCAGGCTCGGGACGCTGGTCGCCTCGCCGAACTTCCGGCATCCGGCGGCGTTCGCCCGGCAGGTCACCGCGCTCGACGACGTCTCCGGCGGGCGGCTGCTGCTCGGTCTCGGCGCGGGCGGGATCGGCTTCGACTCGGCCGTGCTCGGCGGGGAGACGCTGCCGCCGCGCCAGCGCGTCGACCGGTTCGCCGAGTTCACCGAGCTGCTCGACCTCATCCTGCGCGAGGACGGCACCACCTGGCGCGGGGACTGGTTCACGGCGGTCGACGCGCGCAACAACCCGGGCTGTGTCCAGACGCCCCGGGTGCCGTTCGTGGTGGCCGCCAACGGGCCCCGGTCGATGCGGCTGGCGGCCCGGTTCGGCCAGGGCTGGGTCACCACCGGCCCCGGCGGGGACGACCTGGAGAGCTGGTGGGACGGGGTGGCCGAACTCTGCGCCCGGATGGACAAGACGCTCGCCGCGGCCGGCCGCGAACCGGCCACCCTCGACCGCTACCTCTCGCTGGACTCGGCACCCGTCTTCTCGCTGCGCAGCGCCGAGTTCTTCGCCGACCAGGTCGGCCGGGCCGCCGCCCTCGGCTTCACCGACGTGGTCACGCACTGGCCCCGGGCCAGCAGCTGGTACGCCGGCGACGAGGCCGTCCTGGTGGACGTGGCCACCCGCCTGCTGCCCGAGCTGCGCCGGGACTGACCGGTCGCTCTCAGGTGCCGAGGTCGCCGGTGGGGACGCCGCCGTCGCCGGCCGAGACCAACCGGAACCGGATGCAGACGACCTCGCTGTCGTCGGTGACGGGGGTGCCGACCCGCGCCCAGTAGGCGGCGTGCCCCTCGCGCCATTCCTCGACCGAGCGGTCGCCCTCGCCCTCGGACCGGGCGAAGTCCCAGGACACGTCGGCGAAGCGGACCACCTCGACGCCGGTGACCTCGACGACGCCGACCAGCGAGTCCTCGTCGTCCACGAGGGCCAGCCGCTCGCCGACGTGCTCCAGCTCCTCGCCCTCCTCGGCGTACTCGGTGAGCAGGCCGGCGGTCGCCGTCTTCACCCCGGCGAGCACCAGGGTGTTCAGTCGCGTCCGCAGCTCGCCGGGAGTGCCGAGGGCGAGGGTGCGCAGTTCACCGATCCGAGGCCACATCCTGCCGAGGCTACCGCCGTCGTTGATCTCGTACCTGCGCATTTGTCGCCCGCCGGCGACCCCCTCGACGGTACGGTCGGCAGGTCGGCGACCACGGAGGGCGGTCACGGCGGATCGGCGTGCGGCGCTCGTCCCCGGGCGGGGCTACGACACCCGTTGCCGGGTCTGCACGGCAGTCGAGGCGTTCGTCCAGGTCACGTCAGCGCTTCCCCGCTGACCAGCCCCCGGATCCGCAGTTCGGCCGCGACCGCCGGCGGGCAGTCGAGCACGACGGCGGCGGTGCCGACCGGTTCGGCGCCGCGCGCGGCGCAGATCTCGTAGAGCGCGCGGACCTGGGCTCCGGTGGCGACCCAGTCGTCCACCACCAGGACCCGGTCGCCGCGGTCGAGACCGTGGTCCCGGACGGCCAGGTCCACCCGCCGGCCGCGGAAGTCCGGTGGGCTCTGCGCCCAGGTGAGCGGCCCGGCGGGCAGCCGGCCGTCGCCCGGCTTGTGCGCCGGCACGAAGCCGACCCCGAGCGCCGTGGCGGCGAGCGGACCGAGCAGGAACCCCGTCACCGCCGGCGAGACGACCACCGTGGGCCGGGCGGCCCGGAACGGCTCCACCAGGGCCGGCCCCAGCCGGGCGAGCACCTCGGGGTCGCGCCACCAGCCGGAGACGTCGCTGACCAGGTGACTGGCGCCGGGGCCGGGATCGATCCAGCGGACCAGTTCGGCGAGGCGTGTACTCAGCTCGGGGGACATACCACCCATCCTGCGGCAGCCGGCGCGACCCGCTCGCCACGAAGGCCGGCGGCACCCGGCCCACCTCTGCGCGTCCCGCGCGCCACCCGGGCCGCCCGGCCCACCCCGGGGTCGGATGATCGGCTACACGTATCACCGCAATTGCGGGCATACCCGCATGATCACGTTGACTTCGGAAGTGCTTCTCTCGTTACGGTCCGACCCGGTTTGTTCAGATGACGAAAGGACCGGACCGGTGGCTGGCAGGCACTCCCGTACCCGCAGGTTCTCCTCGCCGGCCGCCATCGCGGCCACCGCGGCAGTCGGGGTGGCCCTTGCCGTCGGCGGGACGGTCGGCGCCGTCCAACTGACCTCCGGTTCCGAGGCCGCGCGGCCGGTCGCCGTCGACCTGTCGCCCACCGGGTCGCCGAGCAGCGTGGCCCCCAGCTCGCCGGCCGCCTCGCCGAGCGCCAGCGCGTCGCCGAGCGTGACCGCCAGCCCGGAGGCGACCCGGTCGCCCCAGGCGCCCTCCCGGAGCAAGCCGCGTACCGCCGCGCCGAAGCCCACGGCGACGAAGAAGACCAGCACCGCCCGACCCGTGGTGGGCAGCGGCTCGTGCGGCGCCTCCTTCTACTCCGAGGGGCAGCTCACCGCCAACGGCGAGACCTTCGACCCGTCGGAGCTGACCGCCGCCCACAAGACCCTGCCGTTCGACACGAGGGTCCGGGTCACCAACCCGGCGAACGGCAAGTCCGTGACCGTGCGGATCAACGACCGCGGCCCGTTCGTCGAGGGGCGCTGCCTGGACCTGTCCCGGGCCGCGTTCGCCGAGATCGCCTCGCTGGACGCGGGTCACGTCGAGGTCCGCTACGAGGTGCTCGGCTGAGCCCTCGCCGGGCCGCGATCGGCCCGCCGGGGTGATCCGCGTGGCCAGAACATCCTCGGACGACGGGCCAGGTTCATTCACCCGTTCACGTCCATCAGGCATGCTGTCCCTCGTACGCACGAAACCCTTCCAGTCGGGCTCCGGCCCGCTGAGCCCCGGATCCCGCGCCGGCCTCGGCGCGGCCATCGTCCTGCTTGCGATCGTCTCGGTGGTCGAGCTGGCCGACGGGCGGTCGGCGAACTACATCGCGCTCATGGTCGCCGGGCCCTTCCTGGCCGCCGCGTTGGCGTCGTGGCGGATCGTGCTCGGGGTGGGTGCCGCCGCCACGGCGCTCGGGGCGGGCTTCGCCCTCGGCGAGCAGACCGTGTCGCTGTCCACCGCGGTGGCGGTCACGTGCATCGCGCTGGGCACCGGGATCGCGGCGGCCACGGCGGCCGTACGGCAACGGCAGGCCGAGCAGATCGCCGAGTTGTCCCGGCTGGCGGCGGTGGCGCAGCAGGCCGTGCTGCGCCCGCTCGGACCGCAGGTCGGCACGCTCTCGGTCGCCGCCCGCTACATCTCCTCCACCGCCACGGCGGAGATCGGCGGGGACCTGTACGAGGCGATCGACACGCCGTACGGGGTGCGGATGATTATTGGCGACGTGCGGGGCAAGGGGCTGGACGCGGTCCGGCTGGCCAGCATCGTGCTGGGCTCGTACCGGCACGTGGCGTACGAGCGGGCCGACCTGCGGGCGATCGTGGCCGACCTGGACCGGGCGGTGGCCCGGAGCGTGGGCGACGAGGACTTCGTCACCGCCGCGTTGGTCGAGGAGCGGGGCGGCACGCTCACCATCGTCAACTGCGGTCACCCGCCGCCGCTGCTGCTGCGCCGGGGCGCCGTCATCCCGCTCGAACCGCCGGCCCCCGCGCCGCCCCTGGGCTTCATGCCGGTGGTCCGCCCCCGGGTCGAGCGGCTGGAGCCCGGCGACCGGTTGCTGCTCTTCACCGACGGGCTCGGCGAGGCGCGCCGGGACGGGGAGTTCTTCCCGACCGCCGACCGGGCCTGGCGGCTGCTCGGCCACGGCACCGTCGCCGACGGGCTGGCCTCGCTGGAGACCGCCCTGAAGGAGTGGGTGCACGGCCGGCTCGACGACGACATCGCCCTGGTCCTGATGGAGTACACGGGCTCGCGCGACGGCACGACCGCGACCGCGGCCGTGCCGAGCTGGGAGGTCGGCGCGGCCGAGAGCTGAGCCGGGCGGCCCGTTGCGGGAGGGTGTCGGGACGGTCTCGGCAACCTGAACGGGAGCTGTGTAATCGCCGTCACTTCCGGGATCGTCTTGTCGCTTCCTACCCGCGAGTAATACAGTCAGGGTTACTGATCGGTAACACCTGTCCGGAAGCGGGGCCAGCGAGCATGACCCACTACAAGAGCAATCTTCGGGACCTCGAGTTCAACCTCTTCGAGGTCTTCGGGGCGGACCAGGCGTTCGGCCAGGAGCCGTACACGGAGCTGGACGTCGACACCACGCGCGACATCCTCGCCGAGGTCGACCGCCTCGCCCGGGAGGACCTGGCCGCCAGCTACCTGGACAGCGACCGCAACCCGCCGGTCTTCGACCCGGCCACGCACACCGCGCCGCTGCCGGAGTCGTTCAAGAAGTCGTACCAGGCGTTCATGAACTCCGAGTTCTGGCGGCTGGAGCTCCCGGCGGAGCTGGACGGCAGCAACGCGCCGCGGGCGCTGGTCTGGTCCCTCGCCGAGCTGGTGCTCGGGGCCAACGCCGCGGTCTGGATGTACTCCTCCGGCCCGTCCTTTGCGCACGTGCTGCACGTCGAGGGCACCGAGCGGCAGAAGAAGTGGGCCAAGCTCTTCGCCGACAAGCAGTGGGGCTCCACGATGGTGCTCACCGAGCCGGACGCGGGCTCGGACGTGGGCGCCGGCCGGGCCCGCGCCATCCCGCAGCCCGACGGCTCCTGGCACATCGAGGGCGTGAAGCGCTTCATCACCTCGGCCGAGCACGACCTGAGCGACAACATCGTCCACTACGTGCTGGCCCGACCGGTCGGCGTCGAGGGTGCCGGCGGCCCGGGCACCAAGGGCCTGTCGCTGTTCGTCGTGCCGAAGTACCACTTCGACGAGGAGACCGGCGAGCTGGGCGAGCGCAACGGCGTCTTCGCCACCAACGTCGAGCACAAGATGGGCCTCAAGGTGTCGAACACCTGCGAGGTGACCTTTGGCGAGCACGGCGTACCGGCCAAGGGCTGGCTGCTGGGCGAGAAGCACGACGGCATCCGGCAGATGTTCATGATCATCGAGAACGCCCGGATGATGGTCGGCACCAAGGCGATCGCCACCCTGTCGACCGGCTACCTCAACGCCCTCGAGTACGCCAAGAGCCGGGTGCAGGGCGCGGACCTGACCCAGATGGCGGACAAGACCGCGCCGCGGGTCACCATCACCCACCACCCGGACGTGCGCCGCTCGCTGATGCTGCAGAAGTCGTACGCCGAGGGCCTGCGCGCGCTCGTGTGCTACACGGCGAGCTGGCAGGACAAGATCGTCATGGCCGAGACGGCCGGTGACGAGAAGGCCGCCAAGACGGCCAAGCGGGTCAACGACCTGCTCCTGCCGCTGGTCAAGGGCGTCGGCTCGGAGCGCGCGTACGAGCTGCTCGGTCACGAGTCGCTGCAGACCTTCGGCGGCTCCGGCTTTCTCCAGGACTACCCGCTGGAGCAGTACGTCCGCGACGCGAAGATCGACACCCTGTACGAGGGCACCACCGCGATCCAGAGCCTCGACCTGATCTTCCGGAAGATCGTCCGGGACAACGGCAAGGCCATGATGGTCGTCGCCGGCGAGATCCAGGAGTTCATCGCCACCGAGGGCGGCAACGGCCAGCTCAAGGAGGAGCGGCAGGCGCTCGGCAAGGCGCTCGCCGAGGTCCAGAACATGCTCGGGGTGCTGACCGGCTGGCTGGGCGAGGCGCAGGGCGGCGACACCCGGGCACTCTACAAGGTCGGCCTGGCCAGCCGCCGGTTCCTGCTGGCAGTCGGCGACCTGGTCGTCGGCTGGCTGCTCCAGAAGCAGGCCGACGTGGCCCTGAAGGCCCTGGCGGGCGAGGTCTCCGCCGCCGACAAGGCGTTCTACACCGGCAAGGTGGCCGCCGCCCGGTTCTTCGCCCGCGAGGTGCTGCCCCGCATCGGCGCCGACCGGCGGATCATCGAGGGCACCGACCTGGACATCATGGACCTCCCGGAGGAGGCCTTCTGAGACACGCCACCCCCGCGCTGCGGCGCGGCGGTGCCGTGCCGCGGGCGGCGGCGTGGCGGTACGGCGGTGTGGCCGGGTGACAACCCGGCAGAGGCCAGGCACGACGGCCGGCGGGCGGCAGCCCGCCGGCCGTCGACGTCTCCCGGAGGATGCCGCGCCCGCCGACCGGCCTGCGGCCACCCGCCGATCACGCAGCGTTGCGGACGGCGCGCCGAGGAGAGGATGCCCTTTTCGCCCTTTGCTCTGCACCCACGGAGGCACCAGGCACTTTCGGTGTCCGTTGCGTCGGTGGGTGCAGAGCAAAGGCGGCGCGGAGGCATGGCGTTGGTGGCCCCTATCTGTGCGGGATGCGCCCCTTGCCCGATTCGTGGCGGCCTGGTAACGGGTAGCGGGCGGCGAGACCGTTACTTTCCGTGAGGCCCCAAGAATCTCCAGCTCCGTCACGCTCCGCAGTCAGGCGCGAGGCCGTCGGCCTCGTGGGCGAGCCGAGCGGCCCCGCCCGAAGGAGGTCCGGAAGAGGGGGCGCCACGGCTATTCGGTGGCCCCATCCAGGTAGCCGGGCGGTGTGGCGGGTAACCGTCGCAGGGCCACGTCAGAGAACGCCCAGAGCCACCGCACGGGGGAGTGCAGCGCACATGGGCATTGGTAGCGGGATCTTCCTGATCGCGATCGGCGCGATCCTCACCTTCGCCATCAGGGCCAACGTCTGGTGGGTCGACCTGCGCGCGGTCGGCTGGGTGTTCATCCTGGCCGGCCTCGCCGTACTGCTGACCACGCTCTGGTTCTGGCAGGACCGCCGTAAGCGGGCGCGGACACTGATCGTCGAGGAGAACCGGCTCTCGCATCCGACCGCGATGATGCCGCCACCGCCCGACCCGCCGCCGCCGACGGCACCGCCGTCCTGAGCCGACGCCGCCGTGCCGCCGGCCCCAGGCGGCGGTACGCCGGCCGGCGGCACGACCGGCACCGCGAGCCAGGGGCGCGGCCCGCGTGCCGTCTCTGAGCCGCCCGCGAGCGCGGGCGGCTCAGCCGCGTGCGGTGTGCTGGTGGGTGATCGGAGCCTGTCCCCGGCCCAGATCGGCCCAGTCGACCTGGGGCCGGTGCACGACGACATCGCTGGTACGCATGCCGTCCTGGTCCGCGCGCGCCGGGTCCAGGAGGGCGGAGAGCAGCGAGATGCCCGGGTTGTGGGCGATCAGCAGGACGGTGCGCGCGGCCGGATCGACCCGCCTGACCAGTGCCAGCAGGTCCTCCGGATGCGCCTCGTACGCGTCCGCCTCGTAGCGCACGACGGGGGCGGGGCCGGCCGGGCCGCCCTCGGGTGGTGACCCGGTCATGCCCATCGCCACGCCGTGCCAGGTCTCGCGGGTGCGCCGGGCGGCCGAGCAGATCACCACGTCCGGCAGCAGCTCGTGCTTGGCCAGCCAGGCCCCGGCCGCCGCCGCGTCGGCGTGCCCCCGGACGGCCAGCGGGCGGCCCACGTCCGGCGCCTCCCCCGGCTGTTCGGCCTTGGCGTGCCGGAGCAGCACGAGTGTCCGTCCCGCGGCGTGAGCGTCCGTCATGTCCCCAGCTTGCCCGATTGGCGATCACAACGCCTGGGTAAGTCGATGGAGGCCGCACCCCCACCGATGGCCGCGGCGGCGGGAAACGCCAGGGACAGCCGAGGAGGCGACGACATGGGTTTTGGTGGCAGCATCTTCCTGATCGCGCTGGGTGCGATCTTCGCGTTCGCTGTGGAGGCGGATCTGGGTTGGCTCGACCTGGCGGTCGTCGGCTGGGTGCTGATGCTCGCCGGCCTGGCCGGCCTGCTGGTCACCCTCCACTTCTGGAACACGCGCCGTCGGGCGGTCGTCGCCCGCCCGGTGGCCGAGGACCGGGTCGTCGCCGAGCGGGTCGTGCCGGTGCAGGACGACCGGGTCGTCGAGGAGTACCGCGAGGTGCGTCGGCCGCGCCGTACGGTCTGACGTCCCGACGCCGACCGGGGCTCCGCAGCGTGGCGGGGCCCCGTCGTCGTGCGCAGCGGGGCGTGGGTGGGCCCGGCCGGTCGGTCAGGCGAAGAGAGCGAAGTAGATGGCGATGTGGTGGCAGAGCGCCGCCACCAGGGTGCAGGCGTGGAAGAACTCGTGGTGGCCGAAGACGGTGGGCCACGGGTTGGGCCGGCGCAGCGCGTAGAAGACCGCGCCGACGCTGTAGATCGCGCCGCCGACGATGAGCAGCACCAGCGCGGTCACGCCGCCCTGGTGCAGGATGTCGGGCAGCATCGCGACCGAGACCCAGCCGAGCGCCAGGTAGAGCGGCGCGGAGACCCAGCGGGGGGCGTGCGGCCAGACCAGCTTGAGCGCCACCCCGGCGATCGCGCCGCCCCACACCAGCGACAGCATGATCGCGGATGGTCGCGGTTCCAGCAGCAGGACGCAGAACGGCGTGTACGTGCCGGCGATGAACACGAAGATCATCGAGTGGTCCATCCGGCGCATGATCTGGTAGCCGCGCTCCGACCACACGCGACGGTGGTAGAGCGCGCTGGTGCCGAAGAGCCCGCACACCGTCAGGCTGTAGATCACGCAGCTCACCAGGGGCGCCCAGCCGGGTCGGGAGGCGGCGATCGCGCTGAGCACGATCCCGCAGACGAGGGCGACGAAGAACGCGTACGTGTGCAGCCAGCCGCGCATCCGGGGCTTACCGATGTCGACCGGCTTGAGTCGAAGCGGGGCGGAGGTGGTCACGACATCAGGTTACGGCACCGTAGGTTACCTGCAAGTAGTGCGTCTGATCACGTGGGACGGCGACCGGTCGACCCTGGTGCCGCGGGTCGGTCATGGAGTATGGCGGGATGCGGATCCGACCCGTCGGCGCGCACGCCCTGCTGATCGACTGTGACGACGCCGACCAGGTGGAGGGATGGCGGGCGACGCTGTGGCAGCGGCGCGAACGCGGCGAGCTGACCGCCGTCGAGATCGTGCCGGCGGCCACCACCGTCCTGCTCGACGGCGTGCCCGACCCGGCCGCGACCGCCGCGCGCATCGCCGCCTGGGCACCCCGACCGCCCGCCCCCGCCGACACGGCTGCCGCCGACCGGGTCGAGGTCCCCGTGACGTACGACGGGGAGGACCTGCCCGTCGTCGCCGGCCACTGGGGCGTGGACGTGCCGGCGGTGGTCGAGCGGTTGACGCGTACCGCCTTCCGGGTGGCCTTCTGCGGCTTCGCCCCCGGGTTCGCCTACCTCACCGGGCTCCCCGCCGCACTGGCGGTACCCCGGCTGCCCACCCCGCGCCCCCGGGTGCCGGCCGGCTCCGTCGCCCTGGCCGGCCCGTACGCGGGGATCTATCCGGCGGCCTCGCCCGGCGGCTGGCTGCTGGTCGGGCGGACCGGCGCGGCCCTCTTCGACGTGCACGCGGACCCGCCCGCCCGGCTCATCCCCGGCACCGAGGTGCGCCTGGTGGCGGCGTGACCGGGACGGCGGTCGAGGTGCTCCGCGCCGGGGCGCTGACCACCGTCCAGGACCTCGGCCGGGCCGGGTGGGCCCACCTCGGCGTGCCCCGGTCGGGCGCACTCGACCCGGCGGCGCTGCGGCTGGCCAACCGCCTCGTCGGCAACCCGGAGTCCGCCGCCGGCCTGGAGACCACGTCGACCGGCTGCGAGCTGCGGTTCCCGCGCGCCGCGACGGTCGCGGTGACCGGGGCGGCCACCGCCGTCCGGGTCGGCCGTCGGTTCGGG
Organism: Micromonospora sp. NPDC000121; assembly: GCF_042899165.1. Lineage (NCBI taxonomy): Bacteria > Bacillati > Actinomycetota > Actinomycetes > Micromonosporales > Micromonosporaceae > Micromonospora > Micromonospora sp. NPDC000121. Next base: position 311,929 of record NZ_JBIAZP010000001.1, read on the forward strand.
GACGTGGGACGGCCGCTGTCGGTGCCGGCGGGTGCCGTGCTGCGGATCGACCCGCCCCGCGACGGCCTGCGCAACTGGCTCGCGGTCGGCGGCGGGATCGCCGTCGAACCGGTGCTCGGCAGCCGGGCCACCGACACGCTCTCCGGGCTCGGCCCGCCGCCGCTGCGCGACGGCGACCTGCTGCCCCTGGGCACACCGACCGGGCCGCCCGCCCCGGTGGACGTCACCATCCCGGCGCCGACCCCGACCGAGCTGCGGCTGACGCTGCGCCTCGGCCCCCGCCACGACTGGTTCACCTCGGCCGCGCTGGACCGGCTGTTCGGCACCGCGTACGCGGTGAGCCCGGTGAGCAACCGGGTCGGTGCGCGGCTCACCGGCGCGGCGCTGCCCCGCGCGGTGGCCGGGGAACTGCCCAGCGAGGGAATCGTGCTCGGCGCGGTGCAGGTGCCGGCGGACGGCCAGCCGCTGATCTTCCTCGCCGACCACCCGACCACGGGCGGGTACCCCGTCGTCGGGGTGGTGGACGACGTGACCCCCCTCGCGCAGGCGCGCCCAGGGACTACGGTCAGGTTCCATGGACCTCAACGCTGACCTCGGCGAGGGATTCGGCATCTGGCGGCTCGGTGACGACGCCGCGCTGCTGGACCTGGTCACCTCCGCCAACGTCGCCTGCGGCTTCCACGCCGGCGACGCGTCCACGATGCGCCGGGTCTGCGAGGCCGCCACCGAACGCGGGGTCGCCGTCGGCGCCCAGGTCGGCTACCGCGACCTCGCCGGCTTCGGCCGGCGACACATCGCGTACGCCTTCGCGGAGCTGCGCGACGAGGTCACCTACCAGCTCGGCGCCCTCGACGCGTTCTGCCGGCTGTTCCACACCCGCGTCCGCTACCTCAAGCCGCACGGGGCGCTCTACCACGCCGCCGCCTGCGACGAGGCCCAGGCGGCGGCGCTGGTCGCCGCGGTCGGCGACTACGACCACGAACTGCCGCTGCTCTGCTCGCCCGGCTCGGTCCTCGCCCAGCTCGCCGCCGGGGCGGGCCTGCGGGTGGTCGCCGAGGGCTTCGCCGACCGTGGCTACCTGCCCAACGGCTCGCTCGTGCCACGCGCCGCCCCGGGCGCGCTGGTCACCGACCCGGAGGAGGTGGCCGCCCGCGCCGTCCGGATGGCCACCGAGCAGACCGTGGTCGCCGTCGACGGCAGCGTCATCCCGTGCCCGGTCGAGTCGATCTGCCTGCACGGCGACGCCCCCGGCGCGGTCCGGTGCGCCGAGCTCGTGCGCGCCGCCCTGGTTGATGCGGGGGTCACGCTCACTTCGTTCGCGTGAAAGGAGGGGCACCTTCCTATCGCATTTTGTAGAGGAAGGTGCCCCTCCTGACACAGAGGCCGGGCGGCGTGCGCCGTCCGCGTGGTGTTCAGGCGTCCAGGCCGCGGAGGACCAGCGGAAGCCGGGCGGCGGCGCCGTCGACCACCCGGACCGGGACGCCCCAGTCCTGGCGGGTCAGGTGGCATGCCGCGTGCTCGACGTCCGCGTCGCAGGTCGCCGCCTGGGCGGTCACCTGGAGCACCCCGCCGGCCACGTCGCCGTTGACCACCAGCCGGCGGGACAGCTCCGTGCCGGTGCCGGCACCCTCCAGCAGCAACTCGGGCGGGGACGCGGAGACCACCAGCCGCGTGGACGGGCCGTACGTCTCGTCCAGCTTCTGCCCCGGCGCGGGGGTGAAGACGACGTCCAGCGTCACCTCGCCGGCGGACAGGTCGGTGGGCTTGCGCTCGGTGCGGTGCCGGGGGCCGTCCACGGTGCTCGCCCCGGCGGCGGAGAGCGCGCCCGGCGCCAGCCGGGTCAACCGGTGCGCGGCGGACTCCACCACCAGCACGTCGCCGTCCGGCGTCAGCACGACGTCGCTCGGCTCCGCGAGCCCGTCGGCGACCGTCGAGACCCGGTCGCCCTCCGGGTCGTAGCGGCGGACCGCCCCGTTGTACGTGTCGGCGATCAGCACCGAGCCGTCCGGCAGCGCGCACACCCCCAGCGGGTGCTGGAGCAGCGCCGAGGAGGCTGGCCCGTCGACGTGGCCGAAGTCGAAGAGCCCCTGCCCGACGACGGTGCCCATGACGTCGTTCTCGACGTAGCGGATCGCGCTGGTCTCGCTGTCGGCAACCCAGAGCCGCGCGCCGTCGGCCGAGACCGAGAGGCCGGACGGCTGCGCCATCCACGCCTCGGGCAGCGGGCCGTCGCGCAGCGCCTCCACGGTCGTGCCCGCGTACATGCCGGCGGTGCGCTTCACCGGGTCGAACCACCAGAGCTGGTGGATGCCGGCCATCGCGATGACGATCTTGTCGTCGTACCAGGCCAGGTCCCAGGGGGAGGAGAGGTCGACCGAGACCGCGTCGTGCGCGTGGTCGTCGACCGTGGAGCGCCACTGCCGGCCGGTGCCGGCGACCGTGACCACCTCCCCGTCCGTCAGGCGTACGCCGCGCAGCAGGTGGTTGACCGTGTCGGCGACGACCAGGTCGTAGCCGGCCACCTCGGCGACGTGCGCGGGCAGCAGGCAGAGCCCCTGCGGTTCGGAGAAGGTGGCCGCCGCGGCCGGACCGTCGGCCCGCCCCCGGGTGCCGGAGCCGATCCGGCGGACCAGCGTCTCGCCGTCCGGGGCCAGCTCGGCCAGCGAGTGCCGGGCCGAGTCCGACACCAGCAGGTTGCCGTTCTCCAGCAGCACCGCCTTGCCGGGGAAGCGCAGCGTGGTCTCCGGCTCGGCCGGCGGCACGTACGGGCCCTCGCCCCGGTGCAGCGTGCCCTTCGCCTCGTGGGTGGCGATCAGGTCGTCGACCAGCCGGGCGAGCCCCTCGGCGTGGCCCTCCCCGGCCATGGTCGCCACCACGTAGCCCTCCGGGTCGATCACCGACAGGGTGGGCCAGGCGCGGGCCGCGTACTGCTGCCACATGTCCAGCTCGGGGTCGTCGAGCACCGGGTGGTGGACGCCGTACCGCTCCACGGCGGCGGCGAGCGCGTCCGGGTCCTTCTCGTGCTCGAACTTGGGCGAGTGCACGCCGATCACGACGAGCACGTCGCCGTACTTCTCCTCCAGCGGGCGCAACTCGTCGAGCACGTGCAGGCAGTTGATGCAGCAGAACGTCCAGAAGTCCGCGATCACGATCTTGCCGCGCAGATCGGACAGCTTCAGGTCCCGCCCGCCGGTGTTCAGCCAGCCCCGACCGCGCAGCTCAGGGGCCCGTACTCGTGCGCTCATGAGCCCAGTCTGCCGGACGCGGCGGGCCGGGCCGGGCGGCACCCTACGCGGGCTCGATCACATCCCACTGCGAAACGGGGGCGGGGCCACGGTCTCCCGTGGCCCCGCCCCCGTGCTGTGGCTACTTGCCGGCCGGCTTCAGGCAGAGCACCCGGTTCGCCCCCTCGCCCTGGAGCACGACGTGCGGCTGGGCCGGGTCGGCGCACTTGTCCTTCGCGTCCACCCTGGAGACCACGGTGAAGGCGCCCGCCTCGCCGCAGTTCGCTGGCGCGGCGCTCTCGCCCGACTGCTTGACGCAACTGCCGACCGCAGGGTCGAAGGCCGGGGCCTCCTCCGCGCCGCCGACCTTGCCGAGCAGCATGAGCAGGCCCAGCGGCACCGCCAGGATCAGCACGGCGGCGACGAGCACGGCGGCCAGCACCCGCCCGTTACGGACCTTGGGCGTGGGCGCCTCGGTCTTGGGCTCGGCGATCGGCTTGAACGAATCGAACCGGCCCTGGTCCTGGTCCGGGCCGCCCTGGTCCCAGGAGGACGGGCCGGGCTGCTGCCCGGGCGGCGGGAACGCCGGCGGGAAGGCGCCGCCCGGGGCGGGGTCGGCCATCGGGGTGGGCCCGTAGCCGGATGCCACGCCGGCGGTGGCGGCACCGGCGGGCGGGGCACCGAAGTGCTCCGCGGGGCGGTCCGCGCCATCGTGCGGCCGGACCCCGTTGACGGGCCGGTCGTTGGCCGGCGCGTCGACGAAGGACGGCACACCCGGCGGGAAGGCCGGGGGCGCGACCGGAGCCGCGGCGCCGAAGGCGGCCGCCCCCCGGTCCCGGTCGTCGAAGCGGGGCTCCGGCCCCTGGTCGAACCGCGGCTCGGGAGCCCGGTCGAACCGGCTGTCCTGGTCGAACCGGGCGTCCGGGCCTTGGTCGAACCGCGTGTCAGTGCCCTGGTCGAACCGGACGTCCGGGCCCTGGTCGAACGGCGTGCCCTGGTCGAACCGCGCGTCCTGGTCGAACCGCGCGTCCGGGCCCTGGTCGAACCGCGCGTCCGGGCCCTGGTCGAACCGCGCGTCCGGGCCCTGGTCGAACCGCGCGTCGTGGTCGAACCGCGTCTCGGGCCCCTGGTCGAACCGCGGCGGCGCGTGGTCCGCCCGGTGCCCGTGCGGCTCGTCCTGCGCCGGTTCGTCCGCCGGCTCCGGGCGGGCCGGCCGGCCGTACACCCGGGGCTGCGGCGCGGGCGTGCCACCCGGCATCAGGGCCTGGTCGGCCGGCGGCATCACCCGGCTGGCCAGCGGCACCGCGGCGCTCGCGGAGACGCTGCCGGCGGCCGCCTCGGCGCCCTGCGGTGCCGGTACGGCCGCCCGCCCGCCCAATTCGGGCGAGGTGCGCGGCGCGGGCACCACCGGCCCGGCGGGGGGTTGCGGCTCCTCGTGCCGGGAGCCGGCCTGCGCCCAGCCCGGCGGCTCCTGCCCGTACGCCGGCACACCGCCCTCCCGGGCGGACTGCTCGGGCGCGAACTGCGCCGGCGGGACGTAGTCGGCCGGCGGGGCGGCGGCCAGGCTGGCGCCGGGCACCCGCTGCTCCTGAGGCGGCAGCGGCACCGCGTTGGCCGGCGAGATGCCGGGGCCCGGGGCGGGCTGGTAGATCGGCGGCTCCTCGGCGCGGTCCGCCTCCCAACCGTTGCCGGCCCGGTTCGCGGCGGGCTCGCCCGCCTCGGCGCGGCCCCACGCCTCGTCCGCGGACCACGGCTCGACGTCCGGTACGACCGGGTGGTCGACGCCGCCAACCCGCTGCGGGACGCTCTCGGCCGCGGGGCCCCACGGCGTCGGTCCGCCGTCGCCGGAGGCGGGAACGGCCGCCCGGCCGGGCGGGGTGGAGGTCGGTTCGGGGGCGCCCCAGCCGTTCGGGTCCCGGTCCTCGGGCTGCCGCGGTACCGAGGCCGCGGCGCGGGCCGAGGCCGGCTCGTCCCGGCCCGGCCACTCGTCGCCCTGCTGCTGGCCACCCTGCGGCGCGGCCCGGTCGTCCTGCTGTCCGGCGGACCAGCCGCCGGAACGGTTCGGGTCGTCCTGCTGCGGCCCGGCGGCGTTCCAGCCGCCGGAGCGGGCGGGGTCCTGCGGGGGCTCGGCGTTCCAGCCGCCGGAGCGGGCGGGGTCGTCCTGGGCGGGCCAGGGCTGCGGGGCCGGGGCGGCCTGCGGCACCCGGGCGGCGCCGCGTGCGGCGGGCTCGGGCTGCGCCCAGGCGGGGGACACCTGCTCGGCCGGCGCCCACTCGGGCTGCGCGTCCTGCTGCTGCCCGGCCGTCCAGCCGCCGGAACGGCTCGGGTCGTCCTGCTGGGCGGCCCAGCCGTCCTGTCGGGGCCGGTCGTCTTGCGCGGCCCGGTCGTCCTGCTGTCCGGCGGACCAGCCGCCGGAACGGTTCGGGTCGTCCTGCTGCGGCCCGGCCGCGTTCCAGCCGCCGGAGCGGGCGGGGTCCTGCGGAGGTTCGGCGTTCCAGCCGCCGGAGCGGGCGGGGTCGTCCTGGGCGGGCCAGGGCTGCGGGGCCGGGGCGGCCTGCGGCACCTGAGCGGCGCCGCGTGCGGCGGGCTCGGGCTGCGCCCAGGCCGGGGAGGGCTGCTCGGTCTGGGCCCAGGCGGGCTGGTCGGGGGTGGCGTGCGGCGGCGGGGCGGCGGCCCACGCGGGACCGGGCTGCTCTCCCTGCGCGCCGGCCCACGCCTGCTGCGGCGACCCGCCGGCGGGACCCCAGGAGGCGGGCGGGGCCGGGTCGGCCTGCTGCGGAGCCTGGCCGGCGCCCCAGGCGGGGGCGGCCTGCTGCCCGTTCTGGCTGGCCCAGGCGGGCGGGTTCGGCTGCCCGGACGGTGGCGGGGGCGCCCAGCCCAGGTCGGGGGCACCGCCGTAGCCGTTGCCCTGCTGCGCCGGGCGGTCGCCGTACGGCGCCGGTCCGCCGGCGCCCGGCGACACCTCGTCCGGCTGCTGGCCGGGGTGGTGCGTGCCCTCGGACGTCATGCGTGCGCCTCCTCCATCACCTGTCGGCCGCCGCTGCCGATCGGTCTGCTCGGCAGGGTGGCCGGCGTCGCCGGTGTACCGGCCCTGCCGGCTCCCCGCACCGTATCCGGTGACCGCCCGAGGGCCTCCGGGGAGCACCGGCCGTCACTCCACGTGGCCGGGTGGTGTCGAGCGGCTTCTATCGACTCGACCTGTTCCCGGTCGGCGGGCGACGACCGAAGCCCACCGTACCGGGCGCTGCGGCGGGGTGGAATCCCGGTGTCAATCGGTGTGAAACGCCGATGGCCCGCCCGGGCGGACCGGGCGGGCCATCGATCTGGAGGAGGTGAGGAACGTTGTGGGGCGTCAGCTCATGTGACGCTGGGCGATGGCGAGGATCTCTTCGCGGACCGCGGGCGAGTTGGCGGAGCGCAGCGCGTGCTCGATGGCACGGGCGCGGCGGTTGGCGTCGCGGCGGTTACGGATTCGCTCGATCATGCTCATGGTGGTCTCTCCTCCTGGCTATTCGGTTGTCAGCCCCTTGATGTCTCTATTGAACCGCAGAACGGCCTCAACTTCCATCGATTATTAGGTGAGCTGGGACACGAGCCGAACAATCGAAGGTGTGCCGGGCCGGGGGCCGATGTTTCTGTCGCCCAACGGTCACGGCCGGTGTGCCGGGCGTTCACCCGAGGCACACCGGCCGTGGCTGGTGTCGAGACCCGTCAGGTCCAGGCGAGCAGCGCCGCCTCCGGGTCGGCCAGGAAGTCCCCGATGTCGCGCAGGAACTTCGAGCCCAGCTCACCGTCGATGATCCGGTGGTCGAACGACAGGCCCAGCGTGGTGACCTGGCGCGGGCGGACCTTGCCCTTGTGCACCCAGGGCATCTCGCGTACGGCGCCGAAGGCCAGGATCGCCGACTCGCCAGGGGGCAGGATCGGCGTGCCCGTGTCCACGCCGAAGACACCCACGTTGGTGATCGTCAGCGTGCCGCCGGACATGTCGGCCGGCGAGGTCTTCCCCGCCTTGGCCGTCTGCACCAGGTCCGTCATCGCGTCCGCCAGCTCGCGCAGCGAGAGCCGGCCGGCGTCCTTGATGTTCGGCACGATCAGCCCGCGCTCGGTCGCCGCCGCGATGCCGAGGTTGACGTAGTCCTTGACCACGATCTCGTCGCCGGCCCAGGTCGAGTTGACCATCGGGTGCCGCTTGACCGCCAGCAGCACCGCCTTGGCGACCAGCAGCAGCGGCGAGACCCGCACGTCGCGCCACTCCCGCCGGTTGCGGAGCCGGTCCAGGGCCTTCATCGCCCGGGTCACGTCGACGGTCAGGAACTCCGTCACGTGCGGGGCGGTGAACGCCGAGCGGGACATGTTCTCGGCGGTGAGCTTGCGTACCCCCTTGACGGGGATGCGCTGCTCGCGGTCCGCGCCGAAGCTCGCTGCCGCCGTGGCCGTGGCCGCCACCGTCAGCGGCTCGGCCGCCGCCGGGGTCCCACTCGCCGCCCGCTGCACGTCCTCCCGGGTGATCGAGCCCAGCGGGCCCGAGCCGGTCAGCGCGGACAGGTCGACGCCGAGGTCCTTGGCGAGCTTGCGGACCGGCGGCTTGGCCAGCACCGGGCCGCCGGCCCGGCCGTGGCCGTTCGACGGCGCGGTGGTCACCGGCGCGGACGGCGCCGGAGCGACCGGGACCGCCGGAGCGACCGGGGCCGACGGTGCCGTCGCCTGCGCCGGCACCGGGGCGCCGCCCTTGCGCGGGCGCCGCTTGGCGGCCGTGGTCCGCGGGCCGTAGCCCACCAGCACGGCGGTGCGCCCGCCCGGGGCCGGACCGCCGATCAGGCCCGGCTCGACCGCACCCTCGGCCGGCGCCACCTCGACCGCGGCCAGCGACGCCGCCGACGGGGCGGGCAGGTCGGCGGCCGGGGCACCGGTCGTCGACGCCTCGATCGGCCCGGCGCCCGGGTCGGTGTCGATCGCGATGATCGGCGTGCCGACCTCGACGGTGGTCCCCTCCGGGTGGAAGATCGCCTGCACCTGGCCGGCCCACTTCGCCGGAATCTCGACGGCCGCCTTGGCCGTCTCCACCTCGACGATCGGCTGGTTCAGCTCGATGACGTCGCCGACCTTGACCAGCCAGGCGAGGATCTCGCCCTCGGTCAGGCCCTCGCCCAGGTCGGGAAGGTTGAACTCCTTGATCCGCGACATGCCGCTCACCAGCCGAAGGTGCGGTCGACGGCGTCGAGCACCCGGTCGAGGTCGGGAAGGTACTCCTCCTCCACGCGGGAGGCCGGGTAGGGAGTGTCGAAGCCCGTCACCCGCAGCACCGGGGACTCCAGGGAGTAGAAGCACTCCTCGGTGATCCGGGCCGCGATCTCCGAGCCCAGGCCCAGGTTGCCCGGGGCCTCGTGCACGACCACGCAGCGGCCGGTGCGCCGCACCGACTCGTACGCGGCGGTCAGGTCCAGCGGGGAGAGCGTGCGCAGGTCGACGACCTCCAGCTCGCGGCCGTCCTCGGCTGCGGCCGTTGCCGCGTCCAGGCAGGTCCGCACCATCGGCCCGTACGCCAGCACCGTCACGTCGGTGCCGGGCCGGGCGACCCGGGCGGAGTGCAGCGGGTACGCCTCGGACAGCGGGGCGTCCAGCTCGACCGGACCCTTCTCCCAGTAGCGCCGCTTCGGCTCCATGAAGACGATCGGGTCGTCCGAGGCGATGGCCTGCTGGATCATCGTGTACGCGTCCTGCGGGCTGGCGCAGCTCACCACCTTGAGGCCGGCGGTGTGGGCGAAGTACGCCTCCGGCGACTCCGAGTGGTGCTCGACCGCGCCGATGCCACCGCCGAAGGGGATCCGGATGACCATCGGGATCTTGACCTTGCCCTGCGAGCGGTAGTGCATCTTCGCCACCTGCGACACGATCTGGTCGTACGCCGGGTAGACGAAGCCGTCGAACTGGATCTCGCAGATCGGGCGGTAGCCGCGGATGGCGAGGCCGACCGCGGTGCCGATGATGCCGGACTCGGCGAGCGGGGTGTCGATCACCCGCCGGTCGCCGAAGTCCTTCTGGAGCCCGTCGGTGATCCGGAAGACGCCGCCGAGCTTGCCGACGTCCTCGCCCATGATGACGACCTTGGGGTCGTTCTCCAGGGCCTTGCGCAGGCCGGTGTTGAGGGCCTTGCCGAGGGTGAGCGTATCCGTGGCCATCAGTGGGCGCTCCCCTCGAACGACTCCAGGTACTTCGTGAACTGCGCCCGCTGCTCGTCGAGCTCGGGGGACCCGTTGGGGTAGACGTGGTCGAACATCGTTACCGGCTCCGGGTTGGGCATGGCGAGCACCCGCTCGCGCAGGTGCACCGACTCGGTGCGGGCCTGCTCGTCGACGGAGGCGAAGAAGTCGGCGTCGGCGAGCTGCTGCTTCTCCAGGAACGCCTTCATCCGGGCGATCGGGTCCTTGGCCTGCCAGGCCTCGACCTCGCTGGCGATCCGGTAGCGGGTCGGGTCGTCGGAGGTGGTGTGGGCGCCCATCCGGTAGGTGTAGGCCTCGATCAGGCTGGGGCCCTGGCCGAGCCGCGCGTTGTCCAGCGCGTGCCGGGTCACCGCGTACGAGGCGAGCACGTCGTTGCCGTCCACCCGCACGCCGGGGAAGCCGAAGCCGCCCGCCCGCTGGTAGAGCGGGACGCGGGTCTGCCGCTCCAGCGGCTCCGAGATGGCGTACTGGTTGTTCTGGCAGAAGAACACCAGCGGGGCGTTGAAGACGCTGGCCCAGACGAACGACTCGTTGACGTCGCCCTGGCTGGTGGCGCCGTCGCCGAAGTAGGCGATCACCGCCTCGCCGTCCTCGGTCCCGGTCTTGCCGTCCATGGCGACGCCCATGGCGTACCCGGTCGCGTGCAGGGTCTGCGCCCCGATCACGATCGTGTACATGTTGAACTTGAACTCGTTCGGGTCCCAGCCGCCCTGGTCCACGCCCCGGAACAGGCCGAGCGGCATGATCGGGTCGATGCCCCGGCAGTAGAGGACGCCGTGCTCCCGGTAGGTCGGGAAGGCCATGTCCTGCGTACGCAGTGCGCGCCCCGAGCCGACCTGCGCGGCCTCCTGGCCCAGCAGGCTGGCCCACAGGCCCAGCTCGCCCTGGCGCTGCAGCGCGGTGGCCTCGGCGTCGAGCTTGCGGACCAGCACGAGGTCGCGGTAGAGCCCGCGGTACTCCTCGTCGGTGAAGTCGACGCGGTACTCCGTCCCGTCCGGGCCGGTCGCGCTCTCGATCCGCTCACCCTCGGGGGTGAGCAGCTGCACCAGCTGCGGGTCGCCGGTCGCGCCCTTTCTGGAGCGGGGTGCGGCCCGCCGGCCGCGGCTGGAGACCCCGGGGTCGCCCTTTGCCATCCGTCTCTCCCTGTCTGTCTGCGTCGGCACCGGGGGGTCACCCGGCCGCGCAACTCGTGCGCCTGTCCGGCTGGTGCCGGACCGGTTCCTGGCGGCCGCGCCTAGCCCCGGTGGGGGTTGCCGCGCGGCGTGAAGCCGGATTCTGGCCGAACCCGGTTCGGGAGCGCCGGCGCGCAGCCGCGCCTGCCGCGGGGGTGCGCGGAGGTGTGGCTGCGTTGCCGTCGTGGTCCATATTCGCATCACACGTGAGCGCGCCCACAGTACGCCCGCCCCGCACCGGGAGGGCGGTCCGCTTCGTTACACGAAGCGCCGGGTGTCCGTTCCATCGACGCGCGGCCGATCCGGCGATGGTTCGTCACCGTTAGGCCAGATACGCGTGTCGACACGCGGTAGGGGGTTGGCTGACGGAGCGTCACTGGGCAGGCTGATTGGCGCGCGACGGCCCGGGTCGGGGCGGTTTGCCGCTTTCCCGCCGTGGCGCGGGCGCCACCGGGTGGTCGCCGTCCCGGTGCCCGCTGACCGACGGGTCGGCGGACGGTCGCGGGGCCGACGGTCGTCGCGGGCGGAGTGGGGCGGACCGCTCCCCGGCAGGCGGGAGGCCAACGAGGAGGAGTGTGCGGTGTCCGATCCAGGCGAAGGCCCCGGTGCCCCGTTCCTCGGCCGGCACCGCGTGCCCGGTGGCTACCGCCGGCTGGTGGGTGCGCACCGGGCGCCCGGGGCGGGTGGGCCGCCCCGGGGCTACCTGTTCACCGTGGCGCTGCTCGCTGGCACCGCGTCGATGCCGATCCTCGCCGCGATCAGCACCGGCTCCGCCACGGTCGGCAGCACCGCCCTGCCGGACAGCGGCACCCCGTTCCTGCCCACGCCCTCCGTGGGCCCGGTGGTGATTCCGGTGCCGGCGACGAGCCAGCCGGCGGTCACGCCGCCGACCCCGTCCCCTCTTGTGGCGACCCCGAGCACCTGGCGGCCCGCCGCGCCGGCCCCGCGTACGCCGGTCGGGGCGGCGCGGGGCCCGGAGTCGGTGGCGCGGCCGGCGCCCCCGCCCACGGTGGTCCCGTCGCGCCCGCCGGACGGCCGGCCGGTCCCGCTGCCCTCACCGAAACCGTCACCCAGCCCGTCCCCGTCCCCGTCCCTGTCGCCCTCGCCCTCGCCCTCGCCCTCGCCCGAGCCGACGCCCTCGCCGAGTCCGTCCCCGGTGATCACGGTGACCGGCTCGCCGAGCCCCGGACCGACGTCGGCGGAGCCCACGCGCACGGGGTCCCCGTCGCCCGCCGCTCCCACGCCGACCCCGTCCCCGGCCACCAGCGCGACCCTCGATCCCGCCCCGACCGGTCCATGACCGAGGCTTCCCGCCTTACGGTCGAGCCCGCCGGAGTGCAGGCCGGCACCCGGCGGCCACGGGTACGGTGACGGCCGACGGCAGGTGAGCCACCCCGGCGGCGCAGCGCGGGTCTGGCCGCCGGTGGACGAGGTGGCTCCGGGCGCGGCCCGGGGCGGGGCAGAGGCGGAGCGCTGAGCGGAGCGGACGGCACGGGCGCAGGGCCCTCGACCCGCCCGGCCGGTGTGCCGCGTCCCGGTCCCGCGCTGCGGCTCGCCCGGCTCGTCACCGAGCTGACCGCGCCCGCGGTGCTGGTCTCCCTGCTGACCGTGGCGGTGGGCTGGCACAGCACCCGGGGCGTGCACGGGCTGGCCTGGGGGCTGCTCGCCACGCTCTTCGTCAGCGGCATCCCGTTCGCGTACATCGTCGGCGGGGTGCGCCGGGGGCGGTTCACGGACCATCACGTGGGCGTACGCGAGCAGCGCCGGGTCCCGCTGCTGTTCGGCCTCTGCTCGGTGGCCGCCGGCCTGGCCCTGCTGGCGGTCCTCGGCGCGCCCCGCCCGGTGCTGGCCCTGGCCGCCGCCGGGCTGCTCGGCCTGGTGGTCGCCGTCGCCGTCAGCCACTGGTGGAAGATGTCGATCCACTCGGCGGTGGCCGCCGGCACGGTGGTCGTGCTGGTGCTGACGTTCGGGGCCGCTCTGCTGGCGACCGCGCCGCTGCTCGCGCTCGTCGGCTGGTCCCGGGTCCGCCTGCGCGACCACACCGTGCCCCAGGTGGTCGCGGGAGCCCTGCTCGGCGCCCTGGTCGCGGGGGTTGTCTTCGCCGCCCTGCGCTGAGTCGCCGGCCGGTGGGCCAGGGCGTCCTCGGGCGGGGGGATCCCGGTTGCGGGTGGGGGCCATCGTCGTGGCGCCGGGTCACCTCACCCCGGTGGGCCCGTCACCCGGGAGGCGCCTGCCAGGCGGTGAGCGCGACGTGGGCCACGGCCGCCAGTTCACCCGCCGTGGCGCCGTCGCGGGCCTGCACCGACATGCCCTGCACGACCGCGCCGAAGTACCGGGCGAGTGCCCGCGGGTCCGCTGCGGGGTCGAGGGTGCCCGCGGCCTGGGCGCGCCGGAAGTAGTCGGCGAGGAGTCCCAGGGTCGTGTCGCGTCGGGTGGCGACGGCCCGGGCGACGGAATCCGACTGTGGTGGCAGCTCGAGCGCCGCCGTGGAGATCATGCACCCACCCGGGCGTCCGGCGTCGGTGAACTGGCGTGCCGCGTCGAGGAGGAACTCCGCCAGCCCGGCGCGGTCGGCGACCTCCCGGCTGAGCGCGGCGTTGGTGTGGTGCCCGACGTGCGCGACGTAGTGGTCGAGGCAGGCGGAGTACAACCCGGCCTTCGAGCCGAACGCGTGGTAGATGCTGGGCGGGTTCAGACCGGTGGCCGCCTGCAGCATCGTCAGGCTCGCGCCCTCGTAACCGTGCGCCCAGAACACCTGCGTGGCCTGCTCCAGGACCCTCTCCTGGTCGAAGGACCGGGGTCGCCCCGGCCCCCGCTTCCCGCTTTTCATAGCGACCACTATAGTAGTCGCCAGTTCTATAGCGATCACTATAAAAAGGAGGGGTCATGGGACGATCGGTGCTGGTGACGGGCAGCTCGCGGGGCATCGGCCGGGCCATCGCGGTGGCGCTGGCGGACGCGGGCGCGGAGGTGGTCGGGGTCCACTACACGCGCGACGAGACCGCCGCCCGGCAGACGGCGGAACTGGTCCGCCTGGCCGGCGCGGCCCCGGTGCTGGTACGGGCGGGCTTCGACGCGGACGGCGCGGCTGCCGCCGAGCGGCTCGCCACGACGTTCCTCGACCAGGTCGAACGGACCGTCGGGCGCCGCGAAATCGACGTCCTGGTCAACAACGCCGGCATCAACGGCGCCCAGCAGTTGGGCTCGATCGACGAGGAGACCTACCGGCGGGTCGTGGAGGTCAACCTCACCGTCCCGCTCTTCCTCACCCAGGCGCTCTGGCCGCACATGCGCGACGGCGGGCGGGTGGTGAACATATCGACGGGATACACCCGGATCGCCGCCCCGACGCATCCCGTCTACTCGGCGACGAAGGCGGCGTTGAACGCGTTGACGCTGGCACTGGCCCCCGCCCTGGGCGCCCGCGGCATCACCGTCAACGCCGTGATGCCCGGCGTCATCGACACCGACATCAACGCCGACTGGCTCCACCAGGACGATGCCCGGGCCGCAGCGGCCGGGCTGTCGGTGTTCAACCGGATCGGCACCGTCGACGACGTGGCCGACGTGGTGCGGTTCCTCGCCTCGGAACAGGCCCGTTGGGTGACAGGACAGGTCGTCGACGTCACCGGCGGTTCGGCCCTGTGACCGGGTCCGGTGCCCCGAGGACGTACGGCCAGGGGCACCGGACCGGGCGGGCGGCGCGGCCGGGGCGCGAGGTCCGTCAGGCGCCGTCGTCGGCCAGACGGTGGCGGTTCGCCTCGATCCAGGCGTCCAGGGCGGCGGGGTCGTCCGGGTCGACGCCGTCGGCCATGAGCTGCGCGACGGCGGCGGTGGCGGGGCTGCGCCGCTCGCCCGTGCTGTACAGGCGGGCGAACTCCGGCACCATCTCCTCGACGGCCGTGTCGGTCTGCGTCGCCGCCAGCTCGGGCAGCCCCCGCTTGCGGGCGGCGTACGCGCACCAGGCGCGTAGCACGCGGGGCAGCAGGGCGGCGTCGTCCATGTCCAGCACGGCCCGCCGGTGCACCCAGTCCAGCAGGAACAGCCCGGACACGGTCGGGCTCCACCGCATCGGGTCGGCGTCGGGGAAGCTGGCCGCGTGGTCCAGGAGCAGGCTGAGGCAGAAGTGCAGCGAGGCCAGCTCGGCCCCGTCGACGGCGTCCAGGCCGAACCGGGCCGCCTCCGGCGAGGCGAGGAACCGGCGGACCAGCTCCGTACGCTCGCCGGCGGAGAGCGGTTCGACGGCGGGCCCGGGTGCGGGGGCGGTGGGGTGGGGCAGCCGTGCCAGCCGGGCGCCGAGCAGGGCGCGGTCGGTGGCCAGCGAGCCCTCGCCGGGCAGCTCGCCCAGGCCGTCGGTGATCGCCAGGTGCCGGCCCACCTCGGCGTGCATCCGGGCCGGCTCCTCGTCGCGGAACCAGGTCAGCTCGTCCCCGGCGCACATCTGCCGCACCTGGTCCAGGATCCGGTTGGGCGGGCCGCCGACGAAGACGTCCTTGGTGATGCCGATGTTGTGGTCGAGCAGCGTCACCACCGCGTGCGCCGGCCCGCCGGCCGGGTCGTCGTACGCGAAGGTCGCCAGGTAAGAGGTCTGGTCGCCGTACACGTCGCCGTAGGACCAGCAACCGGTGAGGTGGACCCGGCCGAGGTGGGCGGCCCAGGCGGGGGTGGCGGCGCCGGGGCGGATCCGGGCGGCGCCCTCGGCGTCGGGCACCAGGGCGGCGAAGACCGAGCGGATGGTGGTCGCGGCGGCCGAGCGGCGACGGGAGGTGGCGGCCAGGAAGCCGGCCACGAATTCCCGCACCGCGCTGTCGCGGTCGGTCTCCGCGACCGCGTAGACGCTGCCGAGCAGGGCCGCGCCGAGCATCTCCGCGTCGAGGGCGTTCTCCAGCTTGGCCACGTCGCGGGCGGCGTGCAGCACCGCGTCGTACGGGGTCTGAGGCGTTCCCATCCACCGACCCTACGCTGCCGCCCGGCTCGGGACGGCACGAGCGACCCGAGCATCGCCCGCGTCGTGGGCACCCACCACCGCCGACCAGCGGCTGCCGCCGGCGGGGTCGGCCCCGGCAGCACGGACGACGAGCGCCGTCCCGGGGCAGCGGCCGGCGCCGTCCCGGGTCAGCGGCCGGCGGCGTCCCGCAGGGCGGCCCGGGCCTCGGCGTAGGAGGCGAGCACCGCCCGCACCGGGGCCAGCACGTACTCCTCGCCGACCGCCGCCACCCGTTCGGTGAGCCGCTGCTCGGCGCGGCGGCGGGCGCGGCGGGCCGCCCACCGGACGACCGGCCTGGTCAGGGCCGCCACCAGCAGCCCCGCGAGCAGGCCGCCGAGGAGCAGCAGGGTGGGCAGCGGCACCTCGCCGACGGTCGGGTTGTCCAACTCCGGCAGGCCCAGCGCGCGCAGCCCGTAGCCGAGCGCCAACCAGGCGAGCCCGGCCAGCGCGGCCAGGGTCACCAGCCACTGGAGGCCGCCGACGATCCGCCACCAGAGCGGTCGCCGGTCCATGCCGAGGTCGGCGCCAGCGACCGCGCGGTCCAGCGCGTCCGGCAGGTCGTCGAGGCGGGACCGGGCGGCGGTGGTCACCGCGGCGGGCCAGGAGGCGGGCAGTTCCGCCCCGGCCCGGTCGGCCACGGACCGGATCGCCAGCCCGAGCGCGGAGCGTTGCGCGGCGGTGGGGTCGGGCACCGAGGTCGCGGCGACCAGGCTCTCCGCCGGGTCGTCGCGCTCGCCGGTCGGGCCGGGCAGGTGCAGCCGGCGCAGCGGGTCGGGCCGTAGCCGCCGCCAGCCCCGGACCAGCGGCCAGCCGGTGGCGGTGGCGCCCCGGTGCCGGTACGCCTGCTCGACCGCCTCGGCGACCGCCGGCACCCCGGCCGCGCCGGCCAGCGCCCGGTGCAGCGCGGCGACGGCGGCGTCGTCCGGCCCGGCGGCCGGGGACGCGCCCCCGACCACCTCGTCGAGCCCGTCGACCACCGTGTCCACGTCGCCCTGGAGCCGGCGCAGCGCGGCCTGCCGCCCGGCCACCGTCCCTTCCAGCGCCTCCCGGAGCCCGACCATGCCCGCCGGGTCCACCGCGGTGGTGGCCTGCAGCGGCACGCCGTCCAGGCCGTCGGCGTCGAGCAGGCGGCGCAGGTCGGCCAGCACCCGGGGCAGCTCGGCCGGGGGCAGCCGGTCGGCCTGGTTGAGCACGACCAGCGTGACGTCCTTGTGCCGGTGGAACTCGCGCAGGTAGCTGGTGTGGATGACGCGGTCGGCGTACTTCTGCGGGTCGACCACCCAGACCACGAGGTCGACCAGGCCGAGCAGGCGGTCCACCTCCAGCCGGTGGGAGCGCTGCACCGAGTCGAAGTCGGGCAGGTCGAGCAGGATCAGCCCGTGCAGGGCGGACTCGTCGTCGCCGTCGAGCACGCTCTCCCGGACGAACCGGTGCCGGGGCAGCACGCCGACCCAGTCGAGCAGCCGGTTGCCGCCGTCGAGCGGCCCCCAGACGCAGGCGTGCGTGACCCCGGTGGTGGGGCGGCGCACCCCGACCGGGGAGAGCTCCATCCGGGCGAGCGCGTTGAACAGGCTCGACTTGCCGCTGCCGGTCGCGCCGGCGAGGGCCACCACGGTGTGGTCGCGGGAGAGCGCCAGCCGGGTGCCGGCCCGCTCGACCAGGGTGTGCGCCGGCACGAGCTGCGAATCCGGCAGGTGGCCGTCGACGACCGCGAGGAACCGGCGTACGGCGTCGAGGCGGGCGATCAGCGCGTCCGCGTCCACCCGCCGGTCACCACGGAACGCCTCGCGCATCCGCCCGACGATGTTCGTCATGATCCTCCGCCCTCGGTGCCGGGGAGGCGCGCGGCGTCCGCGTCGGCGAGGCCGCTGCGGTGCCGGGCCTTCTCCACCCGGTTGCCGGCCCGGCGCAGGGCCTCCGCGGTGTCCGCGGCGGGCCGGGCCTCCGCCGTCCGGGCCAGGTAGCGGGTGGCCTCGTCGTCCAGCAGGGCCCGCACCCGGTCCAGCAGGTCGGCCCGGGCCTTGGCGGCGAGCGTACGCACGGCCTGGTCGCCGAAGATCGCCTGGAGCACGGTCTGCGCGGCGACCGTGGTGCCGGCCCCGGTGGCGACCTCCAGCCCGGTCGGGATGAACGCGGTCGAGGCGAACACGGCGATCATCACGGCGAGCCCGGTGGCGTTGACGGCGTACGCGGCCGTGCGGGCCACGAAGCGCCGGTCGCCGCCCTCGACCCGGACCAACTCCAGCACGCCGCGCTGCCACTCCCGGACCAGGCGCTCGGCCCGCTCGGGCAGGTCGTCGGCGGGGTGGGCGAGCCCCGGTTCCAGCAGCGCCGCCCCGGCGGGATGCGCCTTCCACCCGGTGTACGCGTGCTCCGCCGCCTCGGCGGCGACGCCGCGCAGCAGGGTCACCACCTGGGACTCGATCGCCTCGCGCAGCTCGGAGGCGGGCGCGGGACGGCCGGTGACGGCGGCCACCACGCGGTCGCGGAGCCGCCCGATCCGGGCCTCCAGCGTGCGGAAGAACTCGCCGGTGCCGACGAACTCCTGCCAGCGGGCGAGCACCTCGCCGCGGAGCAGCCGACCGTCCTTCAGCCCCTGCTCGACGGTCCGGTGCGCCCCCCGGTACGCCGCCCGCACCCGCTCGTCGAGCGCGTCGGCGGCGGTCACCTGCTCGTCGGCGGCGTCGGCGAGCCCCTCGACCGCCGGGCGCAGCGCGGCGAGCGCGCCGTCGAGAGTCTGCCGGACCACGGCCGCCCGGGCGTCGGCGTCGGCGGCCAGCCGGGCGAACCAGGCGGAGAGCGGCGCCGTCACCCGGTCGGGCAGCAGGCCCTGCCCGTCGACCGAGGTCTCCGGCAGCACGAACAGCGGGGCCGCGCCGAGATCCTGGGCGGCGAGCATCTCGGCCAGGTGCGCGGCGATCTCGTCGGCGGCCTCGGGGGGCACCCGGTCCAGCACCATGGCGATCACCGCGCCCCGGGCCCGGGCGCTGCGCAGCAGCTCCCAGGGGACCGCGTCGGCGTAGCGGGCGGCGGTGGTGACGAAGAGCCAGAGGTCGGCGGCGGCCAGGAGCTGGCCGGCCAGGGCCCGGTTGGCGTCGACCACCGAGTCGATGTCGGGGGCGTCGAGGAAGGCCAGCCCGGGCGGCAGGGCGGGGGCGGTGACCAGCTGCAGGGTGTGCGGGTCCTCGCTGGGCTCGTTGGTGCGGGTGAGGCCGGGCAGCAGCTCGCCCTGGCGGAACCAGCCGGAGTCGGCCGGGCTGCACACCAGGACCGGGGAGCGGGTGGTGGGCCGGAGCACCCCGGCCGCGCTCACCCGCGCCTGCACCAGGCTGTTGACGAGGGTGGACTTGCCCGCGCCGGTGGACCCGCCGACCACCACGAGCAGCGGCGCGTCGAGCCGGCGCAGCCGGGGCAGCAGGTAGTCGTCGAGCTGGTCGGTGAGGCTCCCGGCGGCCCGCCGGGCGGGCTCGGCGGAGGGCAGCGCCAGCGGGAACCGGGCCGCCCCGATCGCGGCGCGCAGGCCGGCCAGCGCGGCGGGCAGGCTGTCGTCCCCGGTGGTGGCGGGCCGGTCCTCCCCGGCGTCCGCGGAGCCGGTGCGGGCTGCGACGGTGGGCGCGTCGGCCTGGGTGGCGGAGTCGCCGTGCGTCGTCACCGCTAAAGCGTGCCCGACCGACGCAAGGGAAGACAACCGGTGGGTAGGAACCGTGACTTGCGTCGGGTCGGCTCAACCTCGACTTGACGATTTCCGGGGGCGTGGCACTATTGAGTCAAGTTCACTCAACTTGTGGTGGGGTCGCTGCGGGCGACGCCCGCCGCGCAGCTCAGGGCGGTGCCCACGAGCGGCTCACAACGTCACGAAGCGAGGAAGCGAAGATGGCACGTGCGGTCGGTATCGACCTCGGCACGACGAACTCCTGCGTCAGCGTCCTGGAGGGCGGTGAGCCCACCGTCATCGCCAACGCTGAGGGCTCGCGGACGACCCCGTCGATCGTCGCGTTCGCCCGCAACGGCGAGGTGCTCGTCGGTGAGGTCGCCAAGCGCCAGGCGGTGACCAACCCGGACCGGACGATCCGCTCGGTCAAGCGGGAGATCGGCACCAACTGGTCCGTCGACATCGACGGCAAGAAGTACACCCCGCAGGAGATCTCGGCCCGCACGCTGATGAAGCTCAAGCGGGACGCCGAGGCGTACCTGGGCGAGCAGATCACCGACGCGGTGATCACCGTCCCGGCCTACTTCAACGACGGCCAGCGCCAGGCCACCAAGGAGGCCGGTGAGATCGCCGGCTTCAACGTGCTGCGGATCGTGAACGAGCCGACCGCGGCCGCCCTGGCGTACGGGCTGGACAAGGGCTCCAAGGAGCAGACCGTCCTGGTCTTCGACCTCGGCGGCGGCACCTTCGACGTGTCGCTGCTCGAGCTGGCCGAGGGCGTCATCGAGGTCAAGTCGACCAGCGGTGACAACAACCTCGGTGGTGACGACTGGGACCAGCGCATCATCGACCACCTGGTGAAGACCTTCCGCGGCGAGCACGGCATCGACCTGGCCCAGGACAAGATGGCCCTGCAGCGGCTCCGCGAGGCGGCCGAGAAGGCCAAGATCGAGCTGTCCGCCGCCACCACCACCAACATCAACCTGCCGTACATCACGGCCGGCGCGGCGGGCCCGCTGCACCTGGACGTGACGCTCAGCCGGGCCGAGTTCCAGCGGATGACGCAGGACCTGCTGGACCGCTGCAAGGGCCCGTTCGAGCAGGCCGTGAAGGACGCCGGCATCAAGGTCTCCGACGTCGAGCACGTCATCCTGGTCGGCGGCTCGACCCGCATGCCCGCCGTGACCGACCTGGTCAAGCAGCTCACCGGCAAGGAGCCCAACAAGGGCGTCAACCCGGACGAGGTCGTCGCCGTCGGCGCCGCCCTGCAGGCCGGTGTGCTCAAGGGCGAGGTCAAGGACGTCCTGCTGCTCGACGTGACCCCGCTGAGCCTGGGCATCGAGACCAAGGGTGGCATCTTCACCAAGCTGATCGAGCGCAACACCACCATTCCGACCAAGCGCTCCGAGGTCTTCACCACGGCGGACGACAACCAGCCGTCGGTGCTGATCCAGGTGTTCCAGGGCGAGCGGGAGATCGCGGCCTACAACAAGAAGCTCGGCACCTTCGAGCTGACCGGCCTCCCGCCGGCGCCGCGCGGCGTGCCGCAGATCGAGGTCACCTTCGACATCGACGCCAACGGCATCGTCAACGTCCACGCCAAGGACCTCGGCACCGGCAAGGAGCAGAAGATGACGATCACCGGTGGCTCCTCGCTGCCGAAGGACGACATCGAGCGCATGCGCCGCGACGCCGAGGAGCACGCCGAGGACGACAAGCGTCGCCGCGACGAGGCCGAGACCCGCAACCTGGCCGAGGCGCTCCAGTGGCAGACCGAGAAGTTCCTGGCCGAGAGCGGCGACAAGCTGCCGTCGGAGTCCCGTGACCAGATCAACGAGGCGCTCGGCGAGCTGCGCGGCGCCCTCGGTGGTCAGGACATCGAGAAGATCAAGTCGGCGCACGAGCGGCTGGCGCAGGTCTCCCAGCAGGCCGGTTCGCTGCTCTACAGCCAGCAGGGCGAGCAGCCGGGCGAGCCCGGTCCGGGTGCGGCGGGCGCCGGGGCGACCGGTGGCGCGCAGGCCGGCGGGCCGGCCGGTGGCGCGGACGACGTGGTCGACGCGGAGATCGTGGACGAGGACAAGAAGTGACGGTCCGTCCCGGACACGGCACCACGGCAGAGGGATGAGGTAGCCCCATGACGGAGAAGCCACGAGCCGCCGACCCGGTTGCGACCGGGTCGACGCCGGGTGGCTCCGCGCCCGCCGAGCAGGCCGGCGACGGGCCGCGGGTCGTCATCCGCAACAACCGCAAGATCAGCGAGACCAGCGAGCCGGCCGCGACCGCCGCCGACGCCGGGTCGGACGCCCCGGCCGAGGGCCTGGTCGAGGAGGCCGAGGTCGTGGTCGACGAGATCGAGGTCGAGGCGGCCGAGGTGGCCGGCCCGCCGGTGGTGGACGCCCCGGCACAGCCGGCCGCCGGCGGCGGGACCGCGCTCGGCGCCGAACTGGAGGCGCTGCGCAAGGACCTCGACGAGCGGACCCGGGACCTGCAGCGGGTGACGGCGGAGTACGCCAACTACCGCAAGCGGGTGGACCGGGACAAGGGTCTGGTCACCGAGCAGGCGACCGGCGCGGTGCTCGCCGCGCTGCTGCCGATCCTCGACGACCTGGACCGGGCCCGCGAGCACGGCGACCTGGTCGGACCGTTCGGCACGGTGGCCGAGCAGCTCATCACGGCGCTCGGCAAGTTCGGGCTGACGGCGTTCGGCGAGCAGGGCGACCCGTTCGACCCGACCCGGCACGAGGCGGTGGCCCACCAGACCTCGGCCGACGTCACCGAGCCGACCTGCGTGCAGGTGATGCGTCGGGGCTACCAGATCGGGGAGCGGCTGCTGCGACCCGCCATGGTCGCGGTCGCCGACCCCGAGTAGTGCGCAACGACGACCGGATCGTCCCGCCCACCCGCGCCGGGTGGGCGGGACGGTCGGTCCCCAGGTAGGGAGGGGGTGGACCGGTGAGTTCCAAGGACTGGATCGAGAAGGACTTCTACGCCGTGCTCGGCGTGGACAAGGCCGCCTCCGGCGACGACATCAAGAAGGCATACCGGAAGCTGGCGCGGGATTCGCACCCGGACCACAACCCCGGTGACCCGAAGGCCGAGGAGCGTTTCAAGGCCGCCTCGGAGGCGTACGCGGTGCTCGGCGACGACGCCAAGCGCCGCGAGTACGACGAGCTGCGCTCGCTGTTCGGCTCGGGCGCGTTCCGGCGCAGCGCCCGTGGCGCCGGCCAGCCCGGCGGCATGCCGTTCGACGTCTCCGACCTGTTCGGGGGCGCGGCCGGTGGGGGTGGCGACCGCCGCTTCGGCGGGGCCGGCTTCCAGGACCTGTTCAGTTCGATCTTCTCCGGCGGTGCCGCCGGTCCCGGCGGCGGGCCGGCGACCCGTGGCCCGGCACGGGGCCGGGACGTCGAGACCGAGGTGGCCCTCGACTTCGGCGACGCCGTACGCGGGGTGACCGTCCCGCTGACGCTGCGCGCGCCGGGGGTCTGCGACACATGCCACGGCAACGGGGCCAAGCCCGGCACCCAGCCGCGCACCTGCCCGGTGTGCCACGGGGCCGGGGTGACCACCCGCAACCAGGGGTCGTTCAGCTTCTCCGAGCCGTGCCGCAACTGCCAGGGTGTGGGCACGATCGTGGAGGAGAAGTGCCCGGAGTGCCAGGGCACCGGCGGGGTCACCAAGACCCGCACGCTCAACGTCCGCTTCCCCGCCGGGGTGGCCGACGGCCAGAAGATCCGGCTGGCCGGGCGGGGCGAGCCCGGCGCGCGGGGCGGCCCGGCCGGCGACCTCTTCGTACACGTCAAGGTGCGGCCGGACGAGCTGTTCGGGCGTACGGGCGACGACCTCACGCTGACCGTGCCGATCACGTTCGCGGAGGCCGTGCTCGGCACGGACCTGCGGGTGCCCACCCTCGACGGCGCGGTGACCCTGCGGGTGCCGCCGGGCACGCCGAGCGGCCGGATCCTGCGGGCCCGCGGCAAGGGGGTGGTCCGCCGCGACGGGCAGGCGGGCGACCTGCTGGTGACCCTCGACGTGGTGGTGCCCGCGCGGGTGTCCGACGAGGCGCGCACGGCGTTGGAGACCTTCGCCGCGCAGACCCCGCCGGCCGCCCGGGAACATCTCGACGCGCGGGTGCGTCGATTCAGTTGACCCGGTGTTCAGTCGGCTCGGTGGAGTGCACGCGGAGGTGAGCGGGATGTCGGACGAGTTCGTCGGTTCGGGTGACCCTGCCTACGAGGCCAAGGTGCTGATGATCTCGGTGGCGGCGCGGATGGCGGGGATGCACCCGCAGACCCTGCGCCAGTACGACCGGCTCGGCCTGGTGCAGCCGGGTCGGGCGGCCGGCGGCGGCCGCCGCTACAGCGTGCGGGACGTGGTGCTGCTGCGCGAGGTGCAGCGGCTCAGCCAGGACGACGGGATCAACCTGGCGGGGGTCAAGCGCATCATCGGGCTCGAGCGGCTGCTGGAGCAGGCGCAGCAGCGGGTGGCCCGGCTGGAGGCGGAGCTGGACGCCGCGTACCGGCGGATCGCCGAGCTGGAGTCGTTGGCTCGCTTCCCGGGAAGCGACCTCGTGCCGACCAACCGCACCTCCACCGCGCTGGTGGTCTGGCGTCCCCGGCGGGGCCCCGACCGCTGACGACACCTCACCGCGCCCGGCCGCCCTCCCGCGGCCGGGCGCGGTCGCTTTCCGCCCCGCCCGAGACGTGTGTCGTCTGCGGAAGCGCCCGCGGTTGTCGGTTTGCCGGCGAGGGCGGCACCGGATCCGCTAGCCTCAAAATCAGGTCCAACCAACTCAATCCGGACTCCGATGGCGGGGGGAGCCATGACGGAAGCGGCGAGGAAGGTTGCGCAGCAGACCGAGGAACGGCTCGACGAGGTGGCGAAGAACGTCCAGGAGAGATTCGACCGGGTCACCAAGAGCCGCTTCACCGACCAGATCAAGAACGGCAGGTTCGCCGACCAGGTCGACCACGGCATCGACCGGGGACGTGACGAGGCGAGACGCCGCGAGCGGGGCGGACCGGAACACTGACGATCCGCCGACGTGCGGGCCGGGACCCACGGGGGGTCCCGGCCCGTTCGCCGTCCCGTGTGGGTGGGCGAGAGTTAGGCGATGCGGCGGTTCTCCCGGACCAGGCCGCCCTCGCACCACTCCCGGTAGACGAAGAGTTCCGGCCGGGCCAGCAGCGCCCGGCTGTTGTACGCCCAGGTGCGCATCAGGTCGTCGCCGTTCCGCTCGGCCCGCTCGACCAGTTTGCGGAAGCGCCGCTTCGGGTGGGCGCGGAAGTTGGTCCGGATGCCGTCGGCGGCGTAGATGTAGAGGCAGTGCAGGGCGAACCGGCGGGCCGGGCAGCCCGCGTCCATCGCCAGGTCGAAGAGCACCGCCACCAGCCGGTCACCGGAAACCAGCAGGTCCCAGTCCGGCGGCATGGAGGTCAGCGGGACGGAGTCGGGCTGGTAGGCCCACGCTCGAAGCTCGGCGGGGCTCGGGTCGACGGGGTTGGCGAAGCCGTGGAACGTCGACTCCTGCACGCTCACCGGCCAACCTTCCGCTCTCGTCCGCGGGGCTCAGGCCATCCGCGAGCTCTGGCTGCTGGGCCGAAACGGTAACCCGGCGTGCTGACCGGCGGTAGCCCCCGCAGGAGGCATTTCGACAACCGTTGGGCGAGGGCCGGGCCGACCGTACGGTCGACCCGGCCCTCGGACGGTGGCGCCGGTCAGTCGTGCGCCGGCGCCGGTTGGGGCCGCTGGGCCGCGCCGCGCTTGCGCAGCCAGTGCTTGAACCACGCGAAGTCGGGCAGCCGCGCCAGCATCGGCCCGGTCACGACCGTGATCAGCACGTACGCCGTGGCGAGCGCCGCCAGCTTCGGATCGACGCTGCCGGCCGCCACCGCGAGCCCCGCGATGACGATGGAGAACTCTCCCCGGGGCACCAGGGCCAGCCCGGCCCGCCAGCGGCCGGGTTCGGCGATGCCGACCCGGCGAGCCGCCAGGTAGCCGGTGAGCGTCTTCGTCGCCATGGTGATCACGGCCAGCGCGAGCGCGGGCAGCAGCACCGGCGGGATGTCCCGCGGGTCGGTGACCAGACCGAAGAAGACGAAGAAGACCGCCGCGAAGAGATCCCGCAGCGGGGTGAGCAGCTCGGTCGCGTGGTGGGCCACCGGCCCGGACAGCGCGATGCCGACCAGGAACGCGCCGACCGCCGCCGACACCTGGAGCTTCGCCGCGATGCCGGCCACCAGCAGGGTCATCCCGAGTACGCCGAGCAGCAGCGCCTCCGGGTCCTTCGCCGACATGGCGGTGGAGATCAGGTTGCCGTACTTGATGGCGACCACCAGCACCAACAGCACGGTGCCGACCGCGACGCCGAGCGCGATGCCGCCGCCCAGCAGGCCGGTGCCGGCGAGCACCGCCGTCGCCAGGGGCAGGTAGAACGCCATCGCCAGGTCCTCGATCACCAGGACCGAGAGGATCACCGGGGTCTCCCGGTTACCGAGGCGGCCCAGGTCGGCGAGGACCTTGGCGATGACCCCGGAGGAGGAGACCCAGGTGATGCCGGCGAGCACCAGGGCGGCGACCCAGTCCCACCCGAGCAGCAGCGCGAACGCCGCCCCGGGCAGCGCGTTCAGCAGCCCGTCGATCAGGCCGGCCGGGGCCGCGGCGCGCAGGTTGCCGACCAGTTCGTTGGCCGAGTATTCCAGGCCGAGCATGACCAGCAGCAGGATCACGCCGATCTCGGCGCCGACCGCGAAGAACTCCTCGCTGGCGGCCAGGGGCAACAGGCCGCCGTGCCCGAACGCGAGCCCGGCGAGCAGGTAGAGGGGGATGGGCGACAGACCGATGCGGCGGCTCAGCCGGCCGAGGAGGCCGAGCAGGAAGAGCAGCGCGCCGACTTCGACGAGCAGTGTTGTCGTTTCGTGCATCCGCGCCTCAGCCGTCCGGGTCGCTGTCGGCAAGGATGGCTGTCACCCCGTCGAGGCCCTGGCGGGTCCCGACGACGACCACCACGTCACCAGCGGCGAAGCGGAAGGAGGGCTCCGGCGAGACGATCACCTCGCCGTGGCGCAGCACGGCCACGATCGAGGCGCCCGTGCGGGAACGTGCCTGCGTGTCCCCGAGCTTCCGGTTGACGTACTTCGAGCCGGCCGGGATCGCGATCTGCTCGGTGAGCAGGCCGGCGGCCTGCTCACGCAGCCCGGAGAGCTGACCGAGCATCAGCGACGCGCCGAGGATGTCGGCGAGCGCCTCCGCCTCGTCGTCCGTCAGCGGTATGTCGTGCTGACATGAGTCGGGATCGTCCGGGTCGTACAGGACGAGGTCTCGGCGGCCATTGCGGTGGGAGACGACGCCGAGGCGGCGGCCGGACTCCGTCATCAGATCGTGACGGACCCCGATGCCAGGCAGGGCGGTCTGTTCGACACGTACGCGCACGCGGCCAGGCTACTCCTCGCCGTCGCGCGCGAATCTTGCCAGCCAGGGGGCGTTCCGCTGTGTGGTCGGTCAGCGCCTCTCGCTGTGGCGGGGGTGGGCGGGTGACGTCGTGACACAGCAAGAGTGATCCAGCTCACAGCCTCAGGGTTGAGCGGAATAGGCTCAACTCTGGTTGTGTCCTTCCCAGTGGACACGCCGATCCGGGGGAGCCCATGAACACGGAACGACTCACCACCAAGAGCCGCGAGACCATCACCGGTGCCGTCGCGATGGCGAACCAGCGCGGTCACGCCACCGTGGAGCCCTGGCACCTGCTGCTGGCACTGCTGGACACCGAGGGCTCGACCGCCGCCGGCCTGCTGCGCGCCGTCGGGGCCGACCCCGCCGAGCTGCGCCGGGTCGCCCAGCGCTCGGTCGACGCCCTGCCCGCCGCGCGCGGCTCCAGCATCGCCGAGCCGACCCTGGCCCGCGAGTTCGTCAACGCCATCGGGGCCGCCGAGCAGATCGCCCGGCCGCTCGGCGACGAGTACACCTCCACCGAGCACCTGCTCGCCGGCCTGGCCCGGGTGGGTGGTGCGGTGTCGGGTGCGCTGAAGTCGACGGGGGCCACCGAGGAGAACCTCGTCGCCGCCTTCCCGACCGTGCGCGGCGGGGACCGGCGGGTCACCACCGCCGACCCTGAGCAGACCTACCAGGCCCTGGCCAAGTACGGCGTGGACCTGACCGCCAGCGCCCGCGACGGCAAGATCGACCCGGTCATCGGCCGGGACTCGGAGATCCGCCGGGTGATCCAGGTGCTGTCCCGGCGTACCAAGAACAACCCGGTGCTGATCGGCGAGCCGGGCGTCGGCAAGACCGCGATCGTCGAGGGCCTGGCCCAGCGGATCGTGGCCGGCGACGTGCCCGAGTCGCTGCGCGACAAGAAGCTGGTCTCGCTCGACCTCGGCGCGATGGTCGCCGGCGCGCAGTACCGGGGCCAGTTCGAGGAGCGACTGAAGTCCGTCCTGGAGGAGATCAAGAACTCCAACGGGCAGGTCATCACCTTCCTCGACGAGTTGCACACCGTCGTCGGCGCCGGCAAGGGCGAGGGCTCGATGGACGCCGGCAACATGCTCAAGCCGATGCTGGCCCGCGGCGAGCTGCGGATGGTCGGCGCGACCACCCTCGACGAGTACCGCGAGCACATCGAGAAGGACCCGGCCCTGGAGCGCCGCTTCCAGCCGGTGCTGGTCGGCGAGCCGACCATCGAGGACACCATCGGCATCCTGCGGGGGCTCAAGGAGCGCTACGAGGTGCACCACGGCGTCCGCATCACCGACGCCGCCCTGGTCGCCGCCGCCTCCCTGTCGGACCGCTACATCACCGACCGGTTCCTCCCGGACAAGGCGATCGACCTGGTCGACGAGTCCGCGTCCCGGCTCCGGATGGAGATCGACTCCCGGCCGGTCGAGGTGGACGAGATCGAGCGAGCCGTACGCCGGCTGGAGATCGAGGAGATGGCGCTGGCCAAGGAGCCCGACGCCGCCTCCGCCGAGCGGCTGGAGCGGCTGCGCAAGGAGCTGGCCGACAAGCGCGAGCAGCTCACCGCGCTCGCCGACCGCTGGAAGCTGGAGAAGGACCACATCACCAAGCTCTCCACCGCCAAGGAGGAGCTGGAGCGGCTCGGCGGCGAGGCCGAGCGGGCCGAGCGCGACGGCGAGCTGGAGCGCGCCGCCGAGCTGCGCTACGGCCGGATCCCCGCCCTCAAGGCCGAGCTGAAGCGGGCCGAGGAGGAGCTGGCCCGGCTCCAGGCCGACGGCGCGATGCTCAAGGAGGAGGTCGGCGCGGACGACATCGCCGCCGTGGTCGCCTCCTGGACCGGCATCCCCGCCGGCCGGCTGCTCGAAGGCGAGACCGCCAAGCTGCTGCGGATGGAGGAGTCGCTCGGTGCCCGCGTCGTCGGCCAGGCCCAGGCCGTGGGCTCGGTCTCCGACGCCGTACGCCGCGCCCGGGCCGGCGTCGCCGACCCGGACCGCCCGACCGGCAGCTTCCTCTTCCTCGGCCCGACCGGCGTCGGCAAGACCGAGCTGGCCAAGGCGCTCGCCGAGTTCCTCTTCGACGACGAGCGGGCCATGGTCCGCATCGACATGAGCGAGTACGGCGAGAAGCACTCGGTCGCCCGCCTGGTCGGTGCCCCGCCCGGCTACGTCGGCTACGAGGAGGGCGGGCAGCTCACCGAGGCGGTGCGTCGCCGGCCGTACTCGGTGATCCTGCTGGACGAGGTCGAGAAGGCCCACCCGGACGTCTTCGACGTCCTGCTCCAGGTGCTGGACGACGGCCGGCTCACCGACGGTCAGGGCCGCACCGTGGACTTCCGCAACGCGATTCTGATCCTCACCTCCAACCTCGGGTCGTCCGTGATCGGCGACCTGACGCTGGCCGAGGAGCAGCGCCGGGAGGGCGTGCTCGCGGTGGTCCGGTCGCACTTCAAGCCGGAGTTCCTCAACCGGCTGGACGACATCGTGGTCTTCGCCGCGCTGCTCGGTGACGACCTGCGGGCCATCGTGGACATCCAGCTCGACCGGATGCGCAAGCGGCTGGCGGACCGCCGCCTGGGCCTGGACATCACCGACGCCGCCCGGGGGTGGCTCGCCGAGCACGGCTACGACCCGATCTACGGGGCCCGGCCGCTGCGCCGCCTGGTCCAGACGGCGATCGGCGACCAGCTCGCGAAGGCCCTCCTGGCCGGCCAGATCCGCGACGGCGACACCGTCCGTGTCGACCTGTCGGACACCAAGGACGCCCTGACGGTCTCGGCAACCTGACCCCGGCCCGGCCCACCTCGATCAAGAGGTTTGCGTCCCGGCGACGCCCCGCCGAGGACGCAAACCTCTTGGTCAACAGGGCGGACAGGGGTGGGGCGGCCCGCGGCGGGGAAGGAGGTGGGCATGTTCGGGATCGGGAAGAAGAGGGACCGGGAGGTCGAGGCGGCCCTCGACGAGCTGCGGCAGGCCGACACGGTGGCGTTCGGCGGGGTCGGGATCGCCGGCACGCTGCTGCCGGTGACCGAGGCGTACCGGCGCGTCGAGGCGGTGCTCGCCGACGACCCCGAGGGCGTACGCGGGCAACTCGACCGGCTGCTCGCCGAGGGCACCCCGGCGGGCCGCGTCTACGCCGCCACCCTGCTCGAGCGGCTCGACCCGGCGGCCGGCCGGGTGGCCTGGACGGCGCTGCGCGAGGACCCGGCCGAGTTCGGCACGTTCACCGGCTGCGTCATGGGCCGCGCCACCCTGGGCGGGTACGCGTCGGAGCGGCTCGCCGGAGCATGAGGCCGTGCCGCTGACCGTGCCCCCGGCCAACCGCTGGTTCACAGGTCGGCCGGCGCCCCCGCCCCCGCCGGCACCTTTGGCCCCGGTCATGTCAGGCCAGCTCTGGCCTCCGGGCCCATCCTCCGGCCGACCAGGCGGGCACGTTCAGTAGTCGGCCCCTCACGCCTGGCTCCGAAGTTTCCCCAGGTGCGCGGGGTTGTTACCGTCTCCGCCGACGTACCTGGGGAGGTGGTCGGTGGACGGGTCGGTGGCGTACCTGCTGACGGCGGCGGGCTGTCTGGTCGGGGTGGCCGGAGTGGTGGTCGCCGTGGTGGCCCTGCGCCGGGGCCGGTCCCGACCCCAGCACGCCCCCAAGAGCCCGGGCGACCCGCTGCGGGACCGGGACGCCGACGCGCTGCGCGGCGACCCCCGCCGCCTGAAGCCCGGCGACATCGTCGAGATCCGCGGGACGTCGTACGCCGTGCGCGGCTCGATCCGCCTGGTCGAGGGCGGCTGGAGCTGGACCGAGCACCTGCTCGACGACGCCGCGGGCGTGCGCCGCTGGCTCTCCGTGGAGGAGGACCCGGAGCTGGAGCTGGTGCTGTGGGCCGCCGAGCCGGGTGCCACCGTCACCCCGGGCGCCCCGACGATCGACTTCGCCGGCCGCCGCTACAACTGGGACGAGACCGGCCAGGCCCGCTACACCGCCACGGGCACCACCGGCCTCGACCCGACCGGCACCATGCGGTACCACGACTACCAGGCGCCCGGCGGGGCCCGGCTCTCCTTCGAGGCGTACGGCGAGGCGGGCTGGGAGGTGGCGCTGGGCGAGGTGCTGCACCGCGCCGACGTGATGATCTACCCGCAGGCCGAGGTGGACTGATGATCGTCACCCTCGACGCCCCGTACGTCGACACCAGCGCCGCCGACCTCAGCCTGGCCCTCGGCGACGACGAACTGCCCGCGCTGCACGTGCTCGACCTCGACCTGCCCGGCGGCGTCCGGCTGCGGCTGCGCCTGCTCGGCGCCTCGCACCAGGTGGTCCTGCGCGCTCCCGGCGCCACCCTGACCGAGACGGTCGCCTGCCTGCCCGGCCGTCCGCCCGAGCTGCCGCAGGCGGTGCAGGACGAGGCGAACGGCTACCGCTTCACCTCGACCGTGCTGCGGCCCCCCGGCACCGGGCTGAGCGACCGGGTGGCCGCCCTGCGCGCCGACCTGGCCGACGACCCGTACGCGCTGGTGGGGGTCTTCCCCGGCGACGCCGACGCGGTGACCGCGCTGTCGGTGCGCCCCGACCCGCCGGACGGCGCCCTCGGCTGGCGCACCTGGCACGCGTACCCCCAGACCAACGAGCTGGTCCTGACCGAGACGGTGGTGGCACTGCGATGACGTACCGACGCTGGTTCGTGGTGGGGGTGGCGGTCGCCGTCATCGGCGCGCTCATCGCCGCCTTCGCCATCTTCTACGGCAACTTCTCGCCCCGCGGCTTCGTCGAGGACAGGTACACCCGGGCGGCGAGCCAGGACATCGGCGGGGACGCCGTCGCCTACACCTCGAACCGGTCGCCCAGCGAGGTGGCGAAGGAGGTCACCGACGCGTGGCAGCCGGCCGACCAGTACGTCGACGGCAGCGGCGTCTACCTGCGTTACGACGACGACTCGGTGGTGATCCTGCCGATCGCCGCCGGCTCGGTGATCCTGCTGGAACGCCTCGGCACGGCGTACCCGCGCTACCACTCCACCGTGGGCAACCACTGGGGCTGGGGCCGGGGCAGCACCGTGCGCGGCGGCGGCCCGGGCTCCGGCAAGTAGCCCATCCCCTCACCCCGACGAAACCCCTGGAGTCCCCTTGCAGACGCTGGTCACCGATCTGCTGGTCACGCTCGCCTACGGCGTGGTCGGTGTCGTCCTGATGGCCGTCGGCTACGCCCTCGTCGACGTGGCCACCCCCGGAAAGCTCCACGAGCTGATCTGGGTCGAGCGCAACCGCAACGCCGCGCTGCTGCTCGCCTCCAACCTGGCGGGCGTCGGCATCATCGTGGTGGCCGCCATCGCCGCCAGCGCCGACGACTTCGTGCTCGGCATCGTCGGCGCGGCCGCGTACGGCATCCTCGGCCTGGTCATCATGGCGGCGGCGTTCCTGCTGCTCGACGTGGCCACGCCGGGCAGGCTCGGGGAGATCCTGGTCGACCCGCAGCCGCACCCGGCGGTCTGGGTCTCCGCCGTCGTCCACCTGGCCACCGGCGCGATCATCGCCGCCGCGATCAGCTGATGTCCGGCGCGAAGAAGCCGGCCCCGCCGGCCGGGAAGAATTCGTCGCCGAAAGCGGCGGCCTGGGCCATCTGGCTGACCACCGGCCTGGTCGTCCTCGGTTGCGTGGTGGCCGGGCTGGCCAACAGCGATTCGGGAGACGAGGACGTGCCGTCGCCGACCGCGCAGGAGCGCGGCGACACCGTGCCGATCCTCCAGCGCTCCGCCGACAGCCAGGGCATCTGCTACGGCTGGGTGCTCCAGGACTACTTCAGCTACAGCGACCCGCTGAGCGTCGGGTCGAACCTCGGCGACGGGATCGCGGTCGAGGAGAACCCGGCCTGCCCCCGTTGGGTGCAGGTGGACGCCCGCGTCGCCTACACCTCGGAGAGCAGCGAGAGCGAGGACTTCGCGCGGATCGACGTGACGGGGTCCGCCGACATCACCACCAGTCAGCTGCTGCGCATCGAGCAAGGGCTGGAGCGGTTCGGGCTGACTGAGAAGGTCTTCATCGACGATCCGGGCTGGGCGATCACCCGGGCCGCCGTGACGCTGCCCCTGCTCGCCGCCGAGGCGGGACTGGTGGAGCCGGCCGCCACCCCGGCCGCCACCCCGGCCGTCGACGCGGCCACCCCCGCGCCGCTGCCCGACGCCAGCAGCGACCTGTGGCGGGACCGCTGGGGCTACTTCGTGGCCGCGTTCTGCCTGCTGCTGCTCACCGCCCTGCTGGTCACCGCCGGCCTGTGGCAGCGCCGCCGCCAGCTCCGCAAGCAGGCCGAGCGACAGGAGCAGAGGCAGGCCGCCAAGGCCGCCAAGGCCGCCAGGCAGGACTCCGGGCGTACGCCGGAGCGGCAGTGACCGTCGACGCGCCGGCGCCCGCGCGGTGGCGGCTGTCCCGCGCGGCGGTGCTCGTCGCGGTCTTCGTCTGCGCCGCCTGCGGCCTGGTCTACGAGCTGGCCCTGGTCGCCCTGGGCAGCTACCTGATCGGGGACACGGTCGGGCAGGCGTCGATCGTGCTGGGCGTGATGGTGTTCGCGATGGGCGTCGGCGCGCTCGCCGCCAAGCCGTTGCAGCCGCGCGCCGCCGCCGCGTTCGCCGCGATCGAGTTGGCCCTGGCCCTGCTCGGCGGTCTCTCCGTCCTCGGCCTCTACGCGGCCTTCGCCTGGCTGGACCTCTACGGCCCGGCGCTGGTCGGCACCGCGTTCGTGCTCGGCCTGCTGATCGGCGCGGAGATCCCGCTGCTGATGGTGCTGCTGCAACGCATCCGGGAGCAGGCGGCCGGCAGCGCGGTGGCCGACCTGTTCGCCGCCGACTACGTCGGCGCGCTGCTCGGCGGGCTGGCCTTCCCGTTCCTGCTGCTGCCGGTCTTCGGCCAGCTCAAGGGCGCGCTGGTGGTGGGCGCGGTGAACGCCGTGGCCGGGCTCGCGCTGGTCTGCACGGTCTTCCGGCGGGAGCTGAGCCGCCGGGCCCGGGTCGCGCTCGGCGCCGGCACCGCCGTGGTCGCCCTCTGCCTCGGGTACGCGTGGGTGACCGCGCACGACTTCGAGCTGACCGCCCGCCAGCAGCTCTACCGGGACCCGGTGGTGCACGCCGAGCGCAGCCGTTACCAGGAGATCGTGCTCACCCGCTCGGTCGCCGAGACCGGGCGGACCGGCACCGACCTGCGGCTCTTCCTGAACGGCGACCTCCAGTTCAGCTCCGTCGACGAGTACCGCTACCACGAGGCGCTGGTGCACCCGGTGCTGAACGGCCCGCGCGGCGAGGTGCTGGTGCTCGGCGCCGGCGACGGCCTCGCCGTACGCGAGCTGCTGCGCTACCCGGACGTCCGGCGGGTCACGGTGGTGGACCTGGACCCGGCGGTGGTGGCGCTGGCCCGCAGCGAGCCGCAGCTACGCCGGCTCAACGGTGGGGCGTTCGACGACCCCCGGGTCCGGGTGGTGCACGCCGACGCCTTCTCGTGGCTGCGTACCGCCACGGACCGGTTCGACGCGGTGGTGGCCGACCTGCCCGACCCGGACGAGACGGCCACCGCCAAGCTCTACACGGTCGAGTTCTACGCGCTGGTGCGCGCGGTGCTCGCCGAGGGCGGCCGGCTGGTCGTGCAGTCCGGCTCGCCGTACTTCGCGCCCCGGTCGTACTGGTCGATCGAGGCGTCGCTGCGCGAGGCCGGCTTCGCCACCACGCCGTACCACGTGGACGTGCCGTCCTTCGGCGACTGGGGCTTCCTGCTGGCCGCCCCCGGCGCGACCGCGCCCGCCCTGGCCCTGCCGCCGGACGCGCCGGCGCTGCGCTTCCTCGACGCGGCGACGTTGTCCGCCGCCGGGGCCTTTCCCGCCGACCGCCGTCGCGTGGACGTGCCGGCCTCCACCCTGCTCCAGCCCAGGGTGCTGGAGTACGCGCGGGCGGAGTGGCGCGGCTACTGACGCGGCCCGTGACGGCCCGTCGCGGCTACTCGTACGGCCCGTCGCGGGCGAACGTATCGATGCCGTACGGCGGGTCGGTGTCCGCCTGTCGTGCCCGACTGGCCCGATCTCGATACGGTGTGACCGCGATCTTAGGGAGGGAGAATCATGGTCGATTCCCACAACACGCCGGCCCGTACCCGGCCGGGTGTGGTGACCATTTCCACGTATCTGCTGTGGCTGTTCGCGCTCACCCAGCTCATCGGCGTCATCATCGCGCTGTCCACCGTCGGCACCGTCCGCGAGGTGCTCGACGAGGCCTACCGGGGCACCGAGGCCAACGGCGTGCAGAACGTGGCGGACTTCGCCATGTTCGCCACCATCGGCAGCTCCATCCTGCTGCTCCTGCTCGCCGTGGTGCTCGCCGTCCTGGGCGTGTTCAACAACCGGGGCAGCAACGGGGCGCGGATCACCACCTGGGTCATCGGCGGCATCATGGTCTGCTGCACGGGCGGTGGCCTGGTCAGCGGCGCGGCCGGCGGCGGCTTCGGCGGCACCGGCCAGCCGACCGGCGACGCGCCGAGCCCGGAGGAGGTCCAGCGCCGCCTGGAGGAGGCGCTGCCCGGCTGGGTCAACCCGGTCTCCACGCTGGTCGGCGTGATCGGTCTGCTCGCGCTGCTCGCCGCGCTGATCCTGCTGGCGCTGCCGAAGGCCAACGAGTTCTTCCGCAAGCCGAAGCAGGCCTGGGAGCCGCCGGTGCCGGGCGCGTCCTACCCGGGCTACCCGCAGACCCCCGGCGAGCCCGGCTACCCGCAGACGCCGGGGTATCCGCAGGCTCCCGGCCAGCCGCCGGCACCGGGCCACCCCGGCCAGCCGCCGTACGGCGGGCACCAGGGGCAGCCGGGCCAGCCGGGGGCGACCCCGGGTGGCGAGCACCCCGGCTCGGACCGCCCCGGTCCGACGCCCCCGCCGATGAGTTGACCGGCCGATAACAGCGACGCCGACGGTCCCTCCGAGTAGGTTGCATCCGACGCCTACCGGAGGGACTCGTCGTGTCGTACCCCGATCGGGCGCCGGCCCGCCGCCCGGCCGTGGTCACGCTGGCCGTGGCGGTGCTGGCGCTGATGGCGGTCGCCGCCCTGGCGTACGCCGTCGCCGGCGCGGTGACCCTCGGGGGCACCGTGGACCGGTTCCGCGACGCGGCCGGGGGCACCTCGGCGAGCCCGGACCAGATCGACCGCGTGGCCACCCTGCTGCGCGTGTCCACCGTGCTCACCGCGGTGGTGAGCCTGCTCGCGGGGCTGCTCCTCGCCGGCCTGGCTCTCGGCCTGCGGGCCGGCCGCTCCGGCGCGCGCACCGCGACCTGGGTGGTGTCCGGGCTGGGTCTGATCCTCGGCTGCTGCGCGCTGGCGGTGCTGGCCGGCCAGCGCGCCGCCCCGCTGCGACTCGGCGAGGACGACCGGGCGACGGGCGAGTTGTTGGGTCTCGTCGACGACGCCCACCCGTCCTGGTGGATTCCGTTGGGCGGGGGGCTTTCGGCCGGCCAGGTGCTCGGTTACCTTGTGGTAGCAACGCTGCTGGCCCTGCCGGCGGCGAACGCCTGGTTCCGCCACCGACCAGCGGCACCCGCCCCGCAGCAGCCCCCCACGCCGCCCGCACCGCCCGCCGACCCACAGCAGCAGCCCGCATCGCCGCCCGCCGACCCACAGCAGCCCGCCCCGCACCCGTGGCACCAGCCGCCCGCGCCCCCGTACCCGCCGAGGTGAGGACCGCCCCGTGACGCTCGACCAGCCGACCACCGAGCGGCGGGCCCTGATCACCGGCGCGACCGCCGGCATCGGCGCCGCCTTCGCCCGCCGGCTGGCGTCGGACGGCTGGCACCTGGTGCTCGTGGCGCGGGACGCCGCCCGGCTGGCCGACACGGCGGCCGAGCTGACGGCACGGCACGGCCGGGAGGTCGAGACGATCCCGGCCGACCTGTCCACCGACGACGGTTGCGCGGCGGTGGAGGGGCGGCTGGCCGAGGGGTCGCCGGTCGAGTTTCTGGTCAACAACGCCGGCATCAGCCTGAACACCCCGTTCCTGCGGTCGTCCGCCGAGGACGAGGCGCGGCTGCTGCGGCTCAACGTGCACGCGGTGATGAGGCTGACCCTCGCGGCGCTGCGACCGATGACCGAGCGGCGCCGTGGGGCAGTGATAAATGTCTCTTCCGTGGCGGGTTTCGGGGCGGTCATGCCGGGCTCGACCTACTCGGCCAGCAAGGCGTGGGTCACCAACTTCAGCGAGTCCGTCGGCCAGTCCACGCGGCCGTTCGGCGTCCGCGTGATGGCGCTCTGCCCCGGCTACACGCGTACGGAGTTCCACGCCCGGGCGGGCATCAACATGTCGAAGACCCCCGAGTGGATGTGGCTGCGCGCCGACGACGTGGTCGACGATGCGCTGCGTGACCTGCGCAAAGGCAAGCTGGTCAGCGTCCCCGCGTGGAAGTACAAGCTGGCCGTCGCCGGCCTGCGGCACGCGCCCCGGCGGCTGCTGGAGGCGGTGGCCCGCGACACCCGGGGTCGCATCGGTCGCGACGACGGCTGACCCCCGCAGCGGGGTCGCGCCGCGCCGCCGGGCGGCGTCGACCGCCCGTCCCGCCGGCTGAACGGTCGCTCAGCGTAGCCGGCCATCGCCGGCCATCGGTCGCTCCCACGGCTGATCAGGGTGGACCCGGCACGCGGCTCCCAGACTTGCGCAGTACCCTCTATCGCCATGGGGGACCACGACGACCTGCGTAAATTCATTACCGACCTGGCGGTGGTCCACGGCCGGGTGGTGCTCTCCTCCGGGCGCGAGGCGGACTGGTACGTCGATCTGCGTCGCGTCACGCTCCATCACCAGGCCGCTCCGTTGGTGGGCCGGGTGATGCGCGAGCTGACCGCCGACTGGGACTACGACGCGGTGGGCGGGCTGACCCTGGGGGCCGATCCGGTGGCGATGTCCATGCTGCACGCCGCGTCCGCGACTGATCATCCGCTGGACGCGTTCGTGGTCCGCAAGGCGGGCAAGGCGCACGGCCTCCAGCGCCGGATCGAGGGGCCGGACGTGGCCGGCCGGCGGGTGTTGGCGGTGGAGGACACGTCCACCACCGGGGGGAGTGTGTTGACCGCGGTCGAGGCCCTTCGTGAGGTCGGGGCCGAGATCGTGGGTGTGGCGGTTATTGTTGATCGAGGCGCCGGCGACGCCGTGCGAGCCGCCGGACTGCCTTATCGGGCGGCCTATACGTTGGCTGACCTCGGCCTTGTGGCGTAAAAGTCTGCCGATTCGGATCTGCTGATATGCAGGCGGATCGATGCTGCTGGTGGAAGGATGGAATACGTGGGAACTGCGTTGGCTGAAATGACCATGCCTCAGATCTCGCCGCTTGCCGGCGAGCCGATCGAACGTGCCGATGCCGAGCGTCTCGCCGGGGTCCTCAAGGCCCTCGCCGATCCCGCTCGGCTGCGGCTGCTCAGCCTGATCCAGTCGGCGCCCGAGGGCGAGGCGTGCGTGTGCGACCTGACCGCGCCGCTCGGCCTCTCGCAGCCGACGGTCAGTCACCACCTGCGCATCCTCACCGAGGCCGGCTTGCTGGAGCGGGAGAAGCGCGGTGTCTGGGCCTACTACCGGCTGGTGCCGACCGCGATCGCCACGATCGCGGATCTGCTGACCCCGCCGCGTAAGCGCGCCACCAAGAAGGCTCGCTGACCCGTACCGATCGTCCGGTGCCATCCCCAGCGGGGGCGGCACCGGACGGACGGCCCGTCAGTGCTTGCCGTAGTGCTCGCGGGTCTCCCGGATCGCCTCCTCGGCGGCGGCCACCTCCTGCGGGGTGGTGCCCCGCCTGGCGGCCATCCGCGCCCGCAGCAGCTCGACGACGATCGGGACGACCGAGAGCGCCACGATCGCGATCAGGATCATCTCGATGTTCGCCTTGACGAACGGGATCTGGCCCAGGAAGTAGCCGAGCACGGTCACGCCCGTGCCCCAGAGGATGCCGCCGATCACGTTGTAGATGACGAAGGTGCGGTAGTTCATCCGGCTGACCCCGGCCACGATCGGCGTGAACGTCCGCACGATCGGCACGAAGCGGGCCAGCACGATGGAACGCGCGCCGTACTTCTCGAAGAAGTCGTGCGCCTTCAGCACGTTCTCCTGCTTGAACAGCTTCGAGTTCGGCCGGCGGAACAGCGCCGGGCCGACCTTGCGGCCGAACGCGTACCCGACCTGGTCGCCGGCGATCGCCGCGAGGGTGATGAGCAGGCAGACCAGCCACAGCGGGTAGGTGATGTACTTCCCGTCGGCGGTGAGCAGGCCCGCCGTGAACAGCAGCGAGTCGCCCGGCAGGAAGAACCCGATCAGCAGGCCCGACTCGGCGAAGACGATGACCAGGATGCCGATCAGCCCGAACGTCGAGATCAACACCTCTGGATCGAGCCAGCTCGGCCCCAGGGCCAGGGTGGTGGTGGGCGTCGGCACGAGGTGACCTCCGATGGATGCCGGTCGGGGACGGAACGTCCGTAGTCTAGGTGGCCCTCCGGCGTGCCGGTGCTCGACGTCACACCCGCCCGCCGTCCCGACCGGGGCCCGGACGGCGGGGACCCGCCTACAGCCGGGGATCGACCGGCTCGGACTCGCAAGCCAGGATCGCGAAGACCAGCTCGTGCCGGCGCCACAGCGGGGCGCCGGCGACCAGCGCGTCCAGCGCCGCCAGCCCCAGCCCGTGCTCGCGCAGCGCCAGCCCCCGCTTGCGCCCCAGCGACCGGCGGCGCAGCGTCGCGAGCTGCTCCGGCTCGTCGTACCCGGGGCCGTAGATGATCCGCAAGTACTCCCGGCCCCGGCACTTGATCCCCGGCTGGAGCAGCGAGCCCCGCTCGGAGCGGGCGGCCGGCCCGGCGTACGGCTTGACCACCATGCCCTCGCCGCCGGCGGCGGTCAGCGCCAGCCACCAGTCCGTGGCCGCCGCCTCGGCGGCGGGATCGGCCAAGTCGACCACCTGTCGGCGGGTCGGGGTGAAGAACGTGGGGTCGGCCGCGCAGAGCCGGTCGGCCAGCCCGAGGTGCCAGCCGTGGTCCCGGTCGGCGTAGCTGGCCTTGGCGCCGGCGAGCACCGCGAACGGGGCCAGGGTCACCCCGCGCAGCCCGTCGGTCGGCCCCACGTACGCCCGGTAGGCGTCCGAGTAGCCCACGATCTCGCCGTGTCGGCGGGCCATCCGGTCGCGCAGGTCACCCACGGGCAGGCCCCGACCGGCGGCGGCCTCCAGCGCGGCCAGCGCCGCGGGCAGCGCGGCCCGGCCGGCGGCGCCGACCCCGGCGTACTGCTCGCGGATCAGCCCGCCCGCCTTCGCCGACCAGGGCAGCAGCTCGCAGTCGAGCAGCAGCCAGTCGGTCTCCAGCTCGTCCCAGAGCCCAGCCCCACCGACCGCCGCGCGTACCCGGTCGAGCAGCCCGGTGTCGAGCGGCTCGCCGAAGAACGGCCGGCCGGTCCGGGTGTGCACCACACCGCCGCCCGGACCGAACGGCCCGCCGTCGGGCTCCCGGCAGACCAGCACCACCGCCCGCGAGCCCATGTGCTTCTCCTCGCAGACCACCCGGTCCACGCCCGCCGCGCGGTAGTCGGCGAACGCCTGCGCCGGGTGCTCCAGAAAGCCGCCCACCGTCGCCGTCGAGCAGGGCGCCATCGTCGGCGGCAGCCAGGCCAGCCACCGCGGGTCGACCGCGAACCGGCTCATCACCTCCAGCGCCGCCGCGGCGTTCTCCGCCGGCACGGTCAGCGACCCGTACGCGTGCTCGACGTGCCGCCGGCCGACCACGTCGGTCAGCTCCAGCACCTGGTCGGGCCGGGCCGGGGCGGCGGTCAGCGGGCGGGCCGGGGCGTACCACTCCCGCTCCGCCGGCACCGAGACCAGTTCCCTCTCCGGGTAGCGCAGCGCGGTGAGCCGACCGCCGAAGACGCAGCCGGTGTCGATGCAGATGGTGTTGTTCACCCACTCCGGCTCCGGGGTGGGTGTGTGCCCGTAGACCACCATCGCCGAGCCCCGGTACTCCCGCGCCCACGGGTAGCGGACCGGCAGCCCGTACTCGTCGGTCTCACCGGTGGTCTCGCCGAACAGCGCGAAGGCCCGCACCCGGCCCGACGCGCGACCCTGGTACGCCTCCTTCAGCCCGGCGTGCGCGACCACCAGCCGGCCGCCGTCCAGCACGTAGTGGCTGACCAGGCCGTCGACGAAGGCCGCCACCTCGGCCACGAAGGCGTCCGGCTCCGCCGCCAGCTGGGCCATCGTCTCGGCCAGGCCGTGGGTGAGCCGCACGTCCCGGCCGCGCAGCCGGCGCAGCAGCTTCTGCTCGTGGTTGCCGGGCACGCAGATCGCGTGCCCGGCGGCCACCATGCCCATCACCAGGCGGAGCACGCCGGGGGAGTCCGGGCCGCGGTCCACCAGGTCACCGACGAAGACGGCGGTACGGCCCGCCGGGTGCGTCGCGTCCACCGGCCGGCCGTGCCCGTCGCGGCGCAGCTCCCACCCGAGCCGGGACAGCAGCGCCTCCAGCTCGGCGCGGCAGCCGTGCACGTCGCCGACGATGTCGAACGGCCCGGTCAGCTCGCGCCGGTCGTTGAACAGCTTCTCGTAGCGAATCTCGGCGGCGTCGATCTCGTCCACGCCGCGCAGGACGTGCACCTTCCGGAAGCCCTCCCGGGCGAGCTGCCCGTACGACCGGCGCAGGTCGCGCTGCATCCGGGCGAGCACCTGCCGGCCGAAGGCGCGGTCGGCGCGGCCCTCGGTACGCTCCCAGGCCAGCGCCTCGGGCACGTCCAGCACGATCGCCACCGGCAGCACGTCGTGCTCGCGGGCCACCCGCACCAGGGCGGCCCGGGCGTGCGGCTGGAGGTTGGTCGCGTCGACCACGGTGAGCCGGCCCCGCCGCAGCCGGGTGGCGGCGACGTGGTGCAGCGCCTCGAACGCGTCGCCGGAGGCCGACTGGTCGTTCTCGTCGTCGGCGACCATCGCCCGGAACGCGTCGGAGGAGAGCACCTGGCTGGGCGCGAAGTGCCGGCGGGCGAAGGTCGACTTGCCCGAACCGGAGACGCCGACCAGCGCGACCAGGGCCAGCTCGGGGATGTCGAGGGTGGTCATCGGCTGTTCTCCTGGCGGGTGAGCACGGCGAGCTGGGTGGGGGAGCCGACCTCGGGATCGTCGTCGCCGATCCCGCCGACCGTGGCCGAGTAGCCGTAGGTGGCGGCCACCCGGTCGACCCACGCGGCGAACTCCGCGCGGGTCCACTCGAACCGGTGGTCGGCGTGCCGGAACCGCCCGGCGGGCAGGCCCTCGTAGCGGACGTTGTACTCGACGTTGGGCGTGGTCACCACGACGGTGGCGGGGCGGGCGTGACCGAGGACGGCGTCCTCCAGCGCCGGCAGCCGGGGCGGATCGACGTGCTCGATCACCTCCATCAGCACCGCCGCGTCGTAACCGCGCAGCCGGTCGTCCCGGTAGGTCAGCGCGGACTGCCAGAGCCGGACCCGGTCCCGCTGCCGCTCCGGCAGCCGGTCCAGCCGCAACCGCCGGGCGGCCAGGGTCAGCGCGTGCGGGGACACGTCGGTGCCGACGATCTCGGTGAACCGGCGGTCGCCGACCAGCGCGGCGAGCAGCGCGCCCCCGCCGCAGCCCAGGTCCAGCACCCGGCTCGCGCCGGACTCGACCAGCGCGGCGAGCACGGCCTCCCGTCGCCGCGCCGCCAGCGTCGGCTGGCGGAGGGTGGGCTCCCCGGCGTCCTCGTCCACGGACTCCGGGTCCGCGGCGGCCGGCTCGTCGGTCAGGCGCTGCTCGGCGAGGCGGGCCAGGGCCAGCCCGGCCAGCGCCCGCCGGTGCGCCAGGTAGCGGCGGGTGATCATGCCGCGCTCCGGGTGGTCGGCCAGCCAGCCCTCGCCGGCCCGGAGCAGCTTGTCCACCTCGTCGGGCGCCACCCAGTAGTGCTTGGCGTCGTCCAGGACCGGCAGCAGGACGTAGAGGTGGTTGAGCGCGTCGGCGACGCGCAGCGTGCCGGTCAGCGTCAGGTCGACGTACCGGCTGTCGCCCCACTCCGGGTGCCGCTCGTCGAGCGGGATCGGGGTGGCGGTCACCGTCCAGCCGAGCGGGCCGAACATCCGGACGGCCACGTCAGCGCCGCCCCGGCAGCGCAACACCGGCACCCGCACCTCCAGCGGGATCGGCGTACGCGCCAGCTCGGGGCGCTCCCGGGACTCGCCGCGCAGCGCGGACCGGTACACCTTCGACAGCGCGGAGGAGAGCAGGCTGGACGCGGCGTACGGTCGATCGTTGACGTACCGCCCGAGGGTGAATCCCTCCGGGGTCGGGGCCTGGTGCCGGCCGCGACCCTTGCCCCGCGCGCCGGCCAGCCGCAACGGGTCGACGTCGAGCAGCAGGGCGGCGGTGCAGCGCTGCTCGCCCGCCTCCGGGTAGAACACGTGCGCGGTGCCGACCGGCACGTCGAAGGAGTGGGCGCGGTCGGGGTGCTTGACCAGCAGGTGACCGAGGTCGGTCGCCGGGCGGTGGGTGGTGGTCAGGGTGAGCAGCACGCGCCCATGGTGTCAGTCACGTCGATCTTGCGTCGTCCCGTTTTCGCTTGGTCGCGGGGGTGGTTTCCGGGGGAGCCCCCACCCGCTCCGGGCGGTCAGGCTTGATCCCTGCGCGGGTGGGGCTCCCCCGGAAACCCGTGCTGGTCCCGCGCCGTCCGGAGGCGTGCGGGTGCGGTCTGCTCACGGTGGAGGCGCGTGCTGTCGGGTCGGGGATCAGGGGCGGTGGATACGGCGGTGCCCCGCCGGCCGGGGTGGTCGGCGGGGCACCGGTGGTGCGGGTGGATCAGGCGACGAAGCGGGTCTTGCGGCGCTTGGCCACCACGTAGCCGCCCACGCCGGCGACGAGCAGCAGGCCGCCGAGGCCGGCGATCAGGCCGGTGGACTCACCGGTGATCGGCAGCTCGGGGTCGTCACCGCCGCCCTGGCCACCGTCACCGTCGTCGCCACTCGCGTTGGTCGGGTTGATCACGATCTTGGCGCTGTCGTTCTTGCTGTTAGGGTCGCCGGCCAGCCGGACGGAGACGGCTCCCGAGGCGTCTGGGACGACCTTGTCGATCCGCAGGCCGAACTCGTAGAAGTGCTCCGCGCCCTTCGGGGTCTCGGTGGCCTGGCAGCCGTACTCCTTGGCGCCCGGCTCACCCCACTGGCCGTTCCACAGGTCCCACTCGTCGTCGGAGGTGTACGGCTGGCAGTCGCCGGAGACGTCGACCGCGGTGGTGCCCTCCGGGATCGTGACCCGGAAGACCGGGCGGCCCTGGTGTTCGAGCAGGGCCGGGCCGAGGTTCGTGAAGGTCGGCCGCACCTGGACGACGTCGCCCTTCTTCCCGCTGGCCGTGGCGCCCTTGACACTGAGGTCGGCCGGATTGTCGCCGGTAACCTTCACCGAGATCTCAGTGAAGTTGTTCATGATGTCCGGGTCGGTTTGGGCCGTCCGCGACTTCGCCTCGGACTCCTCCACGAGGCGCAGCTTCGCCCCGGTGCCGGGCTTACCGTCCTGCGGGAAGTCCCGGCTGACCAGTTCCCAGTCGTCCTTGGTCCACCAGGCGCTCGTCGCCAGCAGGTCGGCACCCGTCCGGGCGTCCTCGTGGAGCTGGAAGGGCAGGTCAGCAGAGAGCCGGTAGCTCTTGCCCGGCTCCAAGTCCTCGTCGAAGGTGCAGAGCACACCCAGGTACTCACTCGGCTGACAGTTCGAGAAGTTGCC
Source organism: Micromonospora sp. NPDC000121 (assembly GCF_042899165.1). Classification (NCBI taxonomy): domain Bacteria; kingdom Bacillati; phylum Actinomycetota; class Actinomycetes; order Micromonosporales; family Micromonosporaceae; genus Micromonospora; species Micromonospora sp. NPDC000121. Next base: position 356,350 of record NZ_JBIAZP010000001.1, read on the forward strand.
TGCGTACCGGTAGAGGTAGTCGCTGTTGAGCAGCAGCACCGCGCCGTGACTGGTCGTCTCGCCCCCGTTGCGGACGGTCGCCGGTGTGCCGACCCGGCCGCCCGGAGCACCGCTGACGCTGGCCTCCGGGACGGTCTGGAGATCGACGCGCTCGGCGAGGGTGACGGTGGAGGTGGTCCTGACCGTCCGGCCGCCGGAGGTCACCGCGTACTTCAGTTGACCCTGCTGGCCCGGCGTGGCCTGGTGCTTGCCGGTCACCTGGATACCAAGCCACGGGCCGTCGTCTTCGGCGAACTCGGTCTCACAGTGCACGACCTGGGCGGAGGTTTCGCACACCCATCCCCAGCCCTCACCGGGCTGCTCCAGGACGGCGAAGTCGGAGATGCCGGAGAAGTCGATGTCGAGGGTGGTGCGGCCGAACTGGTGCGGGTTCTCCGAGTCGGTCGGCGAGGCGTAGACGTACGCCATGCCGGTGTGGTCCGCAGCGACGAGCATGTCCTGGGCGACGACCTCGAAGGGATCGTCGGCGGCGACGGCGGGGTTGGCGGAGGCGGCGACGAGCGCGCCTGCGACGCCCAGCCCGGCCAACCAGCGCCGGGTGGAGTGCTTGAGCATGTGGGGGTCCTCCCGTGGGAATGCCAGGAGTGGCCCGCGGATCTTAAGGACTGGTTAACACTCTCCGCTGCCCCCGACCCACCCACAGGGCCAATGCCGACCGAACGGCTGACCAGGATCGCAACGTTCCGGCCGCTCGCATCCGTCACCAGGAGCGGGAGCCCGGGAGGTGCGGTGACATACGAGGAGTTCGCCGACCGACCGACGCATCGGGCGGGACGCCACCGGGTCGTCCGGTCGCGTCCCGCCCGCTGTCACGCCGTCAGCGGTAGTCGTCCTCGTCGCCGGCGACCACCCGGGCCTGCTCCATGGCGTCCCAGTCGCCGACCTCCAGGCCGCGGTGCGGCTCCACGTCGACCTCGCCGGGGTCGACCGCGGCGGCCTGCTCGACGGCGTCGGCCGGTTCCGCCTCCATGTCGCGCTCCTCGGGGCTGAGGTGGTCGCTGGGGGCGAAGTCCTCGTCGGGCTGACCCATCAGTCCCTCCCGGGATCTCGGCGGACGGTTCCCACCCACCGTACGGGCTGTGCCCGCCCACCGCTCGGAAGCCGAGTCGACCGAATCGCCCCACCGGCCGCCACCCCCGGTGCCAGGATGGGGCCGTGGGCTTCCTGATCAGGTTGGCGATCACCGCGGTCGCGCTGTGGATCACCACGCTGATCGTGCCCGGCGTTGAGGTGACCGGCCGGTCCGGCGCCGACGACGCGCTCACGCTCGTCGTCGTGGCCGTGATCTTCGGCGTGGTCAACGCGGTGCTCAAACCGCTGATCAAGGTGTTCGGCTGCGTCTTCTACCTGCTCACCCTCGGCCTGTTCGCGCTGGTGGTCAACGCGCTGCTGTTCCTGCTGACCGACCGGATCGCCCGGGCGCTGGACCTGCCCTTCCAGGTGGACGGCTTCTGGGCCGCGTTCTGGGGCGCCATCGTGATGGCCGTGGCCACCTGGCTGATCAGCGTCGCCGTGCCCGACAGGTGGGAGCGGCGGTGAGCGGCGCGGCCAGCGGTCGGGCGGGTACCGGGTCGGTTGTGCCAGCGCCTCTCTTCTGCGGGATACTGCCGACGGTGGACAGCGCGGTCCGGCGCACCCAAGGACAACAGCGGCCGGCGACGGCCGACAGCGGTAAGTAAGGAGCGTTCGACATGCCCATCGCTTCCCCCGAGACCTACGCGGAGATGCTGGACCGCGCCAAGGCCGGCCGGTACGCGTACCCCGCGATCAACGTGACGTCCTCGCAGACCCTGAACGCGGCGCTCAAGGGCTTCGCCGACGCGGAGAGCGACGGCATCATCCAGGTCTCGACCGGTGGCGCGGAATACCTCTCCGGACCTTCGATCAAGGACATGGTCACCGGCGCGGTGGCGTTCGCCGCGTACGCGCACGAGGTGGCCAAGAAGTACCCGGTCAACATCGCCCTGCACACCGACCACTGCCCGCAGGAGAAGCTGGACAAGTTCGTCCGCCCGCTGATGGGCATCTCGCAGGAGCGGGTGAAGCGCGGTGAGGAGCCGCTGTTCCAGTCGCACATGTGGGACGGCTCGGCCGTGCCGGTGGCGGAGAACCTGGAGATCGCCGCGCAGCTCCTCGACGAGGCCGCCAAGGGCAAGATCGTCCTCGAGATCGAGGTCGGCGTGGTCGGCGGCGAGGAGGACGGCGTCGAGAACGCCATCAACGACAAGCTCTACACCACGGTCGAGGACGGCCTCGCCATGGTGGAGGCGCTCGGCCTGGGCGAGAAGGGCCGCTACATGGCGGCGCTGACCTTCGGCAACGTGCACGGCGTCTACAAGCCGGGCAACGTCAAGCTCCGCCCGGAGATCCTCAACCAGATCCAGGAGGCGGTCGGCGCCAAGTACGGCAAGGAGAAGCCGCTCAGCCTGGTCTTCCACGGCGGCTCCGGCTCGCTGCTGTCGGAGATCCGCGAGGCGCTCGACTACGGCGTGGTGAAGATGAACATCGACACCGACACCCAGTACACCTTCTCGCGCCCCGTTGCGGACCACATGTTCCGCAACTACGACGGCGTGCTGAAGGTGGACGGCGAGGTCGGCAACAAGAAGATGTACGACCCGCGGGTCTGGGGCAAGGCCGCCGAGGCCGGCATGGCCGCCCGCGTCGTGGAGGCCTGCGAGCACCTGCGCTCGACCGGCACCACGCTCGCCAAGTGACGCGCTGACGCGTACCGCCGACGGCCGGCTCCCGCCCGGGGGCCGGCCGTCGGCGTGTCCGGCCCCGTCAGGCCGTCGCGGTGAGCACCCGGACGGCCTCGTGGACGTCGTCGGTGAGGTGCACGGTGGCCGACAGGTCGCCGAACGGCGAGGCGCCCAGCAGCGGGCGCAGCAGCGACTCCACCGGCAGTTCCCGCGTCCAGTACGCGCGGTCCAGGAAGACGTACGCGCCGCTGGCCCCGTCGGTGCCGTAGTAGGTCTTGGTGGCCGCCTGGAACACCTCCTGCACGGTGCCGGCCCGGCCCGGCGCGAAGACGATCCCGCCCCGGGCCAGCCGCAGGATGGTGTCCTCCCGGATGGCGTTGGAGAAGTACTTCGCGATCCGGCCGGCGAACAGGTTCGCCGGCTCGTGGCCGTAGAGCCAGGTCGGGATGGCCAGCCCGCCGGCGCGCGCCCAGTCCACGTCGCCGCCGGCCAGCGTGGCCGAGTCGACGCGGGAGACGCTGGCGGGGTCGGCGGCCCGGGGCCGGGGCGGCGGCACCGGCTGGCCGTAGCGCTCCCGGACCCGCAGCGCCGCCGCCGTGTAGCGGTCGTGGTCGGTGAAGTCCGGCGCCCCGGCGAGCAGGTCGATCGCGGCGTCCAGGTCCTCGACCGGCCGCAGCGCCAGGAACGCGCCGAGGTTGGCGGCCTCCATCACCCCGGGCCCGCCGCCGGTCACCACCAGCCGGTCCGCCCGGGCCAACTCCCAGCCCAGCACCGCCGCCATCCGGTACGGCGCGCTGCCGCGCGGCACCGCGTGCCCGCCCATGACGCCGACCACCGACTGCGGCCCGTGGGTCGCCAGCCAGGCGCGGGTGGCGTCGGCGAGCGCGTTGTCCACGCCGTGGTCGTGCAGCCGTTGGCCGAGCGCCTCCTTCACCTCCGGCAGCGCTCCGCCGTGCGCGCGGAAGTGCTCGTAGACCCGGGTGTCGTACATCCCGGCGAAGCCACCCTCGGCGAAGCCGGCGGCCAGGTCGTCCGGGGTGTAGAGGTGCGACGGCTGGGTCGGGTAGGGCAGCCCGGAGAACGGCGGCACCACGTTCGCGCCGCGCCGGACCAGGTCGGCGCCGACCTCGCGGGAGGCGAAGCGGCACCCGACGAACAGGGTGCCGGTCACCTCGATCCTGGTGAGGTCGGGGACGGGTGCGAGGTCGAGCCGCAGGCCCTGCACGGTCAGCCCGACCAGGCTGCCCGTGGCCAGCCGCCGGTCGAACTCGGCGCGGGTCTCGATCTCGTCGGTGCAGGTGTGCGGCTCGATGACGTCCGCGGGCGGTGGGGTCGGCACCCTCGCCATCCTGCCCCGCCCGGGCAACCGACCAAACCTGCGGGGGTGGCCGCGCGCTCGGCGGACTCACGCGTGGCCGCGTGGCCGCGTGGCCGCGTGGCGGCGTGGCGGCGTGGCGGTGTGGACGCTGCCTGGTGCCTGGTGCCTGGTGCCTGGTGCCTGGTGCCTGGTGCCCGTGGCATGGGCACCGGCTCGCCGGGAGCGCCGGGACGGACAGGAGCCCGGCGACCGCAGCCACCGGGCTCCTGCATAACCCGGTCCTGGGGAGGCTCCGGACCAATAGTTGTAATGGAAAACATCTGCTGGTGGCATAGGCCGCAGGCGTGACCAACTCCTCAGCCGTTCAGTCAACCGGCTCGGCCAACCCCCTCGCGCGCCCACGGGCGAAGCGGGTTGAATGGGACGATGCAGAACCTGTTGCCGGAACCACCGGCCACTCTCCTCCCCGCGCACGACGAGGCCGACGCCGCCCTGGCCGCCGCCGAGCAGGCCGGCAGCGACGAGGCGTACGCCGAGGTGGCGGCACGCTTCCCGACCTACAGCGCCGGCTGGGGCGCGCTGGCGGCCCGGGCCCTCGCCGCGGGTCAGGTCATCCCGGCGTACGCCTATGCGCGCACCGGCTACCACCGCGGGCTGGACCAGTTGCGCCGCAACGGCTGGAAGGGGCACGGCCCGGTGCCGTGGTCGCACGAGCCGAACCAGGGCTTCCTGCGCTGCCTCTACGTGCTGTCCCGCGCCGCCGACGCGATCGGCGAGGCCGACGAGGCGGCCCGCTGCGCCCAGTTCCTCCGGGACTGCGACCCGGCCGCGGCGGACGCGCTGGCCAGCAACTGACGCCGTCCCGACGGCCGGCCCGACACGCTGCGGGTCGGCCGTCGGGCTGTCCCGGCCCCTACAACCCCTCGGCCACGGAGGCGGCGATCTTCAGCCAGGCGTCCCGCGTGGCCGAGGAGAGGGCCGCGTACCGGATCGGCTCGCCGGTGTCGATGAGCCGCTCGTACGGCGCGAGCAGCACCGCCCGGGTGCGGGCCGCGAAGTGCTCCTGGATCGCGGGCAGGTCGATCTCCTTGCGCGAGGGCGGCATGGAGACCACGGTGACCGCCTGCCGGACCAGCCGCTGCCGGCCGCTCTGCTCCAGGTGGTCCAGCATCCGGGCGGCCGTCTCCGCCGAGTCGTTCCGGGCCGACATGGTGACCACGAGCTGGTCGGTGGCGTCCATCGCGGCCTGCCAGTTCTGGGCGCGCACGTTGTTGCCGGTGTCCACGAAGATCAGCTTGTAGAACCGGCTCACCACCTCGCGGATCTCGGCGAACGCGGCGGCGGTGAGCATCTCGCCCCCGGTCGCCGACTCGTCCGAGGCGAGGACGTCGAACATCCCCTCGCCCTGCGACCGGACGTACTGCGACAGGTCGCCCACCCGCCCGTGCGCGCCCTGGAACTGGCCCAGGTCGCGCAGCATGTCCCGCACCGTACGCGAGTGGAAGTCCTGCTGGGCGCGCATCCCCAGGGTGCCCTGGGTCTCGTTGTTGTCCCACGCCAGCACGTAGCCGCCGCGCTTCTGACCGAACGTCATCGCCAGCAGCAGGATCGCGACCGTCTTGCCGGCGCCGCCCTTGGGGTTCACGACGGTCACCTGACGCAGCCCGCCGAAGTTGCGGCGCACGATCTCGATGTCCCGGCGCAGCTCCTGCTCGTGCCGCCCCGGCGGGAGCCGCAGCCCCACCAGGTTCGCCACCGCTCGTACGCCCATGGTGGCCACCGGGTCGGCGGGCCGGACCTGACGGCGGCGGGCGAAGTCCTCGGCGGTCGGCGGCACGGCGGTCGCCGGGTTCCAGCTCGGGTCGGGCTGGGTCGGCGGCACCGCGGTCATCCCCTCGGCCGGCCGGTACGCCTGCTGCGGCGCCGGGCCAGCGGCCCCCGGCGTGCCCTGGGGCCAGGCCGGCGGATACCAGCCGGCCTGGGGCGGGTACGGGCCGGGCGGCGCCGGGGCGGCGTGCTGCGGCGGGACGGTCGTCTGCGGTGGGTGCGGGACGGTCGTCTGCGGCGGGTAGGGGCCGGACGGTGTGGCCTGAGGTGCCCCCGCACCGGGCTCGAGGCCCCACGCCGGCCCGGCCGACCCGCCATGTCCAGGGCTGACCGGCTGGGGCACGCTGTGCCCGGCCGCACCGTGCCCGGTCGCGCCCTGCCCCGCCGCACCGTGACCGGTCGCGCCCCCGCTCGTGGGCGCCGCTTCGGCGGCGCCGCGGTACGTCATGGACGCCGGCTGGGCGGCGCCGCGGTACGACGTGGGCGTCGGCTGGGCGGCATGGGGGTTCGTCACGGGTGCCGGCCTGTCGGCGCCGGCCGCCGGTGCGGGCTCGACGGCGGCCGGTGCGGGTCGCTGCGGCGGCTGCGCCCACGGGGACTCGGCCGACCCGCGCGCCGCGCCGCTGCTCGCCGCGCTGCTCGTCGGTGCGCCGCTGCTCGCCGCCGCTCCGCTCGTCGGTGCGTCGCCTCCGCTCCCGGCGCTGCCGGCGACCGGAACCCCGCTCTTCGCCGGGCCGGCACCGGTTGCTCCCGAGTCAGCGGCGACCTCCGGCGACCGCTCGCTGGCGGCGGCCTGGCCCGTGGCTGAGGGTTGCGGAATCGCGGGCGGGCGCGTCACCGGGAAGGGTGCGGTCGGCTGGTCCAGGCTGAAGGGCATGTCGAGGTCGACCCGGGCGGGGGCGGGCTCGGGAGACCGGGGAGCGGGCACACCGGCCCCGGTGCCCTCGGCCGCCTGTCCACCCGCCCCGACGGCCGGCCCGGTTCCGGCGATGCCCGGGGCGCTCGTGCCCGTGCCGGGCGGGGCGGCTGCGCCGGTACCGGGCGGGGCGGCCGGGTCGCTGGGCGGGGCGGTGGGCCGTGTGAAGGGCGTGGGCGGGGCCCAGCCCTGGCCCGAGGGGGCGGGCGCCCGGCCGGAGGCCCTGGCCGGCGGGGGTGCCCAACCGGTCGTCGCGGCCGGCGGCGCGGTCGTCGCCGGGTCGCCGGTCAGGGACGGGTAGTCGGCGGGCGAGGGCGGGGCGGCCGGCCGGCCCGGCGGCGGGACGGGCGACGCCGGTGAGCTGGCCGACGCCCACGGCGGGGCGTCGGCGCCGTCGATCTGGTCGGGCGGCCAGAGTGGTTCGATGTCCCGCTCCGGCACCGGCGGCTGCCCGGGCACGTGGACCCGGTCGGCGTTCTCGTCCACTACGGTTCCTCCCCATTCCTTCTGCCGAGGATAGGCCCAGTGGCCAGCCGCGGTCGGCCGTCGCGGGACGCCAAGGTCAGCTTGTCCAGACCGCCCAGGCGCCCGGCTCGGTCCACCAGGACCGCTTCCGGCTCAGCTCGCCCTGGGCCCCGTCGTCGAGGTACGGGACCTTGCCCTCGCGGGGCAGCACGGCCACGGCCCGTCCACGGGCGCGGCGTACCTCCAGCCGCATCCGCTTCCTGCCCAGCGCCGAGCGGGTGACCACGGGCACGGCCACCGCCACCTCGACCCGCCCGTCCGTCGGGTCGGGGTTGCCGAGCAGCGTCACGTCGTCGAGCCGGGCGTACCCGCCGGCGTTGCCGATCGCGCAGGCCAGCAGCGGGTCGTCGCCGTCGGAAAGGACGGCGTCGTCCACCTCCACCCGCCCCCGCCAGTGCAGCGGCCGGCCGCTGTCGTCGGCGGCGCCGATCAGCGCGCCGTCCAGGGTCACCGAGCCGCCGTCGTTGCGCAGCAGATCGAGCCGGCGGGCCGTGCCGTCCAGCACCGCGGCGGCCACCGCCACCGGGTCGCGGGGCAGCCCGAGCTGCGCCGCCAGGTCACGGTGCGTCGTGCTCCGCGCCGGATCGAGCGGGAGTACGCCGATCGGCGGCAGGTCCGGCACCGTCCGGTTGCCGGGTAGGTCGTCGGGGCGGCGGCTGGGCGGTGGGGCGTACCGCCGGACGAGCCGGCGCACGACGGCGCGCAGCTGCGCGTCGCTGGCCGTGGCGACCACCAGGCGGGTCTTGGAGTCCGGGTCCGGCCAGGTGAGGCCGTCCGGGCGGGGCGGCCCGTCGAACCGGGCCAGCACCTCGTCGATCTCGGCGTCGGAGCGGGCGGTGACCGTCTCCACCCGGGCACCCCGGGCGGTGAGCGCGTCCGCGCAGGCCAGCACCGGCACCCGGGGGGTGTCGCAGCGCTCCCCGGCCTTGTCCGCCGTCGAGTCGGCGTCGGCCTCGTGCCCCGTGGCGCCGCCGCAGCAGGCACCGCCGCTGCCGCAGGCCCCGCCGGCAGCGTCGCGCTCCGAGCCGAGGGTGAGCAGCACCACGTCGTACACGGAAACGGCCTCCTGCCTCTCGACGCGACCCCTGCCGGCCGCGCCGCCACTACTTGTTAGCCTGACACCCCGGGCTCGCTGACCGGTCGCCACCTGGCACCCGAGCCTTCTGGAGGCGAGAAGATGCCAGCGATCGTGCTCCTCGGCGCCCAGTGGGGCGACGAGGGCAAGGGCAAGGTTACCGACCTGCTGGGTGAGCGGGTCGACTACGTCGTGCGCTACTCCGGCGGCAACAACGCCGGCCACACGGTGATCACCCCGGACGGCCAGAAGTACGCGCTGCACCTGATGCCGTCGGGTGCCCTCTCACCGAGCGCGATGATCGTCATCGGCAACGGCGTGGTGGTCGACCCGAAGGTGCTGCTCGCCGAGATCGACGGGCTCGCCGAGCGGGGCGTGGACGTCAGCCGCCTGCGGATCTCCGGCGACGCGCACCTGATCATGCCGCACCACCGGGCGCTGGACCGGGTGGTCGAGCGCTACCTCGGCAGCTCCCGGATCGGCACCACCGGCCGGGGCATCGGCCCGGCGTACGGGGACAAGGTCGCCCGGATGGGCATCCGGCTGCAGGACCTGCTCGATCCGGGCATCCTGCGCAAGAAGCTGGAGCTGGCGCTGCGCGAGAAGAACCAGCTCCTGTTCAAGGTCTACAACCGCAAGGCGATCGACGTCGACGCGACGATCGAGGAGTACCTGGAGTACGCGGAGCGGCTGAAGCCGTACATCGCCGAGACCCGGGTCATGCTCTGGGACGCGCTGGACCGCGGCGAGACGGTCCTGCTGGAGGGCGCCCAGGCCACCATGCTCGACATGGACCACGGCACGTACCCCTTCGTGACCTCGTCGAACCCGACGGCCGGCGGGGCCTGCGTGGGTGCCGGCATCCCGCCGACGGCGATCAGCAAGGTGATCGCGGTCAGCAAGGCGTACACGACGCGGGTCGGCTCCGGGCCGTTCCCGACCGAGTTGTTCGACGACAACGGCCAGCACCTGCGCAAGATCGGCCACGAGTACGGCACCACCACCGGCCGGGAGCGCCGCTGCGGCTGGTTCGACGCCGTCGTCGCCCGGTACGCCTGCCGCCTCAACGGGGTCACCGACCTGGTGGTCACCAAGCTGGACGTGCTGACCGGCCTGCCCAAGGTGCCGATCTGCGTCGGTTACGAGATCAACGGCAAGCGCTACGACGACATGCCGATGACCCAGACCGACTTCCACCACGCGACTCCGATCTACGAGGAGCTCGACGGCTGGTGGGAGGACATCACCAAGGCCCGCACCGAGGACGAGCTCCCGGAGAACGCCCGCCGCTACATCGCCCGCATCGAGGAACTCTGCGGCACCCGCGTCAGCGTGGTGGGCGTGGGCCCCGGCCGCGAGGAAAACGTCCTCCGCCACCCCCTCCTCCCCTAACCCCCCACCCACCCCCACCCCCACCCACCCCTCCCGGGGAGCCACCCCGTTGATCATGAAGTTGTTGCCTTCGGTGCCGGCGTGTCGGAGCAATAACTTCATGATCAACGACCCTCGGCGAGGGGTTGTCCACAGGAGGGGTCCGGGTTATCCACAGGGGGTTTCGTCGGTCGTCGGCGGGCGGGACAGTCGGTCGGTGTGGAGACGGATCCGCTGGCGGTCGTGCGATTGATGGCCGGTGCTCGCGACGGCGTCGTGACGCTGGCGCAGGCGCGTGCGGCCGGGCTCACCGTGCACGAAGTGCACCGCTTCTGTCGGTCCGGTCGCTGGCGCGCGGTGATCCGTGGCGGCTATCTCGTCGACGCCGACCGCTACGACGGCATTCCGCGGCGGGCGCGGATCAGGGCGGCTGTTGCATCCTTCGGTGCGCGTGCCGCCGCGGTCCTGACAACGGCCGCGGAATTGCACGGCATCGCGGGGCCACGGGTGACAGGGGCGATCCACCTGTCGATGCCCGGCCCGGTCGCGAGGCCCGCCCGGCTGGCCCATCCCGACGTGGTGGTGCACCAGTTGACGGTCGCGCCCGGTCAACTTGTACGAGTCGACGGCATCGCCGCCACCTCGCCGCTCCGAACCGTCGCCGACCTGGTCCTCCGGGAGGACCGCTACGCCGCGGTGTGCGTGCTGGACTCCGCACTGAACCGTGGGCTCATCACCGACGAGGACCTGCTTACCGTGCCGCGCCTGGTCAGGCGTCGACGCGGCGCGGTGGCGGCACGTTCCCACCTGGCGGAAGCGGACGGGCGGGCGCAGTCCCCGCTGGAGACCCGAACGAGGCTGCGCTGCGTCGACGGCCAGGTGCCCCCGGACGCCCTCCAGCTCATGGTGCGTGACGACGACGGGTACCTGCTCGGGATCGGTGATCTCGGCTGGCGGGGCCCGAGGGTGATCGCTGAAGCCGACGGGCGGGGCCCGCACGGCACCCCGGAGGCCGTCTACGCCGACCGCCGCCGGCAGAACCGCCTGGTCAATGCCGGCTGGACCGTCCTCCGTTTCACCTGGGCCGACACGCTCGACCCCGCCTACATCCCCTGGACCGTCCGCCAGGCCATCGCCGCCGCCCAACGCCGTTGATCATGGGGTGTTGCCGTCGACGTCGGCGTGTCGTGACAACAACCTCATGATCAACGGGGTGAGGGAGGGGGGTCAGTAGGATGCGGGTTGTGCGGGTTCTTCTTCTTGGTGGTGGGGGGCGGGAGCATGCGCTCGCGCTGGGCCTCGCCGGTGATCCGTCCGTCGAGCAGCTGATCGCGGCGCCCGGGAATCCCGGCATCGCGTCGCTGGCGGAGCTGCGGGCGGTGGATCCCTGCGATCCGGCGGCCGTCGCCGCGCTGGCGGTGGAGACCGGGGTCGACCTGGTGGTGATCGGGCCGGAGGCGCCGCTGGTCGCCGGGGTCGCCGACGCCGTACGCGCCAAGGGGATCCCCGCGTTCGGGCCGTCCGCCGAGGCCGCCAGGCTGGAGGGCTCGAAGACGTTCGCCAAGGACGTGATGACCGCCGCCGGCGTGCCGACCGCCCGCGCGTACACCTGCACGGATGCGGAGAGCACGGCGAGGGCGCTGGACGAGTTCGGCGCGCCGTACGTGGTGAAGAACGACGGGCTCGCCGCCGGCAAGGGTGTCGTCGTGACCGACGACCGCGCCGCCGCGCTCCGGCACGCCGAGGAGTGCGGCCGGGTCGTCGTGGAGGAATACCTGGCCGGCCCGGAGGTCTCCCTCTTCGTGGTCACCGACGGCGAGGCGGCGGTGCCGCTGCTGCCGGCGCAGGACTTCAAGCGGGTCGGCGACGGCGACACCGGCCCGAACACCGGTGGCATGGGGGCGTACGCGCCGCTGCCCTGGGCGCCGCCCGGCCTGGTCGACGAGGTCATGCGCGACGTCGTCCACCCGACCCTGGCCGAGATGGCCCGGCGGGGCACCCCGTTCGCGGGCCTGCTCTACGTCGGGCTGGCGATCACCGCCGACGGCCCCCGGGTGATCGAGTTCAACGCCCGCTTCGGCGACCCGGAAACGCAGGTGGTGCTCGCGCTGCTGGAGACCCCGCTCGCCGGGCTGCTGCACGCCGCCGCCACCGGCACGCTGGCCGGGCACCCGCCGCTGCGCTGGCACGACGGGGCCGCCGTCACGGTCGTGGTGGCCGCCGAGGGCTATCCGGCCGCCCCGCGCACCGGCGACGTGATCACCGGTGCCGAGGGCCCGGGCGTCATCCACGCCGGCACCCGGCGGGGTGCCGACGGGGCGCTGCTCTCCTCCGGCGGCCGGGTGCTCTGCGCCACCGCCACGGGCGCCGACCTGGCCGCTGCCCGGGACGCCGCGTACGCGCTGGTGGCCGGGGTGGAGCTGGCCGGCTCGCACCACCGCACCGACATCGCCTCCGCCGCCGTCGAGGGCCGGATCACGATTCCGGGCTGACCAGGCAACCCCCGCCGCCGTCGCCTCCGTTTGAGCGGTGAGGCGAGGAGGTGGCGGGATTGCCTGCCGACATCGAGAGCTACCGCGAGTACGTGACGGCGCGGCTGGAGCCGCTGCGGCGTACCGCGTACCTGCTCTGCGGCGACTGGCACACGGCCGACGACCTGGTGTCGACGGCGCTGGTCAAGCTGCTGCGGCACTGGCGGCGGGTGTCCGCGATGGACAGCCCCGACGCGTACGTCCGGCGGACCCTGCTGCGGGTCTGGCTGGACGAGCGACGCCGGCCGTGGCGGCGTGAGGCCGCCTGGTCGGAGATCCCCGACGCGCCGGCACGTTCGGCGACCGACAGTGCGGCGGACCGGCTGACCATCCTCGCCCTGCTGGCCGAGTTGCCGCCGCGCCGCCGCGCGGTCCTGGTGCTGCGCTACTTCTGCGACCTGTCCGTCGAGGAGACCGCCCGGGAACTCGGCTGCACCACCGGCACCGTCAAGAGCCAGTCGGCGCGCGCGATCGAGGCGCTGCGGGGCCGCCTCGTCGGCGTGCCGGCCCGAGCCGAGGAGGCACGCACCGATGGATGAACTCTCCCAGCAGATGCGCGCGGCGGTGGCCGCGCCGCCGCCGACCCGGATCGAGGTGGACCGGCTGATCGCCGACGACCGGCAGCGCCGCCGTCGCCTCGCCTGGGCGATGGCGGGCACCGGGACCGCCGCCGTGGTCGCCGCGGTCGCGGTGGCACCGGCGCTGCTCGCCGGCCCGGCCACCGCCCCGGACGGGTTTATCCTGCCGCCAGCCGCGGCGGGCTCCACCGACGCGTCGCTCTGCCCGATCGCCGAGCCGTCGACCAGCGGTCCGCCGGCTCCGCAGCAGTCGTACGACACGGTGCGGGAACGGTCGACCGAGCGTCCCGACGCCGGCGTGGCCCGGCTGACCCAGGCCCTGCGTCCCGCGTTGGCGGCGGTCGTTCCGGCGGGGCTGAGGGTCGACGGCACGATCCCGGGCTGCGACCGGGTCCAGTTCGTCTACGAGAAGAGCCACTGGAACTACTACGCCTACGTCCGGCTGGTTCGGGGCGGGCAGGTCGACAACCTGACCGTGATGCTGATGCCGACGGCCGCCGACGCGCCCCGGGGTTGCGCAGCTGCTTCACATCCCGCTGCCTGCACGAGCTCCCGCCTGCCGGACGGCAGCACCCTCGCCACCAGCGTCTCCACCCCCGGCGACGAGGGTGCGGAGCGGCGCTGGGTGCTGGTGGAGCGGACGGACGGCACCTCCGTGACCGTGACGACCGACAACTTCCGCGTCGCCCTCGAGGAGTCCGGCGGGACCCCGACGCCGGAGTTCGGGCCGCCGCCGGTGCTCACCGTGGCGCAGTTGACCGAGATCGCCACCACGCCCGGCCTGACGCTCTATCCCTGATCCGGTGGGTCCCGGTGCGCCGAGGGCGCCCACTGCTCGCCGAGCGGGAGGGGCCCCTCGACCCGGCCCGACGTGCCGCCGGGCGGGGCGGGTGCGTGGCGGGGCGGGTCGTCCAGCGCCCGCAGCACCGGCAGGGGCGCGGCGACCAGCGCCGCCACCAGCAGCGCCCCGGCGAGCAGGAGGAAGGCCGGGCGCAGCCCGAGCCACTCCACCAACGGCCCGGCGAGCAGGTAGCCCGCCGGGCCGGCGGCGTACGTGAAGGAGGTCATCACCCCGACCACCCGGCCGCGTAGCCGCTCCGGGGTGCGGGTCTGCATGGCGTAGTTGGCCAGCGGGTTGACCGGCCCGTACGCGAGCCCGATGACGGCGGCGAAGCCGAGCATGGCCGGGTACGGCGGCAACGCGGCCAGCCCGACGAGGGCCGCCCCGGTGACGACGAGGGCGATCACCATCATCGTGCGCCGGCGGATCCGCCGGCCCGCCGTGCCGGAGGCGAGCGCCCCGACCACCGCCCCGGCGCTCATCGCCATCAGGATCGCGCCGAGCCGGGCCGGCTCGCCCTGGGCGACGAACCACGCCGGCAGCAGCACGCCCTCGACGGGCAGGTAGAGCGCGACCAGCACCATCGTGATCAGCGCGATGGTCCGCAGCAGCCGGTCCCGCCAGACGAACCGCAGCCCCTCGGCGGTGCCGCGCCACAGGCCGGCCGGGGGGCGTTCCGGCCGGCCGGCCCCGGGCAGCCGGACGGCGGCGACCAGCGCGACGGCCAGCGCGAAACCGGCGGCGGTGACCCAGAGCGTCGAGCCCGGACCGATCGCGGCGATGAGCACGCCGCCGACCCCGGGCCCGATCAGGAAGGCGAGGCCCCAGACCGCCTCGTGCACCCCGTTGGCCCGTTCGATCCGCCACCCGGCGGCCTGCGCGGCGGCCGGCAGCAGCGTCTCCCGGGCGGTCAGCCCGGCCGGGTCGAAGACGGCCCCGAGCGCGGCCAGCACCACGATCCAGCCGACGTTCAGCCCGAGCAGGGCGTCCACCACCGGGATCGCGGCGACCGAGGCGGCGGAGAGCGCGTCGGAGACCAGAGCGGTACGCCGCCGGCCGAGCAGGTCCACGACCGTGCCGGAGACGAGGCTGGACAGCAGCAGCGGCAGCGCGGTGGCCGCCGCGACCAGGCCGGCCGCGGTGGCGCTGCCGGTGCGTTCCAGCACCAGCCAGGGCAGGGCCACGGTCGCCACCCCGTTGCCGATGCCGGAGAGCAGCGTCGCCGCCTCGACCAGCAGCAGCGGCGTACGGCGGCGGGGTCCGGACCCGATCATGGTGCTGCCAGCCTAGAGGCCGGTGGCGACGGTGCGAACCGGAACGGCCGGGCGGAAGCGGGCGGCGGCGCAGCGTCGGGCAACGGCCTGCTCAACCGTAGGAGCGGCCCAGCTCGCGGGTGACCGCCTTGCCGGTGGTGTCGCGCGGCGGGACTTGACGAGGGGCGACCCGGGTCAGCGGATCTGGACGCCCGAGATGGCCCGGGAGATGACCAGGCGCTGGATCTCCGAGGTGCCCTCGAAGATGGTGTAGATCTTGGCGTCCCGGTACCAGCGCTCGACCGGGTGGTCCCGCAGGAACCCGGCCCCGCCGAGCAGTTGCACGGCCTTCTCGGTGACGGAGACGGCCACCTCGCCGGCCTTCAGCTTGGCCATCGAGCCCTCGCCCGCGGTGAAGGGCCGGTTGTTGCGGCCCATCCAGGAGGCCCGCCAGACCAGCAGCCGGGCGGCGTCGATCTCCGTCTTCATGTCGGCCAGCGCGAACGCGACCGCCTGGTTCTCGATGATGGGCCGGCCGAACTGGACCCGGTCCTTCGC
Organism: Micromonospora sp. NPDC000121; assembly: GCF_042899165.1. NCBI lineage: Bacteria > Bacillati > Actinomycetota > Actinomycetes > Micromonosporales > Micromonosporaceae > Micromonospora > Micromonospora sp. NPDC000121. The sequence goes on from NZ_JBIAZP010000001.1 coordinate 371,905, forward strand.
GTAGTCCAGGGCGTACTCGTAGGCGGCCCGGGCCACGCCCAGCGCCTGCGCGCCGACCGTGGGGCGGGACAGCTCGAAGGTGCGCATGGCCGCCTGGCCCGAGGCGCGCTTGCCGGAGCGGGCCCGGTCGAGCCGTTCGCGCAGCGCGTCGCGGCCACCGAGCAGGCAGCGCCCCGGCACGCGTACGTCGTCGAGGAAGACGTCGGCGGTGTGCGACGCGCGCAGGCCCAGCTTGCGCAGCTTGCGGGTCGCGGTCAGCCCGGCGGTGCCCGGCGGTACGACGAACGCCGCCTGCCCGCGCGAGCCCAGCTCCGGCTCGACCGAGGCGGTGACCACGTGCACTCCGGCGATCCCGCCGTTGGTGGCGTACGCCTTCTGCCCGCTGAGCACCCACTCGTCGGTGGCCTCGTCGTAGGCGGCCCGGGTGCGCATCGCGCCGACGTCGGAGCCGGCCTCGGGCTCGGTGGTGCAGAACGCGGCGACGGCCGGCTCGTCGACGGTGCCGAAGCACTGCGGCACCCACTCGACCATCTGGTCGGGGGTGCCGGCGCCGTAGATGGCGGCCACGGCGAGGGAGGTGCCGAAGATGCCCAGCCCGATGCCGGCGTCACCCCAGAAGAGTTCCTCGCTGGCGATCGGGAGAGAGAGGCCGGTGGGGTCGGCCCAGCAGGTGGCGAGGAACTCGAAGCCGTACAGCCCGACCTTCGCCGCCTCCTGGATGACCGGCCAGGGGGTCTCCTCCCGGGCGTCCCACTCGGCCGCGGCCGGGCGCACGACCTCGGCGGCGAAGCCGTGCACCCAGTCGCGCAGATCCCGCTGTTCCTCGTTCAGGTCGAGCGAGAACTCGACCATGTCATGCCTTGGGGATGTCGAACAGGTTGGCGATGTTGGCGGCCAGGCCCAGGTCGCCCTTGGCCTTGAGCTTGCCGGTCATGAACATCATGACGGGGTTGGCGCTACCGGAGACGATCTTCAGGAACTCGACCGGGCCCATGGTGAGGCTCAGCTTCGGGTCGTGCTGCGCGGTCTCGTTGACCGTGCACGCGCCGTCGGCGATGACGACCTCGTAGGTGTCGGTGCCACCGTCGGGGCGGCCGGTGATGTTCCAGTGGATGACCGCGTTGGTCGAGCCCGCCCGGTCGGCGCGGAAGAGCTGCGGCATCCGGCCGAACACCTCGCCCAGGATCTTGCCGCGCAGGCCGCCGGACATGACCTCGGCGATCTTGTCGTCCGGGGTGGACTTGACCAGCTGGGCGAACTCCTTCGGGCCGACGTTCGCGAAGTTGGCCGGGTCGAAGTCAGTCATGGGGTCTGCACCTTCCGGGGGTTGGCTACTCGTGCGTAACCCTACGCACGAGTAGGTATGCTCGCAAGGTGTCCACGCCGCCCGCCTTCAAGCGCCTCCCCCGTGCCGTACGCGAGCAGCAGATGCTCGACGCGGCCGTGAAAGTGTTCTCCCGCAGGGGGTTCCACGCGGCCAGCATGGACGAGATCGCCGAGGACGCCGGCATCTCCAAGCCGATGGTCTACGCGTACCTCGGCACCAAGGAGGAGCTCTTCGTCGCCTGCCTGCACCGGGAGGGCGCCCGGATGATGCAGGCCATCGCCGGTGCGGCCGCCCCCGAGCTGTCGGCCGACGAGCGGCTCTGGCGCGGGCTGCGGGCGTTCTTCGGCTTCGTCGGGGCGCACCGGGACGGCTGGGCGGTGCTCTACCGGCAGGCCCGGGGCGAGCAGCCCTTCGCCGGCGAGCTGGCGGGCATGCGTGCCCGGCTGGTCGAGGTGGTCGCCGGGATGCTCGACCACGCGCTGCGCGCCGAGGGGCGCGAGGTGGGCGAGACCGACCTGGAGGTCGTCGCGTACGCCCTGGTGGGGGCGACCGAGTCGCTGGCCGACTGGCTCGCCGACCACCCGGACGCGGACCCGGAGAAGACCGCCACCCGGATGATGAACGTCGCGTGGCTCGGCGCCGGCCAACTCCTGCGCGGCGCCACCTGGCGGCCGCCCACCGGCTGACCTCCCGTCCCGGGAGACCGACCGGCCCGCCGCCTCCGCGCGGTCCCCGGGTCCGGTCAGCGCCGCAGCTCCGCCGGCTCGCGGGCCGGCGCGCCGACGGCCGCCCGACGACGGCCCAGCAGCCAGCGGGTCACCTCCACCATCAGGGTCACCGTCAGCGCGAGACCGAGCCCGAGCAGCAGCCCCCGGATCGGGTCCCGCTCGAAGGCGAGCCCACCGAGGTAACCGACCAGCGCCGAGTAGACCCCCCACGAGCCGGCGGCGAGCGCGTCGAAGGCGAGGAACCGCCGCCGGGGGAAGCGGGCCGCCCCCATGGTCATCGTGACGGCGGTCCGGCCGCCCGGGACGTACCGGGCGACGGTGAGGATCAGCCCGCCCCGCACGGCGATCCCGCGTCGCGCCCACTCGTAGGCGGCCCGTCGTCGGCCGTCCTCGGGCAGGCGGGCGAGGAGGCGTCCGCCGCCGTGCCGGCCGATGGCGTACGACACGTGGTCGCCGACCAGCGCGCCGGCCGCCGCGACCGCGATCACGGCCACCAGGTCGGGTTGCCCCGTCGCCGCGAACACGCCGGCGGTGATCACCGCCGTCTCGCTGGGCACCGCCGGGAAGAAGCCGTCGACCACCGCGATCGTGAAGAGCGCCAGGTAGACCCAGGGCGAGGACATCGTCTGGTGGAGCAGGTCGAGCACCGAATCCATGATCTCGATGCTGGTGTCGCCCGGCGGCCCTGCCATCGTCCGTCGGTCACTCCCGGCCCGCTACTTAAGTCGTACCGTCCCCGGACCCGGCCTCGGGGCACACCCCGAGCGCGCGACCCGCAGCACCCCGAGATCTCTGCGCCCGGCCGGCCGCGCCGGGACGACGGGCGGGACAGCGCCTAGGCTCGGCGCGTGGGGTTCAGCGCCGTCGTGCTGCGGCGGGACGTCGAGCGGTACGCGCCGCTCCTGCTCGCCGCGCTGGTCGCGGCCGCGGTGTGGGCGTCGGCGACCGGGGCGCTCGGGGTCCGTTCGCCCCTGCCCCGGGCGCTGGTCCTGGTCGTGGCCCTGGCGTCCGGCTGGGGCGTCGCGACAGCGCGGTCGCGTCGCTGGCCGTTGTTCGCGGCGGCCGCCCTCGGCTGGCTCCTTCTGGCCGCCTGGCCGGTGGCGGTGGCCGCCTCCTGGCAGGCCGGCGCCCGGCTGCGGGGGCGCCGCCAGCTCACCGCCTACCTGCTCGGCGCGGTCCTGGTCTCCGCCCTGGGCGTGCTGCTCGGGGTGGCCGTCGGCGGGGAGCGCCGGGTGAACACCGCCACGCCGGGCAACGCCGTCGGGATGTTCGCCTGGTTGGTGCTGTTCCCGCTGGTCGTCGGGCTCTGGGTCCGGGCCCGCCGGGACACCCTGGCCGCCCTGCGGGACCGGGCCGAGCGGCTGGAGCGCGAGCAGGAGGCGCGGGCGGAGCGCGTCCGGGCCGAGGAGCGGGCCCGGATCGCCCGCGAGATGCACGACGTGGTGGCGCACCGGGTGTCGCTGATGGTGGTGCACGCCGGCGCGCTGGAGGTCACCGCCACCGACCCGGCGACCGTCGACGCCGCGACCCTGATCCGCTCCACCGGACGGCAGGCCCTCACCGATCTGCGGGAGGTGCTCGGCGTGCTGCGCCAGCCCGCCCCCGTCGGCGAGCCGGCCACCAGTGCCGCCCCCGGACTGGCCGGCGTCGACGACCTGGTCCGGGAGTCCCGTGCCGCCGGGCTCCGGGTCGACCGGCACGACGAGGGGACGCCGCGACCCGTTCCCGCCACCGTCGGCCGGACCGTGTACCGGGTGGTCCAGGAGGCGCTGACGAACGTCCGCAAGCACGCGCCGCACGCGGACACCACCGTCCGGCTGCGGTACCTGCCGGGCGGGCTGGAGGTCAGCGTCCGCAACGGCCCGTCGACGGGCGGCGCCCCCGGGGCCGTCGAGCGCGGCCCGTCGACGGGCGGCGAACTGGGGCCGGTCGAGCCAGGCCGGTCCACGGGCGGCGGGCCCGGACCGGTCGCGCGCGGCCGACCGCCGGGAGCGGGCGGGGCCGGGCGGTCCATCGGGGGCGCCGACCTGCCGGGCGCGGGACTCGGGCTGATCGGGCTGCGGGAGCGGGTGGAGCTGCTGGGCGGCCGGCTGGAGGCGGCCCCGCGCGACGGCGGCTTCCTGGTGCGGGCGCTGATCCCGGTGGAGGAGGAGACGTGATCCGGGTCCTGGTCGTGGACGACGAGCAGTTGGTCCGCTCCGGGCTGCGGCTGATCCTGGAGGCGGCGCCCGACCTCACCGTGGTCGGCGAGGCGGCCGACGGCGCGGCGGCGCTGGCGGAGACCCGCCGGTTGCGTCCCGACGTGGTCCTGATGGACGTCCGGATGCCGGGCACCGACGGGCTGACCGCCGCCCCGCAGGTGGTCGCCACCGGCGCGAAGGTCGTCATGCTGACCACCTTCGACCGCGACGAGTACGTGCACCGGGCGCTGCGGGCGGGCGCGGTCGGCTTCCTGCTGAAGGACACGCCGCCCCGGGAACTCGCCGCCGCCGTGCGGACCGTGGCCGCCGGGAACGCCATGCTCGCCCCCACCGTGACCCGGCGGCTGATCGACTCCTTCGCCGAACGCGGCCCGGCCCGGCGGGACGCCGCGCGGCAGCGGCTCGGCCAGCTCACCGAGCGGGAGCTGGCGATCGTCCGGGAGGTGGGCCGGGGGCTCGGCAACGGCGAGATCGCCCGGCGCCTGACCATGAGCGAGGCGACGGTCAAGACGCACGTGAGCCGGGCGCTCGCGAAGCTCCAGCTCGCCAACCGGGTGCAGCTCGCGATCCTGGTCCACGACGCCGACCTGCTCTGAGCCCCTTCCGCCCAACGGCGCGGCGACCGGCGACGGTCAGCGGTGGGCACGTCGACCGGCGGCGGGTCAGTGGTGGGCGCGGTGGCGTAGCCAGCGGACGGACTCCAACACCAGCGTGACCGCCACCGACATGCCCACGCCCGCCAGGATGCCCTTGACCGGCTCGCGTTCGAAGGCCAGCCCGCCGAAGTAGCCGAGCAGGGTTGAGTAGAGCGCCCAGCTCACCGCCGCGATCAAGTCGAACAGCAGGAACGAGCGGAGCGGGTAGCGGACCGCGCCCATGGTGAGGGTCACCGCCGTGCGACCGCCGGGGACGTACCGGGCGATGGTGAGGATCAGCCCGCCGCGCCGGTGCACCGCCCGGCGGGCCCATTCCGAACCGGCCCGCCGCCGGCTGTCCTCGGGAAACCGGGCGAGCCGGTGCGCGCCGCCGCCCCGCCCGATGGCGTACGAGATGTAGTCGCCGACCCAGGCGCCCAGCGCGGCGGAGACGATCACCGCCACCAGGTTGGGATTGCCGCCGGTGGCCAGTACGGCGGCGGTGATCACGGCGGCCTCGCCGGGCACCGCCGGGAAGAACGCGTCGACCGCGGTGAGCCCGAACAGCAGCAGGTACACCCAGGGGGAGGTGACCAGCTGCCGGAGCAGGTCGAGCGCGGACTCCATGCCCCCATGCTGGCCGGGCGCGGCGGGCCGGGTGACCGAGTCGCCGGATCACCCCGCTCGACGACGCATCCAAGATCCGCGAGCGGCCGCACGCCCACCGCCGCCGGCCGCGATCAACCCGTCAGGCGGTGGCGGCCAGGGCCGGCGGGGCGAGCAGCCGGCCGCGCGGGACCTTGTCCCCGGCGGTGGGGCCGTGCGAGGTGAGCACCACCGGGGCGGCCAGTTCCCGGGCCACCGCCGACGGCCAGTCGACGGGCGGGTCGTCGTACACCGGGCGGGAGCGCAGCAGGCGGGCGGTGAGCGCGGCCTGCCGGTCCAGGTCCCCGGGCGGGCCCGGGGTGAGCCGGTCGGTCCAGTCGTAGCGGCGGCAGATCCGCAGCCCGGGGCCGGCGAGGTCGAGGTGGGTCAGGGCCAGGCCGTCGACGCCTCCGGCCGCGGCGAGGGCGTACCGGTGGGCGACCGCGTCGAAGTGGCCGAACCGGAACCGGCCCTGCCACGGGTTCGTCGGGTTGCGCGGGTCGGTCAGCGGCAGGGTCGGGTCCTCGGTCACCAGCGGCCCCGGCCCGTGCCGGGTGGTGGTCACGCGCAGCACCCCGATCCGGGTCGCCGCGCCCGCCTGGCCCGCCTCGGCGAGCAGGCTGTCGGCGTTGGCGAACGTGGTGGTGCTCCACGTGGTGTACGGGTGGAAGCCGTGCCACTCGTCGAGCAGTACCCCCTGCGCGCCCTCGAAGACGCACGTCCCGGCGCGCAGCGCCCCGGCCAGCCAGCCCCGGTCCACGATCGCCACCCGTCCGGCGAAGCCGGTGAACGCGGGCAGGCAGTCCTCGACGGGCGGCGCGTCCAACGGCCCCAGCTCGGCGGTCAGCCGGTCCCGCAGGGCGGCCAGCCGGCGGCGCAGCAGCGCCGGGGTGCGGCAGTCGGCCACCCGGGGCGCCTCGTCGGGGTGGGCGAGACCGTACGCGACGGTCTCGCCCACCCCCAGCCCGCAGGAGCCGTGCCGGTCGGCTCCCCGGGCGATCTCCCGGGCCCGGTTGGCGGCCCGGTGGTACGGGGTGGCGAGCAGCGCCTCCCCGTCCACGGTCAGCCGGTCGAGCGCGTCGGGCACCCCGACCGAGGCGAGGTGGTCGGCCTCGGCGGCCAGCGCCAGCGGGTCCACCACCACGTGCCGGGACAGGTGCGTACGCACCCCGGGGTGGAAGGTGCCGGCGCCGAACTGGGCGAAGGTGTGGTGCCGCCCGTCGCGCAGCACCACGTTGTGCGCCGCCTGCGCGCCCCCGTTGAAGCGGACGACGGTGTGCACCGGCCGGGTGGCGCAGAGCCAGTCCACGACCGTGCCCTTTCCGGCGTCGCCGTAGCCGAGGTCGACCACCGTCACGTGTCTCACAGCCGGGTGACCCCGCCGTCGGTGTCGCGGAAGGCCGGCAGCGCCGACACCTCGGCGCGTCGCCCCCGGCCGAGCCGGGCCAGCGCCTTCGACACCGTCCCGGTGGCGCCCGAACCGGCCCGGTCGAGGTCGCGCAGGCCCTCGTCCAGGTCGATGGCCTGCTCGCCGAGCCCGATGGTGAGCGCGATGGTCTCGCAGACCGCGTCGAGGTCGTCCAGCGCGACGGCGTTCTGCCCGAGCAGGTCGCGCCAGAAGTCGAGCACCTTGGCGTTGCCGGAGTAGTGGCTGCCGGCAGGGAGCAGGTAGTAGGTGTCCCACCGGCGGGTGACCTCGTCGACGACCTGCCGCAGCGGCACGTCCTCGGCCAGGTCGTCGCCGATCAGGCGGGCCACCTCCCGGGCCTTCACCCGGGGGTACGCCAGCTCGTCGCCGATGATGAACAGGTAGCCGCGCCGGCCGCGCTTCTCCCAGCAGTCGGTGACCGTGTGCCGGGCCATGAAGTACATGGCCAGCTCGTACGACTCGGTCATCTGCCCGCCGCCGCCGCCCTCCAGCACGATCCGGCCGAGGTCGTCGTCCATCCGGTTGTCGGACTCGAACTGCCCGACCTGCAACGGCACCCGGTCGCAGGTGGCGTCGCCGATCGCGCCGAACATGATCTGCGGGTCGCTGGCGTAGCCCTGCCGTTGCAGCAGCCCGAGCAGCTGCGGCAGCTTGGTCTGGAGGACGCGCGGCACGCTGCGCATCGAGCCGGTCACGTCGAACAGCACCGCGATGGCGGTCGACTGCGGGTGCTCGGCGGAGTCGCGGCTCTCCCGCATCGCGTCGCGGGGGTCGAGCGCGGGGTGCACCGTGCGCGCCCCGCTGTCGCTGTAGGAGAACGCGCTCTTGCCGGTGGCCCGGCGGTAGCGGTCGGCGGCGTCGTACACGTCGGTGGACCAGATTCCACTGCCCATGGCAGCCTCCTCAGGGGTTCAGGGTGAAGGGTCGGAAGGTGCGCGGCCCGTAGAGCCGCTCCAGCACCTCGTCGAGTTCGCGGAGCAGGCGCCAGGCGTCGTCGGGCCGGGCGTTCAGGGCGGGCCGCAGACAGCCCTGGGCGAAGGCGAGCAGCTCGCGCGGTGCGCGCGGGCCCATCAGCCAGGTCATGCAGCGGGCGGCCATCGCGATGTCGGTGCCCGGCCCGCACGGACGCTTCGCGACGACCTCGGCCGGATACCAGTCCTCGTGACCGGGGACCAGCGCCGGGACGGCGCCGCCGTCGACGACCGAGAAGCACCAGTCGACCAGCACCACGCCGTGCCCGTCGGGCTCGATCAGCACGTGCGGCGGCAGCACCGCGCCGTGCACCACTCCCGCCCGGTGGGCCAGGCCGAGCGCGACCAGCAGCCGCCGCCACATCCAGGCCGCGTCGCGGGCGTCCAGCCCGTCCGGGTACGCGCGCCGCACCTCGGTGAGGTCGTGCAGGCCGGGCGCGGTGGCGAGGACGGTGATCCGCCGCTCGGCGCCGGTGTCGGCGTCCCGGTGCCGGAACTCCTCCACCAGCCGGGGCACGTAGGGCAGGTAGCGCGGGTCGCCGCGTTCGGCCAGGGTGCGCAGGGCGTGCGCCTCCCGCGCCATCAGGTCGTTGTCGGTGGGCCGCCGGGGCAGCTTGAGCAGCCGGTCCGCCCCGACGTCGTAGAGGTCGGCCAGGTCGCCGGAGTGCGCCGGCGCGCCGAGGCGGTAGTCACCGAGGACGGTGACCCGCCGGGCCCGCCAGCGGGTGGTGACCCGGACGAACGCGTCGGTGGCCTCGGCGCGTACGGCCGGGTCGGCGGGCACGCGGTCGGGGTGCAGGGCCGCGACCAGCTCGCGGTAGCGCCGGGCCGGCTCGTCCGTGCCGAACAGGTCGGCGTCGGTGCGGGCGGCCGCGACCAGGCGGATGGCCTCGGCGGTCCTCACCGCACCGTCTCCTCGCGGGCGGGGCGCAGCAGCGCCGGGTGCAGCAGGCGGGCGTCGCCGGCCCGGTAGAGCTTGGCGCGGGGGCCGCCCCGGGTGCCGCCGCGCTCGGTGCTGGCGCCGGTGCTCTCCACGAAGCCCGGCACGGAGAGCACCTTGCGGTGGAAGTTGCCGGCGTGCAGGGGGTGTCCCCAGACCGTCTCGTAGACGGCGCGCAGCTCGCTGATGGTGAACTCGGGGGCGAGGAAGCGGGTGGCGAGCGGGGTGTATTCCAGCTTGGACCGGGCCCGCTCCAGCCCGTCGGCGATGATCCGGTCGTGGTCGAAGGCGAGCTGCCGGCTGCTCAGGGCGGTCACCGGCAGCCAGACCGCCTCGTCGGCGTCGGTGCCGGCGGCCGCGTCCGGCAGGTCGGGCGCGAAGGCGAGGTGGGCGACCGAGACGACGCGCATCCGCGGGTCGCGGTCGACGCCGCCGTAGCTCGCCAACTGCTCCAGGTGTACGCGGCGCAGCCCCTCGCCGCCGAGCCCGGTCTCCTCGGCCAGCTCCCGCCGGGCGCCGGCCGTCAGGTCCTCGTCGGGGCGGACGAAGCCGCCGGGCAGCGCCCAGTGCCCCGCGAAGGGCGGCTCGCCGCGCCGGATGAGCAGCAGGTGGAGCGCGCCGTCCCGGATGGTCAGCGCCACCACGTCGACGGTGACCGCGACCGCCGGGTAGGCCCGGGGGTCGTACGCGGCCAGGAAGTCCTGCTCGTCCACGGAGTCCCTCTCATCTTGAGAACATCTCGATGTGAGAACAACTTAGCGCATGCGACCGCCCCTGCCAACCCCTGGGCCGGGGTCGGCAGGGGCGGTCAGCGCACGAGGCCCACCAGGTGGGGACGGCCGCGCAGGTCGTGCAGGGCGAAGCCGCCGCCCGGCAGCAGGCCGAAGCTCACCGTGCTCGGCAGCGGCACCGGCAGCTTGAAGGCCACCTCGACGGTGTAGGAGTCCGGCAGCCGGTTCTCCAGCGCGGCCAGGCACCGTGCCTTGCTCCACATCCCGTGCGCGATGGGCCGGGGGAAGCCGAACAGCCGGGCACCGAGGCGGGAGGTGTGGATCGGGTTGTGGTCCCTGGAGACCCGCGCGTAGTCCCTGCCGACGCGGGGCTCGACCCGCCAGCGGGCCGAGTCGACCGGCGCCGGGGACCACTCGCCCCGGTCCCGCCGCCCCTCGCCGCCGGGCCTGCTCTCCCTGCCGAGGTACGTGGAGACGCCGCGCCAGACCTCCTCCCCGTCGACCGAGCCGACGAGCACCACGTCGATCTGCCGCCCCCGGTCGTGCGGGCGCAGGTTCTCCGCGTACGCGGTGAAGTCGAGGCTCTCGTCGGCCGTGACCGGGCGGTGCACGGTGATCCGGTTCCCCACGTGCACCACGCCGGTCAGCGGGATCGGGAACTCCGGCGCGGTCATCAGGCGCAGGGCCAGCGGGAAGCCCATGACGTGCGGGAACGTGGCGGGCAGCCGGTCGGTGAGCCGGAACCCGCAGACCCGGTCGTACTCGGCCAGGTGGGCCCGGTCGACGGCGACCCCGCCGACGGCCAGCTCGACCGCCGGGACGCCGGTCGCCGCCGGCCGCCCGCCGGGGCCGGGCAGCGCACCGAGCAGTGCCCGCCGGTAGAGCGCCCCGGCCGCCGGCATCCGGGCCAGCTCGACGCGCTCCCGGGCGACCGCCCCGGCGTGCCCGGAGAGGTCGTGCGTCGCCTCGGTCGAGGAGGCGTGCCCGGAGAGGTCGTGCGTCTCCGCCAGGCTCAGGTCGTGGTCGGCCGGCCCCGGCCGGCGGATCGCGGCCAGCGTCTCCTCCGACAGCCGCTCCGTGGGGCCGTCGATCAGCTCGTGCACCGACAGGTCGTCGGCCGGGCCCTCCGCCGGTTCCCTCCTCCTGGCCATCACGCCCCCAGCATGCTCTGGCCGCAGACCCGGACGACGTTGCCGCTGACCGCGCCGGAGGCGGGCCACGCCAGCCAGCCGATGGTCTCGGCGACGTCCACCGGCAGCCCGCCCTGGGACATGCTGTTCATCCGCCGGCCCGCCTCGCGCAGCACCAGCGGGATGCGCGCGGTCAGCCGGGTCTCGATGAACCCGGGAGCGACCGCGTTCACGCTGATCTGCCGCCCGCGCAGCGCCGGGGCGAGCGAGTCGACCAGCCCGATCACGCCCGCCTTGCTGGTGGCGTAGTTGGTCTGGCCCCGGTTGCCCGCGATGCCGGCGATGGAGGAGACGGCGACGATCCGGCCGCCGGCCGGGATCAGCTCCCGCTCCAGCAGCACGTCGTTGATCCGCTCCTGGCTGGACAGGTTGACGTCGAGCACGGAGTCCCAGCGGTCGGCGTCCATCCGGCCGAGGGTCTTGTCCCGGGTGATGCCGGCGTTGTGCACGACCACGTCGACCCGCCCGTGCCGGTCGGCGAGGTGCTTCGCGAGCCGGGTCGGGGCATCGGGGGCGGTGAGGTCGAGCTGGACGGCCGTCCCGCCGATCTCGTTGGCGACCGCCGCCAGCTCGTCCCCGGCCGCCGGGACGTCCAGCGTGACCACGCGGGCGCCGTCGCGGGCCAGCACCCGGGCCAGCGCCGCGCCGATGCCCCGGGCCGCCCCGGTGACCAGGACGACCTGCCCGTCCAGCGGGCGGTCCCAGTCGCCCGGCGGCTCGGCCGCGCCGGCGCCGATCCGGATCACCTGCCCGGAGACGTACGCGGACCGGCCGGAGAGCAGGAACCGGAGGGTGGCCTCCAGGCTGGTCGACGTGCCGGCGTCGGAGTCCTTCGTGACGTACACGAGCTGGGCCGTGACGCCCCGGCCGAACTCCTTGCCGATGCTGCGGGTCAGCCCCTCCAGGGCCCGCTGGGCGGTGGCCTCCCGGGGCGCGCCCTCCGCGGGCGGGGTGCCGAGCACGACGACCCGGCCGCTGGGCAGCACCGACCGGGCGTGCGGGTGGAAGAAGTCGTAGAGCTGCCGCAGGTCGGTGGAGTCGGTGACGCCGGTCGCGTCGTAGACCAGGGCGGCGAAGCGCTCGGTGGGCTCCACGGCGGCGGGGTCGCGCAGCTCGACCCCGGCGGCGGTCAGGATCTTGCCGACCGGCTCGGCGAGCCGGCCCCCGGTCGCGGCACCGAGCAGGACGGGCCCGGGGGCGAGAGGGTCGCCGGGGGCGTGCCGGCGCAGTCGCGGCGGGTCGGGCAGCCCGAGGCGCTTGACCAGCGCGCGACCGGCCCCCGATCGGACGAAGCTCGCGTACCTGTCGGTCATAGGCGTAGCCTACTGGCGGGTAGGTTGAGGGCAAGCCCTTCGAGGAGGCGGGATCGTGCAGAGCATCCGGCGGGTCGCGGTCATCGGCGGCAACCGCATCCCCTTCGCCCGGTCCAACTCGCGGTACGCGAGCGCGTCCAACGCGGACATGCTGGGCGCGGCGCTGGACGGGCTGGTCGCCCGGTTCGGTCTGGCCGGCCAGCGGGTCGGCGAGGTGGTGGCCGGCGCGGTGCTCAAGCACGCCAAGGACTTCAACCTGACCCGCGAGGTGGTGCTCGGCTCGAAGCTCGACCCGCACACCCCCGCGTACGACATCCAGCAGGCATGCGGCACCGGCCTGGAGGCCGCGATCCTGGTCGCCAACAAGATCGCCCTCGGGCAGATCGACGTCGGCATCGCCGGCGGCGTGGACACCACCTCCGACGCCCCGCTCGCGGTCAACGAGGACATGCGCCGCACGCTGCTCAGGCTGAACAGCGCCCGCACCCTCGGCGAGCGGCTGAGGATCGCCGCGAGGCTGCGCCCCACCCAGCCGTTCCGGCCGGAGATCCCGCGCAACGCCGAGCCGCGCACCGGGCTGTCGATGGGGGAGCACGCCGCCCGCACGGCGCTGCGCTGGCAGGTCGACCGACAGGCGCAGGACGAGCTGGCCCTGCGCTCGCACCAGCGGCTCGCCGCCGCGTACGACCGGGGGTTCTTCGACGACCTGCTGACGCCCTACCTCGGGCTCACCCGCGACCAGAACCTGCGCGCGGACACCAGCCTGGAGAAGCTCGGGTCGCTGCGGCCGGTCTTCGGCGCGAAGGGCCCGGACGCCGAGCGGGCGACCATGACCGCCGGCAACTCCTCGCCGCTGACCGACGGCGCCTCCACCGTGCTGCTGGCCAGCGAGGAGTGGGCCCGCGAGCACCACCTGCCCGTGCTGGCCTGGTTCTCCTGGTCGGAGACCGCCGCCGTCGACTTCGTGCACGGCGACGAGGGGCTGCTGATGGCCCCCGCGTACGCGGTGCCCCGGATGCTGGCCCGGGCCGGGCTGACGCTCCAGGACTTCGACTACTACGAGATCCACGAGGCGTTCGCCTCGCAGGTGCTGGCCACCCTGGCCGCCTGGGAGTCGCCCGAGTTCTGCAAGGACCGGCTCGGGCTGGACGCCCCGCTCGGCGCGATCGACCGGGACCGGCTCAACGTGAACGGCTCCTCGCTGGCGGCCGGGCACCCGTTCGCGGCGACGGGCGGCCGGATCGTGGCGACGCTGGCGAAGCTGCTCGCCGAGTCCGGGAGTGGCCGGGGTCTGATCTCGATCTGCGCGGCGGGCGGGCAGGGCGTCACGGCGATTCTGGAGCGCTGACCGCCCCCGCCCGGTAAGTCGTCCTGACCGCTCAGACGGGTCGGCGCCCGCCACGGATCTCCGTGACGGGCGCCGACGTGTGGTGGGTCAGCGAAGGACGAAACGCTCGCCGAAGCTGATCGAGGTGCGGCTGGCGGTCAGTGGCGACGACCCCCTGCCCGCGCTGACGTAACGGTTGTTGACGGCGGCCCTGAGGCTGACCGTCCCGTCCGCGTTGCGGACCAGCGTGAACGTCCCCCAGGGGCTGACCGCACCGCTGGCGTTGACCAGCGGCAGGGCCCCGGCGTCCGGCGCGAAGACGAAGCGGTTGTTGGCGTGCGCGAGCAGGGCGATCTTGCCATCACCGAGGTCGACGATGTCGAACCGCTGGTTCTTGCCGAGGGTGGAGCTGCTGGCGACCAGCGGCTTCGCCGCGGCGGTGTCGGCGGTCACGAACTGCGAGACGACCGCGGGTCGCAGGGACCGGTTGGCGTCGGCGACGTTCACCCGGTGGAACCTCTCCGCCAGGCTGACCGCATAGGTGCTGGTGTGCAACACGCCACCGGAGCCGTACGCGCTGACGTACCGACCGTTGGACGCCTTGAGGCTGAAGCTGCCGTCCGCGTAGCGGGTCATGGTGAACGTCTCGTTCGGACCCACGGACGAACTGCGCGCGGTGACCACGTCGACCTCCGTGAGGTCGGGACTGACGTAGGCGCCGGTGTGGTGAGCGAGCAGCGCCACCTGACCGGTGCCGACGTTCACCAGGTCGAACGCGTCGGCCGGCGCCAGGGCCGTGCGGTCGGCGACCAGGGTGGGGCTCTGGTGTGACGCGTTGCCGACACCGACGTAGCGGTGGTGGACCAGGGACAGGAGACCGATCGTGCCGGCGCGCGGCAGGAAGCTCACGCTGTACGCCCTGGCCCCCGTCATGGTGTCCTCAAGGGTGGCGGTGACGCTGACCCGGAAGGTCCCGTGCCGGCCGTACTGGTGTCGGGCCACCGGACCGGCCTGGGTCACGACCGTCCCGTCGCCGAAGTCGAACCGGTAGGACACGACGGGTGTGAAACCCGCCCTGGTGGTCGAGGCGTCGACGGTGACCCACCCGGTGCCGGCCTCCTGGGTGAGGGTGGCCAGCACGACCGGGGCGGCGAGCGTCTCCCGCGGGCCGCGGTCGGCCCAGGGGACCGGCCCGGCTCCCGTGTTCGCCCTCGACGGGTCGTCCCCGCGACCGCGTCCGTTGACGTCCTTCGCCGGGAAGCCGGGAGCGGCCGAGTTGGCGGAGTCGACCCGGCTCCACTCGTTGGCGTCGTAGATGTCGTGGGCGCCCTGCCCCGAGGCAGCACGGAATTCCGCCAGGGTCATGGGCCGGTCCCAGGCGTACCCGAGCGCCTGGCCCGTGTTGTTGTAGTCGACGACGGTCTTCCCGCGCGACTCGCCGTACACCCCGATCTCGACGCTGTCGGTCGGGGCCGACTCGCAGAGGGTCGTGTTGTCCGGGCCGCCGTTGCTGATGACCACGTTGTTCTGGACGGAGATGCGGTCGGACGCGCCGTCGACCCGGACACCGTTGCGACAGCGATCCCGCACGATGTTGTTGCTGAGGGCGGTGCCGGTCGCGCCCCGGATCTGGACGCCGTCGCCGTAGCCCGTACTGACGGTGCTGTTGGCGATCACGGTGTCGACCGCACCCGGCCGGACGGCGATGGCCGCCCCGCGGAAGCCGGTCACCGCACTGGCGAGGATCCTGGTGTCGGCGGCAGCGACGTCGATTCCCACGCCCTCCCCCGCCTCGGCGTTGCCGTTGGTGAACGTGGCCGAGGTGATGGTCACTCCACTGCTCGCCGCGTCCAGGAACAGGCCGGTGGCGAGTCGCGGGCCGCCGCCGATGACCCGCCGCACGGTCGATCCGGTCACTGCGGACAGCCGGAACGCGGGCTGGGTCGATGCCGCCGTGGCACTGACGACCACATCGTCGAGGACGATGCCGCCGGCGTCGTGGATGTCGACGGCAGGTGCCTCCAGCGTGCTGGCGATGCGGAAGCCCGCGATGGTGACGTGGCGCTGGTGGTGGACGACGACGCCCGCGGTCGGCCCGCTGAGCACGACCGGGCCGCCGGTGGCGGACAGGCCCGCACGGAGGGTGATCGGCTGTTCGGCCGTGCCGGAGGCGGCGACGGTGACCCGTTCCGCGTACGGCCCGCCGTCGACCCTCACGGTCTGGCCGGGGCCGACCTTGGCGACGGCCGGCCCGATGGTGCAGAAGGGCTGATCGACGGTGCCGTCGCCGGTGTCGGTGCAGACCTCGGGGATGAGGTTGTTGACGTACAGGGTGCTGGTCTCGGCGTGAGCGGGGGTCGCGGAGGGCAGCAGCGTGCCGCCGATCAGAGCGACCGCCGCGAGCCCGGCAAGGCGGGATCTGCGCATGCGGTGTCTC
This sequence comes from Micromonospora sp. NPDC000121, assembly GCF_042899165.1. Classification (NCBI taxonomy): domain Bacteria; kingdom Bacillati; phylum Actinomycetota; class Actinomycetes; order Micromonosporales; family Micromonosporaceae; genus Micromonospora; species Micromonospora sp. NPDC000121. The sequence continues at coordinate 387,779 of NZ_JBIAZP010000001.1, forward strand.
TCACGAAGAAGGGGGGCGGGCCGGTACCGGCCGGAGACCTCAGATGATGACGTATTCGCCGGCTCCTGTCCGCCCCGTAGCGGGCCCAACGACAGCGTGTCGCCATCGCTCTCGACCCAGCCGTCGGCCTCCCCGGGAAGTAGGCCTGATCCGTCGGCAGGGCGTGACCGCGATCCTGGCGCGCTGACCCGTTCCCCTCGGCGGGTGTGCAACGCGTGCCGCCGCCGGGGTCACTGTGCGGATCTTCACCTGGACGCGGTGTCGGTCGGGTGGCCTAACCTGAGACGGCCTCTTCCACTGCCGACGGAAGGACCGTGCCGGTGTCTGCCAGCCCGACGTCCGTGCCCGATCCCAAGGCCCACCCCGCGCCGCCGTTCCCGGCCCCGCCCGGCCCGGCGTCGTCCCGGGGCGTCGGGATCGGCCGGACCGCCCAGGTCGTCATCGGCCTGGTGCTGCTCGTGCCGGCGGCCGTCGCCCTGCTCTGGTCATACGTGCTCCCGTCGGCCAGCACCCTGGTGGAGAGCTTCCGGCGGGGCAACGCGCTGGGGGGCCCGACCGAGTCCGCCGGCGGCGACAACTACGCGCAGCTGATCGAGCGCGGGTTCCTCGGCGACCTGGGCTACGCGCTGCTCCTCGCCCTCGTGCCGCTGCTGCTCGCGCTGCTCGTCGCTCCGCTGCTCGCGCTCGCCGCGGCGCGGGTCGGCCGGGTGCCCCGCCTGGTGACCCGGGCGCTGCTGACCCTGCCGTTGGCCGCCTACGCCCCGCTCGCCGTCGGCGCGGCGTGGACGATGGACCGGTTCGAGGCCGACCGGGACGCCTGGGCGCAGGCCCCCACGCTGACCGCCGTACGCACCGTGGCGCTGCTGACGGCCGGGCTGGTGGTCGCGGTCGGCGCCACCGTCTTCCTCGCCGCGCTGCGCCGGGGCCCTCGCGGCGGCCGGTCCGGCCCGGCCGTTCTGGCCGTCGGCGGCGTGCTCGGGCTGGCCGTCGTCGCGGTGACCGTGCAGTCCTGGTCCCTCCAGTGGCCCGTCCTCGGCGGACGGGACGACCAGATCGCCCCCCTGGCGCGGATCGTCCGGGAGAGCGTGGCCCGGTTCCAGTTCGGCGTCGGCGCTGCGGGCAGCGTGCTGCTGCTGGCACTGCTGGCCGTGCTCGGCATCCTCGCCGTCGTCCTACTCCTGGTGACCCGGGCGAGGATCACCTTCACCGGGTGGCGCGACCGCCCGGCCCACGCCCCGGCCGACGCCCCGGCAGTCGCTCCGGCCCACGCTCCGGCCGTCGCCCCGGCCCACGCTCCGGCCGTCGCCCCGGCCGGCGCGGGCAACCCCGTCGCGCTCGGCCTGCTGGCGGTGGGGCTGCTGGCCTTCCTCGGCGTCCTCGCCTACGTGCTGGCGCCGTGGCTGCGGTCGCTCACCGCCGGCGCGTCGACCCTGCCCTTCGGCGTCTCCGCCGGCCAGGTCCAGGTCAACACCTGGCTGCCGCCGCTGGTCTCGGCGGTGGTCGGGGTGGGCATCGCCGCCCTGGCCGGCTTCGCCATCGGCGGCCTGCGCCCGCTGGGCCGCGCCAGCGAGCTGCTCCTGCTGCCGTTCGCGCCCTGGCTCTTCGTCGGCGACGGCCCCCTGGTCCTCGCCCACTTCGTCCGGGCCCGCGAGGCCGACCAGTTCAACACCTTCGTCGGGCTGATCCCGCCGGGCTGGCTCTCCATCCCCGCGCTCGTGGTGTTCACCCTGTTCTTCCGTGGCCAGCGGGCACGCTGGGAGGCCGGCGGCGGGTTCGGGTGGACCATGCTCCTGCCCGCCCTGCCGATGCTGGCCGGCGCCGGGATGCTGAGCTGGCTGGTCGGCGCGCAGAGCTGGCTGTGGCCGCAACTGGTCGTCTCGGACGTCCGGCACGCGCCGGCGACGAACCTGGTCCTCCTGCGGTTCGCGGAGTCGTTCGGTGACCCGGAGGCCATGCGGGGGCTCGTCGCCCAGGTGCTGCCGTTGCCGATGCTGCTGCTCTTCCTGGCCGCGTTCGTGGTGTTGCAGCTGTGCTACCTGGACCGCCTCGTCATCTCCGGCGGGTCGACGCGCGACCGGGCCGGCTGACCGGCGGCTCGGCTGTTGACCGGCCGCCCGGCTGGCTGACCGGTCGGCGCCTACGGGCGCGGCAGGTCCGACGTCCGGCTGGTGTCGACACCGAGGGGAGGCGTGCGCGGGGCTCTGGCGGGCGCTCACCGGCCGCCCGCACCCGCGTCCTGATGCCGGCTGACCTGCATCGCCGATGACGACAGGCGAGCGGGCCGTGAAAGACTGAGGTACGTGACGACGATCCCGAACGTGCTCGCCCACCGGTACGCCTCGCCCGAGCTGGTCGCCCTCTGGTCACCGGAGCAGAAGATCAGGATGGAACGGCAGCTCTGGCTCGCCGTGCTCCGGGCGCAGCGGGACCTCGGCGTGCCCGTCCCGGACGGCGTGGTCGAGGCGTACGAGCGGGTGCTCGACCAGGTCGACCTGGCCTCGATCGCCGAGCGGGAGCGGGTCACCCGGCACGACGTAAAGGCCCGGATCGAGGAGTTCAGCGCGCTCGCCGGGCACGAGCACGTGCACAAGGGCATGACCTCCCGCGACCTCACCGAGAACGTCGAGCAGCTCCAGGTGCGGGCCTCGCTGGAGCTGGTCCGGGACCGGGTGGTCGCCACCCTGGCCCGGCTGTCCCGGCTGGCCGTCGAGCACTCGGGCCTCGTCATGACCGGCCGCTCGCACAACGTCGCCGCGCAGGCCACCACGCTCGGCAAGCGCTTCGCGTCGGCCGCGGAGGAGCTGCTGATCGCGTACGAGCGGCTGGACGACCTGATCAACTGGTACCCGCTGCGCGGCATCAAGGGCCCGGTGGGCACCGCCGCCGACCAGCTCGACCTCTTCGACGGCGACGCCGACAAGGTGGCCGAGCTGGAGCGCCGGGTGGCCGAGCACCTCGGCTTCTCCCGGGTGCTGGACAGCGTCGGCCAGGTCTACCCGCGCTCGATCGACCTGGCGGTGCTCTCTGCGCTGGCGCAGATCGCCGCCGCGCCGTCCTCGCTGGCCACGACGATCCGGCTGATGGTGGGCCAGGAGCTGGCGACCGAGGGCTTCAAGCCGGGTCAGGTCGGCTCCAGCGCGATGCCGCACAAGATGAACACCCGGTCCAGCGAGCGGGTCAACGGCTTCGCGGTGATCATCCGGGGCTACCTGTCGATGGTCGGCGAGCTGGCCGGCGACCAGTGGAACGAGGGGGACGTCTCCTGCTCGGTGGTCCGCCGGGTGGCTCTGCCGGACGCGTTCTTCGCCGCCGACGGGCTGTTCCAGACGTTCCTCACCGTGCTGGACGAGTTCGGCGCGTACCCGGCGGTGGTCAACCGCGAGCTGGAGCGCTTCCTGCCGTTCCTGGCCACCACCAAGATCCTGGTGGCGGCGGTCCGGCGTGGCGTCGGGCGCGAGGTCGCCCACGAGGTGATCAAGGAGCACGCGGTCGCCGTCGCGCTCGCCATGCGCGAGAAGGGCGCCGCCGAGAACGACCTCTTCGACCGCCTCGCGGCGGACGGCCGCCTGGGCCTGACCCGGGGCGAGATCGACGCGCTCGTGGCCGACCGCACCGCCTTCGTCGGCGCCGCCCCCGCCCAGGTCGAGGCGGTCGCCCGCCGAGTGGCCGCCGTCGTCGACGCCCACCCGCAGGCCGCCACCTACACCCCACCCCCCATCCTCTAACCCCCACCCACCGGCCGCCCGTCCGTTCACCGCGCGTCGATCAAGAGGTTTGCGCCCGCGTCGGAGATCGAAAAGGACGCAAACCTCTTGATCAACCTCGTAAGGGGTGGGGTGGGTGGGTGGAGGTTAGGCGTCGCGGGTGGGGGTTTCCGCCGCGCTGCGGAGGTTGGGGGCGCTCGCCGGCTCGGCGATGCCGCCCGGGGACTCGGCGAACGCGGGGTCGTGGGCGGTCTCCGCGGCGACCAGCGGCTGGTCGGGCGGCATGACGTCGGGCACCTTGGGCACCACGATCACCGCCGTGCCGTACGCGCAGATCTCCATCCACATCTCGCCGCAGTCGCGGCTGTCGAAGCGCATCCCCACCACGGCGTTCGCGCCGAGGCGGCGGGCCTCCTCGCCGAGCCGGGCCACCGAGTCGGTACGCCACCGGGTCAGGTTGTCCGGCGCCATCGGGTCGTACGCGCCGCCGCGCAGGTTCTTGACCCCCTCGCGGTACGGGTTCCGCGTCCTGGCCATCGATGACACCACTTCGCCGAGGATCTGGCGGATCTCGTACCCGGGTAGTTGCTCCGTCGTCACGACCAGCACGTTTCCGATGCTGTCAGGGCGACCCCGCACCCGATCGCGAGCCTTGTTCACCTGATCGGATGCTGCAAAACGGCGCGGCGCGGACGGCCGGCGCGGGGCCGGTCATCCGCGCCGCGCGGGGCGCTAACCGTCAGACACCGGCCACCGAGGTGATCCAGGCCCGGTTGTACGCGACACTGCCGTAGTTCTGGATGCTGTAGCCGTCGGCGGTCGAGGCGACGCCGACCTGGCGGCCGTTGTAGAACTGCGGGCCGCCCGAGTCGCCCCGCCACGCGTTGCCGGTGATCTCCGTGCTCCGGATCGCCTGCCCGCCGTACGCGTCGGTGGCGCTGTTGCTGGTCACCTGGACGCTCGCGGTCTTCAGCTGGCTGGAGGCGGAGCAGCCGCTGTAGCAGGTCATGCCCCAGCCGTAGATCGAGTTGGTGGAGCCGATCGGCGGGTTGCTGGTGGCCAGCGTGACGTACGAGGTGCTCACCGAGCTGGACAGGCGCATCAGGGCCAGGTCGTACCGGCCGTAGGTGGCGCTCACCGTGCGGGTGACCCCGCCCGAGGAGCGGTAGACGCTGCCGACCCGGACGGACATGCTGCCGCCGATGCAGTGCCGGGCGGTGAGCACCCACTGCGGGGCGATGATCGTGCCGGAGCAGGTGAACGAGCCGTTGCTGAACACCGCGGCGGCCCACGGGGCGGACGAGACGGTCCCGCCGCCGATGATGGGCTGCGGGCCAGCCGGGGCGGCGAGGGCGCCGGAGCTGGCGCCGAGCAGGCCGGCCGCTGCGGTGGCCAGCACTGCGATCATGGATCGGATGCGCATGGGGGCTCCTTCGGGGATGGGCCCGGGGGTCACCGGGTCGAGCTGTCGGCCGGCGGGCGGGGCGGCCCGTCGGCCGGACACGTCCGATCGACGTACGACGATGTACGGTAGGGCCCCTGAGATGTCGTTCACAAGGGCTCTATCGGATTTCCTCAATGTCGGACGGGATCTGCCGATCGCCGGCGGCGGCACCCCGGCGGCCCGGCGGAGTGGGGCGAAACGGGCTGGTCGGCAACGGAAACGCATCGGGATCGCAACGAACCCGTATCGGTCCCCCGGCCCCCGCGCCGGGAATGTCGATCACTGCCTGAACTGCGTCCGGCCGGTGCGTCCAGGGCCGTATCTGCCAGGTAGGCTGGCTGCGCTCGCCCGTTGTGGGTCGGCACCCAACTGCGTACACAGTCAGGAGTGCCCCAGTGCCTCGCGTCGTCGTCGACGTCATGCTCAAGCCCGAGATCCTCGATCCCCAGGGCCAGGCCGTCGCAAACGCGCTGCCCCGGCTCGGCGTCAGCGACGTCGCCTCGGTTCGGATCGGCAGGCGGATCGAGATCGAGTTCACCGGTGAACCGGACCTGGACCGGGCCCGGGAGATAGCCGACAAGCTGCTCGCCAACCCGGTCATCGAGGACTTCACCGTCCGTCTGGTCGAGGCCGACGAGACCGCGGACGCCCGCCCGTGACCGCCCGGGTCGGTGTGGTCACGTTCCCCGGCTCGCTTGACGACGGGGACGCGGCCCGGGCCGTCCGCATCGCGGGCGCCGAACCGGTCCGCCTCTGGCACGGTGACCCGCGGCTGCACGGGGTGGACGCCGTCGTCCTGCCCGGCGGCTTCTCCTACGGCGACTACCTGCGCTGCGGCGCCATCGCCCGGTTCGCCCCGGTGATGGAGACGATCGTGGACGCGGCCCGGGGCGGCCTGCCGGTGCTCGGCATCTGCAACGGCTTCCAGATCCTCTGTGAGGCCCACCTGCTGCCCGGGGCCCTCACCCGCAACCAGCACCTGCACTTCCGCAACCGGGACCAGGTCCTGCGCATCGAGTCGACCGGCACCGCGTGGACGAACGCGTTCCAGCCCGGCCAGGAGGTGCTGATCCCGGTCAAGAACGGCGAGGGCTGCTACGTCGCCGACACCGCGACGCTCGACCAGCTCGAGGCCGAGGGTCGGGTGGTCGCCCGCTACGTCGGTGGCAACCCCAACGGGTCGCAGCGCGACATCGCCGCGATCACGAACCCCGCCGGCAACGTGGTCGGCATCATGCCGCACCCCGAGCACGCCGTGGAGGCGCTCACCGGCCCCTCCCTGGACGGCCTCGGCTTCTTCACCTCGGTGCTCAAGCACCTGGTGGGGGCGCCAGCGTGAGCGCGAGGAGTGAGCCGGGTCTGCGAGCCCCGCAGTCGCGAACGAAGAGCGGGGCGGTGACCGTGCGCAGCGGCATCATCGGTCGGCTCATCCGCCCCACGGGCGGCCCTGAGCGCAGCGAGGAGAGGTCATGACCAGCCATCCGGACGAGGTACGGGAGACCCCGGAGGCCTTCCCGGCCGCCCCGGCGCAGCCGGTGGAGCCGCGTCCGGCCGCCGTCGCGCCGCCGGCCGCGCCCACCGGGCCGGCGACGACCGACTGGGCGGCCAGCCTGGACACCGTGCCGCACGCCGCGGACACCCCCGGTGAGCTCCAGCCGTACGCCGAACTCGGGCTCCGCGACGACGAGTACGACCGGATCCGCCACATCCTCGGCCGTCGGCCCACCCAGGCCGAGCTGGCCATGTACTCGATCATGTGGAGCGAGCACTGCTCCTACAAGTCGAGCAAGGTGCACCTGCGCCAGTTCGGGGAGAAGGCCCCGCCGAGCGACCGGCTGCTCGCCGGCATCGGCGAGAACGCCGGCGTGGTGCAGATCTCCGACGAGCTGGCGGTGACCTTCAAGGTCGAGTCGCACAACCACCCGAGCTTCGTCGAGCCTTACCAGGGCGCGGCCACCGGCGTCGGCGGCATCGTCCGCGACATCCTGGCCATGGGTGCCCGCCCGGTCGCGGTGATGGACCCGCTGCGCTTCGGCGCGGCCGACCACCCCGACACCGCCCGGGTGCTGCCCGGCGTCGTCGCCGGCGTGGGCGGCTACGGCAACTGCCTCGGCCTGCCGAACATCGGCGGCGAGGTCGTCTTCGACCCCTGCTACCAGGGCAACCCCCTGGTCAACGCGCTCTGCCTCGGCGTGCTGCCGGTCAACCGGCTGCAGAACAAGGCCGCCGCCGGCCCGGGCAACGTCGTGGTGCTGATGGGCGCCAAGACCGGCCGGGACGGCATCGGCGGCGTGTCGGTGCTGGCCAGCGCCACCTTCGACGAGGGCAGCGAGCAGCGCCGCCCCTCGGTGCAGGTCGGCGACCCGTTCATGGAGAAGCTGCTCATCGAGGCATGCCTGGAGCTCTACGACGCCCAGCTCGTCGTCGGCATCCAGGACCTCGGCGGCGCCGGCCTGACCTGCGCGCTGACCGAGACCGCCGCGGCGGCCGGCACCGGCATGCGGGTGTGGCTGGAGCGGGTGCCGCTGCGCGAGCCCTCGATGGAGCCGCACGAGATCCTGGCCAGCGAGTCGCAGGAGCGGATGCTGCTGGTCGTCGAGCCGGAGAAGCTCGACGCCGTGCTCAAGACCGCCGAGAAGTGGGGCGTCTGGGCCACCGCGATCGGCGAGGTCACCCCGCCGCAGCCCGACGGCCAGCCGGGCCGGGTGGTGATCACCTGGCGGGACCACCTGGTGGTCGACGTGCCGCCGGGCTCGCTGGTCGACGACGGCCCGGTCTACGCCCGCCCGATGCGCGAGCCGGCCGACCTGATCCTGCTCCAGGCCGACCGCGCGGAGACGCTACCCCGGCCGGCCGACCCGGAGGCGCTGCGCGAGACCGTGCTGCGCATGATCGCGTCGCCGAACCTGGCCGACAAGACCTGGGTCACCGAGCAGTACGACCGGTACGTGCTGGGCAACACCGTGCTCGCCCAGCCGGAGGACTCCGGCGTGATCCGGATCGACGAGCGGACCGGGCTCGGCGTGGCGCTGTCGGTGGACGGCAACGGCCGGTACGCCCGCCTCGACCCGTACCACGGCACGAAGCTCGCGCTGGCCGAGGCGTACCGGAACGTCGCCGTCACCGGCGCGAAGCCGATCGCCGTCACCAACTGCCTGAACTTCGGCTCGCCGGAGGACCCGGGCGTGATGTGGCAGTTCGCCGAGGCCGTCCGCGGCCTGGCCGACGGCTGCGCCGAGCTGGGCATCCCGGTGACCGGCGGCAACGTCAGCTTCTACAACCAGACCGGCGCCGCCGCCATCCACCCGACCCCGGTGGTCGGCGTGCTCGGCGTGCTCGACGACGTCGCCAACCGGGTGCCGATGGGCTTCGTGCCGCGCCCCGGCGGCGACCACGACCAGCTCTTCCTGCTCGGCGAGACGCACGTGGAGCTCTCCGGCTCGGAGTGGGCGTGGGTCACCCACGAGCACCTCGGCGGCGTACCCCCGCAGGTCGACCTGGCCCACGAGCGGCTGCTGGCGGACCTGCTGGCCGAGGCCGCCCGGGTCGGGCACCTCAGCTCCGCGCACGACCTCTCCGACGGCGGCCTCGCGCAGGGGTTGGTCGAGTCGTGCCTGCGGCGCGGGGTCGGCGCCCGGATCGCGGTGCCGGAGCGGTTCGCCGGCGGCTCGATGCCGTTCGTCTACCTGTTCAGCGAGTCCGCGGGGCGGGTCCTGGTCTCGGTGCCGCGCGGCCACGAGAAGGCGTTCACCGCCCTGTGCGCCGAGCGCGGGGTGCCGTTCGAGCTGATCGGCGTCACCGACCCGACCGGCGGTGCGCTGGAGGTGCACGGCCAGTTCCGGATCGGCCTGGACGAGCTGCGGGCCGCGCACACCGCGACGCTGCCGCGCCTCTTCGGAGGCTCGGAGGTCGCCCGGGTGCCGGCGCCGGCAGCCGGCGTGGCCGGCGCGGTCGAGGCCGTGCCGCTGCCCGACGCCGAGCGGGCCGAGGCGGCGCCGGTGGACCCGGCGGACGTCGTGTCCGAGCCGATCGCGTCGGCCGGGCCGGTCCCGTCGACCGGCGCCGTGGAGCCGGTGGCTCCGGCGGACGCCGCGGCTCCGGCGGGCACCGTCGCCCAGGAGGAGCCGGCCGCCGAGGCCGCCGACGGCCCGACCGGGGCCGACGCAGAGTCCGACCCCGACTCCGGTGACACCGAGCAGCCCTCCGCGCCCGATAAGCGCTGAGGCGTTGGCCGCGACCGTCTACGCCCAACCCGGATCCGGTGCCCGGTTCGACTGGGGGCTGACGGGAGCGGCTGAACTCGGCCGGGTCTGCGCGGTGCTGGTGGTGGTGGACGTGCTCTCGTTCACCACCGCCGTGGAGGTCGCCGTCGGGCGCGGCATGCGCGTGCACCCGTTCCCGTGGGGCGAGCAGGCGGCCGACTACGCGCGACGGGTCGGCGCGGTCGCCGCGGTGGGCCGCCGGCAGACGACCCGGGAACACCCGTGGTCGCTCTCGCCGGCGGCGCTGAGCACCGCGCCGGTCGTCGCCGACCTCGTGCTGCCCTCGCCGAACGGCTCGGCGATCAGCGCCGCGGCCAGCGCCACCGGACTGCCGGTGGTCGCGGCCTGCCTGCGCAACGCGCGCGCCGTCGGGCGTTGGCTGCGCCAGCACGGGTACGGCTCGACGGACGCCCCGATCGGCGTGATCGCCTCGGGCGAGCGCTGGCCGGACGGGTCGCTGCGCCCCGCCGTGGAGGACCAGCTCGGGGCGGCCAGCGTGCTGGACGCCCTCTCCGGGGTGACCGGCGGCCTCTCCGTGGAGGCGGCCATGGCGCTCGCCGCGCTCGCCAGCACCCCCGACGTCCCCGCCGCGGTACGCGGCAGCGTGTCCGGCCGCGAGCTGGTCGAGGGCGGCTTCGCCCAGGACGTGGAGGTCGCCGTCCGGGTCGGCGTCTCCGAGGTGGTCCCGGTGCTGCGCCAGGGCGTCTTCTCCGCCGCCTGACGGTTCGCCCGCTGCCGCCCGCTCGCGCTCTGCCGGGCCGCTCGCACCCTGCCGTCCGCCGGCTGCTCGGCCCTGCCGTCCGCCGGCCACTCGGGCCTTGCCGGCCGCCCTTTGCGGAGTGCCGCGCGGGCGTCCGTCCGCTCACCCGCGCCCCCCGGACTGCCGTTGCCTCCGCAGACCGACTGAGAGTGCGGTACGCCACAACGGCGAGGGCCGCCCGGGATTCCGGACGGCCCTCGCCGTGGTGCTGTCGTCGTCGGGCCTGCGCCCGTGCGGTCAGTCGTCCAGCCAGTCCAGCCGGCGGCCGCCCCGGTCCTGGTGCGGCGGGCCGTCCGGGCGACCGCGCCCGGCCTGCGGGTCGTCGTAGCCGCCGCCCTGCTGGCCGTAGCCGCCCTGGCCGTAGCCACCACGGTCGTCGTAGCCGCCGCCGCGCTGCTGCGGGGGCTCCTGGCCGTAGCCGCCCTGCTGGCCGTAGCCACCCTGGTCGTAGGAGGTGGGCTGGTCGTAGCCACCACGGTCGTCGTAGCCGCCGCCGCGCTGCTGCGGGGGCTCCTGGCCGTAGCCGCCCTGCTGGCCGTAGCCCCGGTCGTCGTAGCCGCCGCCCGGCTGGTCGTAGCCGCCGCGCTGGTCGTAGCCGCCGGTCGGCTCCGCGCCCCGCCCGTACGGCGCGGACTCGGACCGGCCGTAGCCCTGACCCTGCTCCGGCTGGTAGACGCCCGTCGCGTAGGGGTCGGCCGGGGCCGGGTACTGGGTGGCATCGCCGGTGTAGCGGCCGGTCGGCTCGTCGTAGCGGTCACCGTAGCCCCGGCCGCCCCCGGCTCCCGCCGAGTAGCCGGCGGCACCCGCCGCGCCGGCCGGAGCGCCGTAGTCGTGGCCGCCGTAGCCGCCGCCGGAGGACGGCGCGTTGCCGTAGCCGCCGCCCGAGGCGGGGGCGTTGCCGTAGCCGCCGCCGGAGGACGGCGCGTTGCCGTAGCCGCCGGCACCGTAGCCGCCCGAGCCGGCCGGCTCGTCGCCGTAGCCGTTGCCGGCCCAGCCCTGCCCTGCGCCTGCCGCGCCGTAGGGCTGCGGAGGCGCGCCGTACGGGTCCGGCGGCACGTCGTCGACCACGGGGCGGTGCATCATCGTCGGGGCGTCGCTGAGCGAGGTGCCGCCGACCATCGTCGCGTCCGGCCCGGCGCCGGCCCGGTTGACCACCCGGGTCTGGTCGTCCACGCCCGCGCCCCGGTACGCCCCACGCGCCGCCGGGACCGCGCCCGCCGCGGCGGCGCCCGCCGGAGCGTCGCCGTCGCCCTCGTCGGCGTTGTCCTTGCGTCGCATCCAGAGCAGCACGATGGTGCCGACACCCGCGGCGACGAGCAGGCCGCCGAGCAGGATGATCAGCCAGGAGCCCATGCCGCCGGAGTCCTCGTTGCTGGCGTTGGCCGCCGCGCCCGGGGTCGCCTCGGTGCTCTCCTCGGTCTCGTCGAGGGCCTCGTCCGTGGGGAGCGGCTCGTCGCTGGCCGACGGGGTGGCGCTCGGGGTCGTCTCGACCTTGATCGCCAGGGCGATGCGCTGGCCGGTGATGCTCTGGCCTGCCCTCGCGTCGAAGCTCTTGGTGGCGTACACCCCACCGACGTTGGCGCCGACGGCGATCCGGCCCGGCGCGATCGGCTTCTCGGTGGTGCCCGTGAAGCGGAAGTTGCCGTTGTCGTCGCTGACCGTGTCCCGCGTGTTGCCGGCGCCGTCCTTGAGCATCACCACGGCGTTCGGCACGGCCTTGCCGTTCGCCTGGATGACCACCTTGCCGGAGACCGACTGGACGGTCTGCACCTGCGTCGGGCTCGGCTGGGCAGCTGCCTTGACGGTCACGCCGAGAGGGCGGGAGTCTGTGCCGTCGCCCTCGACCCGGATCGTCGCCTGAGTCCCGTTCGCCGCCGGCGCGTTGCGGTCCGCGCTCAAGGTCAACGTCACTCGCTGTGCCTTGGGCGCGCCGTTGAAGCTGATGCGACCGCAACCACTGGTGCAGCTGACGCCGGAGGGGAGACCGGTGACGGTGATCTCGGCCGATTCTTCGGTGAGTTCCGGCGTGACCTCGACGCTGACGGAGCCGCTGCGGCCGGCGTCGATGGTGACGGAGCTGTCCGCCGATGTGATTCGCGCGGCCAGGGCTGGTGTGGCGGGGACAGCGAGCAGAGCGCCGACAACCAGCGCCACGACCACACCGGCCCGCTGCTTCCAGGCACGTCGGTGTGTTGACACGTCCACCGCCTTCCGGACTGACTTCCCTCGGCCGGCGGGGCGCCGGGCCGGGGATCATCACGGTACGAATACGCCGTCGGCAACTATGCCTTGTCTGACCGGATCGGCGCGACCCAGGGCCAGCGTGAGACGTGGTGCACTCGGGTCGTATCGTCCCGTCGTGTCCTCTCCGCACATTAAGTCCGCCGCGGTCGCGGCGGCGTTGTCGGCGCTCGACGAGGGGCGTACGCCCGAAAGGCCGGTCCTTCGAGAGGCGGTCCGTGCCCTGTTGACCGTCCTCGCGGAGCGCGCCCCCGGCCGATCGGTGGAGGTGCGTGTCCCACCTTACGGCGCAGTTCAGTGCATTCCCGGTCCTCGACACACCCGTGGCACCCCGCCGAACGTCGTGGAGATGGATCCGGCGACCTGGCTGGCGGTGGCGACCGGGCGGCTCGACTGGGCCGAGGCGATCACCCAGGGTCGCGTGCGGGTGAGCGGAATCCGCGCGGACCTCTCCGAGCACCTGCCCCTCTAGCTGCGGCGACGCGTAGCGGCTGGTAACGGTCGGGAGCCAGATCGTGACTTTCTGTGTCGACGCGGATTCGCGTACACTGTCAGGCGACGACAGTGGTCCCGGCCGAGCAGTGCGAATCCCGCCCCCCGCGTGGTTCGCCAGGCCGGTCCAGACCAGCATGAGGGAGCGCAGGTGCCCCGAGGCGACGGCCGGCTGAGCCACGACCTTGATCCCCAACGACCAGGCCCGCAGGACGCGTGTGGCGTCTTCGGTGTCTGGGCGCCCGGGGAGGAGGTCGCGAACCTCACCTACTTCGGGCTTTACGCCCTCCAGCACCGCGGCCAGGAGGCCGCCGGTATCGCGGTCAGCGACGGCTCCGGCGTCGTGGTCTACAAGGACCTCGGCCTGGTCGCCCAGGTCTTCGACGAGCCGACCCTGGCCAGCCTGCGCGGGCACGTGGCGATCGGGCACGCCCGCTACTCCACCACCGGCGGCTCGACCTGGGAGAACGCCCAGCCGACCATCCGGTCCACCAGCTCCGGCACGACGATCGCGCTGGCGCACAACGGCAACCTGGTCAACACGGCCGACCTCCAGCGCGAGGTCACCGAGCGGGGCCTGGTCGCCGACGGCTCGACCAACGACACCTCCCTGGTGACGATGCTGCTGGCCAGCCGCCCCGACCTGTCGGTGGAGGCGGCCGCGCTGGAGGTGCTGCCGCAGCTGCGCGGCGCGTTCAGCTTCGTGTTCATGGACGAGTCGACCCTCTACGCGGCCCGCGACCCGCACGGCGTACGCCCGCTGGTGCTGGGCCGGCTGGAGCGCGGCTGGGTGGTGGCGAGCGAGACCGCCGCCCTGGACATCGTCGGCGCCAGCGTGGTCCGCGAGGTCGAGCCCGGCGAGCTGATCGCGATCGACGAGGACGGCCTGCGCTCCAGCCGGTTCGCCGCCCCGGAGCCGAAGGGCTGCCTCTTCGAGTACGTCTACATCGCGCGTCCGGACGCCACGATCGCCGGCCGCAACGTGCACGCCGCCCGGGTGCAGATCGGCCGCCAGTTGGCCAAGGAGCACCCGGTCGAGGCCGACCTGGTCATCCCGGTGCCGGAGTCCGGCACCCCGGCCGCCATCGGCTACGCCGAGGAGTCCGGGATCACCTACGGCGCCGGCCTGATGAAGAACCCGTACGTCGGGCGCACCTTCATCCAGCCGTCGCAGACCCTGCGCCAGCTCGGCATCCGGCTCAAGCTCAACCCGCTGCGGGAGAACGTCCGGGGCAAGCGGCTGGTCGTGGTCGACGACTCGATCGTGCGCGGCAACACGCAGCGGGCGATCGTGCGGATGCTGCGCGAGGCCGGCGCGCTGGAGGTGCACGTGCGCATCTCCTCGCCGCCGGTCCGCTGGCCCTGCTTCTACGGCATCGACTTCGCCACCCGCGCCGAGTTGCTGGCCAACGGGCTGGACACCGATGGCATCCGGCGGTCGATCGGCGCGGACACGCTGGGCTACGTCTCGCTCCCGGGCCTGATCGCCGCCACCGAGCAGCCCAAGACCCGGCTGTGCCGCGCGTGTTTCGACGGGGAGTACCCGATCGACCTGCCCGCCGGCAACCTGATCGGCAAGCACGTGCTCGAGGGGGTGGGCCGGCGGGTCGCCGCGGCGCCCGACGCCCCCGAGCACACCACCACGCCTCCGCTCGTCGCCACTCCGGGCGGCGCGACCACACACCGCCCGTAGCACCACCCGGCCCGGCCGGTCACCGGCGCGGCGCCAGAACCACAAAGGGGAGAACCGTGACGCACGTGTCCGAGCGCAGCGGCGCAGGAAGCAGCCCGACCGGCGCCAGCGGCGACCGCCAGCCCTGGACGGCCGGCGCCGGCCGCCAGGCACGCAAACGCTCGGTCTCGTACGCGGACGCCGGGGTCTCGATCGAGGCGGGCGACCGGGCGGTCGAGCTGCTGAAGTCGAAGGTCAAGCAGACCCGGCGGCCGGAGGTGATGGGCGACCTGGGTGGCTTCGCCGGCCTGTTCCGGCTGGACACGAAGAAGTACAAGAACCCGATCCTGGCCTCGTCCACCGACGGCGTCGGCACCAAGCTGGTGATCGCGCAGCAGATGGACATCCACGACACGGTGGGCATCGACCTGGTCGCGATGGTCGTCGACGACCTGGTCGCCTGCGGCGCCGAGCCGCTCTTCCTGCTCGACTACATCGCCACCGGCGAGGTCGTGCCGGACAAGGTCGCCGAGATCGGCGCCGGTATCGCCGACGGCTGCCGGTACGCGGGCTGCGCGCTGCTGGGCGGCGAGACCGCCGAGCACCCCGGCGTGCTCCGCCCGGACGAGTACGACATCTCCGCCACCGGCGTCGGCGTGGTGGAGGAGGCCGACATCCTCAGCCCGGAGCGGGTCGAGGTGGGCGACGTGGTCATCGCCATGCGCTCCTCGGGTCTGCACTCCAACGGCTACTCGCTGGTGCGGCACGTGCTGCTGGGTGCCGGCCGGATGCGGCTGGACGTGGTGATCGACGACTTCGGCCGGCAGCGCACCCTCGGCGAGGAGCTGCTCACCCCGACCAAGATCTACGCGCAGGACTGCCTCAAGCTGATCGCCGAGGCCGAGGTGCGGTCCATCGCCCACGTCACGGGCGGCGGCATCCCCGGCAACCTCGTCCGGGTCCTGCCCGAGCACGTCGACGCGGTGGTCAACCGGTCCACCTGGAAGCCGCAGCCGATCTTCGACCTCATCCAGTCCAAGGGGCGGATCGAGGACCCGGAGATGGAGGCGACGTTCAACATGGGCGTCGGCATGTTCGCGATCGTCTCCGCCGAGGACGCGGACCGCGCGCTGGCCACCCTGACCGGCCGCGGTGTCGACGCGTGGCAGGCCGGCGAGATCATCGAGGGTTCCGGCAACGTGCAGATGATCGGGCAGCACACCCGGGGATGATGATCACGCTTCGGTGACCGTACGGGCACCTGATCAGGGCTTCACCCGAGTGGCCGTCGCCGCCTAGCCTGAGGGGCACCCTCAACGCTGTCGGGGCACCCCCTCACCGGGGTCCCGACAGCCCTTCAGGCGCTGAGGAGGGCAATGGCTGCACGGGGACAGTCGTTCAGCGGGATGCGCGGCTTGGCCGTCGTTCCCTCGTACGTCGTGATGCAGCCGACCACCCTCTGCAACCTGGACTGCGCGTACTGCTATCTGCCGTTCCGGGCCGCCGACCGGCGGATGCCGGTACGGGTGGCCGAGGCGGTGGCCGCGTCGGTCAACCCGTGGGCGGCGGCGGGCCGCTTCTCCGTGGTGTGGCACGGCGGGGAGCCGCTCGCCGCCGGCCGGGAGCACCTGGCCGCGCTGATCGCGCCGTTCGGGCCCGAGGTCGAGCACCACGTGCAGACCAACGCCACGCTGATCGACGACGCGTGGTGCGCGTTCTTCGC
This sequence comes from Micromonospora sp. NPDC000121, assembly GCF_042899165.1. NCBI lineage: Bacteria > Bacillati > Actinomycetota > Actinomycetes > Micromonosporales > Micromonosporaceae > Micromonospora > Micromonospora sp. NPDC000121. The sequence goes on from NZ_JBIAZP010000001.1 coordinate 404,077, forward strand.
CGAGCACCGGGTGCGGGTGAGCGTGAGCGTGGACGGGCCGCGGGAGCGCAACGGCGACCGGGTCACCCGGGCCGGCGGGCCGGCGTACGACCGGATCGTGCGCGGGGTGGCGGCGCTGCGCCGGCACGGGCTGCCGTTCTCGGCGCTGGCGGTGGTGGGCCGCCCGGAGCCGGGCCTCGCCACCGAGCTGTACGACTACTTCCTCGGTCTCGGTTGTGACGTGCTCGGCGTCAACATCGAGGAGACCGAGGGGGTCAACCTGCGCGACAACTCCCACGACGCCCGGGCGGTGACCGCGTTCTGGGCGGAACTGGTGGCGGCCTGGCGCCGGGAGCCCCGGATCCACCTGCGTGAGGTCGAGTGGTCGTTGCGGTATGCCGCCGCCGTGCTGGACGGCACCGTCGACGACCTGCTGCCCCGGCGGCTGGACCCGATCCCGACCGTCGGACACGACGGCTCGGTGACCGTGCTCTCGCCCGAGCTGGCCGGCTTCACCGACGTCCGGTACGGCGACTTCAGCAGCGGCAACGTGCTGACCACACCGCTGGCCGACATCCTCGCCCACGCGGACCGGACGCCCTGGGTCGGTGAGTTCCTCGCCGGTGTCGAGGCGTGCCGTTCGTCCTGCCCCTACTTCGGTTTCTGCGGCGGCGGCCACGCCGCCAACCGCTACTTCGAGCTGGGGCGTTTCGACGGTACGGAGACCGCGCACTGCCGCAACAGCAAGATCCACCTACTGGAGGGAGTGTTGGAGCATGCCCGAGACCACCAGTCACCGGCAGCCTGAGCGCGGGGCGGACACCGCCACGGGCCAGGTCGCCGATCGGGTGCGGGAAGCCGCGCCGGGACTCACCGCTCTGCTCCACGAGGCCGAGGCCGCGCGGCGGCTGCGGGCGGAGGTGGCGGGCGGCGACGGCGCGAGCGCCGTCTGCGCCTGGAACCACTTCGAGAACATCCCGACGTTCTACAACTGGAACAACCGGCCCCGCTGAGGGCGGCGCGGCCACACCGGGATCAGGGACCTGCCGAGCAGCCGGAGTAGCCTCCGGGACGGCATGGTCCCTGATCGTCGGTGTTGGCGCCGCTTCGGATGGGCACATGCGTGAGCACGCGGGGGATTACCGCGTGCTCAGCTGCGACCGGAGGTCAGCGGGTCGGACGTACCCAGGGATCCGGGTCTTCGTCCGCGTGATCCTCATCATCGTCGTCGACATACTCTTTGTAGTCGTCGTCGAAGTTGTGCTCAGACTTACCAGCACCCGCCAACTCGCGCTGCAAGGCGGTGAGGTCGGTGTTCGGGGAGTGGTACTTCAACTCCCGCGCCACCTTCGTCTGCTTGGCCTTAGCACGGCCGCGCCCCATGGCTCGACCCCCTCGCACAGAATGCGGGGCAGCCCGAAGGCGGGCCCCGATGACGTCAGGCATCTCTCGTGGCTCTTACGGTACATGGGGATGCCATCGTTCGGCACCTCGGGTTACCGTCGACCGGTGCCGCGCGTCGCGGTCATCCAGCCGTCACCGATTGTACCGGGTAAGGAGCGGTGCCGGGAGCGCCCGTGACACCGGACAAAGCCCGACGAAACCAGCTTAACGGCGCGCCTCGGCGCGGCGGCGCCGGAGGCGGAACCGGGCCGGCTCCGCCTCCGTGACGCTCATCGCAGGTGGATCGTGCGCAGCCGGCCGACGTCGGCCATCCGCCGCTCCGCCAGCCGGTCCGCCGCCACCGCCGGGGGCACGCCCTCGGCGTCGGCGAGCTGGAGGATCTCGCGGGTGGTGTCGTAGATCCGGGTGGCGCGCAGCTTGGCCCGTTCGAAGTTGAAGCCCTCGATCTCGTCGGCCACCTGGATCACGCCGCCGGCGTTCACCACGTAGTCCGGGGCGTAGAGGATGCCGCGGTCGGCCAGCAGCTTCTCGATGCCCGAGTGGGCGAGCTGGTTGTTCGCCGCGCCGGCGACCACCTTGGCGCGCAGCGCCGGCACCGTGTCGTCGTTGAGCGCGCCGCCGAGCGCGCACGGGGCGTACACGTCGATGTCGGCGGCGGTCAGCACGGCGGCGTCGTCGACGAGGGTGACCTGCGGGTGGGTCGTGCGCGCCCACTCCATGGCCTTCGGGTTGACGTCGGTCGCCACCACCTCGGCACCGTCGTCGAGCAGGTGGCCGACCAGGTACTTGCCGACCTTGCCCAGGCCGGCCACGCCGACCCGCCTGCCGCGCAGCGTCGGGGCGCCCCAGACGTGCTCGGCGGCGGCCCGCATGCCCTGGAACACGCCCCAGGCGGTGAGGATCGAGGAGTCGCCGGCGCCGCCGTGCTCGACGCTGCGGCCGGTGACGTACGACGTCTCCCGGGCGATCACGTCCATGTCGGCCACGTAGGTGCCGACGTCGCAGGCGGTGTAGTAACGCCCGGCGAGGGACTCCACGAAGCGGCCGTACGCGCGCAGCAGCGCCTCGCTCTTGATCCGCTCGGGGTCACCCCAGATGACCGCCTTGCCGCCGCCGAGGTCCAGCCCGGCCAGGGCGTTCTTGTACGCCATGCCCCTGGACAGGTCGAGCACGTCGGCGAGGGCGGACTCCTCGCTCGCGTACGGGTAGAACCGGGTGCCGCCGAGCGCGGGGCCGAGCGCGGTGGAGTAGATCCCGATGATCGCCTTGAGGCCGGACTGCTTGTCCTGGCAGAACACGACCTGTTCGTGGCCGGTGGATCCCGGGTCGTCGGTACTGGCGAATACGCCCATGAGTAGCTCCTGGTGTGGGGGGTGCGTCCTTGTGGGACGCGGACCTGTGGACGCCGGCGGGATGCTGCCGGTGCCGCTGAGCCTAGTATCGGCCGACGCCGTCCGACCGCCCACGGCGTGCGTGATCGCAGCGCCGACGACGGTCGGGTTCCGATTCGTGGGAGGATCGCGCCGTGCCGTCGCTCTTCGCTTCTTACCTGCGCGTGTACGAGCCGCTGACCGCTTTCGACCGGGACCGCCAGACGTACTGGCGCCGTTACGTCGAGCAGGGGCGGGCGGTGGCCCCCGTGGAGGGGCCCGGCCGGCAACGGACGTCGGTGATCGAGGCGCTCGGCGCGGGCTGGACGCGGCTGCCCGACCTGCCGGACGAGGCGTACGTGCTGGAGACCGACGACACGCTGCTGGTCTGCCCGTGGAACCTGCGTATCCGGGTGGCCGAGGCGGCGCTGAGCGCGCGCGACGGCGTGCCGCCGGTGCTGGCCGACGCGTTCGTGCCGCCGGTGCTCGCCGGGCAGGCCAAGGCGGTGGTGGAGGACTGGCGCAGCGGGGCGCGGGTGCTGGAGCACGGCGTCCCCCGGCTGCACGAGCAGATCGCGACGTGGGGCGTGCCGCTGCGCTGGTTCGTGCTCTTCGACCCGGAGGAGCGACACCACGTGACCCGTCCGGGCCGACGGGCGCTGCGCTTCCGGACGGAGATCTCGAAGGCGCGGCGCCGGTCGTCGCGGGCGCTGTCGGTGCTGCGCAAGTCGGTCGGCGAGGCGCCGATCACGGAGGCGGTCGAGGAGGCCGCGCGCTGGCTGGAGGAATTCCACCCCCGCTCGGTGGTGGAGCTGGACTACGGCGGCCTGGTCGACCTGCTCTCCGACGAGACGCTGGCCGCCGACGACTCGCCCGAGCTGGTGGCGAGCGGGCTCGCCGGGCTGTCCCGGGGCGAGGCCGAGGAGGCTTCGGCGGCGTACGACAAGCTGGTCGCCCGGTGGCGCGCGGTGCAACTGCTGGAACGGTGTAACTAATCCCAAATCGCCCCGTAAGTGCCGCCAAGGCGAGGCGGGCTCGTAGTTGATGCATCACGAACCGTGATCATGAGTCCGAATAAGGTACTTTCTGCCGTGTAAATGTCGCATAAATCGGGCATGGTTCATCCGTCCGTCTAGGGACGTTCGGCCGTTCGGCCCATGTCGGACATCGGGGACTAGCCGGACCATGGGAGACGCGTCGGCCGGCGGGACCCCGGCCGATGTCTATACATGTGGAGGAGTGACCGATGGCATCGCGAACGCACGAACCAGAGCCGCTACTCACGCCGGCCGAGGTGGCGTCGATGTTCCGTGTCGACCCGAAGACGGTGACCCGGTGGGCCAAGGCTGGCAAGCTCAGCGCCATCCGCACCCTGGGGGGACACCGCCGGTACCGCGAGTCGGAGGTCAGAGCCCTGCTGCAGGGGCAGATCCCCCAGCAGCGTCAGGGGGACTGACGGCCGGAAGTCAACAGGTGTGCACGAAGGGCGGCGGACACGGTCCGTCGCCCTTCGTCGTGTCCGGGCCCGGCCGGTCGCGCCCCGCGCGGCCGGACCCGGCTGCGCATTCCGAGCCCGGGCAGGCCGACAAAACCCGTCGTCCGGCCGTACGCGCGCCTCGGCCGCCGGCTGCGCGGCGTGGCTGCGCGCGGCGCGGCGGGCGGGTCAGTCGCCGCCCGCCGGCCGGTCGGCGAGCGAGACCCGGATGCCGACAGTGCCGCCCTCGCCCCGGCGCAGCCGGCTGCCGAGCAGGCTGAGCCGCCCGATCATCCGGTACTTCCGCTTGATCAGGTCGCGGACCCGCCGGGTGTCGGCCGGGCCACAGAGCGTCGCGTGGGCGGGCACCGCCGCGCCGTGCGGGCGGCCCCGGACGTCGCACGGCGCGACCGTGACGTCCCCGCTGCGCCGGATCCGCTTCACCTTGCCGGAATCCGCCGCCGACCACACCGCCAGCGCGTCGCCGTCGCGGACCGCCCAGACCGGCGTCGGCACCGCCCGACCGTCCTTGCGGAACGTCGTCAACAGGATGTATTTCTCCGCGGCGAGGCGGTCCAGTGTGGCCACGCCGACAGGATACGGCCGCCGCGGCTGACTGACCGGCCGGATAGCGTGAAGCCGTGACGGTGGAACCACGGATCGGTGACGTGTTCGGCGAGATGCTGCGCGACGCGCTCGCCGTGGCGACCGGGGTCGGCCCCCGACCGCTGGCCGGCGGGCGGCTGCCACGACCCGTCATCGAGATCATCGAGCGGGACGACGGGCTGATCAACGGCGCGCCCGCCGCGCACTACCTGGACGGCCCCGCCGACTGGCAGCCGTACGACCACCGGGCGGTGGACCGGGTCGAGGGCGCCACCCTGGACGTCGGCGTCGGGGCGGGCCGGATCGCCCTGCTGCTCCAGGAGCGGGGCGTGCCGGTCACCGGGCTGGACACCTCGGCCGGCGCGCTGGCCGTCTGCCGCCGCCGGGGCGTACGCGAGCTGGTGCACGGGACGGTCGACTCGCACGTCGCCGCCGGCCGGCGCTACGACACGTTCCTGCTGCTCGGCAACAACGTCGGGCTGCTGGAGGGGCGGGAGCGGGCCCCGGCCCTGCTGGCGGCGCTCGCCGCGCTGGCCCGGCCGGGCGCGCGGGTCATCGCGCAGGGCACCGACCCGTACGGCACCCGGGACCCGCTGCACACGGGCTACCACGAGCGCAACCGGCGCCGGGGCCGGCTCGGCGGGCAGCTCCGGCTCCGCCTGCGCTACCGGGAACTGGGCACCGAGTGGTTCGACTACCTGGTCTGCTCACCCGACGAGCTCGCCGAGCTGGTCCGCGGCACCGCCTGGCGACTGACCGACGTGGACGACCGCGACGCCCCGTACTACCTCGCCACCCTGCGCCTGGCCGGCTGACGCCCGGGGCACGCCGCACGGCGGCACCCCGGACGACCGGCGTACGCCTCAGACCTGGACGGTCGGGGGAAGCTGCTCGGGCGGGAGGCCGCCGTCGCCGTCGACCACCTCGTCCGGGGTGCCGTCCTCGTCGAGGTCGACCATCGTGACGTCCACCTTGCCGTCGTGGTCGGTGTCGAACTGGAACAGGTCGGGCTTGCCGTCCCCGTCGGTGTCGGCCACCCAGACGTCGGTGCGCCCGTCGTTGTTGGTGTCCGCGCGCAGCAGGTCGACCCGCTCGTCCCCGCGGGTCTCCACCGTCTCCGCCGCGCCCGCACTGTCCACGGTCTCCGGTGCCTGGCTCATCTCGCCCGTCCTTCCCTCGGTTGACGGCCGTCGTACCCGATCCGCGCCGCCCCCACGCATGTCCGGGCGGGCGTCGCTGCATAGGGTCGGCCCATGAGCGAGTGGAGCGGGTGGCGGAGCGCGGGTCAACCCCGGGTCGCCGCCGGAGGCAGGGAGGCGTCATGAGCGACCGCTTTGTCGTCGTCGGGGCCGGCACGATGGGGCTCGGCATCGCGTACGTGGCGGCCGGGACCGGACACGCCGTCGAGCTGGTCGAGGTGGACCGGGCCCGGGGCGCCGCGGCCGTGGACCGGCTCGGTGAGCTGTGGGACAGGGCGGTGGGGCGCGGCAAGCTGACCGCCGACCAGGCCGCGACGAACCGGGGGCGGGTGACGCTGCGGGCCGCGCTCGCCGAGGTCGCGCAGGATCCGGCCGTGGTGGTGGAGGCCGTGCCCGAGCGGCCGGACCTCAAGCGGGCGGTGCTGCGCGAGGCCGAGGCGCTGCGCCCGGCGCTGCTGGGCAGCAACACGTCCAGCATCTCCATCGCCGAGCTGGCCGACGGGCTGGCGCGACCCGAGCGCTTCGTCGGGCTGCACTTCTTCAACCCGGTCTGGGCGATGGCGCTGCTGGAGGTCGTGGTCGGCCCGGCCACCGCCGACGAGACCACCGCCGCGGCCGTCGCGCTGGCCGGCCGGCTGGGCAAGGACCCCGTCGTCGTACGGGACATGCCCGGCTTCGCCACCTCCCGGCTCGGGGTCACCCTCGGCCTGGAGGCGATCCGGATGGTCGCCGACGGGGTGGCCAGCCCGGCCGACATCGACAAGGCGATGGTGCTCGGCTACCGGCACCCGATCGGCCCGCTGGAGCTGACCGACCTGGTCGGGCTGGACGTGCGGCTGGACATCGCGCGTACCCTCCAGGCCGCGTACGGGGACCGGTTCGCGCCGCCGCCGCTGCTGGTGGAGATGGTGGCCGCCGGCCGGCTGGGCAAGAAGTCCGGTCAGGGCTTCTACCGCTGGGAAGGCGGGGTGAAGTCGTGAGCGGCTTGCGGGTCGAGGAGCGGCCGGACCGGCTGGTGGTCACGCTCGACCGGCCGGAGAAACGCAACGCCATCGACGCCGACCTGATCGCCGAGCTGCACCAGGTCTGCGCGGAGCTGGAGGCGCGCCCCCGCCTGCTGCTGCTCACCGGCGGCACCGAGGGCATCTTCGCCGGCGGGGCGGACATCGGGCAACTGCGCGAGCGGGGCCGGCTGGACGCGCTGGCGGCGATCAACTCGGCCGCCTTCGCCCGGATCCGGGCGCTGCCGATGCCGACCGTGGCGGCGGTGGACGGGCCGGCGCTGGGCGGCGGCGCCGAGCTGGCGTACGCCTGCGACCTGCGGGTCTGCACCGAGCGGGCGGTGTTCGGGCAGCCGGAGGTGCGGTTGGGCATCCTGGCCGGCGCGGGCGCGACCCACCGGCTGCCGGCGCTGGTCGGCGAGGCCCGGGCCAAGGAACTGCTCTTCACCGGCCGCCGGGTGGACGCCGAGGAGGCGCTGCGGATCGGCCTGGTCAACCGGGTGGTGGCCGAGCCCGCCGAGCTGCTGCCCACCGCGCACGGGCTCCTCGACGAGATGGCGAAGGGGTCCGCGCTGGCGCTGCGGCTGACCAAGCTGGCGGTCGACGCGCCGGCCGCCGCGCACCCGCACCTCGACCTGGTCAGCCAGGCGGTGCTCTTCGAGGACGAGGAGAAGCACCGGCGGATGACCGAGTTCCTGGAACGGCGGCGGCCCCGCTGAGCGGTTGGCCGGGCGGTGCCCGCGTGTCCCCACGTCGGTGCCGCTCGGCGTAGCGACGTCGGCGTCACGACGAGAACGGCCGCACCGGTGACCCGGTGCGGCCGTTCGTGTGAAGGGTCAGCGGCTCACTGCCGGAACTGCACGCCGGCGTCCGCGAGCGCGCGGATCACCTGCGCCGACTCCGCGAAGCCGATGATCAGCACGGCCTCCGCGCCGAAGTCCTTGATCTCCTTCGCCCCGGCCGTGAAGTCCACGGGGTTGGCCTTGGCGTCGGCCGGCGGGTCGTAGGTCAGCAGCTTGATCCGGTCGCCGCCGACGCCGGTGCGCTCCAGCTCGGCCTTGACGGTGGCCTGGAGGCCCTCGCCGTAGGAGTCCTTGCGGGCCACGATCGCGATCTTCTGCGGCCCGTCCCGGAGGATCACGTCGGCCAGCGCCCGCCCCTGGAGGCTGTCCGGCGGGGCGGTGCGGAAGTAGAGGCCGTTGTCCTCCAGCTTGGTCAGCCCGGCGTCGGTGTTCGACGAGGAGAACAGGACCTTTCCGGCCCGCACCACGTCGGGCAGGACCTCGCGGGAGATCCCGGAGGCGCCGGCGCCGATGATGACGTGCACGTTCCGCTCGACGTGCTTCGCCACCGTGGCCTTCGCCACCGCCGGATTGGTGCCGTCGTCGCCGTCGACCCAGACCACCGGCTCGCCGAGCACGCCGCCGGCCCCGTTGATCTCCTTGATGGCCAGGGCGGCCGCGGCGGCCATCGGCGGGTACGCCAGGGACAGGTCACCGGTCATCGGCAGCAGACCGCCCACGACCAGCGGGGACCCGTCACTGCGGTCGGTACGGCCCCCGCGCTGCTTCTTCCCCTTCGGCGGAGCCTCGGTGCTCGCCGCCGACTCGTCGCCGGCGCCGACGAACTCCGTCTTGCCGTCGTTGAGCTGCTGGCCGTCGAAGTGCACGGTCGCGTAGCTGGCGGTGGCCGGCTCGCCGGCCTCGGTGAACCCGGCCCGGGTTATCGAGACGCCTCGGTACTCCACGTCCTTGCCGGCGCGGGCCAGCGCCAGGCAGGACGCCACGTCCTCGCAACGCTGCCCGCCGTTGGTGACCCCGACGATCTGCTTGGCGACGGCGGCCGGGTCCGTGCTGCCGGCGAGCTGGGCGGCGATCGCGCTGATCACCACCGCGTCGTACGTCTCGGCCGTGTAGAGGAAGTCGTTCAGCTGCGGGTCGACGGACCGTAGCCGGTTCTGGAAGCTCTCCGGCAGCGGCGTCATCGGCTTGGTGCCCTTCATGCCGTCGACGAGGCTGGCGCGGTCCTTCAGCTCAGCGGGGTAGGAGTTGAGCATGTTGCCGTCGGAGCCGTAGAGGCGCACCTGGTGGGTGGTCGCCTCGTCGGGCCCCTCCGTCCCGCACGCGCTGTTGGCGAACAGGAACGTCGCGCAGGCGGCCAGGGTGGCCGCCCGCGAGGCGCGTGACTTGAGCATGGTCGTCCTTCCTCGGGCGAAGGTCCGCTGCGCACATTAGCGTGCCGACGCGTGCGGCGTGACCACGGAGCCGGCTCAATCCGCAGGTCGCCCGGCATGCACACGGAGAGTCACGATCGCCGATCGCTTGACCCGCTGCCCTACCGTGCGGTGCGTGACGGAATCACCACAGCAGACGCTCGACGACGCGACCGCCGTGCTCCGCTCGGCGCTGGCCGGGGACGGCGACGCGGTGGTGGGGGCGTTCGACGCGGTCGTCGACCGGTCCGGCCTGGCCGGCGCGTACGGGGTGGCCTGGTGCCTCGCGGCCACCATGGTCGGCGGGCCGGTGCCGCGGGGCGCGTGCGCGCTGGACTTTCCCGGGATCGACGAGGCGGCCTACGACACCCGCTGGGTGGCCCGATTCGTCAGCGCGTACGCCAATGCCGACGCCGACACCGGCGAGGCGCTGTTCGGGGCGGCGGCGGCCGACGGGCTGCTGCCGGACTGCCTGCTCACCCTGGCCGGCTCGACGGTGGCCACCCTGCGCAGCCGGGCCGGCTGATCAGGCGGTCGGCGTCGCCGTCGGCGAGTCGACCGCCCCGCGTGACAGGCTGGGGGCATGTCCGAGGCCATGCTCAGCAAGGTGCGCAAGCTGCTGGCCCAGGCCGAGGACTTGGCCTGCACCCCCGCCGAGTCGGCCGCGTTCACCGCCAAGGCCACCGAGCTGATCGCCCGCTACGGCGTCGACCGGGCGCTGCTGGCCGCCCGGGACCCGGCCACCGACCCGGTGGGCGACCGGGTGGTCGAGGTCGTCGCCCCGTACGCCCGGGACAAGGCCGGCCTGCTCGCCGCGGTCGCCGACCCGTTGCGCTGCCGCTGCGTCCGCCGCCGGCAGGGCAGCGGCTTCGCCATGCACCTGTTCGGCTTCGCCAGCGACCTGGAACGCGTCGACCTGCTCTTCACGTCGCTGCTCGTGCAGGCCGCGCACGGGCTGGGCGCGGCGGAGGTGCCGCCCGGCGAGCATGCGGCCGCCTTCCGGCGCTCCTGGCTGGCCGGCTTCGCCCAGGTGATCGGCGTACGGCTGCGGGCGGCCGAGGCCCAGGCGGCCGCCGACTCGGGCGGGTCGTCGGTCGCGCTGGTGCTGGCCGACCGGTCGGACCGGGTGCGGCACCGTGTCGCCGAGGTGTACCCGCGCCTGCGCACCGCGGCGCCGCGCAGGCTGGCCGGCAGCGGGTTCGGTTCCGGCGCGGAGGCGGGACGCCGCGCCGACCTCGGGGGGCGGGGCCTTGCCACGGCTTCCGGCACCCACCCGGGCATCGGCCACTGACCGGCTCGGACCGCCCGGCGACGGGTGCCCGGTGGGGATGAGGCGGCGGATGGTGGGGGCCGGTCAGCCGGCGCCGTGGGTCACCGTCGTCGCGTAGCGGGAGAGCAGCTCGTGCCAGCCGGCGGTCAGCGCCTGCCGGTAGCCCTCGGCGGCCTCGCCGTGCCGGTCGAAGTGCCGGTGCTCGACCTCCACCCGGGTCCGCTCCGGTCCGTCCGGGTGGAAGAGGACCTCCACCTCGCTCGCCTGCGCCGGATCCGGCACCGGCGCCCGGTCGGCGCCGATCTGCCAGGTGAAGACCAGACGCCGGGGCGGATCCCAGGTCAGCACGCGCCCCCAGTCGCAGCGGAAGCCGTGCGGGCCGATCTCGTAGAGCATCCCGCCGGCGCGCGGCTCCATGCCCAGCTCGGCCAGGTGCTCCGGGCCGGACCACGTGTACTCCACCACCCACCAGGCCGCGAGGGCGTCGGTGAACACCGCGAACGCCTGATCCGCGGGGGCGGGGACCAGGAGAACGCTGCGCAACGAGAACTGGTCGTACTCCTGCCGGAAGCCGGCCGGGTCAGCCATCTCCTGTCCCATAGGCCCGGACCATACCGGCCCATGCCCGGGTGTGCAGCTTCGCGCGCTGCCCGGTTCCGGACACCCATTTCGTACGCCCGGCGGCGGCCGGTGCCGCCTTCCCGGGCGGGACGGGATGGTCGGCCGGATAGCGGGTAAGCGCGCCGGACGGTCCCGGCCGGACCGGGCCGGAGGAGGCGGAGCGGGGAGCATGAGCGAGAACGCGCAGCAGCGGGAGCCGGACCGGATCGCCGGGCGGTCGCCCCGGCAGGAGGGGGCGACGGAGCCGGACGTCCTGCTCGACGTACCGGAGGTGTCGGTCGACTCGATCCGGCTCGCCGTGGACGGGCTGGACGCCGATCTGTCCCTGCGGGCGCGGTTGGCCAACCTCCTCCAGCTCGACGCCGGTGTCCGCGTGCACCTGCAGGGCGTCGAGCTGGACATGACCGGGGTGCACGCCGAGGCGGAGCTCAAGGTGCGCCTGGAGAAGCTGGTCGACATCCTCGACCGGGCGCTGAGCACCATCGACCGCAACCCGCAGATCATCGACGCCCTGTCGCGTACGGCGCTCTCGATCGACGACGTGAACCGGGCGACGCAGCAGGCGGCCGAGACGCAGCAGGGGGCCAACCTGGGCGGGCCGGTCACCGGGTCGCCGGTGCGGCCCGGCGGCGCGACCGACGAGCTCGGCCAGCAGGTCGGTGCGATCGGGGCGGTCGCCGACCGGTCCCTGCGGGAGGCGGCTGCCCCCGGCCTGGGCGGGGAACCGGGCGCGGGCCAGGCGGCGCCGGGCGGCGGCCTCGCCGGCGTATCGGGCGGCGGTGGGGAACAGGGGCAGGTGCGACGCGCCCGGGAGCAGGCGGAGCGCGAGCGGGGCGGCGCCGAGCAGGCCCGCCGGGAGCGGGGCGGTCCCGAGCAACCGGGTCGCGGACAGGGCGCGCCGGAACACGGCGGGCCGGAGCCGGGTGCGCGACGGCCGGGTGGTGAGGAGCCTGGCGGAGCCGGGGGTGCTGGCGCTGGGCGGCGGGAGCCGTCGGGCCACCGGCCCGAGGGCGGAGCGGGCCGGCCGCAGGAAACCCCCGGGGGTGGCACCGGGACGCCGCCGAGCGCGGCCCAGCTCGCCGAGCAGGCGGGGGAGACACTCCGCCAGGCCGGGCGGAGCGTCTGGGAGGCGATCCAGGGCGGGATGGCGCAACACCGCCAACAGAAGCGCTGACACCGCCGGGCAACTCCGGCCGCCGGCCACGGATCTGGTCAGCCGAGGGCTGGTCCAGCAGGCACCGCCTCTCATCTCCATGCCCTACGCGGCGGAAATCGTCCTGCTCGTGATGTCACTGTTTCCTTGCGCACGACGGTGGATGGCCAGCCCGTGACACTGTTGGCGTCCGAGGATGCGCCCCAGCAGGCGGGGTGTCATGGACGAGGCGGAGCGTGACCGAGGTGCCCGCCTTTGCCGGAAGGACTGAGACGGTGGCTGGAGACGACGTCGGGCGGGCGGCTCGTGACGAGGCCGCCCGAGCCGAATACCGACGGCTTCGGGAGCGCGGGGAGTCGTGGCGCCTGGTGCGCACCGCCGACGGGGAACTGACCCTGTACCGGCCGGAGGAGGTCGGCTTCGTCCGGGGCGGACCTGGCGGCTCGGTGCGCACCATGGGCGGGCTGCGGGCCGTCGCCGTCCTGTTCACAGCGTTCGCCGTGGCCCTCGTGCTGGCGCTGCTCATCACGGCGGCGCAAGGCCGGCCCTTCTGGGGAGCCATCCCGCTGGCCCTGCTGGCCGCTGCGGCAACCTGGTACGTCGTGGCCATCATCCGCAAGGAGAAGCGGGCGGTCGAGCTGCGGCGTCGGCGCGGCGTCCCGGACCCGGCCAGCCACCCGTTCTGACCGGCAGCCGCTGCGCGCACGGCGGCCGACAGCGGCTCAGCTCGCCCGGCAGCACGCGGTTCGTCAGCGGATCATCTGCCGCCGCTCGTGCGACAGGTCAGCATGGTGATGGGCGCCGGCGTGGCAGTCGGGATCGGTGTGGACGGTGGCGCTGGTCAGTCGCGGTACGGCGTGGGTGAGTTGGTGTTCGGCGTCGGCAGCGATTCCGTGGGCGGCGATGAGGCTGAGGTTCGCGTCGACAACCAGTTCGGCCTCCGCGTGCAGTCGGTGACCGATCCAGCGGAGTCGTACCGCGGCTACGTCCTGCACGCCGTCGACGGCCCGGAGGGTGCTTTCGGCCTGGTCGACCAGCTCCGGGTCGACGGCGTCCATGAGGCGGCGGTAGACCTCGCGGGCGGCGTCCTTGAGGACGAAGGTGATGGCGACGGCGATGGCGAGACCGACGACCGGGTCGGCCCAGCGCCAGCCGAGGGCGGCGCCGCCGGCGGCGAGGAGTACGGCGAGGGAGGTGTAGCCGTCGGTGCGGGCGTGCAGGCCGTCGGCGACCAGGGCGGCGGAGCCGATGCGGCGGCCGACGCGGATCCGGTAGCGGGCGACCAGCTCGTTGCCGATGAAGCCGACGAAGCCGGCGGCGGCCACCCAGGGCAGGTGGGTCACCTCGGCCGGGTGCAGCAACCGGGCGACAGCGGTCCAGGCGGCGGCGACGGCGGAGGCGGCGATGACCGCGACGATGATGATGCCGGCGATGTCTTCGGCGCGGCCGTAGCCGTAGGTGTAGGCGCGGGTGGCGGCGCGCCGGCCGAGCAGGAAGGCGATCGCGAGGGGCACGGCGGTGAGGGCGTCGGCGACGTTGTGCAGGGTGTCGCCGAGAAGGGCGACCGAGCCGGACAGGACAACGATGACGGCTTGGGCGACGGCGGTGATCCCGAGGCCGACGAGCGAGATCCACAGGGCGCGTAGTCCCTCGTGGGAGGACTCCAACGCCGGGTCGATCTTCGCGCGGGAGTCGTGCGAGTGGGGGACGACCGCGTGGGTCAGCCGGTGCCACCAGGCGGCGAGCCCCCCGTGGTGATGGGTGTGACCGTGCGGGTGGTCGTGACCGTGCTCGTGACCGCCCGGATGGTCGTGGCCCCGGCCGTGAGCGTGCTCGTGGTCGTTCACCGCGTCTCCCAACGTCCTACGGCATGACGGTTGGTATTCCCGACGGCGCCGATAATATGTGCTCATGTACGCACGCGACAATGGTGCAGGTGCCAGTGACCTGCAACAACGCCTACCTGTCGATAGCCACGTTGAGGCGGCAACGGAGATGTTGCGGATGCTCGCGGACGGCACGCGGCTGCGGTTGATGTGGCTGCTCGTGGACGGGGAGCATGACGTGACGGCGCTGGTGGCGGCGCTGGGGGTGGCGCGGCCGGCGGTGTCGCAGCACCTGGGCAAGCTGCGGCTGGCGGGACTGGTCACGGTGCGGCGCGACGGCCGGCGGGCGTTGTACAGCGCCCGGGGAGGTCATGTGCGCCGGCTTGTGACCGAGGTCATGCACGCCGCGTCGCACCGGGTGGCCGGCCTTCCCGAGCACGACTGACGGCCCGGAGGTCAGGGAACGTGAACGAACGGTGGTGACCAAGGGCCGGAAGCGGTCAGCCACCGGGCAGCGCCGACCGATGCGGCAGGAGCCCCCTACGCAGAAGCGCCGACCGGCGTTTCCGCTGGTCGGCGCTTCAGTAGCCCGGCGAAAGGCTATGTGGCCAGGGGCGGGGTCGAACCGCCGACCTTCCGATTTTCAGTCGGACGCTCGTACCAACTGAGCTACCTGGCCGTGTTGCTCGGTTCATGCTACCCGCACGGCGGGTTGTCCGCCGGGAGGGTCGCACGCTCCGATACGCAGAACGCCGCGCGTGGTGGGCGCGGCGTCAGCGCTGGCGGTCCTGACGGGACTTGAACCCGCGACCTCCGCCTTGACAGGGCGGCGAGCACTCCAACTGCTCCACAGGACCTAGCTTTGTTGCCTCCGGCCGAAGCCGGACCGTGCCCCCAACGGGATTCGAACCCGTGCTACCGCCTTGAAAGGGCGGCGTCCTGGGCCGCTAGACGATGAGGGCGGCCCCGCCATCATTGCACACTCGCAACTTCAAGCGGACTTGCTCCCATCCGGCCCCGCCGGAGGCTTGGATAGCTTACGTGATGGTCGGCCCCTCGACCAAACCGGTATGGCCCTGGCCACACTGACCCGCAAAACCGCAGGTCAGGGGCGGTCTAGCGGAGCCGGACGACGCCGAAGCGGCGCTTCAGGTCGGTGATCAGGTGCGGGCAGGCGGCCAGTGTCGCGGCCCGATCGCCGCCCCCGTCGTGCAGCAGCACGACCGATCCGGGGCGGGCCGCGACGCGTACCCGCTTGGTGATCGTCGCGGTGGTGGGCTTGCCCCAGTCCTGCGGGTCGACGTTCCAGTGCAGCGACCGCATGCCCAGCTGCCTGGCGACCGACACCACCTCGGGCGTCCAACGGCCGCCCGGCTGCCGGTAGAACGGCACCTTGGCGCCGGGCACCGCGGCCCGGATCGCCGCGTTGGTGCGGGCCAGGTCCTTCCGGATCTCGGCGACCGGTCGCCGGGCGAGGTCCAGGTCGTGGCGCCAGCTGTGGTTGCAGAGCTGGTGCCCCTCCCGCACGATCCGCCGGACCAGATCGGGGTGCCGGCGGGCCTGGGTGCCCACCACGCAGAACGTGGCGGTGACCCGGGCCGCGCGGAGGCGGTCGAGGATCTTGGGCGTCCAGACCGGGTCGGGCCCGTCGTCGAAGGTCAGCGCCACCGCCCGTACGCCGGTGCTGCGTTGCAGGCCCGCCGGCAGTGTGCCGGGCAGCGGGCGGACGGGACGCCTCGGCGGGGTGCTGCGGGTCGGGCGCGGGCTGGCCGTCGGGGTCGGCTCCGGCGGCAGCGGCGCCGAGGCGACGGGGCTGGGGCCCGCCTCCGGCGGGGACGTGGAGGTGTCACCGCAGCCGCCGAGCAGAAGGGCCAGGGCCAGACCGGACGCCAGTACGGCGCGTGGGCGCATCGTTCGCTCCCGAAGGGGGGTCGGGGTCGGCGGACCCCCCGACGCTAGTGGACGGCTTTCCGTCCCCGGCACCCCGGTCAGTCGGCGGCGGGCCGCTCCAGCGAGTCGCGTACGGCCAGCGCGAGCGAGACCGCCTCGGTGAGGTCGACCGGTCGCACCACCCCGGCGGGCAGCGAGTCCGCCGGCCAGCCGGGCCCGGCGGCGGCCACCAGCAGCGGCCGGCGGGGCGCGGCGAGCAGGGCGGTGAGCTGGGCGGGATCGGCGGTGGCCGGGGCGTGCGACCAGACGACCACGGCGGCCGGCCCGGTCCGGTTGACCGCCTCGACCAGCGCCGTCACCGGGACCCGGGCACCGAGCATCCGGTAGCCCACCCCGGCCTCGGCGAGCGCGGCGGCGAGCGCCTCCAGCGGCAGGCTGTGCTGCTCCTCGTCGGCGCAGGAGAGCAGGATGCGCGGCGGCCCGGTGGGCGCGCCGGCCCGGGCGACCGCCGCGAACGCCTCCGACACGCACCGGGACACCAGGTGCTCGACCTCGATCAGGCCGGCGGTGGCGGAGTGCCGCTCCCCGATGCCGACGAGCACCGGGCGCAGCAGCCTGTCCCAGGTGGCGACCACCCCGTCCGTCTCGACGGCGTGCGCGATCGCCTCGCTGATCGCCACCGAGTCCAGCCGCATGGCGGCGCGGGCCAGCCCACGGGCGCCCGGCCCGGCCCGACCGACCGGGATCGTCGGGCCGCCGCCGTCCCGGGTGCCGGCGGCACGCGCGGGCGGGCCTGCGCCGGCGTCGGCGGCGGGTACGGCCTCCGGCACCCGACGGGCCCAGCGGGCGGCCTCGGCGGGGGTGACCCCCTGGGCGGTGAGGCGCCGCATGATCTCCAGGCGCGCGAGGTCGGCCGGCGTGTAGCGCCGGTGGTGTCCCGGTACGTGCTCGCTCGGGCCGAGCCCGTAGCGCTGGTGCCAGGTGCGCAGGGTGGTGACGGCGACCCCCAGCCGCCGGGCCACCGCCCCCGCGCTCAGCGCCTCATCGGCCACCCGACCGCTCCGACGGGTCGTCCGCCGGCGGCGCGGAGGGGCTCGTGGCCGCTTTGGGTGGGCCGACGGCCGGCCGCAGCAGCCGGTTCACCACCCCGCCCAGCCACGGCGCGTACGCGCGGGGGTCGGCGTCGAGGTCGGCGGCCAGCTCGACGGGGTCGACCCAGCGCAGCTCGGCCACCTCGTCGGGGTCGGGCAGCAGCGGCGTGCCCGGCCGGAACTCGCCCCGCAGGACGTGGTCGTACTCGAACTCGACCCGGCCGGTGGCCGGGTCCTCGGCGTAGTAGACGTACACCCCGACCTCGGTCAGCTCGACCGGGTCGGCGCCGAGCTCCTCACCCAGCCGGCGGTTGGCGGCCTCGACCAGCGACTCGCCGGGCGCGGGATGGCCGCAGCACGAGTTGGCCCAGCGCAGCGGGAAGCGGGTCTTCACCCCGGCCCGGCGCTGGAGAAGCACCCGACCGTCGGGGTCGACGAGCAACACCGAGAAGGCGCGGTGCAGCTGGCCCGGGGGCTGGTGGGCGGCGGACACGGTGGTCTCGCCCCGCGCCCGTCCGGCGTCGTCGACGAGTTCGACGAGGTGCTTCTCGCGGGTGGTCACGGCGCGTGCCTTTCGGGTGTGCGGGCGAGGAGCATCAGGATCTCCCGGTGATGCGGCCGGCGGCGAGCTTGCCGGAGATGAGCACCATCGGCACGCCGACACCGGGCTGGGTGCCGGAGCCGACGAAGACCACGTTCGGCAGCGTCCGGTGCAGGTTCGACGGGCGGAACGGGCCGGTCTGGAAGAAGCTGTGCGCGGCGGCGAACGGGGTGCCGGCGGCCATCCCCTGCTCCGCCCACTCGGCCGGGGTGACCGCCCGCAGCACCTCGACGCCGGCGCCGAAGCCGACGTAGCCGCGCTCCTCCAGGGTCCCGACGAGCTGGTCGGCGTAGCGGTCGGTGAGGTCGCCCCGCCAGTCGAACGGCGCCCGGTGGAGGTTGGGCACCGGCGCGAGCACGTAGTAGGTGTGCCGGCCGGCGGGCGCCACGGACGGGTCCGTCCGGCTCGGGTTGGTCACCAGCAGGGACGGGTCGCTCATCAGCTCGCCACGCCGGATGACCTCATCGAAGGTGCCCTTCCAGGACCGTCCAAAGTGGATGTTGTGGTGGGCGATCCTCCCATATCCCTGCCGGGATCCCACGTGCAGCACCACGCAGGACGGCGAGTAGGTGAGCCTGCGGGGGCGGGCCGGTGGCAGCAGGTCGCGGTAGGCGACCGGCAGGTCGGGGTTGAGCACCACCACGTCGGCCGGGATCCGCTCGCCGTCGGCGGTCAGCACGCCGGTGGCCCGGCCGTTCGCCGTCTCCACCCGGGTGACCGTGGTGCCGTACCGGATCTGCACGCCGTGCTTCTCGGCGGCGCCGGCCATGCCCCGGGAGACCGCGTGGATGCCGCCGCGCGGGAAGTAGACCCCGGCCACCGAGTCGAGGTACGCGATGACCGCGTAGATGGCCAGCGCGTCGTGCGGGGCGAGGCCCGCGTACATCGCCTGGAACGAGAAGATCCGTTGGGTGCGCGGGTCGCGGAAGAACTGGTTGATCTTCGTTTGGAGCCGGCGGAAGGCGCCGCCCGCCAGCAGCCGCACGAGGTTGCCGGTGAGCAGGTCGGTGGGCGCGTCCAGGTTGCGCTCGATGAAGTCGGCGCGCTCCCACTGCCAGAGCTTCCGGGCGTAGTCGACGAAGCGCAGGTAGCCGTCGGCCTCGCGGGGGCCGCAGACCCGGGCGATCTCGGCGGCCATCCGGGTGGTGTCGGTGATGACGTCCAGCGTCGACCCGTCGGGGTAGTAGGCCCGGTAGGCCGGGTCGAGCGGGGTCAGGTCGAGCCAGTCGTCCAGCTCCTCGCCCACCGCGCCGAGCGCCTCGGCGATCAGGTCGGGCATGGTGAGCACGGTGGGGCCGGTGTCGAACTCGTAGCCGTCGACGCCGAGCCGGCCGGCCCGGCCGCCCGGCACCGGCTCGCGTTCCAGCACGGTCACCTGTCGACCGCTGCCCGCCAGGTGCAGCGCGCAGGCCAGCCCACCCAGGCCGGCGCCGACGACCAGCACCCGGTCCGTACGCCCGCCGACGGTGCGCACGCGACCACCTCCTCGTGCGAAGTTGCCCATCACGCCCGCCGGTCGGTGGCGGCGGTGGCGAGGCCGGTCAGCGCGGTGCGCGCCGTCTCGTCAATCGACGCGGTGTCGAGCGCGGCCAGCGCCTCGGCGACCCGGTCGGAGATCATGCGCTCGACCCGGTCGACCGCGCCGGTGTCGGCGACCACGTCGGCGAGCCGGGCGACATCCCCGTCCGTCACCCCGGCGCCGACCCGGTCCAGCGCGCGCCGCTGGGCGGGCGTGGCGAGCTGCCGGGCGAGCATGAGCAGCGCGGTCGGCTTGCCGGTGCGCAGGTCGTCGCCGGCCGGCTTGCCGGTGGCCGACGGGTCGCCGTAGACGCCGAGCAGGTCGTCGCAGAGCTGGAACGCCTCGCCGACCGCGAGCCCGTAGCGGGTGTACGCGGCGACCAGCGGGGCATCGGTGTCGACGCCGGCCAGGCAGGCGCCGAAGAGCAGCGGCTGCTGCACCGTGTAGCTCGCGGTCTTGTAACGGGCGACGCGCAGCGCGCGGTCGACCGACCAGTTCGCCGCGTCGCTCTCGCCGAGCACGTCGAGGTACTGCCCGGCGATCGTCTCCACCCGCATCTGGTCGTAGCAGCGGCGGACGTGGAGCAGCCGGGCCGGTGGCAGGGCGGCGCGCGAGGAGGCGGTCGGCCCACACCACGCAGAGGTCGCCGACCAGCACCGCGACCGCCTCGCCGAACCGACCCGGGTCGCCCCGGTGCCCGGCGGCGGCGTGCCGGGCGGCCTGCGCCACGTGCACGGTCGGCCGACCGCGCCGGGTGGTGGAGGCGTCCATCACGTCGTCGTGCACGAGGGCGAAGGTGTGCAGCAACTCCAGGGCGGCGAACGCCGGCAGCACGGCCGGCAGCGGCTCGGCGCCGCCCGAGCCCCGCCAGCCCCAGTAGGCGAACGTCGGGCGGACCCGCTTGCCGCCGGCCAGCACGCTGTCGCGCGCCGTCGCGGCGAACCGGCCCATCGCCGCGTCGACCTCGGTCAGCGCGGCGACCTCGGCGGCCAGGAAGGCGGCGAGGATCCGGTCCACCGCCGTGACCAGATCCCTCGTGTACGCGGCCAGCACCGCGCCGACGAGGTCGTCCCCGTCCGCCGGGCCTGCCGGCGTGACGCGGAGGGTGTTGCCGGCAACTGCGTCGTTGGCCATGCCGGCGAGCGTACCCTAGGGTTACGTCTTGCGTCGATTGGTGCGTCGATATTTGAGGAGGGCGGGTGGACACCGATCTCACCGCTGCCTATGACCGATGCCGTGAGCTGCACAGACGTCACGGCCGCACCTACTATCTCGCCACCCGGCTGCTGCCCGCCTGGAAACGGCGGCACGTGCACGCCCTCTACGGGTTCACCCGCTACGCCGACGAGATCGTCGACCGGACCGAGGAGTTGTCGCCGGCCGAGCGCGCGGCGCGGCTCGACGACTGGGCCGGCCGCTTCGACGCCGGGCTGCACGGCCAGCCCGTCGACGACCCGCTGCTCCCGGCCGTGCTGCACACCATCGCCGTCTTCGATCTCGACCGGGACGACTTCGCGTCGTTCCTCAAGAGCATGGCGATGGACCTGACGGTCACCTCGTACCGCAGCTACGACCACCTGCTCGACTACATGGAGGGCTCGGCGGCCGTCATCGGCACGATGATGCTGCCGATCCTGGGCAGCTCCGACCCGGCCGCGGCCCGCGAGCCGGCGCGCCAGCTCGGCTTCGCGTTCCAGCTCACCAACTTCATCCGCGACGTCGCCGAGGATCTCGACCGCGGGCGGACGTACCTGCCCGACGACGACCTGGCCCTGTTCGGCGTCACCCGCGAGGAGCTTGCCGGGGCCCGCGCACGAGGGCGCGCCACGCCCCGGATCCGGGAGTTGATCGCGTACGAGGTGGGCCGCGCCCGGGCGCACTACGCCGCCGCGGCCCCCGGGATCACGCTGCTCGCGCCCGCCTCGCAGGCGTGCATGCGCACCGCGTACGCGCTCTACGGCGGCATCCTCGACGAGGTGGCCGCGCAGGACTTCGACGTCTTCGCCGGCCGGGCGCTGGTGCCCCGGCGCCGCCGGCTGGCGGTGGCCGCCCGCGCGCTGCTCACCCCGACCGGCACGCCGGTGGTGATCCCCGGGCCCGCCCTGGCGCCCGCCCCGGTGCCCGTGCCCAGCCCGTGACCGTGCGCCGCCGGCCGGGGGCGGCTCAGAGGCAGGAGTGCAGGGCGTCCACCAGCGCGTCGACCCGGTCGTGGTCGGCCAGGTGGGACGTGGCGTAGGCGAACGTGTAGCCGCGCGCGGGGTCGGCCCAGGCGGAGCTGCCGCCGATCCCGCCCATGCCCCAGCTCCCGTCCTCCTCCCACTGCATGCCCAGCGTCCACCGGGTGCGCCGGCCCAGCAGCAGGTCGTCGCCGTCGTACTGGACCCGCGTCGCCTCGGCCACCAGCTCCGGGCTGAACAGGCGTACGCCGTCGAGGACGCCGCCGGCGAGCAGGCCCGCGTAGAGCCGGGCCAGGGCGCCCGCCGTCGCGTGCAGGTTGACCGCCGGCACCTCCGCGCCCCGCCAGAGCGGGCTGTTCACCATCGCCAGGTCCCGCCCGCCGGGCGGGTTGTCCAGCGCCCGCGCCCAGAGCGAGCCCGGCTCACCCGCCACCCGGTCCGGCCACCCCGGGTCGCCGTACCGCAGCTCGGCGCAGCGCCGCCGGTCCGCCTCGCCGAGGCCGAAGCCGAGGTCCAGCCGCCACGGGCCGGCGATCTCCTCGGCGAGGAATCGGCCCACCGACCGCCCGTCGATCCGCCGCACCAGCTCGCCCACCAGATGCCCGTACGTCCAGGCGTGCTCGCCCGCGACGGACCCCGGCGGCCACTCCGGCCCGGCGGCGGCGAGGTCGGCGCAGAGCAGGTCCCAGTCGACGATCGCGGCGGCCGGCCGGGGCACCGGGAAGGCCGGCAGCCCGGCGGTGTGCGTGAGCACCTGCCGGACGGTGGCCGGGGCGCGGAAGCCGGGCCAGTGCACGGCGACCGGGTCGTCCAGGTCGAGCCGGCCCCGGTCGACCAGCGTCAGCAGGCAGAGCGCGGCGACGGGCTTGCCGACCGAGTAGACGTTCACCAGCGTCTCCGGCAGCCACGGCCGCCCCGGCGACCGCTCCCCGCCGACGATGTCGACGACCGGCTCCCCGTCGTACCAGATCGCCAGGCCGGCCCCGGTCTCCCGACCGGCGGCGAGCAGCTCGGCGAAGCAGTCGTGGACGGCGGAGAAGCGTGCGCGCATCCGGCCACGGTAGGCGGTCGGGCGTGCCGACGGGCAGTGGAATTTGCCGGCGACCGGCTGGCCCCCGGAGGGGCGGTGCGGAATGCTGGCGGGATGGCGGAGCCGGAACTGGTGGACGTGGTCGTGGTCGGGCTCGGGGTCGGCGGCGAGGAGGTGGCCGGGCGGCTCGCCGAGGCCGGGCTGACCGTCGTCGGCGTCGAACGCGACCTGGTCGGCGGGGAGTGCCCCTACTGGGGCTGCATCCCGAGCAAGATGATGATCAGGGCCGCCAACGCCATCGCCGAGGCCCGCCGGATCGACGGGCTCGCCGGCGCCGCCCAGGTCCGGCCCGACTGGGCGCCGGTGGCGAAGCGGATCCGCGAGGAGGCCACCGACACCTGGGACGACACGGTCGCGGTGGAACGCTTCACCGGCAAGGGCGGCCGGTTCGTCCGGGGCAGCGCCCGCCTCGACGGCCCCGGCCGGGTCCGGGTCGGCGAGCGGGTCTTCCAGGCCCGGCACGCGATCGTGTTGGGCACCGGCACCAAGCCGTCCGTGCCACCGGTCGACGGGCTGGCCGACACGCCGTACTGGACCAACCGCCAGGCGATCGAGGTCGAGGAGCTGCCGGAGTCGCTGCTGGTGCTGGGCGGCGGCGCGATCGGCCTGGAGCTGGCCCAGGTCTTCGCCCGGTTCGGCGTCCGGGTCACCGTGGTCGAGGCGGCGGACCGGGTGCTCGCCGTCGAGGAGCCGGAGGCGTCCGAGGTGGCCGCCGCCGCGCTGCGCGCCGACGGGGTGGAGATCCACACCGGCGTACGGGCGGAGCGGGTCCGCCACGACGGGCGCGGCTTCACCCTGCACGGGGCCGGCGGCGCGGAGTTCACCGCCGAGCGGCTGCTGGTGGTGACCGGCCGCCGCGCCCACCTGGACGAGCTGGGCCTGGACACCGTCGGGGTGGACGCCGGCCAGCGGTACCTGGCCGTCGACGACCGGCTGCACGTGACCGACGGCATCTGGGCGGTCGGTGACGTCACCGGCGAGGGCGCGTTCACCCACGTCGCCATGTACCAGGCGGGGATCGTCGTCGCCGACGTGCTCGACCACGTCCGGCGCGCCGACGGCGGGCCGGACGCCAGCGGCACCGCCCGTGCGACGGGTGGCGTGGTCGGCGCTTCGGGCACCACCGGGTCGGGCGGTGCCGCGGGCGCGGTGCCGCGCGCCGACTACCGGGCGCTGCCCCGGGTCACCTTCACCGACCCCGAGGTCGGCGCGGTCGGCCTGACCGAGCGGCAGGCCCGCGAGCGGGGGATCAACGTGCAGGTCGGCCGCACCGAGCTGCCGTCGTCGGCGCGCGGCTGGATCCACAAGAGCGGCAACGAGGGCTTCATCAAGCTGGTCGCCGACGCCGACCAGGGCGTGCTGGTCGGGGCGACGTCGGTCGGGCCGGCCGGTGGGGAGGTGCTCTCCGGGCTGGTGGTGGCGGTGCACGCGGCCGTGCCGCTCAGCCGGCTCCGGCACATGATCTACGCGTACCCGACGTTCCACCGGGCGATCGAGGACGCGCTGCGCAACCTCCGCTAGACGGCCGCGCCGTGCCGGCCGGCGCCGGCCGCGAACCGGGCCGCCCCGGCCGCCGCGTCGACGGCGAGCGAGTCCATCCCGTACGCCAGCTCGGTCGCCAGCGCCGCCGGCTCCGGCTGGCCGGCGCCGGCCAGCACGGCGGCCCGGTCGTTGCGCAGGCAGGTCTGCGGGTGCCGGGCGATCTCCGCCGCCAGCCGCTCCGCCGCCGCCCGGGACTCACCCGGCGCGACGAGGCGGTTCACCAGCCCCATCGCGTACGCCTCCTCGGCCCGCACCGGTCGGCCGGTGAGGATCAGGTCCATCGCCCGGCTCTCGCCGATCAGCCGGGGCAGCCGGACCGTCCCGCCGTCGATCAGCGGCACCCCCCAGCGCCGGCAGAACACCCCGAGCACCGCGTCGGACTCGGCGACCCGCAGGTCGCACCAGAGCGCCAGCTCCAGCCCGCCCGCCACCGCGTGACCGGAGATCGCGGCGATCACCGGCTTGCCGAGCGTCATCCGGGTCGGGCCCATCGGGCCGTCCCCCTCCGGCTCCACCCGGTTGCCGCTCGGGGTGCCGATGGCCTTCAGGTCGGCCCCGGCGCAGAACGTGCCGCCGGCGCCCCAGAGCACGGCCACCGCCGCGTCGGAGTCGGCCTCGAAGGCGCGGAACGCGTCGGCCAGCGCCCGGGCCGTCGGGCCGTCGACCGCGTTGCGGGCCGCCGGCCGGTCCAGGATCACCGTGGTCACCGGCCCGGCGCGTTCGACGCGTACGCCCATCGGGACAGCATGCCCCGGTGGTGCCGGCGGCGCCAGGGGTGTCGGTGTCAGCGCGTGGTCGCGGCGCGGGGGCGGACCAGGGTCGCGCCCAGCGCGGCGCCGACCACGCACGCCACCCCGACCGCCTGCGGCCAGGCCAGCAGCTCGCCCAGCAGGACCAGCCCGACCAGCGCCCCGATCGCCGGCTCCAGGCTGAGCAGGATCGCGAAGACCCGGGCCGGCATCCGGCGCAGCGCGGCCAACTCGGCCGAGTACGGCAGCACCGACGACAGCAGCGCCACCGCGACGCCCAGCGCGAGGGTCCACGGGTCGAGCAGCGCGGTGCCGCTGCCGGCGACCCCGAACGGCAGTACGGCCAGCGCGGCGACCGCCATCCCCAGCGCGAGGCCCCGGCTGCCCGGCACCCGGGCGCTGACCGCCTTGCCGAGCAGCACGTACCCGGCCCAGCCGACCGCGATGGCGACGCACAGCAGCAGCCCCACCCGGTCCACCCCGGTCCCGCCGAGCCCGCTGATCAGCAGCACCCCGCCGCCCGCCAGGACCGCCCACACCACGTCGGCGGGCCGGCGGCTGCCGGCGAGCGACACCAGCAGCGGCCCCGCGAAACCGATGGTGACCGCCACGCCGAGCGGCACCCGGTGCAGCGCCGCGTAGAAGGCGAGGTTCATCAGCGCCAGGGTGAGCCCGAACGCCCCGACCAGGCCGGCGGCGCGCCAGCCCAGCCGCAGCCCGGGCCGGGCCACCAGCAGCAGGATCAGCGCGGCGAAGCCGAGCCGCAGCGTGGTCGTACCGCCGGGGCTGGTGCTGCCGAAGAGCTGCTTCGCGACGGCCGCCCCGACCTGGGTGGAGAGCATGCCCAGCAGCATCAGCAGCGGTGGCGGCACGGCCCGGGGCTGGCCGAGGGCGACGGTCAGCCGGGCCGCCGGGTGGCCGGCCGGCAGCGGGCGGGAGGCGAGTGTGTACACCCGAACCACAGTGGTCGGGAGCGGCGCGGCCCGCGACCGGATTTCCACGGCGCGGTGGCCGTCGTGGGGGGCGTCGCCCGACCGGCGCGGGGCCCGGGCGGCGGGCGGTGTGGTGGGGTCCGCGCGGCGGTCTGGGCGGCGGGTCCGGGCGGGGTCCGCGCGGCGGGTCTGCGTGGTGGGCCGGGGCGGTGGGTCCCGGCGGCGGGGGGCTAGCATGCCGGGCGGCACGATCATGTGAGGTGCCCCGCGCGAGCGGGGAGAATCGGGAAGCCGGTGCGAATCCGGCACGGGCCCGCCGCGGTGACCGGGGAGCCACCGTCCACGCGCGAGCGCGCAGCCACTGGCCCGCACGGGCCGGGAAGGCGGACGGCCAGGCGTCGATCCGGGAGTCCGAAGACCGGCCTCGCGTCAGGTGCCCACGCCCGGAGCGTGGGCCGAGCGCAGCGGGAGCCTGCCTTGGATCTCTACGACGTCATCCACCGCCGCCGGGACGTCCGCGGCCAGTTCACCGGGGCGCCGGTGCCCGAGGAGACGCTGCACCGCGTGCTGGCGGCGGCGCACGCCGCGCCGAGCGTCGGCTACTCGCAGCCCTGGGACTTCGTCGTCGTCCGCGACCCGGAGCTGCGGCGCCGGTTCCACGAGCACGTCCAGACCGAGCGGGACACCTTCGCCGCCACCCTGGACGGGGAGGCGGCCGAGCGGTTCGCCCGCATCAAGATCGACGGGGTGCTGGAGTCCACCCTGTCCGTGGTGGTCACCTACGACCCGGCGCGCGGCGGCCCCGCCGTGCTCGGGCGGCACGCCATCGCCGACACCGGGCTCTACTCGGCCTGCCTCGCCATCCAGAACCTCTGGCTGGCCGCCACCGCCGAGGGGCTCGGCGTCGGGTGGGTGTCGTTCTACCGGGAGCCCTGGCTGGCCGACCTGCTCGGCATCCCCGACGGCGTACGGCCGGTGGCGTGGCTCTGCCTCGGGCCGGTCACCCACTTCGAGGCCGTGCCCGACCTGGCCCGGCACGGCTGGCGGCAGAAGCGCCCGCTGGCCGAGGCGATCCACCACGACCGCTGGACGTCGCCGGGCCGCTGACCGTCGCGCGGAGAGGGACGGGGGCTGCCGCCTCGGCGTGGCGACTGGTTCCGGCGGGCCTGCGAGCGTCGACGGGGCGCGCACCGGGAAGGTCGCGGCCTACGCCACCGGCCTCTCGCGCGCCCGGTTCCGGGCCGGCAGGGGCCTCGTCACGCACCGCGGCGGATCCGTCACCGGAGACCGGTTTGCGGCCGCTCCTGCCGGGAAGTCGGTACGGGTGCGAGCACTGATGACGAAGATCGAGCAGACCGCCGCGCTGGACCGGATCGGCGACCGGTTGCAGCGGGCCGTCCAGGCCACCCTCCGCCCAAGGCGCGTCCGCGACCTGCTGCACGGCGTCTGGCTGGGGCACCCGCTGCACCCCGCGATGGTGCAGGTGCCGGTCGGCGCGTGGATCAGCAC
This sequence comes from Micromonospora sp. NPDC000121, assembly GCF_042899165.1. Classification (NCBI taxonomy): domain Bacteria; kingdom Bacillati; phylum Actinomycetota; class Actinomycetes; order Micromonosporales; family Micromonosporaceae; genus Micromonospora; species Micromonospora sp. NPDC000121. Next base: position 431,292 of record NZ_JBIAZP010000001.1, read on the forward strand.
GGCAGTGCTGGACCTGATGCCGGGGCAGCGCCGGGCCGCCACGACGCTGTGCGCGGTGGGCACCGCCAGCGCCCTGCCGGCCGCCGTCGCCGGGCTCAACGACTGGGCGGCCCTCGCCCGCGACCAGCGCCGGATCGGCCTGGTGCACGCCGCCTCCAACAGCGTCGGCCTGGCGTTCTACGCGGGCTCCGTGGCCGCGCGGATGACCGGCCGGCACAACCTCGGCCGTACGCTCGGCTTCCTCGGGCTCAGCGCCGCGAGCATGGGGGCCTACATCGGCGGGCACCTGGCGTACAAGCAGGGCGCGCAGGTCAACCAGAGCATCTCCGAGATGCACCGGATGAGCGACGGCTGGCACTCGATCGCGGACATGTCCGCCCTGCCGCAGCGGAAGCTGATCACGCGGGAGGTCGACGACGTCTCGGTGATCCTCTACCGGCACGGCGACGAGGTCACCGTCATGCTGGAGCGCTGCCCGCACCAGAGCGGCCCGCTCGGCAAGGGCGAGGTGCAGGAGATCGGCGGGCACGCGTGCGTGGTCTGCCCGTGGCACGGCAGCACGTTCCGGCTCAACGGCGGCGAGGTCGTGCACGGCCCGTCCGCCAACGACCAGCAGGTCCTGCCCACCCGCATCGTCAACGGCATGCTCGAGACCCGCCTCCCCTGACCCACCCACCTGCGCGCTGGCTCGGCTCGGCCCCCCCCGGCGGGCCACCCTCACCCGCACGGGCCCGGCCGCCCCGGCCCTGCCCGTGCGGGCCACGCCCAGACGGGCCCACGCCGGCCCTGCCTGCGTTGATCAAGGCGGCGATCACCGACCTGCCCGCCGACCACCTGGTTTGCGTCCAGTTTGATCTTCGTTGCCGACCTGAACCTCTTGATCACCGACGCCCGGCGGCGATCGGGGAGGGTGGGGGTTACGGGTCAGTGGCGGCGGTGGCGGCCGATGGGTACGTCCCGGTCGGCGTCCGCGTGTGCCCGGCCCCGGGCGCCCGCCACCCGGCCGCTGGTGCCCGCCTCGCCGTTTCCGTCCGTGTCCGTGGCCGTGCCGGTGCCCCAGAACCCCGTGCCGCGCCGGCTCCTGCCGGTGCCGGTCCCGCCCGTGCTGCGGCGTGCGGGGGTGGCGAGCCGGGCCGCGCCGGCCGGTACGCGGGTCGGGCGGCGGCGCAGGCCCAGGACCGCGCCGATCTGCGCGCCGACGATGCTCGCCACCGCCAGGACGGCGGACACCGCGAGCGGCCGGTTCACCCGGTCGGGGTCGCCGGCTCGTGCCGCTCCCACCGTCACCGTCGGCGCCTGGTCGCCGGGTGCGCCCGTCGCCGGGGGCGCCGGGGCTTCCGCCGTGGGCGGGGGCGTCGCCCGGTCCGGGGCGACCTGTTCCGGGGCGGGCTGCGGGGCCGGCGCGGGTGGGGTGGGACGGGCGACGAGGCGGCCGGTGGCGTGCCGGCGGGCACCCCGGTCTTCGGCCTCCTGCGGGAGCCTCAGCAACTGGCCCGGGTGGATCCGGTCCGGGTCGTCGATCCGGTTCAGCGCAGCCAGCTCACGGTAGTCGCCGAAGTCGTCGAGGTAGCGCTCGGCAACCCTGCCCAGGTGGTCGCCCCGGGCCACCCGGTAGACCGCCGCCCCGTCGGCCGAGGCAGCCGGAACAGGCTGGGCCGCCGAGGCGGCCTGACCAGCCTGCGCGGCTGGAGCAGCGTGGGCGGCCTGAGCCGCCAGATCCACGTGGGCTGCGCGGGCGGCCGGCAGAGCCGGGCCGGCCTGGACGACCGGAGCGGCGGAGGCGGGCCAGGTGGCCTGCGGCGTGACAGCCATCGGTGCCTCTGCGATCGGCGCCGCCGGCAGGGCGTACGGACCGGCGAACGCCGTGGCCGCGCTCGCCGCCGGGCTGGTCGCGATGATCAGCGCGACCGACCCGACCAGCGCGGCGGCGGCCCGCTGCTGGCGGCTCATGCCCGGCAGCCGGGGCGCCGGCCGGCGCAGCGCCTGCGCGCAGAGTTCCACCAGCACCGAGAAGGCGAACGTCGCCCACCCGAACCACCCGGCCAGCGCCAGCGCGCGCAAAAAGAGGCGGCCGTCGTCGCGGCTGGTCAGCGTCGCGCCGATCTCCCCGACGGTGGGCAGGTGGTCGGGCAGCGGGTTGCCGGCGAGGGCGAGCAGCGCCACCGGCGCGCCGACCAGCACCGCGCAGAGCACGACGAGCGCGCCGAACCCGGTCAGGATCCGTCCGGTCCGCCGTACGGCGGAACGACCCGAAGCGGCCATGGCTGCCTTCCTTCCTACGGTGCCCCGGTGAGCGGTCGCGCGGTCGCCTCGCCGGAGACGGTGACGGTCTCGTCGAAGCCGAACAGGCCGAGCATGGATCTGCGGTGCGTGACGGTGACCCGTACCCGCACCCGGGTCTCCCCGTCGACGACCGGAAAGCTGACGGTGTGGCCGGCGGCGCCGGCCGCGGCGAGGTAGTCGGCGACGGCCCGGCGGGCCTGGGGCCGGTTGATCCGGGTCGGCCCGCCCTCGATCGCGGTGGCCCGGTCGATGGCCTGGCCGCCGGCCCGGGCGGCCTCGGAGGCGAGGTTGTCGGCCCGCTGCAACGTGCGCAGTTGGCCCGCGCCGTCGAAGGCCATGCCGATGACGGCGAGGATCCCGACCATCGCCACCGCGAGGAAGATGCTCACCCGCCCCTCGTCGCCGCATCCGGTCCGGCGGGGCGCACGGCCCCGACCGGCGGTCATCCGCGGCTCCGGTAGCGGTCCAGCGGCGAGGTGAAGCTCGCCGACACCCGGGTGCCGGTGGGCATCGCCGGCAGGACGGACAGGTGCAGGTCCTGGTAGGAGACCGTGCAGGCGATCCGTACCGTGACCGAGGCTTCCTGCCCGGCCGAGCTGCGGAACGCCGCGTCGAAGCTGGTGGGGCGGCCGCGTACCGCGCCGCTGAAGGTGACCTCGGGAGTGCCGGCGCAGTCCAGGCCCCGCCAGTCGAGCTGCCGGCGGGCCGCGTCCCGGGCCTCCGCGCGGGCGGTGCGGGCGTCCCGGGAGATCGACGCGGCGCGGGCGGCGTCGTGGGCGGCGGCGTCGATCGCCTCGGCCGCCACGGCGGTACGCCCCGTGACCCCGGCCAGCACGATCAGCGCGATGAAGGCCGGGGCGAGCACCGCCACCTCGATCGAGACCGAGCCCCGCTCGGCGGTACGGCTCACGGCGTGGTCCACCGTTCCGCCGTCCCGTGCGCGGTCTGCCGCACCGGGAAGTCGACCCCGGGCACGACCGACAGAGAGCGACCGCGCACGGTGCAGGTCACCTCGGTCCTGCTGGTCTGGCAGCTCGGGCCGGGGTCGTCCCAGTCGACGAGCCAGCCGCCCGCGGCGCGCAGGAAGCGGGTGGCCCGGGCCTCACCGGCCCCGGGTGGCGCCTGGTACAGCCGTTGGGCGTTGACGGCGCTCTGCGCGGCGTTCAGCGCCGTGGAGCGGGCGACGAACCAGGCGGCGGTCTGGATCGAGGCGAAGAGCAGCAGCAGGATCACCGGCATCGCCACCGCCAGCTCGACCGGGTTGGCCCCTTGGTCGGCCCCGCCGGCCATGAGCCGTCGTCGGACGGCGGCCGCACCCGCGTGGCGCCCGCCGGCCGGAGCAGCGCGCTGCCCGTCGGCCGGGTCAGCGCGCCGGGCGGCGGCCGGGTCAGCGCGCCGCCCAGCGGCAACCGCGTCCCGGGCGGCGGCCAGGACGGGGCGCCGGGCGGTGGTGACCGCCCGGCGTCCCGGCACGGAGTCTGCTCGGCGCACGACCCGGCGTTACTTCGGGTCCTGGTGGGTCGGGATGTTGTCCATCCAGTCGTTGGCCGCGCCGAGGGCGGCGGCGGTGACCGCCATCGCGACGGCGACCAGACCGAAGATGATCACGGCGGTGGGTACGGGGCTGTCCCCGCGTTCGCCGTCGCGGCGCAGCTCGGCCAGCCGCGCCGCCAGCGCGACGTGCAGGTGGGTGATGACGGACATGACGGGCTCCTTCTCTCGGGGGCGGATCAGAGGCGGGCGATGAACGGGTAGACGGCGAAGCCGAGCAGGACGAAGACGAGCAGCGCCCCGGGGATGTCGAGGCGGCTGGTGACCCCCTCAGCCCGGGCCAGGTTGTCGGTGCGGATCTGGTCGCGCAGCGAGTCCGCGCGGCTGCGCAGGGTCTCGTGCACCTGCGCGCCCTCGCTGCCGGAGGAGCGCATGATCGCCCCGACGTCGCCCAGTTCCGGGATGCCGATGCGCTCGGCGAGGTCGCGCAGTTCGTCCCAGGGCGAGTGCATCTGCATCTGGGCGATCCGCAGCGCCTCGGAGATGCGGTCGAAGACCCAGCCGTCGCAGACGGCCGCCGCCCGTTCCAGCGACTGCACCGGCCCGTGGGCGGCGGCGAGCTGCAACGCGACCAGGTCCAGGTAGGTGCAGACGGCCTGGCGGAACTCGTCGCGGGCCTTGTCCGCCCGGTCCAGCACCGCCCGGTGCGCGACCAGGGCGCAGAACAGCGCCAGCCCGAGACTGCCGAGCACTGGCACGACCACCGGCAGCCGTACGCCGACGGCGAGGAGCGTGCCCCCGAGCAGCGTCGGCGCGGCGAGCCCGATCAGCGCGGAGAGCAGCATCGACAGGGCGTACTGCTCGGGGGTCCGGTCGATCAGGGCGAGCTGCCGGTGCGGTGGCCGCAGCCAGCGGCTCAGCCCGGTCAGCCACTCCAGCCGCCGGTCGGCGGGTGCGGTGAGCTGCCCGCCGCCGGGCGGCTGGTGCAGCCGGCGCAGCGCGGGCCCGAGCGCCGGGGTGGCTGGCACGAGTTCGCGGACCACCAGGAAGGTGCCCAGCCCGACGGTCGCCCCGCCGCAGACGGCGAGCGCGAACTGCCAGTTGACGATCACGTGACCCGCCCTCCGTTCCGCACGTCGGCCCCGGCGACCGGGGCCGACGTCGTGGACCTTCGCGCACAGCGACGCGAAGCCCGTCCCGGCCCGCGGACGGCGGCGCTCGCAAGCAGACCGGGCACGCTCACGCGAGCACCTCCTGCGGGTCGGGGGCCGGCAGGAAGCGCGCCGGCCGGCGCGGCTGGCTCATCGACCGCACCCAGGCCAGCAGGCCGACGAAGGCCGCGCCGAGGACTGCCATCACGAGCTGCCCGAAGGGCGTGCCGTACGGGCGGACGTACTCGGTGTTGAGCAGCCCGTACGCGACCGTGGCGAGGGTCATCCCGGTGAGGAAGCGGACCGCGAACCGGGGCTGGGTGCGCTTCGCCTCGATCTCCCGGCGGGTGGCCACCTCGGCGGCCGCCGCCTGCGCGATCGAGCCGAGCACGTCGCCGAGGCGCTCGCCCCGGTCGGTCACGTGCAGGATCAGCGCCGCCACCACCTGGTCGCAGACCGGATCGCCGATCTCGTCGGCGAAGGCGAGCAGCGCGGAGCGGGCGAGCCAGCCGGCCTGGAGGCGGGCGGCGAGCAGCCGTACCTCCTCCTGGATCTCCTCGGGCGCGGTGGTGACCGTGCCGATGATCGTCTGCTGGAGGCCCTGGCCGGTGGCCGAGACGTCCTTGAGCCGGCGGGTCCATTCGCCGACCGCCTCGATCCGGGCGATGGCCCGCTGCTCGGCCTTGCCGACGGTGAACAGCCACGGGGTGCCGGGGACCGCCACCGCGACCAGCAGGCCGACCACCGGCAGGCCCGTGGCCAGGAAGGCCAGCGCGCCGGCGACCAGCGCGCCCACCAGCGTGGCCTGGTGCGCCCGCTGCTCGCGCGGGGTGGCGCCGGAGCCCTTCCACAGGCGCTCCAGCCCTCGGCCCGCGCCGGGACCGCCGGGCGGCCGGCGGGTGCCGACGACCGCGACGACCGCCAGCAGCAGCCCGGCGACGCAGGCGGCCCCGGAGACCACCGCGACGAGTTCGACGTTGTCGAGCATCTCCGGTCACCGCCGCCCGAGCCGGGTCTGCCGGGGCTGCCGCCAGGCGCCGGTGCCGGCCTCGATCCACCGGCTGAGCAGCCGGGCGTCGTAGCCGACCCGGAGGAGCTGGGCGCGGATCCGCTCGGGCAGGTGCCGGGGCACCGCCCGCCCGTCCGGCCCGGGACCGAACACCTGCGTGGTGGTGATCCGGTTGCCGTCGCCGACGCCGATGACCTCCTCGACGTGCGAGACGAAGCGGTGCTTGCGCCCGCCGATGGCGGTCTCGTCCTCGACGGTGACGTAGACGATCAGGTCGAGCGCGTTGCCGGCCATCCGGCGGGCCTGGTCGACGGTCATCTCCCGGCCGTGCGCCAGCGCCAGCTCGATGATCCGTTCGCTCACCCCGGCGGGCGTACGCGCGTGGATGGTGCACATCGAGCCGCGGCTGGTGGTCATGGCCTGGAGCATCGGGACGATCTCCCGGGACCGCACCTCGCCGACGATGATCCGCAGCACGCCCATCCGCAGCGAGACGGGGATCAGGTCGGCGATGCTCACCTCGCCGGCCGGGCGGCCGTCCGGCCCGCGCTCGCCGTGCCCCTCCCGGGCCTCGAAGCTCATCACCGCCCGGTGCTTGAGCCGGCGGCGGGCCGGCAGCAGCTCCCGGCTCTCCTCCAGCAGCACGTACGGCTCGTCGGGCGGGATCTCGTCCATCAGCGCCCGGATGACCGTGGTCTTCCCGGCGCCGGCGAGACCCGCCACCATGATGTTCAGCCCGGCCCGCATGGAGGCGCGCAGGAAGTCGCGCACCAGCGGGTCGATCATCTCGTCCAGGTCGCCCCGGCCGCCCGCGAGGTCGTCCAGGCTCACGTCCAGTGTGTTGTGCTTGCGGATCACCGCGTACGGGCGGTGGCTGACCAGGAACACCGCGGCCAGCCGGCTGCCGTCGGGCAGTTGCAGGTCGAGCGTGGGCTTGGAGGTGGACAGCGACCGCTCGGTGGCCCCGGCGCGGCGGGCCGCCGCCTGGAGGATCTCCACCAGCTCGTCGTCGCTGTCGGCGATCGGCTCGGCCCAGTCCACCCCGCCGCCGTGCCGGGTGACGCGCACCTGGTCGCAGCCGAGGATGTGCACCTCCTCGATGGTGTCGTCCACCAGCAGCGTCTGGAGGCGGCCGAGCCCGGCCAGCTCGGCGGTCACCTGGTCGAGCAGGAGGCGCTCCTCGCCGGCCGCCATCGGGGTGCCCGCCCGGCGGACCGCGTCGGCGTACTCGGCCACCACCGCGACCGCGAGCCGCGCGCGCTCGGTGTCCTCCTCGTCGACCGTGAACTCCCGGCCCCGCTGCCACCGGGTGAGCCGTTCGCTGAGTTTCCGGCGCAGCTCGCGGACCACGTGGAAGTCGACCCGGGCCCGGGGCGGCGGCTCCGGCGGCGGCCCGGCCAGCGGCACCGGAAGAGGCGCCGGCTGGTAGCGCCCGTGGGGCGGGGGCAGCGGTGGGGCGGTGGAGGTGGCGCCGGGCGGCGCGGTGGCGGTGGCGCCGGGCGGGGCGGCGGTGGCGCCGGGCGGCTGTCGGCGCGGGTCGGCGGAGACCGGTTCAAACCGCATCCGGCACCCCCTGCGACGCGGGCCAGGCCAGCCGCGCGCGCCGCCGCTCCAGCAGCGCCCCGACCGGCACCTCCAGGGCCCCTGCCGCGCGCATCAGCGGCCGACCGGCCCGCACGGTGCCGCCCAGGCTGAGCACCTCGGCGGTACGCGGGTCGTCCGGCAGCCGGGCGGCCACCGGCAGCCGCAGCGCCTTGCTCACCTCGCCGCTGCCGTGGCCGCCGCCGACCAGCAGCAGCCGGAGGCTGCCCGGCGGCACCCGGTGCTCGGCGAAGTCCCGCTCGATCGCCCTGACCATCGCGCGGGTGCCGGACAGGTCGGGCAGCCGGGCGCGGCTGACCAGCAGCACCACCGAGGCGGCGCGCAGGATCGGCCAGGGTGGACCGACGACGTGCAGCCGCCCGCAGTCGACGAGCACGTCGTACGGCGGGTCGCCGCGTTCCAGGCTGGTGAAGAAGTCGGCGAACCGCTGCCAGAGCGGGGTGACGCTGCCGGCCTGCGCGGGGTCGACGACGCCGGGCAGCAGCAGCCGTTCCCGCTTCGGCGCGTCCAGGTCGACCAGTTGCGACCAGAACGCGGTCTCCAGGTTGCCGTCGCGCAGCTCGCCGACCGCCAGCTCGCCGATGCCCCGGGGGCCGTCGAGCGCGCCGCCCAGGTAGCCGGCGAGGACGGACCCGCCGGCCGGGTCGCACTCGGCGAGCACCAGCCGCCGGTGCCAGGTCAGGGCGCAGGCCAGGGCGGAGGTGGTGACGCCCGGGGAGCCCTTCGCCGAGACCAGCGCGATGATCGCCATGCTCAGGCCGCCTCGGTCAGCACGACGGCGATCCGCTCCTGCGCGGACAGCGCCACCACGGCCGGCACGTCCCGCACGGCGAGCGCCAGGTAGACCACCACCTCGTTGTCGTCGGCGGGCGTCGCGGTGTCGATGACCGTCGCCTCGAACCGGGTGGCGGCGCCCGCCGGGCGGACGTCGTCGCCGTCGGGCGTGCTGACCAGCAGGACCTTGTCGCCGGGGTGCAGCTCGCGGGCGGGCACCTCGGCGGGCCCGAGCCCCAGCGCGAGCTGCTGCTGCCCGGGGCCGAGCAGCGGGTCGTCGGTGAGCTGGGCCATGGTCAGCAGCGTCCCGGGGGCCAGCGACACGGCGGCCCGCTTGCCGAGCACCTCGTCGAGCCGGGCGGCCGGCACCGGGGACAGGCCCTGGCCGCCGGCCACCTGCACGGGCATCAGGTCGTCGGCGCTGATCTGCCGGCCGACCTCGACCGGTCGGGCCACGGCGAGGTAGCTGCCGGTGGCGCGTACGGAGGTGACCGCGAACGCCGCCCCCAGACCGCCGAGGGCGATCAGCAGCACGGCCAGGCCGAGCAGCCCGGGCCGCATCCGGCGCTGGCGCACCACCTTTGGCGGGGCGATCGGCGCGTCCACCGGTCCGGTTCCGTCACGGGTAGCCACACTCACTCGGACACCACCTGTAGTTCGTTGATCCGGACGGGGACCGTGCCCGTCGTCCGGGTGAGGGGGATGACGCCGCTCTCGCCGCCGCCGCGCCAGGTCACGGTCCAGTACGTCGTGGCGCGTACCCGGTAGTCGTCGGCCTTCGGGTAGCCGCTGTCGTAGCCGCAGTCCGGGGAGGGGCGCCCGGCGAGCCTGCCGCCGGCCCGGTACGGGGTGCCGGCGCCGGCGCAGGTGACCGTCTGGCCGTTGCCCATGTCCCAGACGATCCGGTCGAACGTCGCCGTGATCTCCACGGTCAGCCCCCGCTCGGTCTCCGACGCCTCCAGGGTCGGCCCGAAGTACTTCGGATCGTCGTCGCTGCCCCACATCCAGACCGGCAGCCCGACCAGGCCGGGGCCCTTGCTGCGACGGGGTGCGACCGCGATCCGGGGCGCCGCGATGGTGATCTTCGCCAGCGCCCGGCGGGCGAGTTCCTCCGGGTCGGGCGGCGCGCCGAAGCCGGGCGGCGGGGCGTCGAGGAGGACTTCGGTCTGGGCGCCGAGGTCGCCGCCGTTGCAGGTGCGCGTGTACCACTGCTGGCCCTCGGGGGCCTCCGGCTGAGGCTCGGAGAGCCTGTAGTAGCAGCCGTCGCCGTTGTTGAACCAGCCGAGCACGTCGTGGTAGCACTTGACGGTCCGGCCGTTCCACTGGCACTTCCCGCCACCTCCGCCGGAGTCCCCACCACCGCCGGGGTCGCCGCCGCCGGTGTCCCCGCCACCCCCCGGGGTGCCGGGGTCGTCGTCCCAGACGCTGCAGTCGTTCTGCCCGGGCGGGCACTCCGCGCCCGGGTCCGCGCGCCCGGCGGCGATCGCGGGCACGGCCGCCCCGAGCGCCAGCAGCAGAGCCAGCCCGGCGCCGGCGAGCGCCCGGCGGGTCGCCCCGGCCGGGGTGCCGGCGGTACGCGTGCGGGTCGCCCCGGCCCCGCTCGGCGCGAGGGCCGAGGCGTCCCCTCCTCCCCAGGTCAGCACGGCAGGTCCTCGTGGGCGGCGCCGGCGTTGATCAGCCAGCGGCCGTCCGGGTAGCGGGTGGCGGTCGCGGTGACCAGGTGCCGGGTCCCCCCGGTGCCGGGGACGACCCGCTTGTTCCTGGCGTACACCAGGCGGTAGCCGGTCGCGTCCAGGCAGTCCTGAATCTCCACCGTGGGTGGGCTCGAGTCCAGGCTGACCGAGGTCACGGTGGGGTCGGAGACCAACGTGCCGGTACGCATCGCGCCGTGCTCCTTCGCCTCGTGGATGGACAGCCGGACCCGGGTCAGCAGCGGGTCGGCGACGAACCGCGACAGGTCCGGATGGTGGGGATCGCTGCGCCCGCTCGCCGTGCGGGACGCGGCCAGATATCCGGCGTACGCGGCCAGTGCCGCCTCCCTGGCCGCCTGCTCGTCGACGTCCCGGTGGGTCGGGGTCGGCGTGCCGTCGGCGGGAGCCGTCGGGGTGGTCGTCGGCGGGCCGGCGCCGCAGGCCGTGACCGCTCCGATCGCCGCGATGGCGAGCAGGCGGGTCGTCCGCCGGCCGAGCTGCCGTCCGCGCACGTCGTGCCTCCTCGGTGGCCGTCCGGAGGCCGGCGCGCCGGTCTCCGGGCATGCGGCGGCGTGGCCGAATGGGGTCATCCGGACCTGTCGGAAAGCGTCGTCGCATTCGCCGTTACGGATATCTACAAATGCAAGTCCTGGGTCCTCGTGCCGTTTCGTTGCGGGGTTGCACCGTACCCAAGGGGCGAGCATAGGCTGACGTTCGCCGATGCAACAGAGGCAATTCAGTTGGACACCGTGAGTGATGACAGGTGGTGGCGGCGGTGGCTGCGACTGGTGGGGTCGGGCCGGGGTGCGGGGCCCTGCTGGACGGTCGGGAAAACCGGCGCGGTGGGAGTCCGTCCGGTGGGTGGGTGGGCGCAGTGGTCGCCGGGGGTTGTCCCGGACGCGGCGTCTGGTCCGATCCGTCCCCCGCCCCGGCGTATCGGCATTCCATTTGCATGGGATTCCCGCCCATGCGGGCGCGCCATTTCCGCGCGGATTTCCTCGATTCCGGTGGGAGGAGTGAAGGTCGCCGCGCCCGTTACCGGTCGACCCGGGCGTCACTACTCTCCGTGTCGCGCCTCGGCGGCCGGGGGGAGGGGCGCGCATGGCGCTGACCGAACCGCCGGCGCTGGCGCAGCCCGCCGGGCCGCCGCCGATCGCCTCCCGGGCCGCGCGGGCGCTGGCCGTCCTCGCCCTCGGCCCGGTGCTCCGCCTCGCCGCGATCCGGTACGCCGTACCGCCGGGGGTGGCCACCAGGACCGGATGCGACGCCTGCGGCGCCCCGATCGGGCTGGCCCGGCCGTGGCCGGCGCTGGGCCCGGCGGCCCGGTGCGGGCGGTGCCGCGCGCGCGTCGGTCCGCCGCCCGGCGCGGTCGAACTCGCCGTGGCGGCGGCGCTCGGGGTGCTGCTGCTCGTCGGGCCGCCCGTCGCGGTGCTGGCCGCCACCGCCTGGTGGCTGGCCTGGGCGATCCCCCTCGTCTTCGTGGACGCGGCCGTGCACCGGCTGCCGGACCGGCTCACCTGGCCCGCCGCGGCCGGCACCTGGCTGCTGCTCGGCGTGGCCGCCCTGGCCGGGGCGGGTCCGGCGCCCTGGCTGCGGGCCGCCGTGGCCGGGGCGGGGCTGGCGCTGTTCTTCGCCACCACCACGCTGCTGCTCGGCCGGCGCGGCTTCGGCCTCGGCGACGCCAAGCTGGCGCTCGGCGTCGGCGCCCTGCTGGGCTGGTACGGCTGGGCCGTCCCGGTGGCCGGGCTGGTGCTCGCCCTGCTGCTCTCCGGCCTGGTCGGCGTCGCGCTCCTGGCGGCCCGCCGCGTCGGCTGGCGCAGCTACCTCCCCTTCGGCCCCTTCCTCACCCTCGGCACCCTCACCGCCCTCCTCCTGACCTGAGCCGGCTCCCGCCCGCTTCGGCCGGGTGGTCAGGGGCGGGCTGACGTGGCCCGGTCCGGGACGGGGCGCTCGGCGTGGCGGGCGCGGCGCTGGAGCAGGCCGGCGGCGGGACGGGCGAGCAGCGGCGTGAGCAGGGCGGCGACCAGGGCGCCGAGCAGGACGCCGGCGACCACGTCGTGCGGGTAGTGCACGCCGACGAAGGTGCGCGAGAACGCGGCCAGCGCCGCCACCGGCAGCGCGACCCACCCGATCCGGCGGGACAGCAGCAGCGTCGCCACCGCCAGCCCGCCCGCGATCGTGGAGTGGTTGCTGGGGAAGGACCAGTCGCCCGTCGGCGGGCACTCGCTCGCGACGATGGCGAGTTCGATGGCCACGGCCCGGCAGGGGCGCTCCTGGTCCACCACCACCTTCAACGCCTCGCTGCACCCGTACGCGAGCACCACCGCCACCGGCGTCACCAGGGCGTACGCGCGCCCGCGCGGGCCACCCCCGAGGCGCGACACGGCCGCCACCAGCCACAGTGCCCCGAGCAGCAGGATCGCGGCCTCGGTGAAGTGCCCGGCGAACCACTGCACCGGTTGCGGGGTGTCGGCGGCGAAGTCGACGATGTCCCGGTACCACTCGGCGCTGATCTCCGGCACATTCGTCGTGCCCGCATCAACCATGACTCACCTCACCAATCGTTCATACCGTGTTTACCTCACGGACAACCCTGGAACACCTGGAAGTCGGACGCAGTGTGCGTTGGTCAGGCCGCGACCCTGACTTTCGTCTCAGCGATCTCTCAGCCCGGTCTGCCACGGTTGACCCGGTACGTCGGACTCCCTGGAGGCGCTGTGCACCACACCCCGACCGCCGATCGGCCGCCGACCGCGCCCGGGACCGGGGACGACGAGGCCTGGCGGATCCGGCGTACGGAGGCCGACCTCGACCGGCTCGCCGAGACCGAGTCGATCTTCGCGCTGGGCAACGGCTGGGTCGGCTGGCGCGGCAACCTGGACGAGGGCGCCCCGTACGGGATGCCCGGCAGCTACCTGAACGGCTTCCACGAGCGGCGCGAGCTGACCTACCCCGAGGACGGGTACGCCTTCCCGCAGCTCAGCGACACGGTGATCAGCGCGCCGAACGCCGCCCTGATCCGCCTCTGGGTCGACGGCGAGCCGCTGGACGTGCGCACCGGCACGCTGCGCACCCACGAGCGGGTGCTCGACCTGCGCGCCGGGGTGGTCGAGCGGCACACCGAGTGGGTCTCCCCGGCCGGGCACGGCGTACGCGTCCGCAGCACCCGGCTGGTCTCGCTGCCCCGCCGCCCGGTGGCCGCCGTCCGGTGGAGCGTCGAGCCGCTGGACGGGACGGTCGACGTGCGGGTCTGCGCCGACCTGCTCGCCAACGAGCGGGTGCCGGAGCGCTCCGACGACCCCCGCGCCGCCTCCGTGATCACCGACCCGCTGACCGCCGAGTACCGCCACTCCGACGGGCGCGACGGCGTCCTGGTGCACCGCACCGAGCGCAGCGGGCAGCGCGTCGCCGTCGCCGTCGCGCACGACGTGCGGGCCCCGGACGGCTTCGCTCCCGGCGTCGACTGCACCCCGGACCGGCTGCGCCTCACCCTGACCGGGACGCTGCGCGCCGGCGAGCGGCTGGAGCTGACCAAGTTCGCCGCGTACGAGTGCGCCACGGTGGACGCGACGCCCCCGCAGGAGCTGGCCCGCCTGGTCGTCTCCGAGGCCGGGGCGGCCCGCGCGGCGGGCTTCGACGCGCTGCTCGCCGCCCAGCGCGCGGCCCTCGACGCCGCCTGGCGGACGGCCGACGTGCTGCTCGACGGCGACGTCGAACTCCAGCAGGCCATCCGGTTCGCCGTGTTCCACCTCATCCAGGCGGGCCGGCCGGACGGCGACCGGACCATCCCGGCCAAGGGCCTGACCGGCAACGGCTACGACGGGCACGTGCTATGGGACACCGAGGGCTACGTGCTGCCGGTCCTGACGTACCTCGCCCCGGAGGTGGCCCGGTCGGCGCTGCGCTGGCGGCACGCCCACCTGCCCGAGGCCCGCGAACGCGCGGCGGAGCTGCGGCTGACCGGGGCGACCTTCCCGTGGCGCACCATCGGCGGCCGGGAGTGCTCCGGCTACTGGCCGGCCGGCACCGCCGGGCTGCACGTCAACGCCGACATCGCCGACGCGGTGCTGCGCTACGTCGCCGCCACGGGCGACCACGAGTTCCTCGCCGGGGCCGGGCTGGAACTGCTGGTCGAGACGGCCCGGTTGTGGCACGGCTTCGGCCACTGGTCCGACGCGGGCACCTTCCACCTGCGGGGCGTGACCGGCCCGGACGAGTACTCCGCCTTGGCCGACGACAACCTCTTCACCAACCTGATGGCCCGCCGCAACCTGCGCGGCGCCGCCGACGCCGCCGAGCGGCACCCCGAGGCGGCGGCCCGGCTCGGCGTCGAGCCGGCCGAGGTGGCCGGCTGGCGGGCCGCCGCCGACGCGGTCTTCGTCCCGTACGACGGCAAGCGCGGGGTGCACCAGCAGGCGGCCGGCTTCACCGAGCAGCCGGAGTGGGACTTCGCGAACACCTCCGACGACGACTACCCGCTGCTGCTGCACTTCCCCTACCTGGAGCTGTACCGCAGGCAGGTGGTCAAGCAGGCTGACCTCGTGCTCGCCATGCAGCGCTGCCCGGGGGAGTTCACCGCCGACGAGAAGGCGCGCGACTTCGCCTACTACGAGGCGCGGACCGTCCGGGACTCGTCGCTGTCGGCGTCCCCGCAGGCGGTGCTCGCCGCCGAGGTCGGGCACCTCGACCTGGCGTACGACCTGTTCGCCGAGTCGGTGCTCCAGGACCTGGCGGACCTGGGCGACAAGACCGGCGACGGGCTGCACCTGGCGTCGCTGGCCGGGGCGTGGCTGGCGCTGGTGCAGGGCTTCGGCGGGCTGCGCGACGACCGGGGGGTGCTCTCCTTCGACCCCCGGCTGCCGGCGCGGATCGACCGGCTCGGCTTCTGCCTGCGCTGGCACGGCCACCGGCTGCGGGTCACCCTGACCCGGGACGAGGCCCGCTACGAGCTGCCCGACGCCGCCGCGGAGACCGGCATCGAGGCGTGGCACCACGGCGAGCCGCTCCGGGTCACCGGCGCCGGGCCCGTGGTCCGGCCGATGCCTGTCGTCCCCGACCCCGGCCCCGAGCCGCCCTCCCCGCCCGGCCGCCGCCCCACCCGCCGCTCCGCCGGCGACCGCTGACGTGTAAGGAAAGGCACCTTCCTATCGTTTTTTGCATAGGAAGAGTCCCTTCCTTGCATCTGGGTAGGGTGGCGCGGTGCCAGAACTCCAGCGGCTCGCCGCCCACCACGCCGCCGCGCTGCTGCGCTTCGAGCGGGAGAACCGGGAGTGGTTCGCCCGGTCGGTGCCGGACCGGGGCGACGCGTACTTCGCCGACTTCGACGCGCGGCACGCGGGGCTGCTCGCCGAGCAGGAGACGGGCGCGTGCCACTTCCACGTGCTGGTCGACGCCGACGGGGCGGTGCTGGGCCGGTTCAACCTGGTCGACGTCGCCGACGGCGAGGCCGAGCTGGGCTACCGGGTGGCCGAGCGGGCCGCCGGGCGCGGGGTGGCGACCGACGGCGTCCGCCGCGTCGCCGTGTTGGCCCGTGAGGCGTACGGGCTGCGTCGGCTGACCGCCCGGACGACCCTGGACAACGCCGGTTCGCTCGCGGTGCTGCGCCGCACCGGCTTCACGCCGGTCGGCGAGGTGTCACTCGACGGTCGCCCCGGCCTGTGGTTCGTCCGCGAGTTGACGGCCGACGACTGACGCGCCGGTCATCCGTTCCCGGACGGCCTCCAGCGCCTCGAAGGCGTACGCCCAGTTGTGGCACTTGAAGCTGCGCAGCCCCTCGATGGCGGTGCGGCAGTCGGCGCAGCGCACCCCGGCGATCGCGTCCGGGACCTCGGTGTTGACGTACTTGCGGTCGCCGAGGATGACCGCCGCGATCATCATCCGGTCGTGCACGCCGGAGAGCGCGGAGGAGACGATGTCGTACCAGGTGACCCGCCGCCCGCACTTCGGGCAGTCCGGCTCGTCGCCGCTGACCCACAGCGGCGCGCCGATGCTGCGCAGCGGCATGCCGAGCAGCTTCTCGATCCGGCGTACGTCCGACTCCGGGGTCGTCCACCGGTGTGCGCCGGGCAGGGACGCGGGCGAGTCGTAGACGGCACGGAACAGGACCGGGTCGACCTCCACGGTCTCGCGCTGACGGGTCATCGGCGTGCCTCCTCACGGTCGGTGCCCCCACCGTCGTGGCAGGTGGGGGCAGGCTCAACCGGATCAACGACACGGCGGGCCGGCGGATCGCCGTCGCGGCCGACGACATCCGCCGGCCGGCTCAGCTCTCCGGCGGCGGCGGCAGTTCGGCGTGCCGCACCCGATAGCCGCCTTCGGTCACCGGGGCGAAGGGAGCGGGCGCCATGCAGGTGCCCACGCCGCCCTCCCGCCACTGCCCGTCCGGACCCCGGTCGGCGTTGACCACCGCCCAGGAGAAACCGACGCGGTCGCGGCCCGGCCCGTCGTACACGCTGAAGCCCAGCCGCCGCCCGACGAGGTCGGCCACCGGCGCGTCGGCCTCGGTGACCACGGCGGTGAGGGTCGCGGTCCGCGCGGCCGTGACCAGGCAGTCGACCCGGGCCGCGAAGCGGACGGTGGAGCCGTCCGCCGCGACCCGGTGGGCGACGCGGACAGTTCCGGTCGCGTCGGTGGGCAGGCCGTGCGGCGCCCCCGGCATGGGTCGGGTGTACGGGGTGGCGCGCGCGTCGAAGCTGAAGCTGCGCACGTCCCGGTCCGGCGCGAACGTCAGCCGGATCTCGCCGCTGCCGGTGACGCGCGCGGTCCCGGCGGACTCCCGGTCGCTCGTCGCCGAGGCGGTGGCGCCCGACGCGCCGGCCAGGGCCACGCCGACCACGATGGCCGCCGCGCCCAGCCCACGAAGTGTCTTCCTCATCGGTCCTCCTGAAACGGTGGCGACCCCTCGTCGCCCTTGCGTTCCAGGCTTCCGTCGCGCGGCCGGCCACACCTCCCGCGACGGCGTGAGCCGCCTCCTCCCCACGGGGGACGTCCGCCTCCGGTCGTGCCGCTGGCGCCGTGCTGCGTGGCTGGTACGCGTCGTTGCCACGGTGACGCGGCGACGGCCGACGCGCGGCCGGTGCGGTCAGCCGGTGATCTTCGCCAGCGCGCGCAGCCCGGCGACCACGTCGGCGCCGGTGACGGGGTTGTCGGGGTCGGAGAGCATCTGCATGATCACGCCCGACATCAGCGCGAGCTGGACCATGCCGAGGGTGCGTACGGACCGCTCCGGCACCTCGGCCTCGGGGACGCTCTCCAGGATCGCCGCCATGCCGCTGCGCCCCTGCCGAATGCCCTCGGTGAGCTGAGGCAGCAGGTCGGGCTGCCGCTGCGCCCGCAGGAACAGGTCGATGGAGACGAGCCACATCTTCGGGTGGGCGCGGGCCTGCGCGAGAAGCTCGTCCCACATCCGCTCGTACGCCTCGGCGCGGCTCGTGCCGGGCTCGTCGGCGGGGACGAGCGCGCGCCCGGCCACGTCTCCCCACTCGTCAAGGATCGAGAACAGGGCCTGGAACAGCAGGTTCTCCCGAGAGCCGAAGTGGTAGCCGATCGCGGCCATGCTGACGCCCGCCGTGGTGGCGATGTCGCGCACGGTGGTGCGATCGAAGCCCTTTTCCAGCAGGCACGTCCTGGCCCCGGCGAGGAGCGCTTCCCGGTTTCCCATGGTCGGCAGGGTAGCAACCTCTGGAGCGAATGTCTCAGGCAACCGCCTTAGGCAATCGCCTTGCGCGATCGCCCAAACCTGGCCTACGGTTCTCGCCACGACCACTCCGGTCCCGTCCACCGACAGGAGAGCCACCATGGACACCCCTACCCGATTCCGGAGGCGCGCCCTCGCGGGCCTTGCCGCCGCCGCGCTGGCCGCCGTCGCGATCGGCGCCGCCCCGCCGGCCGCCGCCGCGCCCGACGCCCCCACCGTCGTCGCCACCGACAAGGGCGCCGTCCGCGGCACTGTCCACGGTGGCATCCGCTCGTTCCAGGGCATCCCGTACGCCGCGCCGCCCGGCCGCTGGGCCTCACCCGAGCCCACCGAGCCCTGGTCCGGCGTACGCGAGGCCACCCGACCGGGCCCGCCCTGCGCCCAGCCCGTCGGGCTGCCCGTCGGCGTGCCCGGCGAGGCGGAGGACTGCCTGTACCTGAACGTCACCACGCCCCGCCGCAGGGGCGGCAACCTGCCGGTGATCGTGTGGATCCACGGCGGCAGCATGATGTTCGGCACCGGCGACATGTACGGGCCGAACCGCCTCGCCGCCGACGCCGTCGTGGTGTCGATGAACTACCGCCTCGGCGTCATGGCGTTCCTCACCCACCCCGCGCTCGACGCCGGCTCGGCGTACGGCTCGGGCAGCTTCGCCCTCGAAGACCAGCAGGCCGCGCTGCGCTGGGTGCGGGCCAACATCGACCGGTTCGGCGGCGACGCCGGCAACGTCACGATCATGGGCCAGTCCGGCGGCGGGTACGCCGTCTGCGACCACCTCGCCTCACCGATGTCGGCGGGCCTGTTCGACCACGCGATCATCCAGAGCGCGCCCTGCGCCACCGGCGGCTCCCGCACCCGCGCCGAGGCGGAGGCCGACAGCGCCGCCGTGATCAAGACCGTCGGCTGCGCTGACGCCGCCGACGTGGCCGCCTGCCTGCGATCGGAGGAGACCACAGTCGCCGGGTTGCTGGCGGCGTACGGGCCGTGGGGCGAGCCGCGCCCGGTGGCCGGCACGCCGCTGCTGCCGCTGAGCCCGGCGGAGGCGCTCCGCACCGGCCGCTTCAACCGCGTCCCCGTGCTCGTGGGCGTGAACCACGACGAGGAGAACGGCATGTACGCCGGGATGGAGGTCAACCCGGGCGGGGCGCCCATCCCGGCGGAGGCGTACGAGCCGACGGTCCGTGAGCAGTACGGCGCCGACGCCGACGCGATCCTGGCCCGCTACCCGCTGTCGGCGTACGACAACTCCGCCGGGCTGGCCCTGTCGACCATCGGGACCGACCGGAACTGGGCGACGCCGACGTACGACACCGCCAAGCTGCTGTCGAGGTGGACGAAGACGTACATGTTCGAGTTCGCCGAGGAGCAGACGCCGTGGTTCGTCGGCTATGACGAGCCGAGCTTCCCGTGGCGGGCCCAGCACATGGCCGAACTGGCGTACCAGTTCGACATGGCCCTCTTCCCGGCGCTGACCCCGCAGCAGGACCGGCTCGCCGACCGGCTGATCGGCGCCTGGGCCCGGTTCGCCGAGGAGGGCGACCCCAACGGCAAGCGTGACGGCGGCTGGCAGCCGTTCACCGAGCGTCGTCCGCACGTCCAGTCGCTGACCTCGGGGCGCTGGAAGCCGACCGAGTTCGTCCGCGACCACCAGTACGCGTTCTGGTCCAGCCTGAGCTGACCCCGTACGCCGCACCGAGCGGCCCCGGCGCCCCGCGCATCGGGGCCGTTCCGCGTCCTCCCTGGCGGCCCCGCCGCTAGCGGTCGTTCAGCATGAGCAGCACCGTCTCGTGCTCGACGTCGAGGAACGCCACCCGCCGGCGCGTGGCGGGCGGGGCCTCGTCGTACGACCGGCTGTGCAGCCAGCGGGCCTCGGCCGGGACGTGCGGCTGGAGGTCGGGCCACACGTCGGCGGGCGTCTTGCCCTGGTCGTGCTGGGCCGGGTCGCCGGCCGCGATGGGCGCGAAGTCGTACTGCTCCGCCAGTTCTCGCGCGTCCTGCGGATGGAGTCTGACGACGGCCTGGTACGCCCAGTCCGTCGGGCCCGGCACCCGGGAGCACGGGTCGCCCAACGCGCGAGCCTGCCAGTGGATCTCGGGATAGTCCCCGAGACCCGGCAGTTCCTCCGGCGGGTCCCAGCGGTCCACCCGGACCTTGGCCTCCGCCTCGTGCACCGACTCCTGGCACCCCCGCCCCTCGCGCGCCGCCGCGCCGCCGCAGCCCGCGACCAGCCCGATCGCCGTGACGATGGTGGCGGCTCGTGCCAGCGTCCCCGTCCTCATGGCGAGGACAGTAGGCGGTCGCCGCTCACCCCTGACCCGGGGGACGGTGCGGCTCGGGACTCACGTCCAGATCGCCGTGCCTCTCGGTCTTCGTAGAGCGGGTGCTCCCTGGTGTTCGGCTTCGTGTCGTCCACACCGATCGCCCGCAGGTCGGCCGTGCTGAACGTCAGGTCCGCGCGGTCACCGAGCATCACCGCGACGAGTGCGTCGAGCATCTCCAGGTGGTGCGTCGACAGCTTCGGTTTCAGGCGTCGACGGCAGCGCCGCCCCGGCCGTCAGAGCCTTCCAGGCGGTGTCGACGAGTTCGTGGACGTCAGTGTCCGTCAGGGTGCCGTCGACCAGCCAGCGGTATACGAGCGGGCCGGCGAGGAGATCGCGGGCGGTGGCCGGCGAGGTGTCGGACGGGAGGTCACCGCGGACGATGCCACGGTCGACGACGTCGGTGATGGTGGCGAGGCGGGGGCGCAGGTACCGATCCCGCAGCGGCGCGGCGAGGTCGTCGCGTCCGATGCTGTCGGCGAGTACGCCGAGGATGACCGGCGCCAGGCCGGTGAGCCGGTCGACGAGGCCGCGCGCCAGGTGGTGCAGGTCGGTACGGGTGTCGCCGGTGTCCGGAGCGGGCGCGACGGGCACCGCGTCGGCCAGGGCGTCCACGACCAGGCTGGCCTTGTCGGGCCAGCGGCGGTAGACCGTCGGCCGGGTCACGCCCGCCCGGGTGGCCACCTTCTCGATGGAGAGGGCGCGGTAGCCGCCGTCGCGGAGCAGGTCCAGGGTCGCGCGCAGAATCGCCGCGTCGGTCTCCGGCCGTCGCGGTCGGCCTCGGTCGTTGGCCACGCCACATCCTCTATAATTTACGGTCTGTATCGTAAATTATAGAGCCCATGACATCACAGCAGGACGGAGCCCTCCCCGCAGCGGCCACCTGGGGGCTGCTGGCGGCCTGGGCGATCCACGACGCCGAGGAAATCGCCACGATGGGCGGCTGGCTCGACCGCGCCCGGCCACGACTGCGGGCCCGCTTCCCGCAGGTGCCCGAGCGGGTGTGGGACCGGCTCCGGGTCAGCCCGGCGCAGGCACGCATCGCCATCGGCACGATGGGCGTCGTGATGGCCGCCGCCGCGGCCCGGGGCGCTCGCACCGGCGGACGCAGCCGCTTCTACCAGTCGGCCCTGGTCGGCTTCGGCCTGCACGCGGGCGGGCACGTCGCCCAGGCCGTGGTCACCCGCGGCTACACGCCCGGCGCGGTGACCGCGCCGCTGGTCGTCGCCCCGTTCTCGCTGTGGGCCTGGCGGCGCCTGCGGGCGGCCGGCGTGCCCCGGGTCGGTGGCGGTGCTGCCGCCAGCGCGATCCTGCTGCTGCCGCTCGTCGCCGGCGCCTGTCACGCCGTGGCCCGCACCCTGGCGCCGGAGCGGCCACGCTGACGGACGTGCCGGACAGGCCGAGCAGTTGCTCCACGTCGGCGAGGTGCAGGCCGGTGGTCGAAGGAGAGGACCCCGCGGGCGTCCGTGCCGCGCTGGCGGGTCACCGCGGGCGGGGACGCCGGGTCGTCAACGGGTGCTGAACTCGTTCGCGGCCGCGACCACGTCGGTGGCGAAACCGCCCGCGTACGCTGTCGTTGCACCGCCGTCAACGGGCAACACGACCCCCGTGACGAAGGACGACGCGTCGCTTCCGAGCCACAGGGCGGCCTCGGCGATGTCGGACGGCAAGCCCAAGCGCCCGATCGGCTGTGAGGCGCCCAGCTTCTCCTCGAGGAAGTCGCTGAACGCCTCCGCCTGGTCTGGGGCAATGCCGAAGCTGCGCGCCATGATGGGCGTGCGGATGATCCCGGGGGCGATGGCGTTGGACCGGATGCCGAGCGGTGCGAGCTCGGCGACGGCCTGCCGCACGACCCCGACGACCGCGTGCTTCGCGATCGTGTATCCCGCGGCACTCCAGCCGCCCTGTAGGCCGGCGGCGCTCGCCGTCGAGACGATCGAGCCGCCGGTGCCCTGGCTCCGGAACTGCCGCGCCGCGTACTTGTGGCCGAGCACGACCGAGCGCGTCAGCAACGCGATCGTCTTGTCGAAGCCCTCGCTCCCGATCTCGATCATCGGAGACGGGTCGCCCTGCGCGCCCGCGTTGTTGAACATGATGTCGAGCTTCCCGAACTCGCTCACCGCCCGGTCGACAGCAGCGGCGATGTCGGCCTCGCTCGTGACGTCGGTGTGTACGTAGACGAGCGAGTCCCCGTACTCCTTCTGGAGCGCAGCGCCCTGTTTGTCGTCGATGTCGGCGGCGACGACCTTCGCGCCCTCGGCGACGAAGAGCTCAGCACCGCCGCGACCGATGCCGCTCGCCGCGCCCGTGATCACCGCGACTTTGCCCTTCAACCGATCTGCCATGAGTCTTGTCCCTTTCGTGAGACCCGCCTCTGGTAGCCGTCCGCCCAGCGTGCGCGGGCGGCTGCGGCAAGCCCACCCGGAGCGGCCCGCCTCGACCAACGAGCCTCCGCCATTCCCGTTGCCAATATCGTTAAGCCAGGGAGCGGTCTGGTTGTGGACCGCTGGGACTCGAACTCTCCGAGCTGACGCAGCTCGACGATCAGATGTGGCGAGGGGCGGTAGTGGATATCGACGCGCTGCTACCACGTGCACGGACACCACAGGACTACCTGAACCTCGTTGCGGACCCACGAATCGATCAGGACGGGCTGCACATCCTTGCCCGAAGTCCCTACTCGTTCGTGCGGCTCGCCGTCGCCAAGGACATCCGCACCGGGCCGGCGACCCTGATCGGGTTGCTCGCAGGCGAGTTCGACCAGTGGGACCGCAACCAGCTGCTCCGGCTGGTCGCTCAGCACCCACAGGCGGGCCGAGAGGTCCTGCTCAAGGTCCTGCAGGAGACCGAGGTTCTGCTACGTCGGGCCGACACCAGACCGTACGGCGCAGTGGTTGCCCTGGCCAGTCGACAAGAGTTGGAACCGCACGAGGTTCGCCGATTGCAGGGCCTGTCAGGTGCGTCGAGACGGATGCGTCGAGGCGTGGAGCGGGCACTCGCGCGACGACCATGAACCCGATGGAAGGGATTCCGGCCGATCGCCTCCGCCGACGACCCGGCCCGACCCGATCTCTTCGCGTCGGGAGGGCGCGGAGCGTGACCATGCACCGGCCGCGCCCTCCCATTCAACGCTGAGGTCGGCGCCTCAGACCCGGGTGACCCGCACCGCGTCGGCGATCACGTATCCGCCGGCGCTGGTCCAGCGGCTCACGCCGACCAGGTTGCGGTCGCCCGCAGCGAGGTTGAAGGTGCCGATCGAACGCCAGGCACCGCCGTTGCTGCGCTGGTCCACATGCACGGTCTGGTTCCCCGCAGCGGTGACGATCACGTGCGGCGCCGCGCTGTTGTAGCCGGAGTTGGCCGGGTGCCTCACCTCGACGCGGTAGTTGCCGGCCTGCGGGATGTTGACCTTGAACCATGCGGCGTCGCTCGCGGACACCGGGTTGGCGTACCGGTAGTCGGCTCCGTATCGCTGGGTCGAGTACGTCGAGGTGCCCCAGTTGGCGCTTGCCGTGAAGCGGCCTGCGGTGGCGTTGTCCACGATGGTGCTGTATGCGGGCGGAGGAGCGCTGGCGAGCCCCAGGTACTGAGCGATGCCTCGGGCGTGACCGCGGGCGGTGGCGGTGATGAAGTCGGCCCGCTTCAGAAGGTTCGCGTCGGCAACGGTGTCGATGAACAGGTTCTCGGTGAGGACCGCCGGCATGGTGGTCTCGCGGAGTACGTGGAAGTTGGCCGTCCGCTTGCCTCGGTCGGCGACGGCACCGATCGAACGCATGCCCGACAGGACCTGCGAGTGCAGGGCGTTGTGCAGGTTGACCGTAGCCGTGTCCGTCGTCGGGTAACGGTAGCTTTCGAAGCCGGTGCCACCGCCCGAGTTGATGTGGACGCTCACGAACAGGTCGGCGCCCCACGCGTTGGCGTCGTCGGTGCGGTAGGTGAGGCTACGGGTGACGTCGCTCGTACGCGACATCCGAACATCGACGCTCCAGTTGCTCAGCAGGATGCTGCGCGTCTGCAGGGCGATGGCGAGGGTGAGGGCCTTCTCCTGCAGGCCGTTCCCGATCGCGCCGGGGTCGGTGCCGCCGTGCCCGGGGTCGATGTAGACGCGGGGGATCGCGGCCTCGGCCCGGCCGGCGACCATGGGCGCGAACGCGGCGCCGGCCGCGGCGGCCAACAATGTGCGGCGCCGCACGGGGGTGTTACTGAGCATGGGTGCCTCTCGGATGGGGGGTGGGGCAATGGGGGTCATGAGGCACCGAGCACGGCGCTGGTCCGGCGCAATCTGCTCCCGTCCGGCGAACCTCGCGTACGTGAGCACTCTGCGGTGACGCCATGTCGGAGAAGGGCCGCGCTCAGCGGTGGCATGCGCGCCGGGCCGACGCGGTGGCGGCATCGGCTGCCACCGTCGACATCGCGCACGCAGTCCGCGGAAGCCTCACGGCGGAGACTGTAACGAGCGCCGACGCGTTCGTGAGAGAGGTTTACGTATTCGTATCGTGATCTTGAAAACCAACTTCATCCGGTGAGTTGCCCTGCCGCCATGGCGGCTTGACGAGTGGTTACGCGATGAGCAAGAGCGCGCTGATCGCCAGCTAATCCTCGTCAGCGGCGTCGAGCGGCTTGCGCCAGACCGACACGTGGCTCTCGCTGTCGGACGTGAAGGGCGCGCCATTCCAGTCCGCCACCCGCTGCTCCAACGTCAATCCGGCCAGCCGGGCCATCAGGTCGCACTCGGCGGGCCAGATGTAACGGAAGTTGCTGTAGCCGTAGCGGCTGCTCCCGTCGTCCAGCCGCCAGTAGTGGTGGGAGGTCCCCTGCTGGGTGACCATGTCGTAGGTGTCAAAGCCGACGTGCCGGTCGGTCACCTCGAACGGCACCGCCGACTGCCCTGGGGGGAACCGCCGGATGCCCGGCACCCACAGCTCGACGACGAACCGACCACCCGGCGACAGGTGCCGGGCGGCGTTGCGGAAGCACTCCACCTGCTCGTCCTGCGTACGCACGTTCCCGATGCTGTTCCACACGACGTACACCAGCGAGAACCGGCCGGGGACGGCCGTGGTGGCCATGTCCCCGACGACCACCGGCAACTCCTCCGCCGGCACCTTGCGTCGCAACTGGTCGGCCATCGGACGCGACAGCTCGATCCCGGTCACGGGGATGCCTCGGGCAGCGAGCGGGATCGCCACCCGCCCGGTGCCGATCGCGAACTCCAATGCAGGACCGTCATCGGCCAGCCGCGCCAGGAACTCCACGGCAGGGTCGAGCACCTCGGGCGCGAACATCTCCGCCGAGATGTCGTCGTACCGCTCTGCGGTCTCCTCGTCCCACAGGTCACTGCTCGTCATGACCCCGAAGCCTGCGCGCCCCCCTGAGCCCGCGCCACCGATTTTCCCGACGTGTCAGCATCGGCGGTCCACGGTCTACGCCGCAGGGGTCAGGTAGGGCCACGACAGGTGGCTTGCCGGCGGTGCGGAGTCGAGGTCGCTGGTTAGGCTCGGAACATGCCCCTTACCGCGGACGATGTCGACCGGTTCGTGGCTTTCAGGCCGCGCCTGGAGGCCATCGCCTACCGCCTCCTCGGATCTGCGGGGGAGGCCGAGGACGCCGTGCAGGAGGCGTTCCTGCGCTGGCAGGCCGCCGACGTCGACCGCATCGAGGTCCCGGAGGCGTGGCTGACGAAGGTCCTCGCCAACCTGTGCCTCAACCAGCTCACCTCCGCGCGGGCGCGCCGCGAGACCTATGTGGGTCAATGGCTCCCTGAGCCGTTGCTCGCCGGGGACCCGATGCTTGGCCCGGCTGACACCGCCGAGCAGCGCGAATCGGTCTCGTATGCGGTCCTCACCCTCTTGGAGCGCCTCTCCCCGAACGAGCGGGCGGTGTACGTGCTGCGGGAGGCCTTCGACTACCCGCACCGAGAGATCGCGGAGATCCTCGACATCACCGAGGCCGCCAGCCAGCAGATCTTCCACCGTGCCAAGAAGCACGTCGCGGACGGCAAGGCCCGCACCGAGATCGACGAGGCCGCCGCCCGGCGGATCGTCGAGGAGTTCCTGGCGGCCGCCACCAGCGGCCAGACCGAGCCGCTCGTGCGCCTGCTCACCGGGGACGCCATCGCGGTCGGTGACGGCGGCGGGAAGGTCCCGGCCCGCGTCAAGGCGTTCGAGGGCGCCGTCGCGGTCGCGAAGTTCCTGCGGGGCCTGTTCAAACCCGGCGAGGCCAAGCGCGCCCTGGCCGGCGGCGCCCCCGAGGTCTACGCCTGGACCGCCAACGGTGACCCCGCCGTCGTGGCCGTCGTGGACGGCCGGGTCGTCGGCGTCATGTGCCTGGAGGTCACGGCCGAGGGCATCGCCGCGTTCCGCAGCCAGGTCAACCCCGACAAGCTCGAACGCGCGACCGCGCACTGGGCGGCCGCCAACCACGGGGAGCCTCTGTTCAACGCCTTCTGACCGCCGTGTGAGGTGCTTCATATCGCGTTCCTGTCAGGAAACGGCGGGCCGCCCGGTTCAAGGGGCGAACCCGCGGAAGACAGGAGCAGGGACATGCAGCACCGCATCATCGTTCTCGGAGCCGGGTACACCGGAGCCGTCGCCGCCGGCCGGCTCGCCAAGCGGCTCCGCCGCGAGGACGTCGCCATCACCCTCGTCAACGCCGAGCCCGACTTCGTCGAACGCGTCCGGATGCATCAGGTGGCGGTGGGCCAGGACCTCAAGCCCCGGCCACTCAGCGAGATGTTCACGGGCACCGGCGTCGAACTGAGGCTCGCGAGGGTCACCGGCGTCGACGTCGACCGCAGGACCGTCGCCGTCACCGACGCGAACGGCTCCGAAGAACTCTCCTATGACACGCTCGTCTACGCCCTCGGAAGCGGCTGGAACGCCCAGGGTGTCCCCGGGACGGTCGAGCACACCTATGAGATCGCCAGCCGTCCCGGTGCACTCCGACTGCGCGAGCGCCTGGCCCGCCTCGACGCCGGGCAGACCGTGGTCGTGGTCGGCGGCGGCCTCACCGGCCTGGAGGCCGCGACCGAGATCGCCGAGGCCCGCCCCGACCTCGACGTCGCCCTCGCCGTCCGTGGCGGCCTCGGCGACTGGCTCTCGCCCAAGGGCCGCGCGCACCTACGGAAGGTCTTCGGCAAGCTCGGGATCACCGTGTACGAGCACGCCGCCGTCACCGGCGTCGAAGCCGACCGCGTCGCCACGGCCGACGGCACGACCATCCCGGCCGCAGTCACCGTGTGGACCACCGGCTTCGTGGTGCATCCGATCGCGAAGGCGACCGCCCTGGAGGTCACCGGCACCGGCCAGATCGTGGTCGACGAAACCATGCGCTCGGTCTCGCACCCCGACGTGTACGCCGTCGGCGACGCGGCCCACGCGATGGGACCGGGCGACAAGCCGCTGCGGATGTCGTGCGCCTCGGGCGTCCCCACGGCGTGGCAGGCCGCCGACGCGATCGCGGCGCGCCTGACCGGCGGAAATCTCCCAGACACGCCGCTGCGCTACTTCAACCAGTGCATCTCGCTGGGCCGCAAGGAGGGCTTGATCCAGTACGTCACCGCCGACGACCGTGCCGTGCAGGCGGTCCTGACCGGACGACTCGCCGCCGTCTACAAGGAGCTGGTCTGCAAGGGCGCCGCCTGGGGCGTCGCCAACCCGACGCTCGGGCTGCCGACCCGCCGCCGCGGCGTCACGCGGGAGGGCGCCGCGGCGGGCGCAGCGCGCTAGTTGTCGGACGGCCGCGCCACGCGTCCGCGTATTTCGCCGTCGGTGCGGGCGAGCCGGCTTGCGAGGTAGTCGCCGAGCGACGTGGCTTCCGGCACCTCGGGGTCGCCGGTGCGGCCTGCGGGGGCGTAGCGGGTGTGCCGTAGTTCCGCCACGAACTCGGACACGGGCGCGCCGGCGTGCAGCCCGACGGTGATCGCGGTCGACATGGCGTCGGTCAGGCCGGCCAGGGTGGAGCCGTGCTTGCCGACGTGCAGCGAGACGTGGGCAGACCGGTCAGCGGCGGCGGTAACGACGAGGCGACCGGGCGTGCCACCCAGGACGAATTCGGTCGTGGTGCCCGCCGTCCGGCGAGGTGCTGGTATCCGAGTTCGCCCATGATCCGCCATCGTCGGTGCTCCTTCACGGTCACGCCTCACCCGGTGCCGGCGAGGACCTCGACACGGTAGGCAGCCGGGCGGGCCGGCGCCAGCGCGACACGGCATCCATTCGCACAGGTGAACGAAGGCGAGATCAGGAAGGCAGGCACGCGGCCCGCCGCGAGACGGTGAAGGAGGCCGGGTTCGAGATGAGCACGATCAGGGCCGCTGGCCTGCGGAGGAGTGGGCCGCCAGGGACTCGAACCCTGAACCTATGGACTAAAAGTGCCCAGGAGCGGACAAATCCATGCTAAGCGTCGCGCGGTGTTGACGGTCCGGACTCCGCGTGCGTAGTCCGGCCGTGTTCGCGCTGGTCCGTCGCCCAACCTGCGTGTCGTGATGTTGCGGTTGGCGTCTAATGAGGACGCGAATCCGCGGACGGCGTGGTGAATCCGACTGATGCGGCGTCGTCCGAGCACCCGTAGAGCACCCACGAGCCGACGCGGTCCGGCATCGGTGATTCCATCTGGTGGGCCGCAAGCGCCTGGGTCAGCTACCTGTTCTGCCTGATCGGCTCACCATTCCCGGTTGGCGATCAATCGCTCGCTGTCGGCGTCGGTGAACCCGTAGCTCGTCGCGACGAACCAGAAGTCCTCTCCGATCGCTTCACGTGCGACCGTCTCGATCTCGCTGCCGGCCGCCTCAAACTCCGCCTCGAGCAGGTTGAACTCGTCGGTCGCGGCGTCGGTGAGCGTGTAGAGGGCTGCCAGGTCCTTCGGCTGCTCCGCCTCGATCTGCTCGCACAACCGCAGCAGGATCGCTCGGCCCTTGTCGACGACGTGGTCCGGGAAGTACCCGTCCTCGTGCAGCTCGTACAGAAAGGCGTACTCCGCCACCTGCTGGTGCGCGATCGGCATGGTCATGCTCCCCTTCGCAGATCCACCGGTCGATCATGCGACACGCTGCCGACACTTTCGGTCCGGCTGAATGCCCAGCACCCAACGCCTCTCGACGCGCTTCCAAGCCGCGGGCGGTGCGCCTTCGACGACAGTCATTTTGTCGGTCCGCCCGGCGCGGCGATGTCAGCGCCGCGCCGCATCGGCAGAAGGGAAGCGCGCATCGTCCTGCGGTGTCGCCGGTGCACCACGCGCCACGTCTCACACCCCGGACCGGTGTACCGACGCCTCCACACCTGGTCGCCATCCACGCCGACCGGGTCCTCGCCCACATCACCGCCGGCGCCACTACCCGGGACCTCACCCTCACCTGGCGGCCCGAACCCCTGCACGCAGTCGACCAGCACGACGCCGAACGCGGACGGCGTCTCGCCGCCGCCCGCATGCACGCCGCCACCGACCCCCTACGCGCCCGGCGGCTCCTGCGCGACACACTCGCCGGCGTCGACCCCGCCACCGCACCCGCTCACCCGCTATACGCCGATGCCGCCACCCTCCTGGCCGAACTGCTTCTACGCCTCGACCAGCCCACCGACGCCGTCCCCTGGGCCACCTACGCCCACCACAGCATGTGCCACCTCCACAGGCGCGCGTCCTCGATGCCCTTCACCTCCTCGCCCTCGCCCACCGGCGGGCCGGACACCCCAACGCGCCCACCACCTCTACCGGCAACTCGCCGAGCACCTCGCCGCCACCGAAGGCCCGCATGCCCACCGCACCCTCGCCACCCACGCCAACACCGCCCTCGTGCTGCACGAGCTCGCCACTGCCACGCCGCCCGAGCCCTGCTCGCCGACACCATCACCACCCACCGCCGCCGCCACCCCGGCCACCCCGCCACCGCCCGCATGACCCACCGCCTGACTCACATCTGGCGCGACTGCGCCGCCCAGGGCCACCAACACGATCAGGACACCTGACCCCGGCCACGACGTACCCGCGAAGATCCAGATACGCGAGCGAGCGCGCACGCCCCGCCTCCACGCTTCGGGTAACCTGTGGGCCTGCGGGCCGTTAGCTCAATGGCAGAGCTGAGGACTTTTAATCCTTAGGTTCTGGGTTCGAGTCCCAGGCGGCCCACCCATAGCGCATGACCTGGGAAAACGTAAACCGGATGGGCGGTACACGAACCGCCTTGGCGAGGCGCGCTGCGACCTGGGTAAACGTGTGTCCCGGTGGAGCTGTCGTGGGTCGTGCGGTGACGGCGGGCGGTTCGAGGGGCACGTTGATCGGGCGGATCGGCTACTGCTCGGGGGTGCACTGACGCCGGCGGGCGGCTCGTCGGTAAGCAGCTGGCACTTGGCTGAGCCGGCATCGAGCCTCTTCCGCGGCAGGAGTGCGGGCCAAGGGATCGAAGCGGCGGTGTGGTCGCCAGCTTGGTCGAGCGTTCTGGGCTCCTGCCAGGCGGTCCAGCCTGATCACACCGTCGTCTCCGTCGAGGCGTAACCGACGATCACGCGAGAAGCCCAGAATCCTGGCGGCCTGGGCCCGATTTCGAGGAACAGCTCGTGACGATGAGGGTTCACGTGCCCGGACCGTCCGCGATCGTTCCGGCGCTGTTGATCACCTCGTCCACCCCAGCCTCGTAGCGCGTCCGGACCAGCAGGGTGTGGACTCCGGCGCCGAGTGGCGCGTTCTGAGATCCCTCGGTATTCAGCGTTGCTATCTACCGGTACCTAGTGTTACCGTCTACCGGTAGTCAGTGTTGCTTGGTAGCGAGGAGATGGTGGCATGGGCAACCAGATGACAGAGATGCTGAAGGGGACGCTCGAAGGCATCGTCCTGGCGATTCTGGCCCGCAGATCCGCATACGGCTACGAGATCACCGCGTGGCTGCGCGACCGCGGATTCTCGGACATCGCGGAAGGCACGATCTACGCGCTGCTCGTCCGCGTCGAGCAGCGCGGATTCGTGGACGTGGAGAAGGTTCCCTCCGAGAAGGGGCCCCCGCGGAAGGTGTATTCGCTCAACGCGAAGGGGCGAGACCAACTCGCCGAGTTCTGGAGGACGTGGAGCGTTCTCGCGGAACGCATCGAGCAACTCCACCACAACGACAACCAAGACAAAGAAGGAGCATGAGGGTGGCCGCGAAGTGGATCGAGATGCTCGTCGGGTCGTTTGAGCAGAAGAAGCAGTACAAGCACCACATGGCCCGCATCGAGGCCCTGCCGGAGCCCTATCGCAGCGCGGCCAAGGCTCTTCAGCGGTACTTCATGTACCACGGAGGGATCCTCGACGGCGACACGCTCATCACGATGCTCGGCGACTTCGTCGACCTCTGGGAGCGTGCGGTCGCCGATGGAACGCCGATCCGCGCGATCGTTGGCGGCGACCCGGTCGAGTTCGCCGAGACGTTCCTGCTGGCGTACTCCGGCAAGCAGTGGATAGACAAGGAACGCGCGCGCCTCCGAAAGGCGATCGACGCCGCCGCCGGCGACGACGGCGAGGAGAAGAGCGCATGACCACCGAGACGCGCGAACCCGCGATCAGGGTGCGGGCCATCACCAAGTCCTACAAGGACCTGCACGTGCTGCGGGGCGTCGACTTCGACGTGGCAGCCGGGAGCATCTTCGCTCTGCTCGGCTCCAACGGCGCCGGAAAGACCACGCTGGTGCGGATCCTGTCGACGTTGCTGAAGGCGAACACCGGCACCGCGACCGTCCACGGCTTCGACGTCTCCTCGGCCCCGGGCGAGGTACGCAAGTCGATCAGCCTGACCGGGCAGTTCGCCGCAGTCGACGAAGTGCTCACCGGCCGGGAGAATCTGGTCCTAGTCGCGAAGCTTCGCCACCTGAAGAACCCGGGTGCGATCGCCGACGACATGCTCGCCCGTTTCTCGCTCACTGATGCCGGGAATCGCCGGGCGGCGACGTACTCGGGCGGCATGCGCCGGCGGCTGGACATCGCGATGAGCCTTGTCGGCAACCCGCCGGTCGTATTCCTCGACGAGCCGACCACCGGCCTCGACCCGCAGGCCCGCATCGAGGTCTGGCAGACGGTGAAGCAGCTCGCCAAGGATGGCACGACCATCCTGCTGACCACCCAGTACCTCGACGAGGCCGAGCAACTCGCCGACCGGATCGCGATCCTGCACAAGGGCACGATCATCCAGAACGGCACTCTCGCCGAGCTGAAGCAGCTCCTCCCGTCCGCCAAGGTCGAGTACGTCGAGAAGCAGCCGACCCTCGAGGACGTCTTCCTCGCCCTCGTTGGCGACACCAGCGACACCGCCGACAAGGCAGCCATCTCCGCAGGAGAGGAGTCCCGATGACCGCCCACGTCCTCAGCGACACCGGTACCCTCACTGGCCGCTCGCTGCGTCACATCCTCCGCAGCCCGGACACCATCATCACCACAGCGGTCACCCCGGTCGCGCTGATGCTGCTTTTCGTGTACGTGCTGGGCGGGGCCATCAACACCGGGTCCGACGAGTCGTACATCAACTACATGCTCCCGGGCATCCTGCTCATCACCATCGCCTCCGGCATCGCCTACACGGCGTACCGCCTGTTCCTCGACATGCAGGGCGGCATCTTCGAGCGCTTCCAGTCGATGCCGATCCCACGACCCTCCGTGCTCTGGGCGCATGTCCTGACCTCACTCGTCGCCAACCTGGCCTCGCTCGTGATCGTCACAGGCGTCGCGCTGATCATGGGGTTCCGCACCGACGCATCCGTAGCCGACTGGCTCGCCGTCGCCGGCATCCTGATCCTGTTCACCCTCGCCCTCACCTGGATCGCCGTGATAGCGGGCCTCTCCGCCAAGACCGTCGACGGCGCGAGCGCCTTCAGCTACCCGCTGATCTTCCTGCCCTTCATCAGCTCGGCGTTCGTCCCCACCGACTCGATGCCGGGCCCGGTCGCGTGGTTCGCCGAGAACCAGCCGGTAACGTCCATCGTGAACACCCTCCGCGCGCTGTTCGCGCAGCAGCCCGTCGGCAACGACATCTGGATCGCCCTCGCCTGGTGCGCCGGCCTGCTCGTAGCCGCCTACGCCGCCGCGACAGCGATCTATCGCAAGAAGATCAGCTAGCCGATCGCAAGAAAGACAGCGCCGCATCCGCATGGATACGGCGCTGTCTTCTGCGCAGGTCTGCCACCCTGCGCGCGGCACAGTCTGAGCGGAAACCTCCCGCTTTGAACCACGAGGCGGATATCCGGGTGGTGGTCGAGCAACCGGTGCCGCAGCACCGATGCTGTTCGTGGATCGGATCCGTCGGGCGGCGCTGCGGCGGATGACCAGCGGTGAGCTGGTCAGGGCATGCGTCGGCGTACGGCTGGTAGCGTCACGATCGGCCCATGAGCTGCGGGAATGCGGATCGGGTTCTGCCCCACCCGGTCCACCACAGCTCCGGCGGGACCAGCACATACCGTCCGGCGTACCGCCGTCCTCCGGTTGCCTGGCACGACGAGCCCGGGCGCCTTTCGGCGGCGATACCCGTGGGGCCAGCGGCTGTCGGCATCGACGTCCCGCCGGGCGGCCTACGATCACCGACTTCTTGATCACCACCAGTCGGCTGCTTCGACATCCCATCGACCTTGGGCGTGGTTGTGTAACCGGGCAGGCCCGCTAATGGTGCTGTCCTGCGGTGGCGCCGAGCGGGAGGCGGTGGCGTAGGCCGGGCGGCAGCCGCAGCTGACCGCCCGACCCTGTGAGCGGTGATCGTCTACGCGGCTGGGCGGCGTCGGCGGCGGGGGAGGAGTTTGGCGGCGGCTTCGGCTTTGGCGCGTTCGACGTCGAGTTCGGCGATGACGGAGGTGTAGACGTCGGTCATGGCGATGGAGGAGTGGCCGAGGAGTTCCTGGATGTCTTTGAGGTCGGCGCCGGCTGCTTTGAGGTAGGTGGCGGCGCAGTGCCGGAGGTCGTGCAGCCGGATCGGGGGTAGTCCGGCGTCGCGGACGAGGGCTTCGAATCGGTCGGTGACGGTGTTGGGGTGCCAGGGCCGCCCGTCGGGTTGGACGAAGAACAGGCCGGTGTCGGGCCATGCGGCGCCGCAGGCGAGTTTCCACTGGGCGCGGCGGGTGTGGTGGGCGCGCAGGATGGTATGGGTGACGCTGGCCAGGGCCATGATCCGGTTGCCGGACTCGGACTTGACCTTTTTGATCACGGGTGTGTAGCCGTGGGTGGCGATCTGTTGGGTGACGCTGATCAGGGAGTTGTCGAGGTCGACGGCGGTGTCGGTGAGTCCGACGGCCTCACCTCGGCGCAGACCCCGGTGCAGGATCAGCGTGAACAGCGGGTAGAGGGCGATGTCGTGTTCCTCGGCGTGGTCGAGGAACGCGCCGGCCTGCTGCGGGGTCCACACCATGACGGGGCTGGGCCGCTCACCGGTCTCGCGCCAGCGCTGGACGGCGTTGGCGGTCCACACCCGGGCTTTGGGGCGTGCTCCGGAGGGCAGTTCGATGTGGGCTGCGGGGTTGAAGTCGATGAGCCGGTTGTTGCCGCGGCGGATGGCGTCGTTGAGTGCCTTACGCAGGGTGGCGCGGATGCGGTGCATGCTGGCCGGGCTGGTGGTGCGCTGGCCACGGACGGTGGCGCGGATCCAGGGCTTGTCGCTTTGTCGGGCGATCTCGATGGCGGTGTTGCGGTCGGCGATGGCGGTAAACATCGCCTCGATGTGCTCCACCCGCAGTTTCACCAGGGGGAT
Organism: Micromonospora sp. NPDC000121; assembly: GCF_042899165.1. NCBI lineage: Bacteria > Bacillati > Actinomycetota > Actinomycetes > Micromonosporales > Micromonosporaceae > Micromonospora > Micromonospora sp. NPDC000121. The sequence goes on from NZ_JBIAZP010000001.1 coordinate 465,993, forward strand.
GGCGCCGAGGTGCGGGACCAGGTGGGTGCGGATGTGTGACTCGTAGGCCAGCAGGGTGTTGGGTTGGATGCTGCGCAGATTGCGGCGGGACGCCAGCCACGAGTGCAGGTACTCGCCGACGGTGGTCGTGACGGTCGCGGGCAGCCCGGCACGGACCCGCCGAGCGATGGTGTCGCGGTCTGGTAGCGGGGCACCGGAGGTGACGGCGAGGAGCATGTCGGCGATCTCTGCCGCGACAGCCGGGTCGTCGCCGGCGAAGCGAGGGCTGCTCGTGGAGCACTGGCCGGGGGCGGTCTTCGCGGGGGCCGCCCCGGGCGAGCATCCGTCGGCGGCCCCCTTCCGACCAGGGGCAGGCCGACGACAGTCCGACGGACAGGTCGACAGCCAGGCCTGAGGGACAGGTAGACGGACAGGCCCCGACGGCAGGGCCAGGCTCCGACGGCAGGGCGACGGACGGGAGGCAGGCGTGACGGGCGACGGGCCGCGCCGGGAGGGCGCGATCGTGACGGGTGAGGTCATCCGCGTGCCGGAGGACGCCTACCGGTTCGGCACCGGGCCCCTCACGCTGTACGTCACCGAGATCCTCAGCCGGGGCCCGTTCCAGGGCGCGGAGTGGGTCGAGTTGCGTGGCCGGGAGCTGGCCCCGGACGGCACGTTCCGGCCACGCGAGCGGTACGCCTTCGTCCGGGTCGACCGGGCGACCGTCGTCACGGTGCCGGCGTGGTGACCCGCCGCCGCGACCACCTGCCGTCCCGGCCGACCTGGCGCTGCGCGGCCTGCGGGATCGCCTGGCCCTGCTCGGCGGCGAAGCTGCGGCTGCTCGGCGCGTACCGCACCGACCGGGCCGCGCTGCTGGTCTACCTCGCCACCCTTCAGGCCGAGGCGGCCGGGCAGCTCGCGGGGCTGGACGGCGAGCGGTCGTGTGTCGACCTGGCCGAGCGTTTCACCGGCTGGGCCCGCCCGCGCGGGCAGGCCGCCCCCTGATCCCGCCCGGGCCGGTCTTCCCGTGGGCCGGCCCGGGCGGTCCCCTCGCCGGGCGGTGGACGCTCGCTTATCGGGTCGAGCGGTCCGACCATGGCCGGCAGGATCACCCCCCGGGTTGACTGGCGGGGACATACCGACCGGGGGAGGAACATCGATGTCCGAGACGATCCGCACCGCCGCCCTGGCCGGGGCGACCCTGACCACCGGGCTGGTGGCGGGGCTGTTCTTCGCGTACACCTGCTCGGTCATGCCGGGTCTGGGCGCGACCGACGACCGGACGCTGATCGGCACCATGCAGTCGATCAACCGGAAGATCCTCAACGGCTGGTTCCTGACCGCCTTCCTCGGCGCGCTGCTGCTGCTCGCCCTGGCCGCCGCCCTGCACCTGACCCGGGGCGGCCCGGCCCTGCTCTGGACCGTCGCCGCGCTGGCCTGCTACCTGGTCACCTTCGTCGTCACCATGCGGTTCAACGTGCCGCTGAACGACCGACTGGAGGCCGCCGGCCCGGTGGACCGGATCGGCGACCTGGCCGAGGTGCGGGCCTGGTTCGAGGCGGCCTGGGTGCGCTGGAACATGGTCCGCACGGTCTCCTCGGTGGTCGCCTTCGCCTGCCTGGTCGGCGCCCTGCTGACTCGCCGCTGACCGCCCGCCTCTGCCCCGGCGCGGCTGACCGCTTTGCCACGCACCGGCCACCGTGGGCCGAGCCGCCCGCGCCTCTGGGCGGAGCGCCGGGGCGGCAGGCATGGGCGGGGCGGCGCGGGGGAACCGTGCCCGCATGAGGATGAGCAGCACCCCGGCCGCCGCGGCCTCCGGTGAGGAGACCGGCCCGGACGGCGTACGGGAGCCGGCCGGCGAGGTGCACGCCTGGCTGCCGGGCCAGAACCAGACCGTCTGCGGGCTCCCGCTCAGCCGGACCCGGCTGCGCCGCTTCCCGCACGTGCGGTTCGACTACCGGTCGACGGACGTGCTCACCGAGGCGGACCCGGTCGGCCGGATCTGCCCGCGCTGCCTGGCCGCCTCGGACGGTCGGCGCCGGGACGAGAAGAAGAGCTGGGTGCGCCACGCGCCCCGCCCCTGATGGCCGTCCCGCTCCTGACGGCCGCCGGTCCCGGCGATTGGCGCGCGGCTGACCGGGTACGGGGTCGGGCATGCGGATCGTGGTGGTGGGCGCGACCGGCAACGCCGGCACCGCCCTGTTGCGCCGGCTGCGCCGGGAACGCGGAGTGGACCTCGCCGGGGTGGTGCGCCGGCTGCCGGGGCCGGAGGCCGGTGAGCCGTACGACCAGGTGGAGTGGCATTCGTGCGACGTCGGGCTGCCGGGCGCGGCCGACCAGCTCGCCGAGGTCTTCGCCGGGGCCGACGCGGTGGTGCACCTGGCCTGGCAGATCCAGCCCAGCCACGACCAGCGGGTGCTGCGGCGGACCAACGTCGGCGGCAGCGCGGCGGTGATCGACGCCGTGGTCCGCGCGCACGTGCCGGCCCTGGTGGTCGCCTCGTCGGTCGGCACGTACGCCTCCGGCCCGAAGGACCACCCGGTCTCCGAGCGCTGGCCGGCGACCGGGGTGCCCGGCTCGTCGTACAGCCGGGACAAGGCCGAGGTGGAGGCGCTGCTCGACCGGGCCGAGCGGGAGCACCCGGGGCTGCGCGTGGTGCGGATGCGGCCCGGCCTGAACTTCCAGCGGGCGGCGGCGACCGAGATCGCCCGCTACTTCCTGGGCCCGTTCGCGCCGGTCCGGCTGCTCCGCTTCGGCCGTATCCCGCTGGTGCCGACGCACCGGCGGCTGCGGATGCAGGCGGTGCACACCGACGACGTCGCCGACGCGTACGCCCGGGCGGTCCTGGGTGACGCGCGCGGCCCGTTCAACCTCGCCGCGGACCCGGTGCTGACCCCGGAACTGGTGGCCCGGCACTTCCACGGCTGGACGGTGCCCGTGGCCGCCCCGGTGCTGCGCGCCGCCGCCGCGCTCACCTGGCGGGCGCGGCTGCAACCGATCGACGCCGGCTGGGTGGAGCTGGCCCTGAACGCGCCGCTGATGTCGAGCGAGCGCGCCGAGACGGAGTTGGGCTGGCAGCCGCGGCACGACGCGCTCAGCGCACTCAAGGAACTCTTCGCCGGGATGGCCGACCGCGCGCACACCGCCAGCCCGCCGATGTCCGCCGCCGGCAACCGCCCCGGGCGGCCGGCCGCCCTGCTGCGCGGCCGTCCCGCCGGCCACGGCAACCCGTACTGAGCGGGTCGGGTCAGGGGCGGGAGAGGGCGAAGGCGGTCAGGAAGCCGGCCACGGTGACGAGGCCGACCAGCAGGTGGGCGTTCTCGAACGCCTCCGGGACCATGGTGTCGGTGATCATCGCCAGGATGGCGCCGGCCGCCAGCGCGGTCAGCGCCGCGAGCGCCGCCGGCGGGGCGTCGCCGAGCAGCGTGAAGCCCGCCACCGCCGCCACGCCGCTGACCAGGGCGATCGCCGACCAGAGCGCGAAGACGTACCGCCGGGAGCGGCCGGCCCGGCGCATGCCAGCCGCGCTGGACAAGCCCTCCGGCACGTTGCTGAGGAAGACCGCGACCACGGTGGCCAGGCTGACCGGCCCGCCGGCCAGCAGGCTGGCCCCGATCACCACCGATTCGGGTACGCCGTCCAGCAGCGCGCCGACCGCGATCGCGGAGCCCGAGCCGGGCCGCTCGACCTCGGAGGGCTGCCGGTCGCCGGAGCGCTTGCGGTGCCGCGCGCCCCAGCGGGCGAGCGCCACGTTCGCCAGGGTGTAGACCAGCGCGCCGCCGGCCGCGCCGAGCGTCGTGGGCAGCAGGCCGCCCGTCTCGTGCGCCTCCGCGATCAGCTCGAACGAGACGGCGGAGAGCAGCACCCCCGCGCCGAACGCCATGACCGACGCGATGACCCGCTGCGGCACCCGGGCGAACCAGCCGACGGCCGCGCCGAGCACCAGGGCGGACCCGGCCAGCAGCCCCCACCCACCCGCCTGCAACCACTCCGGCATGTCGGACCGTACCCGTCGGCGCCCAGGAACCGGGATCAGAAGTCGGCGAACAGGTACGGCAGGTGGCGCGGGAAGAGGCGGCGCAGCTCCGCCGCCGCGTCCGCCGGCACCTCGCCCAGCCCCCGCAGGCCCACCTCCACCGGGTCGAGCACCCCGTACGCCAGGGCGGAGATCCCGGCGGCGGTGAGCGTGGCGGTGGGCGGCTTCCCGGCGGTGGCGGCGGCGCCGGTGACCAGTTCCAGCGCCCCGGTCGTGCCGTCCAGCAGGTACGACCCGGCCAGCCAACGGTCGCCGGTCAGCTCGACGCGCACCCGGCCCGGCCCGGTGGGCAGCCCGGACAGCGCGTCCACCGAGAGCAGCCGGGCCATCGGCGCCGACGAGCCCGGCCGGGCCACCCGCGCCTCGACGTGCACGGCCAGGTCGGTCAGCCACAGCTCCGGCACCTCGTCGGCGGGGATCTGCACGCTCACCCGCTCCACCTGGTCGACGTGCTGAGCGAAGAACCGCAACAGCAGCGCGCGGGCCACCGGGTCGGTGACGAGCAGGTCGTCGGCGGCCAGCGTCCCGCCGTGGTCGTCGATCCGGTAGGTCACCGCGCCCGTGACCGTCCCGCCGACGCGGGCGGTGAGCAGCCACCGCTCGTCGCGGTCGCGCAGCCCCACGTCCCGGTAGTCGGGGAAGATCGCGAAGCCGTGCCGCTCGCGCAGGCAGCGCTCGGTGAACTCGCGCCAGGTGGGGTAGCCCGTGCCGATCCGCTCCCAGCCCACCTCGCCCGGCAGGTCGGCGCGGACCAGCTCGCCGAGGTCGGCCGGCGAGAAGGTGGCCGTGCGGGCCTTCGGCAGCCCGACGTAGCCGAACCGGGCGTAGAACGACGACCGGAACGGCCAGAGCGCGGTCAGCGCATGCCCCTCGTCGCGCATCTCGTCGAGCAACTGGTGCAGCAGGGCCCGGACGTGTCCCTGCCGGCGGGCCAGCGGGTGGGTGGTCACCCCGGCGACGCCGGCCATCGGCAGCACCGTGCCGCGCAGGTTCTGCCGCATGGGCACCGCCGAGGCGGCGGCCACCGTCGCGCCGTCGGCCTCCACGACCAGCGTCCGGTTGCCCTCGTTGTAGGGCAGGTAGTCGCGGTACTCCTCGGTCCGGCGCGCGCTGGACGGCGACGTCTCGAACGCGTACGCCTGGAGCGGGAAGCTGGTCGTCAGGCGCTTCTCGGAGCGCACCCGGCGGATGGTCATCCGCCAATCCCAACCCGGCTTCCCGGTCCGCGCAACCGCAATCGCCGTGACGGTCGCCCCGTACGCGCCCGTGGCGGCCAGTCGAGCGGCAGGTGGCGCAGGTGCCGACGGCGGCGCAGCGGGGACGGGATCGCGTCAGACGGCGGTGACGTCGGAGACCACGACGGTGACGTTGTCCGGCGCGCCGGCCTGGTGGGCGAGCTTGACGAGCTGCTCGCCGCACTGCTGGCGGTCGGCGTACGTGCTCAGCGCCGCGGCGATCGTGGCGTCCTCGACGTAGTCGGACAGGCCGTCGCTGCACAGCAGCAGCCGGTCGCCGGGGACCACGGTCAGCACTCCGATCGCGGGCGGCGCGTCCGCGCCCTGCACCGCCCGGGTCACCAGCGACCGCTGCGGGTGGTGGCGTGCCTGCTCGGGCGAGAGCGCCCCCTGGTCCACCAACGCCTGGACGAAGGTGTCGTCCCGGGTGAGCTGGGTGAGCTGCCCGTCGCGCAGCAGGTAGCAGCGGGAGTCGCCGACCTGGGCCAGCACCAGCGCGTCCCCGGCGAGCAGGGCGGCGGTGAGCGTCGTACCCATGCCGTCGCGGGCCGGGTCGACGGTGATGGCGGCGTGGATGCGCCGGTTGGCGGTGCTCACCACGGCCCGCAGCGCGTCGGCGGCCTCGTCGGGGGTGGTCGGCGGGCTCAGCTCGTCGAGGATGCGGATGACGATCTCGCTCGCCACCTCGCCCGCGGGCAGGCCGCCCATGCCGTCCGCCACCGCGACGAGGCGGTCACCGGCGAGGGCGGAGTCCTCGTTGTTGGTGCGGACCAGGCCGATGTCGTTCAGGATGGCCGAGCGGAGGATCAGCGTCATGGGACAAGCTTGCCAAGAACACCCTGCCGCCGTCTCTACGCACTACTGCGTAGGGTGTGGGAATGATGCCGGTGTCCATGGTCGGGCGCGCCGGTGAGCTGGCCGAGCTCGACCGGGCGTGGTCCACCGTGGCCGATTCCCGGCGCGCCGCGCCGGCCGTCGCGGTGATCACCGGCGAGGCCGGGGTGGGCAAGTCGCTGCTGGTCGCGGCCGCCCTGGACGCCTTCGCCCCGCGCCCGGCGGCGGTGCTCTCCGGCGCCGCCCGGGTGCACAGCCCCGCCCCGTACGACTGGCTGGCCGCCGTTCTCACCGGTCGGGACACGAGCGCGCTCGACCTGCCGCCCGACGCGCTGGCCTGGCTCGCCCAGCAGCCCACCGCGCCGCGCGAGCGCTACGCGCCGGGCACCCTGCTCCGGCTCGCGGTGCGGGTCGTCCGGCTGCTGGTCGGTTCCGGCCCGGCCGTGCTGGTGGTGGAGGACCTGCACGCCCTCGACCCGGCCAGCCTGAACCTGGTCGGCGAGCTGGCCACCGCCGCCGACCTGCCGGCGCTGCTGGTCGTGGCCACCCGCCCCGCCGCCGACGCGGTCGCGCCGGACCTCGCGGTCCGCGCGCTGGCCCGGCTCTGCGGCGTCCGGGGCGCCGTCCGCCAACACCTCGGACCGCTGCTCCCGGCCGAGGTCGCCGAGGTCCTGGCCCAGGTGTACGCCGAACCGCGCCCGTCCGGTCGCCTGGCGCACGCGGTCTGGCGGCGCACCGGCGGCAACCCGTACGCGCTGACCGAACTGCTCGCCGCGCACGCCGGGCAGGGGCCCGAGGCGTTGCTCCGCCCGCCGCCGCCGTCCCGCCTCGCGCAGCCGCCGGCGGCCCGGTCCACGGCGGCCCGGTCCCCGGCGGCCCGGTCGACGGCGGCCCGGTCGACGGCGGCCCGGTCGACGGCGGCCCGGTCCACGGCGGCGGCACGATCGCCGGCGGCGGTGGCGCCACGGCCGGCCGACCCGGCCGACGCCGAGCTGACCGGGCGGGAGATCGAGGTGCTGGGCTGCCTGGTCGCCGGGATGTCCAACAAGCAGGCCGCGCGGGCGCTCGGCATCTCGGTGCGGACGGTCACCGTGCACGTGTCCAACCTGCTGCGCAAGACCGGGTCGGCGTCGCGTACCGAGGCGGCGATCTGGGCGGTGCAGCGGCGGTTGCCGGTGCCGACGCCGGTCGACGGCTGAGCCGGCGCCGTCGGCGTTGCGGGGTCAGCGGCGGGGATAGCGGAGCAGGAGACTGGCGGCGACCTCCTCGTCGCCGACGGCGGCGTACACGTGCGGCACGTCCGACGTCCAGCGCAGATGCTCGCCGGCGGCGGCCGTCAGCGGCGCGTCGACCGGGCCGGCGCGCAGCACGCCCGCGAAGACGGTGACGTGCTCGGTGACGCCCGGCTGGTGCGCGGGGGAGAGCTGCTCCGGGCCGGGCGCGACCAGCATCCGGTACAGCTCGTAGGTGGCGTCGGTGTCCTCGAAGACCTCCAGCAGGATGGCGGTGACCGCCGCGCCGCGGACGGTCGGTCCGGCGGCCGGGCCCGAGAGCACGGCGGTCAGCGGCACGCCGAGCTGCGCCGTGATCGCGTAGAGCGTCTCCAGGGTCGGGTTGCGGGTGCCGTTCTCCAATCCGGAGAGGGTCGCCTTCCCCACCCCGGCCAGCCGGGCGAGGGTCGACAGGGACATCCCCCGTTCCTCGCGCAGCGCGCGTACCCGGCGGCCGACGGCGTCGGCGCCCGGATCGGGGTGCGGTGGGCGGGCTGGTGACGGGTGCGGCACCCCGCTATCGTGCTACACGTTCCTGTTCCGTAAACGGAACGATCGGGGTGGAGATGGCGGGACGGACGCAACCGTTGCTGGCGGGCGTGGTGACCGCGCTGGTGGGCTTCGCCAGCTCGTTCACCGTGGTGCTGGCCGGCCTGCGGGCCGTCGGCGCCACCGACGCGCAGGCCGCCTCCGGGCTGCTCGCGGTCTGCGTCGCGTCCGGGATCTCCGCCGTCTGGTTGGGCCTGCGGCACCGGATCCCGATGAGCGTCGCCTGGTCCACTCCGGGCGCGGCGCTGCTGGTCGCCACCGGCCCGGTGCCCGGCGGGTGGCCCGTCGCCGTCGGGGCGTTCCTCGTCTCGGGCGTGCTGATCGTGGCCGCCGGGCTGTTTCCGGCGCTCGGTCGGGCCGTCGCGGCGATCCCCCGGCCGATCGCGGGCGCCATGCTGGCCGGCGTCCTGCTGCCGCTGTGCACGGCCCCGGTCCGCGCGCTGGTCGAGGTGCCCGAGCTGGCCGCGCCCGTGGTGCTGGCCTGGCTGCTGCTGCACCGGTTCGCGCGCCGCTGGGCGGTGCCGGGCGCGTTGGTCGTGGCGGTGGCGGCGATCGCGTCAACCGCCCCGGTCGCCGGCCTCGGCGGCGCGCGGCTGCTGCCCGCCGTGGAGCTGACCGCGCCGGCCTGGAGTGTCTCCGCCCTGGTCGGCCTGGCGCTGCCGCTCTTCCTGGTCACCATGGCCGCGCAGAACGTGCCCGGGATGGCGGTGCTGGTCGGCTACGGCTACCGGCCGCCGTTCGGGGCCGCGCTGCGGGCGACCGGGCTGACCAGCATGGCCGCCGCGCCCGCCGGTGGGCACGCGGTCAACCTCGCGGCCATCACCGCCGCGCTGGCCGCCGGCCCGGACGCCCACCCCGACCCCGACCGGCGCTGGATCGCCTCGGTCACCGCCGGCACGGGGCTGGCCCTGCTCGGCCTGGGCACCGGGGCGGCCACCGCGTTGATCGCGCTCGCCCCGCCGGTACTGATCGAGGCGGTCGCCGGGCTGGCGCTGCTCGGCGCGCTGGCCACCGCGCTCACCTCGGCGCTGGCCGAGCCGGCGGCGCGGGAGGCCGCGGTGGTCACGTTCGTGGTCACCGCCTCCGGGGTGACCCTGCTCGGCGTGGGCGGCGCGTTCTGGGGCCTGGTCGCCGGCGGGCTGATGCTGCTGCTCTTCCGCCGTCACGCGGAGGCCCCGGCCCACGCCGCGTCGTCCGCCCCGCCTTCGGCGGTGCCGGGTGCGTCCTCGGCGGTGCCGGGTGTGCCCTCGGTGGTGCCGGTCCCGCCGCCCGGCGTGCCCGCGTCCGCGCCGCTCCACCCGGCTCCAGTCGGTCCGGATACCCCCACGGCCACCTCGTCGCCGAGGCTCGGTCGGGTCGGCGGGGGCTGATCCGCCAGGCGCTGTCGAGCTGAATCGTCTACGACATCAAGAATCGTCTACGACATCAGCTCGACAGCGCGCGTGGGATGTGCCCGGCTCGGCCCCGGCCCGGCTCGGCTCGTTCCTCGGTCTCACTCCTCGGGCGGCAGGGCGGCGGCGGGGACGTCGAGGCGTACCTGGCCGTCGGCGACGGTGGCGATCTGCTCGGCGAGCACGTAGACCGCGCCGGTGCGCGCCAGGTCGGTGGAGACCTTCAGGTAGCCGCTGTGCAGCAGCCGGGCCGCCAGATCGGCCGGCACGTCCGGTTCCTCGACCGCCGTGGACTCGATCAGCTCGTCCAGGCTGCTGCCCGGATCGGCGGTCGGCGCCTGGACCGTCACCGCGTTCGGGTCACCCCGCTGCACGAGGTCGACCGTGCCGACCTCGGTGCCGTCGACGTCGATCACCCGCATGCCCGTGGTGACCCGGGAAACCATCGCCTGCCGCTCGATGCCCTGATTCATTCTCGCGCGGTTCCCGGCCCCCGCTCCGGCTAAACCGCCCGCGCCCCGCCCCGCCTCGCCCCGCACCCGCCCGCCGGCCCTTCTCACCGCTCGGGCGACCAGGCGCTCGGCGGGCGGGGGGACAGCTCGCGCCAACCGTCGGTGCCCTGGAGCAGCGCCCGCACCGTCTCCTCGGCCTCCTCGACGGTGTCGTACTCGTAGAACTGGGAGACGCCCTCGGAGCCGCCGGCGCGCTGCTCGACGTGCCAGCGGTCGGCGTCGACCCGCAGGAAGACGTCCCGCCGCGCCAGCCGGCCCCATTTCCCGTTCCACCAGTGCTTCCGCTGCTCCATGGCGGGGACTCTATCGAACATGCGTACGAAAATGTGCGGCCCCCGCGGGATTCCCGCAGGGGCCGATGTGCGTGTGCCGGATTCAGCGCGGAGTGGGCGGTTCCTGCCGGCGGCCGAGCACGTCGTCGAGCGCGCCGCGCTGCTGCCCGGGGGTGGCGTGGCCGGCGGTGACCAGGGCGTCCCGGATCTCGGTGAGCAGCTTGACCTCCTCGCTCGGCGCCTTCGGCGGCGGCTCCTCGCCCCGCTTGCGCCGCTCGGCCAGCTTGTTCATCGGGTAGACGACCAGGAAGTACAGCGCCGCCGCGGTGAGCGCGAAGGTGATCATCGCGTTGATGAAGCTGATCCAGTCGAACTCGACACCCCGGACCTTCCACGTCGTGCCCTGAAGGCCGCCCTCACGACCCGTGACCACGAGCGTGATCAACGCGATCAGCGGCTTGAGGAACGAGTTGGTGAGCTGCGTGACCACCGCCGTGAACGCGGCGCCGATGACGACGCCGACCGCGAGGTCGACGACGTTTCCGCGCATGATGAAGTCTTTGAAGCCCTTGAGCATCCGTACTCCCGAGGTGTCCGGTCTTCCGTCCGGCACAACCTATGCCCCGCGCGGCGACTCCAGAAAAGCGCCGGCCTCGATGGCCGCCCGGTCCGGGTCGCCGGCCCGGATCGCCTCGACCAGCCGGGAGTGGTCGACGTAGCGCTCCGGCTCCAGCGCGTCGCCCATCGACTGGGTGATCGTGCTGCGCAGCGCGGCGCCGACCGAGGCGTACAGCTCGGCGAGCATGCCGTTGTGCGCCGCCGCCACGACGGCGGTGTGCAGCGCGGCGTCGGCCTCCACGAACTCGTCGACCCGGCCGCCGCGCCAGGCCGCCTCGCGCACGTCGAGCGCGCCGTCGAGCGCGGCCAGGTCCTCGGGCGTACGCCTCAGCGCGGCGAGCCGGGCCGCCTCCACCTCGAAGGCGCGCCGCACCTCGACGACCTCGGCCGCCCGGTCGTCGGTGAGCCGGCGGGCCACCACCGGGGCCAGCTCGTCGGTCGACACCACGTACGTCCCGGAGCCCTGCCGGCACTCCAGCACCCCGGCGTGCACCAGCGCCCGCACGGCCTCGCGGACCGTGTTCCGCCCCACGCCGAGCGCCGCGACCAACTGCGGCTCGGTGGGGATCCGACCGCCCACCGGCCACTCGCCGCCGAGGATCCGCTCCCTGAGCTGCGCGATGGTCTGCCGCACCCGATGCCCGCGGGGCGGCGCGGTGGGGGAATCAACCGACGGTGGCACTGGTTACAACTCCTGCCCGAAATTCATCCCATGATTGTAGGTTCAACGGTATGACCCCGCCACCGCCCACCGCCACCGCCGACGTCACCGCGTCCACCACCGACCCGGCCCCGGCCCGCGTGCCGGTCGCCCCCGCCGTGGAGCGGGCTGCGCCGGGCCGGCCCCTGCACCCGGCCACCGGGGGCGTCCTGGTGCTGGTCGGGATGCTGCTGGTCGCGGTGAACCTGCGGGCCGCCGTGACCAGCCTCGGGGCGCTGCTCGACGAGGTGCGGGACGGCCTGGGGCTCTCCGGGGCGATGGCCGGCCTCGTCACCACCCTGCCCACCATCGCCTTCGCGGGGCTCGGCGCGCTGACCCCGTGGCTGGTCCGCCGGTTCGCCCCGGCCCGGGTGCTGGTGGTCGCGATGCTCGCGCTCGCCGCCGGTCAGGTGCTGCGGGTGGTCACCGACTCCGCGCTCGTCTTCGTGCTCACCAGCGCGCTGGCGCTGGCCGGCATCGCGGTGGCGAACATCCTGCTGCCGATGCTGGTCAAGCAGCACTTTCCGCACCGCACCGGGCTCGTCACCGGGGCGTACACGATGGCGCTGACCCTGGGCACGTCGGTGGCCGCCGCGTCGGCGGTGCCGGTGGCGCACGCCTTCGGCTCCTGGCGGGTCGGGCTCGGGGTCTGGGCCGGGCTGGCCGCGGTGGCCGTACTCCCGTGGGTGCCGCTGGCGCTGCGGGCCCGGGCCGCCGCGCGGCGGGCGACCCCGACGGGGGCCGTCCCGTCCCGCGGCCGGGTCCGGCCCGGCCGCACCCGGCTCGGCTGGGCGATGGCGGTCTACTTCGGAGCGCAGTCGCTCAGCGGGTACGCGATCATGGGCTGGCTGGCCCAGCTCTTCCGGGACGCCGGCTACCACCCGGAGACGGCCGGGCTGCTGCTCGCCGGGGTGACCGCGCTCGGTGTGCCCATCGCCCTGCTGATGCCGACGCTGGCCGGCCGGCTGCGGACGCTGAGCCCGCTCGTGCTCTCGCTGACCGCCGCGTCGACCCTGGCCTACCTGGGGCTCGCCCTGGCCCCGTCCGGCGCGGCGCTGCTCTGGGTGACCCTGCTGGCGATCGGGCAGGGCGCGTTCCCGTTGATCCTGACGGTGATCGGGCTGCGCGCCCGGACCGCCGAGGGAACCGTCGCGCTGTCGGCCTTCGCGCAGAGCACCGGCTACGTCATCGCCGCGCTGGGGCCGCTGCTCGTGGGCATCCTCTACGAGGCGACCGGCGGATGGACCGCCCCGATCGGCTTCCTGCTGGCGGCGCTGGCCGTGCAGACCGCCGCGGGCATGGTGATCGCTCGTCCCCGGCACATCGAGGACGAGGCGTGAGGAGGAACGGTCAGGAGGAGGCCGGCGTGGGGTCGCCCGCCACGGCCTCGTCGACCGTCGGGTAGGTGTGCAGCACCTCGACGAGACCGCTCACCTCGAGGATGCGGAGCACGCCCCGCTGCGGGGCGGCCAGCCGCACGACGCCCCCGGCCTCGTCGCAGCTGTTCTTGGCGCGGACGAACACCGACAACCCGGTGGAGTCGCAGAACGAGACGTTCGCCAGGTCGAAGACGAGCCGGCTGCGGCCCTTGTCGAGCAGGTCGGTGATCTGGTCCTGCAACTGGGGTGCGGTCGCCATGTCCAGCTCGCCCGCGACCGACACGACGACCACGTCGCCGCGCTGTTCCGTGTGCACCGTCAAGGACATTCGCCAGACCTCCCGTTATCGGGGAAACGGTATCCCACCATCGGGGTGGTACGCAGAACGGGAGCCGGTATCCGGTGGCCACCGTCATTCCTTTGCCGTGCGGCAACTAGCGGCCCGGCCTCCGGTGATAGAGTCCGCCGGTCCAGGTCGAAGGGGGTTTGCCATGGCGCTGAGCGCCGAGGAGAACGGCCGGCTTGCGAGTCTGCTGACAGGTCAGGCGGAGCGGATCACGCAGCGTTGGACGGAGATCGTCGCCGCCTCCCTGCGCGGGCGACTCACCCAGGGAGAGCTGCGCCGGCAGGTGCAGGAACTGCACGGCAGCATGGTCGCCGCCGCCGAGCAGGGGGCCGTCGACCTCGACGCCGAGCAGGCCACCGAGCTGCGCGCCGTGCTCGCCGAGTTGTCCCGGGGCCGGGCCCGGCAGGGCTTCTCCGCCTCCGAGACCGCGATCAGCGTCTTCGCGCTGAAGGACGTGCTGCTGGAGCTGTTGGAGACCGACGGCGGCACCAGCACGCTCCGCGACTACGTCGCCTTCTCCGGGCTGATCGACCAGATGGGCCTGTTCACCTTCGAGAGCTTCGTCCGCACCCGGGAGAGCCTCATCGCCGACCAGGCGGAGCAGCTGCTGGAGCTCTCCACCCCGGTGGTGAAGCTCTGGGAGGGCGTCGTCGCCGTGCCGCTGGTCGGCACGCTCGACTCGGCCCGCGCCCAGGTCGTGATGGAGCGCCTGCTCCAGACCCTGGTCGACACAAGCTCGCCGTACGCGATCATCGACATCACCGGCGTACCGGCGGTGGACACCCAGGTGGCCCAGCACATCCTGAAGACCGTGGTGGCCGCCCGGCTGATGGGCGCGGACTGCATCATCTCCGGCATCCGGCCGCAGATCGCGCAGACCATCGTGGCCCTGGGCATCGAGTTCGGCGACATCGCCACCAAGGCCAGCCTCGCCGACGCGCTGCGGCACGTGCTCCGGCTCACCGGGGTCGAGACCGGCCGCCGGCAGCCGCGCCGGGAGGCGTGATGGAGCGGGTGCCGATCCTCAAGATCGGTGAGATCCTGCTGGTCTCCATCCAGGTCGACATGTCCGACCAGACGGCGGTCCAGCTCCAGGAGGACCTCGCGGAGCGGATCGTCGCGACCGGCTGCCACGGCGTGATCATCGACATCACCGCCCTGGACATCGTCGACTCCTTCGTCGGGCGGATGCTGTCGACCATCGCCTCGATCTCCAAGGTGCTCGACGCCGAGACGGTGGTGGTCGGGATGCGCCCCGCCGTCGCCATCACCCTCGTCGAGCTGGGCCTGTCCCTCAACGGCATCCGGACGGCGCTCAACGTCGAGCGGGGCATGGAGTTGATCGCGACGGCGCGCGCGGACGAGTTCCAGTTCGCGTTCGACGACGAACCGGACGCCGAGACGACGGCCTCGTCATGACCGCGGGCGTCGACCTGGGCCAGCCGCAGGCGCAGGCGATCCGCAGCGACGAGGACGTGGTGCGCGTCCGGCAGCTGGTGCGTACGGTGGCGGTGGCGGTCAAGCTCTCGCTGGTCGACCAGACCAAGGTGGTCACCGCGGCGAGCGAGCTGGCCCGCAACACCCTGGTGTACGGCGGCGGCGGCACGGTCGAGGTGGGCACGGTGGACAACGGGACGCGGCGGGGCGTGCGTATCGTCTTCGCCGACTCCGGCCCGGGCATCGCCGACCTCGACCTGGCACTGACCGACGGCTACACGACGGGGGGCGGCCTCGGCCTCGGGCTCAGCGGCGCGCGCCGGCTGGTCGACGAGTTCGACATCCAGACCGCGGTAGGTGAGGGCACCCGCATCACGGTCACCAAATGGTCCAGATGACCGAGGACGCGGTCCCCGACCGTGGCGTCTGGTTCCGGGTGGAGACCGGCAGCGCCGCCAGCGCGGTGCGCCGCGCCGCCGAGCGGCTCGGCGAGCAGCTCGACCTGGGGGAGGCCCGCACCGCCGACCTGGCGATCGTCGCCGCCGAGCTGACCAGCAACCTGGTCAAGCACGCCGAGGACGGCGTGCTGCTGCTGCGGCCCGTCCGAAACGAGCGGGTGGCCGGCGTGGAGCTGGTCGCGATCGACGCCGGACCGGGGATGGCCGACCTGACCGTCTCCTCACAGGACGGACACTCCACCACGGGCACGCTCGGCATCGGTCTCGGCGCGATCGTCCGACAGGCCAGCTGGTTCGACGGCTACTCCCGGCCGGGGCGGGGCACGGTGCTCGCCGTCCAGGTCTGGCCGGGCCGCGCCGGTGAGCGGGAGCGGCCCTGGGTCGGCGCGCTCACCCGGCCGCTGACCGGGGAGTCGGTCAGCGGCGACGGGTACGGCTGGCGGATCGTCGAGGGCCGGCGGCAGGTGCTGGTCTGCGACGGGCTGGGGCACGGACCGCTCGCCTCCGCCGCCACCGACGCCGCGCTCGACGCGTTCCGGAAGGCGCCGGCGGGGCCGCCGGCGGCCGTGGTCCAGCACCTGCACCGGGCCATGTCCCACACCCGGGGCGCGGCGCTGGCCGTCGCGGAACCGGACCCGTCGGCCGGGGTGCTGCGCTACGCCGGGTTGGGCAACATCTCCGCCGCGGTCGTCGGCGCGGCCGGCCAGCGCCGGGGCCTGGTCTCGCTGCCCGGCATCGCCGGTCACCAGCGTCCCCAGGTCCGGGAGTACGACTACCCCTTCGAGGCCGGCGCCCTGCTGGTGATGCACAGTGACGGCGTGGTCGACCGCTGGCAGCTCGCCGACTGTCCCGGTCTCGCCGACCGCTCGCCCGTCGTGGTGGCCGCGTCGCTGCTGCGCGACGCCGGCACCCGCCGCGACGACGCGTGCGTCCTGGTCGCCCGGGCGTGGTCGTGACCCGGCCGACCGGGGCGGCGCCGCTGCTCCAGATGGCGCTGCGGGTCGAACACGACATCTTCGTGGTCCGGCAGCGGGGCCGTGAGGTCGCCGCCGCGGTCGGGCTGGAACACCAGGACCAGGTACGCATCGCCACCGCGCTCAGCGAGGTGGCCCGGGACCTGCTGCGCGGGGTCGGCGGGGCGGACGTGACATTCACCCTGGTCCACGACGCTGTTGGTGGTGGACGGCACCTGCGGGTGGACCTCGTCCCGGTGCGCCCGCTGCCCGGCGGGCGGTACGAGCCGCAGTCGGGTGCGGTGGCGCGGTTGGTGGACATGTTGGGCGTGGTGACCGGGGAGGGGGATACGGTCGTAAGGATGTCCCGACGTGTTCCGGTCACCGCCGAGGTGCTGACCCAGGAGCGTCTCGCCGAGCTTCGCGCCGAACTCGGCCGGAACGCCCCGGGCAGCGCCCTGGACGAGTTGGCCGCCCAGAACGCACAACTGATCGCCGCCCTCGACGAGGTACGCAGCCAGCGCGACGAGCTGGCCGTGCTCAACGAGGAACTCGCCGAGACCAACCGCGGCGTGATGGCGCTCTACAACCAGCTCACCGAGGAGCTGGAGGAGACCAACCGCGGCGTGGTGGCGCTCTACGCCGAGCTGGACGAGAAGTCCGCCCAGTTGCGGGCGGCCAGCGAGTCGAAGAGCCGGTTCCTGGCGAACGTCAGCCACGAGCTGCGCGCCCCCGTCACCGCGATCATGGGACTCGGTCGGCTGCTGGGTGACTCCGCCTCCGACCCGCTCACCGCCGAGCAGGCCCGCCAGGTCGGGCTGATCCGTTCCTCGGCGAGCGACCTGCTCTCGCTGGTCAACGAGCTGCTCGACCTGGCCAAGGCCGAGTCCGGCCGGATCGAGCCCGACTGGGCCGAGGTGGACCTGCGACCGCTCTTCGGCCAGTTGCGCGGCACGCTGCGGGCCCTGGCCACCCGGCCGGAGGTCGAGCTGGTGGTGGAGGAGCCGCCGGTCCCGGCCACGCTGCGCACCGACGAGGTGCTGCTCGCCCAGGTGCTGCGCAACCTGCTGCACAACGGGCTCAAGTTCACCGAGCGCGGGGAGGTCCGGCTGCGGGCGGAGCGGCGGGACGACCGCTGGCTGCTGTCCGTCTCGGACACCGGCCCGGGCATCGCGCCTGAGCAGCACGACCGGATCTTCGAGGAGTTCTACCAGGTGCCCGGCGCGACCCGGGTGGGCGGCACGGGCCTCGGCCTGCCGTACGCGCGGCGGCTGGTGACCCTGCTCGGCGGCACCCTGGTGCTGTCCAGCGAGCCCGGGCGGGGCAGCACGTTCACCGTCAGCCTGCCCGCGGGCGGAGTGTGACGGTGGAGGGCGGCCCGGCGACCGTGCTGGTGGTCGACGACAGTCGCACCAAGCGGTACCTGCTGGTCAGCTGGCTCTCCCGCGCGGGTTTCACGGTGCTGGAGTCGGAGACCGGCGGCGAGGCCCTGGCCCGCGTCGGCGTGGACCCGATCGACCTCGTGGTGCTCGACGTGCGGCTGCCCGACCTGAGCGGGTTCGAGGTCTGCGAACGGATCAAGGCCGCGCACCCGGCGATGCCGGTGATCCACGTGTCCGCGCACGCGGTGGACGTGGTGGACCGGGCGCAGGGGCTGACCCGGGGCGCGGACGCGTACCTGGCCGAGCCCATCGAGCCGGAGGAGCTGGTCGCCACCGCGCACGCGGTGCTGCGCTACTACCGGGCCCGGCAGCGGGCGGAGCTGCTCGCCGAACGGCTGCTCGGGCTGGCCGACACCACCGTGGCGATGCACGCCGCGCCGAACTTCGCTCGGCTGCTGGAGGCGGCGGCGGCCGGGGCGGCCCAGATATTCAAGGGCCCCGCCGCGGTGATCGCCGAGACGTTCGACGGCGACTGCGTCGCCGGGATCGCGGGCGGCCCCGACGGCACGGCCACGATCGTCCCGTGGACCGTGGACGACAGCGGCGTGCCGATCGGGACGACGGTCCGGATGGACGACCCGGCCGGTTGGGGTCTGGTCGACTGGCCGGCGGGGGACACCGTCACCGTGGCCGCCGCCCGGCTGCGCGAGGACCGGACGCCGCTCTACGTCGTCGTGCCCACCGCCACGCAGACGGCCCGTACCCCGGTGCTGAGGCAGCTCGCCCAGGCGGCGGCGGCGGCGGTGGAGGCGCAGCGCTCCTTCGACGAGGAGCACCGCATCGCGGTCACCCTTCAGCGCAGCCTGCTGCCGCGCCGGATCCCCGAGATCAACGGGCTCGACCTGGCCGTGCGCTACGAGCCGGCGAGCGCGCAGACCGAGGTGGGCGGCGACTTCTACGAGCTGGTGATGCTCGACGGCCACCTGCTGCTGGCGATCGGCGACGTGGCGGGCCACTCGCTGCACGCCGCGACCGTGATGGCCGAGCTGCGGCACGCGGTGCGGGCGTACGCGGTGGAGGGGCACCAGCCGGGCGAGATCCTGGAGCGGGTGAACGAGCTGATGCGCACCCTGCTCCCCACGGAGCTGGCCACGATCTGCGTGCTGCTGCTGCACCCGCCCACCGGCCGGATCCGGCTGGCCAGCGCCGGCCACCTGCCGCCGGTGCTCAGCCTGGACGGCAAGGTGGAGTTCGTGCAGCACTCGGCGCCGCTGCTCGGGGTCCGCGCGCAGCGACCGCCCGACCTGGAGTTCGTGCTGCCGGCCGGCGCGACGCTGGTGTTCTACACCGACGGCCTGATCGAGCGGCGGGACACCACGATCGACGACGGGCTGGCCGCCCTGGCCGCGGCCGCGGGGCGGATCGACGACGACCTGGACCGCTTCTGCGCGCGGCTCCTGGTCGAGCTGGCCCCGCCGGAGATCCACGACGACGTCGCCGTGGTCGCCCTCCGCCGCCGCTGACGTGTAAGGAAGGGCAACCCTGTTAACGCCTGGCGCTGTGGAAGGGGCCCTTCCTGACTCCGGCAGCCGCGCCCGGGTCAGCCGACCGAGCGGGCGTACGCGGCCGGCGAGACGCCGACGACGGCGGTGAACTCGCGGACCAGGTGGGCCTGGTCGCTGTAGCCGAGGTCCGCCGCGAGCGCCGCCCAGTTCGGCGGGTCGCCAGCGGCCTGCTCGACGGCCTCCTGGAGCCGGTACTGACGGATCACCCACTTCGGGCCGACACCGACGTGCGCGAGGAACAGGCGTTGCAGCCGGCGGACGGAGAGCCCGTGCCGCCGGGCGAAGTCGTCCACCCGCAGCACTGTCCGGTCGGTGCGGATCGCCTCGACCAGGCCGATCACCTCGTCGGTGACCGGGTCGGCGACCGGCGCCCAGCCGAGCAGCAGCTCGTCCAGCGCGCGGCGGCGTTCGGCGTCCGTACCGTCGCAGCGGCCGGCGGGCGGGGGCCCCTCGCCGGCCGACGCGGCGGCGACCAGGGCGGCGGCCGGCGGCCAGCGGTCGGCGAGCGTCGGAATCGGCCACCGCCGCCCGGTCAGCTCCGCGACCGACCGCCCCCGCCAGAACGGCCGGAAGCCGCCCGGCCGGAACTGGACCCCGCTGACCCGGCCGAGACCGGACAGCGTGATCGAGAACAGTTCGCGCCCCACGCCGGCCACCTCGGCGGTCTCCGGGCCGTCGCCGTCGCGCCGGAACACCACGTTCACAGCCGGGTGCGGCACGACCTGCTGCGTGAGCGGCTCGGTCAGCTCCCAGTCGACGAACCAGTAGTGCTCGACGTACGGCCGGAGCGCGACGGCGGGCAGGTGCCGGCGGAAGCGGACCTGCCGCAGCAGCCGCGCCGGGTCCAGGATGCCCCGGCTGTCCCCGCGCGGCTGCTGTCGCATTTCTTCAAGACCACCCTCATACGCTGGCCGTATGGCAACCCAGACTAGTGACCTGCTGGCGGTGGCCGCGCCGCCGACCGTGGCGGTGGTACGTGGAATCGCCGACGACCAGCTCGACCTGCCGACGCCCTGCCGCGAGTACGCGGTGCGCGACCTGCTCAACCACCTGTTCGAGGTGGTGGTGAACTTCCAGTCCCTCGCGGCGAAGCGCCCCGTCGAGTGGGCGGACAAGCCCGACCATCTCACGGACGGTTGGCGCGACCGGTTCGAGGCCGAGACGCGGCGGCTGGTCGACGCCTGGTCCGACCCGTCGACGCTGGAGGGCGTCTCGCCGGGGATGGGCTTGCCGCAGGCCACGGTCGGCGGCATGGTGCTGCTGGACCTGACGGTGCACGGCTGGGACCTCGCCGTCGCCACCGGCCAGCCGTACCGGCCCGCCCCGGAGACGACGGCCGCGCTGCACGAGCTGGTGGGGCAGCTCGGGCCGCAGGCCCGGAAGATGGGCGTCTTCGCGGAGCCGGTGCCGGGCGCCGCCGACCTGCCGGAGTTCGACCGGCTGCTCTGCCACACCGGCCGCGACCCCGGCTGGCCCCCCGCCGCCTGAGCACCGCCGGCCCGCGCGGCTCGCCGCCGCACGGGCCTCCTTGCCGCCCGGCCTGCTGTTCCTCGGTGCCCGGCGGTGGAGAAACTTTGGGGAACCTGAGCTGTGTAACGCCGGCGGCGACGTGGGCGCTGTTTGCTCTGGAGGCCCGGCCGGACGGGCCCTGGGCTGGGCCGGAAGGCCCGTCGCGTGTGGCAGCGGGAGTTCAACAGATGCACAACCAGCCGGGCGGAGCGCCGCCGGTGTTCGTCGACCGGACCGGGCGTCGCCGACGGCTCACGGTGATCGCCGGCACCGCGATGGGCCTGGGCCTGCTCACCAGCCTCGGCCTGATCGCCGCCGGTCTCTTCATGGACTCGTCGGTGTCGCTGCCCGGCTGGTCGGACAGCCGCCCGTCGGCACCGCTCGAAGCCGGGGTGGACGGCCGCGGCGAGCTGGGCGGCGCGTCGCCGGCCGGCCCCCGCCCGTCGCCCGCGACCAGCACCTCGGCTCCGATGCCCACCCGTACGGCCGGCGACGGGACCGCCCCGGCCACCGGCGCTCCCGCCGCCAGGCCGAGCCGGTCCGAGCAGCCGGGCCAGGGCGACGAGCGGCGCACCGCGAAGCCCAGCCGGTCCCCGGGCAAGCCGAGCTAGCGGTGGCGCGGCACGTCGCCCGCCGTGACCCGCGGGCGCACTGGATCCTGCTCCTGCTCGGCCTGGCGCTGCTGCTCGCGGCGCTCACCGTCGACGGCCTGGTGACCGGGCTCGCCGGCGGCTCCGGCGGGGGGCGGGCCGACACGTCCGCCGGACCGGCGGTGCCGAAGGATGTCGTTACCGGCGGGCCGGTGCTGCGGCTCGACCGGGACCGGCCGGTCAGCCGCGCCATGCCCGACCGGACGATCGCGCTGACCTTCGACGACGGGCCGGACCCGCGGTG
Organism: Micromonospora sp. NPDC000121; assembly: GCF_042899165.1. Taxonomy (NCBI): domain Bacteria; kingdom Bacillati; phylum Actinomycetota; class Actinomycetes; order Micromonosporales; family Micromonosporaceae; genus Micromonospora; species Micromonospora sp. NPDC000121. Next base: position 487,313 of record NZ_JBIAZP010000001.1, read on the forward strand.
GACGCCGCAGGTGCTCGACGCGCTGCGCCGGCACGGCGCGCGCGCCACCTTCTTCGTGGTCGGTGCCCGGGTCAACGAACACCCCGAGTTGGTCCGCCGGATCCTCGCCGAGGGACACGAGCTGGGCTCGCACAGCTTCACCCACGCCGACCTCGGCGCCGCCGCCGACTGGCGGCGGGACCTGGAGCTCTCGCTCACCCGCAAGGCCGTCGCCGGGGCGGCCGGCCGGGAGGTCACCCTGCTCCGGCCGCCGTTCTCGTCGCATCCGTCGGCGCTGACCGGCCCCGAGTACGCCGCGCTGCGCGCTGCCGCCGGCACCGGGCACGTCGCCGTGCTCGCGGACCGGGACACCAGGGACTGGCAGCGGCCCGGCGTACCGGCCATCGTCGAGGCCGCCACCCCGGAGCGGGGGCGCGGCGCGGTGGTGCTGATGCACGACGGCGGCGGCGACCGGGCCCAGACGGTGGCCGCCCTCGACCGGCTGCTGCCCGCGCTGACCGAGCAGGGCTACCGGTTCACCACCGTCTCCGAGGGGATCGACGCGCCGGCCTCCATGCTGCCGGCGAGCGGGGGCAGCCGGCTGGGCGGGCACGTCCTCCGGTGGACCCAGACCGGCGCCGGCTGGCTGGCCGGGGCGATGGACCTGCTGCTCGCGGTCGCGCTGGTGCTGGGCGTGGCCCGGCTGGTCGTGCAGGTGATCTGCGCGCAGGTGCACGTGCGGCGGGTCCGTCGGCCGAGGCGCGTGTTGCCGCCGGTCACCGCCCCGGTGTCGGTGATCGTGCCCGCGTACAACGAGGCCGCGAACATCGCCGCGACCGTCCGGTCGCTGGTGGCCAGCGACTACCCGGCGCTGGAGGTGATCGTCGTGGACGACGGGTCCAGCGACGACACCGCCGGGATCGTCGAGCGGCTGGGCCTGCGCGGGGTGCGCGTCATCCGGCAGGCCAACGCCGGCAAGCCGGCGGCGCTGAACACCGGCATCCGGGCCGCCCGCGCCGACCTGCTGGTGCTGGTCGACGGGGACACCGTCTTCCAGCCGGACACCGTGCACCGGCTGGTGCAGGGCTTCGCCGACCCGACGGTGGGCGCGATCTCCGGCAACACCAAGGTCGCCAACCGGCGCCGGCTGCTCGGCCGCTGGCAGCACCTGGAGTACGTGATCGGCTTCAACCTCGACCGCCGGATGTACGACGTGCTGGAGTGCATGCCGACCATCCCCGGCGCGATCGGCGCGTTCCGCCGCGAGGTGCTGATCGCCGTCGGCGGGGTGCCTTCGGACACCCTGGCCGAGGACACCGACCTCACCATGAAGGTGCTGCGGGCCGGCTGGCGGGTGGTCTACGAGGAGGCGGCCATCGCCTGGACGGAGGCGCCCTCGTCGCTGCGGCAGCTCTGGCGGCAGCGCTACCGCTGGTGCTACGGCACCATGCAGGCGATGTGGAAGCACCGGCACGCGCTGCGCGAGCGGGGCGCCGGCGGCAAGCTGGGCCGGCGCGGGCTGCCGTACCTGAGCGTGTTCCAGATCGTGCTGCCGCTGGCCGCCCCGGCGGTGGACGTCTACGCCGTCTACGGACTGCTGTTCCTGCCCTGGTCGACGCTGGTGCTGGCCTGGGCGGGGCTGCTGCTGCTCCAGGCGGTCACCGCCGCGTACGCGCTGCGGCTGGACCGGGAACGCTTCGGTCCGCTGTGGAGCCTGCCGTTCCAGCAGTTGCTCTACCGGCAGGTGATGTACCTGGTGGTGGTGCAGTCGGTGGTCACCGCGCTGATCGGCAACCGGCTGCGCTGGCAGCGGATGGCGCGTACCGGCGAGGCGGCGGCGCTGGTCGGGGCACAGGGACGGGCGCCCTTCTGACGCCCGGCGGGGTCAGCCGGCGGTGAGCAGGCCGGCGGAGAGCGCGAGCAGCGTCCCGGCGGCGGTGGAGCAGCAGCAGACCAGCAGGATCGCGACCACCGCGAGGATCGCCCAGACGCGCCGGTCGCGCGCCGCCGCCCGCCAGCCCGACGCCGGTACGTCCCCGGCCGGCTCGCCGTCGTCCACCCCGCCGGCCTCGGTCACTCCGGCAGTCTAGGCACCCACGGGCGGGCCGTCGGGCGCCGCACCCGGACGGGTGACCGCGGTGCGGTCGGTCCACGCATCGCGCGGCGACCAGGCGGTCCCACCGGGCGGACGGCGCCGGGCAGCCAGGAAGGGCCCCGTCCTGTCGGCGAGGGCCCTTCCTGACCCGGTCAGGCGCGGCCGAGGCGGTCGAGGATCCAGGCGTTGATGAACGCCTCCTCGCGCCACGCGTCGTAGCGGCCGCTCGGCCCGCCGTGGCCGGCGCCCATCTCGGTCTTGAGCAGGTAGTCGCCCTGCGGGGCGACCGCCCGCAGCCGGGCGATCCACTTCGCCGGCTCGTGGTAGAGCACGCGCGTGTCGTTGAGGCTGGTCACCGCCAGGATCGCCGGGTAGTCCACCGCCCGCACGTTCTCGTACGGCGTGTAGGACTTCATGTACGCGTAGACCTCCGGGTCGTCGAGCGGGTTGCCCCACTCCTCCCACTCCGTGACGGTCAGCGGCAGCGACGGGTCCAGGATCGAGGTGAGCGCGTCCACGAAGGGCACCTGCGCGACGATCCCGGCGAACGCGTCCGGGGCGAGGTTGGCCACCGCGCCCATCAGCAGCCCGCCGGCCGAGGCGCCCCGGGCGACGAGCCGGTCGCTCGCCGTCCAGCCGGCCTTGACCAGGTGCCGGGCGCAGGCGACGAAGTCGGTGAAGGTGTTCTTCTTGGCCAGCAGCTTGCCCTGGTCGTACCAGCGGCGGCCCAGCTCACCGCCGCCGCGGATATGCGCCACGGCGAAGATGACGCCCCGGTCCAGCAGGGACAGTCGGGCGATGGAGAACCACGGGTCCATGCTCGCCTCGTACGAGCCGTAGCCGTAGATGACGCAGGGGGCGGAGCCGTCCTTCGGCGTGCCGGCCCGGCAGACCAGCGAGATCGGCACCCGCGTCCCGTCGTCGGCGAGCGCCCAGTCGCGGTGCTGCTCGTAGTCGGCCGGGTCGTACGCCCGCCCGTCCGGCCCGGGCTTCACCGGCTTCTGCCGACGCAGCACCATCTGCCGGGTGACCAGGTCGTAGTCGTAGACCGAGTCGGGGGTGACCAGCGAGGTGTAGCGCAGCCGGATCTGCCGGGTCTGGTATTCCGGGTTGCTGTCCAGCCCGACGCTGTAGAGCGGCTCCGGGAAGTCGATGTCGAAGGGGTCGCCGCCGCCGATCGGCAGCACCCGCAGCCCGGTCAGCCCGTTGGTGCGCAGCGAGACGACCAGGTGATCGGAGAAGGCGTCCACCGCCTCCAGCCGGGTGCCGGGCGAGTGCTCGATCAGCGGCACCCAGTCGCCGGGCGCGTCCGCCGAGGTGTAGGCGAGCGCGAAGTCCTCGGCGCCGTCGTTGTGCAGGATCAGGAAGCGGTGGCCGTGGTGCTCGACCGTGTATTCCACGCCCTGCCGGCGGGGCGCCACGGAGGCGGGCGCGCCGGTCGGGTTGCCGGCCGGGATCACCAGCACCTCGCTGGTGATCTTGCTGTGGATGTCGATGAGGACGAACTTCTCGGAGCGGGTCAGCTCGACGCCGACCCAGAAGCGCTCGTCGTCCTCCTGGTGGACCACCACGTCCTCACTCGACGGGGTGCCCAGGGTGTGCCGCCAGACCCGGTTGGGCCGCCACGCCTCGTCCACCGTCACGTAGAACAGCACGGAGGCGTCGGCGGACCAGGCGGTGCCGTAGAAGGTGCCGGGCACCTCGTCGGGTAGCAGTTCGCCGGTCGAGAGGTCCTTGACCCGCAGCGTGAACCGCTCGTCGCCGGAATGGTCCGTCGAGTATGCGAGCCACCGCCCGTCCGGGCTGACGTCGAACGCGCCGAGCGCGAAGAAGTCGTGCCCCTCAGCGAGCAGGTTGCCGTCGAGCAGCACCTCCTCGCCCTCCAGCGGCGCGCCGTCCACGCTGACCGGCGGGTCGGTCTCGCCGTCCCGGACGGCCCGGCGGCACTGCACGCCGTACTGCTGCCCCTCGACCGTGCGGGTGTAGTACCAGTAGCCGCCCTTGCGGCTGGGCACCGACAGGTCGGTCTCCTGGGTGCGCCGGCGGGTCTCCTCGAACAGGTCGGCGCGCAGCCCGTCGAGATGCGCCGTCCGCGCCTCCGTGTACGCGTTCTCCGTGGTCAGGTAGGCGATCGTCTCGGGATCGTCCTTGGTGGCCAGCCACGCGTACTCGTCGGTGACGGTGTCGCCGTGGTGGGTGCGCTCGCTGGGCACCCGCTTCGCCGTGGGCACGGGGGTCTCGGTGGTCACGGCGCCACGTTACCGGCGCGGGTCGCCCTCCGGGTGGTCTCGCCGGTCGACCCGCCGCCACATCTTTCGAACATGTGTACGATGACCGGCATGGCGGCAGCAGCGAGTTCCACCGATCGACCCGGCGCCCTTGACATCACCCGGCGGTTGACGGAGATCTGCGGCCCGCCGTTCGCCCGCCTCGCCGGCCCGGCAGACGAGGTGGCCGGCCGCCCGGCCCGCTGGGTGGCCGTGCCCGGCGGTCCGCACGCCGCCGCCGAGGTGCTGCGGCTGGCGGCCCGGCACGACCTGACCGTGGTGCCGCGTGGTGCCGGCACGAAGATCGACTGGGGTGCCGCCCCCGACCGGGTCGACATCATGCTCGACACCGGCCGGCTCGCCGGGATCGGGCACGAGCCGCTCGGCGCGCCCACCGCCGAGGTCGGCGCGGGCACCCCGCTGCGCGCGGTGCAGGCCACGCTCGAACGCACCGGGCAGCGGCTGGCGGTCGACGCCCCCTCGCCCGGCGCCACCCTCGGGGGCGTGCTCGCCGCCGGCGAGGCGGGTCCGCTGCGGCACCGCCACGGCAGCCCGTGCGACCAGCTCCTCGGCGTGCGCTACCTCGACGCCGACGGCGAGCTGGTCAACGCCGGCGGCGGCCTCGACGGGCTGGAGCTGGCCCGGCTGCTCTGCGGATCGCAGGGGGCGCTCGGCGTGCTGGTCTCCGCGACCCTGCGGGTGCAGGCCGTGCCGGCCGGCCGGATCTGGGTCAGCCGGCCGGTCTGGACCCCGCTGGAGGTGCACGACCTCGTCCGCACGGTGCTCGCCGCGCGCCTCGACCCGGCCGCGGTCGAGCTGGACCTGCCGGCCGGCGCGGGACCCCGGCCGCGCCAGGATGGCCGGGCCGAGGCGATGGCGCGTCACCCGTCCATGGCGGGGCGCGCCGCGCCCGGCCCGGCCGGTGCCGGCCGGCTCGCGGTGCTGCTGGAGGGCGGCCCGGCCGACGTCGCCGAGCGGGCCGACCGCCTGGTGAACCTCCTCGGCGGCAGGGCGGGGGTCAGCCATTCGGCGCCGGAGTGGTGGCGCCGCTACCCGTTCGGCCCGGGCGACACGGCACTGCGGATCGAGGTGCCGATCGCCGACCTGCACGCCGCCGTCTACGCGCTGCGCGACGCCGCCGGCACCCCCGTCCCGGTGCGCGGCTCCGCCGGCCTGGGCGTGGTGCACGCGGCCCTTCCCGGCGCCATGGCTCCCGACCGGGTGGCCTCGATCCTGGCCGCCGTCCGCGGGGTGCTCCTCGCCCGGCAGGGGCGATGCGTGGTGCTCTCCGCGCCGCCGGCCGTCCGGCGGGCCGTCGACCTGTGGGGCGAGCTGGCCGGGCTGCCCCGGCTGCGCGCGGCCAAGGAGCACCTCGACCCGCACCACCGCCTCGCCCCGGGCCGCCTCCCCGGCGGCCTCTGACAAGGCCGCGTCGTCAGGCGTCGTCGTCGGGCGGCGTCGTCGTCGGGCGCGGCCTCGTCGGGCCGCGTCGTCAGGCGGCGTCGTTGCGGAGCACGAGGATGGCGATGTCGTCGCGGGGCGCCTCGGCCGAGAAGCCGAGCGCGGTCGAGCGCAGGCGGGCGGCCACCACGTCGGCCGAGTAGCCGGCCAGCGGGGCGGCGGCGTCGCGCAGCCGGTCGGTGCCGAACAGCTCCCGGCCGCGCCGCCGCTCCGTGACCCCGTCGGTGTAGAAGACCAGCGAGTCACCCGGGTCGAGCGGGATCTCCGCCGTCGGCGAGGTGATCGAGTCGAGCAGCCCGAGCGCCGTGCCGCCGGCGCCGACGAAGGCGGCCCCGCCGCCGGAGCGCAACAGCACCGGCCGGTCGTGGCCGGCGAGGTGCAGCGACACGTCGAGCTGCGTGCCGTCGCCCGGCCCGACCGCCGCGAGGGCAAGCGTGCAGTACCGCCCGCCGCCCCGCTCGACCAGCGTCTCGTTGACCCGGGCCAGCGCCTCCGGCAGCGGCTTGCCGTCGCCGACCAGCACCCGGATGACGTCGCGGACGAGGCCGGTCACCGTGGCCGCCTGCACCCCCTTGCCCGAGACGTCGCCGACCACCACCAGCCAGCGCCCGTCCGGCAGCGGCACCACGTCGTAGAAGTCGCCGCCGACGTCGGCGTCGTCGCCGGTCGGGACGTACTCGGCGGCGAAGCCGATGCCCTCGACCACGGGCAGCACCGGCGGCAGCAGCGACTGCTGGAGGGTCTGCGCGACCCGGCGGCGCTCCGCGTGGATCCGGGCGTTCTCGATCGCCAGCGCCGCCCGCCGCGCCACGTCCTCCAGCACGGAGACCTCGTCCGGGTCGTGCCGGTGCCGCTGGTGCCGGCCGACGGCCAGGGTGCCGAGGCGCTGCCCCCGGGCGATCAGCGGCACCGCGAAGCCCTCCATCGGCGCGCCGAGCGGCATCTGCGTGCCGTTGCGGGACGCCTCCCGCAGCCGCGCCTGGACCGACTCCGGGCCGGTCTCCTGGAGCACCTTGTGCAGGTGGGGCAGCACCGACTCGTCGGCGTGGCTGGCCGCCGCGAGGCGCAGCCGGCCCCACTCGTCGGTGGTGTGCACCGCGCACCACTGCCCGAGCCGGGGCACCACGAGCTGTGGGATGAGCGCCATCGTCAGCTCGACGTCCAGGGACTGCGCGAGCAGCTCGCTGGCCTCCGCGAGGAAGGTCAGCCAGGCCTGCCGGCGGACGTCCGCCCGGCGCAGCCGGTCGTTCTCCAGGTGCAGCGAGAGCCGCTCGGCCATCAGCACCGCCAGCGGCCGGGCGTACGCCGAAGGGGCCGCGTCCAGCTCCAGCTCCCCGCTGTACGGCCGGTGCACCGCCAGCGGCACCCGGAGCAGCTCGTTGCCGGGCCGGGGCTGGCGGCCGTACCGGGCCAGCACCTGTGCGCCCTGTCCGTCCCCCCGGTTCAGCCGCACCACCCCGCCGGCCGCGCCGACCATCTCGGCGACCCGGGTGAGCAGACCGGTCGCGAAGTCGGGCAGCGGGTCCTCGGCGTACGGGTCGGGGGTGGTCTGCATCAGCTCGCTCATCGCCCCCGCGCTCGGCGCGGAACTCTCCGCCGTCGCGGCGGCGCCACCCCCGGCGGCCGCGACGCCCGGCGCCGTCCGCAGCCCGGCGTGCGTCTCGGCGTCACCGGCCGGGTCGGGCCGGTCCAGCCGGAACCAGACGCCCTTGCCGGTGGGCAGGTAGGTGGTGCCCCAGCGGCTGGCGAAGTGGTCGACCAGCAGCAGGCCCCGGCCGCGCTCGGAGACCTCGTCGATGTCCGTGGCGTCGTTGCGGACCCCGACGGTCAGCTCGTCCACCGGGCCGGCCGCGAAGTCGGAGACGGTGACGGTGAGCCCGTCCGAATCGGCGACGACCTCGACGTCCAGTTCGGTGCGGGCGTGCTCCACCGCGTTGGTGGAGAGTTCCGTGGTCAGCAGCAGCGCCTCGTTGAGCAACTCGTCCAGGTGCGCCTCGTTGAGCACCGACCGCACCAGGGCTCGCGCCGCGGCGGGCGTACGCCGGTCGGCGGGGAGCCGGACGCGCCGGACGTGCTCGTCTCGGCCCCCGGTCTCCGCGGGCCCCGTCTCCGCTGACACCCTCGTATCCTCCACCGCCGCCCGCTCGGCTGCCAAGCCGGTGCCGGACGAGTGGCGCGGACGGCACCGGGTCGGCGTGGCGAGCCGCGCGGGACGGGGCAAACCGGACGGGTGCGACGGGTTGTCGCGCGTGCCGACCGGCTGCGGGACGGGGCGAAACCGGACGGGTGGGACGGTTGCCACGCGTGGCGAGCGGCCGCGCAGACGTGGCGGGGACGACGTCGCGGGCACAATGATGGGATGGCCTGCGTCGCAGGAGTCGGTGGCCCCGAGCTGAGCGAGGAATGATGACCACGGCGAAACAGTCGTCAGCCGCGGATCCGTCCGCGCCCGACCACGAGGCGCTCCTCGTCGAACTGACCGAGGCGCTACGGCGGGTCCGCCGCGGCGAACTGAAGGTCCGGCTGCCGCGACGGGCGGGCCGGGCCGGCGAGGTCGCGGACGCCTTCAACGAGGTCGTCTCGCTCCAGGAGCGGCAGTACCTCGACCTGCGGCGGATCAGCCGGATCGTCGGCCGGGACGGCCGGCTCACCGAGCGCCTGGACGACGAGGGGCTCGACGGCTCCTGGGCGGAGGGCCAGCGGGCCGTCAACTCGCTGATCGACGACCTCGGCCGGCCCACCACCGAGATCGCCCGGGTCATCGTGGCGGTCGCCGAGGGCGACCTGTCCCAGCACATGGCCCTGGAGATCGACGGCCGGCCGCTGCGCGGCGAGTACCTGCGCATCGGGCGCACCGTGAACACGATGGTCGACCAGCTCTCGTCGTTCGCCGACGAGGTGACGCGGGTGGCCCGCGAGGTGGGCACCGAGGGCAAGCTCGGCGGTCAGGCCGACGTGCGCGGCGTCGCCGGCACCTGGAAGGACCTCACCGACTCGGTGAACACCATGGCGTCGAACCTGACCGGCCAGGTGCGGTCGATCTCCCAGGTGGCGACGGCGGTGGCCAAGGGCGACCTGTCGCAGAAGATCACGGTCGGGGCGCGCGGCGAGGTCGCCGAGCTGGCCGACACGATGAACTACCTGACCGACACCCTGCGGCTCTTCGCCGAGCAGGTGACGCGGGTGGCCCGCGAGGTGGGCACCGAGGGCAAGCTGGGCGGCCAGGCCGAGGTGCCGAACGTGGCGGGCACCTGGAAGGACCTGACCGACAGCGTCAACTCGATGGCGTCGAACCTGACGTCGCAGGTGCGCAACATCGCGCAGGTCTCCACGGCGGTGGCGCGGGGCGACCTGTCGCAGAAGATCACGGTGGCGGCGCAGGGCGAGATCCTGGAACTCAAGGACACCGTCAACACGATGGTGGACCAGCTCTCGTCGTTCGCCGACGAGGTCACCCGCGTCGCCCGCGAGGTGGGCATCGAGGGCAAACTGGGCGGTCAGGCCCAGGTGCGCGGCGTCTCCGGCACCTGGCGGGACCTGACGGAGAACGTCAACCAGCTCGCCGGCAACCTGACCAGCCAGGTCCGCAACATCTCCCAGGTCTCCACCGCCGTGGCGAAGGGCGACCTGTCGCAGAAGATCACGGTTGACGCGCAGGGCGAGGTCCTGGAGCTGAAGAACACCGTGAACACGATGGTGGACCAGCTCTCGTCGTTCGCCGACGAGGTGACCCGGGTGGCCCGCGAGGTGGGCACGGAGGGCAAGCTGGGCGGTCAGGCCCAGGTCAAGGGCGTCTCCGGTACGTGGCGGGACCTGACGGACAACGTGAACTCGATGGCGTCGAACCTGACGTCGCAGGTGCGCAACATCGCCTCGGTGACCACGGCGGTGGCGAAGGGCGACCTGTCGCAGAAGATCACCGTCGACGCCCGGGGCGAGATCCTGGCGCTGAAGTCGACGGTCAACACGATGGTGGACCAGCTCTCGTCGTTCGCCGACGAGGTGACCCGCGTCGCGCGCGAGGTGGGCACGGAGGGCAAGCTCGGCGGCCAGGCCCAGGTGCGCGGGGTCGCCGGCACCTGGCGGGACCTGACCGACAACGTGAACTCGATGGCGTCCAACCTGACCGCCCAGGTGCGCAACATCGCCCAGGTCTCCACCGCCGTGGCGAAGGGCGACCTGTCGCAGAAGATCACGGTCGACGCGCAGGGCGAGATCCTGGAGCTGAAGTCGACCGTGAACACGATGGTGGACCAGCTCTCGTCGTTCGCCGACGAGGTGACCCGGGTGGCCCGCGAGGTGGGCACGGAGGGCAAGCTGGGCGGTCAGGCCCAGGTCAAGGGCGTCTCCGGTACGTGGCGGGACCTGACGGACAACGTGAACTCGATGGCGTCGAACCTGACGTCGCAGGTGCGCAACATCGCCTCGGTGACCACGGCCGTCGCCAACGGCGACCTGTCGCAGAAGATCACGGTCGACGCGCAGGGCGAGATCCTGGAGCTGAAGAACACGGTCAACACGATGGTCGACCAGCTCTCGTCGTTCGCCGACGAGGTCACCCGCGTCGCCCGCGAGGTGGGCATCGAGGGCAAGCTGGGCGGCCAGGCGCAGGTGAAGGGCGTCTCGGGCACCTGGCGGGACCTCACCGAGAACGTCAACCAGCTCGCCTCGACCCTCACCACCCAGCTGCGCGCCATCGCGCAGGTCTCCACCTCGGTGACCCGGGGCGACCTGACCCAGCGGATCACGGTCAAGGCGCAGGGCGAGGTCGCCGAGCTGAAGGACAACATCAACCAGATGATCGTCACCCTCCGGGAGACGACCAAGAAGAACGCCGAGCAGGGCTGGCTCGACTCGAACCTGGCCCGCATCGGCGGCCTGCTCCAGGGCCAGCGCGACCTCGGCGAGGTCTGCCGCATGATCATGATGGAGGTGACCCCGCTGGTCGACGCGCAGCTCGGCGCGTTCTTCCTGGCGGACACCTCCGAGGGCGTGATGCGGCTGCGCCTGACCGCCTCGTACGGCTACGTCGCCCGGGGGCACGACGTCACCTTCGGGCCCGGCGAGGGGCTGGTCGGCCAGACCGCCCTCTCCCGCCGGACGATCCGCATGGGCGGGACGCCGGACGGCAAGCTGATGCTCCGCTCCGGGCTCGCCGAGACCCCGCCGGCCGACCTGGTCGTGCTGCCCGTGCTCTTCGAGGGCGAGCTGCTCGGGGTGATCGAGTTCGCCAGCGTGACGCCCTTCTCCGAGCTGCACCTGTCGTTCCTGGAGCGGCTGGTGTCCACCACCGGCATCGCCGTCAACACCATCCAGGCCAACCGGCGTACGGAGGAGCTGCTCGCGCAGTCCCAGCGGCTCGCCCACGAGTTGCAGGAGCAGTCGGCCGAGCTCCAGCGCACCAACGCCGAGCTGGAGGACAAGGCGCAGCTGCTCTCCGAGCAGAAGGGCAACATCGAGACCAAGAACCGGGAGATAGAGCTGGCCCGGCTCGGCCTCGAGGAGAAGGCCCAGCAGCTCACCCGGGCGTCGGCGTACAAGTCGGAGTTCCTGGCCAACATGAGCCACGAGCTGCGTACGCCGCTGAACTCCCTGTTGCTGCTGGCCCGGCTGCTGGCCGAGAACTCGGAGCAGAACCTCTCCCCGAAGCAGATCGAGTTCGCCCGGACCATCCACGGGGCCGGCTCCGACCTGCTCTCGCTGATCGACGACATCCTGGACCTGTCCAAGATCGAGGCCGGGCGGATGGACGTCGAGCCCACCGAGGTGCGGTTCGACGAGATCCGCAGCTACGTGGAGCAGGCGTTCGCGCCGCAGGCCGACGAGAAGGGCCTGGACTTCCAGGTGCGGGTCAGCAAGGACCTGCCGCCGGCCCTGGTCACCGACGCCCAGCGGTTGCAGCAGATCCTGCGCAACCTGCTCTCCAACGCGGTGAAGTTCACCGACAACGGCGCGGTGACGCTGCGGATCGCGCCGGCGCCCGAGAACGTGGCCTTCGACGTGCCGGCGCTGACCAACGCGCGGCAGGTCATCGCGTTCACGGTCGTCGACACCGGGATCGGCATCTCCGACGACAAGCTGTCGTTGATCTTCGAGGCGTTCCAGCAGGCCGACGGCACCACCAGCCGCCGCTACGGCGGGACGGGGCTGGGGCTGTCGATCAGCCGGGACCTGGCCCGGCTGCTGGGCGGCAGCATCGCCGTGTCGTCGGCGCCCGGGCAGGGCTCGACGTTCACCCTCTTCGTGCCGGACGTGCTCGCGCCGGACGCGGTGGTGGCGCCGCTGCCGCCGTCGCCGGCCCGCGCCGGACTGCCGTCGTCGCTGCTGATGCCGCCGCCGGAGCTGCCCGAGCCGGCCTCCACGCCGGCGACCCGCCAGCTGGAGGGGGCCACCGTGCTGATCGTCGACGACGACGTCCGGAACGTCTTCGCGCTGACCAGTGCGTTGGAACTGCACGGGCTCACCGTGTTGTACTCGGACAACGGGGCGGACGGCGTCCGCCTCCTGGCCGAGCATCCGGAGGTGGACATCGTCCTGATGGATGCGATGATGCCCGATCAGGACGGTTACGAGACGACCCGACAGATCCGACGCAACCACCGGTTCGTCGACCTGCCGATCGTCTTCCTGACCGCCAAGGCCATGCCCGGCGACCGCGAGTCGGCGCTGGCGGCCGGGGGAAGTGACTACATCACCAAGCCCGTCGACCTGGACGAGTTGATCGAACTCATGTCGTCCTGGATCAGCGGCAGCCGAACCGAGGAGAGTTCGTGACCCAGATGGCTAAGGCGCTGCTGGTGGACGACCGCCGGGAGAACCTGATGGCGCTGGAGGCGATCCTCCAGGGCCTGCCGGTCCAGTCCGTCGCCGTCGAGAGCGGCGAGGCGGCACTGAAGCAGCTGCTGGTCGACGACTTCGCGGTGATCCTGCTCGACGCCCAGATGCCGGACATGGACGGCTTCGAGACGGCGAGCCACATCAAGCGGCGCGAGCGTACGCGGCACGTGCCGATCATCTTCCTCACCGCCGCGGACCGGGACGCCCAGCTCGCGCTGCGCGGCTACGCGGTCGGCGCGGTCGACTACCTCACGAAGCCGTTCGACCCGTGGGTGCTGCGGGCCAAGGTGTCGGTCTTCGTGGAGCTGTGGGTGAAGACCCGGCAGCTCGCGGCCCAGTCGGATCTGGTGCGGGAGCGCGACGCGCAGTGGCGGGTGCTCACCGACGCGGTCGACGAGGCCACCGCGATGCTGCGGGCGGACGACCCGGACGCCCGCGACCGCGCCGTCGAGCTTCTCGAGCAGGCCCGCTGGGGCAACACCCCCTGACCGGCGCCTCCGAGGTGGGGTCAGGCCGTGGTCTGGTCGTTGCGGATCATCAGGGCGCTGCGCAGGCCGGTGATGTCCAGGACGCGGAGCAGGAAGTCGCCGACGTTCGTCAGGACCAGGAGGCTCTGCGCGTGGCTGGCCTTGCGGCTGAGCACGACGAGGGTGCCCAGGCCCTGCGAGTCGCAGAAGGTGACCCCGCCGAGGTCGAGCACGATCCGCGGCGGCGGATCGGCGAGCACCTCATTGACGACAGTCGACAGCTGGGCGGCCGTGAGCATGTCGATCTCACCGGCCAGGCGCAGCACAGCTTCGTCGCCCGTCCGGTGTAGCGTGATGGACAGTTCGGCACGATCCACCCGGTCAGCCTAGCGCGATCCCGACGACCCGGCCTGTCGAGCCGGGGTGCCGCACCCATCGAGCGGGACACCGCCGGCCCGGAGCCCGGAAGGGCTGCGGCGAGAGCGATCGGGAGGCCGGGGCGGGTGAGCCTGGTAACCCCGGTGCGGGGTGCCTGCCGATTCGCCGCCCGGCGCTGACACAATGGCGGCATCGTGACCGATATGTTTCCCGCCGGATCCGGCCGCTACCCGGCCGACGCGCCGGCCTCCGAGGCCCTGTTCGACCGCGCCAAGGCCATCGTGCCCGGCGGGGTGAACTCCCCCGTGCGCGCCTTCCGTGCCGTCGGCGGCACCCCGCGCTTCATGGTCCGGGGGGAGGGGCCCTGGCTCTACGACGCCGACGACCGGCGCTACGTCGACCTGGTCTCCTCCTGGGGCCCGCTGATCCTCGGCCACGCGCACCCGGAGGTGGTGGACGCGATCCGGGCCGCCGCCGTCCGGGGCACCAGCTTCGGCACCCCCACCCCGGGCGAGGTCGAGCTGGCCGCCGAGATCGTCGACCGCACCCCCGTCGAGCAGGTCCGGCTGGTCAACTCCGGCACCGAGGCCACCATGTCGGCGATCCGGCTGGCCCGCGGCTTCACCGGTCGCCCCCGGATCGTCAAGTTCTCCGGCTGCTACCACGGGCACTCCGACGCGCTGCTGGCCGCCGCCGGCTCCGGCGTGGCCACCCTCGGCCTGCCCGACTCGCCCGGCGTGACCGGCGCGGCGGCGGGCGACACGATCGTGCTGCCGTACAACGACGTCGCCGCCGTGGAGCAGGCGTTCGCCGCCGAGGGCCAGCACATCGCCGCGATCATCACCGAGGCCGCCGCCGGCAACATGGGCGTGGTCGCCCCGCGCGACGGCTTCAACCAGCAGCTCGCCCGGATCGCGCACGCGCACGGCGCGCTGCTCATCGTCGACGAGGTGATGACCGGGTTCCGGGTCTCCCGCGCCGGGTGGCACGGCCTCGACCCCTCCGACGCCGACCTGTGGACGTACGGCAAGGTCATGGGGGGTGGGCTGCCGGCCGCGGCGTTCGGCGGGCGCGCGGAGATCATGGAGCGACTGGCCCCCGCCGGGCCCGTCTACCAGGCCGGCACGCTCTCCGGTAACCCGCTGGCCTGCGCCGCCGGCCTGGCCACCCTGCGGCTGGCCGACGACGCGCTCTACCGCCGGCTCGACGAGACGGCCGCCGTCGTGAGCAAGCTCGCCGCCGACGCGCTCGCCGCCGCCGGGGTCCCGCACCGACTGTCGTACGCGGGCAACATGTTCTCGATCTTCTTCACCGATGCCGACGTGGTCGACTACGACAGCGCCCGCACCCAGCAGGTGCCGGCCTTCAAGGCGTTCTTCCACGCGATGCTCGCCGGCGGCGTCTACCTGCCGCCGAGCGCGTTCGAGGCGTGGTTCGTGTCGGCGGCGCTGGACGACGCCGCTCTGGAGCAGATCGCCGCCGCCCTGCCGGTGGCGGCCAACGCGGCGGCAGCGGCGGGTCACGGGGGGTAGCGGTGAGCGCGAGGAGTGAGCCGGGTCTGCGAGCCCCGCAGTCGCGAACGAAGGGGGCGCAGCGGTGAGCAAGACGGTGGTCCACGTGCTGCGGCACGGCGAGGTGCACAACCCGGAGGGCATCCTCTACGGCCGGCTGCCCGGCTTCCGGCTCTCCGAGCTCGGCGTGCAGATGGCCAAGGCCGCCGCGCAGGGGCTCGCCGAGCGGGAGGTCGTGCACGTGGTGGCCAGCCCGCTGGAGCGCGCCCAGCAGACGGCCGAGCCGATCGCCGCGCAGTTCGGGCTGCCGGTCGGCGTGGACGAGCGGCTCATCGAGAGTGCCAACTGGTTCGAGGGCAAGAAGGTCTCGCCCGGCGACGGCTCGTTCCGTGACCCGCGCAACTGGTGGGTGCTGCGGGACCCGGTCACCCCGTCCTGGGGCGAGGCGTACCGGGCGATCGCGGAGCGGATGTTCGCCGCCCTGCACGCCGCCCGGGTGGCCGCCGAGGGGCGCGAGGCCGTGCTCGTCTCGCACCAGCTCCCCATCTGGACGCTGCGCCGCCACGTCGAGCGCAAGCGGCTCTGGCACGACCCGCGCCGGCGCCAGTGCGGGCTGGCCAGCCTCACCTCCTTCCACTTCGACGGCGCCAAGGTCGTCGGCATCGGCTACTCCGAGCCGGCCGCGCACCTGATCGCGATGTCGGCGACCGCCCGGACGGCCAAGGGGGCCTGATGAACGCCCGGAGGTGGACCGCGGGTCTGCTCGCCGCCGTCACGACGGTGGCGCTGGCCGGCTGCTCCTCGCAGAGCCGGGAGGAGGCCTGCGGCACCACTGACGGCGTCATCGAGTGCGCGCCCGACAAGCGTTCCGCGGCGCCGAAGATCTCCGGCGAGCTGCTCGCCGGCGGCAGCCACGACGTGGCGCAGGACCGCGGTCAGGTCGTCGTGATCAACTTCTGGGGCTCGTGGTGCAACCCGTGCCGGGCCGAGGCGGACGACCTGGAGAACACCTACCAGGCCACCAAGGGCTCCGGGGTCACCTTCCTGGGCGTCAACATCCAGGACAGCCGGGACAAGGCGATCGCCTTCGAGGAGCGGTTCGGGGTGACCTACCCGAGCCTGTTCGACCCGCCCAGCCGCGTCGCGCTCGCCCTGGACATCCCGCCGAACACCATCCCGGCCACCATCGTGCTCGACCGGGACGGCCGGATCGCCGCCGTCATCCGCGCGGCGGTGAAGCAGGAGGGTCTCCAGCCCATCGTCGAGCGGGTCGCGGCCGAGCAGCCCGCCCCCAACGGTTCCCGCTGATGGGCGAGACGTTCCGGGAACTCGCCCAGTCCGGCCCGCTGCTGCTCGCCATCGGCGCGGCCGCGCTCGCCGGCCTGGTCAGCTTCCTCTCCCCGTGCGTGCTCCCGCTGGTGCCGGGCTACCTGTCGTACGTCACCGGCCTCGCCGGAGCCGACCTCGAAACCCGCGGCCCTCGTGTGAGGAATGGCACTCCGTTAACGGATTCGGCAGAGGAAGGGGCCCTTCCTGACGCCGGCGGCGGGGTGGCGGTGCGGGAGCGCACCGCGCGGGCCACCGCCGCCGCCGTGAAGGGCCGGGTGCTGGCCGGCACGCTGCTGTTCATCGCCGGCTTCACCGTCGTCTTCACCGCCACCGCGATCCTCTTCGCCGGCGTCGGCCGGGTCTTCTTCGAGTACGAACGCACGCTGGAGATCGTCATCGGCGCGCTGATCGTCGTGCTCGGCCTGGGCTACGTCGGGGTGTTCCCCGGGTTGCAGCGGGAGTTCCGGATCCACCGGCTGCCCGCCGCCGGGCTGCTCGGCGCCCCGGTGTTCGGCGCGGTCTTCGCGCTCAGTTGGGTGCCCTGCGTCGGTCCGACGCTGGGCGCGGTGCTCGGCATGGCCGCCGTCGAGGGGCAGACCGACCGCGCCGTGGTGCTGGCCGTGGCGTACTGCCTGGGGCTGGGGATACCCTTCGTCGTCTTCGGGCTGGGCTTCCAGCGCCTGCTCGGGGTCTTCCGCGCCGTGCGGCGCCACAGCCGCTGGGTCACCCGGGTCGGCGGCGCCCTGCTGATCCTGATCGGCCTCGCGCTGGTCACCGGCGGGTGGACGAACTTCGTGATCTGGTTGCAGACCACCGTCGGGGTGGGCGAGGTGAGCATCTGATGACCGTCGTGGACGAGCGGCCGGCGACGCCGGCCGAGGCGCCCCGGCGTCGCCCCAACCGGCTGCTGGCCCTGCTGCGCAACTCGTGGCGGCAGCTCACCAGCATGCGTACGGCGCTGGTGCTGCTGTTCCTGCTCGCGATCGCCGCCATCCCCGGCTCGGTGCTGCCGCAGCGCGGGGTCAACCCGGAGGACGTGCGGGACTACTTCACCGAGCACCCCGACCTGGCCCGGGTGCTGGACCGGATCGGCGCCTTCGAGGCGTTCGGCTCGGTCTGGTTCTCCGCGATCTACCTGCTGCTGTTCACCTCGCTGATCGGCTGCATCACCCCCCGGCTGCGCGACCATGTCCGGGCGCTGCGGTCGACGCCGCCGGCCGCCCCGAAGCGGCTGGACCGGCTGCCGCAGCACGCGGTGCTGCCCGCCCCCGAGGGCGGTGCGACGGCGATCGCCGAGACGCTGCGCCGCCGGCGCTGGCGCGTGGTGGTCCGCGGCGACGAGGTCTCCGCCGAGAAGGGCTACCTCAAGGAGACCGGCAACCTGCTCTTCCACACCTCGATGGTGGTGGTGCTGGTCGGCGTCGCGCTCAGCTCCTGGTACGGCTGGACCGGCAACAAGCTGCTGGTCGCCGGCAAGGACAACGCGTTCTGCAACACCGTGCAGCAGTACGCCGAGAGCAACCTCGGCCCCCGGGTCGGCAGCGAGGACCTGCCCGGCTTCTGCGTGCAGCTCGACGACTTCGAGGCCCGGTTCCTGGAGTCCGGCCAGCCGGAGTTCTTTGAGGCCAGGGTGACCGTGGACGAGGCCGGCGGCGAGCCGCGGCAGGCGGAATTCTCGGTCAACTCCCCGCTGCGCCTCGACGGCGCGAACGTCTACCTGCTCGGCCACGGCTACGCCCCGGTGATCCGCTACACCGACCGGTTCGGCCGCAGCCAGACCAGCGCAGTGCCGTTCCTGACCACCGGCGACGTCGGGCTGACCAGCGAGGGGCTGGCGGCCTTCCCGGACGCCAACGTCGACCCGGCCACCGGCAGCCGGGACCCGGACCTCCAGGTGGCCTTCTCGGGTCTCTACCTGCCGACCGCGCCGGAGTCGGCGCCGTTCGCGCGCTCCGAGTACCCGACCGAGCGCAACCCGGCGCTGAACCTCGTCGCCTACCGGGGCAACCTGGGGCTGGACGCGGGCATCCCCGGCTCGATCTACGAGCTGGACCAGCGGCAGGTGCGGGCCGGCAAGGTGAAGGAGGTCGGCACGAAGCTGCTCCGCAAGGGCGAGACCTGGACGCTGGACGACGGCAGCACGGTCGAGTTCCTGGACAGCAAGCCGTACATCACCCTGTCGGTCCGGTACGACCCGGGCGCCACGCTGCTGCTGGTTAGCTCCGGGGCGCTGCTGGTCGGGCTGATGGGCTCGCTGTTCGGCCGGCGCCGCCGGGTCTTCTTCCGGGTGCGTGCCGCCGACCCCGCGGGTGGATCTCCGACGGGCGGTAGTAGCTTGGTCGAGGCCGGTGGCCTGCCGCGCACCGACCATCCAGGGTTCGCCGACGAGTTCGCGCAGCTCGTGGCCGCGATCAGCGGTGACGGGGGGCCGGCCGGGCGGGCCGGTGTCGATCGCGACGGCGGCGAGCGGCCCGGAGCGCGAGAAGGAGCCGAGTGATGTCCGCACTCTCCGACCAGTTGGTGTCGTTCGCGATCCTGGCGTACCTGGTCGCGATGATCAGCCACGCCGTCGAGTACGCGCTCGGCAACGCCCGCGCCCGCGTCGCGGCACCCGCCCGCGAGCTGGTCGGGGCCGGCGTCGGCGGGGCCGGGGGCGTCATCCCGGAGGCCCGCGTCGAGGCCGACCGGGCGGCGGCCGAGCGCACCGCCCGGCGTGCCCGGCTGGCGGGCCTGGTCGCCGTCGTCGCCACCGCGGTCGCGACGCTGCTGCACCTCGGGGCGCTGGTCACCCGCGGCATCGCCGCCGACCGGATGCCCTGGGGCAACATGTACGAGTTCGTGCTCACGGTCTCGTGGATCGGCGCGGCCGCCTGGCTGGTGGTGCTCTGGAAGCTGCCGATGCTGCGCCGCCTGGGGCTGTTCCTGTCGCTGGTGATGGTGCTCCTGCTGGCGACCGCCGAACTGGTGCTCTACGTGCCGATCGTGCCGCTGGTGCCGGCGCTGAACTCGTACTGGTTCGTCATCCACGTCTCGACCGTCGTCTTCGCCTCCGGCATCTTCCTGCTCGCCGCCGTGCCCGCGGTGGCGTTCCTGATGCGGTCCGGCTACGAGCAGGGCAGACGGAGCTTCCCCTACACGCTGGCGAAGCGGATGCCGTCGGCGGCCGGTCTGGAGCGTCTCGCCTTCGTGCTGCACGCCTTCGCGTTCCCGGTCTTCACCTTCGCGGTGATCGCCGGGGCGATCTGGGCCGAGGCGGCCTGGGGCCGGCCGTGGGGCTGGGACCCGAAGGAGACCTGGTCGTTCATCTCCTGGGTGATCTACGCCGGCTACCTGCACGCCCGCGCCACGCCGAGCGTGAAGCGGAACGTGGCCGCCTGGCTCGCCGTCGCCGGCTTCCTCACCATGCTGATGAACCTGTTCGGCGTGAACATCTTCTTCGAGGGCCTGCACTCCTACGGCGGCCTCGACTGACACCCGTCCGCAGGACGTGCCGCACGAGCCGGGATCCGGCCATGCGGGCCCGGCGGTCGAGCCGGGTCAGCCGCCGAACCAGCCGGGCACGTCGAGGCGGAACCAGTTCGCCGGCGTGACCGTGCGCAGGTCGTCCTCCAGCGCGGTCACCCGGTCCGCGCCGAGGGTGTCGGCCCAGCGCTGCCGCAGTTCGTCGAAGACGACCGCCGACCGGTGCAGCCCGTCCCGGCCGCGGTCGGTCACCCGGACCAGCTTGCGCCGGGCGTCGCGCGGATCGTCGGCGCGTTCCAGGTAGCCGAGGGCGACCAGCCGGTCCACCGTCTTGCCGGCCGCCTGCTTGGAGACGCCGAGCCGCTGGCCCAGTTCGGAGGCGGTGGTGCTGTCGCCGACGGCCTGGAGCACGAAGCCGTGCAGCGGTCGCAGCTCCGGGTGACCCTGCCGGGCCAGCTCCGCGTGCAGGTCGTCGATGAGCGTACGGAAGCCGGCGAGCAGCAGCAGGGGCAGCAGGAAGCCGGGGCGGCCGGGATCAGCGCTTGGCAACTTCGACAACCTCGTTTACTGTTTGGTCAACCACGTTGACGATCGTACGTCACCGCGGGCCGCCACCGGGTAGCCGCGTCGGCTCCCGCCCGACGAGAGGCCACGCCCGTGTCCGTCTTCACCCCGCACACCGCCGACACCGCTCCCACCGCCGCGCGCCCGACCATCGACGGGGTGCGCCGCAAGCTCGGCCACCTGCCCGCCGCGGTCGGCCTGATGGCCGAGTCCCCGGAGCTGCTCAAGGGCTTCCTCACCGTCAACGGCATCTTCGAGAGCTGTGCCCTCGACCCGGTCGAGCGGGAGGTGGTGGTGCTGACCGTCGCCACCCGCAACGAGTGCCACCTCTGCGTGGCCATGCACACCGCCACGCTGACCCGGCACGGCGCCGCGCCCGGGCTGATCGAGGCGCTCCGCTCCGGCACGCCGCTGCCCGACGACCGGCTGGAGGCGCTGCGGCGCTTCACCCTCGCCGTGCTCGACCACCGGGGCGCGGTGCCCGAGGAGGGAACGCGCGCCTTCCTGGCGGCCGGCTACCAGCCCCGGCACGCCCTGGACGTGGTGCTCGGCGTCGGGGCGTACACCATCTCCACCTTCGCCAACCGGCTCACCGGCGCGCCCCTCGACCCGCCCGTGGCCGCGTACGCCTGGGAGCCCGCGGGCTGACGTACCGCCCGGTCAGCGTTCGGCGGCGACCCGGTCGAGCCATTCGCCCACCAGCGCATCGAACAGGCCGGGCTGCTCGATCTGAAGGTTGTGGCCGGCGACGTCGAGCACCGCGAACGTCGCCCGCGGGTAGTGCGGCAGCAGCGCGAACTGGTCGAGGTAGCCGGTGGCGTGGTCCTGCCGCCCGGTGAGGATCAGGGTCGGCCGGGCGAACGGCGCGCCGCCCTCCGGATCCTCGCTGAGCGTCCACCGGCGCCGGATGCGCGCCATCGCCGTGGTGTCCGCGACGTCGAGGCCGGCCAGGACCTCGTCGCGGAACCGGCGCAGCGTCTCCGGGGTCTGCACGACGGCGATGTCCGCGAACTCGGCGGCGGTCCGGGCGTCGGTCGCGGCGAGCAGGTCCGGGTCGGGGCGCAGCACCTGCGGCTGCGGCACCCGGCGCTCCGCGTTCTCCACAGCGGTGCCGACGGGGCAGATCAGCGCCAGCCCGAGCACCTGCCCGGGGCGGGACCGGGCGAGGGCGCGGGCCAGATAGCCGCCGTAGGACTCGCCGACGAGCAGGAACGGCGCGTCGCCGAGGGTGTCGTCCACGAGGTCCTGCACGGCGGCGAGCACGTCGTCGGAGCTGGCGATCTCCGGCGGGCACTTCGATCCGCCCATGCCCGGCAGGTCCGGGTAGAGCCGCCGGTAGCCGGGGCGCCCGGCGAACACCGGTTCGAGGCAGCCGAGCATCAGCCGGTGGTCGGGCGTCCAGCCGTGCAGCGCCAGCACCGGCGTCCCGGCACCCCGCTCGACGACGTTCAACGCTGCGGACGTGCGACGCGGCATCCCGGCTCCCCTTCACGCTCCTGCGACCGACCCCGCATGTTGCCGCCCGGCACCGACGGATCCGGCCCCGCCCGGCGGTCGGTGTGGCGGAACGCACACGGGGCAGTCGACATCACCCGACCCGGCCGGGGCGGCCGGGATACCGGTGCGGGAGACTGGCAGGCATGGCGGCTCGTGGCTTCCCGTACACCGATCTCAAGGACTTCCTCGCGGCGCTGGAGCGCGCGGGCGAGCTGCGGCGGGTGAGCGTCCCCGTCGATCCCACCCTGGAGATCAGTGAGATCGTCACCCGGACGGTCCGCGCGGGCGGCCCGGCGCTGCTCTTCGAGCGGCCGACCCGGGGCGAGATGCCGGTGGCGATCAACCTCTTCGCCACCGAGAAGCGGATGGCGATGGCGCTCGGCGTCGAGTCGCTGGACGAGATCGGCGAGCGGATCGGCAACATGCTCAAGCCGGAGCTGCCGATGGGCCTCTCCGGGATGATGGACGGCCTCGGCAAGGTCATGCAGCTCAAGTCGATGCCGCCGAAGAAGGTCAGGACGGCCCCCTGCCAGCAGGTGGTCTACCGCGGCGACGACGTCGACCTGAACCGGCTGCCCGGGTTGCAGGTCTGGCCGGGTGACGGCGGGATCTTCCACAACTTCGGGTTGACGCACACCAAGCACCCCGAGACCGGCAAGCGCAACCTGGGGCTGTACCGGTTGCAGCAGCACTCGCGGAACACCATCGGCATGCACTGGCAGATCCACAAGAACTCCACGGCGCACCACGCGGTCGCCGAGCGGCTGGGGCAGCGGCTGCCGG
This sequence comes from Micromonospora sp. NPDC000121, assembly GCF_042899165.1. NCBI lineage: Bacteria > Bacillati > Actinomycetota > Actinomycetes > Micromonosporales > Micromonosporaceae > Micromonospora > Micromonospora sp. NPDC000121. The sequence goes on from NZ_JBIAZP010000001.1 coordinate 509,943, forward strand.
TGGCGATCGCCATCGGCACCGACCCCGCGGTCGCCTACGCGGCCAGCGCCCCGCTCCCGGCCGACATCGACGAATACCTGTTCGCTGGTTATCTGCGGGGCGAGCGGGTCGAGATGGTGGACTGCCTGACGGTCCCGCTGCAGGTGCCAGCGCACGCGCAGATCGTCCTGGAGGGCTACATCGAGCCGGGCGAGCGGCTGCCGGAGGGCCCGTTCGGCGACCACACCGGCTTCTACACGCCGGTGGAGCCGTTCCCGGTGATGCACATCGAGTGCATGACCATGCAGCGCGCCCCGGTCTACCACTCGATCGTCACGTCGCAGCCGCCGCAGGAGGACCATGGCCTCGGCAAGGCCACCGAGCGGATCTTCGCGCCGCTGCTGCGCTTCCTGATCCCGGACATCGTCGACTACGACCTGCCCGCCGCCGGCGTCTTCCACAACTGCGCGATCGTGTCGATCCGCAAGCGCTACCCGAAGCACGCCCAGAAGGTGATGAACGCGATCTGGGGCGCGCACATGATGTCGCTGACCAAGCTGATCGTGATCGTCGACGAGGACTGCGACGTGCACGACTACAACGAGGTCGCCTTCCGCGCCTTCGGCAACGTCGACTACGCCCGGGACCTGCTGCTCACCGAGGGCCCGGTGGACCACCTGGACCACGCCTCCTACCAGCAGTTCTGGGGCGGCAAGGCGGGCGTCGACGCGACCCGCAAGCTGCCCGAGGAGGGCTACACCCGGGGCTGGCCCGAGGAGATGAGGATGGCCCCCGAGGTCGTCTCCCTGGTGGACAAGCGCTGGAAGGAGTACGGCATCTGATGGCCGCCGCTGTCGCCGAGCCGATGGAGCGTCCCGGCCGGGTCAAGTCCTTCCTCAAGCTGGTCGCGATCGAGCACTCCGTGTTCGCGCTGCCGTTCGCGTACCTGTCGGCGCTCACCGCCATGCAGGTGCACGGGGGGAGGGTGCGGTGGCTCGACCTGCTCCTGATCACCGTGGCGATGGTGGGCGCGCGGACGTTCGCGATGGCCGCCAACCGGATCCTGGACCGGCGCATCGACGCGCGGAACCCGCGTACGGCCTCCCGGGAGCTGGTCACCGGAGCGGTCAGCGTGCGGACGGCCTGGACCGGCGCGGCGGCTGCGCTCGTGGTCTTCCTCGCCGCCGCCGCCCTGCTCAACCCGCTCTGCCTGGTGCTCGCGCCGCTCGCCGTGGTGCCGCTGGTCGTCTACCCGTACGGCAAGCGGTTCACCAACTGGCCGCACGCCATCCTGGCGGTCGCCCAGGCGGTGGGCCCGGTCGGCGCGTGGCTCGGGGTCACCGGCACCCTCGACGGCTCGTGGCCCGCCTGGCTGCTCGGCGCGGCCGTCGGGCTCTGGATCGGCGGCTTCGACCTCATCTACGCCTGCCAGGACGCCGAGATCGATCGGCGGATCGGTGTGCACAGCGTGCCCGCCCGGTACGGGCTGCGGTTCGCGCTGCACGCCTCGACCGTCGCGCACGTGGTGACGTTCGCGCTGTTCATCTGGTTCGGCGCGCTGGTCGGCTTCGGTTGGCCCTGGTGGATCGGGCTGGCGCTGACCGCGCTCGCGTTCGGCTACCAGCACGTGGTCGTCACCCCGACCGACCTGAGCAAGGTCAACCGTGCCTTCTTCACCGCGAACGGCTTCGTCGGCATCGCGCTGTTCGTCTTCGCCCTGCTCGATCTGGTGATCCGCCTCGACCTGCGCCCCTGACCGCGCCGGCCGCGGCGCCTCTCGGTCGGAGGGTCCGCCGGAGGCCGGCGCGGGGTGTTGCCGGGCGGGTCAGTGCCGGGCGGTGCCGGGCGGGTCAGCGCACAGCGGTGGGCTCGGGGCGGGAGCCCGGGTAACGGGCGCTCTCCAGCGTCCAGTCGACCGTCGCCCGGACGGCGTTCGCCACCCCGTCGAGATGGTCGGTGACCGCCTCGTCCAGCGCCGGCCCGAACGACGGCACCGCCGCCCGCAGCTCGACGAAGCGCCGCATCGACGCCCGCCAGCGCTCGGCCGTCAGCGCCACCGCGGTCTCCACCGGCACCCCGTGCTCGGCGGCGGTCGCGAGCACCAGGTTGTGCCCGCCCGAGGTGGCCCGGTCGCGCTCCAGCGAGGCCAGGTCGTTGTACCAGGAGACCAGGTCGTTCCCGGTGGCGGCGACCCGGCGCAGCAGCGGGTGGTGGTGCACCGGCTCGGGCAGCGGGCGCCCGGTGACGAACTCCACCAGCGGGTACGACACGTACGTGGCGGAGGTGGCGCGCCGCAGCTCGACGTACTCGGCGACGCCGGGGCGGCGCCCGGCCGACTTGTTGACCGCCTCCCGCCACGTGCCGTCGAGGTGGTCGGCGACGGCATCGGCGAAGCGCAGCCGCCAACGGGCCGGCATCCGGCGCCGCGGCTCCCGCCACGCGCGCACCAGCAGCCGCCGCAGCGGTCCGGTCAGCCCGGCGTGCCGGATCCGGGGGCCCTCACGGAGCAGGGTCAGCGCGCCGGCGCGCAGCGCCCGGATCTCGTCCGTGCCGAGCCGGCCCGGCCCGTCGCACGCGTCGTCGACCAGGAAGAACCAGGTGAACAGCGCGGCCAGCACGCGCAGGTCGGCCTCCGTGGCGCCCGGGTAGAGGCGGCCGGCGTACCGGGCGACGCCGGCGTGGGCCAGGCGTTGCGTCGTCCCGTCGTCGGCCGGCAGGCCGAGGCCCGGCAGCAGGTCGTCGGTCAGCCAGCCCTGCACCCGGTCGGCGTGTGGCGAGAGCCGGGGCGGGATGGGGCACTCCGACCGTAGCGACCGGAGGATCTCGTCGGTCATCACCGATTCCTCCCGCGTGCGATCCGCGTCCGTGCGAATCGCCCCGGCAGCATGCCAGGTCGCCGGGACGCCCGCGATCCCGACCGACATCGCGCTCGTCGGGGACAAGCAGCCCCAGAGGAGGGCATCCCGGACGGGCGCCGGCCCGGGGGTGCCCGACGGTGCGGGCGAGCGACCAGGCAGGCTGGTGGCATGCGGGAACCATGGGTGGTCGGGATCTCCGGGGCGTCCGGGACGCCGTACGCGGCGGCCGTCGTGCGGGCGCTGCTCGACGCCGGGGAGCCGGTGGACCTGATCGTCTCCCGGGCCGCCCGGCTGACGATCCTCGACGAGACCGGCCGCCCGTTCCGGGACGCGCACTGGGCGGAGGACCTGGCCGCCTGGCTGGGCCGGGATCTCGCGGGCACCGACGTGCGGCACTGGCCCGCCGGCGACCTGGCGGCCGGCCCCAGCAGCGGCTCCTACCGGGTACGCGGGATGGCGGTGGTCCCGGCGAGCACGGCGGCCTGCGCCGGCATCGCCATCGGGCTCTCCAAGGACCTGCTCCAGCGCGCCGCCGAGGTCAACCTCAAGGAGCGTCGGCCGGTGGTGGTGGTGCCCCGGGAGACGCCGGTGACCCGCAGCCACCTGGAGCACCTGATCGCCCTGCACGACGCCGGGGCGGTGGTGCTGCCGGCCAGCCCCGGCTTCTACGGCGCGGGGGCGGCGGCCTCCGCCCAGCAGCTCGTCGACTTCGTGGCCGGCAAGGTGCTGGACGCCCTCGGCGTACCGCACGACCTGTTCCGCCGCTGGTCTGGTGAGCTGGGCGCGGCGCGGGGCTGAGCCCGGCCGGGTTCACAGGGCCGCGGACCGGAGTTGGCGTCCGGTCCGCGCGCCGATCCGCACCGGTCAGTACATTCCCGCGTTGGCCGGGCCCGGGCCCGTCGAGGCGGCCGGGCCCGCGTTGCGCGGTTTGCCGACGTCCTCCGCCTCGTCCAACATGCCCTCACCCTCAAGCAGGGCCCGCACCTCGGATTCCCGAAACCGGCGATGCCCGCCTGGAGTCCGGATGCTGCCTATCCGGCCCGCCGCTGCCCATCGCGTCACAGTCTTCGGGTCAACCCGAAACAATGCGGCAACTTCACCCGGTGTCAGCAGGCGATCTCCAGTGTCCACAGCCCCCTCCTCGCGTCGACGAAGCCCCCGGCTGAACACACTGCCCCCGGCCGGTGCGAGCCCAGAGCCGTCATGAGGGACGTATGGCAATTACAGCACCAGCGACCTGGCCTGTCCGCCAAACGCGAAAAACGCACTGAGTGGGAAGTTAGGAAATATTACCTGTGGACGACTCCATTGACTGTGAGTTTGCGAACGACTACACCCTGTCATGTTCAACGCGCTCCGAATGCCCGACGTTACGCCCGGACCGCTAGGGTCTACAGTCCGTGGACGCCATCGACCTGAGCCTCGTGGAACTGCTGCGCGGCAACGCCCGCCTGTCCTACGCCGAGCTGGCCCGGCAGGTGGGCCTCTCCGCGCCGGCCGTGCACGAACGGGTCGGCAAGCTGGAGGCCAGCGGCGTGATCCGGGCGTACCGGGCGGAGGTGGAGCCCGAGTCGATCGGCTTCGCCGTCACCGCGCTCATCGGGATCATCCAGGACTCCGGCGCCGACACCGACGACGTGCTCGAGGCGTTCCGGCAGATGCCCGAGATCGAGTCCTGCTACTTCATGGCCGGCGTCGAGTCGTTCCTGCTCAAGGCCAGGGTCGGCACCATCGCGGAGCTGGAGCGGCTGATCGTGCGGCTGAACCGGACCCCCGGCGTCGCCTCCACCCGGACCGGCATCGCCCTCTCCACCAAGTGGGAGAACCGTCCGCAGCCCCCGGTGGTGCCCACCACCTGACCGGCGCCTGCCGCGGCACGCCTGGCCCGCCGGGTCGTCCCGCCGCCGGGCGGGCCAGCGCCGCCGGGCCGGAGCCGAGCCGCGCTGAGCGGGCTTGCTAGGTTTCGGGCGTGACTCATCTCGACCGGTGCGACGAGGCCAGCCGGCGCTGGGTGACCGACGCGATCGCCGCCGTCGAGGCGGACGCCAACCGGTCCGCCGACACCCACCTGCTGCCGTTCCCGCTGCCCCGGGCATGGGGGATCGACCTCTACCTGAAGGACGAGTCGGTGCACCCCACCGGCTCGCTCAAGCACCGGCTGGCCCGGTCGCTCTTCCTCTACGGGCTGTGCAACGGCTGGATCGGGCCGGGCACCACGATCATCGAGGCGTCCTCCGGCTCGACGGCGGTCTCGGAGGCGTACTTCGCGCGGATGCTGGGGCTGCCGTTCATCGCGGTGATGCCGGCCTCCACCTCGCCGGAGAAGATCGCCCAGATCGAGTTCCAGGGCGGTCGCTGCCACCTCGTCGACGACCCGGCCAAGGTGGTCGTCGAGGCCCGCTGGCTGGCGGAGGACTCCGGCGGGCACTTCATGGACCAGTTCACCTTCGCCGAGCGGGCCACCGACTGGCGGGGCAACAACAACATCGCCGAGTCGATCTACGCGCAGCTCGCCCTGGAGCGGCACCCCGTGCCGACGTGGATCGTGGTGGGCGCCGGCACCGGCGGCACCAGCGCCACCATCGGCCGGTACGCCCGCTACCGGCGGCTGCCGACCAAGCTCTGCGTGGTCGACCCGGAGAACTCCGCGTTCTATCCCGCCTGGCAGGCCGCCGACTGGTCGGTCCGCACCGGGCGCGGCTCGCGGATCGAGGGGATCGGCCGGCCGACCGTGGAGGCGTCGTTCCTGCCCTCGGTGGTGGACCGGATGGTCCAGGTGCCCGACGCCGCCTCGCTGGCCGCCATGCGGGCCGGCTCGGCCGTGCTCGGCCGCCGGGTGGGCGGCTCGACCGGCACCAACCTGTGGGGGGCCTTCGGGCTGATCGCGGAAATGCTCGCCGAGGGCCGCACCGGCTCGGTGGTCACCCTGATCTGCGACGCCGGCGACCGCTACGCCGACACGTACTACGCCGACGACTGGGTGGCCGCCCAGGGGCTCGACCTGGGCCCGCACCTGGCGACGATCGAGGGCTTCCTCGCCGACGGCGCCTGGCCGGCCTGACCCGCTCCCGGCTGGTCGACGGCGTCGGCGAGGATCGGCCCGAGCACGGCCACTGCCCGGACCGCCGTCCCCGGCGCGGCGGTCAGCGCGACTCGACGCGCTCGGCCAGCCCCGGGTAGCGGACCACGTAGCCGTCGGCGTCGAGGTCGATGTCGGCGGTGAACGTGTCGCTGGTGAAGCGGACCCGCCCGGGGCCGAGCGGCGTGTAGACCTGCTCGGCGGGCACCACCATCAGGCTGGGCACCAGCACCCAGGCGACGGCGACCCGGTGCGGCGTGTCGGCCGGCGCGCGGGGCAACCCGAGGCGGTGCACCGGCAGGGCGTTGAACAGCGGCGAACCGCCGAGGTCGACGTCCAGCGCCTCAGCCAGCCGGTCCGGGTCGTCCGTGCCGGGCAGCCCCGCGGGCGGATGGCCGGCGGCCCGCAGCGCCGCGTCCAGGTCGCCCTGCTCGCCGGTGGTCACCCGCCACCGGTCGCCGGCCCGCTCCAGGCGTACGCTCCGCAGCCACCCGGAGCCCTCCGCCTCGACCTCGGCCCGGGCGGTCAGCCACTCGGGGTCGGTGGTGAGCTGGTAGCGGCAGGTGTAGGGGACCGGGTCGACGGCCGTGAGCGTGCCCCGAGCGGTCAGCCCCCGGCCGTCGTCGACCAGCGCGTGCTCGGTGCCGGCGGTGTCCGTCCGGGTCCAGAAGAGCGACTTCGGCATGGTCGGCATGAGCCGGACGTTACGCGACGCGACCGACACCGGCAGCGGATGCGGAAACGCCGCCGCGGAGCGCGGGCTCCGCGGCGGCGTTCCCGGTCGATGCTCGTGATCAGTGGGTACGCGCCGGCGGCCGACCGCCGAAGCCCCGCCGCTCGTCGCGCGGGCGGTCGTCGCGGCCCCGGCCCTCGGGCCGGAAGCCGCCCCGGTCGCCGAAACGCCGCTCCCCACGCTCGGCGTAGCCACGCCCCTCCGTGGGCCGGTCGCCGAAGCGCCGCTCGCCGTGCGGTCGGTCGCCGTAGCGCCGTTCGCCCTGGGGTCGGTCGCCGTAGCTGCGGCTGTCGGTCGGCCGCTCGCCGTAGCCACGCCCCTCGGTGGGCCGGTCGGCGTAGCGGCGCTCGCCGCGACCCCCGTCCCGGTCGCCGAAGCGCCGCTCGCCCTGCGGTCGGTCGCCGTAGCGCCGCTCGCCCCGGTCCGCGAAGCCGCGCTCGCCGTAGCCGCGTCCCTCGGTGGGCCGGTCGCCGTAACGGCGCTCGCCCTGCGGGCGGTCGCCGTAGCCGCGGCGGTCGCCCTGGGGCCGGTCGCCGTAGCGGCGCTCGCCCCGGGCGTCGCGGTCGCCGAAGCGGCGCGGGCCGCCCGGCCGGTCGCCGTGCCGGCGCGGCTCCTCGGGCTCGTTGCGCACCGGGACGCCGCTCGGCTCGCGGGCGCCGGTCAGCTCGGCCAGCGCCGGGTCGCCGGCCCGCACCCGGGTCTCGGCCGGCGCCACGCCGGCCTTCTCCAACATGGCGAGGGTCGTCCGGCGCTGCTTCGGCAGCACCAGCGTGGCGACCGCGCCGGACTCTCCGGCCCGAGCGGTACGCCCCGCGCGGTGCAGGTAGTCCTTCGGGTCCTTCGGCGGGTCGACGTGCAGCACCAGCGAGACGCCGTCCACGTGGATGCCCCGGGCCGCCACGTCCGTGGCGACCAGGACGTTCATCCGACCCTCACGGAACTCGGCCAGCGTCCGGGTACGCATCCGCTGCGTCTTGCCGCCGTGCAGGCCGCCCGCGCGTACGCCCACCGCGGCGAGCTGCTCGACCAGCCGGTCCACGCCGAGCTGGGTGCGGGCGAAGACCATGGTCCGCCCGTCCCGGGCCGCGATGGACGCCGCCACCGGGAACTTGTCGTGCGGCGGGATCAGCAGCATGTGGTGGTCCATGGTGGACACCGAGGCGGTGGACGGGGCGGTCGAGTGGGTCACCGGGTCGGTCATGAACCGCTTGACCAGCGCGTCGACGTCACCGTCCAGAGTGGCCGAGAAGAGCAGCCGCTGGGCGCCCGCCGGCGTCTTCGCCAGCAGCTCGGTGACCTCGGGCAGGAAGCCCATGTCGGCCATCTGGTCGGCCTCGTCGAGGACGGTGATCTCCACGTCGTCCAGGTGGCACACGCCCCGGGCGATCAGGTCGCCCAGCCGGCCCGGGGTGGCCACGACGATCTCCACGCCGCGCCGCAGGGCGTCGATCTGCCGGTCGTACGGCACGCCGCCGACGGCGGTCTTCAGGAACACGCCGACGGCCTTGCCGAGCGGCAGCAGCGCGTCGTTGACCTGCATGGCGAGTTCGCGGGTCGGCACCAGGACCAGGGCCCGCGGGTGCAGCGGCCGGGCCCGCTCGCCGTCGGCCACCCGGGCCAGCAGCGGCAGGCCGAAGGCCAGGGTCTTGCCGGAGCCGGTCTGGCCCCGACCGAGGACGTCCCGGCCGGCGAGCGCGTCCGGCATGGTGGCGCGCTGGATCTCGAACGGGGCGGTGATGCCCTGCCGCGCGAGCGCGCGGACCAGCGGCTGGGGCAGCCCCAGCGCGGCGAAGTCGGTGGCCTCGGCCGTCACCGGTGCGGCGGAGTCCTGCGGGGTGACGTCCTGTTCGACGACGGCCTGTGCGTCGGCGGTGTCGAGGGCGGGCGGAAACGTGCCGGGTTCAGCAAACGCGGTCAAGAAATGCCTTTCGAGCGGGGCGCATCTTCGCGATGGCCTGCCGCAGCTGAACGCCGCCGAATCGCCCGCAAGATCGCCCATGGGCGCGCGCGACGCGCGCCGGGTCAATGATCTCCACAAGTGTACGGCGGAGCGGCGAACCCGCCACCGCGCCACGGAACGGTAGTGGGCGGGCTCACCATGGTCGTCGCCGGGCGGCTCACTTGGTCAGGACGCCGCCCACCAGACCGCCCACGGTGTCGGTGGCGAGCAGGACGACCAGCACACTGATCGCCACGAGCAGACCCAGGGACGCGGCCAGGACGATCACCACCCTGGCCGTGCTGGACCGCTCCTCGGTGGGGGTCTCCGTCCACCCCTGCGCCAGGATGTGCCCGGTCAAGGAGCCGGAGTTCTCCACCGGGTTGGCCGGGAAGGAGACCGTGGCGAAGCCCGGGCCGTCCGAGCCGGCGCCGTAGATCGTGCCCAGGTCGGGCCCGCCGTCGTAGCGCCCCGCAGGTCGGCGCGCGGGCGGCGCGGAGACCGACGGCGCGGATGCCGGCGGCGCGGAGACCGCCGGGACGGTGGACGGCGGCGGGCTCGCGGGCGGGGCCGGGACGGTCGCGGTGGCCGTGGCGGGGGGCGGCGGGAACGGTGGTGCCGGCATCGGGCCGGGCGGTGGCGGCGGGGCGGGCACCGGCGGCCCGGGCGGCGGCGTCGGCGGGCCCGGCACGGGCGGCACCGGGCCCGGCGGGGTGGGGCCCGGCCGGGGCGGCACGGGGACGGGGGCCGGTGGGGTCGGCACCGGCGGGGTCGGGACCGGCGGGTTCGGCGACGGCGGTTTCGGGCCGGGCACCGGCGGCACGGGGGCCGGCGCCGGCTCGGGCTCCGGCACCGGTGGCTTGGGCGGCTGCGCCGGTTCCGGCGGCTGGGCGGGCTCCGGCGGCTCCGGGTTGACCGGCGCCGCGCGGTAGACCCTCGCCTCGCCGGTGCGCGACCGGATGGCCGCGGCCTCGTCGGCGGAGACCTGCCGCATCCCGGGCACGGCGGCGCTGGCCCGGGCCGCCGTGGCCGTCGCCCGCTGCCCGGGGACGGGCGCGCCGGCCGCACCGGTGGCCCGGTAGGTGGTGCCGGCGGTCGGGCGGGCCGGCGGTGCCGCGTCGCCCTCGCCGGGGGCGGCCGCGGTGGCCACGCTCACCCGGCCCCGGGCCGACTGCCGGCGTACGTCCCCGGCGGGCGGCTCCGTCGACGGCGCCGACGTGCCCGCGGCGCCGGTGCTCGACGCCGGGCCGCCGTCGGCCGCGGTCGCGACGGCCCCGCTGGCGGGTGCCGGGGCCTCGACGCGGCTCCGGTCGGGCGTGGATCCGTGGTCGACCGGCTCCGCCGGAACCTCTTGCTCGGCCATGCTCGCCCTCCGCGCCGCGCTCGCGCCCGGATCCGCGACGTCGGACCGGGCGTGCCTGCTGTCACCGTGCCACATTCCGGCCCGGCGGCACAGCCGGAGTGCGTTCCGGACCCGTGGTCCGTGCGGACTGGCACCGGGGTGCCGGGCGGAGCCGGCGCGCCCCGGTCAGCTACCCGTGCTGGCCGAGGCGGTGGCCGACGTGCTGCGCTCCGGGTCGGTGCTGCTCGCCGCCGTGGTCGGCGCCACGCTGCCGGAGGTGGCGGTCGGCGTCGACGAGGCCGAGCGGCTCGCGTCCGGCGACGCCTCGGTCGGGGTCGGCGTCGGCGTCGGCGAGGTCGACGCGCTGGGCGACGTCGTGGGCGACGGCGACCCGGTGGGCGTCGCCGAGGGCGAGGTCGACGGGGTCGGCGACGGCGACGGCGAGGTGGGCTTCGGGGTCGGCGTCGCGCTCCCCGTCGGCTTCGGCTTGGTCGGCGTCGGCGTCGGCGTCGGGGTGCTCGTCGGCGCGGGCACCGCCCCGATCACCCGGGTGGCGGCGTAGAGCCGGGACCAGCGCACCGTGGAGATCTTGACGACGTCGCCGGTGGTCGGCGCGTGGATCATCTTGCCGCCGCCGACGTACATGCCCATGTGGTGGATCGTCGTCCAGCTCGTGCCAGAGGCGAAGAAGAGCAGGTCACCGGGGAGCAGCGCGCTGCGGGACACGGTGCGGGACCGGGTGGCGTAGTACTGGTCCCGGGAGACCCGGGGCAGCTCGTAGTAGCCCGCCGACCGGTAGGCGGCGTAGATCAGGCCGGAGCAGTCGAACCGGTCCGGCCCCTCGGCGGCCCACAGGTAGGGGTCGCCGAGCTGCGCCTTGGCGTACGCCAGGGCCTTCAGGGCCGTCGGGTGGGCGGCCAGGCCGTTGGCGGTCTCGTTGCCGATGTAGCCGGCGCCGAGCTGCTGGTCGGCGGCCTCCTGCTGGCGCTCGAGCTCGATGAGCTGCGCGGCGTTGTCCCGGCGCAGCTTCGCCAGCTTGGCCTCGGCGTCGCGCAGGGACTTCTCGCCGGCGGCGTACTCCGTCTGGGCGGTCTTGAGCCGGGACTCGGCGGACACCATCGCCTGACTGGCCGCCTGCTCGCCGGCGCGGGCCCGGGACAGCTCGCCCTCGGCGGCGGTGGTGCCGCCCTCGGCCCTCTCGCCGCGGATGATGCGGGAGAGGCGGCTCAGCTCGTGCAGGTCGTTGGCGAACTCGCCGGGCGGGAGGGCGGCGGCGGCCTTGAACGCGCCCGCGGCGGCGGCGTCGGCGCCCTCCTGGGCGCGGGCCAGCGCGTCCCGGGCGAGCGCGAGGTCGCGCTCGGCGGTGGCCCGCTGGCCCTCGCCTTCGGTGCGCTTCTGCAGCAGCACGAGCAGTTGGTCGCGCAACTGCCCGACCTGCGCCTCGGCGGTGTAGATCTGGGTGGCGAGCGGGCCGTTGATCAGGTTGCCGGCCGGCACGCCCGGCGTCCCGGTGACGGGCGCCCCGGTGACGGGCGCGCCGCCGGGGAGCTGGAGCTGGCCGGTGACGGCCGGGCGGAGGCCGGTGTCGGGGACGCCGGCGGGCAGCGCCGGGTCGGCCTGGACCGGGTTGGCGAGGACCGCGGCGGCGACGGCTCCGAGCAGGGCGGACCAGAGCGCCGGACGCAGCACCGGCGAGATCACCGGGCTCCGTCGTCGCTGCCGTCGCCCGCGCCCGCTGTCGACCATTCCGCTCCCCGTCCGGCGTGCTGTCGCCGCGCCAGGATGGGCACGGCCGTGAGGACGCTACCAGCGTGTGGCGAACGTCCCATCCTGTCTTACCTCACGCACGCAGCCATGTCGATGCGTGGGTAGGTAACGGGAGGCTGAGAGTTCGGTGAATCGCCCCACGGGGGCCGACCGTGCTGCGGCGGCGTCGGCAGGTGGACGTAGGCTCGATTCCTACCGCAGGTGGAAGGGACGTGGCTTTCGATGGACGCCGGACTCAAGCGTGAGCTCGAAGCGAAGGTGTACGCCGGCGAGCGGCTGACCCGCGAGGACGGCATCGCCCTCTACGACAGCGACGACCTGGCGTGGCTGGGGCGACTGGCCCACCACAGGCGCACGGAGCTCAACGGCGACCGGGTGATGTTCAACGTCAACCGGCACCTCAACCTGACCAACGTCTGCTCCGCCTCGTGCGCGTACTGCTCGTTCCAGCGCAAGCCGGGCGAGAAGGACGCCTACACGATGCGCATCGACGAGGCCGTCCGCAAGGCCAAGGAGATGGAGGACGAGCAGCTCACCGAGCTGCACATCGTCAACGGCCTGCACCCGACCCTGCCCTGGCGCTACTACCCGAAGGTGCTGCGCGAGCTGAAGGCGGCGCTGCCGAACGTCAAGCTGAAGGCGTTCACCGCGACCGAGGTGCAGTGGTTCGAGAAGATCAGCGGCCTGACCGCCGACGAGATCCTCGACGAGCTGATGGACGCCGGTCTGGAGTCGCTGACCGGCGGCGGCGCGGAGATCTTCGACTGGGAGGTCCGGCAGCACATCGTCGACCACGCCTGCCACTGGGAGGACTGGTCGCGGATCCACCGGCTGGCGCACAGCAAGGGCATGAAGACGCCGTCGACGATGCTCTACGGCCACATCGAGGAGCCCCGGCACCGGGTCGACCACGTGCTGCGGCTGCGCGAGTTGCAGGACGAGACCGGCGGCTTCGTGGTCTTCATCCCGCTGCGCTACCAGCACGACTTCGTCGACTCGGCCGACGGCAAGATCCGCAACCGGATCCAGGCCCGGACGACGATGGCCTCGCCCGCCGAGTCGCTCAAGACCTTCGCGGTCTCCCGGCTGCTGTTCGACAACGTCCCGCACGTGAAGTGCTTCTGGGTGATGCACGGCCTCTCGGTGGCCCAGCTCTCGCTCAACTTCGGCGTGGACGACCTGGACGGCTCGGTCGTCGAATACAAGATCACCCACGACGCCGACTCGTACGGCACGCCGAACACGATGCACCGGGACGACCTGCTGCACCTGATCTGGGACGCCGGCTTCCGCCCCGTCGAGCGGAACACCCGCTACGAGGTGGTCCGCGAGTACGACGCCGCCCCGTCCCTGGCGGAGCGCCGCGCCGAGCCGCAGCAGGTCTGGGCCTGAGCCGGCACGTACCCTCGTAGGCCATGACCGAGCAGCGGAGCGGGTTCCCCCGGCGCGACGCCGAGGGGCGCATCCTCACCCTGGGCGACCTGCTCGGGGTGAGCCTGGCCGGCCTGGTCATCGGTGTGCTGGCGGTGGCGCTGTTCGACTGGGCGTTCGCGCTGATCGGCAGCGGCGACTTCGGCCGTGCCAACGGCTGGCTGGCGGTGATCCTGCCGGCCTGGCTGTTCTGGGACGACTTCCGGGCCTGGGAGTTCGGCGCGGCCCGGGTGGTGGCGGCGCTCGCGGCCGGCGCGGTGGGGCTGGCCGCCGGGCTGGTGGTGGCCGGTCTGGCCGCCGGGCTCCCGCCGATGGCCTCCGGTGCGCTGGGGGCGGCGGCGTTCACCCTCGGGTACGCGGTGGTCTGGTTCCACGGCGTCCACTGGCTGGCCCGCCGGACGGGCTGAACCTTCCGCCGGGCCACCCCGGCGGCGGAGAACGGAGTGCGGAACGTGAGCGCGGCGGTCAAGTACACGCTGGGCCGGATCGGGCTGTTCGTCGCCGTGCTGGCGGCCCTCTGGCTGGTGGACATCAACCTCTTCGTCAAGCTGATGCTGGCGCTGGCCTTCTCGGCCGCCGCCTCGTTCTTCCTGCTCAAGGGGTGGCGGGACGAGATGGCCGTGGAGATGGCCGAGGCCGCCGAGCGGCGCCGCACCGAGAAGGAGCGCCTCCGCTCCGCCCTGGCCGGCGACGACCAGGAGCCGGACGGCCCCGCCGCCGAGAAGTGACGAGGGGCCCGCGTCACCGGGCGGACCCGGGTGACGCGAACCCCTCGAACGGTGGCGTCGGGCGGTCAGGTCACCAGTTGGTGGAGCCGGGGACCTGGGGCCACGGGACGTCGGTGGGCTTGATCAGGTAGACCACGCCGCCGGGGCCGCCGGCCGTTCCGCCGCTGGCGGTGATCCGCTTGGTACGCAGCCAGATCTGCTCGAACTGCTCGCGCGGGTAGACGTTGCGCACGACGTCGTTGCTGGACGAGGCCGGGTCGTTGACGATCACGTCGCCGTCGGCGGTGAAGCCGACCACCACGAACAGGTGCCCCGACGTGCCGTAGTTCGCCCCGTCCAGCTCGCTGGCGAGGAAGGACTGGCTGGTGACGACGGGGATGCCGGCGGCGATGAAGCGCTCCACCTCGTCCAGCGAGTGCAGTCGCGTCACCCGCGCCTCGAGGCCGGGGAAGCTGGCGGCGTACGCGGTGTTGAACGGCCAGTTGCCCGCGCCGTCGTACTGGTAGTCGTAGACCATCCGGGCGGCGTGGTTGACCGTCGGGTCCGGGTAGGTCGGGTCGACCCAGGCGGTGTCCTCCTCGGACGCCTTCCGGCCCCAGTACTCGATCACCATGGTGGTGGAGGTGGGGGAGCACCAGGCCTGGCCGCCGCCGTCGTACTCGGGGTAGTGGCCGGAGTGGATGTTCTGCGAGTAGCGGGGGACGGCGAGTTCCCGGCCCCAGGCGATCCCGCCGGCGCTGGGCTCGACGGTGAACCGGTCGGGCACGTTCGAGCTCATCGCGCCGAGCATCCGGACCACCGGCGAGGCGGTGGCGGCCGGGTCGCGGTGGAGGGTCAGCCGCAGCTGGTACGCCCGGAGCAGCACGCCGGCGGCCTCGTCGTTGATCGAGAACGTGTCGGTCCAGATGCTGGACCACTTGTCGCCCTGCTTGTCGACGCTGGTCCGCTTGATGTCGGCGTCGCCGGACGCCCAGCGGCCCATCACGTACCAGGGGGTCTGGCCGCCGGTGCTGTAGGTGCCCTGGAGCTCGACCTGGATCCAGGTGCCGGCCGGGGTGTCCGCGTTCCAGGAGGCGATGAGTTCGGTGGCGTCGAAGCCGACGGCGGTGACCGGGGACGTCCACGTCCCGTACGCCCAGGTCCGCTTCGTCTTGTCGTGCGGGTCCTTGTAGGCGGTGGTGCCGACCGGCGTGCCGAGGGTGAGGCCGGCGGGGGTGACGACGGTGCCGGCGGCGGTGCCGGAGCGCCAGTCGGTCTCGCCGGCCCAGTCGTGGTAGGTGATCTGTTCGTCGTGGACGACGGTGCTCGCGACGGGCGCGGCGACGGTGGGCGCCGCGGTGCCGAGAAGGGTGAGCGCGGTGGCGGCCGCGAGGGTGGCCGCACGCAGGCGTGGTCTGGACATGGGTCCTCCGCAGGGACAGGCGGATCGTTGCCGGTCAGTGTCCCGCTCGGAAGGAACTTTCGCCAGAGGTCGACGGTTGGAAAATCCTTGCCGGTGTGAGGATCAGGATGGCATGCAACAAGGCAGCGATGAATATTGATATGACCATGTGAGCGGTGGTGGAGTGTCCTCCACCGAGCGGGATCTTCTCCCGCCCTCCGAGGAGGTTGTCCATGGCCTTCCGCAACCCCGCCCTCCGCCGCCGCCTGGCGCTCGCCGTCGCCGCCGGGTTCGGCCTGCTCACCGTCGCCGCCGCGCCGGCCACCGCCCGGCCGGCACCCGAGCACGCCGACTCCCCGACGGCGTCCTACCGGGTGCTCGGTCCGCGTACGGTCGCCGACCGCACCGCGGTCGCCGGCACCGGCGCCGCCATCGACTACGTCGAGCACGGCGTGCTGAACGTCTCGGCCACCCCCGCCGAGGCGGCGGCGATCACCCGGCTCGGCTTCCGGCTGGAGGCGGTCCCGGCCCCGTCGGCCGACGGCCACAGCCACGGCCACGATGAGGGGGACGTCGGCACGACCGCCTTCCCGCCCGCCGACTCCAACTACCACGACTACGCCGAACTGACCGCCGTGGTGAACCAGGTGGTCGCGGACCACCCGTCGATCGCCCGGAAGATCAGCATCGGCTCCTCGTACGAGGGCCGGGACCTGATGGCGGTGAAGATCTCCGACAACGTCGGCACCGACGAGGCCGAGCCGGAGATCCTGTTCAACTCGCAGCAGCACGCCCGCGAGCACCTGACCGTCGAGATGGCGATCTACCTGCTCAACCTCTTCACCGACAGCTACGGCACGGATTCCCGGATCACCAACATCGTCAACGGCCGGGAGATCTGGATCGTGCCGACGGTCAACCCGGACGGCAGCGAGTACGACATCGCCACCGGCTCCTACCGCTCCTGGCGCAAGAACCGGCAGCCGAACAGCGGCTCGACGTACGTGGGCACCGACCTGAACCGCAACTGGTCCTACCAGTGGGGCTGCTGCGGCGGCTCGTCCGGCTCCACCTCGTCGGAGACCTACCGGGGCCCGTCGGCGTTCTCCGCGCCGGAGACCCAGGCGCTGCGGAACTTCGTCAACAGCCGGGTGGTCGGCGGCACGCAGCAGATCAAGGCCAACATCGACTTCCACACGTACTCGGAGCTGGTGCTCTGGCCGTTCGGCTACACGTACAACAACACCGCTCCCGGCATGAGCGCCGACCAGTACAACACCTTCGCCACCCTCGGCCAGCAGATGGCGAACACCAACGGCTACACCCCGCAGCAGTCCAGCGACCTCTACATCACCGACGGCGACAGTATCGACTGGATGTGGGGGCAGCACGGCATCTGGGCGTACACCTTCGAGATGTATCCGGGCTCGGCCTTCGGTGGCGGCTTCTACCCGCCCGACGAGGTGATCCCCGCCCAGACCTCGCGCAACCGGGAGGCGGTCCTGCTGCTCAGCGAGTACGCCGACTGCCCGTACCGGGTCATCGGCAAGGAGGCGCAGTACTGCGGCGGCGGTGGCGGCGGCACCACGGTCTGGTCGGACACCTTCGAGACGGCCACCGGGTGGACCACCAACCCGAACGGCACCGACACCGCGACCGTCGGGGCGTGGGAGCGGGGCGCCGCGCAGGCCACCACCTCCAGCGGCGCCAAGCAGCTCACCCCGTACGGCGGGAGCAACGACCTGGTCACCGGCCGGCTGGCCGGCACCGGGGCGGGCGACTACGACGTCGACGGCGGCGTGACCAGCGCCCGGTCGCCGGCGGTGACCCTGCCGTCCTCGGGCACGCTGACCCTTTCGCTCGCCTGGTACCTGGCCCACGGCTCGAACGCCTCGTCGGCCGACTACTTCCGGGTCAGCGTGGTGCACAACGGCGGCACCACGGCCCTGTTCACCCAGTCCGGGGCGGCCACCAACCGCAACGGCGCCTGGGCCGTGGCGAACGCCAACCTCACCCCGTACGCCGGCCAGTCCGTGCGGATCCTGGTCGAGGCGGCCGACGCCTCGGGGGCGAGCCTGGTCGAGGCGGCTGTGGACAACGTCACCATCACCAGTTCCTGAGCCCGGTGGGGCCCCGTACCGCCCCCGGCGGGGCCCCACCACCCCCCAGCACGCGTCGATCCAGGGCATATCGCTGCTGTTGTAGATCAACAAGCGCCGATGCGACCTGGATCGACGAGGCACGTCCGGGGCGTGCGCTACCGTTCTACCGACCACTAGCAGCGAAGCCGGTGCGAAACCGGCGCTGTCCCGCAACTGTGATGCCCCACCGCTCCCGGCCGAGGCCGGCGCGGCGGGGACGAGCCAGGTCGCCTGCGTCAGTGGTCGCGACTCGCGCTCTCGAGGAAGGGCGCCTCGCGGACGGGCGCACGAGGTCCCTGTCGGCGAAGCACCACGCTCCTCGACCGACAGGAGGACAGATGCTCAGACGTACCCCCCGGCTCTTCGCCGCGACCCTCGCGGTGGCCGCGCTGGCCCTCGGCGCCTGTGCCGAGAAGACCACCGACACGCCCGCCGCCGGCGGCAGCTCCGCGGCGGCCGCCTACCCGGTGACCGTCGGCAAGGTCACCCTCGACAAGCGACCCGAGAAGATCGTGTCGCTGTCGCCGTCGGCCACCGAGATGCTCTTCGCGATCGGGGCCGGCCCGCAGGTCACGGCCGTCGACGACAACTCGAACTACCCGCCGGACGCGCCGAAGACCGACCTCTCCGGCTTCTCCCCGAACGCCGAGGCGATCGCCGGCAAGAGCCCCGACCTGGTGGTGATCTCGGACGACCGCAACAAGATCGTCGAGCAGCTCACCACGCTGAAGATCCCGGTCTACCTCACTCCGGCCGCGACCACGTTGGACGACTCGTACCGGCAGATCACCGAGCTGGGCGCGCTCACCGGCCACGCGACCGAGGCGGCCGACGTGACCAAGCGGATGAAGGACGACATCGCCAAGCTGGTCGCCGGCCTGCCGCAGCGCGCCGAGAAGCTGACCTACTACCACGAGCTCGGCCCGGAGCTGTACACCGCCACCAGCAAGACCTTCATCGGCTCGCTCTACGCGATGGCCGGCCTGGAGAACATCGCCGACCCGGCCGACGCCGACGGCAAGAACGGCGGCTACCCGCAGCTCTCCCAGGAGGTCATCGTCAAGGCGGACCCCGACTTCGTCTTCCTCGCCGACACCAAGTGCTGCCAGCAGAGCGCGGACACGGTCAAGGCGCGCGCCGGCTGGGCGGGCATCACCGCGGTCAAGAACAACCAGGTCGTCGCGCTCGACGACGACATCGCCTCGCGCTGGGGCCCCCGCGTCGTGGACCTGCTCCGGGCCGTCATCGACGCGGTCGCCAAGGTGCCCGCGTGAGCCGCGCCCGTCGATGACCAAGGCCCCCGACACGGCACGACCCACCCGGCGGGCCGGGACGCTCCCCGCGTCCCGGCCCGCCGGGCTGCGGCGGCGCTGGCTCGTGGCCGGCGTCGCCGCCGTGCTGGTCGCCCTGGTCGCCGGGGTGTCGCTCGGCCCGGTCAGCCTGCCGCCGGGCAGCGTCGCGGCCGAGCTGCTCAACCTCCTTCCCGGGGTACGCATCGACAGCGGGCTGACCGAGCGGGAGATCGCCATCGTCACCGAGCTGCGGCTGCCCCGGGTGGTGCTCGGCCTGCTGGTCGGCGGGCTGCTCGCCCTGGCCGGCGGCTGCTACCAGGGCGTGTTCCGCAACCCGCTGGCCGACCCGTACCTGCTCGGGGTGGCGGCCGGGGCCGGGCTGGCGGTCACCGCCGTGATCACCCTCGGGGTGGGGGCGGGCGGCGCGCTCACCGGGCTGCCGCTCACCATCCCGCTGGCCGCGTTCGTCGGCGCTCTCGGCGCGGTGGCGATGACCTACCTGCTCGGGGCGTCCGGCGGGCGCGCCCGCTCCACGGCGACGCTGATCCTGGCCGGCGTGGCCGTCTCCGCGTTCCTCTCCGCCGGGCAGACCTACCTGCTGCAACGCAACTCCGACAGCATCCAGCAGGTCTACTCCTGGCTGCTCGGGCGGCTCGCCACCGCCGGCTGGCACGACGTCCGGCTGGTGCTCCCGTACTTCCTCGTCACCGCCCTGGTGGTGCTGCTGCACCGGCGGGAGCTGGACGTGCTCTCCGTGGGCGACGACGAGGCGACCGGCCTCGGGCTGCACCCGCAGCGGTCCCGCTACCTGCTGATCGCCGCCGCCTCGCTCGGCACCGCCGCCGCCGTCTCCGCCTCCGGGCTGATCGGCTTCGTCGGGATCATCGTGCCGCACACCGTACGGCTGCTGGCCGGGTCGAGCTACCGGGTGATCCTGCCGCTCTCGCTGCTCTTCGGCGGCGCCTTCCTGGCCCTGACGGACGTGGTCGCGCGTACCGTCGCCGCCCCGGCGGAGGTGCCGATCGGCGTGGTCACCGCGCTGCTCGGCGGCCCGTTCTTCGTGCTGGTCCTGCGTACCTCCCGGCGGGTGCTCGGATGAGCGCGCGACGTGCGCCGGCGCCACGGCCGGTGGCGGGCGCGGGAGCCGTGCCGCGGCCGGCGGACGGCGGTGACCGGACGACCGGGCTCGCCGTCGCCGCCGTCGAGGTCCGTGACCTGCACGTCCGCCTGGACGGCACGCCGATCCTCGGCGGCGTCGACCTGACCGTCGCCCCGGGCGAGTGGGTCACCGTGATCGGCCCGAACGGCGCCGGGAAGTCGACCCTGCTGCGCGCCGTCGGCGGCCTGCTGCCCGCGCCGGGCGCCATCTCCCTCTTCGGTACGCCGAGCGAGGCGCTGCGCCGCCGCGACCGGGCCCGGGTGGTGGCGACCGTGGCGCAGTCCCCGGTCGTGCCGGCCGGCATGACGGTGCTCGACTACGTGCTGCTCGGCCGCACCCCCTACATCCCGCCGCTGGGCCGGGAGTCGGCCGCCGACCTGGCGGCCGCGTACGACGTGCTCGACGGGCTGGACCTGACCGGGTTCCGGGACCGGGAGCTGGCCACCCTCTCCGGCGGCGAGCGGCAACGGGTCTTCCTGGCCCGGGCGCTGGCCCAGGGCGCGACCCTGCTGCTGCTGGACGAGCCGACCAGCGCCCTGGACATCGGCCACCAGCAGGAGGTGCTGGAGCTGGTCGACCGGCTCCGGCGCGAGCACGGCCTGACCGTGCTCGCCACCATGCACGACCTCTCGATAGCCGGCGAGTACGCCGACCGCATGGTGCTCCTCGCCGACGGCCGGGTGGTCGCCGCCGGCACCCCGCGCGAGGTGCTGACCGAGCAGCTCCTCGCCACCTGGTACCGCGCCACCGTCCGCGTCGTCGACGGCGACCACGGCCCCCTGGTCGTCCCCGTCCGCCCCCGCTCCTGACCTGCGCGCCCGCCCCGCCTCTGCTGCGGGGCACCACAACCGCGTGATCGACAGGATCAGGGGCGGGTGAGGATGTTGAAGAGGGCGCCGTGGGGGTCGCGGAGGGCGGCGAAGCGGCCCGCCGGGGCGTCCTGGGGTGGGACGAGGATGGTGCCGCCGAGTTCGGCGGCGCGGGCGGCGGCCGCGTCGGCGTCGGCCACCGCGAAGTACACCGACCAGTACGCGGGCGTGTCCGCGGGGAACCCGTCGCCGAGCGGCGGCACCATGCCGGCCACGATCCGGGCGCCGAGCCGCCAGCCGGTGTAGGTGACGGGGCCTGCCGGCTGGTCGTCCGGGTGCCAGCCGAAGACCAACTCGTAGAAGACCTTGGCACCGTCCGGGTCGGGGGTGACCAGCTCGGTCCAGGTCAGCGCGCCCGGGGTGTCGAACACCTCGGCCCCGGGCATGGCCATCGGCTGCCAGACGCTGAAGGCGGCCCCGGCCGGGTCGGCGAAGACCGCCATCCGTCCCCGGTCGAAGACCTCGAACGGCGGCACCACCACTTGCCCGCCGGCCCG
Source organism: Micromonospora sp. NPDC000121 (assembly GCF_042899165.1). Classification (NCBI taxonomy): domain Bacteria; kingdom Bacillati; phylum Actinomycetota; class Actinomycetes; order Micromonosporales; family Micromonosporaceae; genus Micromonospora; species Micromonospora sp. NPDC000121. The sequence goes on from NZ_JBIAZP010000001.1 coordinate 531,138, forward strand.
CTCGACCCGGCCGGCCACGAGGTCCGCGTCGTCCGTCGCCACGTACGTCGACCAGATCGGCACCTGGTCGGGGATGGCCGGCGGTCCCGCGCCTGCCACCGCCCGGCCGCCGAGCAGGAAGACCGTGTAGCCGCCCGCCTCGGGCTCCGGGTCGATCCGGCCCGTCCACCCGAACAGCTCCGGGTAGAACCGCCGCGCGTCGGCGAGACCGGGGGTGGCGAGGTCGGCCCAGCAGGGTGTGCCCGGCGGGACGGTGCTCACGTCGACCCCTCTCGGCGGGGGGCGACCACGACGGCGCGCCCCTGCCGGCATCGTGGCACCGACCCGCCGCGCCCGGGGGCGGATCGGACGAACCAATCCACCCTAGTGGGGTGCCGATGGCTGAAACCGTCGCCGGCCGTCGTGCGCCTGTACGGTGTCGCCCGCTTCGACGGCGGGCGGGAGCGGAGTGGGCATGACAGGCCGGACAGCGCTCGCGGACGTCGCGGACGACGTCTTCGGGACGACGTACGAGCGGCACTTCCGCGGGATGGTGGCGTTCGCGTACCTCACCACGGGTAGCGCCACCGCGGCGGAGGACATAGTGCAGGAGGCGTTCATCGACCTGTATCGCCGCCGTGCCCAGGTGCGGGAACCGGAGCGCTGGCTGCGGCGGGCGGTGGCCAGCCGCTGCACCTCCTGGGTACGACGGCGCATCCTCGAACGGCGGCACGCCTTCGCCGACCCGACGCACCCGGTCACGGTGCCGCACGAGTCCGCGTCGGTACGGGCGGCGCTGCGCCGGATCCGGCCCCGGCAGCGCGCCGCGTTGTTCCTCCGCTATTACCTCGACCTGCCGGAGCGGGAGATCGCCGAGACGCTCGGCTGCCCCGCCGGCACCGTCAAGACCCTCCTGCACCGTGGACTCGCCGCCCTCAGGGAGCATCTCGATGACTGACCCGACACAGCAGCTCCGTGACGCTTTCGACCGGCTGCTCGCCGACGAGCGGCTGCCGGTCACCCCGCTGGGCGAGATCGTCCAGCGGGCCGAGGGCCGCGCGCGACGCGGCTGGCCGGGCATCCTGGCCACCGCCCTGGCCACCGCGTTCGTGCTGGTCGTCGGGGTCGGGTTGTGGCAGGTCGGGCCGCGCCTGTTCGGCGACGCCGGGCCGGGCCGGCCGCTGACCGCGATGGCGGAGCCGGAACGCGCCGACGCGCTGGCCCAGTGCCGGGTGGGCGGCCAGGGCGACCGGCTGGTCAACGCCGTGGAGTGGCGCGACGGACGCCGCGCCGCCATCGTCGTCAACGGCACCGATCTCGCCTATTGCATGGCCCGTCCCGGGGAGGACCTCAGGATTTCGAGCAGCAGCCACATGGACCCGGGGCAGGACCCGCTGTACTGTCCGCCGCGCACCTGCGCCGTCGCCGGCGGCATGACCGTGCTCACCCTGAGTGATCTCCCCCTCGGGTACGCGAGCGTGATGGAGGGGCTCGCGCCCGAGGGCGCGACGCGGGTGCGGGTGCGGACCGACCGCGGGTACAGCGTCGAGGCGCCGGTGGTCAACGGGACGTACATAGTCCGGGCCGACAGTTGGACCACCAGTGCCGTCGAGTTCACGGAGATCACCGTGCTCGGCGCCGACGGCGCGGTGCTGATGCGGGCGCCGGCGTACGGGTACTGACGCCTGCTGACGGCCGGTCAGCCGAGCGGCGCGGGCAGTGGCGCGGCGTGCAGCACGGCGAGGCGGGAGACGGCCCGGGTGAGCACCACGTAGAGCCGGTGCAGGCCGCGCGGCTCGGCCGCCACGATCGCCGCCGGCTCGACGACGACGACGTGGTCGTACTCCAGGCCCTTGACCAGCGTCGCCGGCACCACCGTGACGCGCGTCGCGGCGGCCGGGTCGTCGACGGTCGCGGTCTCGACCCCGGCGGCGGCGAGGGCGGCCCGCAGCCCGTCGACCGCGTCGTCGGCGGCGATCACCGCGACCGAGCCGTCGAACGCCAGCGCCGCGCGCACCTCGGCCACCGTCGCGGCGGTCAGGTCGTCGACGGTACGCACGTCGAGCGCGCCGTCGCGGCGCAGCGACTCCGCCGGCGGCACGTCGACGGCGAGCGCCGGCAGCAGCCGGTTGGCGAACGCGACCACGGCGGCGGGCACCCGGAAGCCGACCGTCAGCGGGACCACCACCGCGTCCGGCTTGCCCAGGTGGCGCAGGGACTCCCGCCAGTCGGCGGCGGCCCACGGGGCGGTGCCCTGGGCCAGGTCGCCGAGGAGCGTGATCGACCCGTGCTCGCTGCGCCGGGCGATCACCCGGCACTGCATGGGGGACAGGTCCTGCGCCTCGTCGACCACCACGTGGCCGAAGCCGGCCGGCCGCTCGATCAGCCCGGCCGCCTCGTCGATCAGCACCGCGTCGGCGGCCGTCCACTTCGTGGCCTTCGGGGTGCGCCCGAGCTTCGTCCCGGCCGTGGCGGGGCGGCGCGCCGGACGCGGGGCATCCGCCGCCACCGCGTCGGGCGTCCCGTCCGGAGTGGCCGTCCCGCGCAGCAGCGCCTGCTCGTCGGCGGTCAGCAGCCCGCCGGCGCTGGCGGCCAGCAGCTCGGCGTCGGTGAGCAGCCGGTGCACCAGCCCTTCCGCGGTGAGCGCCGGCCAGACCGCGTCGAGGAAGGCGGCGACCGGCGCGCACCTGCCCATCCGGCGCAGCCAGGCGTCGCTCGGCGACTCGGCGCGCCGCGCCTCGGCCTGCCGCTGGAGCAGGGCCACCACCCGGGCCCGGACGCGTTCCCGCCCGGTGGCGTACGGCAGCCGCTCCCGGCGGGTCTCCTCGACCAGCCGGTGCAGCGGGTCCAGCCCGATCCGCCACCGGTAGGAGCCGTCCGAGACCATGATCGGCTCGGTCGGCTCGCCGATGTGCGCGTCGACGGCCCGGCGCAGCACCTCGGCCATCCGCACGTCGTGCTTGACGGCCGCCACCGCCGGGTCGTCGACCGCCCGCACCGGCACCCGGGCGACCAGGTCCTCCACCGTGGCCTGTTCGACCTCGACCTCGCCGAGCGCCGGCAGCACCGCCGCGATGTACGACAGGAAGGCCCGGTTCGGCCCGACGATCAGCACACCCGCGCGGCGCAGCCGCTCCCGGTGCAGGTAGAGCAGGTACGCGGCCCGGTGCAGGCCGACCGCCGTCTTGCCGGTGCCCGGCGCGCCCTGCACGCAAATCGAGTCGGCCAGGTCGGCCCGGACCAGCTCGTCCTGCTCCGGCTGGATCGTGGCGACGATGTCGCGCATCGGCCCGACGCGGGGCCGCTCGATCTCGGCGGTCAGGATCCGGCTGGCCGTGCCGAGTTCCTCGCCCCGGTCGAGGTGCTCGTCCTCGAAGCTGGTGAGCGTCCCGTTGCTGAACCCGAAGCGGCGTCGTACCGCCACACCCTGCGGGTCGCGGGCGCTGGCCCGGTAGAACGACCGGGAGACGGGTGCCCGCCAGTCCAGCACCAGCGGCTCGCCCCGCTCGTCGGTGACGTGCCGCCGCCCCACGTGGTAGCGCCGGCCGGCGTGGTCGGCGTGCCCGGGGCCCGCCCCGTCGTCGCTGCCGCCGGGGGTGCTGTCGGTGGACGTGTCGACGGGCGCGCCGTCCATGGCCGGGCCGAAGTCGAGGCGGCCGAAGAAGAGCGGCGTGGTCGGGTCGTCGGCGAGTTCGGCGACCCGGCGGGCCAGGGTGCGCCCGAGCGTCTCGGCGGCGTAGGCGTCGCCGGCAACCTGGTCGCCGGTGGCGAAGAGGGCCTCGGCGCGTTTCCGCATCCGGGCCAGGGCGGCCCGGGAGGTGGCGAGGTGCTCGCGCTCGGCGGCGAGGTCGGTGTCGAGGTGGAGGTCGACTGCGGTCACGCTGAATCCTCATCGAGGTCATCTGCTGATCGCTCGCGTGTCCGGCGGGCGGATGGCCGGCCCCCGGCGCGGGACGTCCGATGCGGTGCTCACCTCACCCTGGCCGTCAAGCGACCTGTCAGCCTACGCGCACACCGGCTCCCGCTCCACCGAATTGTCCGCCCTCCGGCCCGGCGTCCCGGCGCAGCGGTCTCGGGTGCCGGGGCGGGGCCGGGTGCGGGGTTGGCCACTCAGGCGCCGACCCGCTGAGCCGCGGGCGGAACGCGGGGATACGGTCGGGGTATGGCTGAGCACGTCGCACGCCCCCGGGTCGGGCACATCCAGTTCCTGAACTGCCTGCCGATCTACTGGGGGCTGATGCGCTCCGGCGCCCTGATCGACGTCGACCTGCACAAGGACTCGCCGGACCGGCTGAGCGCCGCGCTGGTCGCCGGCGACCTGGACATCGGCCCGATCACGCAGGTGGAGTACCTGCGCCACGCCGACGAGCTGCTGCTCCTGCCCGACCTGGCGGTCGGCAGCGACGGCCCGGTGCTGTCGGTCAACCTCGTCTCCACCCGGCCGTTGGCCGAGCTCGACCACGGCAAGGTGGCGCTGGGCTCGACCTCGCGGACCGGCGTCCTCCTGGCCCAGCTCCTGCTCGGCGAGCGGTACGGGGTGAATCCCGAGTACTTCCGTTGCCCGCCGGACCTGACCCAGATGCTGCTGGAGGCCGACGCCGGGGTGCTGATCGGTGACGTGGCGCTGCGCGCGCTCTACGAGGCGCCGAAGCTCGGGCTGGAGGTCACCGACCTCGGGCAGGCGTGGCGGGAGTGGACCGGCCTGCCGATGGTCTTCGCCGTGTGGGCCGTACGCCGGGACTTCGCCGCCGCCCACCCCGGTTTGGTCAAGGAGGTGCACGACGCGTTCCTGCGCTCCCGGGACCTCTGCCTCTCGGAGCTGGATCAGGTCGCCGAGGCGGGCGCGCGCTGGGAGCCGTTCGACGCGGAGACCCTGGCGACGTACTTCCGGGCACTGGACTTCTCGCTCGGCGACCGCCAGGTGGCCGGCCTGCGCGAGTTCGCGCGCCGCGCCGCCGCCCTCGGCGCCGCCCCGTCCCTGCCCGACACGGGTCCCGACTTCTTCACGGGCTGACCCCCGCCCGCCCCGATCGGCGGCGGCGAGGGGTCAGGTGGGGTCGCGGAGAAGGGCTTCCGTGATCGTCTGGCAGTTCTTCATGCCGTACTCGTAGCCCTTGCCGATCGGGTAGCGGACCATCACGCCCATCGTCCAGGTGTCGCCGATGGCCAGGCAGTTGATGTGCATCTCCTGCTCCCTGGTCCGGTCGATCCAGCCGTTCTTGATGGCGATGGTCTTGCGCTCCGCGGCCGGGAACGCCTTGCGGATGCCGAAGTCGCCGGCCCCCCGGACCAGTCGCATCTCCTTGAGCAGCCAGTCCGTCCACGTCGGACCGGCTGCCCGGCCGTCGGCGATGCAGGCGCCCATCCGCGCGGTGTCGCGGGGGGAGAGCGCCGTACGGCTCCATCCGCCGTCGGGGGCGACCTTGCTGTCGGTCAGCTCGCACAGCGAGATCAGCCGCTTGATCGAGGCGGACCGGCCGACGGTGTTGTAGAACTGCTCGGCCCGGGTGTTGTCGCTGTCCCGGATGATCTTCGTGGCGTCGGCGAGCTTGGCGTCGCTCGGCGTCTGGCCGGCGTCGGCGGCGCGGCGCAGGTAGTCGGCCACGATCCAGGCCTTGATCAGCGAGGCGGTGGTGCTGGTCTCGTCCATGTTGTCCGAACCGATGATCTCGCCGGTCCGGCGGTCGAGGACGCTCCAGGAGTACCAGCCCTCGATGTCCAGGTCGAGGTCCTTCGCCTCGAACGGCAGCGGCTCCGGCGTCGGGCTGGGCGACGGCGACGGCGACTCCCGCGTGCTTCGGTCGCTCGGCGTGCTCGCGCCGCGGTCGGCCGGCGCGGCTGGCTCTCCCCACTTGGCGACGGCGGTGGACTCGAACGGCGAGCCCGGCATCAGCCGCAGGGACACGAGCACCAGGCCGACCAGGATCACCGCGACGGCGATCAGCTTGACGGGGGAGGCGTCGCCGCGCCGGTCCTCCCGGCGCTGCCCGGCCATCAGAGCTTCCCGACCGGCTGCTGCGGCACCTTGAGGGCGGCGCCGGGCTGCGGGGTCACCAACTGGCTGGCGACCGAGGCGCAGGTCTGCGCGCCGTAGTCCAGCCCGCTCTTCTGCGGGTAGCGCAGCATCACCGCCAGGCTCCACTTGTCGGTGACCGCGAGGCAGTTCACGTGCCAGTTGCCGTCGTAGTTCAGCGGCGTCCAGCCGTTCTTGATGCTGACCGGGCCCTGGCTGAGGATCGACTGGGGGAGCCCGTCGATGATGCCCCAGCGGCCGCCGCCGGAGCGGGCCTTCTGGTCCTTGGCGGCGGTGGTGCCCTTGACCTTGCTCATCTCGTCCAGCAGGTAGTTGGTCCACTTCGGGCCGGCGGCCGTGCCGTCGCCGATGCAGTCGCCCAGCCGGACGGCGTCGCGGGGGGACATCCGGGTGAAGCTCCACCAGCCCACGTAGCCCGGCACGTTGCCCGGCTTGGTGTCGGTCAGCTCACAGGTGCTGGTCATCCGCTTGATCGTCTCGGCGCGGCCCACCGCGCTGTAGAGGGCGTTGGCGGCGTCGTCGTCGCTGTTCCGGATGGCGGCGGAGATCTGCTTCTTCCGCTCGGCCGGCACGGGCTTGTCGCCGAGTTGGCGAAGGTAGTCGGCCGCGAACCAGGCCTTGATCATCGACTCGGTGGAGCTGGTCGATGCCATGTTCTTGCTGCCGGAGATCTCGCCGGTCTCGCGGTCCATCAGGGCCCACGAGAAGAACTCGCCCTTGAAGTTCACCGACACCGGGCCGGCGGCCAGGGTCGGCGGCGGGGGCGGGGTGGGCGCGGGCGCCGCGACGCTGCCGCCGCCGCTGCCGCCCGCGGCGTCGTCGCCGGCGAGTCGGGCGTACGCGGCGGGCACGAGCAGGCCGCCACCGAGGAGGACCGCCACGACGGCGAGCACCAGGGTCACGCGGGATCGCATGAGTGGGTGAGCTCCAGATGTCAGGGCCGGGGGGACCGGCTTGTTGTCCGGACGGATCGGCGGCTCGCCGAGGCCGGGGGTGCGGCCTCCGTGTTCCTGGGGCGATCGTCGGCAGCCGATCGGTGTGACCGGGGGAAGTCTACGTGCGGATCGGCGGCACGCCAGAACATGACACCTGGCAACTTGCCATGAAGGCGGGATATCGGACCGCTATGCGGCCATTGGGGGAATTCACCTTCGCCTCGTGACCCAAGTCATAGCTTACGACCGCAGGGGAGCCGCCGTCCCGTCCCGAACCGTCCTCGGAAACCTGTTACACACCTCTGGTGCGGCGAGTTGCAAGCTGTAACACTTGACCCCATGTATGGCAACGACTTCTCCGCCGAGGACGCACCCGGCGGTGGCCTGCTCGGCGAGGTCGAGGCGGCGGAGGCGGCGCTGCGGGAGGCCGCCGAGCGGGGGCGGCGCGCCGGTGCTCCCGGCCCTGACGAGGACCTCGCGGCGTACTTCGCGGAGGTCATCGACGCCGACCAGAAGATCGAGCCGCGAGACTGGATGCCCGAGGCGTACCGCAAGACGCTGATCCGGCAGATCGCCCAGCACGCGCACTCCGAGATCATCGGCATGCAGCCGGAGGGGAACTGGATCAGCCGCGCCCCCTCGCTCAAGCGCAAGGCGATCCTGCTGGCCAAGGTCCAGGACGAGGCCGGCCACGGCCTCTACCTCTACGCCGCCGCGGAGACCCTCGGGATCAGCCGGGACGAACTGGTCGAGCTGCTCCTCAGCGGCCGGCAGAAGTACAGCTCGATCTTCAACTACCCGACGCTGACCTGGGCCGACGTCGGCGCGATCGGCTGGCTGGTGGACGGCGCCGCGATCGTCAACCAGGTGCCGCTCTGCCGCTGCTCCTACGGGCCGTACGCCCGCGCGATGATCCGGGTCTGCAAGGAGGAGTCGTTCCACCAGCGGCAGGGCTACGAGATCCTGCACACGCTGGCGCACGGCACCCCGGCGCAGAAGGCGATGGCGCAGGACGCGGTCGACCGTTGGTGGTACCCGTCGCTGGCGATGTTCGGCCCGCCGGACACCGACTCCACCCACTCGGCGCAGTCCATGGCCTGGAAGATCAAGCGGTTCTCCAACGACGAGCTGCGCCAGCGCTTCGTGGACATGTGCGTGCAGCAGGCCGAGATCCTCGGCCTGACCATCCCCGACCCGGACCTGCGCTGGAACGAGTCCCGGCAGTCGTACGACTTCACCCAGCCGGACTACGACGAGCTGATGCGGGTGATCAAGGGCGACGGGCCGTGCAACCGGCAGCGGGCGGAGCACCGCCGCCGCGCCCACACCGACGGCGCCTGGGTGCGGGAGGCCGCCGCGGCGTACGCCGCGAAGCGGGCGGAGAAGAAGGAGAAGGTGGCGGCGTGAGCGAGCGTAGCGAGCGAACGGACCAGCGCGGCGTGAGCGGTCCTTCGCCCTTGTGGGAGGTCTTCGTGCGGGCGCGGCGCGGGTTGTCGCACACCCACGTCGGCAGCCTGCACGCCCCCGACGCCGAGCTGGCCCTGCGTAACGCGCGGGACCTCTACACCCGCCGCCAGGAGGGCGTCTCCATCTGGGTGGTGCCGGCGGGCGCGATCACCGCGTCCAGCCCCGACGAGAAGGACGCCTTCTTCGACCCGGCGGCCGACAAGGTCTACCGCCACCCCACCTTCTACGAGGTGCCGGACGGGGTGGCCCACCTGTGAGCGAGCGCAGCGAGCGAACCATTCGGCTCAGCACCGGGGCGCGTCGCGCCGCCGCCGAGCGGAGCGAGGTGGCGGCGTGACCGGCCCCTTCGACTTCACCCTCGCCCTCGGCGACGACGCGCTGATCGCGGCGCAGCGGCTGGCCGAGTGGACCACCCGCGCGCCGGAGATGGAGGAGGACATCGCGCTGGCGAACATCGCCCTCGACCAGCTCGGCGCGGCCCGGCTCCTGCTGTCGTACGCGGGCGAGCTGGAGGGCGCCGGCCGGGACGAGGACGCGCTGGCGTTCCTCCGCGACGACCGGGAGTTCCGCAACTGCCTCCTCGTGGAGCTGCCGAACGGCGACTTCGCGGTCACCATGGCGAAGCTGCTCTTCCTCTCGGCGTACCAGCTCCCGCTCTACACCGCGCTGGCCGGCTGCGCCGACGAGCGGCTGGCCGCGATCGGGGCCAAGGCCCGCAAGGAGTCGGCCTACCACCTCGACCACGCCTCCCTGTGGGTGAAGCGGCTGGGTGACGGCACCGAGGAGTCGCACCGGCGCATGCAGGCGGCCGTCGAGCAGGTCTGGCCGTACGTCCACGAACTGTTCGCGGCGGACCCGGCGGCGCCGGTCGACCCGGCCACCCTGCGGGCCGACTTCGACGCGACCGTCTCCGCCGTGCTGGACGAGGCCACGCTGACCCGGCCGCAGGGCGGCTGGGCACCGGCCGGCGGGCGGGCCGGGGTGCACACCGAGCACCTGTCCTACCTGCTCGCCGAGATGCAGGTGCTGCACCGCGCTTACCCCGGAGCGAACTGGTGAGCGCGGACGGAAGGCGGCGCTGGTGAACCCGAGGGAGGCCGTGGCTGCGGTGGTGGACCCGGAGATCCGGGTCGTCACCATCGCGGACCTCGGCATCCTGCGGGCGGTCGACGAGGACCCGGCCACCGGCCGGGTCGTCGTCACCATCACCCCCACCTACACGGGCTGCCCGGCGATGGACGTGATCCGCGCCGACATCCGCCGGGCCCTGGCCGCCGCCGGCCACCCCGACGCCGAGGTGCGCACCGTCTACAGCCCGGCGTGGAGCACCGACTGGATCTCCGACGCCGGTCGGGCGAAGCTCGCCGCCGCCGGCATCGCCCCGCCGGCCCCCGTCCGCACCGGCGGCGTGGTGCCGCTGACCCTCACCGTCCGCTGCCCGCGCTGCGGCTCGGCGGAGACCGAGCAGGTCAGCCGCTTCGGCTCCACCGCGTGCAAGGCGCTCTGGCGCTGCCGCTCCTGCCGTGAACCCTTCGACCACCTGAAGGCGCTGTGACTGTCACCATCACCCGCCCGGTCCGCCGCCGGCCCGTCTTCCACCCGCTCTCCGTCGCCGCCGTCGACCGGCTCACCGACGACGCCGTGGCGATCACCTTCGCGGTGCCGCCGGAGCTGCGGGAGACCTTCGCGTTCTCCGCCGGCCAGCACCTCACCGTCCGGCGCGCCACCGACGCGGGGGAGGACGTGCGCCGGTCGTACTCCATCTGCTCCACGCCGGAGGACCTGGCCCGGCACGGCCGGCTGCGGATCGGCGTGCGGGAGATCCCGGGCGGGGCGTTCTCCGCGTTCGCCTGCGGCGCGTTGCGCGGCGGCGACACGGTCGAGGTGCTGCCGCCGCTCGGGCACTTCACCACGGCGTTCGCGCCGGACCGGGCCCGCCACTACGGCGCGGTGGTCGCCGGCTCGGGGATCACCCCGGTGCTCGCGCTGGCCGCGACGGCGCTCGCCGTCGAGCCGGCCAGCACCTTCACCCTGGTGTACGGCAACCGCACGGCCAACACGGTGATGTTCGCCGAGGAGTTGGCCGACCTGAAGGACCGCTACCCGACGCGGCTGCACCTGGTGCACGTGCTCTCCCGCGAGCAGGGCGAGTCCCCGCTGCTCTCCGGCCGGATCGACGCCGACCGGCTGGGCCGGCTGCTGGACACCATCGTCCCCGGCGACGCCATCGAGGAGTGGTTCCTCTGCGGCCCGTACGGCATGGTGGTGGACGCCCGGGAGGTGCTCACCGGGCGCGGGGTGCCGGAGTCGGCGGTCCACACGGAGCTGTTCCACGTCGACGAGGCCCCGGCCCCGCCGCGACGCCCCGCCGACGAGCCGGGGGCCGGCGCCGAGGTGACCATCGTGCTGGACGGCCGCTCGTCGAGCTTCACGATGGGCCGCGACGAGCGGGTGCTGGACGCGGCGCTCAAGGTCCGCGGCGAGCTGCCGTACGCCTGCAAGGGCGGGGTCTGCTCGACCTGCAAGGCCAAGGTCGTCGACGGCGCGGTCACGATGGCCCGCAACTACGCCCTGGAGCCGGACGAGGTGGCCGCCGGCTACGTCCTCACCTGCCAGTCCAGCCCGACCACCGACAGGCTCACGGTCGACTACGACGCGTGACCTGTAGGACAACTTGTTCTACACTCGTCCCGTGGAGCAGATCGCCGTTCGGGAGCTGAACCAGCACACCAGCAAGGTGCTGGCCCGGGTGCGGGCGGGTGAGACGGTCGAGGTGACCGACCGGGGCGAGCCCATCGCCCGACTCGTTCCCATCGTGGCCGGTGACGCCCTCCTGGGTCGGCTGGTCGCCGAGGGGCGTGCCACCGCCCCGACCTCGACCGGGCCACTGCCGATGCCGCCGGTCCTCGGTGACCCCACCATCGATGCCGCAGCCGCCCTCGCCGAGTCGCGCGCAGAGGAGCGCTGGTGATCTATCTCGACTCGGCGGCGGTCATCAAGCTCCTCCGTCGCGAGCCGGGGACCGAGCAGCTCGTCGGCTGGCTCAACGAACGGTCCGGGACGTCGCTGGTGGCGTCGGCCCTGGTCGAGGTCGAGGTGCCTCGAGCTCTCCGTCGCGCCGCCCCGCAGGCGCTGGTGGGCGTGCCCACTGTCCTGTCCCGTCTCTACCGGGTCGAAATCGACGCGACCGTCCGCGCCGCTGCCGGCGCGTACGCCGAACCGCTTCTGCGCAGCCTGGATGCCATCCACCTGGCCACGGCGGAGATCCTCGCCCGCCAGGCGGGCGCCGACTTCGTCGCTTTCGTCACGTACGACCGTCGGCTGCTCGACGCAGCGAAGGCTGTCGGTCTGCCGGTCGCCAGCCCGGGACAGGGCTGACCGCGGCGGCTGTGGGGTGAGCCGCAGCCGGCCGGCCCGAGGCGGTCGGGCCGGCCGGCGGGCGTACCCTCGGAGGCGTGACGGTGAGCCGGGAGATCGACGACATCCTGCAGCGCGGCGCGGACGGTGGGCGGATCACGCCCGAGGAGGCCCTGCTGCTCTACACCGAGGCGCCCTTCCACGCCCTGGGCGAGGCGGCCGACGCCGTACGGCGTCGGCGCTATCCGGACAACGTCGTCACGTACCTGATCGACCGCAACATCAACTACACCAACGTCTGCGTGACGGCGTGCAAGTTCTGCGCGTTCTACCGGGCCCCCAAGCACAAGGAGGGCTGGACCCACCCGACCGAGGAGATCCTGCGCCGCTGCGGCGAGGCGGTCGAGCTGGGCGCCACCCAGGTCATGCTCCAGGGCGGGCACCACCCGGACTACGGCGTGGAGTACTACGAGGAGTTGTTCTCCTCGGTCAAGAAGGCGTACCCGCAGCTCGCCATCCACTCCATCGGCCCGAGCGAGATCCTGCACATGGCCAAGGTCTCCGGCGTCAGCCTGGACGAGGCCATCGCCCGGATCAAGGCGGCCGGGCTGGACTCCATCGCCGGCGCCGGCGCGGAGATGCTGCCCGCGCGTCCCCGCACGGCGATCGCACCGCTGAAGGAGTCGGGCGAGCGCTGGCTGGAGGTCATGGAGCTGGCGCACCGGCAGGGCGTCGAGTCGACCGCCACGATGATGATGGGCACCGGCGAGACCGCCGCCGAGCGGATCGAGCACCTGCGGATGATCCGCGACGTGCAGGACCGCACGGGGGGCTTCCGGGCGTTCATCCCGTGGACGTACCAGCCGGAGAACAACCACCTCAAGGGCCGCACGCAGGCCACCACCCTGGAATACCTGCGGCTGGTCGCGGTGGCCCGGCTCTTCTTCGAGACGGTGCCGCACCTGCAGGCGTCCTGGTTGACCACCGGCAAGGACGTCGGGCAGCTCGCACTGCACATGGGCGTGGACGACCTCGGCTCGATCATGCTGGAGGAGAACGTCATCTCCTCCGCCGGCGCGCGGCACCGCTCCAACCTGCACGAGCTGATCGGCATGATCCGCTCGGCGGACCGGATCCCCGCCCAGCGGGACACCCTCTACAACCGGTTGGCCGTGCACCGGACCCCCGCCGACGACCCGACCGACGAGCGGGTCGTGTCGCACTTCTCCTCCATCGCGCTGCCGGGCGGCGGCGCCGGGAAGGCCCTTCCGCTGGTCGACGCCCGCTGAGCGACGCCGTACCACCAGACACCCCGCCGTCGACGCACGGCGGGGTGTCTGCCTTCCGTCGACCGGTCGGTGAACGCCGAGTTGACCCAGCGTGACCGGCGGCGGCGTCACTGACCGGCCGATCGGGTGAGTGGTTGCCAGCCGTTGATGCCGATTTGGATGCCGGTCCAGCCGGCCGTCCGGCGGCCGGTGAGCAGCAAGACATATCAATCCGGGCATTCCTTAAGCGATTCTTAGCCGCACTGTTCAACCCGGCCGACGGCGGGGGTGGCGGGGGTGATCGCGGACCGCTAACGTCCCCGGCCGTACCTTTCCTGCACCCCAACGGGGGGAACTCTCCATGATCTTCCGTAACCGCGCGCTGGCCGTCGCCGGCACCGGCGCCGCCGGGATCCTGGCCGCGGGCCTCTTCGCCGCCCCGGCCCTGGCCGACGACTCGGCCGACCTGGCCATCGAGGCGACCGGCACCACCATCGCGGTGGGCGCGCCCGAAAAGATCTCGACCGTCTCCCTGCTCAACAAGAGCAAGGTGGACGCCAAGGGCATCCTGGTCGGTCTCGACATCAGCAAGCTGGACACCACCAAGGTGGACATCGACGAGAGCGGCTGCAGCCCGCGCGAGGACGGTCTGATCCTGTGCGGCATCGAGGGCGGCGTCCTGCCCGCCGGCCGGGACATCGACTGGGGCTTCCCGCTGACCCGCAAGGGCGACGCGACGGGTGACGCCGGTGAGATCAGCGCCATCATCCTGCACGAGGGCACCGACCCCGACGAGTCCAACAACGAGGTGACCGTCAAGGTCAAGGTCGAGGGCACCGGCCCGGACCTGACCGTGGTCGCGGGCGACGTGACCAAGGCCGTCACGGTCGAGGGCGAGAAGATCACGGTTGCCGGCGACCTGCGCGCCGGAGACACCGCCCAGCTCATCTACTCCGCCTTCAACCAGGGCGACGCCACCGCCGCCGGGCTGAAGATCAGCGTCAAGCTGCCCAAGGGCGTGACCTTCGCCGAGGCCGAGGACGGCTGCGAGTACAACTCCGGCAAGACCTCGCTCGTCTGCACCTACCGCGACGCCGACCTGATCCCGGTGTCGCAGGACAAGGACGGCGACGAGCTGATCTCGGGCGGCCGGTTCTACCACCTGCTCTCGGTCGGCAAGGACGTCAAGGCCGGCAGCCTGACCGGTGGCCAGGTCACCGTCGAGGCGCTCGGCAGCCAGGCGGCCACCGTCCGCGCCGCGGGCAAGAGCGCCCTCCCGGCCAACGCCGAGGAGGTGACGGCCACCGACGTGGACGCCACCGACAACACCGACGCGTACGCTGTCGTCGTGACCGCCAAGGGCGGCGCGGGCGGCGGCGGCGAGGAGCCGGGCCTGCCGCTGACCGGTCCGCAGACCGGCCTGATCGGCGGGATCGGCGGCGCGGTGCTGGTCGCGGGCGCGGTGATGTTCGTGATCGCGCGGCGGCGTCGGGTCGTCCTGGTGACCCCGGGCGACGAGAAGCCGACGGCCTGACGGTCGTCCTCCATCGACCCGCGAGGGTCGTTCACATAACGCACAGCAGTGGGGGCGGGATGGGTGACCATCCCGCCCCCACTGTCCGTTCGATCGGTTTGGACGGACGGATGAAAGACGATCCGCGTGCTGGCGCGCCACGTCCAGCTTCGATACGGTCCGCTCGGTTCCGCAACCATCCGTTTCTTCCCTAACCCCCGGGGGATCGATGACCCTGTTCGACCGCTCGGCCCTGGCCCGCGCCGGCGCCGTGGCCCTGCTCGCGGCGGGCGGCCTGACCACCGTCGCCGTTCCGGCGTACGCCGCCGACCAGGCGGACCTCGCCCTGACGCCGACCAGCTACCAGTTGGCCAAGGGCGTGAAGGCCGCGAAGGCCAAGCCGTTCAAGTTCACCGTCCAGAACCTCACCGACGGCGTCGACGCCAAGGACGTCACGGTGGAGGTCGACACCAGCGGCCTCAAGGCCAAGCGGGTCGGCTACGTCGTGCCGGACGGCTGCGAGGTGACCGGCAAGACCTTCACCTGCCTCCTCGGCGATCTGCGGGGCGGCACCAGCGAGGACTTCGGCATCCCGCTGTTCAGCACCGGCGGCCGGGGCGACGGCGGCGTGCTGGTGGTAACGGTCAGCTCGGCGAACGGCGACCCGGACCCGGCGAACAACAAGGCCATCGAGGTGCCGGTGACCGTGACGAAGCCGGGCTACGACCTCACCGCCTGGGTGCAGGACGTCCAGGCCAACGTCGTGGTCGACGGGGCGGTGGCCGACGAGCCCGACCTGAAGCCCGTGCGCCGGGGCGAGACGGTCCCGCTGGACTGGGCGGTCTACAACGACGGCAGCCGGCCCGCTACCGGTGTCTTCTACGGCCTCATGCTCCCGTCGGGTGTGAGCTTCGTGACGCTGCCGGAAGGCTGCGTCGAGGACGAGTTCCTCGGCAGGGCGCGGGCGCTGTGCGAGGACGCCGGTGCGGTCATCCGCCGGGGGCAGTACTACACGGCCGACGTGACGGTGAAGGTCGGCGACGACGTCACCGAGCCGGTGCTCCGGGAGGGCGACCTCTTCGCGTACGGGCTGGACGCCGCCGAGGGTGAGCCGGAGGTGGAGCCGCGGGTCGCCAGCCCGGCGCAGCGGAAGAACTTCACCGAGGCCGAGCCGAAGGACAACCACGCGACCTTCGAGGCGTTCGTGGACCTGTCGGCCCAGCCGACGCCGAACCCGACCCCGAGCGGCGAGCCGACCCCGACCCCGACCCCGACCACGACCACGACCACGACCACGACCCCGGGCGGCGGCACGGGCGGCGGCGGAAGCGACGAGGGCCCGCTGCCGGTGACCGGCGTGCAGGCCGGCCTGATCGGCGGCATCGGCGCGGCCGTGCTGCTGGCCGGCGGCGCGCTGCTGCTGATCTCCCGGCGGCGCGACGTCGTCCTGGTCACCCCGGGCGACGAGAAGTCGACCGACTGACGTACGCCCGCACAGGGGCGGGGTGGGCGCCACCCCGCCCCTGTCGCGTGCCCGCCGGCCGGCCGACCCGCCGGGCGTCGGCCCGAGCCGGGCTGGCAGAGTGGAGGGGTGAGCCGTACCCCGCAGGGCCAGCGCGCCGGCCTGGACAAGCAGCCGCACGAGGTCGCCGCGATGTTCGACGGCGTGGCGGCTCGTTACGACCTGACGAACACGGTGATGACGGCCGGCCGGGACCGGGCGTGGCGCCGGGCCACCCGGGAGGCGCTCGGGTTGCGCCCCGGCGAGCGGGTGCTCGACGTGGGCGCGGGCACCGGTGTCTCCACGGAGGAACTGGCCCGGTCCGGGGCGTACGCGGTCGGCGCCGACCTGTCGCTGGGCATGCTGCACGCCGGCAAGCGCACCCGTCCGGCGGTGCCGTTGCTGGCCGGTGACGCGCTGCGGCTGCCCTTCGCCGACGGCGTCTTCGACGCGGTGACCATCTCGTTCGCGCTGCGCAACGTCGTCGACACCGAGGCCGCGCTGCGGGAGTTCGCCCGGGTCACCAAGCCCGGCGGACGGCTGGTCATCTGCGAGTTGAGCCACCCCACCAACGCCGTCTTCCGCACCGCCTACCTGTCGTACCTCATGCGGTGGCTGCCGGCGGCGGCGCGGGTGGTCTCCAGCAACCCCGACGCGTACGTCTACCTGATCGAGTCGATCCGGGCGTGGCCGGACCAGGCCGCCCTGGCGCAGCGGATCCAGGCGGCGGGCTGGGGCTCGGTGGCCTGGCGGAACCTGACCGGCGGCCTGGCGGCACTGCACCGGGCGGTCCGCGACTAGCCGGCACTGCCGACTGTTTCGTGAATATCCGTTTTTAGTCCACTTTGCCCCCGTAAGCTCGCCCCATGACGGGACCAGAGCAGGCGGCCGGTGCGGAGGCCACCGACGACGACGCCGCGGAACTCATCGCGCAGCTCAGGGAGCTGGCCGGCGCGGATCCCGCCGACGTCCGCCAGGTGGTGGCCGAGGTGCTGGCCGCGCTGGACCGCGCCGCCGGCGGCGCGCTGCGCGAGCACCTGCCCGAGGCGATCCGGCTCGACGCCGGCCTGGGCGCGGCAGCTCCGGCCCGGCACTGACGCCCGGCGCCGACCGCGGCCGTCGCCGGAGTCCTGACCTCGGCCGATGCCCGGTCCCGACCCCGCCGTGCGGGTTTCCGGCAAGTTAGGTACCCCTGATCCGGCGTGGATATGACGCCGGTCATAGACTCCCACCGTCTGGCTTGTGAAGCATTTCACGAGCATGCGGGAGGAGGCGCGAGATGACCGCGGTGGAGCATGACGCCGACGTGATCGTCGTGGGCGCCGGTCCCGGTGGGTCGGCTACCGCGTACCACCTGGCTCGGCACGGCGTACGGGTGCTGCTGCTGGAGAAGACGGAGTTCCCCCGGGAGAAGGTCTGCGGCGACGGGTTGACCCCGCGCGCGGTGCGGCAGCTGATCCGGATGGGCGTGGACACCTCGCCCGAGGCGGGCTGGCTGCACAACAAGGGCCTGCGGGTGATCGGCGGCGGCGTCCGGCTGGAGCTGGACTGGCCCGACCTGGCGAGCTTCCCCAACTACGGCCTGGTGCGCACCCGGCTGGACTTCGACGACCTGCTCGCCCAGCGGGCCGTCGCCGCCGGCGCCAAGCTGCGCACCAGCGTGAACGTCACCGGCCCGGTGCTCGACCCGGACGGGCGGGTGATCGGCGTCGAGGCGGAGGTCGGCCCGGACAAGGAGCCCGCCACCTTCCACGCCCCGCTGGTGGTCGCGGCCGACGGGGTCTCCGGCCGCTTCCCGCTCGCCCTCGGGCTGGCCAAGCGGGAGGACCGGCCGATCGGGGTCGCCGTCCGGCGCTACTACCGCTCGCCCGCCAAGCACGACGACAACTACCTGGAGTCCTGGCTGGAGCTGCGCAGCAAGGACAGCGGCGACAACCTGCTGCCCGGGTACGGCTGGATCTTCGGGCTGGGCGACGGCCGGGTCAACGTCGGCCTCGGCGTGCTCAACTCCTCGTCCGCGTTCGGCAAGACGAACTACCGCCGGCTGCTCACCGACTGGCTGGCCAACACCCCGGCGGACTGGGGCATGACCGACGAGGCGAACGCGGAGGGGCCGATCCTCGGCGCCGCGCTGCCGATGGGCTTCAACCGGGTACCGCACTACACCCGCGGCGTGATGCTGGTCGGCGACTCCGGCGGCATGGTCAACCCGTTCAACGGCGAGGGCATCGCGTACGCGATGGAGTCCGGTGAGATGGCCGCGGAGATCGCCGTGCAGGCCCTCGCGCGCCCGGCCGGCGCCGAGCGTGAGCGCGCCCTGATGGCCTACCCGGCGGAGCTGAAGGCCCGCTTCGGCGGCTACTACCGGCTCGGCGGCGTCTTCGTGAAGCTCATCGGCCGCCCGGAGATCATGCGCATGGCCACGAAGCACGGCATGCCGCACCCGATGCTGATGCGCTTCGTGCTCAAGCTGCTGGCCAACCTGACCGACCCCCGTGGCGGAGACGCGATGGACCGGGTCATCAACGCGATGACGAAGGTGGCACCAGCGGTGTAGCGCGACGAGTGGGCTCGCAGCCGCAAAGCGACGGCGGGCTCGTGTGACGGGCGGGCCCCCGGCCGGCGACGGCCGCGGGCGCGGACAGAGATCGACCCCCGGCGACAGGCGCTGCGAGGGACGTGAATAGTGTGATTTTCGTCAAGGACCAGGGGCAGGGAAGGACGAGCAGGAGAAAACGATGACGCTCTCGCCTTACGCACCGATCATCGGGCTGTTCGCCCTCGCCGCGGGGTTCGCGCTGTTCTCCGTGGGCGCCGCCCGCTTCGCCGGTCCCCGGCGTTACAACAAGGCCAAGCTCGAGGCGTACGAGTGCGGCATCGAGCCCAGCCCGCAGCCGGTCGGCGGCGGCCGGTTCCCGATCAAGTTCTACCTGACGGCGATGCTCTTCATCGTCTTCGACATCGAGATCATCTTCCTCTACCCCTGGGCGGTCTCGTTCGACGCCCTGCCGATCTTCGGCTTCGTGGAGATGGTCCTGTTCATCGTCGCGGTCTTCGTCGCGTACGCCTACGTCTGGCGGCGTGGCGGCCTGGACTGGGACTGAGGGAGGAACCTCAGATGGGTATCGAGGAGAAGCTCCCCGCCGGCGTCCTGCTCACCTCGGTGGAGAAGCTCGTCAACTGGTCGCGGAAGTCGTCGGTCTGGGGCGCCACCTTCGGCCTGGCCTGCTGCGCGATCGAGATGATGGCGGCCGGTGGCCCGCACTACGACATGGGTCGCTGGGGCATGGAGGTCTTCCGGGCCTCGCCCCGCCAGGCCGACCTGATGATCGTGGCCGGCCGGGTGAGCCAGAAGATGGCCCCGGTGCTGCGCCAGATCTACGACCAGATGGCGGAGCCCCGCTGGGTGATCTCGATGGGCGTCTGCGCCAGCAGCGGCGGCATGTTCAACAACTACGCCATCGTGCAGGGCGTCGACCACGTCGTCCCGGTGGACATGTACCTCCCCGGCTGCCCGCCCCGGCCCGAGATGCTCATCGACGCGGTCCTCAAGCTGCGCGAGAAGATCATGTACGAGCCGCTCGGCCCGAACGGCCGCAAGATGCTCGAGGCGCGCAAGGAGCGCGGTGACGTCCCGGTCGTCCCGTACGGCTCGATGCCGTCGTCGTACCGCAGCGACAAGGCCCGGCGGGCCGAGTGGACCAAGGCGGTCCGCGAGGGCCGCGAGGAGCAGTTGCGGATCGAGAACTGGATGAAGGCCCAGAACCACCTGCAGCACGGGGGCGTGAACAAGTGACCGCACCTGACCACAAGGCGAACGACGGCGGCGTGCCGGTGCCGGTGACGCCGGCCGGCGCCACCAGCGGGGCCCCGGCCGAACACCCGCCGGCCAGCCCGGCGGGCCGGGGCATGTTCGGCAACCAGGGCTCCGGCGACGTCTCCGGCTTCGGCGGCCTGGTCCGCCAGCGCCGGACCATCGAGGACGCCCCCCGCCCGTACGGGGGCTACTTCGACGAGGTCCGCGACGCGCTGGAGGAGGCGTACCCGGCCTTCGGCGACGCCATCGAGAAGGTCGTGGTCGACCGGGGCGAGCTGACCCTGCACGTACGCCCCGAGCGGATCGCCGAGGTCTGCCAGGTGATGCGGGACGACCTGGCGCTCCGCTTCGAGCTGTGCTCCTCGGTGTCCGGTGTGGACTACCTGGGCGCCGACTCCCGCCGGCTGCACGTCGTCTACCAGCTCACCTCGATGACCTACCGCCGCCGCGTGCGGCTGGAGGCCGCGGTCCCCGCCGAGGACCCGCACCTGCCGAGCGTCACCTCGGTCTACCCGACGGCGGACTGGCAGGAGCGCGAGACGTACGACATGTTCGGCGTCGTCTTCGACGGCCACCCCAGCCTGACCCGGATCCTCATGCCGGACGACTGGGAGGGCTTCCCGCAGCGCAAGGACTACCCGCTCGGCGGCGTGCCCGTCGAGTACAAGGGCGCTGAAATTCCACCGCCGGACCAGCGGAGGTCGTACCAGTGACCACGTCGAACTACGCCACCGAGCGCGACACCACCGAGGGCAAGGTCTTCACCGTCACCGGTGGCGACTGGGACAGCGTCGTGTCGGGCACCGACCCCATCAACGACGAGCGGATCGTCGTCAACATGGGCCCGCAGCACCCGTCGACGCACGGCGTGCTCCGGCTGATCCTCGAGCTGGAGGGCGAGACGGTCCGCGAGGCCCGCTCGGTGATCGGCTACCTGCACACCGGCATCGAGAAGAACCTCGAATACCGCAACTGGGTCCAGGGCAGCACCTTCGTGACCCGGATGGACTACCTCTCCCCGCTGTTCAACGAGACGGCGTACGCGCTGGCGGTGGAGAAGCTGCTCGGCATCGAGGAGCAGATCACCGAGCGGGCGACCACCATCCGGGTGCTCATGATGGAGCTGAACCGGATCTCGTCGCACCTGGTCTGGCTGGCCACCACCGGCATGGAGCTGGGCGCGATCAACATGATGCTCTACGGCTTCCGGGAGCGGGAGCACATCCTGGAGATCTTCGAGATCGTCACCGGCCTGCGGATGAACCACGCGTACGTCCGGCCGGGCGGCGTCGCCCAGGACGTGCCGGACGAGGCGATCGTCAAGATCCGCGACTTCCTGAAGCTGATGCCGAAGAAGCTCAAGGAGTACGAGAACCTCCTCTCCGGCCAGCCGATCTGGATCGAGCGGACGAAGAACGTCGCGGTGCTCGACGTGACCGGCTGCGTCGCGCTCGGCGTGACCGGCCCGGTGCTGCGCTCCGCCGGCCTGGCCTGGGACCTGCGCAAGACGATGCCGTACTGCGGCTACGAGACGTACGAGTTCGACGTCCCGACGCACACCGACGGCGACGTGTGGGGCCGCTACCTCGTGCGGCTCGCCGAGATCCGGGAGTCGCTCAAGCTCGTCGAGCAGGCGCTGGACCGGCTCCGGCCGGGCCCGGTGATGGTGGCCGACAAGAAGATCGCCTGGCCGGCGCAGCTCGCCATCGGCGTCGACGGCATGGGCAACTCGCTGGAGCACGTCGCGAAGATCATGGGTCAGTCGATGGAGTCGCTGATCCACCACTTCAAGCTCGTCACCGAGGGCTTCCGGGTGCCGCCGGGCCAGGTCTACGCCGCCGTCGAGTCGCCGCGCGGCGAGTTGGGCGTGCACGCGGTCTCCGACGGTGGCACCCGGCCGTACCGGGTGCACTACCGCGAACCGAGCTTCGTCAACCTCCAGGCCCTCCCGGCGATGGCCGAGGGCGGCCTGATCGCCGACGTGATCGCCGGCGGCGCCTCGCTGGACCCGGTGATGGGTGGTTGTGACCGATGAGCGTTTTCACTGAAGAGACCCGCGAACGGGCCCGGGAGATCATCGCCCGGTACCCGGCCGACCGGTCCCGGTCGGCGCTGCTGCCGCTGCTGCACCTGGTGCAGGCCGAGGAGGGCTACGTCTCGCCGGCCGGCGTGGAGTTCTGCGCCGAGGTGCTGGGCCTGAACAAGGCCCAGGTCGGCGCGGTGGCCACCTTCTACACCATGTACAAGCGCCGGCCGACCGGCGACTACCTGGTGAGCGTCTGCACCAACACGATGTGCAACGTGCTCGGCGGCCAGGAGGTCTACGACACCCTCGCCGAGCACCTCGGTGTGGGGCACGACGAGACCACCGCCGACGGGAAGATCACCCTGGAGCACGCCGAGTGCCTGGCGGCCTGCGACTACGGGCCGGTGATGACCGTCAACTACGACTTCTTCGACGGCGTGGACCCGCAGACCGCGCTCGGCGTGGTCGACGAGCTGCGCGCCGGCGGTCGGCCGATGCCGACCCGGGGCGCCCGGCTCTGCACGCTCAAGGAGATGGCGGTGCAGCTCGCCGGCTTCGCCGACGAGCGCGAGGGCGCGGTGGCCGACGGCGGGCCGGGGGAGCCCACCCTGCGCGGGCTGCGGCTGGCGCAGCAGCACGGCATCTCGGTGCCGGGCTTCGACCCGAACACCCCGATCCGCAGCAAGGCCGAGGCCGACAAGGCCGCCGCCGAGGCGAAGGCCAGGAGCGAGGCCGCCAAGCCGGCTCCCGCCCCGGCCGCGGGCGGCAACGGCGCCGGGCCCGCCACGGGTACGGCCGGCAACGCGGGCGCCGGCGAGCCGGCCCGCGCCGCCGAGGCCGCCGGCAGCACCACCCGGGACGTGCGGGCGCCGGACGCCAAGTCGCCCGAGGTGCGGGCCGCCGAGACCCGCCAGCCCGACGCGGCGACCGCCGTGCCGGACGCCCCCGGCACCAAGGTCCCCGCCGACAGCGTGCCGCCGGCGCCCCGCGACGCCCAGGCGGCGGAGGCCGCCGGAGCCGCGGCGAACGCGCCGGCCGGCGACGGCAAGCCCGCCGGCGACGAGGCCGGGGCGCAGGAGCGCAACCTCAAGGAAGCCGAGGCGGGGGCCGGCGCCGGTGGCGCGGGCTCCGCCCGCGCGAGCGAGACGGGGGTCCAGAAGTGACCACTCCCCGGCCGGAGACCCTGGCCAAGCTGACGCCGGTGCTCACCAAGCGCTGGCTGTCGCCGGACGCGTGGCGGATCGGCACCTACGAGAAGCTCGACGGCTACGCGGCCCTGCGCAAGGCGCTCAAGGCCCACCCGGACGACCTGATCCAACTGGTCAAGGACTCCGGCCTGCGCGGTCGCGGCGGCGCCGGCTTCCCGACCGGTCTCAAGTGGGGGTTCATCCCGCAGGGCGACGGCAAGCCGCACTACCTCGTGGTCAACGCCGACGAGGGCGAGCCGGGCACGTGCAAGGACCTGCCGCTGATGACGCACGACCCGCACTCGCTCGTCGAGGGCGTGATCATCGCGTCGTACGCGATCCGGGCCAACCGCGCCTACATCTACATCCGGGGCGAGGCGGTGCACGCCGCGCGCCGGCTGCGCAACGCCGTGCAGGAGGCGTACGCCAGGGGCTACCTCGGCAGGAACATCCTCGGGTCCGGGTTCGACCTGGACCTGGTGGTGCACTCGGGCGCCGGGGCGTACATCTGCGGCGAGGAGACCGCGCTGCTGGACTCGCTGGAGGGCTTCCGGGGCCAGCCCCGGTTGCGCCCGCCGTTCCCGGCGACCCATGGCCTGTACGCGAGCCCGACCGTCGTGAACAACGTCGGCACCATCGCGAGCGTGCCGTACATCGTGCTGGGCGGCGCGGACTGGTGGAAGACCATGGGCACGGAGAAGTCCTCCGGCCCGATGATCTACTCGCTCTCCGGCCGGGTCGCCAACCCCGGCCAGTTCGAGTGCACGATGGGCGTCACGCTGCGGGAGCTGATCGAGCTGGCCGGCGGCATGCAGCCGGGCCACAACCTGCGGTTCTGGACGCCGGGCGGCTCGTCGACGCCGCTGCTCACCGCCGAGCACCTGGACGTGCCGCTGGACTTCGAGGGGGTGGCGGCGGCCGGCTCGATCCTCGGCACCACGGCCACCCAGATCTTCTCCGACCAGGACTGCCCGGTCTACGCGACCTACCGGTGGCTGGAGTTCTACCACCACGAGTCGTGCGGCAAGTGCACCCCGTGCCGTGAGGGCAACTACTGGATGGTCCGGGTCTACCGGCGGATCCTCGCCGGCCAGGGCACCCACGAGGACCTGGACACCCTGCTCGACACCTGCGACAACATCCTCGGCCGCTCGTTCTGCGGCCTGGGTGACGGTGCGACCAGCTCGGTGACCTCGTCGCTGAAGTACTTCAAGCAGGACTACCTCGACTACATCGAGGGACGTACCGCGCCGAAGCTGTCGGACAAGCAGCTGGTGGGAGCGCACTAATGACTGACGTCGTCAAGGCCCAGGAAACCGTCACGCTCACCATCGACGGCGTCGAGGTCACCGCCCCCAAGGGGGCGCTGCTGATCCGGGTCGCCGAGCAGTTGGGCACCGAGATCCCCCGGTTCTGCGACCACCCGCTGCTGGCCCCGGCCGGCGCGTGCCGGCAGTGCCTGGTCGAGGTGGAGGGGCAGCGCAAGCCGGTCGCCTCCTGCACCCAGACCGTCGCCGACGGCATGGTCGTACGCACGCAGCTCACCTCCCCGGTCGCCAAGAAGGCGCAGGAGGGGGTCATGGAGCTGCTGCTGCTCAACCACCCGCTCGACTGCCCCATGTGTGACAAGGGCGGCGAGTGCCCGCTACAGAACCAGGCGATGTCGACCGGCCGCGCCGACTCGCGGTTCCACGAGCACAAGCGGGAGTACCCGAAGCCGCTGCCGATCAGCACCCAGGTGCTGCTCGACCGCGAACGCTGCGTGCTCTGCCAGCGCTGCACCCGGTTCTCCGAGGAGATCGCCGGCGACAAGTTCATCGACCTGATGGGCCGGTCGTCCGCCGAGGAGATCAACATCTACCGGGACGAGGAGTACGGCGAGGAGGGCGACGCGGGTGACGTGCCGTTCAACTCGTACTTCTCCGGGAACACGGTGCAGATCTGCCCGGTCGGCGCGCTGACCGGCGCGCAGTACCGGTTCCGGGCCCGCCCGTTCGACCTGGTCTCCACCCCGAGCGTCTGCGAGCACTGCTCGGCCGGGTGCGCCCAGCGCACCGACTGGCGGCGGGGCAAGGTGCTGCGCCGGCTGGCCGGCGACGACCCGCAGGTCAACGAGGAGTGGAACTGCGACAAGGGGCGGTGGGGCTTCCAGTACACCCGCGCCTTCGACCGGCTCACCACCCCGCTGGTCCGCGACGAGCGCACCGGGGAGCTGCGCGAGGCGTCGTGGAGCGAGGCGCTGGCCGTGGCGGCCGAGGGGCTTCGCGCGGCGCGGGACGGCGGGCAGGGCACGGCGGTGCTGACCGGCGGCCGGCTGACCGTCGAGGACGCCTACGCGTACGCGAAGTTCGCCCGGGTCGCGCTGAACACCAACGACATCGACTTCCGGGCCCGGCCGGTCTCCCGCGAGGAGACCGACTTCCTGGCCAGCTCGGTCGCCGGGGTCACGGACGTGACGTACGCCGACGTGGAGAACGCGCCCGCCGTGGTGCTGGTCGGGCTGGAGCCGGAGGAGGAGTGCCCGATCCTCTTCCTGCGGCTGCGCAAGGCGTACCTCAAGAAGAAGCTGACGGTGTACGCGATCGCGCCGTTCGCCACCCGCGGCCTGGAGAAGCTCGGCGCCAAGCTGGCCCGGGTGGTGCCGGGCGAGGAGGCGACCGTGCTCGCCGAGCACGCCACGGTCGCCGAGGCGCTGAGCGCCGAGGGCGCGATCCTGATCGTCGGCGAGCGGCTGGCGAGCGTGCCGGGCGGCCTCTCCGCGGCGGCCGACGTCGCCCGGCGTACCGGCGCGAAGCTGGCCTGGGTGCCGCGGCGCGCGGGCGACCGCGGCGCGGTCGACGCGGGCTGCCTGCCCAACCTGCTCCCCGGTGGCCGCCTGGTCACCGAGCCGGCCGCCCGGGCCGAGCTGGGCGAGGCGTGGGACATCGCGGCCGGGGTGATCCCGAGCCAGGCCGGCCGGGACACCGACGGCATCCTCGCCGCCGCCGCCGGCGGCCAGCTCGGCGCGCTGGTGGTGGCCGGGGTCGACCCGGCCGACCTGGCGGACCCGCGGCTGGCCGAGGCGGCCCTCGACGCGGTGCCGTTCCTGGTGAGCCTGGAGCAGCGGATGAGCGCGGTGGCCCGCCGGGCCGACGTGGTCTTCCCGGTGGCCCCGGTCGCCGAGAAGGCCGGCAGCTTCCTGGACTGGGAGGGCCGGCTGCGCACCTTCGAGGCGGTGCTGCGGACCGCCGCGATGACCGACGGCCGGGTGCTGGACGCCCTCGCCGCGCAGCTCGACGTGCAGCTCGGCACCGGCGACGTGCTCAGCGTCCGCCGCGAGCTGGGCGCCCTGCCGCGCACCCGCACCGACCGGCCCGCCGCCCCGGCGGTGGAGCCGGCCTCGGTGCCGCAGCCGGGCGCCGGCGAGGCCGTGCTCGCCACCTGGCACCAGCTGGTCGACCTGGGCAGCCTCACCGACGGCGACGAGCACCTCGCGGGCACGGCCCGCCCGCCGGTGGTCCGGCTGGGCAAGGGCACCGCGGAGGCGCTCGGCGTCGCCGACGGCGATCCGGTGACGGTGGGCACCGACCGGGGGGCGCTGACCCTGCCGGCGGCGATCACCGAGATGCCGGACGGCGTCGTCTGGCTGCCGACCAACTCGCCCGGCTCGACCGTGCGGCGCAGCCTCGGCGCGACGTCCGGCGCGGTCGTCCGGATCTCCGCTCCCGCCCCGGCCGGGTCGGCGCCGGAGGCCGGAGAGGTCGCCGCGGACGCGGCCGGCCGTCCGGGCCCGCTCCTCAACGCAGGGGGTGCAATCCAGTGAACGCGGTCTACCTGGCCCAGGATCCGACGCTGGCCGACTTCGGCCGGGATCCCTGGTGGCTGGTCCTCGGCAAGGTCGTCTTCGCCTTCGTCTTCGGTCTGCTCGCCACCCTGCTCGGCGTCTGGTTCGAGCGGCGGGTCGTGGGCCGCATGGCCGTGCGGCCCGGCCCCAACCAGGTCGGCCCGTTCGGCCTGCTGCAGACGCTCGCCGACGGCCTGAAGATGGCCTTCAAGGAGGACATCCTGCCGAAGGCGGCCGACAAGGTCGTCTACTTCTTCGCCCCGACCATCTCGGTGATCTGCGCGGTCACCGCGCTGTCGGTGGTGCCGTTCGGCCCGATGGTGAGCATCTTCGGCCACTGGACGCCGTTGCAGGTCACCGACGTGCCGGTGGCGGTGCTGGTGCTGCTGGCCTGCTCGTCGATGGGCATCTACGGCATCGTCCTCGGCGGTTGGGCCTCCGGCTCGACCTACCCGCTGCTCGGCGGCCTGCGCTCCAGCGCCCAGATGATCTCGTACGAGGTCGCGATGGGCCTGAGCATCGTGGCGGTGTTCATGACCGCGGGCACGATGTCCACCAGCGGGATCGTCGCCGCCCAGGCGGACGGCACCCGGCTGAGCATCGCGGGCGTCGAGGTCCCGGCCCCCGGCTGGTACGCGATCCTGCTGCTGCCCAGCTTCATCATCTTCTTCATCGCCACGGTCGGCGAGACCAACCGCGCGCCGTTCGACCTGCCCGAGGCGGAGTCCGAGCTGGTCGCGGGCTTCATGACGGAATACAGCTCGCTGAAGTTCGCGCTCTTCATGCTCAGCGAGTACGTCTCGATGGTCACCATGTCGGCGGTCACCACGACGCTCTTCCTGGGCGGCTGGCGGGCCCCGGCGCCGATCACCACGTTCTGGGCCGGCGCGAACTCCGGCTGGTGGCCGATGCTCTGGTTCTTCGCCAAGGTCGTCCTGCTGGTCTTCGTCTTCGTCTGGCTGCGGGGCACCCTGCCCCGGCTGCGCTACGACCAGTTCATGCGCTTCGGCTGGAAGGTGCTGCTCCCGATCAACCTGGTCTGGATCCTGGTCCTGTCCGGCCTGCGCTCGATCGAGGACTGGGACTCGCGCAGCAAGCTGATCGCGGTCGGCATCCCCGCCGGCATCCTGCTGCTCGCCACGCTGCTGTGGCCGAGCCGGAAGCCGCAGCCGAAGCCGACCGTCCAGGAACAGGTCGACAACCGGCCGCACGGCAGCTTCCCGCTGCCCCCGATGGACCTGCAGGTACCACCGAGCCCGCGCACCAGGCGCGTGGTCGCCGAGCGGGAGCCGGCCAACATTGCCGCCGGCTCGGACTCCAGGGAGGTGTGACGTGGGCGCGATCACCGGAACGTTCAAGGGCTTCGGGGTCACCTTCTCGCACATGTTCAAGAAGGTCGTCACGACCGACTACCCGTTCAAGCCGCCGGTCTCGGCGCCGCGCTACCACGGGCGGCACATCCTGAACCGGCACCCGGACGGGCTGGAGAAGTGCATCGGGTGCGAGCTGTGCGCCTGGGCCTGCCCGGCGGACGCGATCTACGTCGAGGGTGGCGACAACACCGACGAGCAGCGCTTCTCGCCGGGTGAGCGGTACGCCAGCATCTACCAGATCAACTACGCCCGGTGCATCTTCTGCGGGCTCTGCATCGAGGCCTGCCCGACCCGTTCGCTCACGATGAGCAACGAGTACGAGCTGGCCCGGGACAGCCGGCAGGACCTCATCTTCACGAAGGAGCAGCTGCTCGCGCCGCTGCTGCCGGGCATGGAGCAGCCGCCGCACCCGATGCGGCTGGGCGACAGCGAGAAGGACTACTACGTCGGCGCGCTGACCAACCCGGGCACCTCGGCCGGCGCGGAGCACTCGGCCAACAACCCGGGCCGGTACCAGGTGGAGGAGCACCCCGGCGTGACCTTCCCCGGCGCCGAGCAGCACGCCCAGCGGGCCGCGGCCGGCAAGGGGGACGGAGCATGACCACGCAGACGGTGCTCGCCGCGGCGGGCGGGGTCTCCGGCGGCGAGGAGGTCACCTTCTGGATCCTCGCCCCGCTGGCGCTGATCGGCGCGATCGGGATGGTCGCGGCGCGCAACGCCGTGCACTCGGCGCTCTGGCTGGTGCTGACCATGCTCTGCCTGGGCGTGTTCTACGTGCTCCAGGCGGGGCCGTTCATCGGCATGGTGCAGATCATCGTCTACACCGGCGCGATCATGATGCTGTTCCTGTTCGTGCTGATGCTGGTCGGCCGGGACGCCTCGGACTCGTTGATCGAGACGCTCCGCGGCCAGCGGGTCGCGGCGGTGGTGCTCGGGCTCGGCTTCGCCGGCCTCGTCGGCGGCGGGCTCTGGCGCGCGCTGGAGGGGACCACGGCCGTCGGCCTGGAGCAGGCCAACGCCGAGGGCAACGTGCAGGGCATCGCCCGGCTGCTGTTCACCAAGTACGTCTTCGCGTTCGAGCTGACCTCGGCGCTGCTCATCACCGCCGCGGTCGGCGCGATGGTGCTGGCGCACATCGAGCGGCGCAAGCAGGACAAGGTCGACCAGCCGACGACCATGCGGGCGCGCTTCCGGCCCGGCAACTACCCGGGCCCGAAGCCCGGCCCGGGCGTCTACGCGACCTCCTCCTCGGTGGCCACCCCGGCCCGCCTGCCCGACGGCCGGCTGACCGAGGTGAGCACCCCCGACATCCTGCCGGTGCGCGAGCTGACCGACCGGGAGACCTCGCTGAAGGGGACCGACCGGTGAGCGCGAGGAGTGAGCTCGCGAGCCCCGCAGTCGCGAACGAAAGGCTGGCACCGGTGAGCGCGAGGAGTGAGCTCGCGAGCCCCGCAGTCGCGAACGAAAGGCTGGTTCGGCGATGACACCCGACTACTACCTGGTGCTGGCCGCGGTGCTGTTCACCATCGGCGCGGTCGGTGTGCTCATCCGGCGCAACGCGATCGTGCTGTTCATGTGCGTCGAGCTGATGCTCAACGCGGCCAACCTGACGCTGGTCACCTTCAGCCGGATCAACGGTGACCTCAACGGCCAGATCATGGCGTTCTTCGTGATGGTGGTGGCGGCGGCCGAGGTCGTGGTCGGGCTCGCCATCATCATGGCGATCTTCCGGACCCGGCGCTCCGCGAGCGTCGACGACGCCAACCTGCTGAAGTACTGAGGGGTCCTGCGGTGGGAACGATTCTGACGAACGCCCCGGCTGAGCCGGCGGGCACCGTCGCCTACGCGACGGCGGACGGGCTGCTGGGCAGCGTCTGGCTGCTGGTGGCGATCCCGCTGGTCAGCGCGGCGATCCTGCTGCTGCTCGGCCGGCGGGCCGACCGCTGGGGGCACTGGCTCGGGGTGGCCGCCATCGGCGCCGCGTTCGTGCTGGGCCTGACCTACTTCTTCCAGCTGCGCGGCCTGGAGAACAAGTCGGTCGAGCTGAGCCTCTGGGACTTCATCACGGTCGGCGACCTGCGGGTGGACTTCGGCCTGCTCTTCGACCCGCTGGCCGCCGTCTTCGTGCTGCTGATCACCGGGGTGGGTTTCCTGATCCACCTCTACGCGGTCGAGTACATGGCGCACGACGCGGGGCGCCGGCGGTTCTTCGGGTACTTCAACCTGTTCGTCGCCGCCATGCTCCTGCTGGTGCTCGGCAACAACTACGTGATGCTCTACTTCGGCTGGGAGGGCGTCGGTCTGGCGTCGTACCTGCTGATCTCCTTCTGGTACGAGCGGCCGAGCGCCGCCACGGCCGGCAAGAAGGCGTTCCTGATGAACCGGGTCGGCGACGCCGGCCTGGCGATCGGCATCTTCATCATGTTCGCCACCCTCGGCACCACCCAGTACGACGAGGTCTTCAACGGCGTCGGCTCGCTGACCGCGACCACGGTGCTGGTGCTCGGCCTGCTGCTGCTGCTCGGCGCGACCGGCAAGTCCGGCCAGTTCCCGCTCCAGGCGTGGCTGCCGGACGCGATGGAGGGCCCGACCCCGGTGTCGGCGCTCATCCACGCCGCCACCATGGTCACGGCGGGCGTCTATCTGATCGCCCGCTCCAACCCGATCTTCTCGGCCAACTCGACCCTCCAGCTCGTGGTGGTGAGCGTCGGCGCGCTGACCCTGCTGATCGGCTGCGTCATCGGCGCCGCCAAGGACGACATCAAGCGGGTGCTGGCCTGGTCGACGGTGAGCCAGATCGGCTACATGTTCGTCGGCGTCGGCCTCGGTGGGGGCGCGTACGCGCTGGCCATCATCCACCTGCTGGCGCACGGGTTCTTCAAGGCCAACATGTTCCTCGGCGCCGGTTCGGTCATGCACGGCATGAACGACCAGGTGGACATCCGCCGCTTCGGCGGGCTGTCGAAGCACATGAAGGTCACCTGGCTGACGTTCATGATGGGCTGGCTCGCCATCATCGGCATCCCGCCGCTGTCCGGCTACTTCTCCAAGGAGCCGATCATCATGGCGGCGTTCGAGCGGGAGGACTGGACCGCCTGGCTCTTCGGCGGCGCGGCCCTGCTCGGCGCCGGACTGACCGCGTTCTACATGACCCGGCTCTTCGTGCTCACCTTCCACGGCCCGAAGCGCTGGACCGAGGACATCGAGCACCCGCACGAGTCGCCGAAGCTGATGACGATCCCGCTGATCCTGCTGGCGATCGGCTCGGTCGGGGCGGGCTACCTGCTCTCCACGTCGGTGCCGGACTGGCTCACCGCCACCGCAGGGCTGGGCGGCCCGGAGGCGGAGCACCACGCGGTCCTCTCCCACGCCGTGGTCACGATCCTGTCGATCCTGGTCACCGTGCTCGGCGCGGGCCTGGCCTGGTTCCTGTTCCGGGGCGGCACGGCCACCGCGCCGCAGCCGGCCGGGGTGCTGGTCACCGCCGCGCGGAAGAACCTCTACACCGACGCGTTCAACGAGGCGGTCTTCGAGAAGCCGGGCATCTTCCTCACCCGGGCGCTCGTCTACCTCGACAACCGGGGCGTGGACGGGCTGGTCAACGGCCTCGCCGCGGGTGTCGGCGGCGGCTCGGGCCGGCTCCGGCGGCTCCAGACCGGCTTCGTCCGGTCGTACGCCACCTCGATCCTGACCGGCGCGCTGCTGGTGGTGGCGGCGTTCCTGGCCGTCGAGGCGGGGTGGCTGGCGTGATCGACCTCTTCCAGGCGGCCGTCGTCGGCGGACCGCGCAGTGACGACGGAGGTAAGGCCGCATAATGTCCGACTTCCCGTTCCTCTCGGTGCTCACCGTGGCACCGCTGGTCGGTGCCCTGGTGGTGGCCTTCCTGCCGCGCAGCCGGCCGGAGCTGGCCAAGCAGGTGGCGCTCGGCTGGTCGCTGCTGGTGCTGGCGCTGTCGGTGGTCATGTGGGTGACCTTCCAGGTCGGTGGTGACCGCTTCCAGTTCCGCGAGTCGTACGCGTGGATCCCGAACTGGGGCGTCAACTTCACCTTCGCCGCCGACGGCATCGCGCTGGTCATGCTGATGCTGATCGCGGTGCTGGTGCCGCTGGTGATCCTGGCGTCCTGGCACGACGCCGAGTCGTCGAAGCGGTCGGTGCCGGTCTACTTCGCGCTGCTGCTCGTCCTCGAGTGCACGATGATCGGCGTCTTCGCCGCCGCCGACGTCTTCCTGTTCTACGTGTTCTTCGAGGTCATGCTGGTGCCGATGTACTTCCTCATCGGCAGCTACGGCGGCCACCAGCGGCAGTACGCGGCGGTGAAGTTCTTCCTCTACTCGCTGGTCGGCGGCCTGTTCATGCTCGCCGCGGTGATCGGCCTCTGGGTGGTCGGCGGGAAGACCTTCGACTGGCAGGCGCTGTCCCAGGTGGACATCTCCACCGGCACCGAGCGGTGGCTGTTCCTCGGCTTCTTCCTCGCGTTCGCGATCAAGGCGCCGTTCTTCCCGTTCCACACCTGGCTGCCGGACGCCGGTGGCGCGGCCCCGGCCGGTGCGGCGGCGCTGCTCGTCGGCGTGCTCGACAAGGTGGGCACCTTCGGCATCCTGCGCTACTGCCTGCCGCTGTTCCCGGACGCGGCCAAGTGGTTCGCCCCGTGGGCGCTGGCGCTGGGCGTGATCGGCATCATCTACGCCGCGCTGCTCGCGGTCGGCCAGAACGACCTCAAGCGGCTGGTGTCGTACACGTCGATCGCGCACTTCGGCTTCATCGGGGTGGGCATCTTCGCCTTCACCACCCAGGCGGGCACCGGCGCGGTGCTCTACATGGTCAACCACGGGCTCGCCACCGGCCTGCTCTTCCTGGTGGTGGGCATGCTCATCGCCCGGCGCGGCTCGGCGCTGATCAGCGACTTCGGCGGCGCCGGCAAGCTGGTGCCGATCCTGGCCGGGGTGCTCTTCTTCGCCGGCCTGGCCTCGCTCGCGCTGCCCGGCACCGCGCCGTTCGTCTCCGAGTTCCTGGTGCTGATCGGCACGTTCACGGTGAACAAGCCGGTCGCGGTGATCGCGACGCTCGGCATCATCCTGGCCGCCGCGTACGTGCTGTGGATGGTGCAGCGCACCACGCAGGGCACGCTCAATCCGGCGCTGACCGAGGTCGACGGCATGCGGCGTGACCTCAACCTGCGCGAGAAGTTCGTGGTCGCCCCGCTGATCGCGCTGATCGTGCTGCTCGGCTTCTACCCGAAGCCGGTGACCGACGTGATCAACCCTGCCGTGCAGGCGACCATGCAGGACATCGGCAGCACCGACCCCGCCCCGACCTCGGGCGGCACCGTCCAGGAGGCATCGCGGTGAGCGCGAGGAGTGAGCTCGCGAGCCCCGCAGTCGCGAACGAAAGGCGGCTCAAGAAGTGAATGAGCTGAAACTGCCGTCGATCGACTACGCGGCGCTCGCGCCGACCCTGATCATGCTGGGCGCCGCGCTGTTCGGCGTGCTGGTCGAGGCGTTCGTGCCCCGCCGGCTCCGGCACGTGGTGCAGCTGTCGCTGGCCCTGCTGGCGGTGCTCGCCGCGCTGACCATGGTGGTGCTGGCGGCGGACGAGCGATCCATCACCATCGGCGGGGCGATCGCGGTGGACGGGCCGACGCTCTTCCTCCAGGGCGCGATCCTGGTCCTCGCCGCGATGGCGCTGCTGCTCATCGGCGAGCGCTCGGTGGAGCGGGGCGGGGCGTTCGTCGCCCAGGCCGCGGTCACCGCCGAGTCCGCCGACGACCGGCGGCAGGCCGAGGGCAAGAACGGCCTCACCGAGGTGTACCCGCTGACCACGTTCGCGATCGGCGGCATGCTGATCTTCGTGGCGGCGAACGACCTGCTGACCATGTTCATCGCGCTCGAGGTCTTCTCGCTGCCGCTGTACCTGCTCTGCGCGCTGGCCCGTCGCCGGCGGCTGCTGAGCCAGGAGGCCGCGCTGAAGTACTTCATGCTCGGCGCGTACGCCTCGGCCTTCTTCCTGTTCGGCGTGGCCCTGGTGTACGGCTTCACCGCGGGCGTCCCGGGCCGGCCGGCGGGCGTCGACTTCGCCACCGTCCACGCGGCCGTGGCGGACTCCCCGGCCAGCCCGGTGCTGCTCTTCGCCGGCATGGCGCTGCTCGCCATCGGCCTGCTCTTCAAGGCGGCGGCCGCCCCGTTCCACGTCTGGACGCCGGACGTCTACCAGGGCGCGCCGACCCCGGTCACCGGCTTCATGGCCGCCTGCACCAAGGTCGCCGCGTTCGGCGCCCTGCTGCGGGTGTTCCACGTCGCCTTCGACGGGGCCCGGTGGGACTTCACGCCGGTCCTCGGCGCGGTGGCGGTGCTGACGATGCTGGTCGGCGCGGTGCTGGCGGTCACCCAGACCGACATCAAGCGGCTGCTGGCCTACTCCTCGATCGCCAACGCCGGCTACCTGCTGGTGGGCGTGCTGGCGCCGAGCGCCGACGGGGTCTCCGGGACGATGTTCTACCTGGTCGCGTACGGCTTCTCGGTGCTCGCCGCGTTCGCCGTGGTGACCCTGGTGCGCGACGCCGACGGGGAGGCCACCCACCTGTCCCGTTGGGCCGGGCTGGGGCGGCGCTCGCCGTTCTACGCCGGGGTCTTCACCTTCATCCTGCTCGCCTTCGCCGGCATCCCGCTGACCAGCGGCTTCACGAGCAAGTTCGCGATCTTCGGGCCGGCGCTCGAGGGCGGGCAGGCGTGGCTGGTGATCGCCGGTGTGCTGACCAGCATGGTGCTGGCGTTCCCGTACCTGCGGGTCGTGGTGATGATGTGGCTGTCCGAGCCGGGCGAGTCGACGCCGACCGTCGCCGTGCCGGGCGGGCTGACCTCGGCCGCGCTGATGATCGGCGTGGTCGCCACCCTGGTCCTCGGCGTCGCCCCGGCGCCGCTGCTCGACCTGGCCACCGGCGCCGCCGAATTTGTCAGATGACCGACGCTCGCGCCCGCGGGGGCCGGTACGCCACGGCGTGCCGGCCCCCGCGCCGT
This sequence comes from Micromonospora sp. NPDC000121, assembly GCF_042899165.1. Classification (NCBI taxonomy): domain Bacteria; kingdom Bacillati; phylum Actinomycetota; class Actinomycetes; order Micromonosporales; family Micromonosporaceae; genus Micromonospora; species Micromonospora sp. NPDC000121. The sequence goes on from NZ_JBIAZP010000001.1 coordinate 566,433, forward strand.
ATCCCCCGTCCCGGGCAGGTCGGAGGGGTGTGGCATGGTTGAAGGCGTGGTGAATCCGGCTGGCGAGCGTTCAAGTGCCACCGGGTCCGGCGGCCGTCGGACCAGGGTGAGCACGAGTCAGTTCGGCGCGCTCGGCCTCTATCTCGCCGATCCTCGCGTCGAGGCGTCCGTGCTGGGCCTGCTGGAGGGCGTCGAGGTCGAATTGCGGGCCAGTGTGGCCAGTGCCGACCCGTTCGTCACCGAGGCCGCCCGGCACCTCGTGGAGGCCGGCGGCAAGCGGTTCCGCCCGCTGCTGGTGGCGCTGGGCGCGCAGTTCGGCGACCCGACCAGCCCGCAGGTCGTGCCGGCCGCGGTGGTGATGGAGCTCACCCACCTGGCGACGCTCTACCACGACGACGTGATGGACGAGGCCGCCGTGCGCCGGGGGGCGCCCAGCGCCAACTCCCGGTGGACCAACTCGGTCGCCATCCTCGTCGGCGACTACCTCTTCGCCCGCGCCGCCGACATCGCGGCCGACCTGGGCATCGAGGCCGTACGCCTCCAGGCGCGCACCTTCGCCCGGCTGGTGCACGGCCAGATCGCCGAGACGGTCGGCCCCCGCCCCGGCGACGATCCGGTGGCCCACTACCTCGACGTGATCGCCGGGAAGACCGGCTCGCTGATCGCCACCTCCGCCCGCTTCGGCGGCATGTTCGGCGGCGCCGCCCCGGAGCACATCGAGGCCCTGGCCGGCTACGGCGAGACCATCGGCGTGGCCTTCCAGCTCTCCGACGACCTGCTCGACATCGCCTCCGAGTCGGTGGAGTCGGGCAAGACGCCCGGCACCGACCTGCGCGAGGGCGTGCCGACCCTACCGGTGCTCTACGCCCTCGGCTCGGACGACGCCGACGCCGCCTCGGTGCGGCTGCGGGAGATCCTGGCCACCGGCCCGCTGACCGACGACGAGCTGCACACCGAGGCGCTCGGCCTGCTCCGCGAGAGCCCGGCGCTCAAGCGGGCCCGGGAGACCGTCCGCAGCTACGCCGAGGAGGCCCGGGAGCAGCTCGCGCCGCTCCCCGAGGGCCCGGCCCGCCGCGCCCTGGAATCCCTCTGCGACTACATCGCCGACCGCACGAGCTGACCCGACCCGGCCGCCCGCCGCGGGGGCGGCCCGGGGCGGCCGGTCACCCGCGCTCGTGGAACCGGGCCTGGGATTCCCGCATGGCGGACGGTCCCATCGGCGTGGCACCGACAGGATCGGCCCGGCCGCTCAACGCCGAGTGAGCAGCCGGCTGCCGGTGAGCATCAGGGCGGCGGCGGCCAGCATGGCCGCCCCGGCGGTGAGCCACATCGCGGGGTAGCCGGCGTGGGCGGCCGTCGCGCCGAGGCCCAGCGGGCCGAGGCAGCCGCCCGCGTACACCCCGGTCTGGGTGATCGAGGTGGCGGCGGCCGGGGCCTGCGGGTGCAGCCGGACCACCGCGAACGTCATCAGCCCCGGCCACGCCCAGCCCAGGCCGAAGCCGAGCACCACGCCGAGGAGCAGCGGCGCCGGGCCGGCGACGGCGAGGAGGCCCAGCCCGGCCGCGCCGACCACGAGCATGCCCGCGATGACGGCCACGTGCCCGGTGGGGCGCCGGTCCGCCAGCCAGCCCGCGCAGACCCGCGCGGCGACGCAGACCGCGCTGCCGAGGGTCAGGGTCAGCCCGGCCAGTCCGGGGGTCAGCCCCCGGTCGACGGCGGAGTCCACCACGAAGGTGCCCAGCGCGTTCGCGGCCGCCGCGGCGAGCATCGCGGCGACCCCGACCACCAGCAGGGCCGCCGTGGGGCGGCCGGCGCGGGCGGGTGCCGCCGTCCGGCCCGGGCGGGGCTCCCGCGCGGGTACGGCGGGCAGCGCCGCCAGGGCCGCCCCGGCGCCCGCCACGAACGCCCACCGCCAGCCGGCCGTCACCGCGACCGTCGGCACCGCCGCGCCCGCCAGCAGGGTGGAGACGGGGATGGCGGCCTGCTTCACCCCGAACGACAGCCCCTGCCGCCGCGCCGGCACGTGCCGGGCCAGCGCGGCGTTGCTGGCGAGCTGGCCGAGGGCGTTGGCGGCGGCGCTGAGCGCCAGCAGCCCGACCAGCACGGCGTACGACCGGGCGAGGGCGGCGACGGCGAGCATCGCCCCGGCGGAGAGCAGGATGGCGCTGCGGGCCACCACGGCCGGTCCGTACCGCTCCACGAGCCGCCCGGACGGCACCGACGCCAGCGCGCCGACCCCGAAGTAGAGGGAGACGGCGAGGCCGAGCCCGGCGGGGGAGAAGCCGAGGTCGTCGCCCATCTGCACGGCGAGCCCGCCGACCAGGAAGACCGGCAGGACGGAGGCGATGGTGACGGCGACGGCGCCGGCGGCGGCCCGGGCGGGGCGGGGCGACGCGACGTCCGGGGCGGGGTGGAGCGCGGTGCGGGTCATGGTGCGGCAAACCTACGCGAGGCCGCTTCAGGTCACGCACCGTGCCGGTGGCGGCACGCGCTGTCCGTGACGATCTGGCATCCTCCACCCGAACAGGCATTTCGCACCGGGCCTGTATTTCATATGGTGTAAGTCCCCGGCGGCGGAGGTGGTTGTGCGCGACCCCTTGGCGGAACCTTCGGATCTCATCCGGAGCGTGTCCCGCGCGCTACGAGTGCTCGAGTCGGTCGGTCGCGCCCCGAAGGGCCTGACCGTCAAGCAGATCGCCCGGCGGTGTGAGCTGACCGTGGCGACGACCTACCATCTCGTCCGCACCCTGGCCTACGAGGGCTACGTGATCCGGCGCGAGGACGGCACGTACATCGTGGGCCTGGAGGTGGCCGACCGTTACCGGGAGCTGGTGACGGCGTTCCGGGGTCCGCCGGCGGTCGGCGAGAGCCTGCGCCGGGCCGCCGTCGACACGGGCTACAGCCACTTCCTGGGTCGGTTCGTGGGCGGCCAGGTGGCCGTGACGGCCGTCGCCGAGGGGCCCCGCTCGCCCTACCTGGAGGACCTGGTGCCCGGGTTCGACGAGGGGGCGCACGCCACCGCCATGGGCAAGGCCCTGCTCGCGACGCTGACCGCCGAGCAGCGCTTCCGCTACCTGCGCGAGTACGGCATGCGCCCGTTCACCTCCGCCACCCTGACCAGCGCCGAGGCGTTCGAGGTCGACCTGGCCGCCGGCGACCGGCGTGGCATGCAGTTGGAGCTGGGGCAGTTCCGGCAGGGGGTGGCGTGCGCCGCGGTGCTGGTCAGCCCCGACAAGGACATGGAGCGCCGGGTGGTGCTGGCCTGCGCCCTGCCGGCCGGCGAGATGATGACCTCCGCCCGGGTGGTCCGGGCGAAGCTGCTCACCGCCGCCCGGGCCATCGCCGACGGCCTGGCGGCGGAGGGCTGACCCGACCGCCCGGCTCCGCCGCCCCGGCGGCGGCGGGACGGCTGGCGCCGGCCCCACGGACGGCGGCGGCTCGCCCCTTCGGCCGAGAGCCGAGCGGGCGTCGTGGTGCGCACACTCCGGGGGCCGTGCCCGGAAACGGCCGAGGGCCCTCACCCCGGCTGGGAGAGGGCCCTCGGTGGCGGTCCAGCGCCGGACCGCCCGGAGGGGGTCAGCTGCCGACCGGCCCGCCGTCGATACGCCAGGTCACCACCACGCCGGGCTTGGCGTAGTCGCCGTCCGGCCAGTTCGAGGCCGGCTTCTCGACCGACGCGCCGCTGATCTCACCCGGGTGCTGCACGGCCACGAAGACCGAGCGGTTGTCCCCGGTGATGAACGGGCCGCAGGCCTCCGCGCCGACCGGCACGGTCAGGAACTGCTTGAGGTGGCCCCGCTCCGGCCCCTCGATCGCGGTCGCGAAGAGGCCGTCGTTGCTGCCCAGCGCGTTGCCGTCGGTGGAGATCCAGAGGTTCCCGGTGGCGTCGAAGGCCACGTTGTCCGGGCAGGAGATCGGGGAGACGGCCGCCTTGTCGTACCCGCCGAAGTACGTCGACGGGTCGGCCGGGTCGCCGCAGACGATCGGCAGCGACCAGGCGAACGTCTCGGCGGAGTTCTCGCCGCGGTCCTCGACCAGCTCCAGCACCTGGCCGTGCTTGTTCAGGTTGCGCGGGTTGGCCTCGTCGGCGGCCGGCTTGCCGGCCTTGCCCCGGTCGGTGTTGTTGGTCAGCGCCACGTACACCTTGCCGGTGAGCAGGCTCGGCTCGACGTCCTCCGGGCGGTCCATCTTGGTCGCGCCGACCTTGTCGCCGGCGAGCCGGGTGAAGGTCAGCACGTCGGCGGCGGTCATCCCGTCGACGTACGAGCGGTTGCCGCTGACCAGCTTGATCCAGCGGCCCCGGCCGTTGAACGCGCCGTCGGCGGGGAGCTTGCCGGAACCGTCGATCTCGGCGGCGCTGGTCTGCTCCAGCTGGGCGACGTAGAGGGTGCCCGACTCCAGCAGGGTCAGGTTGTGCTTGCGGGCGACCCAGGAGTTGCCCTTCATGAACTTCTTGTCGGAGACGAACTTGTAGAGGTAGTCGAACCGCTCGTCGTCACCCATGTACGCGACCACGTGCCCGCTCTTCGCGACGATGACGTTCGCGCCCTCGTGCTTGAACCGGCCCAGCGCGGTGTGCTTGCGCGGGCGGCTCTCCGGGTCGAACGGGTCGATCTCCACGATCCAGCCGTGCCGGTTGGCCTCGTTCGGGTGCTTCGCCAGGTCGAACCGCTCGTCGGCGCGCTCCCACTTGCGGCTGCCGCTCGGGTAGCGGCTCGTGGTGGTGATGCCGTAGCGGGCCAGCTTCGGCTTGTCCGCCTCCGGCGCGCCGTCGCCGCCGACGAAGTACTGGTTGAAGTTCTCCTCGCCGGAGAGCACGGTGCCCCACGGGGTGACCCCGCCGGCGCAGTTGTTGAGGGTGCCGATGACCGTGCGACCCTTCGGGTCGGCGGCGGTGCGCAGGTGGGCCGAGCCGGCGGCCGGCCCGGTCAGCTCGAACTTCGTGGCCAGCGCCGTGATCCGCCGGTTGTACGGCAGTCGGCCCTTGGTGACCGGCCGCCACTGCCCGGTGCCCTCGACCCGCTCCAGCTCCACCACGGACAGGCCGTGCGCGGCCATCGCGATCCGGAGCTGCTCGACGCTCAGCGCGTCCTGGCTCGTGAAGCCGGGGAACATCAGGTCCTCGTTGGTGTACTCGTGGTTGACCACGAGCAGCGCCCGCTTGCCCTGGCCGTCCAGCGGCAGCACCCCGACGAAGTCGTTGTTGTAGCCGAACTGCTTGGCCTGCGCGGCGGCGGTCTGGCCGTGCAGGTCGAACTCGGGCGCCCCCGGGACGACCGGGTCGCCCCAGCGGATGACGACCGCGTGGTCGTACCCGTTGGGGACGACCAGGGTGTCCAGGGTGTTCGGCGGGACCGGCTTGAAGGTCAGCGCGCCGTTGCCGACGCCGCCGGAGGGGCGGCCGAAGCCGGCGGTCCCGGGCACGACGGGGGCGGCGGGGGCGGCCGCGGCGGGGGCGGCGCCGGCCAGCGCGCCGGCCGCCGCGCCGCCGAAGCCGAGGACCAGCGCGCCGACGGCGCCGGCCCGGACCACGCCGCGTCGGGAGACCTTTGCGTCCACCACGTCGCCGAAGTACGCGTTGTCGGAGGTGTTCGGCACGGGGTGGTCGCAGGCGTTGCCGCACCGGTACAGACAGGTCATGGCGTCACGGCTGCCGTGGCGGGTGGCGCCCAGCAACGGCAGCAGCCGGGGACGGTCGCTCATGTGAGGAGCCTCCTGGAGGGGTCGGTGCACGCCGGACAGCCGCTGGCGTGCGTACCCGCCGGACGCTAGGAGGACGCGGTGAGCGACCGTCGGCGGCGGCGTGAACCGGGCGTGAACACCTCGGCCGGGACTGCCGCGATGACCTGCGGCTGAACCGATCGGGGCGACGGCGCGTATCTTCGTGCGACGCCACCGCCGGACTCGCGCCCGAGAGCGAGGAGAGCCATCAGCGACCACGACGCCCAACTGCTCCGCGCGCTGCACGACGAGCACGCGGAGGCGCTGCACGCGCACGCCCTGCGCCTCGTCAACGGTGACCGGCAGCGGGCCGAGGACCTGGTGCAGGAGACGCTGCTGCGCGCCTGGCGGCACCCGGAGTCGCTCGACCCCAAGCGCGGCTCGGTCCGGGCCTGGCTCTTCACGACCGCCCGCAACCTCGCCATCGACGCCTGGCGGCGCCGCTCCACCCGGGTCGGCGAGGTCTTCACCGACGAGCTGCCCGAGCCCCCGGAGACGGTCGACGAGGCGGAACGCGCCGTGGAGGCGTGGACCGTGGCCGAGGCGTTGAACCGGCTCAGCCCCACCCACCGCGAGGTGCTGGTGGAGTGCTTCTACCAGGGGCGGTCGGTGGCGGAGGCGGCCTCCCGGCTGGGCGTGCCGCCGGGCACCGTGAAGTCCCGTACGCACTACGCCCTGCGCTCACTACGGTTGGTCCTGGCCGAGATGGGGGTGACCGAATGACCCGGTGCGAGTTCGCGCACGACGACGGCGCGTACGTGCTGGGTGCGCTGGCCCCCGCCGAGCGGGCGGCCTACGAGCGGCACCTCGCCGGCTGCGCCGAGTGCCGCCAGGCGGTGGCCGAGATCGCCGTCCTGCCCGGCCTGCTGGGCCGGCTCGACCCGGCCGGGCTGGAGCAGGTCCTGCCGCCGCCGGAGAGCCCCCGGGTCCCCGAGCTGCTCACCGCCGCGCGCGAGCGCCGGCGCCGCGAGCGGTCGGCCGCCCGCCGCCGGTACGCCCTCACCGCTCTCGCCGCCGCCGCGCTGGCCCTGGTCGTCGGCGTGGGCACCGCCGCCGTGCTGCCCCGCGAGGCGACCGTCCCGCCGCCCGGCGACGTGCGGATGGTCACCATGGAGCCGGTGGCCGGCACCGCGCCGGTGCACGCCGAGATCGCCCTGACCAGCACCGACTGGGGCACCGAGGTGCGGATGCGCTGCGGGTACGTCGCCAAGACGGGCTACGCCAAGGCGTACACCTTCCGGCTGGTGGCGTACGGCCCGGACGGCGCGACGGAGCAGATCGGATCCTGGCTCGCCGGCCCCGGCGACGAGTTGCGGATCACCGGCGCGACCCGGTTCACCGACGCGGAGCTGGCCCGGCTGGAGCTGCTCCGCGCCGACGGCACCGCCGTCCTCGCCTACGACGTCCGCTGATCCGCCGGGGTCAGTGGGTCGCGGCGACCGTCTCGGCGCGGCGCGCGGCGCGGGTGCGGCGGGATTGGCGCAGGGCGTCGACGGTGAAGACGATCAGCGCGGCCCACACCAGGGCGAAGCCGGCCAGCCGGGCCGGCGGCATCGGCTCGTGGAAGATCAGCACCCCGCAGCCGAGCTGAAGGATCGGGGCGAGGTACTGGAGCATGCCGAGACCGGTGAACGGGAGCCGGTTCGCCGCCCCGGCGAAGAGCAGCAGCGGGATCGCGGTCGCCGCGCCGGCCGACACCAGCAGCGCGGTGTGCCCGACCGAGACGTGCCCGAAGGTGGCGTCGCCGCTGGCGGTGAGCCAGCCCAGGTACGCCAGCGCGGGCAGCGCCAGCACCGCCGACTCGACGAAGAGCCCCTCCGCGGCGGGCAGCCCGAGCCGCTTCTTGACCAGGCCGTAGCCGGCGAAGCTGAGCGCCAGGACCAGCGCCAGGTAGGGCAGCCGGCCGTAGTCGACCGTCAGCACCGCCACGGCCAGCCCGCCGATGCCGAGCGCCGCCCACTGCGCGGGGCGCAGCCGCTCGCGCAGCACGGTGACGCCCAGCAGCACCACCACCAGCGGGTTGATGAAGTAGCCGAGGGCGGTCTCCACCACCCGCTCGGAGCTGACGCCGTAGATGTAGGCACCCCAGTTCACCGCGATCAGCGCGGCGGCCGCGCCGATGCCGGCCAGCGCGCGGGGCCGGCGCACCAGTGCCCGCAGGAACCCGACGTTGCGCATCGCGGCCAGCAGCAGAGCGACGAACGCCACCGACCAGACGACGCGGTGGGCCAGGATCTCCAGCGGCCCGGCCGGTTGCAGCAGCTTGAAGTAGAGCGGGAAGAATCCCCAGAGCAGGTACGCGCCGAAGCCGTAGAGATAGCCGAGGCGGAGTGGCGTCACGCCTCCACAGTAAGGGGCGGACGGACCCCGGGATCCTTGCCGGTGACCGGGCTCACCGGCTGGTCCCGCTGGTCGAGCTGCATCCAGCGGTGCGGATCGGTGATCGTCGCGAAGCCCACCTTCGCGTACACCTCGTGGGCGTCGAAGGTGGCCAGCAGGATCCGGCGTACGCCCAGGCCGGCGAGGTGGTCGCGGACCGCGCCGGCCAGCCAGGTGCCCAGCCCCCGGCCGCGCTCGCCCGGGTCGACGTAGACGTCGCAGAGCCAGGCGAAGGTGGCCCCGTCGGTGACCGCCCGGGCGACTGCCACCTGCCGCCCGTCGCCGGGACGGTAGATGCCGAACGCCACCGACCCGGCGAACGCCCGCGCCACCGTCTCCCGGTCCCGCCCGATCGCCCAGTACGCGTCGGTGGAGAGCCAGTGGTGCACGCGGTCCAGGTCGATCCGGTCCGGGTCGGTGCTGAGCAGGTAGCCGTCGTGGCGGGTCAGGGTGGTCACCTGGTGACACTAGCCCGGTCACCCGAGCCGCTGACCAGCCACTTCCCGGAATCTGGTCGGCCGCCCGGCGGCGGGGCGGCTCAGTCCCGGTCGAGGACGGCGCCGAGGACCCAGGTGACGACCCCGACGAGGAGCGCGCCGAGCACCGCCTCCGGCCAGAAGCTGTCGACGTGGAAGGGCAGCCCGGCCTGGTCGGCGATCCAGCTCGTGAGCAGGAACAGCAGCCCGTTGACGACCAGCGCGATCAGCCCGAGGGTCAGCAGGTAGAAACCGCAGCCGACGGTCTTGATGACGGGCTGGAGCACCGCGTTGACCACGCCGAAGATCGCCGCGACGAGGACGAGGGTGGTGACCGTCTCGGTGACGGACTCCGAGTCCAGCGTGATGCCCGGGATGAGCAGCGTGGCCAGCCAGAAGGCCAGTGCCGTGCTGGCCAGCCGGATCAGCAGCCCCTTGAGGAAACCCATGGCGGGGATCGTGCCACGGACGCGCCACGCGCGGAACCCGCGAGATCGCCGGACCGCCGCGAAAACCCGTACCCACAGCCGCCGGCCGGCGGCGAGCGGTGCGCCGGTCAGCGGCGGGACGGGCGGCCGATGAGCTGCGACTCGATCGGGGTCGGCGCGAGCAGCGCCCAGCGCAGCGCCCGCCGGTTGACCACCGCGACCATGTCGTCCCGGATCCGGGTCAGCCACTCCGCCGACCCGCCGAGGCCCAACGCGGTGCCGGCCAGGGCGGCCTCGGCCGGGTCGAGCGGTTGCAGCACGGCGAGGTCGGCCCGGCCCAGCGCGTCGGCGTCGGCCGGGGTCAGCTCGTCGCGGACCAGCAGCGTGGCCCGCCACGGGAGGCCCGGTTCCGTCTCGGCCGGCGTCGGGCCGGCGTCGACGACCACCAGCAGCGGGCAGAGCGGCGAGCCCGGTCCGCCGCCCACCGGCCGGCCCGGCGGAACCAGCGGGATCATCGCGCCCGGCGTGCCGACGCCCCGCACGAACGGCTCCCAGATGCCGGGGCGGGCCGTCTGCACCACCACCCGGGCGCCGAGCGCCATGGCCCGGAGCGCGACGAGCTGCGCCGCGCGGAGCCCGCCGACGAGCATCACCCGGGTGCTCTCCGGCCGGAACAGCCGGACGGTCACCGCGCCGCCGTGCCGGTTCCTGCCGACCATCAGCCCCGCCTCGCCGACGGTCAGCTCCAGCGCGTCGGGCGCCGGCCCCGGCCCCGGCGCCCCCGCCGCCGCGAGCGGCAGCGTGCCGGCCAGCCCGTCGAGCTGCGCGCCGTCGAGCCGGTGCACCTCGCCGCCCGCCTCCGCCGCCAGCCGGCGCAGCGCCTGGGCCGCGGCCGAGAGCTCCGCCGGGGTGGCGGCGGCCAGCCGTACGGCCAGCTCGGTGGGCGCCGACGCGGGGTCGGCGCCGGCCCACGGACCGGCGCAGAGCGACACCGTGGTCGCCGTCGCGGGCAGCGCGAGCAGCCGGGGCACCAGCCGCCGGCCGGCGTCGGCGCGCGCGTCGGGCCAGCGGCGCAACCGGAACGTGGTCTGGAGCAGGTCGCCCGCCCGCACCGCCTGCCAGGACTCCCGCGCCGGATGGTCGTCGTGGTGGGCCAGCTCCGCCAGCACGCGCAGCGTCGCGTGCTCGCCCAGCGGGCGGGCGGCGACCGCCCCGAGTCGGCGCACGATCCGGCGTACGGTGCCCGAGAGCGCCCGCCGCAGCTCCTCCCCGGTCCAGCCCTCGGCGCGGAGCACCCGCACGGCGAGGACGGCCTGCTCCAGGCCGGCGAGCCGCCCGTCGGTGAGCTGCCGGTAGGACGTGGCGGCCGTGCCGCCGCCCGCCCCGACCGTCGGCGCCGGCGCCCCCGTCAGCAGGAGCTGGAGCCGCACCGGCGGCCCGTCCGGCGCGGCCGCCGACAGCAGGGACGCCGGGAGCGGCAGCGCGCGGGGGCCGTCGCCGAGAAGGTCGGCCGGATCGCCGACCTCCACCAGGGCCACCATGCCGGCGGCGTCGTCGAGCACGGCGGCCGGCGTGCCGGCCAGCTCGGCGGGGCGGACCACCGCCCCCGGGTCGACCAGGTCCAGCAGGGCCGCGGGGCCCGCGCCCGGCGGCAGGGCGCGGCGGCGGGTCGCGTAGCCCAGGCCGGTGGCGAGCCACTCGAAGAGCCAGCGCCCCCGCAGCCGCACCCACGCCAGGGGCAGCAGCGACGCGGCCACCGCCACGGCGGCCAGCGCCGCGAGCATGCCCCGACCGGAGGCCGCGACCAGGGCGACCACCGCGACCTGCGCGGCGACGACCTGACCGGCCCGGACGCCGGCCGTCTGCCGCCGGGTGGCCGGAATCCACTGTGGCGGCAGGGCGGCGCGGGGCCCCGGTGCGCGCGCCGGGGGAGCGGCCGGCGCGGGTGGGACCGGCGCGGGGGCGGCGACCGGCTGCGCGGCCGGCCGGGCCGGGCCCGTGCTGGTGCTCACCGTCACCGCGCCCCCTCGACCACTCGCCGCGACATCGACGCCGCCCATCGTAAGGGCGGGTGCGGGGAGCGGGGAGCCCGGTTGTCCACAGGGGAGGGCGACGGGGTAGCAGAACCGCGACGGGGCGGCTACCGTCAGCGACGAGTTTGCTGACCCGCGCCCGCCGCGCTCGACGCCCGGGCGGCGCGAGCGGGGCGCCCGAGTGAGCGGGCGCGCCGACGGCCAGCCACGACCGATGAGACGAGGTGACGTCCGGGGTGTCCCAGACCCAGGCAGAAGCAGCGGTGATGCAGCAGACCGCCGCGAAGTTCGAGCAGGTGGACCAGTCCCTGCAGTCCATGCTGAGCAGCCTGATGGCCCAGCTGGAGGTGTTGCAGCAGGCCTGGCGCGGCGCCGGCGGGCGCTCGTTCGAGCAGGTCAAGCAGCAGTGGGCGCAGGACCAGGCGACGTTGCAGCGGGCGCTGCGGGAGACCTCCGGCGCCATCCGCACGGCCGGTCAGCAGTACGACGTCTCGGACAGCGAGGCCGCCAGCCGCGTGTCCACCACCAACCGCGGCGGCATCCAGCTGCCGCTCTGACCCGGTCTTCGGGGGAGGAGACATCCAATGGACCACGGTGTGCTGGTCGTCAACTTCGCCGCGTTGCAGCAGGCCAGCGCGGACATCCAGCGGGCGCTGAACACGCTCGACTCGCAGCTCGGGCAGCTCGAACGCGACGCCGCCCCGCTCGTGGCGAGCTGGTCCGGCGAGGCCCAGCAGGCGTACGAGCAGCGGCAGGCCCGCTGGCGCTCCGCCTCGCAGGACCTGCAGGCCATGCTGCGCGACATCAAGCTCGCGGTCGACGACTCCGCGGCCGACTATCTCGACACGGAGAAGAAGAACGTCGGCCTGTTCCAGTAGCCCTGGCCCGGTGGTGGCGCCGACCCTGAGCCGGTCGACGCCACCACCGTCGTTTCCACTCGTCAGACCGGGCCGGCGGGCTGCCAGCGGCGGCGGGTGCCACGCGGCACGACCAGCGCCAGCAGCGCCGCCACCGCGACCGCCGCTCCGCTGACCCCGGCCACCAGCAGCGCCCGCTCCCGGGCGGTCGCCCGGCGGGCCCGCTGCGCCACCAGCGCCGGATCGTCCCGGTCGTCGGCGAGCGCGGTGGCCGGGCGCGGCCCCTCCGGCGCCCCGCCGCCGGTCTCGGTGACCGCCCGGTACGGGTTCAGCACCCCCGCGCCGTACCCGCCGCCCCGGCCGCCGCCCGGCGCCGGATCGGCGGTCGCCACGATCCGCTGCGCCACCTGTGCCGCGCTCAGCTCCGGCCGGTACTGCCGCAGCAGCGCGGCCGTGGCCGCCACGAAGGGCGCCGCGTAGCTGGTCCCCTCGGCCCGGTGGTGACCCTGGCCGGGGGCGGCCATCAGCACGTCGCTGCCCGGGGCGACCAGGTCGACGTACGCGCCGGTCTGTGAGAACGGGGAGCGGGCCCCGTCCGCCCCGATCGCGCCCACCCCGAGCACCCCGTCGTACGCGGCCGGGTAGGGCCGGGGGTCGCCGCTGTCGTGCAGGTTTCCGGCGGCGGCCACCACGACCACGTCCCGCTCGACCGCGTAGCCGATCGCGGCCCGCACCGCCGGGTTGTCCGCGTACAGGACGACGGAGAGGTTGAGCACGTCGGCGTCGTGGTCGACCGCCCAGCGGATGGCCCGCGCGAAGTCCTCGGCGCTGACCGTGCGCCCCGACTCCCGCCCGTCGACGACCTGCTGCTCGCTCACCCGTACCGGCAGGATCCGGGCGCCCGGGGCCAGCCCGTGGAACGCCACCCCGTCGCGGGGGCCGGCGGCGATGATGCTCGCCACGCCGGTGCCGTGGCCGGCGCAGTCCCGGCCGCCGTCGCCGCCCGGGTCGAGTAGGTCGGTGCCGTCCAGGACCCGCCCGGCCAATTGCGGGTGCCGGCGGTCCACCCCGGAGTCGACGACGGCCACCGTCACCCCGGCGCCGGTGGCCAGCGGCGCGAGCCGCTCCGGGGCGTACCGCTGGTGGGGCCAGGGCGGCGCGGACACCGGCCGGACCGGGGCGAGCGGGGACGGGCAGCCGGGGGCCGCCCGCGCGGTGAGCGCGGCGGGCCCGGAACGGCCGACGGCGACCGGTTCGGTGGCGGCCCGGGCCGGCCGGGCGGCGGCTGCCGGGACGGTGGCCAACAGCGCCGTCGTCAGGGCTGCCAGGAGCGGGCGCGCGGGGGACCGGGACATCGACCGCCTCCGTATCGTGTCGACTCCGGGACGGGATGTTAGCGCCTCCGGCGCGACGGCGCGGACCGCCGCCGGCCAGCCATTGTGATCGTGTTTCGACCTTGTAGGTTGTACGCGATGCCTATGGCCTGTTCCCGGGAGGAGGGGTGGCCGTGACCGAATGGGAGCCGGCCACCGACGCCGAGGCGGCGATGCGGGACGCGTTGCGCGCCAACGACCAACAGCTCTACTTCCGCATCCTGGCCCAGACCGAGCTGCTGCTGCCGGTCTCGGCCGAGGCGCTCGCCGGGAAGGCGCCGATGGGCTGGGGCACGTGGACGACGGGCGGTCGCACCCACGTGCTTGCGTTCACCTCCGCCACGGCCATGCGGGCCTGCCTCGGGGAGAACGCGGGCTCCAGCCGCCGCACCTCGTACGCCGATCTGGCGGCCGGCTGGCCCAACCAGGAGTGGTGGCTGGCGGTGAACCCCGGCCTGCCCGTCGAGGGCTACCTGCCGGCCTGGTTCGTCTCCCAGCTCTCCCGCGGCGACGTCCGGCTGCCCGGCCGCACCCTGGGCGCGCGGGCCCGCCTGGAACGGGCGGAGACGGTCGCCCGGGCGCGGGCCCAGACCACAACCGGTCGCGGCCCGGCTGACGGGCCGGCGGCCCGGCCGACCACTGGCGGCCCGGGGCGGCCCGCCCTGGCGGGTGATGCCCCGGCCAACGGCGCCCCGGCCAACGGCGCCGCAGCTGCTTGGCCCGAGCCCCCGGCGGTGTCGACGGCCGGCCGGGTGGCGGCGTCCGCCCGACCCGGGCCGCCGGAACCGCCCCGCGCCGCCGCCCCGCCTGATCACCCGTCGCACCGGCCGGGCCCGCAGCACGGTGACCTCACGGCCGGCGAGGCCGCGCGGAGCGACGCCGTGGCGGCCGTCGACCGGCCGGGGCCGTCCCGGTTCGTGCCGCTCGGCGACCGCGTGGAGGGCCGGCCGGTCCCGCCCCCCGCGCCGTCCCCGCCGACGAACGGTCGCCCCGCCGGCGAGACCCCGGAGCGGCCCAACCACCGGTCCTTCTTCGAGCCGGCGTCCGGCCGCGCGTCCGCCCAGCGGCAGGAGGCGCTGCGCTCCGGCGAACGGGCCGTCCCGCCGTCCCGCCTCGCGCGCGGCGGCCAGCCGTTCCCCCGGCGTCGGCCGCTCACCGAGCCGGTGCCGGAGGGCCCGACCCAACCGATCCCGGTCGCCCCGGCCGACGGGGAGCCGACCCGGGCCTTCGCGGTTGCGGGCGGGGAGAGCACCCAGGTGCTGCCGCCGCACCGGCCGGACCCGTCCGCCGCGGAGGTCACCCGCGACCTGCGCGTGCCCGCCCCCGACCCCACCCCGGGGTACGCCGCCCGCCGGCCGGAGCCGGACGGCGACGTGACGCAGGCCCTGCCGCGCCCCCGGCCCACGCCCGAGCCCGACCCGGCGGAGGAGTCGGCGTCGGTCGCGGAGCCGGTCTCCGGGCCGCCCGCGCCCCGGCGCGGGTTCACGCCGATCGTCATCGAGGGCACGGTCATCGAGTCGCGCGATTTCACGGGGCCGCCCGACGATGCTCCCGCGGAGCCCGTGTCGCTGTTCGAGCCGGTGCGGCGGCCCGGCCGGGCGGCCCCCGCCGCTCCGGCCCACCCGCCATCGCCCGGCCCGGCCCACCCGCCATCAGCCGCTCCGGCCCACCCGCCATCAGCCGGTCCGGCCGACACCGCATCCGGTGCGGTCGGCCCCGCCGGTCCCGTTGCCACCGCACCCGGTGCGGTCGACGCACCCGTGCCGGTGGAGACCGCATCCGTGCCGGTGGAGACCGCATCCGTGCCGGTGGAGACCGCGCCCGGCGTGTTCGACACCCCGTCCCGGCCGGCGGACGCCGCGCCCGGCCTGTTCGACGCCGCGTCCGGACCGTCCGACGTCGCGCCCGCGCCGGCGGCGGCCGGTGTGGCGGCGGCCGGTGTGACGCAGCGGCCCACCGAGCCGGCGGCCGACGGCGTCACGATCACGGCCGCGCCGACGCCCGGCGAGGAGGCCGTGCCGGCGGGGGCCGGCCGGGCCGATGCCCCGACGGGCGGATGGGTGGCGGCCGGGGCGGAGGACAACGGGCCGGCCGGCGCCGGCGGGGCGACGACCCGCGTCGAGCCCGTGCCGGTCGACTTCCAGCCGGCCAACGAGGTCGAGGAGAACCTGCTCGACGCCGCCGGCACCGGCAGCACCGACACCTTCCTGTCCACGCTGCTGCTGGCCCGCGTGCTCCTGCCGGTGGCCGCCGACTCCGCACCGGGCAGCCGGCCCGGCGAGCCCGGCTTCGTCTGGCGTACGGAGGTGTTGGACGGCGACACGTTCGTGGTGGTGCACACCTCGCCGGAGCGGCTCGCCGAGCACGCCGACGCGGCGGCCGAGACCGTCGAGGTCAAGTTCGTCCAGCTGATCCGGCGCTGGCCGGACCCGTCCTGGTCGTTCGCGGTCAACCCGGGCAGCCCGGTCGGGGCGAAGCTGCCCGGTGAGCAGATCGTCGCGCTGGCCAACTGGGCGGCGGAGGTGGGGCTCGGCGACGACGCCGGGGTCGAGAGCGAGGCGGCGGTCCCCGTCGAGGAACCGGTCAGCCGCCCCCGCTACGCGGCACCCGACCCGGCCCGGCCCGTCGTCATGCAGAAGGCGGTCGCCCCCAGCCAGCTCGCGTACTACCTGGAGCGGGGCTACGACCGGGTCTCCGGTTTCGTGCACCGGGCCAACGAGCTGGCCCACCTGAACACCCCGGCGCAGCTGCACGACGCGCTCGGCCTCGGTCACCCCGACTCGCCGTTCGCGCGCGACGCCGAGGAGATCTACGTGCTGCGCTGGCCGGCGCACCGGCCCAGCCTCTACCGCATCCCCTACGGCGGGCAGAGCGAGGCCGCCATGCGGGCCATGGAGGGCTGGGTCATCGAGCGCCCGCCGTTCCGGGGCAACGGCTTCGCCCCCGGCGAGAGCAGCGACGTGGTGGCGGAGTTCAAGGTGGACAGCGCCCGGCTGCCGCACGGCGCGCAACTCTGGCGGATCGGCGCGGACGGCACGGAGCGGGTGGTCGCCATCCTCGACACCGACGCCCTGCTGTGGCGACAGGTCGGTGCGCAGTGATCCGGGACGGCTACGTGGCCCGCTGGCGCGGCCGGGAATACCAGGCGAGCCCGGACGGCGACGACGTCCGGCTCTACCAGCCCGAGCCGGGCGAGGGCTTCGAGGAGGTACGCCCCGGCCGGTACGTGCGGGTGGTCCCGGCCACCGAGGTGGACGACCTGGCGTACGTGCGGACGACCTGCACCTGGCAGGGCCAGCCGTTCATCGTCCTCGGCCAGCACGACGGCTGGCTGCGGGTGGAGTACACCGGCGGGCGCTGGCCCGTCGCCCGGGCGATGGGGCTGGAGGTCTTCGACTTCGGCGTCTACCAGGGCTGGGCGCCCGCCGCCGAGGTCGCCGACCTGCGCGAGCAGCGGGTCTGAGCGCGCGGCAGCGGGCTGGTCAGGACTTCGCCCAGCGCAGGATCTCGCCGAGCACCACCTCGCGGGCCTCCACGTGTGGGAAGTGCCCCACGCCGTCCAGGAGCCGCCACTCGTAGGGCGCCACCACGTACCGGCCGGAGCCCTGGGCGGTGCGCGGCAGGGATGCCTGGTCGAGCGCGCCGTGGAGTTGGAGCGTCGGGGTGATCAGCGGCTTCTGCATCAGCCGGACGAAGCGGTAGCCGTGCAGGCGGAGCACCGAGCGGAACGCCCAACGGTAGCCCTCCAGCGCGCAGAACGCCGCCTGCGGGATCCGCATCGCCTCCCGGCACCGCCGGGCGTACGCCTCGAAGTCCGGCCCGTGGACCCAGCGCGGCCCGCCCCAGCGGCGCAGCATCTCCTCCACCGCCGCCGCGTCGTCCCTGGTGAGCACGTGCTCGTAGCGGGGTAGCTGGAACTTCAGGGTGGGCGTGGAGGCGGCGAACTGCCCCCGCGGGTCGGCGAAGATGGCGGCCCGGAGCCGGAGCGGGTGCGGGGCGCCGAGCACCACCAGCCGGCGGACCAGCGACGGGTGGAACGACGCCACGGTCCACCCGATCATGCCGCCGATGCCGGTGCCGACCACGGTCGCGGAGCGCTCGCCCAGGGCCCGGATCAGCCCGGCGATGTCGGCGGCCAGCGTGTAGCCGTCGTACCCCCGGGGCGGCTTGTCGCTGGCGCCGTAGCCGCGCAGGTCGACCGCGACGGCGCGGAACCCGGCGTCGGCGACCGCCGGCAGCATCTCGTGCCAGGCCCACCAGTGCTCGGGGAAGCCGTGCAGGAAGAGCACCATCGGGCCGGTGCCCGACTCGACGACGTGGAAGCGGCTGCCGTTCGCGCCGACGAACCGGTGCGTCCACGGCCCCTCGGTGAGGACGCAGGACTCGTCGACGGGCCCGCCACGCTGCTCGGTCATGGCAGACAGCCTATGACCCCGGTGCCGGCCGGCTCCGCCGCCGACCGGCCGGGTGGCCGGGATCGCTCGACGGCCCACGCCGGCGGGAGGGCCTGGCTCGTCGCCCGCGTCGAGACGGATGGGGCGGTCGTCGGCCGGCATCCGTGGAAATGGGCGATGCCCGGGCAGGTGACCTGCCCGGGCATCGCGTGGTGCGGGTGGTGCGTGATCAGCGGATCAGGAGATGCGGATCTTGGTGTAGACGCCGTCCTTCTCCAGGACCCGGATCTTGGTGCCGGTGGCCGGGAGCTTGACGCCGTGGTTCGGCAGCTCCGGGTACCAGTACTGCTTGGTGTCGTCGAACAGCGGCTGCGCGGCCTGGCCACGGATGTACTGCGGCTGGCTGTTGAGGTGCAGCGTGAACGAGTCGGCCTTCTTCAGGCTGAACGGCGCATCATAGACCTGGACGCGGGCCCGCCAGGGCTGCCCGGTCAGGTTGTAGATCGGCCGCGGGTGCGCGTCGATGATCAGGTTGCGACCCTCACCCGGGTGCGCGAACGTGTCGTTGTCCGCCCAGCGGGTGTTCCAGTAGGAGATCAGCAAGCCCTCCTGGTACGCGTAGTGGTCCACGTAGTCCGGGCGGGTGTTCGCGTAGCCGAAGAAGTACGGGCCGGTCTTCAGGTACTTGT
Source organism: Micromonospora sp. NPDC000121 (assembly GCF_042899165.1). Taxonomy (NCBI): domain Bacteria; kingdom Bacillati; phylum Actinomycetota; class Actinomycetes; order Micromonosporales; family Micromonosporaceae; genus Micromonospora; species Micromonospora sp. NPDC000121. The sequence continues at coordinate 584,783 of NZ_JBIAZP010000001.1, forward strand.
CGTACGAGATGTACTGCCGGGTGCCCGCGATGTAGTAGTTGTCGAACTCCCGGGTGTAGGTCTCCTCGGCGACCTCGAAGCCACCGGCGAGCGTCCAGCCGGCGGCGCCGGACTCGGCACCGTCGGAGAGGACGGTCTGACCGTCGGCGGTCACGGTGACCGCGTCACCGTAGAAGCCACCCTCGGAGACACCACCGTCGGTCTGGTAGCGAAGCCGGAACTGCGCGACCTTGCCCGCCGCCACGTCCATCGGGATGGCGATGTCGGCCCACTCGCCGTTGCTGCTGCCGTCCAGGGCCGGACGTCCGGGCGAGATCTCCGGGAGGGGCTGGCCGTTGACCGTGCCCGGCAGCGCCGTCCAGGTCTGGCCGCCGTCGAGCGACGCCTCGAAGAACAGGTAGTCGTACCCGGCCTCGATGTCGTAGCGGCCCTTCATCGACAGCGACGCCGACGACTTCCCGGTGAAGTCCAGGGTCCGGGTCATCGTGCTGTTGAGGTCGTCCTCGTTGCCGGAGAAGAACTGCTTGGTGCCCTCGAACGGCTTGCCGTTGTCGAAGGTGTACTCCCGCTTCGGGAGCACGACCACGACGCCCTGGGCCTCGTTGGTGTTGTATTCCTGCGGGCCGAGCTTCAGGGTGCGCTGCTGCCCCGCGACGACCACCTCGTAGTCGAGCCAGCCGAGCTGGAGCTTGTTCCACGCGCCCAGGTCACCGCCGCGGTCGCCGATGCCACCGTCGTTCTTGGCGCCGAGCCGGCTCTGGGCCATCAGGGTCCAGTGCTCGTTGTTGTTGTCCCCACCGCTGACGACGTTGTAGTCGTCCGGCAGACCGAGGTCGTGGCCGTACTCGTGGTAGAAGACGCTCCGGCCGCCGTTTTCCGGCTGGATGGTGTAGTCACCGATCCAGATGCCGGTGTTGCCGATCTGGGTGCCGCCGGCCGGGAAGTTCACCGGGCCGGTCGAGCCCTGGTCGGACGCGAAGGCGTACCAGCGGTGGCTCCAGATGGCGTCCTCGCCCTGGTACGGGTCGCCGTCGGCCTCGTCGCCGCCGGAGTGGACGATCTGGAAGTGGTCGATGTAGCCGTCCGACTCGTTGAAGTTGCCGTCCGAGTCGTGGTCGTACCGGTCCCACTGGTCCATCGCCTTGACGTCCGCGGCGATCTGGGCGTCGGTGCGGCCGGCGGCCTTCTGGTCGGCGACCCACTGGTTGGCGGCGTCCCGGACCAGCGCCCAGGTGTTGGTGCAGACGTTGTCGGCGCACGGGGAGCCGCCGGAGCGGCCGTAGCGGGCCTCGTTGTACCTGACCTTCACCCAGTCGGTGACCGTGCCCTCGACGCTGTAGCGGCCCGAGGACTGCGCCTCGTAGTACTGCTTCAGCGACTCGTCACCGGGGTTGGTGCCGAAGTAGAGCTTGCGGTAGTGGTCGGCGTTGTAGTCCGCCTGCCACACCGTGGAGTTGTCCACCGCCCGGTTGGGGGCGGGGATCTCGTTGTGGAGCGGCCCGTCGAACCGGGTCGGCCCCGGCGTGGTCGGGTCGGTGTCCTGGTCCGGGTAGCTCGGGTGCCGCTCGTTGCCGAACTCGGCGAGGATGACGAAGATCCGGTCGGTCTGCTCGCGGGCGAGCTCGACGTACTGGTCGTCCATCTGGCTGGCGGCGCCGGCCCGGGTCGAGCGGGCGGTGGCCCCCTCGGCCTGGGTCTTGCCGACCTTGACGACCGTGCTGCCGTTGATCTTCTGCGCCTTGGCCCGGCCGGAGAGGACGTCGCTCAGGCCCTCCTGGCGCAGGGCGCGACGCTTGTCCTCGAGCGGGTTCGGCAGGTCGTGGTCGACATGGGCTGGCTCGGCGACCGACGGTGCGGACGTCGGCAACTTCGGCTGCGGCGCGGCGCTGGCGGACGTGCCCACCGCCAGTCCCGTCGCCGTCAGCGAAAGCCCGAGCAGACCCACTGCGACTTTGCGCACGTGGTACCTCCGGTTTGAGGGAACCGGCCCAACGGGGGTAAGGGCCGGTGGAGATCGGTCCCACTAGTGGGACCAATGGTGAACATAGACACTCCTGTGACCCCTGGGAAGATGCGTGCGTCTATTTGTTGCAAAGTTTTGTTGAGAATGCTTTTCACCGTCACATCCCGGCCGTTCATCAACCGTCATGAGCAAGGGCATAGGGCCGCCGATGGGACGGAAGAGATCGTTCTCGATCGGACCGGGTCACGTACGCGAAAAGTGGGGCCGGTGGCGTCACCGCCACCGGCCCCACGGGTAACCCGATTGTCAGTTGCTGACCTTCACGACCATGTCGTCGGTCGGGTTGGTGCCCTGCTGCACGATCTCGATCTTGGTGCCGGAACCGGCAACCTTCACCGAGTTCCACGGGTTGCCGGACGTCCAGTACTTGTTCGCACCGGTGTCCGAGAACACCGGGTTCGGGGCGAGCGCCGGGAGCGTGACCGGGACACCGTTGAGGTGGAAGGTCTGCGCCGGCTTGGCGTACAGGCTGAACGTGGCGTCGAAGCCGTTGCGGCGGTTGGTGATATTGCCCTGACCGTCGACGGTGATCTTGTTCGGCCGGACGTCCACCGGGAGGTTCAGGCCGTAGCCCGGGTGCTCCGAGGTGTTGTTGTCGCCGTACGCGTAGTTCACGTACCAGACCAGCATGCCGGGGTGGTTCGAGAACCGCTCCACCCAGTTCGGGCGGGTGTTGTTGAACCCGTAGTTGTACCCGCCGGTCCGCAGGGTGTCGTCGTAGCCGACGTAGGACCGGTTCTCCGCGATGTAGAAGCGCGGGTACGTGTCGGTCACCGAGCCGCCCATCCGGGTGAAGCCCCGGGCGGTCCACTCAGCGGCCAGGGTCTCCGCGTCGTCGGTCCACGCGACGGTGCCGTTCTTGGTCAGCGAGATGTTGTCCAGGAACGCGCCGGCGAAGTGCACGCCGCCGTCGGTCGCGTAGCGGTAGCGGAACTGCACGGTCTGCCCGGCGTACGCGGACAGGTCGTAGGTCAGGTCCACCCACGCGCCGTTGCTGGAGCCGTCGATCCCGGTCTCGCCGGCGTCGATGAGCGCGTTCGGCAGCGAGGTCCAGCTGGTGCCGCCGTTGGTGGACACCTCGGCGAAGAGGTAGTCGTAGTCCTCCTCGATGTCCCACTGGGCCTTCGCGGTGATCGACGCGGAGGTCGCCCCGGTGAGGTCCAGCGTGCGGGTCAGCGAGTTCTTCAGGTCGTCCGCGCTGCCGCTCCACCACTCGTACGAGCCCGCGAACGGGGTGTTGTACTCGGTGGTCTGGGTCTGCGCGGGCAGGTTGACGACGACCGCCTGGGCCTTCGGCCCGTCGCTGTCGCCGGCCGGGCCGAGCGTGACCTGGGTGGTGCCGCTGTTCTCCTCGACGACCGAGTAGTTCAGCCAGCCCAGGAAGAGCTTCGAGTACGGGTCCATGTAGCCCGGCGTGGAACCGATGTCGTCCTTGCCGTGGCCGAGCCACGAGCCGGACGCCATGAGGCTCCAGAAGCCGACGCCGTTGTCGCCGCCGGCGGTGTCGTAGTAGTCCGGCAGACCGAGGTCGTGGCCGTACTCGTGGGCGAACACGCCCAGACCGCCGTTCTCCGGCTCCGTGGTGTAGTCACGGATCCACATGCCGGTGTCGCCGATCTGCACACCACCGGAGAGGTTGCCGGTCGGGCCGGCGACGCCCTCCAGGTTGGTGAAGGCGCCCCACCGGTGCGACCAGATGGCGTCCTCGCCCTGGGCGCCGCCGCCGGCCTCCTCGCCCTCGCCGGCGTGCACCGCCTGGAAGTGGTCGATGTAGCCGTCGGGCTCGTTGAAGTCGCCGTCACCGTCGAAGTCGTACCGGTCCCAGATGTCGAACTGGGCCAGGTACTGCTTGATCTGCTCCGGCGTCTTGCCGGCGGCGACCTCGGACTGGTACCACGCGGTGGCGCTGTCCTTGATGAAGTTCCAGTACCCGTCGGCCTCGGAGATGGCGTTGCTGCCGTACCGGGCCTCGTTGTAGGGAACCTTGACCCAGTCGCTGACGTCGCCGTTGACGGTGTAGCGCCCGCCGGACTGCTTGTAGTAGAAGTCCCGCATCGACTCACCCGGACCGAACATCATGTCCTGGTAGTGCGCCCGGTTGAAGTCCGGCCGCCACAGGGTGCTGTTGTCGTCGCTCCCGCTGCCGTCCCAGTTGCGGTCGGGCTCGGCGATCTGGTTGCGCAGCGGACCCGCGGTCCCACCGGTCCGGGGGTCGGTCTGGTCACCGAACTCGACCAGCATCGTGAAGATCGGGTCGGTCTTCGGCGCCTGCTGGTACTCGACGAACAGGTCGTCCTTGACCTGGATGACCTTCGAGCCGTTGCGCGTCTGAAGCTTGGCCTTGCCGGAGAGCAGGTCGGCGATGGCCTTCTTCCGGAGCTCCCGCTGCTGATCCGACTTCGGATCGGGGAGGTTGTCCCTGCCGTGCTTCGCCTTGTCGGAACCGGGGGCCGGGTCCGCGGCCGGTGCGCCGGAGGCCGGCGCCGACACGACTCCCGCCGCCAGCAGCGCGGCCGCGGCCGAGGCCAGGCCGGCTGTGACTCGTCTCCTCAAAGGTCCTCCTCCTTTGTGGATCTGTTACATGACGGGCGCAGCCGAGGCCACGACTGTCATGTGATGCGTCACTCACCCTGGCAGAGGGAGGGCGCGCTTGTCACGGGTCAATTACCAGGCGGGAACGCGATCAGTGACCCTTATGTGTGCATAAATGTCGACCAAAGCGCGCAGTATGGCGACGCTGGTTCACGTTACGTTTTGGCCACGATCACGTTGCGTAGCAGGGGTTATGGAGTCCCCTTCGGGGAGCGTCGGAGCCCTCCAAAATGTCACAGCGATCGGCCGACGCGATTTGCTGGGCGTAAGACGAGCGGGGCCCGTCCGGAGCAGTGTGCTCCAGACGGGCCCCGCCGTGTGTCCCGTCAGCCGACCCTAGGGTCAGCTCGTCGCCGGGGTGACGTGCACCGTGGCGTACGAGTTGTCCTTCGCGGTCTGCTTGATGGTGATGGTGACGCCGTAGGCCACGCCCTGGTCACCGGGGTTGCCGGTGCCCAGCACGATGGCGCCGCCGCCCAGCGTGACCCCGTAGTAGGCCGGCGCCGGCGTACCGTCCGGGTTGGTGACCCGGGTGGTGTACCGCTCGTTGCCCTTCGACGGGATGACCACCGAGGCGTCGCTGTCCCGGGCGTACGCCGAGCCGTCACGGATCTCGATGCCCGGGTACCAGCCCTTGGCGTCCGTGAAGGCCGGCACCGCCGGCTGCGCGGGGAAGTTCGTGCAGTACTCGCTGTACGGCTCGCCCTCCGCCTCCAGGCACTCCCGGAAGGGGTACGTGGGGTTGAGCGAGAAGGCCGCGTTGGAGGACTGCGGCCGGCTGGGCAGGTTGTCCAGCACCGACGGGTCCTTGACGGCCGCCTCGCCCGCGCGACGGAACGGGTCGAAGTGCGAGTCGACGATCAGCAGACCGCCCTTGGCGCCGTAGCTCGGCAGGGAGGTCAGCTGCCCGGTGACGTGGTTGACGTCGCCGAGCGCGGTGTCCCGGTACCAGACCAGCATGCCCGGGGCGTTGTAGGAGACCTTGTCGACCTTCCACGCGTCGTGCGAGTACACCGTGTCGTAGGTGTACTTCAGGCCGTTGTCGAAGCCGTCGAAGTTGCGCCACTCCGCCAGGTAGTAGTGCGCCTGGGTCGAGGTGCCGCTGTCGATGCGCCAGCCCGCGCCGTTGGTGTCGACGAAGGTGCCGCCGGTCGCGGTCCAGCCGTTGGTGCCGCTCTCGACGTCGTCGCTCCAGGTGGTGGCGCCGCCGCCGGTCACCGAGAAGTCGTCGGCGAACCAGCCGCGCTCCACGAACGCCTCGTCCGTGGCGTAGCGGAGCCGGACCTGCACGGTCTGCCCGGCGAAGGCCGACAGGTCGACGTAGTCGTGCCGCCAGCCGTGGGTGTCACCGGTCAGGCCGTACTTCTTGTTGCCGAAGTCCACCATCCGGCCGTTCGGGTCCGCGTAGCCGTCGTTGGTGCTGACCAGCTTGCCGGTCGAGTCGTAGACCTTCTGCTCGGCCCAGGTGGCGCCGCCGTCGGTCGAGACCTCGACGAAGCCGTAGTCCCAGTCGGCCTCGATGACGAAGTTGTTCCACATCCAGAACTTCGCGTCGGCCGCCGCCGGCACCGCCACCTGGCGGGCGATCTTGACGTCCGCCCAGTCCTGGTCGGCGCCGGTGTACCACATCTTCTCGCCGCTGTGCGGCGTGGCCAGCGTGATCACCTTGTTCGGCAGGTTGATCTTGATGCCGTCCTTGGTGCCGGCCGGGGTCCGCGAGGTCTGACCCAGCTGCACGTCGCGCGGGTCGGCGCCGGGCGCGAGGGTCAGCGGGTCGGCCCAGCCGAGCACCCACTTGTCCCACAGGCCCATGTGCGTCGGCAGCGCCTGGAAGATCTCACCCGAGTGCGAGCCCGAGGCCATCAGGTCCCAGAAGTCGACGTCCGAGTCGGCGTTGCCCGAGGTGTCGTAGAGATCCGGCAGACCGAGGTCGTGGCCGAACTCGTGGGCGAACACACCGACGCCGGCGTCCTCCGGCTGCACGATGTAGTTCGACACCTGGAGGTTGGTGCCCGGGATGGTGTAGCCGCCGGCGATCGACGACGAGTGCGCCCAGACGGCGTAGATGCCCTCGGCGCCGCCGCCACGGGACTTGCCCTGGCCGGCGTGCACCAGCACCAGGTGGTCGATCACGCCGTCCGGCTCGAAGAAGTTGCCGTCACCGTCGCGGTCGCCCTGGTCCTCGATGTCGTAGTCGGCCCACGGGAAGTCCGGGTCCATCTGCGCGAGGGTGGCGATCGCGTCGGTGGCCAGCCGGCCCGCGCCCTGCGGGTTGTCCGGGTGGCCGTTCATCGCCTGCTCGCGGCCGGCGACCCAGTTGCCGTTCTCGTCCTGGAAGCAGCGGGAGGCCGCGTACCAGCCCTCGGAGTGCGGCACCTTGATCCACGGGCTGGCCTGCCCGTCGACCGTGTACGCGCCCTTGGACATCTCCAGGTACATGTTGTGCATGGTCCGGCCGGCCAGGCTGATGCCCGGCTTGCCGTCCGGCCCGGTCAGGTCCGGGCGGACCCGCTCGGTGATGCCCTCCTTGGTGTAGAGCATCTTGTCGTAGTGCGCGGGCGAGAAGTCCGGCACCCACATCGAGTTGTTGTCCTCGTGCGGCAGGCTGGCCGGGTTCGGGATGTTGTTGTGCAGGGGGCCGTTCTGGACGGTGCCGGGGACACAGCTCCGGTCCTCGAAGACCGTCTTGGGGACCATGACGTCGGTGAAGTCGTCGTTGGCCTGGTCGTTGAACTCCACCAGCAGGGTCAGCAGCTTCGCCGTCTGGGTGCCCTTGGCCTGCTTGATCTGCCGCGGGCTCTGACCCGTCTTGATCGCCTGGGCCTCGGTCTTGGCGAGCTGCCGCGCCGTGACCGGGTTGCCGCGGGCGAACTTGCGGTCGTAGGCCCGCGCCTCCTCGACTGCCGGGGCGTAGACACCACCCTTGCCCTTGACCTCGCGGCCGGTGCTGTCCGGCTGGACGGCCGGCTCGGCGTAGTTGATGTAGTACTCGTCCGCCCCGATCGTGGCTCGGGCGGGGCCGGACTCTGCCGCCGCCGCGCCGCCAGTCACGGTCAGTGACGTGGCCGCCAGGGCGATGGCGGGCAGCGCGACGAGTAGGCGTCGGCGCGACCCAGGTTGGGGTTTTCTGTTCATGCCGCTCCATTTCTCGGGCATGGGAGGGAGGGAGTCGGCCGGCCCTCTCATCGATGTGACGTCCATCGAACCGGCTCGACCAGCGTGAACCTAAATCAGAAAACAGGCGAATGACAGGGGTCGACGCCAGCCTGTGTCCGTTCAGCTTCTCCCGGTTCCCCCGACCGACCGATGTGACAGGGCGCATGCGGTCCGTCGCGTACCCGTAAGAAATGACGATGGGTGACGGTCCGCGCGGGACCGCCACCCATCGGGTGGTACGCCTGCCGTCAGTCCTCGTCGGACTTGCCGCCGCCCATGCCGGACGAGATCAGGTCCATCACGGACGAGTCCTGGAGCGTGGTGACGTCGCCGAGCGACCGGTTCTCGGCCACGTCCCGCAGCAGGCGGCGCATGATCTTGCCGGAGCGGGTCTTCGGCAGCTCGGGCACCAGCATGATCTGCCGCGGCTTGGCGATCGGGCCGAGGGTCTTCGCCACGTGGTTGCGCAGGTCGGCGATGAGCTTCTCGCCCGCCTCGCCGGAGGTGTCCGCGGTGCCGCGCGGGATGGCGAACGCGACGATGGCCTGCCCGGTGGTCGGGTCGGTCGCGCCGACCACCGCCGCCTCGGCCACCGACGGGTGCGAGACCAACGCCGACTCCACCTCGGTGGTGGAGATGTTGTGCCCGGACACCAGCATCACGTCGTCGACGCGGCCGAGCAGCCAGATGTGCCCGTCGTCGTCCCGCTTCGCGCCGTCCCCGGCGAAGTACATGCCCTCGAACCGCGACCAGTACGTCTCGATGAACCGGTTGTCGTCGCCCCAGATGGTGCGCAGCATCGACGGCCACGGCTCGCGCAGCACCAGGTAGCCACCGCCGCCGTTCGGCACCGACTGGCCCTGGTCGTCCACCACGTCGGCGCTGATGCCCGGCAGCGGCGTCATCGCCGAGCCCGGCTTGGCCTCCGTCACGCCCGGCAGCGGCGAGATCATGACGGACCCGGTCTCGGTCTGCCACCAGGTGTCCACGATGGGCAGCTCACCCCGGCCGACGTGCTGCCTGTACCACATCCACGCCTCGGGGTTGATCGGCTCGCCCACGCTGCCGAGCAACCGCAGCGAGGAGAGGTCGTAGCCGGCGGGGATGTCCTCGCCCCACTTCATCATCGTCCGGATGAGCGTCGGGGCGGTGTAGAGGATGCTGACCTTGTACTTGTCGACGATCTCCCAGAACCGGCCCTTGTGCGGGGTGTCCGGGGTGCCCTCGTACATCACCTGCGTGGCGCCGTTGGAGAGCGGGCCGTAGACGATGTAGGAGTGCCCGGTGACCCAGCCGATGTCGGCGGTGCACCAGTAGACGTCCGTCTCCGGCTTGAGGTCGAAGACCGCGTGCGTCGTGTACGCCGTCTGGGTGAGGTAGCCGCCGGTGGTGTGCAGGATGCCCTTCGGGCGGGCCGTGGTGCCGCTGGTGTAGAGGATGAACAGCGGGTGCTCGGCGTCGAACGGCTGCGCGGCGTGCTCGGCCGAGGCGGTCTCCACCGTCTCGTGCCACCAGTGGTCCTTGGCCGACCAGGCGACCTCCTCGCCGGTGCGCCGCACGACCAGCACGTGCTCGATCGACGGGCAGTTGGCCACCGCCTCGTCGACGGTCGGCTTCAGCGCCGACGGCTTGCCCCGGCGGTAGCCGCCGTCGGCGGTGATCACCACCTTGGCGCTGGCGTCCTGGATCCGGTTGGTCAGCGCGTCGGCGGAGAAGCCGCCGAAGACCACGCTGTGCGTCGCGCCGATGCGGGCGCAGGCCAGCATCGCGACCGCCGCCTCCGGGATCATCGGCAGGTAGATCGCCACCCGGTCGCCCGCGGTGACGCCCAGGTCGGTCAGCGCGTTCGCCGCCTGGCAGGTCAGCTTGTGCAGGTCGGCGTACGTGATGGTGCGGGTGTCGCCCGGCTCGCCCTCCCAGTGGATGGCGACCCTGTCGCCCAGGCCGGCCTCGACGTGCCGGTCCAGGCAGTTGTACGCCACGTTGAGCTGCCCGCCGACGAACCACTTCGCGAACGGCGGCTTCGACCAGTCGAGCACCTGGTCCCACTGCCGCGCCCACGTCAGCCGCCCGGCCTGCCGCTCCCAGAACGCCAGCCGGTCGGCGTCGGCCTCCGCGTACGCCTCCGCGGTGACGTTGGCGTTCGCGGCGAGTTCGGCCGGCGGCGGGAACTGGCGCGTCTCGTTCAACAGATTGGCCAATGCCTCGCTCATGCCGTGCTCCCTCGTCGTTCGGGGTGACCTGCGTCTCCCGCACGAGGTTAGTCGGGATGCCGGGCCGACGGACCGCCGGTCCGGCCAAAATCGCGCCGAGCGGCCCCCGTGACGCGCCGGACGGCCTACCCGGGCACACGTCGTCCCCGCCCGCGGTCGAGGAAGGTCCCTTGCCGACAGGATCGCGGGGTGTCGGTGGTCGCTTCCGGGCGGCTCGTCGGCGGGTCGCGTCGGGCAGTCGATAGCGTGACGGGGTGACCGCCGACCCGCTCGCCCCGCTGCTCGCGCTCGCCGACATCGCCCCCGCCGTCGAGCGGGCCCGCGAGCGGTTCGACCAGGCGCTCGGGCACCGCGCGCTGCGCCGGCACGGCGGCCAGGTCGCGGCCGAGGTCAGCCTCCGGTCCGCGGTCGCCAGCGCCGCCCTCGAGGGGTACGCCCGCGAGCGCGAGGCCGTCCGCGCCGGAACCGTGACCGAGCCGGTCGTCCAGGGCGCGCTGCGGGTGGCCGGGGCGCTGCCCGGGCTGAGCGAGCTCTGGCCGAAGGCGCCCCGGCAGGCGCTGGCCAAGCTGCACGTGCTCGCCGCCCGGGACGTGGTGACCGAGGCCGAGCTGGGCCGGCCCGTGGCCGACCCGGTGGTCGCCGCGCGGCTGGACGGGCTGGCGGGACTCGCCGCCGGCGGCACGAAGGTCTCCCCACTGGTGCTCGCCGCCGTCGTGCACGGCGAACTGCTGAACCTGCGCCCCTTCGCCGGGCCGTCCGGGGTGGTGGCCCGCGGCGCCGCCCGGCTCGTGCTGCTGTCCAGCGGGCTCGACCCGCGCGGCCTGCTCGCCGTCGACGTCGGCCATCGCGAGCGCGAACCCGAGTACGTCGGCGCGGCCGGCGCGTTCGCCACCGGCACCCCGGACGGACTGCGCTCCTGGCTGCGGCACTACATGTCGGCCGTGGAGGTCGGTGCCGACCAGCTCACCACGATCGGCGACGAGATCCTCGCCGCCGCCTGACCCGCCCGGCCCGGCCTGATGGCGTCGGCGCGGCCGGCACGGATCGCCTCGGTGTGGGCCGGCCCGGGTCGTCTCGGTGGGCCGGCCCGGGTCGTCTCGGCGCGGATCCGCTCAGGCGGGAGCGGGGGTGGCGCGGGCCCGGCGGTGACGGCCGTACCAGGCGATGCCGATGGCCACGCCGACGCCCACGCCCAGCGCCGCCGCGGCGACCGGGACGGCCGGGCGTTCGCGCAGTCGCCGGCCCAGCGGGATCGGATGCCGGAACTCCAGCACCGGCCAGGAGTTCTCAACCGCGAGCCTGCGCAGCTGCCGGTCCGGGTTGACCACCGAGGGGTGGCCGACGCACTCCAGCAGCGGGCGGTCGCTGTACGAGTCGGAGTAGGCGTAGGAGTCGGCCAGGTCGTACCCGCGCCGGCCGGCCAGCTCGCTGACCGCCTCGACCTTGCTCGGGCCGGCCGCGTAGAACTCCACCTCGCCGCTGTAGCGGCCGTCCACCACGCCCATCCGGGTGGCGATCACGTCGGTGACCCCCAGCAGCGCGCCGATCGGCCGGACCATCTCCTCGCCGGAGGCGGAGACCAGCACGACGTCCCGGCCGGCAGCCTGGTGCTCCTCGATCAGGGCGGCGGCCTCGGCGTACACGTAGGGGTTGATCAGCTCGTGGAGTGTCTCCGCGACGATCTGGCGGACCTGCTCCACCTGCCAGCCCTTGCAGAGCGTGGCGAGGTAGTCCCGGGTCTTGGCCATGGTCTGCTCGTCGGTGCCGCCCAGCCGGAACATCAGCTGCGCGTACGCCGACTTGACCACGTCACGCCGGGTGATCAGGCCGTCCCGGTAGAACGGCCGACCGAACGCCAGGGCGCTCGACTTGGCGATGACGGTCTTGTCCAGATCGAAGAAAGCGGCACTTCGGCCCACGGCGCGAAAGTCTAGCCGGATGGTCTATGGTCGGCGGGTGCCCGGGGTCCGACGACCCCTCGGACTCGCGGGCAGACGCCATCGCCCTCGCTCATCGTGACGTCAATCACACTCTGCGAACTTTAATTTGCAGGGAGTGGAGGTGACACCACTCGACGTATACAGGTCCGCTCAGGCAGACTGGTCGGCACGACGAGCGTTCATATCTCGCACAACAGACAGGCCCTCGGCGGTTGCACCCCCCGTGACCGCTGAGTGGGTTCGGCTCGACCCCCCCGGAGCCGAACCTCCCGACGACCCCCGTCTCCCCCCGACGGGGGTCGTCCCTTTCCGGGAAGCGCTTCCGACCAGGTGGGGGCACTTCTCCGAGGTCGGCCGGGCGGGGCGCCGGGCGGAAAGTCAGCGAATCGTCAGCGAACGTCAGCCGGACCCGGTCGGCGTAGTCGTCCGGGGTGTGCGTATAACGATTGAGCGTCGTTGACGCCTTCTCGTGCCCCACGACCCGCCGCACGATGTTGACCGGCACCCCGTCCGTCACCAGCCACGTGATGTACGAGTGCCGCAGGTCGTGGAACCGAAGGCCGCCGAACGCCGAGGCCGCCGCGTGCGCCACCGCCGCCGCCTCGTCGGCGAACTCCGCCCGCTGCTCCCGGCCGTCCCGGTCCGGCCACGACGCCATCCACCGGCCCGGCGCGATCTCGGCCACCCGGCCCAGCAGCCCGGCCCGCACCAGCGACGGCAGCCACACCCGCCGCCGGAAGTTCGACCGCCGCTGCGGCCCGCCGTCCCGGTCGGCGAAGACCAACGCCCGCCCGTCCGGCACCGCGGTTCCGCGCCGTGACGATCGCGAGGGCGGTTGGCCGCCGCCGAGGTTGGGGCGATCGGCTGCCGCGCCGCTTCGCGGCTTGCCACCGGGTACAGGGACCAGGCCGCGGAATGCCGGCGCCACGCGAAGCCGCCCCCGGCCCGAGGGCCGGGGCCGGAAAGCCGTATGACGCCGGACAGCCGCGACCAGGGTTGCCGAAAGCTAGGAGACGTCGAACAGGCGGAGGCCGTCGTACTCGGCGAAGTCGGCGTAGTCCTTGCCGTTGAAGGTCGCCAGAGGTAGCCGGTCGACCAGGCAGCACGCCGCGATCCAGGAGTCATTCGTCGGCCGGGGCCGCCCGCGATGCTGCGCCCGCGCCTGAAGATGTCCCCAGGTCGTCGCGACCGCCTCGTCGAAGGGAAGCAGCACGACCCCGGACCGCCACTGGGCGAGATCCGCCAGCTTGCGTGGCCCCCAACTTCGCAGCGCGGTCCACTTGGTCAGCTCCCCGAGCGTCACGAAGGTGATGCAGAGGGTCTTACCGGCCAGACGGGCACGGAGACGGTCATGCAGACGCCCCCGGAGGATCGCCGACGCTACGTCGGTGTCCAGGACGACCAGGCTCACGCGGCGCCGGCCCGCCGGGAGGCGTAAAGGTCAGCGAGGAAGTCATCCAGTTCCTCGTCCGACTCGAACAGGCCAGGCCGGGCCAGGTCGTCGACGGAGGTGACTGGCCGGATGCCTTGACGACGCGCCAGCTCCTCGGCCGGTACGTGCTCAGCGGTCGGCCACTCGGGCATCTGCTCAGCGCTACTCGACGTCACAGCTCACCTCCTGCGTCTCGAATCATCGTCTATTCTCGCACCTCCGACGTCGAGACGGCGCACGTCGTGAGCGCCTCCGGCCGTTTCCGGCGCACGCAGCCCGTTAGACGAGAGTCAGCGAATCGTCGGCGAACGCCGTACCGCGTGGCCCGACTCGATCATGCTCGACGGCACGACCGATGCGTCTGACCACGCGGTACGGCACTTGATCACACTCGCTGCTACGTCAGGTCACTTTCCCCCCGACGGGGGTCGTCCCTTTCTGCCGCGAGCGTTCCGCCAGGTCACGGGTGCCTTCGTTTTAGAACCGGCTGCTGGGAAGGGTTCGGCGGCGGCAGATCACTTCAGTAGGTCGGTGCGGTGGCGTGGCGAATCGTCAACCGCGAACCGCAGCCGCTGTCGCCCGCCTCGTAGCGCTGCGGCGTGGGGGCGCCGCCGCCCCTCACGTCGCTGTCGGCGCCCCGCTCAGCCCCAGACCTGCGGCGCGGGCTGTCGGGTCGTGGCGTTCAACCGGTTGAAGAAGTTGGTGGTGGCGATCCAGAGCACCAGCGCGGACAGTTCCTTCTCGTCGAAGTGCCGGGCGGCCTCGTCCCAGATCTCGTCGGGCACCGCGTCGGCCCGGTCGGCGAGCCGGGTCGCGGCCTCGGCGAGCGCGAGCGCGGCCCGCTCCGCAGTGGTGAAGTACGGCGTCTCCCGCCAGGCGGCCAGCGCGAACAGCCTCTCCTCGGTCTCTCCGGCCTTCCGTGCGCTGCGCGCGCCGGAGTCGACGCACGCGCTGCATCCGTTGATCTGGCTGGCCCGCAGGTGGACCAACTCCAGCGTGCTGGTGGGGACACCGGCGGAGTGTGCCGCCTTGTAGAGCAGGTTGATCGCCTTCACCGCGTCGGGGAGCAGCATCGCGGGGTTCTGGATGCGGGCCTGCATGGTCATCTGGTCCTTGTCCTTCCTGTTACGCTCGCTGGCGTTTTCTCGCCGGAGCGTTCTCGTCCGTCACCCCGATGTCGACAGCGGGACGGGCGGCGTGACAGATGTGACTGCGGTCACGCGGAGGCCGGACGTCGGCCAGGATTGCGATGCCATGAGCGACACCGACCTGCTGGCCCGGCGCTTCGAGGAGCAGCGTCCCCGCCTGCGGTCCGTGGCCCAGCGCATGCTCGGCTCCCGGGCCGAGGCCGACGACGCGGTCCAGGACACCTGGCTGCGGCTCAGCCGCGCCGACGCCAACGGCATCGACAACCTGCCGGGGTGGCTCACCACCACTCTCGGGCGGGTCTGCCTCGATCGGCTGGGGTCGAGCGCGGCCCGCCACGAGCAGCCCGCCGAGGTCGCCGAGGACGAGCCGGCCACGGCCGCGCCCGGTGAGGTCGATCCCGAGCGGGAGGCGCTGCTCACCGAGTCGGTCGGACGGGCGCTGGACGTGGTGCTGCGGACCCTCGGTCCCACCGAACGGCTGGTCTTCGTGCTGCATGACATGTTCGCGGTGTCCTTCGACGAACTCGCTCCCGTCGTCGACCGCAGCCCGGCCGCCGTACGGCAGATCGCCAGCCGGGCCCGCCGTCGTGTGCAGAGCGGACCCGCGACGCCGGAGACGGACCGGACCCGGCAGCGTGGGGTCGTCGAGGCGTTCCTCGCCGCGTCCCGGGAGGGGCGCTTCGACGACCTGCTCAGCCTGCTCGACCCGCACGTCGTCCTGCGCTCCGACGCCACGGCCGTCAAGATGGGCGGGACGGGCGAGGCCCGCGGCTCGTCCGACGTGGCCGCCTTCTTCTCCGGTCGGGCACAGGCCGCCGTGCCGGCGTTCGTCGACGGCGCGCCGGGCGCGGTGGTGGTCGTCGGGGGCCGTACCCGCATCGTGATCAGCTTCGTCGTGACCGACCGGGTCATCGGCATCGAGGTGGTCGCCGACCCCGACCAGATCGCCGCCCTCGACCTGGTCGTCGACTGACCGGCGCGCGGGCGGGTCTGCCCGCGAAGGACCGGGGGTTCGCTGGCGGCGTGACTCGTGACCCCCGGCGTCGCGCACCGTGCACGGGCTGAATGCCGCTGCCTGAGCAGCTTCCGAGGGCGTACGAGAGGCTGCGCGCCGTGAGCCGACGGACATAGCAGATCGACTCGCCCGGCGGACGTTGTCCACAGGCGCCGAAGTTGTCCACAGGCTGGCGACACGGGGCGGCGCCGGGTGGCGGAACGGGAGCAGGGTCTCGGGTCAGCAACCCCGGAGCCCGACCGCTGGAGGCCGCGATGCCACCCCGTACCTCCGTCCCGCCGCACCGGCGCCTGCCGCTGCTCGTCACCTCGGACGGCGACCTGCTCGACGACCTGCTCCGGCTCGCCGCAGCGGGCGGCGTCGAGGTGGAACTCGCCGCCGACCCGGCGGCGGCCCGCACCCGCTGGCTGCCCGCCCCGCTCGTGCTGGTCGGCGCCGACCAGGCCCAGCCGTGCCTGCGGGCGCGGCTGCCGCAGCGGTCACGGATGGTGCTGGTCGGCCGGTCCGGGGAGCCTGATCCCGGCTTCCAGGTCGCCGAGCTGATCGGCGCCGAGCATGTGGCGGTCCTGCCGGCCGCCGAGCCGTGGCTGGTGGACCGGTTCGCCGAGTGCGGGCCGGAGGGCGCGGACCGGGGCGGTGCCCGGATCACCGCCGTGCTGGGCGGGCGTGGCGGCGCCGGGGCGAGCATCCTGGCCGGCGGGCTCGCGGTCACGGCCGCCCGTGCCCGGCTGCGCACCCTGCTCGTCGACGCCGACCCGCTCGGCGGTGGGCTCGACCTGGTGCTGGGTTGGGAGCAGTTGGAGGGCCTGCGCTGGCCTGCGCTGACCGACGCCGACGGCCGGGTGGACGCTCCGGCGCTGGTGCGGGCCCTGCCGAGCCGGGGCGACCTGGTGGTGCTCTCCTGGGACCGGGGCGACCTGCTCGCCCTGCCCACCCAGGCGATGGCGGCCACGGTCGACGCCGCCCGGCGGGGCCGGGACTTCGTGGTGGTGGACCTGCCCCGGCAACTGGACGACGCGGCCGTCACGGCACTCCAGGCGGCTGACCAGGTGTTCGTCGTCGTACCGGCCGAGCTGCGGGCCACCGCCGCGGCCGCCCGGGTGGTGGCGGCCGCCGCACCGCACTGCGCCGCGATGTCGGTGATCGTGCGCGGTCCGGCCCCGGGCCGGCTCGGGGCCGCCGAGGTGGCCCGCGCGCTCGGGCTGCCGCTCGCCGGCACGCTGCGGCCGGAGCCGGCGTTGGCCCGTGGGCTGGAGCGGGGCGAGGCGCCGGCCGCCCACGGCAGGGGGCCGTTGGCGGCCCTCTGCCAGCGCATCGTCGCCGACCTGACCGGCACGTCCGCGGCGGGTGCGGCATGACCGGGCCGTCCGAGGGCGACACCCTCGCCTCCCGGGTGCGGCAGCGGATCGCGGCCGCGGCGACCCCGGTCACCCCCGCCGCGATCGTTTCCGCCGTACGCGCGGAACCCAACGCCGCCGTGCTGGGCGACACCACCCTGCTGCGGATGGCCGACCGGGTGCACGACGACCTGCTGGGCGCCGGTCCGCTCGCGCCGCTGCTGGCCGACCCGGAGGTCACCGACGTGCTGGTCAACGGCGTCCGGGTCTGGGTGGACCGGGGGCAGGGCCTGCACCAGGTGGCGGTGCCGATCGGCACGGTCGACGACGTACGCCGGCTCGCCCAGCGGCTCACGGCCAGCGCCGGCCGGCGGCTCGACGACGGCTCGCCGTACGCGGACGCCCGGCTGCCCGACGGCACCCGGCTGCACGCCGTGCTGCCGCCGGTGGCGACCGACGGCCCCTACCTGTCCCTGCGGACGTTCCGGCAGCGGCCGTTCACCCTCGACGAGCTGGTACGCCAGGGCACGGTGCCCCGGCCGGTGGCGCCGGTGCTCTCCGCCGTGGTGGCGGCCCGGCTGGCGTACCTGGTGACCGGCGGCACCGGCTCGGGCAAGACGACTCTGCTGAACACCCTGCTCGGGCTGGTGCCGTCGACGGAGCGGATCGTGCTGGTGGAGGACGCGGCCGAGCTGCACCCCCGGCACCCGCACGTGGTCGGGTTGCAGGCCAGGACGGCCAACGTGGAGGGCTCCGGCGCGGTCGGGCTGACCGACCTGGTCCGCCAGGCGCTGCGGATGCGGCCCGACCGGCTGGTCGTCGGCGAATGCCGGGGCGGGGAGGTGGTCGACCTGCTCGCCGCCCTGAACACCGGTCACGACGGCGGTGCCGGCACCCTGCACGCCAACGCTCCCTCCGACGTGCCGGCCCGCCTGGAGGCGCTCGGGATGCTCGGCGGGCTGCCCCGCCCCGCGCTCCACGCCCAGGTGGCCGCCGCGCTCCAGGTGCTGCTCCAGGTGCGCCGGGGCGAACAGGGTCGGGTGCTGGAGTCGGTGTGCCTGCTCCTGCCCGAGGGCCCGGACCGCCTGGTCGCCGCGGTTCCCGCCTGGGTACGCGGGCGCGGCCTCGGTCCCGCCGCCCGCGCGCTCGGAGCGCTGCTGCGGGAGCGCGGCGTGCCGGTGCCGCCGGTCCTCAGCGAGCCGTGGCCCGGATCGGCGGGGCCGAAGTGAGCGCCCCGTACGCGCTGCTGGCGCTGCTGTCGATCGCGTCGGCGGTCGTCGTGGCCAACCTGCTGGGCGGCCTTCGGAGCCGGCGGCGCGCCCTCACGGGTGAGACACCCCGGAACGCGCCGGCCGGGG
This sequence comes from Micromonospora sp. NPDC000121, assembly GCF_042899165.1. Lineage (NCBI taxonomy): Bacteria > Bacillati > Actinomycetota > Actinomycetes > Micromonosporales > Micromonosporaceae > Micromonospora > Micromonospora sp. NPDC000121. The sequence goes on from NZ_JBIAZP010000001.1 coordinate 602,997, forward strand.
CGGACGACCCGCTCGTCGACTGGATCAGCGAGCTGCGCCGGGCACCGGGGCCGGACCTCCGCCCCGCCCCGCCGGACCGTCCCGCCGAGACGTTTCCCGGCCCGGCTGCAGCGGCGGTGAGCCGGACGGCCGTCCGCCCGACCTCGGCATACGAGGTCGTCTCCCGGAGCGGACCGTCCAGCCCGCCGGAGCGCTTGCCGAAGACGACCGCGTCACCGGCGTCGCCGGGTCAGGTGTCCGAGGCCGCCGCGCCGGCGCGCCGGCCGGTCGTGGCCCAGGCTGCTTCGGTCCGCCGGGTGCCTCCGAACGGGCGCGAACCGAACGGGCGCGAACCGGGCGGGCGCGAGTCGGGCGGGCGTGAACCGGGCGGCGCGGCGCAGTGGCCGCCACGGGACGTCGCGGACCGGCCGCCCTGGCCCTGGCCCGCCAGCGGCCACCCCGGCCCGTCCCGGCCGCCGGGACCCGTCCGACCACCCGCCCGGCGAGACGCGCGACGTCCCGTCGGCACGCCGGCCCCGACCGCTGCACCCTCCCGGCGACCCGACGTGCGGGCGGCCCGTCCTGCCGGTGCGGGACGGCGAGACTGGTCGGGCGTGCTGGCCACGTCGCCGAGGCGCATCCTGCCGCTGGTGGGGCTGGCCGGCGTCGCGGCCGGACTGCTGCTGGCCGGGCCGGTGGCGGCGGTGGCCGTCGGTGCCTACGGCACGCTGGCCGCCCGCGCGCTGCTCCGACGGCAGGCCGGCCAACTGGCGGACCGGGCCCGGCGACGTCGGCTGGACGAACTCTGTGGGCTGGCTGCCGATCTGCGGGCCGGCCTGCCGGTGCCGGTCGCCGGCGAGCGGCTCGCCCTGGGGCGGCCCGGAACAACCCCCGCCGGGTTCGGTCGGGAGGACGCGACGCCCGGCGACGGGCGGGCCGGCTCGGACCGGCTGGAGCGGCTGGCCCGGTCGGCCGTACGCCTCGCCGACCGGACGGGCGCGCCGCTGGCCGAGCTGCTGGAGCGCATCGAGGCCGACGCCCGCTCCACCGACCGTGGGCTGGCCGCGGCGGAGGCCCAGGCGGCCGGGGCGCGCGCCACCGCGTTGCTGCTCGCCGCCCTGCCGCTCGGCGGCATCGGGCTCGGCTACGGCATCGGCGTCGACCCCGTGGCGGTGCTGCTGCACACCCCGGTCGGCGGTGCGTGCGCGGTGGCCGCCGTCGCCCTCCAGGTCGCGGGCCTGTTCTGGGCCGAGCGGCTCGGCGCGACACCGGGACGGGCGAGCTGATGCCCCGAGCGGTGCTGGTCGCGGGCTGCCTGACGGCGGTGGCTCTGCTCACCGCGGCGTTCCTCGCCGGCCGGCGCCCTCTGCGCCGACTGCGCGCCCTGCGCGGGGCACCGCCCGGCGTACGTCCGGCCGGCTCGGCGCGGCGGCCGGTCGCTCCGGGGGCCGGTCACGAGGCGCCGGAGGATGCGCGGTCCCGACGACGGCCGGATGCGATCCGGCTCGCCGCCGGGCTGGGCGGTCTGGCCGTGGCCGTCCTGGTCGGCGGCTGGTCCGGGTTGCTGACAGCCGTGCCGGCGGCGCTGCTGCTCGACCGGTTGCTGCGCCGGATCGAGCCGCCGGCCGTACGCAGGCGGCGGCTGCGGGAGGCCGCCGACCTCCCGCTCGCCGCCGACCTTCTCGCGGCGGCGATGCGTGCGGGGGCGCCGGTGGACAGGTCCGTCCTGGCCGTGGCGGACGCGCTCGACGGGCCCCTCGCCGACCGGCTCGCCCGGGTGGGCCGATTGTTGCGGCTCGGTGGCGGCCCCGAGGAGGCGTGGGAGCCGCTCGCATCGGTGCCGGGCGCCGAGCGGCTGACGGCGGCCGTCCTGCGTTCCTCGAACAGCGGCGGGGCGCTGGCCGGCGCGCTGACCCGGCTCGCCGACGACCTGCGCGCCGACCGGGCCACCGCTGCCGAGGCGGCCGCCCGCCGCGCCGGCGTCCTCATCGTGTTGCCGCTGGGGCTCTGCTTCCTGCCGGCCTTCATTCTCGCCGGCCTGGTGCCGGTGATCGTCGCCGTTCTCGGCGACGTGCTCTGACCCACCCATGAGAAAGGACAAGCACGTGCGCAAACTTCTCGCCCGCCTGCGCGGGGACGCCGGGATGAACACGGCCGAGTACGCCGTCGGCACGCTCGCCGCCGTCGCCTTCGCCGGGATCCTGCTGAAGGTGCTGACCTCCGGCAACGTGCAGTCCGCGTTGACCGCCGTCATCGACCGGGCGCTCAAGTGAGCCGGCGCCGGTCGGCCGGCCGCGACCGGGGTTCCTTCACCGCCGAACTGGCGGCCGGCCTGCCGGCGCTCCTGCTGCTCCTGCTCGCCGGGCTGACCGCGGTGAACGCCGTCGGCACGCGGGCGGGCTGCCTGCACGCGGCCCGGGAGGCGGCGCTCGCCGCCTCCCGGGGCGAGGACGGGGTGGCCGCCGCCGGCCGGGCGGCTCCGGCGGGTGCCGAGGTCACGGTCACGGTCGACGGCCAGCGGGTCACCGCCACCGTCCGAGGGCCCGTACGCGCACTCGGCACGCGGCTGCCCCGGATCACCGTGACAGCGACCGCGGTCGCGGCCGTGGAACCCGGCGTCGCGGCGGCCCGATTGTGACCGGCTTGTCAGCGCCCCGCCGCGAAGGAACCGGCCGGGAGCGTGGTGGGGCGACGGTGTGCCTGCTCGCGGCCGGGCTGGTGTTCGTCGTGGTCGGCCTGTTCGCGGCGGCCGTCGGTGCCGCCCAGACCGCCCGTCAGCGGGCCCGGGTCGCGGCGGACTTCGGCGCGCTCGCCGGTGCCGGGCAGGCACTCCGTGGCGAGCCGGCGGCCTGCGGTCGGGCCGCCGAGATCGCCGCCGCCAACGGCGGCTCACTGCTGGGCTGCCGGCTCGACGGCCTCGACCTCCTGGTGACCGCGGAGGTGGCCGTCACCCCGCTGCCCGGCCTGGCGCGGGCCGCCACGGCGACCGCCCGCGCCGGACCGGTCCGGGCTGGCGGGGAGGGGGGCTGACCAGGAGAGAGTTGGACAAGAGAGGGTTGGTCAAAGGCCAGGTCGCCGTCGAGCGCCGCCAGGCGTACCCCGGCGCCGGCGGGTCAGCGCGCCTGGAGGGCGTCGAGGGCGACGGCCATCGCGATCACCAGGCGACGGTCGATCTGCGGGTGCTGCACCTGGACGACGTACCGGTCGCGCAGGCCCCACTGCTTGATCACCGAGAAGACGGGCTGGCCGTCGGCGACGAAGTCGAAGTGGTACGGCAGCCAGGACAGCGAGTCGACGAAGCGCCGCAGCAGCGCCACCGGCATGCTGCGTTCCTGGCCGGTGATCTGCGGCAGGCCGGCCTGCTCGACGTGCCAGGTGGACCTGAGCAGCGACTGGGCGAAGTCCTTGCGGAACAGGCCGATCGGGTTGCCGGCGTGGTCGGTCACGTCGTACGCGGCGCCGATGTCGAGGCGCTGGCGGGCCTTGAAGCCGAGCAACGGCTGCTGCTTCGAGTCGTCGGTGTAGATCGTCACCTGCTCCTTGAAGGCGAGCCGCTTCTGCTGGGCGAACGCCAGCATCCCGCCTTCGGATCCGTCCGGTGCGACGGCGTGGACCTCGTACTGGTTGACCATCATCCGGATCCGCTGCCGGATGTGGAACTGCTGCTGGGCCTGCAAGGCGTCGGGCTGCATGAGATCTCCTTCGGGGGTGGGCCGGAGTGTCGCACAGGCTCAACCGTTCCGCCCGCCCACAGGTAGCGAGCGGCCCACCGCTCCGCTACCGCCGGAACCCGCCGCGCGGGACGGCAAAGCGCTTGGCGACCGGTCAGTCCCGGACGGGAGCGTCGCCCGCCGCGGCGCGGCGAGGATCCGGGACGGCGCCGGCATCCCCGGCCGGGCGGGGCGCCGGTACGCCGTCGGGCAGGTTGGCGAGTACCACGTCCAGCACCTTCACCGCGTCCGGCTTGGAGAGCGGGTTGTTGCCGTTGCCGCACTTCGGGGACTGCACGCAGGACGGGCAGCCCGTCTCGCAGCCGCACTCCGCGATCGCGTCCCGGGTGGCCCGCAGCCAGGCCGCCGCCGTCCCGTACGCGCGCTCCGCGAACCCCGCCCCGCCGGGGTGCCCGTCGTAGACGAAGACCGTCGGGGCCTCCGTGTCCGGGTGCACGGCGGTGGAGAGCCCGCCGATGTCCCAGCGGTCGCAGGTGGCGGTGAGCGGCAGCAGCCCGATCGCGGCGTGCTCGGCGGCGTGCAGCGCGCCCGGCACGTCGGCCGGCTCCACGCCGGCGGCCGCCAGGGACTGCGGCGACAGGGTGAACCAGACCGCCACGGTGCGCAGTTCCCGGGCCGGCAGGTCCAGCGGGCGGGTGTCGATGACCTCGCCGGAGGCGATCCGCCGCCGCTGGTACGACACCACCTGGCTGGTCACGTCGACCTCGCCGAGGAAGAGGCCGACGGGCCCGGCGTCCACGTACGAGCGGACCGACACCACCGACAGCGAGGTGACGTCCCGGGCGTGGGTGGACCAGTCCGGCTCCTCGGGGTGCACCAGCGCGCACCCGTCGGCCAGGTCGAGCGAGTCGACCACGTACGAGACGCCCTGGTGCAGGTAGACCGCGCCGGGGTGGAGCAGGAAGTGTGACGAACCGCCGTCGACGGTGCCGAGCAGCCGCCCGGTGGCCGCCTCGACCACGCAGACGGGCTCGCCGCCCTCGCCGCGCAGGTCCACCTCCGGCCGTTCCCGGTGCCGCCAGTACCAGCCGGTCGGCCGCTGCCGCAGCGCCCCCGCCGCCACGAGCTGGTCCACCGCCTCCTTGGCCCCGTCGCCGAAGAGTTCCAGGTCGGCCGGGGTCAGCGGCGCCTCGACCGCCGCGCAGGCGAGCTGCGGCGCCAGCACGTACGGGTTGGCGGGGTCGAGCACGGTCGCCTCCACCGGCCGGCCGAACAGCGCCTCCGGGTGGTGCACCAGATAGGTGTCGAGCGGGTCGTCCCGGGCGACCAGCACGGCGAGCGCCTCCTGCCCGGAGCGCCCGGCCCGGCCGGCCTGCTGCCACAGCGAGGCCCGCGTGCCCGGGTAACCGCAGATCAGTACCGCGTCGAGCCCGATCAGGTCGACGCCCAGTTCCAGCGCGTTGGTCGAGGCCAGCCCGAGCAGGTCGCCGTGCAGCAGCGCGCGCTCCAGCTCGCGTCGCTCCTCGCGCAGGTAGCCGGCCCGGTAGGCGGCCACCCGGTCGCCGAGGCCGGGCACCGCCTCGTCGAGGGCGCGCCGGGCGTTCGCGGCGACCACCTCGGCGCCGCGCCGGGAGCGCACGAAGGCCAGCGTGCGTACCCCCTCGGCGACCGTGTCGGCGAGGAGGTCGGCGGTCTCCCGCAGCGCCGACCGGCGGACCTGGGTGAGGTCCGCCGGCTGGTCCGCGTGGGACTCCGGCGGCAGCAGCGGGGGCTCCCAGAGCGCGAAGGTCACCCCGCCGCGCGGCGAGGTGTCCTCGGTGACGGCGGCGACGGGCAGCCCGGTGAGCCGACCGGCCGCCGCCGCCGGGTCGCCCGACGTGGCGGAGGCCAGCACGAACACGGGTGTACGACCGAACCGGGCGCACTGCCGTCGCAGGCGGCGCAGTACGTGCGCGACGTGCGAGCCGAAGACACCCCGGTAGGTGTGGCACTCGTCGATCACCACGTACGCGAGCCGGCGCAGGAACCCGGACCACTGGGCGTGGCCGGGCAGGATGCCGTGGTGCAGCATGTCCGGGTTGGTCAGCACGAACCGGGAGTGCCGCCGGATCCACTCCCGCTCGGCGCGCGGGGTGTCGCCGTCGTAGCAGGCGGGGCGTACCCCCTCCAGCTCCAGCGCGGCGACGGCGCGCAACTGGTCGGCGGCGAGCGCCTTCGTCGGCGCCAGGTAGAGCACGGTGGCCCGGGGGTCGGCGAGCAGGGTGGCCAGCGCGGGGAGCTGGTAGGCCAGGGACTTGCCGGACGCGGTGCCGGTGGCGACCACCACGTGCTGGCCGTCGTACGCCAGGGTGGCGGCCTCGGCCTGGTGCCGCCAGGGCGCGACCACGCCGCGCCGGGCGAACGCCGCGCGCAGCTCCTCGGGCGCCCAGCCCGGCCAGGGGGCGGGCTCGCCGGCCCGGGCCGGGACCCGTTCGACGTGGGTGACCGGATCGACGCCGTTGCGGGCGCGCAGCCGGCCCAGCAGATCGGCGGGCGATCGCCCGGGACCGGTGCCCGCGGATACGGTGACCTCGGACGACGGCTTCAGGCCGTGGCCTGACGGCGGGCGCGCCGAGCCGGAGATGTCGGACGACGGCTTCAGGTCGTGGCCTGACGGCGGGCGCGCCGAGTCGGAGATGTCGGACGACGGCTTCAGGTCGTGGCCTGACGGCGGGCGCGCCGAGCCGGAGATGTCGGACGACGGCTTCAGGTCGTGGCGCGGCGTCAGACGCGCCGAGCTGAAGTCGTCGGAGGTCACGTCCTGCACTCTCGCACTGGTGTTCGGAGATGAAAAGCGGGGGCCCGGGGTATGGGGATGCCTCCGCCGGTGAGCAGAGCCGTATCCGGCGGGGATGGTTAGATGCCCAGGAGAGTTTACGGCTCTTGCGAGGGAGGACCGATGGAGCTGTCGCTGGCGACCCGCACCGTGGGCGAGCACACAGTGCTTGAGGTCGGCGGTGAGGTGGACGTCTACACCGCCCCCCGGCTGCGGGAACGGCTCCTCGAACTGATCGACGGCGGGGCCCGCCACGTCGTGGTCGACCTCGGCCGGGTCGACTTTCTCGACTCCACCGGCCTGGGCGTGCTGGTGGGCGCGCTGAAGCGGCTGCGCTCGGCCGGCGGTTCGTTCGCCCTGGTCTGCGACAAGGAGCCGCTGCTCAAGATCTTCCGGATCACCGCGCTCGACCAGGTCTTCCCGCTGCATCCGACGGTCGACGCGGCGATCGGCGCGGGCCCGGCCGGCGCTGGCGCGTGATGGCCACGGTCCGGCTCTCCTTCTCGCCGGCCCCGGTGCACGTACGCACCGCGCGCCTGGTCGGCGTGGCGGTCGCGCGGCGGGCCGGGGTCCGCGAGGACCTGCTCGACGAGGTGCGCCTGGCCATCGGCGAGGCGTGCACGCGCGCGGTCGCCCTGCACCGGCAGTACGGCGTGCCGGACCCGGTGCTCGTCGAGATGTCCGACAGCGGGGCGTACGCGGTGCGGGTGGTCGACCGCGCGCCGATCGAGGCCGGCCTCGGCCTGGCCGCGCTGGACGCCGACCAGCTCGCCAACGAGTCACTCAACGAGGACGATCTCACCACCGGCGTCGGCTTCGCGCTGCTCGCCGGCTTCGTCGAGGATCTGCAGGTCCGCCCGGTCGACGAGGGCATCGGCACCGAGGTGCGGATGGTCTGGCCCGTGGGCCGCTGAAGCTGGGCCGCCCCGGCCCCCGGCGAGGGTCGGGGCGATTCTCCACCGCCCTCCGGCAGAGGGCGTCGCGCACCGTCAGGCCGCGTCCCGGGTAGGGGCGCGGCCTCCTTGTCATGGACGGACCCCTATATCAGATTTTTCCTCATAACACAGCGACGAAGATCATCGAGACAGGGTGCCCCCTCGGTGTGACCTCCGACACTGCGGAGGGCTACAGTACGCGGGTTGTCAGCAAGTGATCGCATCCCGCAACCAGCGGGAACGGTGTCATCGCTGATCCGCCGGGGTGGGTTGGCGCGCGCTTGCGAATCCGCATCCAGGCGCCGGGTCGGTGCGTCTCCACCGGCCGGCGCGAGCGTTCGGTACAGGAGGACACAGATGTCCGACACCTTGGCCGCCGAGGGCGGCGGGATCTCCCTCACCGGAAACAACGTCACGTACGTCGTCATCGCCGCGGTGATCGCGCTGGTGGCGCTCGCCTTCGCCGCGGCACTGACGAAGGCCGTACTGGCAGCCGGCAAGGGCACCACGAACATGCAGGAGATCTCCGGCGCGGTCCAGGAGGGCGCCTCGGCCTACCTGCTCCGGCAGTTCCGTACCCTGGCGATCTTCGTGGTCATCGCCGTGGTGCTGCTCTTCCTGCTGCCGGTGCACGACACCGACGGCAACGAGACGGCGGTGAAGATCGGGCGCTCCGCCTTCTTCGTCGTCGGTGCGCTGTTCAGCGCGTTCATCGGCGGCGCCGGCATGTGGCTGGCCACCCGGGCCAACCTGCGGGTCGCCGCCGCCGCCCGGGAACGGCAGGGCGGCCGCGAGGGCGCCATGAAGATCGCCTTCCGCACCGGCGGCGTCGTCGGCTTCCTCACCGTCGGGCTCGGCCTCTTCGGCGCCGCGCTGGTCGTGCTCTTCTACCGGGGCGACGCGCCGACCGTGCTGGAGGGCTTCGGCTTCGGCGCGGCGCTGCTCGCCATGTTCATGCGGGTCGGCGGCGGCATCTTCACCAAGGCCGCCGACGTGGGCGCCGACCTGGTCGGCAAGGTCGAGCAGGGCATCCCCGAGGACGATCCGCGCAACGCCGCCACCATCGCCGACAACGTGGGCGACAACGTCGGTGACTGCGCCGGCATGGCCGCCGACCTCTTCGAGTCGTACGCCGTGACCCTGGTGGCCGCGCTGATCCTCGGCCGCGCCGCCTTCGGCGAGCAGGGCCTGGTCTTCCCGCTGATCATCTCCACCATCGGCGTGCTCATCGCGATCGTCGGCGTCTTCATCACCCGGCTGCGCGCCTCGGACCGCAGCGGCCTGACCGCGATCAACCGGGCCTTCTACATCTCCGCGCTGCTGTCCGCGGTGCTGGTCGCGGTCGCCACGTACGCGTACCTGCCGGCCACCTTCGCGGAGCTGGAGGGCGGGCTGACCGACGTCGACGAGAACCCGCGGGTCGTCGCCATCGGCGCGGTCGTCATCGGCATCGTGCTGGCCGCCGCGATCCAGGCGCTGACCGGCTACTTCACCGAGACCGACCGGCGCCCGGTGCAGGACATCGGCAAGAGCTCGCAGACCGGCCCCGCCACCGTCATCCTCGCCGGCATCAGCGTCGGCCTGGAGTCGGCGGTCTACTCGGCCCTGCTGATCGGCGCCGGCGTGTTCGGCGCGTTCCTGCTCGGCGGCAGCTCCATCACGCTCTCGCTGTTCGCCGTGGCGCTGGCCGGCACCGGCCTGCTCACCACGGTCGGCGTGATCGTCGCGATGGACACGTTCGGCCCGATCTCCGACAACGCCCAGGGCGTGGCGGAGATGTCCGGCGACATCGACGAGCACGGCGCCCGGACGCTGACCGAGCTGGACGCGGTCGGCAACACCACCAAGGCGATCACCAAGGGCATCGCGATCGCCACGGCGGTGCTCGCCGCGACGGCGCTCTTCGGCTCCTACACCGACACGCTGCGCACCGCGTACTCGGACGCGGGGGTGGGCGACGTCGGCGCCGAGATCCTCAACTCGCTGAACGTGGCCAACCCGCGCAACCTGGTCGGCCTGATCATCGGCGCGGCGGTGGTCTTCCTCTTCTCCGGGCTGGCCATCAACGCGGTCTCCCGCTCGGCCGGCGCGGTCGTGATGGAGGTCCGCCGGCAGTTCCGCGAGCTGCCCGGGATCATGGACCGCACCCAGCGCCCCGAGTACGGCAAGGTCGTCGACATCTGCACCCGGGACGCGCAGCGCGAGCTGATGACCCCCGGCCTGCTCGCCATCCTCGCCCCGATCGCGGTCGGCTTCGGTCTCGGGCCGGGCGCGCTCGCGGCGTACCTGGCCGGGGCGATCGGGGCCGGCACGCTGATGGCGGTCTTCCTGGCCAACTCCGGTGGCGCCTGGGACAACGCCAAGAAGCTGGTGGAGGACGGCGCGTACGGCGGCAAGGGCTCCGAGTCGCACGCCGCGACCGTCATCGGCGACACCGTCGGCGACCCGTTCAAGGACACCGCCGGCCCGGCGATCAACCCGCTGATCAAGGTGATGAACCTGGTCTCGCTGCTGATCGCGCCGGCCGTGGTGGCATGGAGCGTGGGCGACGAGAAGAACACCGCCCTGCGGGTCGGCATCGCCGTGGCGGCGACGCTGATCGTCGTCGCGGCGGTGGTGTTCAGCAAGCGCAAGGGCGTGGCGATGTCCGACTCCGGCGCCGGCACCGGCGCGGGCAGCCCGGACCAGCGGCCGGAGACGGTCAACGCCTGATCCGTCCGGCGTCCGGTCCCCGGTCGGCCCGCGTGGCCGGCCGGGGACTGTCCGTGCCGCCCGGCAAACCTGACCGGTGCCCCGGCTCGACACAGGTCGTACGCTGCTTCGCATGCGCACGTGCCGGGCGACAACCGCCGGAAAGCTCACGGTGGTCCTGGCCACGCTCGCCCTCGTGCTGGCGGGCTGCGGCGGCGGCCCCAGCCCGCAGGCGTGGGCGGCGTCGGTCTGCTCGGCGCTCACCCCGTGGCGGGCCGAGATCAGCAAGCTGACCAGCAGCACCGACCAGCAGATGACCGCCCAGACCACCCCGGCGCAGGCGAAGGAGAACCTGGTGCGGCTCTTCGGCGGCGCGGAGCAGGCCAGCGAGACCGCGCGGCGCAAGGTCGAGCAGGCCGGCATCCCGGAGGCCGAGCACGGCGCGGAGGTCTCCGCCGGATTCCGCGAGTCCCTGGAGAAGATGCGCGACGCGTACGGCCGGGCGCGCGACACCATCGACGGGCTGAGCACCGGCCAGCCGGCCGCCTTCTACGACGGCGTCCGGGCCGCCGTGGACACCCTGAACAAGGAGTACGACGCCAGCGCGCTCGACACCAGCCGGCTCAACTCGGAGGAGCTGAAACGGGCCTTCGACGAGGTGCCGGAGTGTCGCTGAGCGGGACCGGTGGGTCGGACGGCCTGACGCCGCCCGCGCTCTTCCCGGCCCCCGAGCCGGACCGGGTGGCGCCGGCGCCCCGCCGGGCCGCCCCGCCCCCGTCGGTCGACGCCGACGACTCCGCCCGGCAACTGCCCTTCTTCGCCGCCGACGCGGCGGACCCGTCCCTCGCCGACCTCGCCGGGCTGCTCGCCGGTCCGGGCGAGGTGGTCCGGATGGGCGGGACGGCCCGTCTGTCGGTGGTCGTGGACGCCGCCTGGCGCGTGCACGTGCTCGTCGCCGAGCTGGCGCTGCGTGGGGTGGCGGCCACCTGGGAGGCGACCGCCGACGGGCGGCACGCGGTGCGCACCTCGTACGCCCGGACCCTGAAGCCGCTCGCGGTGGCCTGGCTGCGCGGCTCCGGCAAGCGTCCGCCCGCCGGCTTCCACCTCAACGGCCGGCGGCTGCGGCTCTGGCTCGCCGCGGCGGGGGTGGCCGAGCCGCCCGGCTACCTGCTCCGGCTCGGCGCGGCCGACGAGGAGTGCTGGGAGCCGGTCGGCGGCGCGCTCGCCGCGGTCGGCCTGTCCGGGGCGCTGCTGGGGCCGGCTGACGGCGGCCCGGCGTACCGGATCACCGGCCGCCGCCGGCTCGCCCGCCTGGCCGAGCTGGTCGGCGACCCGCCGCCCGCCGCCCCGCCGGCGGCCTGGCCCGCCCGGCCCTGACCCGGCCCGCTCTGCGGCCGGCCCGGCCGGCTGGCCCCGGCCGGCTGGCCCCGGCCCGTCTCACCCCGCCGGCCCTGACCCGGCCCGCCTGCCGGCCCTGACCCGTCCCGCCCCGCCGATGTCCGATCCGGGACAGCCGGATGCGGGAATCCGCAGGAAAACGGCCGGGTGGCGCGTCGGCCGAGGGTCCGCCATCGTCACAGTGTCACGCCTTCCGGCACACGCACGGTGTACGGTGGCGCCGTCCGGCACCGCCGGAGAGAAGGTGCCGCTCCGCCGGGGGCGGTTTGCCGCCCGCGAAACCCGAAACGTGGGCAGCGCGTTACGTTGGACATCCGGACCGCCGGGGGCCGGCGGGTCGGAAGCGGACCCCAACCGGGCACCGCGCGGCTGCGAGCAGGAGTGAGGTCGGGGAGAGACGTGCCGAGCAACGCTGGAACCACCCGTCTGGTCATCGTCGAGTCACCGGCGAAGGCCAAGACGATCTCGGGCTACCTCGGCCCGGGGTACGTCGTGGAGGCCAGCTTCGGCCACGTCCGGGACCTTCCGCGCAACGCCGCCGACGTGCCGGCGAAGTACAAGGGCGAGCCGTGGGCGCGGCTCGGGGTGGACGTCGACAACGGCTTCCACGCCCTCTACGTGGTCTCCGCCGACCGCAAGCAGCAGATCAGCAAGCTGGTGAAGCTGGCCAAGGAGGTCGACGAGATCTTCCTGGCGACGGACGAGGACCGCGAGGGCGAGGCGATCGCCTGGCACCTGGTGGAGACGCTCAAGCCCAAGGTGCCGGTCAAGCGGATGGTCTTCCACGAGATCACCAAGCCGGCGATCCAGGCGGCGGTGGCCAACCCGCGCGAGATCGACCGGGATCTGGTCGACGCCCAGGAGGCCCGCCGCATCCTCGACCGGCTCTACGGCTACGAGGTCTCTCCGGTCCTGTGGAAGAAGGTCATGCCGAAGCTCTCGGCGGGCCGGGTGCAGTCCGTGGCGACCCGGATCGTGGTGGAGCGGGAGCGGCAGCGGATGGCCTTCCGCACGGCCGAGTACTGGGACATCCTGGCCACCCTCGCCGTGGCGAACGCCGGCGAGGGGCCGCGCAACTTCAACGCCACCCTGGTCGCGCTCAACGGCGACCGCATCGCCACCGGCAAGGACTTCGAGCCGACCACGGGTCGCGTGAAGGCCGGCGCCGGGGTGGTCCACCTGGACGAGGGCGGGGCCCGGGGGCTCGCGGCCCGCCTGGAGGGTCGGCCGTTCACCGTCACCCGCGTCGAGGAGAAGCCCTACCGGCGTCGCCCGTACGCGCCGTTCATCACCTCCACGCTCCAGCAGGAGGCGGCCCGCAAGCTGCGGTTCTCGTCGCAGCAGACGATGCGCACCGCGCAGCGCCTCTACGAGAACGGCTACATCACCTACATGCGTACCGACTCGGTGAACCTGTCGGAGACCGCCATCGCGGCGGCCCGCCGGCAGATCGTCGAGCTGTACGGCGAGCGCAGCGTGCCGCCGGAGCCGCGCCGCTACACCGGCAAGGTGAAGAACGCGCAGGAGGCGCACGAGGCGATCCGCCCGGCGGGGGACAACTTCCGCACCCCGGGCGACGTGGCCAAGGAGCTGTCGGCCGAGGAGTTCAAGCTCTACGAGCTGATCTGGCGGCGCACCATCGCCTCGCAGATGACCGACGCCGTCGGCTCCAGCGTCTCGGTGCGCATCCGCGCCGTCTCCTCCGCGCAGGAGGAGGCCGACTTCGGCGCCACCGGTAAGACGATCACCGACCCGGGCTTCCTGCGCGCGTACGTCGAGTCGAGCGACGACGAGAACGCCGAGGCCGAGGACGCCGAGCGGCGGCTGCCCACCCTCGTCAAGGACCAGCCCCTCACCGCCGACGAGCTGGCCGCGCAGGGCCACCACACCCAGCCGCCGTCGCGCTACACCGAGGCGTCGCTGGTCAAGGCCCTCGAAGAGCTGGGCATCGGCCGTCCCTCGACGTACGCGTCAATCATGCAGACCATCCAGGACCGCGGGTACGTCTTCAAGCGCGGCCAGGCGATGATCCCGTCGTTCCTGGCGTTCGCCGTGATCGGCCTGCTGGAGCGGCACTACCCGCGGCTGGTCGACTACGACTTCACGGCCAGCATGGAGAACGAGCTGGACGAGATCGCCGGTGGCGACCACGCGGCGGTCGACTTCCTCACCGCGTTCTACTTCGGCAGCGCCAACGGCGCCGGCGACCGGGACATCGCCCGCTCCGGGGGGCTGAAGAAGCTGGTCACCGAGAACCTCAGCGAGATCGACGCGCGCAGCGTCAACTCGATCCCGCTGTTCACCGACGACGAGGGCCGCGAGGTCGTCGTCCGGGTCGGCCGCTACGGTCCGTACCTCCAGCGGGCGGTGCCGGGCGAGCAGCCGGCGCCCGCCGCGGAGGGCGAGGAGGGCGGCGGCCAGGGCGACCGGGCGCCGATCCCCGAGGGGCTGGCGCCGGACGAGCTGACCCCGGAGAAGGTGCACGAGCTGTTCCTCGGCGGCGGGGGCGAGCGGAAGCTCGGCGACGACCCGGCCACCGGCGAGCCGATCCTGCTCAAGTCGGGTCGCTTCGGCCCGTACGTGGCCAGCGGCGAGCGCAAGTCGTCGCTGCTGCGCTCGCAGTCGCCGGACTCGCTCACCTTCGACGAGGCGCTGAAGCTGCTCAGCCTGCCCCGGCTGGTCGGCGTGGCCCCGGACGGCGTCGAGGTCTTCGCGAACAACGGCCGCTACGGCCCGTACGTCAAGCGCGGCGACGAGTTCCGCTCGCTGGACTCCGAGGACAAGATGTTCACCGTCACGCTGGACGAGGCGCTGGCCCTGCTGGCCGCTCCGAAGACCCGCCAGCGTCGGGCCGCCGCGCCGCCGCTGCGGGAGATGGGCGTCGACCCGCTGACCGAGAAGCCGCTGGTCATCAAGGACGGCCGGTTCGGCCCGTACGTCACGGACGGCGAGACCAACGCGTCGCTGCGCCGGGGCCAGACCCCGGAGGCGCTGAGCATCGAGGAAGCCTCCGAGATGCTCGCCGAGAAGCGGGCGAAGGGCCCGGCGCCGAAGAAGAAGGCCGCCGCGAAGAAGGCGCCCGCCAAGAAGGCCACGGCGACGAAGGCCACGGCCACGAAGAAGACGGCCGCGGCGACCAAGTCCACGGCCGCCAAGAAGACGACGACGGCCAAGGCGACGACGGCGAAGAAGGCCCCGGCCAAGAAGGCGGCCCCCCGAAAGGCCACCACCACCGCCGACTGACCCGGCCCTCCGCGCGGAAGGATCCTGGAAGGTGGTGGCCCCTGGAGGGGGCCGGTGCACCTCGGTCGGCACGCACGCCGCGCCGGAGCCGTCCAGGGTGTCGGGCGGGAGCCACCTCAGCCGAGGAGTCGGGTGAGGTGGGGGTTGGTGAAGAGGCGGTCGGGGTCGAGGCGGTCGCGGACCGACTGGAAGTCCGCCCAGCGGGGGTACGCGGGCGCCAGCGACCCGGCGTCGCGCCAGTGCAGCTTGCCCCAGTGCGGGCGACCGCCCAACCCCTCCGCGACCTGCTCGAACGCGCGGAAGTACGGCTCGTACGGCATGCCGACGTACTGGTGGATCGCCACGTACGCCGACTCGCGCCCGTACCCGTGGGAGAGCCAGATGTCGTCGGCGGCGGTGAACCGCACCTCCACCGGGAAGAGCACCTTGAACGGCAGGCCGTCCACGATCCGCCGGAGCGCGCCGAGCGCCTCGCCGAGCGCCTCGCGCGGCAGCCCGTACTCCATCTCCACGAAGCGGACCCGGCGCGGAGTGCAGAACACCCTGTCGGAGCGGCCCGTGTAGCGGCGTTCGGTGAGCGCCCGCGCCGAGACCGCGCTGATGCGCGGCGCGAGCGTAGGCACGGCGCGGCCGAGCCGGCACGCGCCCTCGAAGACGGTGTTGGACAGGAAGTCGTCGTCGAGCCACCCGCGCCACCGGGGCAGCGGCCGGTCGTCGGCGGGCACCCGGTCGTTGGTCTTGACCTGCACCCGGTCGGTGTACGGGAACCAGTAGAACTCCGCGTGGTCGTGCCGGTCGACCAGCGCCGGCAGGCCGGCCAGCACGGCGTCCAGCGGCGCCGGCCGCTCGTGCGCGTGCAGCACGAAGGCGTCCACGCAGCGCAGGGTGACGTCGACCAGCACGCCGAGGGCGCCCAGGGAGACCCGGGCGGCGGCGAAGACGTCGGGGTGTTCGTCGGCGGAACAGCGCAGCACCTCGCCGGTGCCGGTGACGAGGGTGAGCGCCTCGACGAACGTCGACAGGCACCCGTACGCGGCGCCGGTGCCGTGGGTGCCGGTGGAGATCGCCCCGGCGATCGTCTGCGCGTCGATGTCGCCCAGGTTGGGTAGCGCGAGACCGTGCGCGGCGAGCAGGTCGTTCAGCGCGCACAGGGTGATCCCGGCCGGTACGGTGACCAGTCGGCGACCGACGTCGACGCGTACGCCGGTGTCCAGTGCGGTCAGTTCCATCCGCCGTCCGTCGGCGACCGCGACGCCGGTGAAGGAGTGGCCGCTGCCGACCACCCGGATCCGGTCTCCGGTCGTCGCGGCGGCGCGGACGGCCTCGGTCACGTCGGCGAGGGAGGTGGGGCGCAGGATGGCGGTGGCGGTGGCACGCTGGTTGCCGGCCCAGTTGGACCAGGCGGCGGTGGAGGCTGCGGTGCCGGCCATGCACACTCCTCGACATGAATGTGAACTGACTTCATATCAGGAACGTTGTCGCAGGTAAATACCGCAATCGAGTCTTGCTCGTTGTACCGGTAGTCACGAACTCGTGACGTGCAGATATGTTCATCCGTCGAAGGGGGGTGGCGCCGAGTGTCCACACCAGCCGCCACAGCCGGGCCGCTGCGCCGCGTACCGGTGCAGGGTCGAAGTGTCGCGCGGGTCCAGCGGATGCTGGACGCCTGTGCCGAACTCGTCGACGAGGTGGGGTACGAGGGGCTCACCACGACCCTGCTCGCCGAGCGCGCCGAGGTGGCGATCGGGTCGGTGTACCAGTTTTTTCCGGACAAGCGGGCGATCGTGCAGGCGCTCACCCTGCGCACGATGGAGTCCTACCTCCAGCGGCTCGACGAGCGTTTCGCCTCCGACGACCTGACCCACTGGTGGGACGGGGTCGACGCCGGGATCGACGAGTACATCACGATGCACCGCACCGTTCCGGGATTCCGTACCCTGCACTTCGGCGACGTGGTCGACCTGCACCTGCTCGATGAGCAGCGGGACAACAACGGGGTGATCGCGGACCAGTTGGCCCGCGTGCTCGGCGAGCGCTTCGGCCTGACCGACGTCCCCGACCTCCAGTTCTACCTGGAGATCGCCGTGGAGACGGCCGACGCCCTGATCAAGCTGGCGTTCCGTCGGCAGCCCGAGGGTGACGAGCGGGTGCTGGCCGAGGCGAAGGCGCTGATCCGGGAGTACCTGCACCGGCAGGTCGACGCCCCGGCCGACGCCGGCCAGCCCGGCTGACCCGGGCCGCCGGCCCGGGTGCGTGGGCGGCGGGACGGGACGCGAACGGCCCGGGGTGCGCCGGGCGGAACGACGGCAGGACGGCCCGGGGTGCGCCGGGACGGTGAGTCTCAGAGGAAGGCGCGGCCCTCGCCCCGGTAGGTGGGCACGGTGGCCACGACCCCATCCCCCTCCACCAGGTGCAGCTCGTTGACGCGCTCGCACAGCTCGCCGGCCTTGGCGTGCCGGAACCAGACCCGGTCACCGATCCGCAGGGTGGCGGCCGCCGTGCCGGCCAGCGGGGTCTGCACCTCGCCCGCCCCCTCGGGGCCGACCAGCTTCAGCCCGCCGGGCAGCCACGGGCGGGGCAGCCGGCTGTCCTCCGCCGGGCCGGAGGCGACCCAGCCGCCGCCGAGCACGGTGGCCAGGCCGGGCGCCGGGCGGCGGACCACCGCGCAGGCGAAGAACGCCGCCGGGGTGGGACGCCAGGCGCGGTAGGCGTCGAACAGCGTCGGCCCGTACAGGCCCGATCCCGCGGTGACCTCGGTGACCGCGGGATCGGCGCTGGTCGCGGCCACGCTGCCGGTGCCGCCGCCGTTGACGAACTCCAGGTCGGCGTGTTCGCGTACGGCGGCCACCGCCGCCGCCCGGCGGGCCAGCAACTCGCGGTACGACCCGCGCTGGGCCAGCCGGATCGCGGAGCCGAGCACCGCCCGCCCGGGCGGCGCGTCCCCGAGGCCGGCGATCTGGGCCTCGTACGACATGAGCCCGACGAGCCGGAAGCCGGCGCGGCCCGCGACGGTGGCGGCGAGCGCGCCGGCCGCCCGGGCGCTGTGCACCGGCGAGCGGCGCACCCCGATGTGCACCCGCCCGCCGAACGGTCGCCAGGAGGCGTCCAGGTCGAGGCAGACCCGCAGCTCGGGACGCCTGGCGGGAGGGCACACGGCGTCGACGAGGTCGAGTTGGTCGGTGCCGTCGACCATCAGCGTGACGGCGGCGGCGAGCGCCGGCTCGGCGGCCAGTTCGGCGAGCGCGCCCCGGTCGGCGGTGGGGTACGCGACCAGCGCGTCGTCGGTCACACCGGCGCGGACCAGCCAGATCGCCTCGGGCAGGGTGAAGGCCATCACGCCGCGCCAGCCGGGCCGCCCCAGCGCCCGGCCGAGCAGTTCCCGGGCGCGGACCGACTTGCTGGCGACGCGGACCGGCTTGCCGCCGGCGCGGCCGACCAGCGTGGCGGCGTTGCCGTCGAAGGCGGCGAGGTCGACCACGGCGTACGGCGGGTCGAGATGCGCGGTCGCCCGGTCGAGCCGCTCACGAATTCTGTCGTTTTCGCTGGCCACGTCTGCACGCTAACTGTCTGGGAGTGAATGCGAAATACCCTCGCGTCTGTCCGGGCTGACGGCGGTGGCCGCGGCGGCCTAGGCTCGGCGAGCAGGAGAATGTCGCGGCGGGGGAGGTCCCCCACCGGGTCTAGAGTGTTCCACCGGGACTGCCCAGCGATGGGCCGGCACGTGGAGGTACGGCCATCGAAAGCCAGTTCAACGGCGAGTCGCCCGGCGTGTCGCCGTCATCGAGCAAGCCCGGCAGCACCACCGACCAGCCCAAGGCCGACCTGTCCGGCTACGCCGGCATCCGCTCCGTGCTGCGGATCACCCCGTTCCGCCGGCTGTGGATCGTGCTCGGCGCGGCGTCGTTCGGCGACTGGCTCGGCCTGCTCGCCACGTCGGTCTTCGCCGCCTCCCAGGTCGAGGGGAGCGCCGCCAAGGGCGCCGCCTTCGGTGGCGTCATCGCCATCCGGCTGCTGCCGGCGCTGGTGCTCGGCCCGATCGCCGGCGTGCTCGCCGACCGGTTCGACCGGCGCTGGACCATGGTCATCTGCGACGTGCTGCGCTTCCTGCTCTTCGCCTCGATCCCGCTGGTCGCGCTGCTCGACGCCCCCGGCGGGGTGACGGTCGGCTGGGCCACGGTCGCGACCTTCCTGATCGAGTCGATCACGCTGCTGTGGATCCCGGCCAAGGAGGCCGCGGTCCCCAACCTGATCCCGCGCGCCCGGCTGGAGAGCGCCAACCAGCTCACGTTGATCACCACGTACGGCCTCACCCCGGTCCTCGCCGCCCTGGTCATCGCGGTGCTCGACCGCAGCGTCCGGGGGGTGACCGGCGGTGAGTTCCCCGACTGGGCCGAGCCGGCCCAGTTGGCGCTCTGGTTCAACGCGTTCTCCCGGCTCGCCACCGCGCTGGTGGTGGCGTACGGCATCAAGGAGATCAGCCAGGGGCAGGCCGCGGAGCGGGGCGGCACCGAGCAGAGCATGCTGCGCCAGTTCAAGGAGGGCTGGCGGTTCATCGGGCAGACCCCGCTGGTGCGCGGCCTGGTGCTCGGCATCTTCGGCGCCTTCGCCGGCGGTGGCATCGTGATCGGCACCGCCAAGTTCTTCGCCACCTCGCTCGGCGCCGGCGACGCCGCCTTCTACCTGCTCTTCGGCGCCATCTTCGTCGGTCTCGCGCTCGGCATCGGGCTCGGCCCGATGATCGTCAAGGACATGTCCCGCCGGCGCTGGTTCGGCATGAGCATCGTGCTGGCCAGCGCCTCGGTGATGACCCTGGCCTTCGCCATCCACCTGTCGATGGCGATGGCCGGCGCGATCCTGGTCGGCGCGGGCGCCGGGATGGCCTTCCTCGCCGGCACCACGCTGCTCGGCGGGGAGATCGCCGACGAGGTGCGGGGCCGGGTCTTCGCGGTGGTGCAGATCGGCACCCGGCTGGTGCTCATCCTCGCGATCGGCCTGAGCAGCCTGCTCGCCGGTGTCGGCGGCTCCCGCCGGCTGGAGTTGGCCGACCTGGGCGTCTCGATCTCCTCCACCCGGCTGCTGCTGCTCGCCGCCGGCGCGGCAGGCATCTTCGCCGGGGTCAGCGCGTTCGGGCAGATGGACGACAAGAAGGGCGTCCCCGTACTGGCCGACCTCTGGGGCTCCATCCGGGGCCGCCCGCTCATGCCGGCCGAGCCGTTCGTCTCCGCCGGCCTCTTCGTGGTCTTCGAGGGCGGCGAGGGCGCCGGCAAGTCCACCCAGCTCGCCGCGCTCGCCGAGCGGCTGGGCGGGCAGGGGCGCGACGTCGTGGTCACCCGTGAGCCGGGCGCCACCGCCGTCGGCGAGCGGATCCGGTCCCTGCTGCTCGGCGCGCCCGGGTCCGACGTGCCGTCGCCGCGCGCCGAGGCGCTGCTCTACGCCGCCGACCGGGCACACCACGTGGCCACCGTCGTCCGGCCGGCGCTCGTCCGGGGCGCGGTGGTGATCAGCGACCGGTACGTCGACTCGTCCCTGGCGTACCAGGGGGCGGGGCGGACGCTCCCCGTCGACGAGGTCTCCTGGCTGTCCTCCTGGGCCACCGGAGGGCTCAAGCCCGACCTGGTGGTGCTGCTCGACGTCGACCCGCGCACCGGCCTGTCCCGGGTGGCGTCCCGCGCCGAGGCGGCCGACCACGTGGAGGCCGAGTCGGTCGCCTTCCACGAGCGGGTCCGGTACGCCTTCCTCGACCTCGCCGCCGCCGACCCGAAGCGCTACCTGGTGCTCGACGCGTCCCGCCCGGTCGAGGAGATCACCGAGCAGGTGGCCCGACGGGTCGAGGAGATGCTGGGTGCCCCCGGCGGCATCGTGCACCCGCGCCCCGCGCAGGGGCCGGACACCTCGGTGCAGCCGGAGTTATCCGAATCGGAGCTGGTGACGATGGAGCATCGGACCTGATGTCGGACGTCTTCGCCGACCTGGTCGGGCAGGACGAGGCGGTCGACACGCTGCGCCGCGCCGCCGCCTCGGCGGCCGCCGTGCTGCGCGCCGCCGCCGTCCCGCCCACGACCGACGCCGCCGGGGACGAGTTCGACGCGTTCGCCGAGGAGGCCGAGCACGCGGGCGCCGAGCACGCGGGTGCCGAGGGCGCGGGGGCGGGTGCCGCCGTCGATTCCGGGGCGGGGATGACGCACGCCTGGATCTTCACCGGGCCGCCCGGGTCGGGCCGGTCGGTGGCGGCCCGGGCCTTCGCCGCCGCCCTGCAGTGCGCGTACGGCACCGGCTGCGGCCAGTGCCCCGGCTGCCACACCACCATGACCGGCACCCACGCCGACGTCCGGCTCGTGGTGCCGGAGGGGCTCTCCATCGGCGTCAACGAGATGCGGGCGCTGGTGATGCGCGCCGCCAGCACCCCGTCCGGCGGGCGGTGGCAGGTGGTGGTCATCGAGGACGCGGACCGGCTCACCGAGGCCGCCGGCAACGCGCTGCTCAAGGCCGTCGAGGAGCCGCCGCCGCGTACGGTCTTCCTGCTCTGTGCCCCGTCCACCCACCCGGACGACGTCTCGGTGACGATCCGGTCGCGCTGTCGGGTCGTACCGCTGCGGCAGCCTTCGGCCGAGGCGGTGGCCGAGGTGCTGGTCCGCCGGGACGGCGTGGCGCCCGACGTGGCGCGGTGGGCGGCGGCGGCCGCGCAGGGGCACGTGGGCCGGGCCCGCCGCCTGGCCCGCGACCCGGAGGCGCGCACGCGCCGGGAGGCGGTGCTCGCGGTGCCGCGCCGGCTGACCGGCGTGGGGGCCGCGTTCGACGCGGCGTCGGCGCTCATCGAGGCGGCCGAGGCGGAGGCGGCGGCGTCGGTGGCGGAGACCGACGCGACCGAGCGGGCGGCGCTGGAGACGGCGCTCGGCGCCGGCGGCACCGGGCGGGGCGCGGCGGGCGCGATCCGGGGTGCCGCCGGCCAGCTCAAGGACCTGGAGAAGCGGCAGAAGTCGCGGGCCACCCGGGCGCAGCGGGACGCGCTGGACCGGGCCCTGGTCGACCTGGCCGGCTTCTACCGGGACGCGCTCACCATGGCGTTGCGCGCCCCCGTGGCGCCGGTGCACACCGACACCGCCGCGTTGGCCGGGGCGGGCGCGCAGAAGTGGGACGCCGAGGGGTCGCTGCGCCGCCTGGAGGCGGTGCTGGAGTGCCGGGCGGCGATCGAGGCGAACGTCAAGCCCCGGATCGCCGTCGAGGCGATGATGCTCGCGCTCTGGAAGGGCTGACCGCCCGTCCCGCACGGGCCGGATCCCGCGACCGCTTCGGTTGTCCACAGGCATCGACAGCCGCAATTGCTGTGCGGTACGGTCCGATGTGCCGTGACGGTGGCGGCACGCTCAGTGATGGCCTGTTCGGGAGGAGTCCGCCGATGTCGCGGGGGGAGATCGACGAGGCCTGGATCGAGGAGGCGGTGCGGCGTTACCGCCGGATCGAGTCCCTCCAGGCCGAGTTCGACCGGGCGGTGGCGACCGTCGAGGTCACCGTCCGGTCGCCCGACGGGCTGGTCGAGGTGGTGGTCACCGCCGGCGGGCGGATCACCGACGTCCGGTTCCTCGGCCCGCTGCACACCCGCAACCCCCGAGACGTCGCCGGCTCCGTGCAGGCCGCGGTCACCGCGGCGGCCGACGCCGCCCAGTGGGCCCGGGAGAAGCTGCACAACGAGACCTTCGCCGCCTACCGTCCGCTGGCGGGAGCCTGAGATGGACACCCTGCACGCCCTCGCCGCCCGGCTCGACCAGGCGAGCGAGACCATGACGGCCGTGTCCCGCACGGTCACCGCCGGTGACCCGCCGCAGGCCGCGTTCGGCGCTGACGCCCCCGGCCGGCCCGGCGAGATCGGGCGGGCCCTGCACCGGCAGTGGATCGCGGCCACCGGCGACCGGGCCCGGGAGGCGCACGTCGCGGCGCAGCGGCTGGCGGTCGCCGCGGCGGCGGTGCGGGCCGCCGCCGACCACTACGCCGACGCCGACCGCGCCGCCCTCCACCGGCTGACGGGGGAGGCGTGATGGACACGCTGGACCGGCTCGCCGAGCCCGGGCTCGACCTGCTGGGCCGGGTCGACACGCTGCTCGCGGCCGGGGCGCCCGAGGGCCACCGCGTCTGGCCGCTGCTGCGCCGGATGCAGGTGCTCCCCGGCGAGGCGGTCCGGAACTTCCTCGACCTGCGTCCGGTGCCGCTGGCCGGCGCCGGCCACACGGTGCGCCGGCTGGTCCGGGGCTACGACGACGCCTGCGCCGCGCTGGCCGATCCGGTGCTCTGGTCCGGTCCGGCCGCGTCGGCGTACGGGCAGGCCAGGGGAGCCCTGCTGCGCCATCTGGACGAGGGGCCGGAGAGCCTGGTCGGGCGGCTCGAGTCGACCGCCGGTTACGCCGACGCGCTCGCCGACTGGGTGGAGGGCAGCCGCCTGGCGCTCGCCCGGGCGCTGGCCGACGTGATGCGTTCCGCCGAGGCGGTGGCCGTGGTCGCGGCGACCTCGATGTCGGGCGGCGGAGGGCGCCAGGGGCCGGCCGGGCCGGGCGGGACCGAGGCCGCCGAGATCGCCGCGCGGGTCCTCGCGGTGCTCTGCGTCGCGTACGACGGGGCGGAGACGCTGCTGCGCCAGTGGGGGACGAGCCTGGCCGAGTCCCGCTGGCGGGAGCCGGTGGCCGACCGTCCCCGCTACGACGCCCCCACCCGGATCGGCTGGTAGTCCGCGGCCGGCCCGACCGGGCGCGCCCGGTGTGGACGGTCTGCACGGCTGCGGCCCGGCAGCGCTGCGCGGTGGTGGGCGCCGCGACAGCCGTCTCCGTGACGGACCCCCGGCACGGCGCACGGCGTCGCGCTCGGGCCCGGTCCGGCCGGGCTCCGGCGGCGACGCCGTGGCCTTTCCCCCTGCACCCCCCGCAGGTCTGCCTCCACTCAACGCCTCCGGTGCTCGTTTGTCCCGTACGAGACAGCGGAATCAGCCGTCCGGGCGAGGGGGGACGGCACGACGAGGTGGGTCGGGTCGGTCGATTCGACCACTGTGGATGGCTGCACGGCGTAGTCGGGTGGCGACGGCCGGCCCGGCCGTAGCCGCTCGGTCGTCGTAGGGTGAGAGGCATGGGCATGCTCTGCGCGGTCAGCTTCCAGCGGTACGGGCGCCTCTACTACCTGGACCCGGGCGAGCTGCGCCCGCAGGTCGGCGACAAGGTGCTGGTGCCGACCGACGACGGGCCCGAGGTGGCCGAGTGCGTCTGGGCCGCGCAGTGGGTCTCCGAGGACACGGCGGGCTTCCCCCGGCTGGCCGGGCTGGCGCAGGACGAGGACCTGCGCCGCGACGAGGCGCTGCGCCGGCGCAAGGCCGAGGCGAAGGTCGCGGCGAAGCGGCTGATCCGGGAGCACGGCCTGCCGATGAAGGTGGTGGCGGTCGACCACGTGCTCGGCGCCGGCGAGGGGAACGGCGAGCGGAGCACGATCTACTTCACCGCCCCGCACCGGGTGGACTTCCGCTCGCTGGTCCGCGACCTGGGGGCCACCCTGCACTGCCGGGTCGAGCTGCGCCAGCTCTCCGCCCGGGACTCGGCCCGGGTGCAGGGCGGCATCGGCTCCTGCGGGCGGGACCTCTGCTGCGCCACCTTCCTCACCGACTTCGAGCCGGTCACCATCCGGATGGCCAAGGACCAGGACCTGCCGCTCAACCCGCTGCGCATCTCCGGCGCGTGCGGCCGGCTGATGTGCTGCCTCAAGTACGAGCATCCTCTCTACCAGCGGTTCCAGGAATCCGCCCCGGCGATCGGCAGCCGGGTGTCGACGCCCGAGGGCGACGGCCGGGTGGTCGGCCACAGCGTCCCGCGCGACTCGGTCACGGTCCGCCTCGACGCCGACGGCTCCCGCTGCTCCTGCTCCCGCGCCTCGGTCTGCGGCCCCCGCCAGGCCCACGACCAGCACTACAACCCCTGACTCTGCGGTCAGGTGAGGGTGGTGGGGGGCTCGGCCAGGCGGGGGCGGAGGGGGTGCTTCGGCGCCAGCCAGGAGGACTCGGGGGACTGGTCGGGGTTGACCTGCCAGTCGCGGGCGACGCGGTCGATCGCGATCGGGTAGATCGTCAGCGTGCCGTCGGGGTCGATGCGCAGCCGCAGGAACGCCTTCGCGTCCTCGATGCCCTGGCCGGCGAAGAGCTCGTTGACGTTCACCCCGAACGCGCCCGCCACCAGCAGGTAGGCGGCCACCAGTTGGCTGGCCACCAGCCCGATCACCGGGCCGTAGACCACCGCCGCGGCGACGGCCGGCAGCGGCCACGGCCAGTCGTAGAGAGGCAGGGCCAGCCAGGCCCAGGTGCCGGCGGCGGCCAGCCCGACGTGGGCCAGGCCGTGACCGACGCCGAGGATCCAGTGCCGCGCGTGCCGCTTCCCGCCCGAGCTGGGCGGCTTGGCGAAGAACGCCGCGCCGAGCACCGTGACGACCAGCATCACCACCAGCGGCACGCTGAACAGCCGCTGCTCGGTGCCGGTCCGGTTGCTCACGACGCCGGCCATCGCCAGCATCAGCAGCGTGTGCAGGGTGCCGAGCAGGGTGGTGAAGCCCGGGTTGCGCAGCGGCAGCCGGGGGAAGATCCCCCAGCCGTACCGCCGGGAGCGGGCGGCGTCCGGATAGCGGCCGGCCAGGTCGTACGGGCGGGAGGCGCTGGCCCGCCGGGCGAGGGTGTCGCGCGGGGGCACCTCGATCCGCTCCGGGAGCTTGTGCGTCGGGTAGAGGTACGCGCCCCCGCCGCCGCAGGTGATCAACTGCCGGTCCGGGCCGGCGTACCGGGCGTAGTGGTGCAGGTCACCGGAGATCAACAGCCGCACCTGCGCCCCGGTGGGCGCGACGATCGTGCGGATGAAGTAGTCGATCGAGTCGTACGCCGTGGGGTGGTCGACGGCCTTGACCCACGTCGGCGCCGGCACGGTCAGGATCACCCGGCTCTGCGGGCCCAGCCGCTCGGCGACCTTGTCGAAGTAGGTGAGCTGCGGGTCGTCCAGGTACGAGCCGGACTGGTCGTCGAGGCCGAGCAGCCACCAGCCGGCGGGCAACTCGACGGCGAAGTACGAGCGGGACTGGCCGGTGTCCCAGCCGCCGAAGTGCCGGTCCCGGGACCGGACGAACAGCCGCAGGAAGGCGGTCAGGCCGTCGTACCAGTCGTGGTTGCCGGGGACCGCGAAGAGCGTCGGCCGCTCGGGCGGGGTGACGGGCAGAGCGGCCTGGTAGGGCCCCTTGCACCGGTCCTCGTACGCCTCGTACGCCGCCGACGGGTAGACCTGGTCGCCGCCCATCACCAGGGTCTGCGCCCGGGGCAGCCGGTGCCCGTCCACCTCCAGCTCGCGCTGGGCGAGCAGGTAGGCCACCGAGTAGGTGGCGTTGAAGCCGTCGCCCAGGTCGGCCACGTAGTCCAGCCAGAGCCCACCGTCCGGCCCGACCTGGCGGAAGATCCCGTCCCCGAACGCGTTCTGCAGCTCCCGCTTGTCCAGGTACGCCCCGAAGAGCATCGCCAGCAGCGTACGGATGCCGGTGCTGATCAGCAGGAAGGGCGCGAGCCACGGCACGGGCTTGCGCGGGGTGAAGCCCAGCTCGCGCGGATCGGTGCTGCGCGGTCGGCGCGCCGCCCGCCCGCCGGCCGCCTCGCTCGCGTGCGGGCTCGCCGCCGCATCGTCCCGCGGGTCGCCGTCGGGGGCGCGATCGTCGGTCACGCGCCGCAGCGTAGTCCGGACCGGCCGCCATCGCTGTCCGGCGAACGACGGATCGGCCCCAGATGTCCGGGTCGGCGAGTGGGGTGGGGGAACCCGCTCGGCCGGGCGGCGGATCGTGCCGTACACTTGACGATCGTTGCCGCCTTAGCTCAGTCGGCTAGAGCGACGCACTCGTAATGCGTAGGTCGACGGTTCGATTCCGTCAGGCGGCTCGGTGAAGAAGCCCAGGTCAACGACCTGGGCTTCGCCGTTTCCCGAGGTCCACCACGCTGCCGCCGACGGTGCCAGTCCGCAAATAGTCCGCATCCCGCGGTCGGGGCGGTTGTGCATCTGCTGGCCACCGCCATCGAGGAGCCTGTCCTCGATGAGCGGCATCCTGGCCGACAGCTCCTATCGGCGGCTGCTGCTGCTGCCTGCCTGACGGCCTGGCCTCACTTCAGGTGCCGGGCGAAGAACCGGTTCCCGTCGTCCCCCTCGAACTGCGGGACGCCGGTGTGCCCACCCATATTGGCGTGCAGCGTCTTCTCCTTGGAGCCGAAGGCGTCGAACAGGTCCAGGGCCAGCTGCCGGTCGTTTCCCTCGTCGTCCCACTGCAGCAGGACCTGCAGCGGAATGGTGACCTGCCGGGCCTCCTCGAACATGGTGCGGGGCACGAAACTCCCGGCGAACAGAAGGGCGGCCGAGATGCGCGGCTCGACCGCCGCCAGCCGGAGGCCGATGGCGATCACCCCTCCCGCGTACCCGACCGGGCCGCCGATCTCGGGCAGCGAAAGGAGGGCGTCCAGGGCGGCCCGCCATTCCGGGACCGCCTTTTCGACCAGTGGGAGGACGAGCCGGTCGACGATCTCGTCGTCGACCGGCTCGCCGGCCTCCAGCGCCCGGTGCAGGTCGGCGCGGGCCTCCTCGGCGGCGGCGAAACGGGGCCGGTCACCGCCCCCGGGGAGCTCGATGGTGGCCGCGGCGAAGCCCTCCGTCGCGGAGTGCCGGGCCCGGGCCACCAGTCGGGGGTACATCATGTGCAGTCCGCCGGGGTGGCCGACCAGGATCAGCGGCGCCGGGGCGGATGCGGATGCGGATGCGGGCGTCCACAGGATGCCAGGGATCTCGCCGAGGGTGAATTCGCGCTCGAGGACACCGTCGTCGAGCCGCTGTTCGGAGGTGAATCGCAAGGTCGTGCCTTTCGGGAGTGCTCCTGAACGGCGCTCCCGGACGACCTATCGTCCGACCGTGACCCCAGAGGGGAGCACCCATGTCGATACGTTCACGGGTACCACCTCCTCGGTCTCTGGCACGGCCTCCGGAAAGTTAGCAGTGGTCGCCGTGTCTGCCAACGGGTTTTGCCGAGGCTCCGTGACCGGACACCGGCGGACAGCCGTCTTGATCCTTGCGAGGCGAGGGTCGGCGATCGCTTCCGGCCGTCGGCCGCGGCGATGACCCCGGCGTGCCGTTGGACGGGGACAACAGGGGTCAGCGGAGGCCACGAGAGCCCAGGTCAACGGCCTGGGCTTCTTCGTTTCCCGAGGTCGGTTACGTCCCCGCTGACGGGCCGAGTCCTCAGCTCACTCGCGCGCCGTCGGTGCCTGCCGGCACAGCCGGCGGTACTCGGCGGTCACCACCGCGAGCAGGAAGAGGTCCACGCTGAGCGCGGAGAGCGCCCCGAACTGATCGACGGTGAAGCTGAAGATCTGCCCGAACAGCAGATCCACGAGGAGCGCGAGTTTGAACAGTCGGAAGGCTCGTACCTTGTCGCGCGGAAGTAGCAACGCCCCGCGGATGCCGAGCACCGCGGTGATCAGCGCGGAGACCGAGACCCCGACCACCGCCCGCCACTCCCGTTGGTCGGGCAACTGGCCGGTGACCGCGTCCTGCACGACCGTGAGTACGACGACGAACGCCTCGCCCACCAGGTAGAGCACCACCAGCGACACCACCCACCGGTGGGTGGTCACCCAGATCACGGCCCGGCGGGCGCGGTTGAACCAGGGCTGCCAGAACCGGGGGCCGGGCGGCTCACGCCGGGGCACGGCGTCCAGCAGATGCGCCACCGCCTCCTCGACGTCCGGGCCGCAGCCGTGGACCTGCCGCATCACCGCCGCGCGACGTCGATCGGTGAGCCCCGTGCGCAGCCCGCCTACCACCGTGTAGAGCGCGTTCGCCGTCCGCTCCGGGCCGGAGAGCCGGGTCCGGCCTCGGATCGCCTGGGTGATCACGACCAGCAGGGCGAAGGCGCCGTAGATGATGCCGGCGGCCGGGGCGTAGAAGTAGTCGGTCCCGGCCGTGACGAACTTGCCCACCTCGTCGATGAAGAGCCCGAACCCCGTCCCGCCGAGGATCGCACCCAGGATGCGCGCCGCGCTGCCGAGGAAGACCAGCGCGACACCCAGGCCGGCGGTCATCAGCAGCCCACCCCAGAGCACGTGCGCGATGTGGAGCCCGCCGCCGCCGAGCTGGGGGTAGCCGGCCGCCTGGAGAAAGGCCCGGGTGACCAGCACCGTCACCACCCCGGAGAGCACGAACGCCTGCAGGTACGACGGTGCCTCCAGTACCCGGGGCGGCATCGACCAGCGGGACGGACGGGCGGGCATGGCCCCGACGCTAGTGGCGGCGGCCGTCACCTAGGGCCGGTTCCGCCCGAATGGCGAGGCGGCCCCGGGCACAGCGGGGGCAGGAGGGCCTTCGGCGCCGTCGGCGGTCACACCGTGGGCGTCTCGGAGCGGAAGCTGTGCCCGAGCTGGTCGCCGAGGCCGAAGTAGTGGCGGAAGTTGTAGATCAGCGGGTTCCAGGACTTGGGGTCGACGTGGTCGGTTCCCGGCACGACGATGCGGGCGTCGGCGTGCACGGCCAGGACGTGGGCCTCGACGATCAGGAAGTCACCGCCGGCGTCGGCGCGGACGTGCGCGGCGCGGGACTCCAGTTGCAGCGGGCAGTCGGCCACCCGGGGCGGTCGGACGTGTCGCGATGGCTGTGGGCGCAGCCCGGCGGCCTCGAACTTCGCCGGTTCATGGCGGAAGTGGCCACGCTTCCGGGGCGGTACCGGGTGCCGGCCGGTCAGCGGGGCGAGGCGTTCGACGGCTTCCCACTGGTGAGCCGCCGGGAAGTTGATCACCATGTCGGGGCGCGAGGCGAGGTTGTGGGCGCTCTGGCCGTCGCGACCGAGCCCGAGTACCACGACGTGGCCGAGAGCCCACGCCGAGGAGATGGGTGCGAGGTTCGCGCTGGCGTCGTCGTTCTCGGTGCTCAGCAGCACCACCGGGGTCCCGAAGTACAGGATCTTCGGGGTGATCGTCAGATGCTCGGTGGCCGCGGGCGGGCTGCTCGTCGTCGTCATGGTCGCCGACGGTACGGGCCGCACGCTTCGGTGCCCGCCGAAGTGTTCGCGCACGGGCAACCAGGGGCGGCAGGCCGGCCCCCGCGTCGTCTCGGCGGGGCGAGACTGTCGGTCGCGGTCGCTACGCTCCCGCCGTGACCGACCTTGCGAATGGTGTCGCCAAGCTGCCGAGCGCCGAGGACGAGGCCCGGTTCTGGGCCCTCGTCGAGTCCGCCTGGGAGCGGCTGGGTGCCGAGCCCGCCGCGCTCCGCCGGGCGCTGCTGACCCGAAATCCGGAGGCCGACGACGATGACGACGACCTCTACGCCATCGACGCGTGGCTCGGTCCGTTCCTCGACAACCTCCGCCAGCTCGCGGAGGGCCTGTCCAGCCAGGAGCTGACCGACCTGGACCGGGTGGTCGAGCGAAAGCTGCACGACATCGACCGGGCGGACGTCCACGAGGTGACCGACGGCTCCGACGACGGCTTCCTCTACGCCCGGGGTCACATCGTCGCGCTCGGGCGCGAGTTCTACGAGGCGGTGCATGCCAACCCTGCCGTGGCCGTGCCGGACGCCACGTGCGAGAGCATGTGCTACTTCTTCGCCCACCTGCACAACGAGCGGTTCGACGGGTGGCCGGACACCGGCTCCGGCATCTCGCGGGAGTCCTGCACGAACGCGGCGGGCTGGCGCGAGTGACCGAGGGCACGGAGCACCAGATCGACCGGAGCGATGAGTTTCCGCGCCCGGCGGCGTAACACTGACGACACCCGTCGTCCGTCAGCCTCTGGAGGCAGCCTCATGCAGTACGCACCCGTCGTCGTCAGCCTGCCCATCGCCGACCGTCCGACCTCGTACCGCTTCTATGCCGAAGGGCTCGGCCTGGACGCCGTCGGGGAGCCGGCGGAGGACGGCATCCCCGAGCCGT
This sequence comes from Micromonospora sp. NPDC000121, assembly GCF_042899165.1. NCBI lineage: Bacteria > Bacillati > Actinomycetota > Actinomycetes > Micromonosporales > Micromonosporaceae > Micromonospora > Micromonospora sp. NPDC000121. The sequence continues at coordinate 633,680 of NZ_JBIAZP010000001.1, forward strand.
TGCAGTTCGCGCTCAACGACGGTCTCCGGATCATGCTGGTGCCGACCGGCGGGTTCGGCTGGGTCATCGGCAGCCACGAGGTCGCCCGGCGCGGGCAGAGCGAGTGCGTCCTCAGCCTCCCGGCGGCGACGCCGGCCGAGGTGGCCCAGCTCGTCGAGCGGGCCCGGTCCGCCGGCGCCGAGGTGGTCGTCGAGCCGGGCCGGCAGCCGTGGGGATACACGGGCGCTTTCACCGACCCGGACGGCCACCTGTGGATGGTGTCCGCGGAGGCGGCCTGACGCGTCCCGCGGAAGGGACAGGCCGTGCCACGCGGCCGCAACCGCGGCGGCCCGACGCAGCAGGGCGGCGGGTGGCCGGGCGCGGGGGTCGGGATGGGCACGAGCGACGGCCCAGGTCGCGGGGACCTGGGCCGTTCGCTGGCGCTCGTGGCGTACGGGTAAGGGTCAGAGCGTGCGGTGCGGGTAGCCGGTGGTCCCGGTCTCCGGCACCACCTCGACGTCGGTCACCACGTACTCCGTCTCCGTCGGGCGGCCGTCCTGGTCGGTGTCGGAGCGACGCTTCGCGGCCGCGGCGGCTCCGGCCGCCGCCGCCCCGGCCACCGCGGCGCCCGCGGCCACGGCCCTGCCGGACACCCCGGCCTTGCCGCTGTCGCCGCGCGTGCCGGCGGCGTGCTCGACGCCCGGCGTGCCGACCCCGAGGCCGCCGTCGACCGTGCCGCGCCAGGCCCCGGTCTCCACGCCGCGCTCCTCGATGTACGACTTGAACTTCCGCAGGTCGGACTCGGCCTGCCGCTCGACGATGTTCAGCTTGTCGCCGGCCTTCTCGATCATGCCCTCGGGCTCGTACTCCAGGTGCAGCCGCACCATGGTGCGGTCGGGGCCGACAGGCTGGAAGTAGACCGCCCCCGCGTTGGTCGCGCCCTCGGTGGCGGCCCACGCCACCTTCTGGTCGGGCACCTGCTCCAGGACCGTCGCGTCCCACTCACGCTTGACGCCCGCGATCTCGGCGACCCAGTGCATCCGCCGGTCGTCGAGCTGGCGCACCTCGCGGACACCCCCCATGAACTGGGGGAACTCCTCGAACTGCGTCCACTGGTTGTACGCGGTGCTGACCGGAACCTGCACTTCGATGGACTTCTCGACCTTCGTGGTCACGGTTGATCCTCCTCGTTGGTCGAACTGCTTCCGTCGGAGGGGAGAGCCGTCCCTCGTCCGTCTGAACTCCTACCCCCGGTGATGGCGCTCAATCGCCGGACCTGTCGGAACACCACATCGGACAGCGGGCCCGTCGTCGGCGAGCCGGGCGAGGATGTGCCGCGGACACGCGGAGGCCCGGGCCGGCGGGCTGCCGGCCCGGGCCTGCCGGACGGTGCGAAGGGCTCAGCCGTCCTCGCGGTCCGGGCTCTCCAGGCGGAAGAAGTTGCTCTGCCGCCCGTCGGCGCGTTCCTCCTGGTAGATGAAGTTCAACCGGCGCTTGTCGAAGGCCTCGAACCACTTCTCCCAGCTGATCTCGCGCAGCCGGTCCTCGCGGCCGTTGGCGGGGAAGTCGAAGCGCAGCACGCCCGCGTGGCCGTCGTGGTCGGTGCCGTCGACGGTGCACGGCACGCCCTTGCGTGCCTCGGCCCACTGCCGGATGACGTCGTGGTCGGTGGTGACCAGGCTGCGGCCCGGCCGCTCCGGCTCGTCGTCCACGGAGTCGATGACCTGCGAGTACCTGACCGACGTGGAGGTCTGCGCGCCGGTCCGGACCCCGCCGGGCGAGGAGCCCGATCCGGAGGAGCGCGAGGAGCCGGACCCGGAGGAGCCCGAGCCGTTCTTCATGCTTTGGATCAGGGTCTTGACCAGGTCGTCCTTCTTCATGTCGGCGGTGTCGGTGACGCCGCGCCGGCGCAGCCGGCTGCGGAGGTCGTCGACCTTCATCCGCGCGATCTCGCTCTCGTTGATGTCCGGGGTGTTCGGCGTCTGGTTGCCCGGGGGGTTCTTGGTCGCGGTCGACCCCGAGCTGCTTCGCGTGGGCATGGGAGGTCCGTCCTTCCTTCGACCCGTCTCCAGGGGGTGTGGTGGCGCCGAATGACGCGCCGGGCCGTCCCCGTATCAGTACCCTCGCCGGCCACCTCAAACGTCCGGTCCGGTCAGTCGGCCCGATCCGGCAGGTCACGGAGGTGGCGGACCGGCGAGAAGAGCACCCAGAGCACTCCGGCGAGGGCGCCGGCCGTCGCGATCCACAGTGCCGGCCGTACGCCGAGGGTGCTGCCGAGCGCGCCGCCGAGCAGCGCGCCGATCGGGCGGATGCCGTAGTTGACGGTGCGTCGGGCGCCGGTCACCCGGGCCAGCAGCGCCTCCGGGGTCAGCGCGGTCTGCACCGAGCCGCCCACGATGTCGAGCATCATCACCCCGACGGCGGAGAGGAACTCCGCGGCGAAGAGCATCCCCAGCGCCAGCGGGGTCGGCCCGCCGGCAAGCGGGACGAGCAGCAGGGGAGCGGGAAAGAGGACGAAGGAGGCCACCAGCGCCGGGCCGACGCCGAAGCGGCGGACCAGCCGGCCGGTGACCGCCGCGCCGATGAGGCCGCCGACCGCGCCGGCGCCGAGCACCGCGCCCAGCAGGCCGGGTGCGAGGTGCAGCTCCTGCGTCGCGTAGAGCACGAACAGCGCGATGAACATGAAGTTGAACAGGTTGACGGTGGTGGTGCCGAGCAGGATCGCGCGCATCATCGGCGTCCGCGCGAGGAACCCCAGCCCGGCACCGATCGCCAGGCCGCCGCCGCGGGCGGGCGCCGGCTCCGTCGGCCGGATCCGCCCCAGGAAGTACGCGGACACGACGTACGACAGGGCGTCGGCGACCAGGGCGATCGGCGCGGTGAGCGCCTGCACCAGGACACCGCCGATGCTCGGCCCGGCGACCAGCGACATCGCCCGGCTGCCGTTGACCAGCGTGTTCGCGTCGACGTAGTCGCGCCGGTCGACGATGGACACGAAGAGCGGGCCCCGGGCGACCTCGAAGAACACGGCGAGCGTGCCGACCGCGAAGGCCGCCACGTAGAGCTGGGGCAGGGTGAGCACGTCGAGCAGGTAGGCGACCGGCACCGCGGCGAGCAGCAGCGCCCGGCCCAGGTCGGTGAGGATCATGACGCGGCGCTTGTGCGGGTACCGGTCCACCCATGCTCCGGCGAGCAGCGGGAAGATCAGGTTCGGGGCGAGCGCGGCGGCGGTCAGGTAACCCATCTCGGCCGGCGCCGCGTCGAAAACCAGCACTGCCAGCAGCGGCAGGGCCAGGGTGGAGATCTCGTCGCCGAAGTACGACACGGTCTGCGCCGACCAGTAGCGGCGGAACGTCCGCTCGCGCAGCAGCCGGAGCAGGGGGCTGCCACGTGCCGGGCCGGCGGGCGGGGCGGAGGTGGCGGTGTCGGGGGTGGCGGCGCCCGGGGTGGCAGCCGTGGCCGGGGCGGTCGTCTCGCCGCTCATCGGGAGCCGCCCGGGTCGTCGGAGCCGCCCAGGTCGTCGGAGGTGGCGGGGTCGTCGGAGCCGCCCGGTTCGTCGGAGGTGGCCGGGCGGGTCGGGGCGGCGGGGGGCTCGGTGAGGACGGCGAGCTGGATGAGGCTGACCTTCCGGCTGCCGGCCGGCCGCTTCGCCGGGTCGGTGATCCGGTCGTCGTACTCGGCGAGCAGGGCCTCGACCCGCTCGGTCAGCCGGGCCAGCTCGTCGGCGGTGACGTGCAGCGGCCGGTCGCTGAATCCGGTGACCGCGCGCCAGGCCGACGGCTCGCCGGCCCGGCGGGCGAGGAACTCCTCGGCGCGGCGGGTGTAGAGGGCGAGCTGGGCGGCGCTCAGTTCGTCGGTGGCGGCCCGCGTCTGCGGGTCGTCGGAGGCGTCGTCCCAGGAGGTGGTGAGCGCCGTGGCCCGCCAGGGCCGTTCCCGGGCGTCGGCGCCGGGGGCCCGCTCGGCCAGCCCGTACTTGGCGAGCTGTCGCAGGTGGAACGAGCAGTTCGGCACGCTCTCGCCGAGCCGCTCGGCGGCCTGGGTGGCGGTCATCGGGCCGTGCTGGCGGAGCAGGCCGATCAGGGCCATCCGCAGCGGGTGCGCGTAGCCGCGCAGGGCCTTGGGGTCGGAGAGCTTCACCTCGGGCAGCGACATACCCTAAAGCTATCTTTATAAAGATGTCTTTAGCAACAGGGGAGGCGAGCCGGTCGGATCGGGCCGGGGCGGCCTCAGGAATAGATCGTGGCGGCGTAGCCCGGGCCGTAGTGACGCTCCAGGTCGGCCAGGCTGACCTCGGGCGCCTCCAGCTCCTTGACGAGCCGGGCCCGGGACGGCAGCACGTCCGGCTGCCAGGTCTCCGGCTGCCAGAGCTGCGAGCGCAGGAACGCCTTGGCGCAGTGGTAGAAGATCTGCTCGATCTCCACCACCACGGCGAGGACCGGGCGGTGACCCTTCACCACCATGTCGTCGAACCACGGCGCGTCCCGGACCAGCCGCGCCCGGCCGTTGATCCGCAGCGTGTCGGTGCGCCCGGGAACCAGGAAGATCAGCCCGACGTGCGGGTTGTCGAGGATGTTGCGGTAGCCGTCCGCGCGCCGGTTGCCCGGCCGCTCCGGGATCGCGATGGTCCGGTCGTCCAGCACCAGCGCGAAGCCGGGCGGGTCGCCCTTCGGCGAGACGTCGCAACTGCCGTCCGCGCCGGCCGTCGCCACCAGGCAGAAGGGTGACGCGGCGAGCCACTGCCGGTCCCGGGCGTGCAGGACGGGCCGCTCCTTGGCCAGCGCCCGCGGCACTGGCGCCCCCAACAACTCGCGCAGCTCCTCGTGCGATGTGATCTCCACCGTCACGTGGCCCTCCCCATGGGTTGATTCCGGTGGCGGCGTGGCCGCCGCCCGCCAGCCTAGGGGAGCGGCCAGCGCGAGGTTTGTCCGCCGCCGGCAGGGGTACCGCCTCACCCGACGCGCCCGGAGAGACCGAGCAGTGGAGGCCCGGATGGAGAGCCGACTCAAGGTGCTGGGCCACCCCGTCCACCCGATGCTGGTGATGTTTCCGGTGGCCCTGCTGGTCACCGCGGTCCTGTTCGACGTGGTGGACACCGTCGGCGGGCCGGACTTCCTCGGCGAGGTCGCGTACTGGAACATCACCGTCGGCCTGGTCGGCGGCCTGCTGGCCGCGGCGGCCGGGACGTTCGACCTCCTGGCCATCCCCTCGGGGACCCGCGCCAAGCGGGTGGCGCTGACCCACGCCGCCGCCAACCTCGCCGTGATCCTGCTGTTCGCGGCGGTCTGGGTGGTGCGGCTGAACGCCGACTCCCGGGCCGCCGGCGGCGCGCTGATCGCCATCGAGGTGGTCGCGCTGGCCATCCTCGGCATCAGCGCCTGGCTTGGCGGGGAACTGGTCGACCGGCTCGGCGTCGGTGTGGACCGGGACGCCGGTCTGGACGCGCCCAGCTCACTGCGGCCCTCGGCGGCCACCCAGCGGATCGGAGAGGCGCGATGAGCGAGCGAACAGTGGCTCAGTGCGGTGGCGCCTCATGGCGGCACGGAGCGTAGCGGAGGGCCGACGTGAGCGAGCAGAGCGGAGGGCCGGCATGAGCGAGCAGAGTGGCGGGTCCGGCCGGGGCTGGCGCGGCCGGCAGCAGGGCTGGGACCCGATGGGCGAGTTGCAGTCCCTGCGGAGTGAGCTGCGCCGGCTGGTCGGCGGGCGGGCCGGGCCGCCGGACGTCGAGCTGGCCGGGACCGCCGACGGCTGGGAGGTCGTGGTGCGGCTGCCCGGCGTGGCGCCGGAGGAGGTGGCGGTTGAGCTGGACGACCGCGAGCTGTGCGTCCGGGCCCGCTCCGAGGCCGAGGTCAACGCCGACCACGGCATCCCCGGCGGCTTCGAGACGCGAGGCTTCGAGTACCGGGTCGACCTGCCCGCCCGCGTGGACCCCGACGCCATCGACGCGGTGATGGACCACGGCCTGCTCCGGGTCCGGCTGCCGCGCGCCGCCCGCCCCGCGCCCCGCACCATCACCGTCGGGCGCCCCGGCGCCCCGGTGGGTACGCGCACCGTCGTGGACCCGGCCGCCGACCGGGAGATGCACCACCCGGACATCGCGGTCGGCGAGACCGACCGGCCGTAGCGGGGGCGCGTGGTCACCCCGGACGTGCTCGGCCCGGTCGCCGGGCGCGTGCCCGACGTCGAGCGGATCGCCGTGCTGCGCGCCAACGCGCTCGGCGACTTCATCTTCGTCCTGCCGGCGCTGGACGCGCTGCGCGCCGCGTACCCGGAAGCGGAGATCGTGCTGCTCGGTGCGCCGTGGCACGCGAAGCTCTGGCGCGACCGGCCCGGCCCGGTGGACCGGGTCCTGGTGGTGCCGCCCGCGCCCGGGATCCGCTATCCGGAGCCGGGCGAGCCGGAGTCGTCGATGGACGACTTCCTCGCCACGGCGCGCCAGGAGCGCTTCGACCTGGCGCTGCAGGTGCACGGCGGGGGAGCCAACTCCAACCCGTTCGTCGGCGCACTCGGCGCCCGCGTCACCGCCGGGCTGCGCGCCGAGGACGCCCCGCCGCTGGACCGCTGGATCCGGTACGTCTACTACCAGCACGAGGTGGTCCGCTACCTGGAGGTGGCCGCGCTGGTGGGCGCGTCCGCCACCACGGTCGTGCCGACGCTGGCCGTCACCGACGCCGACCGGGCCGAGGCGGCCGAGGTGCTCGGCCCGCCGCGGCGGCCCAGGGTCGCGCTGCATCCCGGCGCGACGGACACCCGCCGGCGCTGGCCCGCCGAACGCTTCGCCGAGGTCGCCCGCGAGCTGGTCGGCGACGGGTACGAGGTGCTGGTCACCGGCACCCCCGCCGAGCAGGAGGTGGTCGACCGGGTGGTCGCGGCGGCCGGGGTGCCGGTCCGGCCGCAGGTGGGCACGCTCAGCCTCGGCGGGCTGGCCGGCTGCTACGCCGGCTGTCAACTGGTGGTCTCCAACGACACCGGGCCGCTGCACCTCGCCGCCGCCGTGGGCACCGCGACCGTCGGCGTCTACTGGGTCGGCAACCTGATCAACGTGGCGAACCTGCTGCGCGGCCGGCACCGGCCGATCGCCTCGTGGACGGTGCTCTGCCCGGTCTGCGGGGTGGACTGCACCCCCGGCATCTACCCGCACCGTCCCGGCGACGGCGAGTGCCCGCACCGGGACTCGTTCGTCACCGACGTGCCGGTGGCGGAGGTCGTGGAGGCGGCCCGCGAGCTGCTGCACCCCGAGCCCGGCGCGCCCTGAGCACGGCCGCGGGTGGCGGGTTCAGGCCGGTTGGGCCGCGTCCTCCTCGGCGAGAACGACCTCCCACGCCTCCACGTCCCGGTCGGTGACCGTCGTCGGCGACTCCAGGTGGTACGCGCCGCTGGGCAGGACGCCGGCGCCGCCGTGGCGCGCCAGCACGGCGAGCTGGGCGGCGACGTCCTCGCCCTGGTGCTTCTCCTGCACCCGCCGCCAGAAGTCGAAGCCGCCGGAATCGAGGAGCTTGGCCCGGTCGTAGAGCACGCAGCCGCCGATCCAGGACACCTTGTACGCCCGCCAGGCCCCCGGCGGCAGGTCCAGCTTCCGGGTGACGTGCAGCAGGTTCGCCGCCGGGTGGATCGACGCCCGGTCCCACTCGGGGGTGCCCGGACGGATCCGCTCCGGCGTGGGCCGGCCGGTCCACTCCTCGTAGTGCCGGTGCGTCTCCGGCCGGACGTCGTCGGCGTACGACAGCCCGTGCACGGCGTTGCCGACGAAGCCGCAGCCCAGTTCCTCCATGGCGGTGACCAGCCGGGCCAGGGTGCCCGGCTCCAGCCAGACGTCGTCGTCGAGGCAGAGCACGTACCGGGCGGCGGAGGCGGCCAGCAGGTAGGCCCGGTGCTCGGCCAGCCCCCGCCGGGGCAGCCGGCGGGTCAGCAGCACCGGGTGACCCCGGTGGCGCAGCGTCCGGACCATGGTGGCCGCCGCCGGGTGCCGGTACGCGGCGTCGCCGTCGGACTGGTCGCTGACCACCACCCCGAAGCCGGGCACGCCCTCCTGGGCGGCCAGCCCGGAAAGCGTGACCGCCAGCTCGGCCGGGCGGTTGCGGGTCGGGATCAGCACGTCGAGCAGCCGTTCGGCGCGGAACCGCGCGGCCGTGCCGAGGTCGAGCGGGCGGCTCACGACGGCTTGCTCGTCAGGGAGGAGCCCCCCTGGGGTTCCGGGCTGTGCGACCGGATCCGGTCGATGATCGCCGAGGTGGAGCGGTCCGGCACGTACCCGAGGGTGCGGACCTGCCCGCCGAGCCGGCGGACCAGCGGGGCCTCCGGCACCATCTCCGGCGGGTAGTCGCCACCCTTGACGTACACGTCGGGACGGACGGTCTCGATGAGACCCGCCGGGGAGTCCTCCTCGAAGACCACCACGTGGTCGACGCAGGCCAGCGCGGCCAACAGCGCGATCCGGTCCTCGACCGGGTTCACCGGCCGGTCCGGGCCCTTCAGCCGGCGTACGCTGCCGTCGGAGTTGACCGCCACCACCAGCAGGTCGCCGAGGGCCCGGGCCTGCTCCAGGTAGCGCACGTGGCCGCGGTGCAGCACGTCGAAGCAGCCGTTGGTGAAGACGATCGAGCGGCCCGCCCGGCGGTGCTCCGCGACGAGCGCGGCGAGTTCGTCGGCTCCGACCAGCGACCGGTGACCGGCCCCGTCGACCGGCACGTCCAGGGCCGCGAGCAGGTCCTCCCGGCGGCACACGCAGGTGCCGGTGTCGGAGACGGTGATGGTCGCGGCGAGCTGCGCCAGTTGGGCGGCGGTCGGCAGCGGCGCGTCGGCGGCCAGCGCCAGCGTCATCGCCGCCAGGTACGCGTCCCCCGCGCCGACCGCGTGGCTGGCGGGCACCGGGGTGCTGTGGCTGCGCCGGGGCTCGCCGTCGGCCCCGCCGACCACCGCCCCGTCGGTGTCCAGGGTCACCGCCACCACGTCGGCGCCGGTGTGCGCGCGCAGCTCGGCGAGGCGGGACTCGGCCAGCACTGCCCGGTCGACGCCCTCGCCCGCCGTGGCGTTGACGGTGACGCCGGTGCCGGTCACGGTGAGCCCGTCCCCGGTCAACGCCACCCGGCCCTCGCCGGGCGTCGGCTCGCCGGTCGGCCCGAGACTGCCGCCGACGGCGCCCGTCCCGGGCCCGGCCGGTCCCGTTCCGCCGCCGACCGGGCCGGTCCCGGTCAGGCTGCCAGCGTCCCCGGCCGGGTCGGTCCCGGTCAGGCTGCCGGCGTCCCCGGCCGGGTCGGTCCCGGTCAGGCTGTTGGCGTTGCCGCTGGCCGGGTCGGTTCCGGTCAGGCCGCCGGCGGTCCCGGCCGGGTCGGTCCCGGTCAGGCTGGTGGTGGTCCCGGTCGGGCCCTTTGCGTCGAGGTGGCGGGTGCCGTGGAGCGGCCCGAGGCCGCCCGGCGCCGCGCCCACGGTCAGCTCGGAGGGGCCGTCGGCCGGGTCGCCGTCCGGGTGGTCCAGGTGCAGCTCGACGCCGTGCGCCGGCCGGGTGCCGGCGGCCCGGGCGAGCAGCCGGGTCGCCTCGGCGAAGCTCGGCGTCACCACGGTCGGGGCGAGGCCCCGCCAGTCGGCCAGGTCGTGGGCGTCGAGGGCGACCGTGGCGTACCGCTCCCGCTGGGCGACCAGCCAGGCGCGCACCGGCGCGGGCAGCGCGCCCAGGCCGTAGTCGCAGACCACCAGGGTGGGTGCCTCGCCGCCGGCGGCGGCGCGCAGCTCCTCGGTCGCGCAGTCCAGCGCGGTGAGCAGCCGGGACACCCCGTCGTCGTCGAGCGCGTCGTCGGGGTCGCCGGAGTCCTCGCGCAGCAGGATCTGGTTGCCGGCCAGCATGCGCCGCTTCACCGGCGTCGGGCGGCCGGGCTGGTTGACCGTACGGTCCCAGACGCCGGCCCGGTCCAGACAGTCGTGCAACTCGTCCCCGGCGACGTCCGCGCCGACCGGGGCGACCAGCACCGCCCGGCCGCCGAGCGCGGCGACGTTCACCGCGGTGTTCGCCGCCCCGCCGGCCGCCGAGATCCGGCGGCGCAGGGTGAGGACGGGGGCGGGCGCCTCCCGGCAGAGCCGGTCGGACTCGGCGAACCGCCAGTCGTCGAGCATGGCGTCGCCGATGACCAGGACGGGACGCCCCAGCCAGCCCTCCACCACCGTGGCGAGCCGGCGCTGTTCCGCTGCTGCTCCTGCCATGCCTCCCCGGGTCCCCCGCGGCACCCCCGTCAAACCTGGGCGCCCCCGGGGCGCGGGTTTCGGGCACCGGGCCCCGGGAAGGGACGGACGGTACCCCCGGAGAGGAGAGACACCGACATGGCAGCGACGACACTTCAGGGCAAGCGGGTCGCGTTCCTGGCCGCCGACGGCGTGGAGGAGGTCGAGTACGTCCAGCCCCGCGAGGCGGTGGAGCAGGCCGGCGCCACGGCGGTGCTGGTCTCGCTCAGGCCCGGCTCGATCCGGTCCTTCAACCACCTGGACCGGTCCACCGCGTACGACGTGGACGTGACCACGGCCGACGCGGACGCCGGCGGCTACGACGCGCTGGTGCTGCCCGGCGGGGTGGCGAACCCCGACTTCCTGCGGACCGACCCGGACGCGGTGCGCTTCGTCAGGGGGTTCTTCGACGCCGGCAAGCCGGTCGGGGTGATCTGCCACGGCCCGTGGACGCTGATCGAGGCGGACGTGGTGCGGGGCCGCCGGATGACCTCCTGGCCGAGCCTGCGCACCGACCTGACCAACGCGGGCGCGACCTGGGTCGACGAGCAGGTCGTCACGGACAACGGGCTGGTCAGCAGCCGAAAGCCCGACGACCTGCCGGCCTTCTGCGCGAAGATCGTCGAGGAGTTCGCCGAGGGGCCGCACCCGTCCCGGTGATCCCTCGTCGACCGGCGGTCGGCGGGCCGACGGCCGACGCCGCCGGCCCGCCTCACGGTCGACCCGACCGGCCACGAGCCGGCACGCATGTTTCGGGTGGGCGGGGAAAGGACCTGGGATGACCACGGAAACCCCGGTGCTCAACAGGCGGCAGATCCGGCTACTCATGTTCGGCCTGATGACCGGCATGCTGCTGGCCGCGCTCGACCAGACGATCGTCGGCACCGCCCTGCCGACGATCGTCGGCGAGCTGGGCGGGATCAACCACTACTCGTGGGTGGTGACGGCGTACCTGCTCGCCTCCACCGCCTCGACGCCGCTCTACGGCAAGATGGCCGACCTGTACGGGCGCCGCCCGGTGTTCCTCTTCTCCATCGGCACGTTCCTGCTCGGCTCGCTGCTGGCCGGCCTGTCGCAGGACATGACCCAGCTCATCGTCACCCGGGGGATCCAGGGGCTCGGCGCCGGCGGCCTGATGACGCTGGCGTTCACCATCATCTCGGACGTGGTCGCGCCCCGGGAACGCGGTCGCTACCAGGGGCTGTTCGGGGCGGTCTTCGGCCTCTCCTCGGTCGCCGGGCCGCTGGTCGGCGGCTACTTCGCCGAGACCGACTGGCGGTGGATCTTCTACGTCAACGTGCCGCTGGCGATCCTGGCGATCGTGGTCTGCTCCCGGGTGATGCGGCTGGTCCCGTTCACCCGGCGCGACCACGCGATCGACTGGCTCGGCGCGGCGCTGCTGGTGGCCGGGGTGAGCTGCCTGCTGCTCGCGCTGAGCTGGGGCGGCAACGAGTACGCCTGGGGCTCCGGCGTGATCATCGGGCTCTTCGTCGCGGGCGCGGTGCTCGGCGTGGCCTTCGTGCTCCAGGAGGCCCGGGTCGCCGAGCCGATCCTGCCGCTGCGGCTGTTCCGCAGCGCCACCTTCGCGCTGGCCAACAGCGCCGGCTTCGTGCTCGGCCTGGTGATGTTCGGGTCGATCATCTTCATCCCGCTCTACCTCCAGATCGTCAAGGGCGCCTCGCCGACCCGCAGCGGCCTGCTGATGCTGCCGATGATGGCCGGCATCATCGTCACCTCGGTGCTGACCGGCCGGGCGATGAGCCGGATCGGGCGGTACAAGTGGTTCCCGGTGGCCGGTGCGGCGGTGCTGCTGGTCGGCATGCTGCTGTTCACCCGGCTGGAGGTGGAGACCTCGCTCTGGGTGGCCTTCGGCTTCATGGTGGTGATCGGCGTCGGGCTGGGGCTCTGCATGCAGTCGCTGATCCTGGCCGTGCAGAACGCCGTCTCGATGCGGGACCTGGGCGCCGGCACCTCGTCGGCGACGTTCTTCCGGTCGCTGGGCGGGTCGTTCGGCGTCGCCATCCTCGGCGCGGTGCTGTCGTCGCGGCTCACCTCCGAGCTGGCCGACCGGCTGCCGGGGGCGATCGCCCAGTTGCCGCCGCAGCAGCAGGCCGCGGTGGCGGCGAGCGGCGGGGCGGACGTCTCGGTCAACGACCCGGCCACCATCCTGGCCCTGCCCGCCCCCGTACGCGCGGCCGTCCAGGTGGCGTTCGTCGAGTCGCTGCACCTGGTCTTCCTGACCACCGGGCTGATCGCGATCGTGGCGGTGCTGGTCACCCTCGCGCTGCCGAACGAGAAGCTGCGCGGGGCGGGGCCGGGCGGCACCACGGGCGGCACGGACGGCCTCGGCGGCGAGGCCCCGGCGCCGGGCGGCAAGCCGCTGTCCCGGGAGTCGAAGGACGAGGCCGCCGCCGAGATGGAGGCGAAGAGCCAGACGATGCTGTGATTGACCCGGCGGCCGTCACCAAGGGCGCGAAGGGTGCCCGCGGCGCGCCCCGGCCCGGGTCACTTGAGGATCAGGCGGTTGGTCTGCTCGAAGACGTCGAGGTCGGCCAGGGTCTCGGGGACGCTGGAGGAGAGCGGGGCCGGGAACTGCTCCCGGTGGAAGAAGCCGGCGTCGACGGTCTCGTCGGTGACCCGGGCCAGTTTGCCGTCCCACTCCTCGACCCGGAACGCGGTCGTGAAGATCTGGTACGTGTGGCCGTACATGTTGGTGTGGGTGCGGTCCGGGCCGGTGTAGAGGGCGAAGGCGCTGACCCGCAGCGCCCGCAGGCCGGTCTCCTCGCGCACCTCGCGGACGGCGCAGTCGGCTATCGACTCACCCAGCTCCATCGCCCCGGCCGGCAGGGCCCACTGGTGGTTGTCGGAGCGTTGGATCAGCAGGACGCGCCCGGCGTTGTCGCGGACCACGGCGCGGGCCCCGACGAACATCAGCGTCCGGTCACCGGCCAGCGCGCGCAACTGGCCCACGTACGAATCGGCCCAGGAGATGCTCACCCGGACAATTTACGGGGCCGGCCGGGAGTGGACGGGCTTTCCAGGGTTCCCAAGGTGTGACCGGCGACACTAATTTGTTGCCCATGCGTAGCACGATGATGGACGCCCCTCTCCAGGTCGCGCGGATCCTCACCCACGGCTCGACCGTGCACGGCACGGCCGAGGTCGTCACGTGGACCGGCGGCGAACCGCGCCGCATGTCGTACGCCGAGGTCGGGCGGACGGCCGCCCGGCTGGCCCACGCGCTGCGCGACGAGTGCGGGGTCACCGGCGACGAGCGGGTCGCCACCTTCATGTGGAACAACAACGAGCACCTCGTGGCCTACTTCGCGGTGCCGAGCATGGGCGCCGTGCTGCACACCCTCAACATCCGGCTCTTCCCGGACCAGCTCGCCTACATCGCCAACCACGCCGAGGACCGGGTGGTGCTGGTCGACTCGACGCTCGTCCCGCTGCTCGCCCGGGTGATCGGCGAGATGACCACGGTGCGGCACGTGGTCGTGGTCGGCGGCGGGGACCCGGCCCCGCTGGTCGCGGCGGCCGGCGACCGGATCGCCGTACACCACTGGGACGCGCTGCTGGCCAACCGGCCGGAGGTCTACGACTGGCCGGAGGTGGACGAGCGCGACGCCGCCGCCCTCTGCTACACCTCCGGGACCACCGGGCACCCCAAGGGCGTGGCCTACTCGCACCGCTCGATCTACCTGCACTCCCTCCAGATCTGCATGCCGGAGTCGTTCGGCCTCGGCCCGACCGACCGCGAGCTGGTGATCGTGCCGATGTTCCACGCGATGGCCTGGGGCCTGCCGTACGCGGCCTTCACCTGCGGGGCGTCGCTGATCATGCCGGACCGGTTCCTCCAGGCCGCGCCGATCGCGGACATGATCGCCGCCGAGCGGCCCACCCTGGGCGGCGCGGTGCCGACCATCTGGAACGACCTGCTGGCCCACCTGGACAGCCGCGAGGTGGACACCTCCTCGCTCAAGGAGGTGATCGTCGGCGGGTCGGCCTGCCCGCCGGCGCTGATGCACGCGTTCGGCGAGCGGCACGGCATCGACGTGGTGCACGCCTGGGGGATGACCGAGATGTCACCGCTCGGCTCGGTGGCCCGCCCGCCGGCCGGGGCGACCGGCGACGACGCCTGGCGCTACCGCTACACGCAGGGCCGGGTGCCGGCCGGGGTCGAGGCCCGGATCGTCGGCCCGCTGGGCGAGCTGATGCCCGCCGACGGGTCGTCCGTCGGCGAGTTGGAGGTCCGTGGGCCCTGGGTGACGGCCCGCTACCTCGGCGACGACACCCCGGACGAGGAGAAGTTCCGCGACGGCTGGCTGCGCACCGGCGACGTCGGCACCCTCTCGCCGGACGGCTTCATCACCCTCACCGACCGGTCGAAGGACGTGATCAAGTCCGGCGGTGAGTGGATCTCCTCGGTCGAGCTGGAGAACGCGCTGATGGCCCACCCGGCCGTGCTGGAGGCCTGCGTCGTCGGGGTGCCCGACGAGCGCTGGGGGGAGCGGCCCCTGGCCACCGTCGTCCTCCGCGAGGGGGCGTCGGCCGACCCCGAGGAGCTGCGGGAGTTCCTGGCCGGGTCGGTGGCCCACTGGCAGTTGCCGGAGCGCTGGGCGGTCATCGACGCGGTGCCGAAGACCAGCGTCGGCAAGTTCGACAAGAAGGTGGTGCGTTCGAGGTACGCCGAGGGCGAGCTGAGTGTGCGGGAGCTGATGGCCCCGTAACGTTTTCAGGCGGGCCGTCGCCTGTAGGGGTAAGGGACGCACTCCTGACATCCCTCCCCAGGGGCGGCCCCGGCGTTCGCACCGCGCCGGGGCCGCCCGTTCCTTGCGGGGCGACCCGCACCATCATTGTTGCGAAACTTGTTCGCCTCTGTCCCGATGATGGGGAAATTCGCCCAGCTCAGAGGGGTTCCTTGTGGCTGGGCCGTCTGACCCGCCGACCGTCACCCCGCGGCGCTGGTGCTGATGAGCACCTTCCCGACCACCGAGTTCTCCACCGCCCGGTGCGCGGCCGCCGCCGCCGAGAGCGGGTGGTGGTGCAGCGGCAGGCCCGCGTCCTCGCCCACCCGGATGCCGCCCTGCGCCGCCGCGGCGGCCACGTCCACCACCGCCTGGGCCTTGGCCGCCTTCGGCTCCGTGTAGACGAGCACGAACTGCCAGCGCGCGTTCGGCACCATCGACGGCCGGATCGGCAGGGTCACCTCGTCCCCGCCGTCGTCGGCGTAGACGCACACCGCGCCGCCGCGCGCCAGCAGTTGCACGTCGGTCGCGGCGTTGCGCGCCGCGGAGACCTCGACGATTGTGTGCACCCCGTCGGGCGCGATCTTGCGGACCTCCTCGACCACGTCCTGCTCCCGGTAGTTGACCACGAAGGACGCCCCGGCCGCCGCCGCGAGCTGCGCCTTCTCCGGGCTGCTGACCGTGGCGACCACGCAGGCGTCCGCCCACCGCGCGAGCTGGATCGCCGCGTTGCCCACCGCGCCCGCCCCGCCCTGCACGAGCACCGTGTGGTCGCTGAGCGACCCGGCGTGCAGCCGGTCCGGCGTGTACTCCCCGGCGGTCAGGCACCGGTGCGCGGTGAGGAAGGGAATGCCCAGGCAGGCCCCCACGTCGAAGGAGGCGTCGCCGAGGGGCACCGCCTGCCGGACCGGCACCAGCGTGTACTCGGCGGCGGTCCCCCAGGGGCGCTGCCAGGCGGCCTCCCACAGCCAGACCCGCTCGCCGATCAACTCCCGGTCGACACCCTCGCCGACCGACTCGATCACCCCCGCGCCGTCCTGCCCCGGTGTCTGCCAGCCGTCCGGCAGCGGCCCCCGCTGGCGCGACTTCCAGTCCGTCGGGTTCACCCCGGAGACCGCCACCCGCACCAGCACCTCGCCGGGACCCGGCTCCGGCACCGGCCGGTCGACCAGTTGCAGCACCGAGGCGTCGCCGGTGCGCTCGTACACGATCGCCTTCATCCCCGTCTCCTCACCCGGCGGCCCCGGCGCGGGACGCCGTCGGCTGCCGTACCCGACGGATCCGCCCTCATGCCGACCCCGCCGGGGCCGGAAACCGCCCAATCGGGTGGCTGGCGGGAGGGATCGGCCATCCGGGACGGGGCGGGCGCCGACGCCGAACCGGCCGGCGCCGGTGGGCAGCGGGACAGCTCGGCGACGCCTGCGTTGCTGGTCGGCGAACAGACCCGCCGGAGGGTCGAGCCCGAGTCGGGGCGGTCTGATTGGCCCGGCGTGGCTACGCTGGCGGCGTGGCGACCAGGCGGGTGCCGGAGCGGCTGCGCTGGGCCGTGGAGCGACTCGACCTGCGCGCCGGCCACCGGGTGCTGGAGATCGGCTGCGGCAACGGGGTGGCCGTCGCGCTCATCTGCGCGATGCCGGAGGTTGCCCGGGTCGTCGCGGTCGACCGGTCCGCCACCGCGCTGCGGGCCGCCGCCCAGCGTAACGCGGCGCAGGTCGCCGCTGGCCGGGCCGTCTTCCGGCACGCCGACCTGTCCACCCTGGACTCCTCCGGGGAACGCTACGACCGGATCCTCGCGGTCAACGTCAACCTGTTCTGGACCCGGCCGCCCACGGCCGAGTTCCGCCGACTCGCCGGCCTGCTGGCCCCCGACGGCATGCTGCACCTGGTCTACGAGCCGCCGCACCCCGCCCGGCTGGCCACGCTCGTCGACCGGCTCACCGACCGGGTGGGCGGTGCGGGCTGGACCGTCGCGGAGGTCGCCCGGGTCGACCGGCCGACGCCGCTGCTCGACGTGGTCGCCCGCCCGGCCTGAGCCGCTACCCGAGCCGGTCCACCGTCTCGGGGGTCAGCTCGTCCACCGAGCCCAGCAGCACCGCCGCGAGCCGCTCGGCGTCCGGGTCCAGCGGGTACGACCCGTGCGGCACCGCCACCACCGTCATCCCGGCGGCGGCCGCCGACCGGACGCCGTTGGACGAGTCCTCCACGGCGACGCAGCGGGCCGGGTCGAAGCCCAGCCGCCCGGCGACGGCCAGGTAGACGTCCGGCGCCGGCTTGCCCCGCTCCGTCTCCTCGGTCGACAGCGTCGCGCCGAACGCGTCGGTCAGGCCCGTCGCGGCCAGCGCCGCCGTGATCAGCCGGGTCGGCGAGGAACTGGCGAGCCCCAGCGGCCACCGCGCGGCCAGCCGGCGCACCACCTCGTCGGCCCCGTCGATCAGCGGTACGCGCGCCGCGTACCGCCGGGTCATCTCCTCGACCACCTCGGCGGCGACCTGCTCGGCGCTCCGGTCGACGCCCAGCTCGTCGCTGAGGTACCGGGCCCACTCGCCGGTGCTCATGCCCATCAGCCGGCGCTGCGTGTCGGCCTGCCAGGTCCCGCCGTGCGCCGCCACGTACGCCCGCCGCACCTCTTCCCAGACCGGCTCCGAGTCCACGATCACGCCGTCCAGGTCGAAGATCACCGCATCCGCCACGGCCCCATCCTGCCCCATCGGGCGCCGACCCGTGCCGTCCCGCCTGGCGGCGGCCGGGCGGAGCCGATGAGCGGGCCGACCCGGCGGGCGGCGCCGGGCCGCCCGGCGGCGGCGGTCAGCGCTGCGGGGCGGGCAGGCCGATCGGGTTTTCCTCGGGGATGACCGTGTGGCCGGCGCGGGCGATCGGTTCGAGCAGTTCCCGGAGCCGGTCGCTGCGCTCCCGGCCTAGCGCCCGCCACGGTCGCGCGGCGGCTTCGTCGGTGGCGTCCTCGATCGCCTGGAACCGGTCCCGACCCTGCGCGGTCGCCTCGCCCTCGGCGGTGAGCCAGCCCCGCTCGGCCAGCCGGGCGCGGGCGGCGGCCCACTGCTCCTCGGCCCACCCCCGCCCGGCCAGGTACTGCGGGGACAGGCCGGCCGCGACCCGCCAGGCCAGCGTCTCCACCGGGTCGAGGTCGGCCGCGACCAGCGCCGCGACGTGCCCGTCACCGCGGTGCTCCCGCAGTGTCGTGGCGGCCTGCCAGAGCCGGGCCAGCGGGTATTCGCCGCGCGGCAGGGCGGCGTTGGCGGCGGCGAGCACCCGGCCGGCGGTCTCCACCTCGGCTGCGGCCGCCTCCAGCAGCTCGGCCGCCTCGACCAGATGCGACTCGGGCAGCTCGTAGGTCAGCTCGGCCAGCGCCTGCACCGCGCCGGTGAGCCGCGCGCGCAGCGCCTCCGGCGGGGTGGCGAGCCGCCAGACGGCCGGCAGCGCCCGCGCCACCGTGTGCGGGGCGAAGCTGAAGAACGCCCCGCACACCGGCGCGGCGTCGACGGGCCCGAGCGGCGCCGCCCGGCCGGCGAAGTAGCCGCGCCAGAAGCCGCGCAGCCCGACCGCCTCGAAGGCGGCCCGCGCCCGGGGATGGAAGTAGGTGACCGCGTGGACCGGCTCGAAGTGCGTCCACATCACCCGGGCGATCCGCCCCGCGTCGTCCAGCGCCGTCACGTGCACCTCCGCGTCCGGTCGGGTCGTCACCCCGGACAACGGATCGCCCGGGGTGACGCCGAACCTACTGCCGGTGGGTGAAGGGCCGGAAGCCCTCTGTGGGCTACTGCATCACACCAGGGCGACAACCCGGGCGAACCGGGCCGGCCACCCGGGTCACTGGGCCGCGAGCACGTCCACGACGAAGCGCAGCGGGCCGGTCGGCCGGCCGCTGGAGGCGTCGTTGCCGTACGCCAGCTCGGCCGGGATGTCGAGCTGCACGCGGCTGCCGACGGTCACCCCGACCAGGCCCTGGTCCCAGCCCGGGATGACCTGGCCGACGCCGATCGCGAAGGAGGCCGGCTGGCCGGCGTTCCACGACGAGTCGAACTCCTTGCCGTCGGCGTAGAAGACGCCCACGTAGTTCGTGGTGATCGTCTGGCCCTTCTGCACCGCCGGGCCGGTGCCCTTGATCAGCGGGGTCACGGTGAGCTTCTTCAGCTCGCCCTTGCCAGCGGCGACCGTCGGCTTGGTGCCCAGGGCCGGGTCCGCGCCCTCCGGGAGCTGCGGGGCGGCGGGCGTGTCGGCCGCCGGCGCGCTGGCGGACGACGACGGGGTGGTCGCCGCCTGGTCCGTGGAGTCGTCGTCGTTCTGCCCGATCGTTACGAAGACGCCGATCAGCACCGCGACCACGGCGACGCCGGCGAGCCCGCCGGCCCAGGCCTGCCGGCGGCGCTTCGCCTCGGCCGCCTTCTTCGCGGCCAACTGGGCGGCCAAGCGCCGCTCCGACTTCTGGGACCGGTTCTGCGTACGCTCGCTCACGGCGTCGACTCCCTGCTGCGAAGGTGTGGCCGGCATCGGAGTGCCGGGGGGAAAGTCGACGCACACGGTACCCGCCCCGACGCCCACCGTGCCGCCTCGGTCGTCGCCGCTTCCATCACCCGCGCCACCCGCGCCCCACCCGCACCGGCCGGAACGCCCGGGGCAGGGCACCGCCGGCCGCCGCGGCTCAGCCGTCCACGTGCCGGGCCAGGGACTGCCGCAGGTGGTGCTTCGGCCGGGCCCCGACGATCGAGCCGACCACCTCGCCCCGGCGGAAGACCAGGAGGGTGGGCAGGGACAGCACTCCGTACGCGCGCGTGGTGTCCGGGTTCGCGTCGGTGTCGATCGTGGCGAAGACCATCCGCCCGGCGAACTCCCCGGCCAGCTCGGCGAGGCTGCGGGAGATGGCCCGGCACGGCGGGCACCAGTCCGCCCAGAAGTCGACCACCACCGGCCGGTCGGCGGCGAGCACCACGGCGGCGAAGGTGTCGTCGGTGACGGCGGTCAGCGAGCCGTCCGGCGCAGTCTCAAGCATGTTTCCTCCCGGTGGGCGATGGCCTGGGCGAGTTGGTCCCGCAGCTCCTGCCGGACCGCGTGCAGTCGGTCGATGCCGGCGTCGACCTCGGCCAGCTTCCGCCGCAGCACCGCGACGGAGTCCGGGCAGACGTGGCCGGAGGCGTTGCCGGCCCGCAGGCAGGCGACGAACGGGCGGATGTCGTCGAGCCCGAAGCCCACCGCGAGCAGGGCCCGGATCTCGCGTACGACGTGCAGCTCCGCCTCGTCGTACACCCGGTAGCCGTTGGCCGAGCGGGCCGCCCGGACCAGCCCGTGCGTCTCGTAGTAGCGCAGGGTCCGGGTGCTCGTGCCGGCGCGTTCCGCCAGCTCACCGATCAGCATCCGACCTCCCTCGTCCGACGCGACCGACGCTAGACCTTGCCACCGGCGTCAAGGCAACCTCCGCTGTAAGGAAGGGCACCTTATTAACGTTTCCGGTAGAGGAAGGGCCCCCTGCTAACGAATTGGCGAGCGCGAGACCAGCTCGCGCGGGGGCGGTACGGGCGCGACCCGGCGGGGGTCAGGCGGTCTTGCGGGCCGCCTTCTTCGGGGCCGCCTTCTTCGCCGCGGGCTTCTTCTCGCCCTCGGCGGCCTTCTTCGGGGCTGCCTTCTTCGCGGCCGCCTTCTTGGGTGCCGCCTTCTTCTCGGCGGCCTTCTTGGCCGGCGCCTTGGCGGCCTTCTTCTCGGCCGCCTTCTTCTGCGCGGAGCGGGCCGCCGAGATCGGGGTCGGCTCGCCGCCGCCGGCCGGCGCCTCACCCCGGGCGGCCTTGGCCCGCTCCACGGACGCCTTCAGCGCCGCCATCAGGTCCACCGCCGCGGCCGGGGCCTCCTCGACCTCCTCCGGCTGGACCACCTCGCGGCCCTCCACCTTCGCGTCGATGACCTCCTGGAGGGCCGCCCGGTAGTCGTCGGTGAAGGCGTCCGGCTCGAACTCGCCGGCCATCGAGTCGATCAGCGAGCTGGCCATGGCCAGCTCCGGCGGGCGGACCTTCAGGTCCTCGTCCAGGAAGCCGAAGTCGGGGGTACGGATCTCGTCGGGCCAGAGCATCGTGTTGAGCAGCAGCACGCCCTCCCGTACCCGCAGCGTGGCGAGCTGCTCCCGCTGGCGCAGGGCCACCTTGACGATCGCCACCCGCTCCGAGTCGGCGAGCGCGTCGCGCAGCAGCACGTACGGCTTGGTGGCGGTGCCCTCCGGCTCCAGGAAGTACGCCTTGTTGTAGAGGATCGGGTCGACCTGCTCGGCGGGGACGAACTCCAGCACGTCGATCGCGTGTGAGGTGGACAGCGGCAGGTCGGCGAAGTCCTCGTCGGTCAGGATCACCATCTCGCCGCCGCCGATGTCGTAGCCCTTGGCGATGTCGTCGTAGGTGACCTCCTCGCCGCAGACCTGGCAGGTGCGCTTGTAGCGGATCCGGCCGCCGTCCTCCCGGTGCACCTGGTGGAAGCGGATGTCCTTCTCCTCGGTGGCCGAGTAGACCCGCACCCCGATCGAGACCAGCCCGAACGAGACCGCTCCCTTCCAGATGGCCCGCATCCCGTGCTCCTCTCGCCGGTACAGCCCAGGATCGCAAAAGATCGAAGGCCACGCGAGCGCTTCCGTGGGCAAGTACAGTCGTGAGGTGCCCGGCGCGCCGCTCAAGCCGATGCTCGCGATGACCGGGCAGCTCCCGGCGGGTGCCGGCTGGGCGTACGAGTTCAAGTGGGACGGGGTCCGCGCGCTCGCCGACATCTCCGGCGGCCGGCAGCACCTGTAC
This sequence comes from Micromonospora sp. NPDC000121, assembly GCF_042899165.1. NCBI lineage: Bacteria > Bacillati > Actinomycetota > Actinomycetes > Micromonosporales > Micromonosporaceae > Micromonospora > Micromonospora sp. NPDC000121. Next base: position 655,395 of record NZ_JBIAZP010000001.1, read on the forward strand.
GCCCGATCCGGCGTCGAGATCACCGTCGCGTACCCCGAGCTGGCCACCCTCCAGCGGCAGGTGGGCGACGCGCTGCTCGACGGCGAGGTGGTGCTGCTCGGCGAGCACGGCCAGCCCTCGTTCACCGCCCTGGCGGAGCGGATGCACGTCCGCGACCGGAACAAGGCCGCCCGGCTGGCGGCGGTCAGCCCGGTGACGTACATGATCTTCGACCTGCTCCGGCTCGACGGCGAGGACCTGACCGGCCGGTCGTACGCCCGCCGAAGGGAGGCCCTGGACGGCCTGGGGCTCGGCGGGGCCCGGTGGGCGGTGTCGCCGGTCTTTCCCGACGGTCTGGCCACCTACGAGGCGGCGGGCGAGCACGGCCTGGAGGGGGTGATGGCCAAGCGGGTCGACTCGGTCTACCGCCCGGGGGTGCGCTCGCCGGACTGGGTGAAGGTCAAGCTGGAGGTGACCGGCGACTTCGTGGTCGGCGGCTGGCGGCCCGGGGCGCGGAAGATCGGCGGCCTGCTGGTCGGGGTGCCGCGCCCGGACGGGCGGCTCACCTACCGGGGGCGGGTCGGCGGCGGCATCGGCGCGGCCATCGAGCGGGAACTGCTCCGCGAGCTGGAGCCGCTGCGGGCCGGCACGTCGCCGTTCGCCGACGCCCTGCCGCGCGAGGATGCCCGGGGCGCGATCTGGGTAACACCGAGGATCGTGGTGGAGGTGAAGTACGGCCAGCGCACCCCGGACGGGCGGCTGCGGTTCCCCCGGGTGCTCCGGCTGCGGCCGGACAAGCCCGCCGAGGAGGTAGAGGATGCCGGGTGAGCGGTTGAAGGTGGAGGTCGAGGGGCGTTCGCTGGAGGTGTCCAACCTGGACAAGGTGCTCTATCCCGACGCCGGGTTCACGAAGGGCGAGGTGATCGACTACTACACGCGCATCGCCCCGGTGCTCCTGCCGCACCTGCAAGGCCGGGCGTTGACCCGGATCCGCTTCCCCAACGGGGTGACCGGCGGCTCGTTCTTCGAGAAGAACGCCCCGGCCGCCACCCCCCGCTGGGTGCGCACCGAGACGCTGCCCGCGCCCGGGTCGAGCAAGGGTCGGGAGACCATCGACTACGTCGTCGCCGACGACCTGCCCACCCTGGTCTGGCTGGCCAACCTCGCCGCGCTGGAGCTGCACACCCCACAGTGGAAGATCGGCGAACACCCGGACATGATGGTCGTCGACCTGGACCCGGGGCCGCCGGCCGCGCTGCGCCAGTGCTGCCAGGTGGCGCTGCTGATGCGGGACCGGCTCGCCGAGGACGGCATCGACAGCTACCCGAAGACGTCCGGGAAGAAGGGCATGCAGCTCTGCTGCCCGATCGCCGGCACGCAGGACGCCGAGGACGTGTCCGCCTACGCCAAGCGGATCGCCCAGGAGCTGGAACGGGCGCACCCGAAACTGGTCGTGTCGAAGATGGCGAAGAACCTGCGGCCGGGCAAGGTTTTTATCGACTGGAGCCAGAACAACGCGGCCAAGACGACGGTGTCGCCGTACTCGCTGCGGGCCCAGTCGGTGCCGTCCGTGTCCACCCCGCTGACCTGGGACGAGGTCGAGGCGGGCGCGGCCGGGAAGCGGCCGTCGAGCAAGCCGTACACGGCCGGTGAGGTGCTGACCCGGGTGGAGAAGCAGGGGGACCTGCTGGCCCCCCTGCTCGACGGCGGCCCGGAGCTGCCGACCCGCTGAGCCCCGTCAGGCGGCCGGCCAGGTGGTGTACGAGACCCGCGCGTTCAGGTTGGCCGGCACCCCGAGGTAGGCGTAGCAGTTGACCGAGATGACGGTGTCGGCCCCGGACGGGAACCGGCTGACCAGCACGCAGTAGCCGCGTGGCGGACGCTGGAAACTGGTCATGAAGGAGTTGACGAAGGCCGTGCCGTAGGCGGTCCCGGTGCCGGCGAAGCGCACCTGGTAACGCCCGGTGCCGAGCACGGTGCCCGCCGCGCCGCCGAAGCCCGGGATCGTCGAGTTGTAGCTCTCGCCCCAGATCGAGGTGCCGCTGATGTCCTCGCCGTAGAACACCCCGCTGGCGAAACGCGGTCCCGACGCCCGGCCGAGCAGGTCCACCCGCGAGCCGTAGGTGACGACGAAACGGGCGTCCACCGGGTTGCCGGCCGCGTTCGCGCAGTAGACAACCCACGCGTCCGGCGGATCGATCTGGCAGTGCACGGCGGTGCCGCCGAGCGCGGTCACGTGCGACATCGGGAAAATCGGGCCGTACTCGCTGACCGGGTTCCGGTTCATCTGGAAGCGGTACCGCCCGGTGCCGAGGCGCTCGTAGGCGATCTCCCCGCCGGTCGAGTCGTACCGGTACGTGGCCGGCAGGGTGCGCAGCCCGCTGGGCACCGCCTGGTCGGTGACGAACCACGCCAGTCGGCCCTGACTGATCTGGCGGACGTTGGTGAAGGTGGTAACGAACCTGCTGTCCACCGGGATGCCGGTCGCGGCGAAGCAGCGCACCTGGATCAGCAGGTCGGGGGCGACCAGGCTGCGGTACCAGCCGGCCACCGTGCAGAACACCGGCCCGCCGCCGTACGCCACCGCGTGCGCCACCCCGCCGGTGGTCGCCCCGCCCTCCAGCACCACCGTGTACGCCCCGGTGCCGGTCCGCCGCACGACGACGTCGCCCTCGCCGGAGTGGACGCTGTAGCCGCCGGTGATGCGGTACTCGGCGGTGGTCGGGGAGTGCGCCCAGACGGTGGCCGTGATCGTGGGGTTGATGACCGGCAGCGGATCCGCCGTGGCGGGCGCCGGCCCGGCCAGCACCGACCCGGCCAGCAGTGCCGCAAGCGCCGCCGCGACCCGCGCGTCGTCCAGATGAGCGCATGGCAGAGACCTCCTGTCCGGACGTGCCGGCGTGCTGTGAACGGCGGGAGGCACCGCCCGCCCCGGTCCCCGCGCCACGAGTCTGGCAACCTCTGTCAATGCCCGGGCCGGCCCTCCGTGGCGGCTGGTGCGGCCGGATTCTTCGGCGAGACGGTGCCGGCGCTGCGGGTGGCCTGCCGGGAACCGCCCGGCCCGGCGCGTCGGTGGGACGCCGGTCCCGCGCCGGTTGAGTAGGGTGACCAGAGCCTGCCCGAGGAGTGCGTGATGAGCCTGACCGATGCCCTCGTCCGGGAGTCGCCGGCCGGTGACCGGCCCGCCGGGGCGGACCAGCCGCTGCTGACGTACCTCGATGACGCGACCGGCGAGCGGGTCGACCTGACCGCGACGGAGCTGGGCCGCTGGGCGGCGCGGGCCGCCGCGCTGCTGCGCGAGGGCTGCGGGCTGGGCGTCGGCGACCGGGCCGCAGTGCTGCTCCCGGCCCACTGGCAGACCGCCGCCGTGCTGCTGGGCGCCTGGTCGGCCGGCGTGGCGGTGTCGTTCCGCCCCCGGGCGACGGCCGGCCTGCCGCAGCTCGGGCCGGGCGACAACGAGCCGTTCGACGCGGTCTTCGTCAGCGCGAAGCGGCTGGACGACTGGCTGGAGGACGTGCCCGAGGGCACGCACCGCTACGTCCTCGGGCTCGGGTCCACCCCGTTGATCGAGGTGCCCCTGGGCTACCTGGACTGGCTCGCCGAGGTGGCCCGGCACACCGACGCGCTGCCCGCGTCCGCCCCGCTGACCAGCGCCGACGCGGCCAGCTCGGACGGCACGAGCTACCGCGAGTGGGGCAGCGTCGCGCGGGCCGTGGCCGAGCGGCTCGACCTGCGGGCCGGCGACCGGCTGCTGGTCGACGTCGCCGAGCACGAGCAGCCCGTGTACTGGCTGCTGGCGCCGCTGGCCGTCGGCGCGTCGGTGGTGCTCTGCGCCAACCTCGACCCGGCGACCCTCGACGCCCGGATCGCGGCCGAGCAGATCACCCGGGTGCTGTGATGGCCGGGGTCTACACCGAGGCGAGCATGTCGCTGGACGGCTACATCTCCGGGCCGGGCGAGAGCGGCTTCGACCTGCTCTTCCGGTGGTACGAGAACGGCGAGGTCCCCACGCCGACCGCCAAGCCGGAGATGGCGTTCCGCACCTCCCCGGCGAGCGCCGGCCACCTGCGGCGCACCGTGGACGAGACCGGTGCCCTGGTCGTCGGCCGGCGGCTCTTCGACATGATCGGCGGCTGGGACGGCCGGCACCCGCTGGACAAGCCGGTCGTGGTGGTCACCCACCACGTGCCGGACGGCTGGCCCCGGCCGGACGCGCCGTTCACCTTCGTCACCGAGGGCATCGAGGCCGCCGTCGCCCAGGCCCGGGAGCTGGCCGGCGACTGCTGGGTCGGGGTCAACGGCGGCAGCATCGCCCGCCAGTGCCTCGACGCCGGGTTGCTGGACGAGATACGGGTCAACCTCGTGCCGGTCCTGCTCGGCGGCGGGGTGCCGTTCTTCGACCAGCTCGGGCACCCGCCGGTCGAGCTGACCGGGCCGACGGTCATCGAGGGCGACCAGGTCACCCACCTCTACTACCGGGTCCGCCGGCCGTAGTCGCCAGGCAGGTCACGACCAGCCGTCAGCGCCGGCTCACCCGTCGCCCAACGGCCGGAACTGCACCGCCCCCTTTGGCGATCTTGGACAGTTGTCGTTCCCAGCGAACGGAAATGTCCAAGATTTGGCCGGAGCAGCGTGGTCGGAGTGCGCCGGGCGGCGGGGGCGTCCTCACCCAGGTTGGGTGCGGGTCCGCCAGGGGCGGCGGGAGCAGGGCACGGTGTGGTCGGTCGGCAGGGCGCAACGCGCGCCGCCGGCGTGGGAGGATCTTGGGGCCTACCAGGAGTTGTCATGCCCCGAATTTCAGACCGCCAGCGCATAGCCCAGGACATCCGCGACGAGATCGCATCGGGTGAGTACGGCCCCGGCGCGAAGCTGCCTTCACTGCGTGAGATGTCTGCGCACCACGGCGTCTCGGCCGAGCCGGTCCGATCAGCTTTGCTGATTCTGCAGGCCGAGGGGTTGGTCGAAGGCCATCAAGGCAAGGGCGTGTACGTCACCGGGACTCGGCCAGGGGGCGACTAGCGGGTTTCAGCGGCCGAGCGGATGCCAAGGGCAAAGGCCTTCCTGCTCGGCCGCATCGATCTAGGTCCGGGTTGACGGGCTGCGGTCGGCGGCTCGTAAACCCGTCTGCGCAGGCCGAAGCGCTTATTGGAAGAGCCTGCCGGGCCTTCTGGAGCGGCCCCGCTTGCTGATCATGGAATCCTTGCGCCTGCGGCGCACCATGATCGACTTTGTCTGCCTCTTCAGAGCTTGGAGGATCCTGTCCCTCATCGCATGCCTCTTCTCGCGTATGTCGGATCGGCCATCGCGATTTCGCGCCGGGCCGTGGCCTAGCGTGGTGGTGCGGGCCCACGGGTCCGAATCCGTCGCCCGTATCGCAGCCCGCGTACCCGGGCAGAGATCAGTCATTCATCAGCGTCGGGCCACACCGCTGAGCCGGTCCGGCTTCACCGCGCCGACCGGGATGTGCTCGCGCGGCGAAGCGTTGCGGCGATGGTACCGCCCGCAGTACCATCAACGCGTGCCGTCCCTAGACAAGCTCGTTGAAGCGATGCGTAAGAACCAGCAGAACATCGCCTACAACGATCTCTACCGGGTGTGCGAGCACTACTTCGGGAAGCCGCGGCAAACTGGCACCTCCCATGCGGTGTTCAAGATGCCCTGGGCGGGCGACCCGCGCGTCAACATCCAGAACGACAAAGGCAAGGCCAAGGCGTACCAGGTGCGGCAAGTGCTCAAGGCGATCGACAAGAAGGAGGCCATGTGATGCAGGCTGATGCTCGTCCCGAGATTTCCCACTACACCTACCGTGTCACGTGGTCGGCCCAGGACCGCGAGTTCGTCGCCACCTGCGCCGAGTTTCCGTCCCTCTCGTGGCTGGCCGCATCCCAGATCGAGGCTCTGCAGGGGCTGCAGGATCTACTGCGCGACGTGATCGTGGACATGGAAGAACAAGGCGAACAGGTGCCTCAGCCGTTCGCTGAGCGCAGCTTCTCAGGCAAGTTCAACCTCCGCGTCGGAGAGAGCCTGCACCGCGAGCTTGCTATCCACGCCGCCGAGGACGGCATGAGCCTCAACCAGTACGTCCTACGAAAGCTCAGCGCCGCCTGATCAACGCGGACGGCCAGGCGCCCCGACAGGGCGGGGTTTCTCAGTCGATCGAGGGCAGCTTCGGGCCCAGGACGTCGTCGGCGTCGACGATCGTGTACGCGTACCCCTGCTCCGCCAGGAACCGCTGGCGGTGGGCGGCGTACTCGGTGTCGATGGTGTCCCGGGAGACGACGGTGTAGAAGTGCGCCTGCCGGCCGTCGGCCTTGGGCCGCAGCACCCGCCCCAGCCGCTGCGCCTCCTCCTGCCGGGAGCCGAACGTGCCGGAGACCTGGATCGCCACCGCCGCCTCGGGCAGGTCGATGGAGAAGTTGCCGACCTTCGAGATCACCAGGGTGCGCAGCTCGCCGGAGCGGAACGCGTCGAAGAGCCGCTCCCGTTCCTTGTTGGTGGTCGAGCCCTGCACGATCGGCGCGTCGAGGTATTCGCCGAGCTGGTGGAGCTGCTCGATGTAGCCGCCGATCACCAGCGTCTGCTCGCCCGGGTGCCGGTCCACCAGCGCCTTGACCACAGGCAGCTTCGTGCGGGCGGTCGCCGCCATCCGGTAGCGCTCCTCGGCCTCCGCCGTCGCGTACGCCATCCGCTCCGCGTCGGTGAGCGTCACGCGTACCTCGGTGCACTCGGCCGGGGCGATCCAGCCCTGCGACTCGATGTCCTTCCACGGCGCGTCGTACCGCTTCGGGCCGATCAGGCTGAACACGTCGCCCTCCCGGCCGTCCTCGCGGACCAGCGTCGCCGTCAGGCCCAGCCGGCGGCGGGCCTGGAGGTCCGCGGTGAAGCGGAAGATCGGCGCGGGCAGCAGGTGCACCTCGTCGTAGACGACCAGGCCCCAGTCGCGCGCCCCGAACAGGTCCAGGTGGGTGAACGCGCCGCCGCGCCGCGAGGTGAGCACCTGGTACGTGGCGATGGTGACCGGGCGGATCTCCTTGCGCTCGCCCGAGTACTCCCCGATCTCCTCCTCCGTCAGGGAGGTGCGGGCGATCAGCTCGCGCTTCCACTGCCGCCCGGCGACCGTGTTGGTGACCAGGATCAGCGTGGTGGCCTTCGCCTCGGCCATCGCCGCCGCCCCGACCAGCGTCTTGCCCGCGCCGCAGGGGAGCACCACGACGCCCGACCCGCCGGCCCAGAACGCCTCCACAGCCTCCCGCTGGTACGACCGCAGCGTCCACGGCTTCCCGCCGTCCTTGCCGGCCTCGGCCAGCTCGATCGGGTGTGCCTCGCCGTCGACGTAGCCGGCCAGGTCCTCCGCCGGCCAGCCCAGCTTGAGCAGCGCCTGCTTGAGCCGGCCCCGCTCGGACGGGTGCACCGCGATGGTGTCGTCGTCGATCTTCGCGCCGAGCATGCCGGCAAGCTTCTTGCTCTTGGCGACCTCGATCAGCACCACCCGGTCGAGCGCTCGCAGCACGAGGCCGTGCGCCGGGTCGTTGGCGAGCTGGAGCCGGCCGTAACGGTCCATCGTCTCGGCCACGTCGACCAGCAGCGCGTGCGGCACCGGGTAGCGGCTGTACTTGATCAGCGCGTCCACCACGGCCTCGGCGTCGTGCCCGGCGGCGCGCGCGTTCCACAGCCCGAGCGGCGTCAGCCGGTAGGTGTGCACGTGCTCCGGGGAGCGCTCCAGCTCCGCGAAGGGCGCGATGGCCATCCGGCACGCCTGTGCGTCGGGGTGGTCGATCTCCAGCAGCAGGGTCTTGTCCGACTGCACGATCAGGGGTCCACCGCTCACGCCAGTGCCTCTCCTCCGCCTCGGGTCGCCGGCTGTCCGGGAGGTGACTGACCCGCCCCAGGCCGACCCACCAGTGTTGCACGCATCCGGGTGACGCCAGAAAAATCTGGACACGAGGCGCAACCGGAGCGGGACTCGCAACGTCTAGCAATAGGACACCTGTCACGGGAGGCGCCATGAGACACGTCCGGATCACCACCCGGCTCGTCGCCCTGACGGTGGCCACGCTGGTCGGCGCCGGTGCGTGCGCGTTCGAGCCGCGGGCCGACGGAGGTGGGGGCGGGGGTCCCGTCCCGGTCGGTGCCACGGAGCAGGTAACGGGGGCGAGCGGTGCGCCCGGGCCGGACCAGCGGGCCGGCACGGCGACGGCGAAGCCGGCGGTGAAGCCCGCGCCGAACCGCCCCAGGCCGACCCGGCCGGCGGCGAAGCCGACGCGCCCGGCCCCGAAGCCCACCGGGTCGCCGTCCGCCGCCGGCTGCCCACAGGGGGAGCACCAGCGCGCGGTGGAGGCGTACCTCGCCCGGCTGGGCGGGTTCGGCACGCTGACCGTGGACGGCCGGCAGTCCGCCGCCGACTGCGCCGCCATCAAGAAGTTCCAGAAGCGGTACGACATCCGTCCCGCCCACGGCCGCGCCGGGCCCACGACGTACGACGTGGCGAAGCGGCTGGCCACCACCGACACGGCGCGCTGCAAGGCCGGCTCCGGCACCACCTTCTGCATCGACCTGACCCGGCAGACGACCTGGGTGATGCGCAACGGCAAGGTGCTGGTGAAGCCGACGGTCACCCGGACGGGCATGCCCGGCTACCGCACCCCGGCCGGCACCTTCACGATCAACTACCGCAACGTCAAGGAGTGGTCCGACCCGTACGAGGTCTGGCTGCCGTACTGGCAGCACTTCACGCAGGGGATGGGCTTCCACGAGACCACGACCTACCTGCACAACAAGGCGATCGGCTCGCACGGCTGCGTCAACCTGCTGCACGCCGACGCGGTCCGGTACTGGGAGCTGGGCAAGGTCGGCAGCCGGGTGGTGCTGGTCGGGCGGCGCCCCGGCACCTGAGCCGCCGCCCCCGAAGCCTCGGCCCGCCCGGGTCGCACACGCCGTGCGATCGGGGTTTATCCCCTGTCACTCCGGTCACCCGAGTGACACGCTGGAGTGCCAGGCGTCAGACCGGACGGGGAGGCTGGAGATGACGGTCGACCGGGAAGCGGTACCGGAGCACAGTGCCGAGCGCGACCGGTCGCCGGACGAGCGCGTCTCCACCGCCACCGTCGTCGCGTACGCGGCCGCCGCGGCGGTGCTCCTCGGCTGGTTCCTCTTCGGCTGGCTCGTGCTCGAACAGGGCTTCGTCGACTCGGTCGGCGAGTCGGCCGGCGCCGGCTTCGCGCTGCTGCTGATCGTCTCCGTCGTCGGGACGGTACGCCGCAGCCGGCGCTGACCCGACCCGAGGCCGCCGGCCATGGAACGACCCGTGGGCGGCCGGGCGCCCGCGCTCAGTCCTCCCGCACCGCCGCCGTGATCCGGTGCAGGGCGAAGGTGTGCAGCATCTCCGTCCGCTCGTCCTCGGCGCGCAGGTAGCCCGCGCCGATCGAGACCGGCCGGACCAGCCGGGACGCGGTCGCCCCGTGCGCGTCGACGTACCCCACCCAGACCAGCGCCTTGTCCCGCACCGCCTGCTGGAGCACGGCGAGGGCGTCGCTGTGGGTGTGCACCGGCGCCGGCCCGGTACGCGCCGCGCCGCCCCGGACCACCGCCGGCGCGCGCCGTGCCGCCCGTGCCGCCGCGTCGCCGCGCCGGATCTGCTCCACCACGCCCAGCAGGCGGGGCATCGACAGCTTCGGCGCGGTCAGCGGGTCGACGGTCCGGGTCGCCACCGACACCCGGGCCGGGGCGCGGCGGGTCTTCGGGCGGGACAGCACCGCCGCCCCGCTCGCGTCCTCCGGCACCGGGGCGTACCCGGCGTCGCGCAGGGCGGTGAGCATGCGGCCCACCTGGTACGGCGTCGACAGCACCGTCGGCGCGAGCCGGCGCAGCGCCAGCGACTCCAGCCGCCGGTCGGCGAGCACCTCGGTCAGCAGCGCCTCGTCGTCGCTGCGCACGTACGCCCCGGCGGCGCCGACCCGCAGCCCGCCGTGCTTGCGGGCCACGTCGTCCACCAGGTACGTCAGCCCCTGCGGGACCGGGGTGCGGGACCGGCGCCGGAACAGGGCGTGCAGGTCGTCGGCCGAGTAGCCGGCGTCCAGGGCCCGGCGCACGCTGGCCGTGGTGACCCGGTGCACGCTGGCCCCGCCGGCCGACTCGTGCTCGGCCACCACCTCCAGTTCGGCGGCGAGGGCCGGGTCGGGCGGGCCGGGCACCACGACGGTCAGGTCGGCCTGCACCAGGAAGTGGTCGACCGGGGCGGGCAGCAGCGCGTCCAGTGCGCGTACCGCACCCGTCCCGTCGCCGTCCTCGGCGTCCGCGCGCAGCCCGAGCGGGTCGTCCCCGCCCCGCTCGTCGGCGGCGGCGACGTCGGCGAGCAGCAGCCGCCCGTACGAGGTGAGCGCCCCCAGCCCGGTCACGCCCAGCGTCGCCGCCTCGGTCAGCACCTCGCGGTGCGCGGCCTCCCGCCCCCGGCTGCGCCGCGGCGCCCGCCAGTCGAGCAGGGACTGCACCTCCTCCGGGGTGGGCGCGGTGGCCGGCTCCAGGTCGGCGAGCACGCCGAGGACCGCCCGCCGGGCGGCCGGCGCCCCGGCCCGTTCCACCTCTGCCGAGAGCACGGTGATCGGGCGGTCCCGGTCGTCGCGCTGCCCGACCAGCCCGACCTGCCGGGTCATGGTCAGCCAGGCCCGGCCGAGCTGCTCCCAGCGCTGCGCGAGCGTGCCGGCCCGCCACACCTCGTACCCGGCGGTGGGCAGCACCTGCTGGTCGGCCCCGTAGCGGGTGGTGGTGGCCCCGGGCAGGTCCACCTCGCCGATCAGCCCCGCCGCGTGCGCCGCCTCCAGCAGCAGGGCGGCCGTCGGCTCGTCCACCCCGACCGCCTTGGCCAGCCGGCGCAGGTCGCGCACGCCCAGGCCGCCGGAGCGCAGCACGGGCGCCGGCTCGGCGGCGAGCTGCTCCAGCAGCGCCTCGGTGTGGCGTACCGCCTCCATGGTCTGCCCGGCCCCGGCGGAGTCGGCGGCCTTCGGCTCGCGCGGCGGCGTGGCCACCGGCGGCGGGCTGGTCCGCAGCGGGCCGAGCGGGCCGCTGTCCCGGCGCAGCAGCAGGCCGACCTCCCGGGGCAGCTCGACGGTGCCGGTGGCGCCCGCCTTGCCGCCGGAGACCGGCACCAGCAGGTGGTGGTCGACCAGCCAGCGCACCGGCGAGCCGGTCGGCGCGCCGCCGTTGATCGGGTCCGGGGGCAGGTCGTCCTCCGCGCCGACCGGCGGCGCCTGCAACGCGCCCGCCGGCACGCTGCCCACCGGCGGGCCCGCGGCCAGCCGGTCCAGGATCGCCCGGGCCGAGGGCGGCGCGGCCAGCAGCGTCCGCCGCAGCTTCGCCGGGTCCGCGCAGAGCGCCGCCGCCCGCGGGTCCAGCTCCGCCGCCGGTCGACCCAGCCCCGCCGGGTACGGGGAGACCTCGTCGACGCTCTCCACCACGCGCAGGGCGCTCTCGGGGCCGTGCAGCAGGAAGAGCGCGCGCAGCCGGTTCACGGCGGCACGGACGGAGGTGGGGGCGGGCGGGTGCGGGCCGGCGGTGGCCATGGCGAGCACCGCCGGGGTGGAGGTGGTGCCCTCGGCCGCGTCCCGGGTGAGCCGGGCGGCGTCCAGGATCTGCAAAGTGAACTGGTCGAGCCCGTCGAGCGCGCGGGCCACCGAGACCCGGGACTGGGCCCGGATGGCGAGCGCGGAGACGTCGGCGGGCACGGGTACGACCAGGTCCGGCCGCAGTTGGAGGAGGGCGGCGAGCGACTCGTCGGGCAGCGACCTCAGGTGGTCGGCGAGTGAGGTGGTCATCGTCGTTCCACGCTAGCCCGGCAGGGGGTCTTCCCGCCCCTCGGACGTCCGGCTGACCCGTGCGGACGGGCGGGTAGGTTTCTCCGCATGCCCGCACTGACGGTCGGCTTCGACCTCGACATGACCCTGGTCGACTCGCGTCCCGGCATCGCCGAGACGTTCCGGGCCCTGACCGCCCGGACGGGGGTGCACGTGGACGCGGACGCCGCCGTGTCCCGGCTCGGCCCGCCGCTGCGTACCGAGATCGCCCGCTGGTTCCCGGCGGAGCAGGTCGACGCGGCCGTCCGCACGTACCGCGAGCTCTACCCGGCGTACGCGATCACGCCCACCGTCCCGCTGCCGGGTGCCCGCGCCGCGATCGACGCGATCCGCGAACGCGGCGGCCGGGTGCTGGTGGTCACGGCCAAGCACGGCCGCCTGGCCCGGCTGCACCTCGACCACCTCGGGCTGGTGGTCGACGAGGTGGCCGGCGACCTGTTCGCCGAGGAGAAGGCGACCGCGCTGCGCCAGCACGGCGCGACCCACTACGTCGGCGACCACGTGGCCGACATGGTGGCCGCGCAGGCCGCGGGCGTGCCCGGCGTCGGGGTCGCCACCGGCCCGTGTGCGGCGGACGAACTCCGCGCGGCCGGGGCGACAACCGTGCTGGATGATCTCACCGGATTCCCGGCGGCGCTGGACGGGGTGATCCAGCTAGCCTTGGGGCAGTAGACGTCTCAAGCGAAGCAGGGGTTCTCAGGTGCCGACGGGTCGAGTGAAGTGGTTTGACGCGGCCAAGGGATACGGGTTCGTCACCAGCGACGAGGGTGGCGACGTGTTCCTTCCCAAGACCGCGCTGCCGGCGGGTGTCACCGACCTCAAGGGCGGTCAGCGGGTCGACTTCAGTGTGGTGGACAGCCGCCGGGGTGCGCAGGCGATGGGGGTCAAGCTGCTCGACGCCCCGCCGTCGGTGGCGGAGCTGCGCCGCCGGCCGGCCGAGGAGTTGCACGGCCTCGTCGAGGACATGATCAAGGTGCTGGAGGCGAAGGTTCAGCCGGATCTGCGCCGCGGCCGTTTCCCCGACCGCAAGACCGCGCAGAAGATCGCTCAGCTGGTCCACGCCGTCGCGCGCGAGCTGGAGGTCTGAGGCACCAGCCCGGCGGCGGCGGCCCGACCGAGCAGCGCCTCCACAGCGGCGAACCCGGCGTCCCCCAGGTCGGCGGTGAACTCGTTGACGTAGAGGCCGATGTGCCGGTCCACCACGTCGGGCTCCATCTCCTGCGCGTGCGCCAGCACGTAGTCGCGGCTCGCCGCCGGGTCGGCCCAGGCCCGGCGGACCGACTCGCGGACCCACCCGGCGGCGGCCTCCGGGTCCACGGTGCCGCGCCGGGCCAGGATGGCGCCGAGGGGGATGGGCAGGCCGGTGTCGGCCTCCCACCACTCGCCCAGGTCCACCAGGGCGGTCAGTCCGTGCCGCGGATAGGTGAACCGGGCCTCGTGGATGACCAGGCCGGCGTCGTACCGGCCGGCGGCCACGCCCGGCATGATCTCGTGGAACGGCACCACCTCGATCCGCGCCGGCGGCCGATCCGCCGCCCACAGCCGGAAGAGCAGGTACGCCGTCGTCCGGTCGCCCGGAACCGCCACCGTGGCGCCGGTGAGGTCCGCGCGGTCGCTGCGGTCGGTGGGGTCGGTGCGATCGGCGTGCCCCGCGTTGCCCGGGCGGTCGAGTCGGCCGGTGCCGTCGCCCCGGGTCAGCACCAGCGGGCCGCAGCCACGGCCGAGCGCCCCGCCGCAGGGCAGCAGGTGGTAGTCGTCCAACAGCCACGGCAGCGCGGCGTAGCTCACCTTCACCAGGTCGAACGCCCCCCGCTCGGCGGCCGTGTTGGTCACGTCGACGTCGGCGTACGTCACCTCCACCGGCGGCGCGTCGGGCACGAGGCCGTGCACCAGGGCGTGGAAGACGAACGTGTCGTTGGGGCAGGGCGAGATCGCCAGCGAGAGCGCCACGCGCCCACGGTATCCCCGCACCCTGGTGGTCGCCCGCCTGCGGCCCCACCCCTGTGACCTACGCCCACTGTTCCGGCCCCGGGGCCCGCGTCCGTCCGCGGAGCCTGCGGCACGCTGCGGCCCGCTGCGGCCCGGCGCGGCGACGGGACACGGGTGCGATCGCGGCGGCCCACCTTGGCCACCTCGGCTGCCCCGGCCACCTTGGCCACCTCAGATGCCTCGGCCACCTCGGCCACCTCGGCTACCTCGGCCGTCTCGGCCGCGAACTGCTCGATGATGAGGGATGACAGCTCGCTGCCGCCTGTCGAGCTGATGTCGTAAACGATTCACCCGAGCAGTCCCGCGCCGGCGCCGAAGTCCAGGCCGCCGTCGTCGCCGCCGCGACCGCCGATGCCGGCCTTCGTTGCCGCCCGTGCCGGCGCCGTCCTTGCCTTGCCAACCTGCTGGGGCGTGTCGGCGACGACCGGGGCGCGTTCACCGCCTCCCGTCCCTCGGCGACCGCCTGCCGTACCGCCCGCCGTGCCGCCCCGTCCGCTGGCGACCGCCTGCCGTACCGCCCGCCGTGCCGCCCCATCCGCTGGCGACCGCCCGCCGTACCCGCCCGCCGTGTCTCGGCTGCGGCATCTCAGCCATCGAGGATCCGTGGTCGGGGAGCCGGCCCTCGCGGGAGCGTGTCGCTGCGTCGGGCGGAGGCGACTCCCCTCGCCCGGGTCCGGCTACGTCCTGTACCGACACGATCTTGTCGTCGTGTGGCCGGTGGGCTGCTTCGTTTGGCGGCCTGTCATTGCTGTGTGGGTGGTCGTTGGCGCAGCCTGGCCCTTACCCGTGATTGTGTGGCTGGTGGTCCGCTTCCGGCTCGGTCTCGTCGCTGCGTGGATCGTCGCCGGCACCGTCCGGCCCTCACGCGTGATGTCGTAAACGATTCAGCTCGACAGCGTCGCAGTAGGCATTCTTGCTTTCCTGATGCGGCGGCTTCTGATGGCCGGCGGCCGAGCGGCCTGACAGCACGGCCATGGTTGTCGGCACTCTCGTGGTTGTCGGCACGCCTGTGACCCTTGGCGTTGTCCACAGGCTTGTCCACAGCTTCATGAGGGCTGTTGAGGAAGCCGCGGCACGTCGGGAGCATGGTTTCGTGGCAGAGCTGACAGACGCGGTCGACCTGGGCGAGGCCCTCCGGTCCCTGCGGCGCCTCGCTGACCTGAGCCAGCGGGAACTGGCCGAGAGGTCCGGGGTGCCCCAGGCCACCCTGGCCCGGATCGAGTCGGGCCGGGCGATCGATCCGAGGTTCCGCACGGTGGAACGGCTCGTCCGGGCCGCCGGGGGAAGGGTGGCCGTCGGCGCCGCTGGCGCGGTCGACAGCCCCGACAGCCCTGGCGGCCCCGGCAGCGCCGGCAGCGCCGACAACGACGGCGGGCCGCTGCCGGCGGTGCCGCACGACGGGCTACGGGACGCGGCAGGGCGGCGATATCCCGCTCACCTCGACGCGTGGGAGGTCCGGGAGCCGAAGGACTGGCCGGGTGCCTGGTGGGCGAACTGGTACAACCTGCCGCCCGCGCTGTGGCCGCTGCCGTTACCGGCGGCCACGTACGAGCGGAATCGTGCCTATCGGGACAGGCGCCGGTGGGCCGCGGAGGTCCGGCGCACGGTCCGGCTGCGCCGGGTGACGGGCGGCCTGCCGGCGACGTCGTGGCGGCTCGTGGCCGAACTACCGGGGGGCGAGTTGGTCGGTGAGCTGCGGGCCCACGAGCGCAGCCCACACCTCTTGTACGGCGACGACCCGAGCGAGGTACGGGAGATCGTTCTCGACGGCGTTCTCGTGGCCGCGGACTATCGACAGCTCGGCATTGGTCGCCGGTTGGTCGGCCTGCTCGCCGACGAGATGGACCGGGCGGGCATCCGGACGGCCCACGCGATCGCCCGGTTCGGCGGCGTCGACCTGCTGCTGGCCTGTGGCTACCAGTTGGAGTCGGACCGACCGTGGGCGCTGCGGCTCGACCGCCGGCCGGCGGTGGCCGACTGAGAGGCGGGCGGGGGACTGAGAGGCGGGCGGGGCGCTCCTATGGCGCGCGTCAGGTCAGGGCCGCGGCGGCGGTGGTCAGGGCGGCGAGTGCCTCGCGCATGCGCCAAGTGTCGCGATCGCGGGGGCCGATCGGGTTGGAGACGGTACGCAGCTCGGCGAACGGGAGACCCGCCTGGGCGGCGGCGACGGCTACCCCGTACCCCTCCATGGCCTCGGCGACCGCGTCCGGGTGCCGCAGGCGCAGCGCGTCGGTGCTGGCGGCGGTGCCGGTCACCGTGCTGACGGTCAGCACCGGGCCGACGGTGGCCGCCGGGAGCGCGGCCCGCAGCCGGGCGAGCAGGCCCGGGTCGGCGGCGAGCGCGGTGCCGCTGCCCAGCCATTCCGCGGGCATGCCCAACTCGTCCACCGGGATGAAGCCGGCCGGCGACTCGGCGCCGAGGTCGGCGGCCACGGACACGGTGCCCAGCACGGTGGCGCCCACCTCCACGCGGCCGGCGAAGCCACCCGCCACGCCCGCGCTGACCACGCCGCCGTACGGCCGACCGGCGGCCTCGGCGAGCACCAGCAGCCGGGTCGTGGTCGCGGCGGCGACGGCGGGCCCGACCCCCACCGGCAGCACCGTGGTCGACTCGTCGGTGAGGCCGGCGCGGATCGCCTCGGCCTCGGCGGGGACCGCCGTGACCACCAGCAGACCGGTCACGAGAGCGGCCCCTGCGGCTCCCGGCGGGTCTCGTCGTCCGTCCCGCCCGGCCCGCCGACGGCTGATGACGGCCGGTAGATGTGGTAGCCCGGCGGCGCCAGCCCGGGGTCGTCCCGCGCGGCGCCGCCCTGCGTCGGGGCGGGGGAGGTGGGCGTGGGGTCGTACCGGCGCCTGGCCTCGGGGCCGGGGGAATCCGCGCCGTCGGTTCCCGGGGCGCCCGGGGCGTCGGGGTCGGTCGGGTCGGTCCCGTCGGCGGCCAGCTCGTCGTCGCCGAGCGGCCGGCCGAGCAGGCGCTCGGCCCGCAGCCGGCCGGCCACCACCACGCCCCGGGCGGCGGCCACGGTGCCGACGGCGGCGACGACGGCGATCCCGATCCGGCCGTCGAAGGGTACGAGCCCCAGCCCGCCACCGGCGACGAAGGCGAGCATCAGCACCGTCTCGGAGTGGGCGAAGGAACTGGCCCGCAGCCGCTCCGGGATGCGTTCCTGGATCGAGGCGTCCACGGCGAGCTTGGCGATGCCGCTGTTCAGCGCGGCGACCAGGCAGAGCAGGGCGACCATGGGCAGCGAGAACTTCAACGCGGCGAGGATCGCCACCCCGGCGACGATGACCATGCCGCTGGACTGGATCGCGGCGGGTCGGTGGATGCGCAGGCGGGTGCCGACCGCGGTGGCCAGGAAGGTGCCCACGGCGAGCGCCGCGCCGACCAGGCCCAGCGCCGCCTCGTCGCCGAGCTCCCGACCGAAGACGACGGTGGTCAGGTCGCCGGCCTTGATCGCGAACGCCAGGAAGAGCAGCAGGAAGCCGTAGACCGCGCGCAGCGTCGCGGCGCCGACCAGGGTGGCGATCACGAGCCGGCCCGCCGGCCGCCCCCGGCCCAGCGGGCGGTCCCCGGTGCGGCGACCTAGCGCCCGCAGCGGCCGGGGCACCCGCTCCGGCGGCTCCGAGTCGGCCTTCGGCGGCAGCCGCAGGGAGATCACCATGCCGACCAGGAAGATGACCGAGGCCACCCGGAGCGGCCACTGCGGCCCGAACCAGAAGGCGGCCAGGCCGATCGGGGCCACCAGCGCGCCGGCCACCGTGCCGTAGACGCTGGCCCGGGCGCCCACCTGGGACAGCCCGAGCCCCTCGGGGAGCAGCCGGGGCACGGCCGCCGATCGGGCCACCCCGTACGCGCGGGAGAGCGCCAGCACGCCGAAGGCCGCCGGGTAGAGCCCGAAGCCGTGGATGTAGTCGGAGATCAGCCAGGCCAGGAAGGCCCGGCCGAGCATGGTGGCGGCCAGCGCGTACCGCCGGCCGTGCCGGAAGTGGTCGAGCAGCGGGCCCACCACCGGGGCGAGCATGGCGAACGGCACCATGGTCACCAGCAGGTAGAGGGCGACCTTGCTGCGCGCCTCGCCGAGCGGGACGTTGAAGAAGATCGTTCCGGCCAGGCCGATGGCGATCAGCGTGTCCCCGGCGCAGGAGATCGCGTGCAGGTCGAAGAGGCGGACCATGCCGACCTCGCCCCCGGCGCCCCGGGCACGGGCCCGGCCGGCGCTGCGTGTCATCCAGCGCCCACCGCTGACCGAACCCCGGAAGAGCAGGCGGACGGCCTTGATGCCGGTGCCGACGGTCTGCCCGAGCACGGACCGCCCGGAGCGGGAGAACAGCGGCATGCCCACCATCCTCGCCCATCCGGTCCCCGCACGCCGCACCACTGCGCCAGAACATCCTCGGCGGGTGCCTGTCGGCCGGCCGTACGCATGGGGAACAATGGTCGGGTGACCAGGCCCGCCTCCGCCCGCGCCGCTCGTCTCGACCAGGTTTGCGCCGCCGCCGTCGAGGTGGCGCGTGACGCCATCACCGAGGCCGACGCCTCGGACGTCGGCGACCACCTGCAGGCCGTCGCGGAGGGCGACCGGCTCGTCACGCACTACTTCGAGTGCCGCCTCGCCGGCTACCGAGGCTGGCGGTGGGCGGTCACCGTCACCCGGGTGCCCCGCAGCCGGCACGTCACCGTCTGCGACACCGTGCTGCTGCCGGGCTCGGACGCGCTGCTCGCGCCCGGCTGGCTGCCCTGGCAGGAGCGGCTCAAGCCGGGCGACCTCGGCCCCGGCGACCTGCTGCCCACCCCGGCCGACGACGAGCGGCTCCAGCCCGGCTATGTGCTCTCCGACGACCCGGCGGTCGAGGAGACCGCCTGGGAGTTGGGGCTCGGCCGGCCGCGGGTGCTCTCGCGGGAGGGGCGCAGCGAGGCCGCCCAGCGCTGGTACGACGGCGACCACGGCCCTTCCGCCGCGATCTCGGTCGCCGCTCCCGCCGCCGCCCGCTGCGGGACCTGCGGCTTCTACCTGCCGCTCGCCGGCGCCCTGCGGCAGTCCTTCGGCGCCTGCGGCAACTTCTACGCCCCGGACGACGGCCGGGTGGTCAGCGCCGACCACGGCTGCGGCGCGCACTCGGAGACCCTGATCGAGGCCGCCGACACCCCGGTCGACGAGATGCCGACGGTCTACGACGACAGCGCGGTGGAGCCCGTGTCGGTCAGCCGGGCGCCCGGCTCGGTGGAGGCCGCGGAGCCGGCGGAGCCGTACGGCCACCCCTGACGGACCGGCCGCGGCGCCGGGCCGGCGCCACCGCCTGCCCGGCCAGCCGGTCGAGGGTGTGCGGATCGGCGTCGGCGCGGGTCAGCGGCCGGCGCGGCGGCGCCGTCGGTTGGCGTCGTGCCGCATCATCACGGCGAGACCGGGGAAACCCCACAGGAAACCGGCCAGGCAGATCCACAACCAGTTCTGGTGACCGTGCTCGGTCAGCCAGTCGCGGAAGAAGACGAGCAGCACCAACCCGGCGAGCGCCCAGGCCGCCATCCCAGCGAGGGCGAACGGCACCATGGGCGGGTCGAGCGGCTCGGGTCGCGGCGGCTGCTCCTTCGGCACGCGGCAAGCGTACGCGATCAACTTTCCCTGGTGGCCGGTGATCTGCGACGATGCGCGCGAACAACGGAAGATCACCTGCGAGGACCTGATGGCAGTAGCCCCACCCGACAACGGCACACCACCCGCTCATCCGCGTAACGGTTTCGACCGGTTCTTCGAAATCTCCGCCCGTGGCTCGACGATGAGCCGCGAGGTACGCGGTGGCCTGGCGACCTTCTTCACGATGGCGTACATCGTGGTGCTCAACCCGCTCATCCTCGGTGGTGCCGTCGACGGCGACGGCAAGGCACTCTCCATCCCCGCCCTCGCCGCGGCGACCGCCCTGGTCGCCGGCCTGATGACGATCCTGATGGGCGTCGTCGGCCGGTTCCCGATCGCGCTCGCCGCCGGTCTCGGCGTCAACGCGCTGGTCGCGTACGAGATCGCCCCGGAGATGACCTGGGCGGACGCGATGGGCCTCGTGGTGATCGAGGGTGTGATCATCGCGGTGCTGGTGCTGACCGGCCTGCGTACGGCGGTGTTCCGCTCGGTGCCGACGCAGATGAAGACGGCGATCGGCGTCGGCATCGGCCTCTTCCTCACCATCATCGGCCTGATCGACGCCGGCTTCGTCCGCCGCATCCCGGACTCGGCGAACACCACCGTCCCCGTCGGCCTGGGCATCGACGGCAGCCTGGGCAGCTGGCCGATGCTGGTGTTCGTGGTGGGCCTGCTGCTCACGATCGTGCTGCTGGTGCGCCGGGTCAAGGGCGCGATCCTGATCGGCATCCTCGGCTCCACGGTGCTCGCGGTCGTCGTCGAGGCGGTGGCGAACATCGGGCCGTCCTTCGTCGACGGCAAGCCGAACCCGAAGGGCTGGGCGCTGAACGTCCCCGAGCTGCCGAAGACCTGGGTGGACGTGCCCGACCTGTCGCTGCTCGGCAACTTCAACGTGTTCGACTCGTGGAGCCGGGCCGGCTGGGTCGTCGCGCTCATGTTCGTCTTCACCCTGCTGATCACCGACTTCTTCGACACCATGGGCACGATGGTCGCGGTCGGGCAGGAGGGGAGCATGCTCGACGAGCGGGGCACCCCGCCGCGGGCCAAGGAGATCCTGCTGGTCGACTCGATCGCGGCGGCGGCCGGCGGTGCGGCGAGCACGTCGAGCAACACGTCGTACATCGAGAGCGCCGCCGGTGTGGCGGAGGGCGCCCGCACGGGCGTGGCCAACCTGGTCACCGGCGGCCTGTTCCTGTTGGCGATGTTCCTGGCGCCGCTGGTCGTGGTGGTGCCGTTCGAGGCGGCCTCCACCGCGCTGGTGGTGGTCGGCTTCCTGATGATGACCGCGGTGCGGACGATCGACTGGTCCGACTACGAGATCGCCGTCCCGGCGTTCCTCACGATCGTGCTGATGCCCTTCACGTACTCGATCTCCAACGGCATCGGCGCCGGCCTGATCACGTACGTGGTGGTGAAGCTCGCCAGGGGCAAGGCCCGGGAGATCCACCCGCTGCTGTACGGGGTGGCCGCCCTCTTCGTGCTGTACTTCCTGCGCGGGCCGATCGAGTCCCTGGTGCTCTGACACGCTGCGCTCCGGGCCGGTGACCGAATCGGGTACCCGGCCCGGAGCAGGGCAAACTTCGCGTGAGCATGGTCATATCACAGCTCATTAGCCAGGCTCATTAGTTAAGCTAACTATCGTGACGGAGCGGACGGTGACGGCGAAACGCGTGCCACCGGCGCAGCTCGCACCACAGCTGCGTGATGCGATCACCCGGCTCAACCGACGGGTCCGCCAGGCCCGGCCGGTCGGCGACCTCACGGTCACCCAGCTCTCCGCGCTCACCAGCCTCCGGCTGGCGGGCGCGCTGACGCCTCGGGAACTGGCCGACGTCGAACGGGTGCAGCCGCCGACGATGACCAAGATCGTCGCGAAGTTGGAGGAGCGCGGCCTCGTGCAGCGCACCCCCCACCCGACCGACGGCCGGCAGGTCATCCTCGCGGCGACAGAGGGGGGACGGGCGGTGCTCGACCAGTTCGAGCGCGTCCGTGACGAGTGGCTGGCCCACCGGCTGGCCGAGCTGACCGAAGCGGAACGGGACACCCTGCGGCAGGCCGCCGAGATCCTTCAGCAGCTCGCCCGCGCCTGACCCGCGCGCCTCGCACCAACCGCGCCGTCCGCCGTCGATGACGCGTACGACCGCGAGGAGGCGCACCAAGAGTGCAGGCGAAGCTGAGCACGATGTTCCAGTCCCTACAGGTCCGCAACTACCGGCTCTTCGCATCCGGGCAACTGATCAAGCTGATCGGTGTCTGGATGATGTTCATCGCCCAGGACTGGCTCGTCCTCGAGCTCTCCGACAACTCCGCCACCGCGCTGGGTGTGGTCACCGCCCTCCAGTTCGCCCCCGTCCTGCTGCTCACCCTGCTCTCCGGGCGGCTCGCCGACCGCTACGACAAGCGGATGCTGCTCTTCGTCGCCAACGCGTTCTGGACCGTGCTGGCGCTCGCGATGAGCCTGCTGGTGATCACCGGCCTCGTGCAGCTCTGGCACGTCTTCGCGTTCGCGGCCCTGCTCGGCGTCGCCAACGCCGTGGAGACCCCCGTCCGGCAGGCGTTCGTCTCGGAGCTGGTCGGCACGTCGCTGCTGCCGAACGCGCTCTCGCTGAACGCGGCCGTGTTCAACTCCGCCCGGATCGTCGGGCCGGCCGTAGCCGGCCTGGCCATCGCCGCCTTCGACGTGGGGCCGGTCTTCCTGTTCACCGCGCTCAGCTCGATCGCCCCGCTGGTCAACGTGGTCCGGATGCGCCCGGCCGAGCTGCACCGGGAGGCGCTGCCGCCGCGCGACGAGCGGGCGTCGGCCAAGGTCGTCGACGGCCTGCGCTACGTCTGGCGCCGCCCCGACCTCCTGCTGCCGATGGCGGTGATGTCGGTGATCGGCATGTCGCTGTTCAACTTCCAGCTCACCCTGGCCGCGCTCGCTAAGACCGTGTTCCACACCGGGGCGGCCTCGTTCGGGCTGTTCAGCACCGCGCTGGCGGTCGGCGCGCTGGTCGGGGCGCTGGCCGGCACCGGGCGGCGCAGCCGCCCGTCGGTCTGGGTGGTGCTCGGGGCCGCCGTCGGCTGCGCCAGCTTCGGCACCCTGGTCGGGCTCGCCCCGGCGTACTGGATGGTGGTGGCGCTGCTGCTGCCCACCGGGTTCTTCATGGTGTACTTCGCCCAGGCCGCCAACCAGCGGGTCCAGCTCGGCACGGACGCCGCCTTCCGGGGCCGGGTGATGGCCCTGTGGGTGCTGGTCTTCCTCGGCACCAACCCGGTCGGCGCGCCGGTGATCGGCTGGGTCGCGGAGACCTACGGCGCGGGCGCCAGCATCTGGATCGGCGGGCTGATCTCGCTGACCACCGCCCTGCTCGCGCTCACCTGGCAGCTCCGCCGCGCCGGTGCCCGGCTGCGCTTCCGCGTCCTGCCGATGCCGCGCTTCTACGTCACCTCCACCGACTGCTGACCGCCGCGCCGCCCGGGGTGGGACGATCCGTCCCATCCTGCGGATGGCGTGGATGCGGCCAATCCGGTGGCGGCCTGCGAGGATGAGGCTTAGCGTCGATGCGTGGAGGTCGGACGCGGGGTGCTGCTGGTCCTGGCCTTCGTCGGCGTGGCCAGCCTGCCGGCGGTGATCGCCGCGCTCTTCTGCGCCGACGAGATCATCGACCGGGTCGCCTGCGGGTGGGCCGAGTGGCGCGAGCGCCGGCGGGAGCGGCGCACCATCGCCCGGCTGGACCGGGCCGTCGAGGCCGACGCGCTGACCCGCGACATCGACCTCACCGACTTCGACCGGCCCGACCGGCGCCCGCTGGAGCAACTCGCCGCCGACCTGCGCCGCCTGCGCGGCCAGGGGGCCGGTGCCGACGGCCGGCAGCCGGTCTGGCACGGCACGGTGCTCCGGGCGTACGACGACCGGCTCCGGCTGGCCTGCCGGGCGCTCGGCGTCACCGAGCACCTGACCGAGCTGGAGGGCGTCGACCTGGAGCTGGAGCGGGTCCGGGTGGAGGGCGTCCTGCACGCCGCCGGGCTGACCCTGCCCGCCGCCCGGCCCGGTCACCGGCAGCGCCACCGCTGAGCGGCGGGCCGGCGTGAGGCTCTTCGTCGCGGTCTACCCGCCGCCCGAGGCGGTCGCGGACCTCGGCGCGCAGGTCGCCCGGTTGCGGGTCGGCGCGGCGGCCGCCGCCGGGATCAACGTCCGGCTCGGCGACCCGGCCACCGCACACGTCACCCTCGCCTTCCTCGGCGACGTCGAGGCGGGCCGCCTGGTCGAGGTGGAGAGCGCGCTCGGGCTCGCCGCCGAGTGGTCCCGGGACGGCCGCGCCGCCGCGCCCCGGCTCCGGCTCGCCGGCGGCGGGAGCTTCGGGCGGGGCCGGTTCACGGTGCTCTGGGTCGACCTGCGGGGCGAGGTGGAGCGGCTCCAGGTGCTGGCCCGGCTGATCCGTTCCCGGCTGCGGTACGCCCGCCTGCCGCACGACGAGAAGCCGTTCCGCCCGCACCTGACGGTCGCCCGCCCCGGCGACCGGGTGCCCCCGGTCGACGTGGCGGCGGACGTGGCGACCCTGGACGGATACGAGGGCCCCGAGTGGCCGGCCGCCGAGATGGTGCTGATGCGCAGCCACCCCGGCCCCCGCCCCACCTACGACCGCCTCGCCGCCTGGCCCATCTGACCGGTGCTCCCGTCCGGGTCTCCTCGTTCGGGCACCGGTGACCAAGGGGTTTGCGTCGTTCCTGGCCGGGAATCCGGGCGCAAACCCCTTGATCGACAGGAGGAGGGCTACCAGGCCCAGGCCTCCGGGCCGGGACCGCCGTTGCCGACGGGCGGGAAGAGTTCGTCGAGCCGGGCGAGGGAGTCCTCGTCGAGGGTGACCGTCAGGGCGCCCAGAGAGCGGTCGAGCTGCTCGGCGGTGCGCGGCCCGACGATCGGGGCGGTCACCCCCGGCCGCGACAGCAGCCAGCCGAGCGCCACGTCCGCCGGGTCGTGCCCCAGCTCGGCGCAGAACTTCTCGTACGCCTCGATGGTCGGCCGGTGCGCGGCGAGGGCGTCGGCGGAGCGGCCGGTGGCGCCGCGCGCGGCCCCGCCCTCGGCCATCTTCCGCAGCACACCGCCGAGCAGCCCGCCGTGCAGCGGCGACCACGGGATGATGCCCAGCCCGTGGTGCTGCGCCGCGGGCACCACCTCCAACTCGACGTGCCGGGTCAGCAGGTTGTAGATGCACTGCTCGGAGACGAGGCCGAGGAAGTGGCGCTTCGCCGCCGCCTCCTGCGCCACCGAGATGTGCCACCCGGCGAAGTTGGACGATCCGACGTAGAGCACCTTGCCCTGGGCGACCAGGGTCTCCATGGCCTGCCAGATCTCCTCCCACGGCGTGGTCCGGGAGACGTGGTGCATCTGGTAGAGGTCGATGGTGTCGGTCTGAAGTCGGCGCAGCGAGTCCTCACAGGCCCGGACGATGTGCCGGGCGGACAGGCCCTGCTCGTTGGGCCACTCGCCCATCTTGCCGTAGACCTTGGTGGCCAGGACGACCTTCTCCCGCCGGCCGCCGCCCTGGGCGAACCAGCGGCCGATGATCTGCTCGGTGATCCCCTCGCCGGTCTGCCACCCGTAGACGTTGGCGGTGTCGAAGAAGTTGATGCCCTGTTCGAGGGCCCGATCCATGATCGCGAAGCTGTCCGGCTCGGTCGTCTGCGGCCCGAAGTTCATGGTGCCGAGGCAGAGACGGCTGACCGACAGGCCGGTGCGGCCCAGGTTCGTGTACTCCATACGGCCACCCTGCCACGGCGGCACTTCGAGTGCCTCGCGTCGACTCCGGCGAACGCCGCCGCCGGAGTCGACGCGTCAGGAGGACTCGCGGGCCGCCGGCCCGCTGCCGAAGAGGACGTCGTCCCAGCTCGGCAGGCGCTTGCGGGGCTTGCCCCCGGCCTCGGCCGACTCGCCGGCGGCAGCCGCCGGCGCGCCCGTGCGGCGGGGCCGGAGCACCGCCAGGGACGGCACGGCCGGCACCTCCTTGGGCGCGTCCGAGTCGTCGTCGAACGCGGAACCCTGCCCGCCGCCGAGCAGCGCCGCCGCGCCGCCGCCGACCGGTCGCTGCCGGGGCGCGTCCTGCCCCGCCAGGGCGGCCGGGGAGCGCGGGTCGAGCCCGCGGCCCGACGTCGAGCCGAGCGGACGGTCGAGGGAGGCGAGCAGGGCGTCCCGCCCGGCCCGGATCGGGTCGCGGCCGGGCCGGCTGTGCTCGGCCGGCGCCGGCAGGCCGTGCCCGCCCCGGCTCGGCTCGCCCCGCGACGGGCCGGGCAGCGCGTGGCCGCCCCGCTCCGGCGCCGGCTCCTGCCCGAGGATCGGGGTGGGCCGCTCGGCGCACAGGTACTGCGCCATGTCGTCGTGCGGGGTGACCGCCTGCCGGGTCTTGTCGAGATCCCAGACCGCCTGCGCGGTCGCCTTGCCCGACGGCCAGGTCGCGACGATCCGCCAGGTGCCGTCGTCGCGGCGCCACGCGTCCCAGGAGATCTTCTCGGTGTCGATCCCGTGCTGGGCCAGCCGGCCGTTGACGACCTCGGCGAGCGGGGTCGGCTTCTCCGCGCCCTTGAGCCGGGTGCGCCGGGCATGCTGGGCGAGCATGGCCCGCTCCTGGAGCACCGGGCCGGCGTAACGCAGCACCCGGTCGACCGGCACGCCGGCGATCCGGGCGACGTCCTCGGCGGACTCGCCGGAGCGGATCCGGGCCTGGATGTCCCGTGGGGACAGTGAGGGCACCGGGTCGGCGGCGGTGGCCGGGGCCACCGCGAGCGGCGGGGCGCCGGGCTCGGCGTGCAGCGCGCCGGCGATGCGCTCGTCGATGGGCAGGGCGAGCAGCCGCCCGACCTCGTCGGCGAGCACCAGGGCCTGGCCGTCCTCGGAGAGGGCGACGAAGCGTACTGGGCGCATAGCGTTGCCTCCGTCCCGCTTCGCTGGCCGTCACGCCACGAGCCGGCCACCCGGGCGTCTCGCACCACCGTACGCGTATCTTCCCCGAGGTGGGGGATGCGACACCCGCATGTCGCGACTGAGCTGCGGCGATGATCACGTTCGGTGGTCGTCGGACGGGCCGGCGGCCACCGAACGTGACGGTTACCTAGAGCCGCTCGACCACGTAGTCGATGGACGCGGTCAGCGCCTCGACGTCGGCCGGCTCGACGGCCGGGAAGAGCGCGACCCGAAGCTGGTTGCGGCCCAGCTTCCGGTAGGGCTCGGTGTCCACGATGCCGTTGGCGCGCAGCGCCTTGGCGATCGCGGTGGCGTCGACCCCGTCGGCGAAGTCGATGGTGGCGACCACGTTGGACCGCAGCGCCGGGTCGGCGACGAACGGCGTCGCCACCTCGGAACGCTCCGCCCAGCCGTAGACGATCGCGGCGCTCTCGGCCGTGCGCTTGGCCGCCCAGGCCAGCCCGCCCTGCGCGTTCATCCAGTCGGTCTGCTCGGCGGCCAGGAAGATGGTGGCCAGCGCCGGGGTGTTGTAGGTCTGCTCCAGCCGCGAGTTGTCGATCGCGGTGACCAGGTCGAGGAAGGCCGGGATGTAGCGGCCCGACGCCTTGATCTCGCCGGCCCGCTCCAGGGCGGCCGGGGACATCAGGGCCAGCCAGAGGCCGCCGTCGGAGCCGAAGCACTTCTGCGGGGCGAAGTAGTAGACGTCGGTCTCGCCGACGTTGACGTCGAGCCCGCCGGCGCCGGAGGTGGCGTCGACCAGCAGCAGCGAGCCGGGGTCGGCGCCGGCCACCCGGCTGATCGGCACCGCGACGCCGGTCGAGGTCTCGTTGTGCGGGGTGGCGTAGACGTCGACCCCCGCCTCGGCCACCAGGCTCGGGGCGGTGCCGGCCTCCGACTTGCGGATGGTCGGCTCGCCGAGGAACGGCGCGTCCTTGACGGACTTGGCGAACTTCGCGCCGAACTCGCCGAAGCTGGCGAACTGCGCCCGGTCCCGGACCAGGCCGAACGTCGCCACCTCCCAGAACGCGGTGGTGCCGCCGTTGCCGAGCACGACCTCGTAGCCCTCGGGCAGGGAGAAGAACTCGGCGATGCCACGGCGCAGCCGGGCGACCTGGTCGCGGACGGTCTTCTGCCGGTGGGAGGTGCCCAGGTAGCTGGTCGCCACGTCGGCGAGCGCGGAGACCGCCGCCGGACGGACCTTGGAAGGCCCGCAGCCGAACCTTCCGTCGGCGGGCTTGAGGTCGTCGGGAATCCGGATGGTCGGTGCGTCAGCCACGGTTGTCGAGATCCTTCCGCATGGGCGAGGGCGGGCCCGGTCTTGAGTCGGGCGCGGATCGACGGCGGACGCGCGCGGGCGCGCGGGGGGCCGGGATCCGGGCCTGGTCCGGCGACACTGCCGGCCTTCATCCTCCCACCCGGGCGGGCCGGTCCGGCCGCTGGTCCCACACCCGGGCGTGAGGCATCCGCCACAACACGCCCCGCCCAGGTGCATAGGAAGGGCCCCTTCCTATGCACGAGGCGTTAAGAAGGGGCCCTTCCTTACATCTCAGACGCCGTGCGGGATGGCGTCCCAGCCCTCGACGTCGCTGGGCTTGCGGCTGCCCGGGCCGACGTAGCGGGCCGACGGGCGCACCAGGCGCTGGAGCTTCTTCTGCTCCAGGATGTGCGCGCTCCAGCCGCCCATCCGGGCGCAGGTGAACATCGAGGTGAACATGTGCGCCGGCACCTCGGCGAAGTCGAGCACCACGGCCGACCAGAACTCGACGTTGGTGGCGAGCACCCGGTCCGGGCGGCGGGCCTGCAGCTCGGCCAGCGCGGCCTTCTCCAGCGCCTCGGCGATCTCGAAGCGCGGCGCGCCCAGCTCCTTGGCGGTGCGGCGGAGCACCCGGGCGCGCGGGTCCTCGGCCCGGTAGACCCGGTGGCCGAAGCCCATCAGCCGCTCGCCCCGGTCGAGGACGCCCTTGACGTAGCCCTCGGCGTCGCCGCTGCGCTCGACCGCCTCGAGCATGCTGAGCACGCGGGAGGGGGCGCCGCCGTGCAGCGGGCCGGAGAGGGCGCCGATGCCGGAGGAGATGCAGGCCGCGGCGTCCGCGCCGGTGGAGGCGACGATCCGGGCGGTGAAGGTGGAGGCGTTCAGGCCGTGCTCGGCGGCCGAGATGAAGTAGGCGTCGACGGCCTTGACGTGCCGCGGGTCCGGCTCGCCGCGCCAGCGCTTCATGAACCGCTCGACGATGGTGGACGCCTTGTCGATCTCCTTCTGCGGCACCGCCGGCAGGCCGAGGCCGCGGGCGGACTGGGCGACGAAGGACAGCGCGGTGACCGACACCCGGGCGAGGTCCTCGCGGGCCTGCTCGTCGGAGATGTCGAGGAGCTGGTCGAGGCCCCAGTAGGGGGCGAGCATCGCGACCGCGGACTGCACGTCCACCCGGATGTCACCGGAATGCACCGGCACCGGGAACGGCTCCGCCGGCGGCAGGCCCGGGCCGAACCGCCCGTCGACCAGCAGCGCCCACACGTTGCCGAAGGAGACCTGGCCGATGAGGTCCTCGATGTCGACCCCGCGATAGCGCAGCGCGCCGCCTTCGCGGTCGGGTTCGGCGATCTCGGTCTCGAAGGCTACGACGCCCTCCAGCCCGGGTTTGAAATCGGCCATGTCATCTCTCCTGGGTCTGCTCGGCGCGCCCGCTCGGGCCCTCATCCGGCCAGCCGGCCGAGCGCCCCAGGCGACCCTCATCAGGGATGTGTTCGTGACATCTTGCCTGCTGGGTAACCGGATGCGCGACCCGCTGCGACTGTGCTGCACGCGACATGCCCCGCCCGGGGCGGCCCGGACGCGTCGGCGACACTGGGCGGTACGGGCTGGCCTGCTCAGAGGGCGCGGGTCGGGTCGACGGGGAGGGGAGAGAACGTGACGGGCAACACAGTGCCCCCGGCCGCGATGCGTAACGAGTACGCCGCGGACATGGGCCTTGCCGAGGCGGACCTGGCCGCCGACTGGCACACCCAGTTCGACCGCTGGTTCGCCGACGCGGTCGCCGCCGGGCTGCCCGAACCGAACGCGATGGTGGTCGGCACCGCCGACGCCGCCGGCCGGCCGAGCGCGCGGACGGTGCTGCTCAAGGGGTACGACCCCGAGGGCTTCGTCTTCTTCACCAACTACGGCTCCCGCAAGGGCGCCGAGGCGACCGCCAACCCGTACGCGAGTCTGGTGTTTCCGTGGTTCCCGATGCAACGGCAGGTGGTGGTCGCCGGCCGGGTGGAGCGGGTCGACCGGGCGGAGACCGAGGCGTACTTCGCCAGCCGGCCGCGCGGCTCCCAGCTCGGCGCCTGGGCCAGCACGCAGTCCCGGGTGGTCCCCGACCGGGCGGCGCTGGACCAGGCGTACCGGGCGGCGGCGGAGCGGTTCGCCGAGGTCGAGCCGATCCCCGCGCCGCCGCACTGGGGCGGGCTGCGGGTGCGGCCGGAGTCCGTGGAGTTCTGGCAGGGCCGGGCCAGCCGGCTGCACGACCGGCTGCGGTTCCGGCGCACCGAAGCCGGGGAGTGGACCGTCGAGCGGCTGGCCCCGTGACCCAGCTCAAGGAACCCCGGCCGCGCGGGCTGCGCCGGTTCGCGATCGACCTGCGCCCGCTGGCCGTGCCGGCGTACCGGCGGATGTGGCTCGGCAACGGCATCGCGATGTTCGGCATGCAGTTCACCGCGGTGGCCGTGCCCGTGGAGATGTACGCGCTGACCGAGGACTCGCTCTGGGTCGGGCTGATCGGTATCGCGGCGTTCGTACCGCTGCTGGTCTTCGGGCTCTGGGGCGGCGCGGTGGCCGACGCGCGCGACCGGCGCACGGTGCTGCTGGCCACCTCGGCGGTGCTGTGGGCCTCGACGCTCGGCCTGCTGGTGCAGGCGCTGCTCGGGGTCGGCAGCCCGCTGCTGCTGCTGGTGCTGGTGGCGGTGCAGTCGATCGCCTTCGCGATCAGCTCGCCCACCCGTAACGCGATCCTGCCCCGGCTGGTGCCGCTGGACCTGGTGCCGGCGGCGAGCACGCTGAACTTCACCACCTACACCGCGGCGGCCGTCTTCGGGCCGCTCGCCGCGGGCCTGATCTTCGCCCGCTGGGACACCGAGGTCGGCCTGCCGATCGCGTACGCGCTCGACGCCGTGCTGTTCACCGTCGCCGTGTGGGCCACCTTCCGGCTGCCGGCGATGCCGCCGGAGCCGGACCCGGACGGCGCCGACGCTCCCCGGCGGGCCGGGCTGGCCAGCATCGTCGACGGGCTGCGCTACCTGGCCACCACGCCGGTGCTGCTGCTCTCCTTCGCCATCGACCTGATCGCGATGGTGCTGGCCATGCCCCGCGCGCTCTTTCCGGAGATCGCCGAGGAGCGGTTCGGCGGCGGGGCGGCGGTCGGCTGGCTCTACAGCGCGATCGCGCTCGGCGCGATGCTCGGCGGGCTCACCTCCGGCTGGATCGGCCGGCTCCGCCGGCAGGGGCTGGCGCTGGTGGCGGCCGTCGTCGCCTGGGGCCTCGCCGTGGCGGTGGCCGGGCTCGCCGGCCAGCTCTGGCTGATGGTGCTGCTGCTCGCGGTGGCCGGCGCGGCCGACCTGGTCAGCGCGGTGCTGCGGCAGTCCATGCTGCTGGTCTACGCGCCGGATCGGATGCGCGGCCGGCTCCAGGGCGTCAACACGGTGGTCATCGCCGGCGGCCCGCGCCTCGGTGACCTGCGGGCCGGGGCGGTCGCGGCCGGGTTCGGCGGCGGGGTCGCCTGGGTCAGCGGCGGGCTGATCTCCGCGGCGCTCGCGGTGCTGCTCGCGGTGGCGTTCCCGGCGCTGCTGCGTTACCGGGCGGCGTCCGCCTCCGGCTCCGAACGGGGCTGACCGGTCGGGTCGGGGCGAGCGACGACACGGCGCGAACGGTTAGGGTCCCCCGCATGGACACCCCCGACCAGAGGTCGCCTTCGGGCGCACAGTGGACCATTTCCGGCGCCGGCCACGAGGCCGTCATCGTGGAGGTGGGCGGCGGGGTGCGGACATACCGTTCCGACGGGGTCGACCATCTCGACGGGTACGACGCCGACGAGATGTGCCCCGGCTGCGCCGGGCAGGTGCTGGCCCCGTGGCCGAACCGGATCCGCGACGGCCGCTACACCTTCGGTGACCGGTTGTTGCAGCTCACGCTCAGCGAGCCGGACCGGGCGGTGGCGATCCACGGGCTGGTCGCCTGGGTGCCGTGGCGGCTGCTGGACCGGTCGCCCGACGCGGTGACCGTCGGCTACGACCTGCCGCCGCAGCCCGGCTACCCGTGGTCGCTGCGGCTGCGCACCCGGTGGAGTGTCGGTCCGGACGGGCTGCGCGCGGAGCACGAGGCGACCAACCTCGGCGTCGAGCCCGCGCCGTTCGGCTTCGCCGTGCACCCGTACCTGCGCGTGCCCGGGGTGGCGGTGGACGACCTGTCGATGCGGCTGCCGGCCCGGTCGCGGCTTCAGGTGGACTCCCGGCTGCTGCCGATCGGCGCCAGCGAGGTCGCCGGCACCGAGTACGACTGGACCAGCCCCCGACGGATCGGCCGCGCCCGGCTGGACCTCGCCTTCGGCGACGTGATCCGCGACGACGACGGTGGCTCGACGGTCAGCCTGGCCGCGCCGGACGGCTCGGCGGGCGTGCGGATCTGGGCGGACCGGGAGTTCGGCTGGTGGCAGGTGTTCACCGGCGACGCGCTTCCCGGGCAGCGGTGCCGCCGTTCCGTCGCGGTGGAGCCGATGACCTGCCCGCCGGACGCGTTCCGCTCCGGCCGGGACGTGATCACCCTGAAGCCGGGCGCGACCTGGCGGGGTGTCTGGGGCGTACGGCCCGGGGTCTGAGCGGGGGAGCGCATGGAGTTCAGCGAGGTGGTCCGGCGGCGCCGGATGGTCCGCAACTACGACCCGGACCGTCCCGTGCCGCCTGAGGTGGTGGGGCGGCTGCTCGACCACGCGGTCCGCGCCCCGTCGGCCGGTTTCGCCCAGGGCTGGGGCTTCCTGGTGCTGGAGGAGCAGGCGGACCGGGAGCTCTTCTGGGCGGCGGCCACCCCCGGCGGGGGCGGCCGGGAGCGCTGGCTGGCCGGCATGCGCCGGGCCCCGCTGATCGTCGTGCCGCACGCGAACCGCTCCGCCTACCTCGAGCGGTACGCGGAGCCGGACAAGGGCTGGGCGGACCGCTCGGCGGAGCGCTGGCCGGTGCCCTACTGGTACGTCGACACCGGCTTCGCCGCCCTGCTGATGCTGCTGACCGCCGTGGACGAGGGGCTGGGGGCGTGCTTCTTCGGCATCCCGCCGCAGCGCCTCGACGCCTACCGCGAGGCGTTCGGGGTGCCGGACGAGTACGAGCCGATCGGAGCGGTCACCGTGGGTTACCGGATGCCGGACCACCGGTCACCGTCGCTGCGCCGGGGGCGGCGTCCGGCGGACGAGGTGATCCGGCGCGGGCGGTGGAGCTGAGCGGCTCCGGGCGTTTCGCCCGGTTGTGAACCGGACGGCGGGTAGCGAAACTGACATCAGGGAGCAGAACGCGGGGTGTCGCAGCCCGCTACGCTGGCACGGTCATCGGCACCGCGGGTCGCGGTGCCACGCCGCGACCCGGCCCCGCGTCGTGGCTCGGCCGGGCCTAGGGGGAGGGGAGCGTGCCGTCGTGATCTTCAGAGCGGTCCGGGACGGGCGTCCCTACCCGGAGCACAACCTGACGCTCAAGCAGTGGGCGGAGATCCCGCCGCGGCCCCTGCGCCTGGACCAGTTGATCACCACCAAGCGCGAGCTGGCGCTGGACAAGCTCCTCGCCGAGGACTCGACGTTCTACGGCGACCTCTTCCCGCACGTGGTGCAGTGGAACGGCGGGCTCTACCTGGAGGACGGGCTGCACCGCGCGCTGCGGGCGGCGCTCCAGCAGCGCAACCAGATCCACGCCCGGGTGCTCGTCCTCTCCGGTCCCGTCGAGTGAACGGCCGGCCCTGAGGCTTCGTTAAGGTGGCTGCCATGAGCCGTACCGACCTGCTCGACCTGGACTCCTCGCTCACCGAGGAGGAGCGGCAGATCCGCGCCGTCGTGCGCCAGCTCGTCGACGACCGGGTCCGCCCGCACGTCGCCGGCTGGTACGAGGAGGGCCGGGTGCCCGCCCGGGAGCTGGCCGTCGAGTTCGGCAAGCTCGGCCTGCTCGGCATGCACCTGACGGGCTACGGCTGCGCCGGCGCGTCGGCCGTCGCGTACGGGCTGGCCTGCCTGGAGCTGGAGGCCGGCGACTCCGGCGTCCGTTCCCTGGTCTCGGTGCAGGGCTCGCTGGCCATGTACGCCATCTGGCGTTACGGCAGCGAGGAGCAGAAGCAGCGCTGGCTGCCGTCGATGGCCACCGGCGAGGCGATCGGCTGCTTCGGGCTGACCGAGCCCGACCACGGCTCCGACCCGGCGTCGATGACCACCCGGGCCCGCCGCGACGGCGACGACTGGGTGCTGACCGGCGCCAAGATGTGGATCACCAACGCGCCGATCGCCGACGTCGCGGTGATCTGGGCGCGCACCGACGACGGCGTGCGCGGCTTCGCCGTACCGATGGACACGCCGGGGGTGACGGCGCGGGAGATCCGGCACAAGATGTCGCTGCGGGCCTCCGTCACCGGGGAGGTCGTGCTCGACGACGTGCGGCTCCCGGCGGACGCCCGGCTGCCCGAGGCGGTCGGGCTCAAGGCGCCGCTGAGCTGCCTGACCGAGGCCCGGCACGGCATCGTCTGGGGCGCGCTCGGCGCGGCCCGCGACTGCCTGGAGACCGCCCTGGAGTACGCCACCACGCGCACCCAGTTCGGCCGGCCGCTGGCCGGCTTCCAACTCACCCAGGCCAAGCTCGCCGACATGGCCGTCGAGCTGAACAAGGGGGCGCTGCTGGCGCTGCACCTGGGGCGGCTCGCCGACGCCGGGCGGCTGCGTCCCGAGCAGGTGAGCGTGGGCAAGCTCAACAACGTCCGGGAGGCGCTGGCCATCGCCCGGCAGTGCCGCACCATCCTCGGCGCGAACGGCGTCTCGGGGGAGTACCCGGTCATGCGGCACGCCAACAACCTGGAGAGCGTGCTCACCTACGAGGGCACCTCGGAGATCCACCAACTGGTCATCGGGCAGCGGCTGACCGGGCTGTCGGCCTTCGCCTGACCTGCGGTTTCCGCCCGCCGAGCCGGTGCCCGCGCCGGTCACCGCGAGGCGGGCGCACCCGGTCGCGCCGCTCGGCGAGCGCCGGTCGTACCGGGGCCTTACCGTCATGACAGACGACGTGTCTGACGAGGACGGTGAGGGCCATGGCCCGCGACGGTGACATCAACGAGCCCACGAAGGAGTTTCCGGGTTACCCGACCGGCGAGGAGCTCAAAGCCCGGACGGACGTCGCGCCCGAGCCCGCGCCGGGCGCGCCGACGCCGGCCGGCGGGCCCGCCCGCGGCCTGCTGTGGGTGCTCGGCGCGGCGGCCCTGGCGGTGGTGGTGCTGCTCGGCGTGCAGGCCACGGGCATCCTGCCGGACTTCCGCAACCCGTTCGCCAAGGAGCAGACCGACCGCAGCCAGCCGCCGCTGCTGAAGTCGATCCAGGATCTCAGCCGCTACGTCGCCGCCGAGGGCAACTTCCAGGTGGTCGTGGACCTCCAGAACGACCGGCGCAACGTGCCCGACTGGCTGCTCAACCAGCGCACCCTCTTCGTGGGGGCGGGCAGCGTCGAGGCGTACGTGGACTTCGCCAAGATCTCCGAGGGCGCGGTGGTCGAGTCGGCCGACGGCAAGTCGGTGGAGATCAAGCTGCCGGCGCCGCAGCTCGGCAAGACCAACCTCGACCTGGAGAAGAGCTACGTCTTCGCCGAGGAGCGCGGGCTGCTCAACCGGATCGGCGAGCTGGTGGACGGCGACCCCAACCGCCAGCAGCAGGTCTACCAGCTCGCCGAGGAGCGGATCACCACCGCCGCCCGGGACAGCGGCCTGACCCAGCGGGCCGAGGAGAACACCCGCAAGATGCTGGAGGGCCTGCTCCGCTCCCTCGGCTACGAGCGGGTGACGGTCACCTACA
Organism: Micromonospora sp. NPDC000121; assembly: GCF_042899165.1. Lineage (NCBI taxonomy): Bacteria > Bacillati > Actinomycetota > Actinomycetes > Micromonosporales > Micromonosporaceae > Micromonospora > Micromonospora sp. NPDC000121. The sequence goes on from NZ_JBIAZP010000001.1 coordinate 690,837, forward strand.
CCGCGCCCTGACACCGCCACGGACACGACAGCGCCCGCCCCGGTCGACGGGGCGGGCGCTGTCGGTCAGGTGGGCGGCGGGTCGGCGAGGTCGTGCAGGGGGCAGCCCGTGTGCGGCAGGCGTGGGTCGGTCGCCCGCGGAGGTCAGTAACTGGTGGCGGCGTAGCGGTCCTCGTTGGGCATCAGAACCCAGAGCACCAGGTAGACGATCACCTGGGTGCCGGGCAGCAGCAGCGACAGCAGGAACAGCAGCCGGACGAACCCCGCCGACGTGCCGAAACGTTGGGCCAGGCCGGCGCAGACACCGGCGAACATGCGTCCCTGACGGGGGCGGACCAGTTTGCGACTCATCGTCGTACTCCCCACTCTGCGGCGTTCGCCGCATCTGCCTCAACGGTAGGAACGGGCGCCCACCGCGCCCTCGGTCGCGAGGAGGATCGGCGGCCCGCGTACCCGTAGGTGGTTACCCGGGAGCCCGGCGTGCGACGCGCCGCCCGGTCGGCGCCGCGCGATGTCGACCCGTGACGGCGTGGCGCCGGCCCGTCCGTCGGCCGAGGCGGCGGCGCGGTGCGCGGGGAGGGGCGGCGACTCGCCGGATACCGACGGCCGGGTCGACGCGCCGGGCAGGTGCTGACCTGGGCGGGTAGGCTCGCCGGTTGGGCACCCGCACCCCGGGTGGCCGGACGGCCGCCCGGTCCGGGCCGGCCAGGACCGGGCCGGACCCCGCGAGGGTTACGACGGCGAGGAAGTGCAGCATGATCAGCGTTTTCGACCTCTTCAGCGTCGGCATCGGGCCGTCCAGCTCGCACACCGTGGGGCCGATGCGGGCCGCCCGCACGTTCGTCGCGGGGCTGAAGGCCGACGGGCTGCTGACCGGCACCGCCCGGGTGCAGGCGGAACTCTTCGGGTCGCTGGGCGCCACCGGGCACGGCCACGGCAGCGACCGCGCGGTGCTGCTCGGGCTGGCCGGGGAGGCGCCGGAGACGGTCGACACCGACACCGTCGACGCGCGGATCAGCCGGATCAGGGCGGAGCGCCGGCTGAGCCTGCTCGACGCGCACGAGATCGGCTTCGACCCGGACCGGGACCTCGTGCTGCACCGGCGCCGGTCGCTGCCGTACCACCCGAACGGGATGACCTTCGTCGCGTACGACGACCGGGGCGCGGAGCTGCGCGTGCGGACGTACTACTCGGTCGGCGGCGGGTTCGTCGTCGACGAGGCGGCGGCCGGAGCGGACCGGATCAAGCCGGACACCACGCGCGTGCGGCACCCGTTCCTCACCGGCGCGCAGCTGCTGGAGGTGACCGCGTCGACCGGGCTGTCGATCAGCGACGTGATGCTCGCCAACGAGCTGTCCTGGCGCAGCGAGGGCGAGGTGCGCGCCGGCCTGCTGGAGATCTGGCGGGTGATGCGGGAGTGCGTCGAGCGCGGCTGCTCGCGGGACGGGGTGCTGCCCGGCGGGCTGAAGGTCCGTCGCCGCGCCGCCGAGCTGCGCCGCAGCCTGGCGACGGAGTCCGATCCCGCCGACCCGCTGCGGGCGATGGACTGGGTGACCCTCTTCGCCCTCGCCGTCAACGAGGAGAACGCGGCCGGCGGCCGGGTCGTCACCGCGCCGACCAACGGGGCGGCCGGGATCATCCCGGCGGTGCTGCACTACTACACCCGGTTCGTGCCGGCCGCCACCGCGGACGGGGTGGTCCGGTTCCTGCTGGCGGCGGGCGCGATCGGCGTGCTGTTCAAGGAGAACGCCTCGATCTCCGGCGCCGAGGTGGGCTGCCAGGGCGAGGTGGGCTCGGCCTGCTCGATGGCCGCCGCCGGGCTGGCCGAGGCGCTGGGCGGCACCCCGGAGCAGGTGGAGAACGCCGCCGAGATCGGCATGGAGCACAACCTCGGGCTGACCTGCGACCCGGTCGGTGGCCTGGTGCAGATCCCCTGCATCGAGCGGAACGCGGTGGCTAGCATCAAGGCGATCACGGCCGCCCGGCTGGCGCTGCGCGGCGACGGGGTGCACCACGTATCGCTCGACAAGGTCATCAAGACCATGCGCGAGACCGGCGCGGACATGAAGGTGAAGTACAAGGAGACGGCGCGCGGCGGCCTGGCCGTCAACGTGATCGAGTGCTGAGGGGGCGTTCGTTCACCGGCTGCTAACCTGTCGTCCGTCCGGTGAGGCGGGAGGCGGCGATGACCTCTGGCGTCGCGGCGTTGTGGTCGCACCGAAACTCCCTGCGCATCCTCGTCCGGCGCGACCTGGCGGTGAAGTACCAGCAGTCCGTGCTCGGCTACGTCTGGTCGCTGATCGAGCCCCTCGGCATGGGGGCGATCTACTGGTTCGTCTTCGGCGTCCTCTACTCCCGGGACACCACCCGCCACCTCGGTGACGCGGCCGACTCGTACCCGCTGTTCCTGATCACCGGGATCTTCGCCTGGATGTGGACCAGCTCGGCGCTGAGCGAGGCGACCAACGCGCTGACCGGCCAGTCCCGGCTGATCACGACGATGAACGTGCCCCGGCAGGTCTTCCCGATCGGCCGGGTCACCGGCCGCTTCGCCGAGTACGCCGCCGGCCTGCCGATCCTGGTCGCCGTCGCCGTCGGATACGCCGCGTACGGCCGGGTCGACCTGGGCTGGTCGCTGCTCGCCCTGCCGCTGGCGGTGGCCGTGCAGGCCGTCCTGCTGGTGGGGCTGGCGCTGCTGCTCTCGGCGGTCAACGTGCTGATGCGCGACGTGGAGCGGTTCATGCGGCTGGTGATCCGGGTGCTGTTCTACGCGACACCGATCATCTACCCGCTGAGCCTCGTGCGGGACGCCGACCTGCCGGGCTGGCTGAAGATCGCGTACGAGCTGAACCCGCTGGTCGGCATCTTCCAGCTGCACCACGCGGTCTGGTACCCGGACGAGTTCCCGGACGCCCGGCTGCTCGCCACCACCGTCGGCGTCAGCCTGCTGGTGCTGGCCGTCGGCTGGTGGTCGTTCCGCCGGCTCGAACCCGCCGTGCTCAAGGAACTGTGACGATGGCCGACCCGATCATCGAGGCCGAGGGGCTCGGCATCCGCTTCGTCCGCAACCGCCGGCGGCAGCTTCGGCTGCGCGAGCTGTTCATCCACCGCGGCACGCGAGGCGCGTCCGCCGGCCAGTTCTGGCCGCTGCGGGACGTGTCGTTCTCGGTGGCGGCCGGCGAGACCGTCGGCGTGATCGGCCGCAACGGTACCGGCAAGAGCACGCTGCTGCGGCTGATCGCCGGGGTGCTGATCCCCGACGAGGGGCGGATCCGGGTGCGCGGGGACGTGGCGCCGCTGCTGGAGCTGTCCGCCGGGTTCTCCAACGACCTGACCGGGCGGGAGAACCTCTACCTGGTCGGCGGGCTGCACGGGCTGTCGTCGGCGTACCTGAGGCGGCACTTCGACGACATCGTCTCGTTCGCCGGCGAGCAGGTGGAGCGGGCCATCGACACCTCGGTGCGGCACTACTCGTCCGGCATGAAGGTCCGGCTCGGCTTCGCGATCATCTCGCACCTGCCGCACCCCATCCTGCTGATGGACGAGGTGACCGCGGTCGGGGACGCGGAGTTCCGCAAGAAGTGTTATGCGACGATCGACCGTCTGCTCGGGGAGGGGCGCACTCTGGTGCTGGTGTCACACAACGAAAAGGACCTGACCCGGTTCTGCCGTCGGGGGCTCTACCTCGACGGGGGCCGGCTGAGCGTCGACGGCACGATCGCCGAGGCGCTCGACGCGTACCACACCGCGGTCCCGCGGTGACGCTCGCGATCGTGCTCGCCGCCGACGCCCCGGCCGCGAGCCTCCCCACCCGCACGGGCGAACCCCTCGCCGACCGGCTCGCCGCCCAGCTCCGCAGCGCCGGGGCGGGCGAGGTGCGCCGCGCCGCCGACCTGGACGAGCTGGCCGCCCTCGTGGACGCCGCCACCGGCCCGGTGCTGGTCACCGGCGCCGACCTGGTCGCGCACACCGCCGTCCTGCGGCACCTGGCGACCAGCCCGGTCGGGCCGACGGTGGCGCTGGTGCTGACCGACCCGGCCGGCCACGGGCGCACCGCCGTGCGCGAGGAGCGCGGCCAGGTGGTGGAGGCCGGGCCCTCGGAGACGCTGAACGGCGACGCCACCGGGACCTTCGGGGGCGCGCTGCGGGTCGGCGTCGACGACCTGCCGTCGCTCGCCGCCGCCGCGCGCGCGGCCGCCGCCGGGGTGCTGCCCGCCGGCGCGCCGTCGGCCGCCGCGCCGTCGTCGGCCGGGCCCGCCGTGGACCGGCTCTTCGCCGGCCTCACCGGGCTCGGCGCGCTGACCTTCGCCCATCGCGTACGCCTGCTCGTCGCGCACCGGGTGACCGACCCGGCGGGGCTGACCGCCGCGGAGGCGGCGGTGGCCGCCGTCGACGAGGACCGGGCGGAACTGCGGCTCTCGGTGAAGGAGCGGGACGACTTCTTCACCACCTTCTTCGTCAGCACCTGGTCCCCGTACGTCACGAAGGCGTGCGCCCGGCTCGGGCTCGGCCCGACGGCCGTCACGATGATCTCGGTGGCCTTCGCGGTGGCCGCCGCCGTGCTGTTCGGCGCCGGCGGCCGGCCGGCGCTGGTCGCCGGGGCGGTGCTGCTCTACCTCGGCTTCGTGCTCGACTGCGTGGACGGCCAGCTAGCCCGCTACACGCGGCACTTCAGCGCCTGGGGCGGCTGGCTGGACACGATGGCCGACCGCGCGAAGGAGTACGTGGTCTATGCCGGCCTCGGCTACGGGGCGACCCAGGCCGGGTTCCGGTACGGCTGGGCGCTGGCGATCGCCGCGATGACGCTGCAGACCGTCCGGCACATGACGGACACCTGGTACGGCGTACTGCACGACGAGGCCGCGCGCCGGCCGAAGGCGGTCGGCGCCGGGGGCGGCGGCATCGGCGACAAGCTGAACGCGGCCTCCAACCGGGTGCAGGCCGACACGGGGTCGGTGTCGTACTGGCTCAAGCGGACGGTGGTCTTCCCGATCGGGGAGCGGTGGGCGTTGATCGCGCTGACCGTGGCGCTGTTCGGCCCGCTGGTCAGCCTGTACGCGGTGCTGGCGTGGGGGGTGCTGGCGTTCGCGTACACCGGGGCGCTGCGCACGCTGCGCGCCCGCTGGATGTGGGTGCCGGTGCTGGACACGGTCGACGCCACCCTGCACCGCGACGACGGCCCGCTGGCCCGCCGGCTGCCGGTGGTCCGCCCGATGGGCCCGCTGACCCTGGCGGTCGTCGCGGCGCTGGGTCCGGCGGCGCTGCTGGTGGCGGCCCTGCTCACCGGCGACGGTGGGGCGAGCCTGGGCTGGGCGGTGCCGGTCGCGCTGCTGGTGCTCCTGGTCGGGGGCCTGGGGGCGGGCGCGGCGCACAACGGGCCGCTGGACTGGCTGGTGCCGGCCGCGCTGCGCGCGGGGGAGTACCTCCTCGCCATCGCGGTCGGGGTGGTCGGCGACGTGCCGCCGTGGCTGGTCTTCGGGTACGTCTTCGTGCTGACCCTGCACCACTACGACCTGACCGCCCGGCTGGAGAAGCGGCAGTCCGCGCCGCCGCTGCACGGTCTCACGCTGGGCTGGGAGGGGCGGTCGGTGCTGCTGACCCTGGCCGCGATCGTCGGAATTGCGGGTATCGGGATGGCTACACTCGGTACGTACCTTCTCGTGGTTTTCGTGGGGAGTGTCGTCCTCGCCTGGGTCGTCCTGCCCGCCCGCGCCGCGCGGGCGTCGGTGGGCCTGGCCGGTGCGGGAGACCGCTCGCCGGGCTGACGGAGGGGCCGGCCGGATGACCCTGATCAGTTTCGTCGTGCCGGCCTTCCGGGTGCAGGGCTACCTGCGCGAGTGCCTGGACTCCATCCTCGACCAGCCGGTCGCCGACATCGAGGTGATCGGCGTCGACGACTGCTCGCCGGACGACAGCGGCGAGATCCTCGCCGAGTACGCCGCCCGCGACCGGCGGATGCACGCCGTCCGGCTGACGGAGAACGTCGGGCTCGGTCCGGCCCGCAACGTCGGGCTGGACCGGGCCGTCGGCGAGTACGTCTGGTTCGTCGACGGCGACGACTGGCTCGCCCCGGAGTGCCTGGTGGAGGTGGCCGAGCGTCTCCGCGCCACCCGCCCCGACGTGCTCCTGGTCGACCACGTCCGGACGCACTGGAACAACGCCTCCACCCGCAGCGCCATGGCGGAGGTGTTCCCCGAGCCGCCCGGCGAGGGCACCTTCCGGCTGCGGGACCGGCCCGAGACGCTGCGGCTGCTGCACACCGCCTGGAACCGGCTGGTCCGCCGGCAGTTCCTGCGCGAGAAGGGGCTGCGCTTCGCCCCCGGCTGGTACGAGGACGTCTCGTTCAGCTACCCGGTGCTGATGGCCGCCGAGCGGATCGGCGTGCTGGACCGGGTCTGCGTGAACTACCGCCAGCGGCGGGCCGGCGCGATCACCAGGACCCGGGGCGACCGGCACTTCGAGGTCTTCCACCAGTGGCACCGGGTGTTCCGGCTGATGGACTCCTGGGGGTCGGCGGTCGACGACCTGCGCCCGGCGGTCTTCGAGCGGATGATCTGGCACTACCTGACCGTGCTCGGCAACGGGGAGCGGATCGCGCCCGAGCTGCGGCCCGCCTTCTTCGCGCAGATCACCGCCGACCACGCGCGCTGGCTGCCGCCCGGCGGCTACCCGGCCCCGGGGGGCGCGGAGGGGCTCAAGCACCGGCTGGTGGCCGCCGGCCGGTGGCGCACGTTCAGCGCCCTGCGCACCGCCTACCGGGCGCGGGACACCGCCCGGCGTACCGCCCGGACGACGAAGCGCCGGGTCGCGCCCAGGGCCCGACGGGCCGCCCGGCTGGCCCGGGACGGGCTGCTGCGCGAGTACTACCGGGCCGAGCTGCGTCGGCCCATCGACCCGACGCTGGCCGTGTACGCGGCCTACTGGTACCGCGGCTACGCGGACAACCCGGCCGCTGTCCACGAGGCGGCGCGGCGGCTGGCGCCGCAGGTCCGGGGGGTGTGGATCGTCCGGCGGGACCGGGTGCACACCGTGCCCGAGGGCGTCGAGTACGTGGTGGCCGGCACCCCCGCGTACTACCGGGCGCTGGCCCGGGCGCGCTGGCTGGTCAACAACGTGAACTTCCCGGACTTCGTCCGCAAGCGGCCGGGGTCGGTGCACCTGCAGACCCACCACGGCACGCCGGTGAAGGTGATGGGGCTCGACCAGCAGCGGTACCCGATCGGCGCGGTGGGGATGGACTTCGCCGGGCTGCTGCGCCGGGTGGACCGGTGGGACTTCAGCGTCAGCGCGAACAGCTTCTCCACGCAGATGTGGGAGCGGGCCTATCCGGCGACGTACACCACCCTGGAGGTGGGCTACCCGCGCAACGACCGGCTGGTCACCGCCACCGCCGAAGAGGTGCTCCGGCTGCGCGCGGAGTTCGGCCTCGGCCTCGGCGAGCGGGTCGTCCTGTACGCCCCGACGCACCGGGAACACCTGCCCGGCTACCGGCCGCCGTTCGACCCGGAGCGGCTGCTCGACGTGCTCGGCCCGGCCGGCCGGCTGCTGATGCGCAGCCACTACTTCCACGACCGGGACCGGCGGGCCCGGCGCCCGGTGGACCGGGACCGGGTACGCGACGTCAGCGGTCACCCGCGCGTCGAGGACCTCTACCTCGTGGCGGACGTGCTGGTCACGGACTACTCGTCGGCGATGTTCGACTACGCGGTGCTGGACCGGCCGATCGTCGTCTACGCCCCGGACTGGGAGGCGTACCGGCTGGCCCGCGGCGTCTACTTCGACCTGCTCGCGGAGCCGCCCGGCGCGGTGGCCACCAGCTTCGCCGACCTGCTCGACCTGTTCCGCGCCGGCGGGGTCGACTCGGCGGAGGCGACGACGGCCCGGCAGCGGTTCCGGGCCCGGTTCTGCGCGCTCGAGGACGGCCACGCCGCCGAACGGGTGGTCCGCCGGGTCTTCCTCGGCGAGCAGCCGCAGCCCCGCCGCTGCTGACGGCGACCGCCCGCCCGTTTCCTCGCTGCTGACCGCGACCGCCCGCCTGTTTTGCCGCTGCTGACCGCGACCGCCCGCCCAGGGCTCGCCCGCCCGTCCCGCCGGTGCGCGCAACAGGAATGTCACGAGTCGAACATGGCACGTTTACCCGATATCGGGATCGAATGATCTTCGTCACAGTCATTCGGGGTTTCGGCCGACGAGCTGGGGGGAGGGGACGGTGACCACCGTCGCGCTCAGGGATGTCACCAAGGTGTTCAGGGACGGCACCCTCGCCGTCGACAGCGTGAACCTGGACGTCGACGACGGCGAGTTCATGGTGCTGCTCGGCCCGTCGGGTTGCGGGAAGTCCACGGTGCTGCGGATGGTCGCCGGGCTGGAGGACCCGACGTCGGGCGCGGTGCTGCTCGACGGCGAGCTGGCCAACGACCTGCCGCCGCGCGAGCGGAGGATCGCCATGGTCTTCCAGGACTTCGCGCTCTATCCGCACATGACCGTCGGCGACAACATCGCCTTCCCGCTCCGGCTGGCCGGGGTGGAGCCCGAGCCGCGCGGCGAGCGGGTCACCGACGTGGCCAGCGCGCTCGGCATCGGCGAGGTGCTCGGCCGCAAGCCCAACCAGCTCTCGGGCGGGCAGCGCCAGCGGGTCGCGATGGGCCGGGCGATCGTGCGCCGCCCCGGCCTGTTCCTGATGGACGAGCCGCTGTCCAACCTCGACAGCGGGCTCCGGGCCGAGCTGCGCGCCGAGATCTCCGGGCTGACCCGCGAGCTGGGCGTCACCACCATCTACGTCACCCACGACCAGGCCGAGGCGCTGACCATGGCCGACCGGGTCGCCATCATGCGCAGGGGCGTCCTCCAGGACGTGGGCACCCCGACCCAGGTCTACGGCCGCCCCGCCACCCTCTACGTGGCCGCGTTCCTCGGCAGCCCGCGGATGAACCTGCTGGAGGCGTCGGTCTATGTCCACCTGGACCGCTACGTCGCCCTCACCATCGGCGAGCAGGCGCTCTACCTGCCCTGGGACGACATCCGCAGCCGGGCGGTCGCGCACTACCACGGCGAGCGGATCGTGGTCGGGATGCGGGCCGAGGCGCTCACCCCGGTCGCGCCGGACACGCCGGGCGACGTGCTTCACGGCCGGATCCGCTACCTGGAGCACCACGGGCACGAGTCGCTCGCGTTCCTCGACATCGGAGCCACCGCCATCGTGGTGGACGAGATGGGCACCCCCGTCGACGCCCCGGCCGAGCAGCGCGGTCTGCGCCGCTTCGGCCAGGTGGTGCAGCGGCTGACCGGGCGCGCGGTGGAGGAGGAGCCCGCCCCGGCCCCCGGGGCCCGGACCAGCGTGCTGAACGACCCGGGCCGGCACCATCGCCGTCCGGCCGAGCTGGCGGTCCGGCTCGAGCCGTACCCGGCGGTCACCGCCGGTCACTCCCTGGCCGTCGCCGTACGCCTGGACGCGCTGCACTTCTTCGACGAGCGGGGCGACCGCATCGACGTCGGCTGGCGCTGACGGCGCAAGGAAGGGCACCTGGTTAACGCTTGGTGTAGAGGAAGGGCCCCTTCCTTGCACCGGGGCGGGGCTTGTGGCGGAAGTTACTGGCTAGTAACGTTGGGGCATGACCATCGACTCGCGCCAGGTGGCCGCCGGCATGCTGGAGGCCGTGCCGTTCGCGCGCACGCTCGGCTTCGAATTCGTCGAGGTGGCCCCCGAGGCGGAGGGCGGGGTGCGGGCCGTCGTCCGCCTGCCCGACTCGCCGGCCACCCACAACCACGTCGGCGGGCCGCACGCCGGGGCCATGTTCACCCTCGGCGAGACCGCCTCCGGCGCGGTCGTGCTGGCCGCGTTCGCGCCGCTGCTCGACCGAGCCACGCCGCTGGCGGTGCGGGCCGAGATCGCGTACCGGAAGCTGGCCATGGGCCCGGTGCTGGCGACGGCGCGGCTCGGTCGATCCCCCGCGGAGGTGGTCGCCGAGCTGGAGGCCGGCGGGCGGCCGGAGTTCCCGGTGCAGGTGGAGATCGCCACCGAGGAAGGGAAGGGCACCGGGGCGATGACCGTCGTCTGGACGCTGCGCCCGCACTGAGTCATCCCGGGCGAGCCGACCGAAACCGGTTTGCCGGCGCGGAGGTCTGGATAGATTCGTACCGTGCTGGGCCTGCCTGCTCACGTGACCGCCTGTCTCTTCGATCTGGACGGGGTGCTGACGCAGACCGCCCGGGTGCACAACGCCGCGTGGACCGAGACGTTCGACGGCTTCCTGCGCCAGCGTGCCGCCGCCACCGGCGAGCCGTTCCGCCCCTTCGACCCGGGGCCGGACTACAACCGCTACGTCGACGGCCGGCCCCGCGCCGACGGGGTGCGCACCTTCCTCGCCTCGCGGGGGATCGTGCTGCCGGAGGGCGCGCCCGACGACCCGCCGGACGCCGACACGGTCAACGGGGTCGGCAACCGTAAGAACGTGCTGCTGTTGGACCGGCTGCGCACCCACGGCGTGGACGTCTACCCCGGCTCGGTCGCCTACCTGAAGGCCGTGGCCGCCGCCGGCCTGCACCGCGCCGTCGTCACGGCCAGCGCGAACGGCCGGGAGGTCGTCGCCGCCGCCGGCCTGGAACCGCTGCTCGAGGCGCGGGTCGACGGGCTGGTCGCCCGGGCCGAGGGGCTGCGCGGCAAGCCGCACCCGGACACCTTCCTGGCCGGGGCCAGGCTGCTCGGGGTCGATCCGGCCCACGCGGCCGTCTTCGAGGACGCGCTGGCCGGGGTGGCCGCCGGCCGGGCCGGCGGGTTCGGCCACGTGGTCGGGGTCGACCGGGTCGGGCAGGCCGCGGAGCTGCGCGCCCACGGCGCCGACGTCGTGGTCACCGACCTCGCCGACCTGCTCGACCCCGGGCGGCCCGCGTGATCAGGGAACGCGCCTATCCCGTCGAGCCGTGGCACATCCGGGAGACCCGGCTGGACATGGACGTCCTGGCCCAGTCCGAGTCGGTGTTCGCGCTCTCCAACGGGCACGTCGGGCTGCGCGGCAACCTGGACGAGGGCGAGCCGCACGGTCTGCCCGGCACGTACCTCAACTCCTTCTACGAGCTGCGCCCGCTGCCGTACGCGGAGGCCGGGTTCGGGTTCCCGGAATCCGGCCAGACCATCGTCAACGTCACCAACGGCAAGCTGATCCGGCTGCTGGTCGACGACGAGCCGCTCGACGTCCGGTACGGCGAACTCCTCTCCCACGAGCGGGTCCTCGACCTGCGCGCCGGCACCCTGCACCGGGAGGTGCACTGGCGCTCGCCAGCCGGCCGCCAGGTCAAGGTCCGCAGCACCCGGCTGGTCTCCTTCACCCAGCGGGCCGTCGCGGCGATCAACTACGAGGTGGAGGCGGTCGACGGCCCGCTGCGGCTGATCCTCCAGTCGGAACTCGTCGCGAACGAGACGCTGCCCGCGCAGAGCCGGGACCCCCGGGTCGCGGCCGTGCTGGAGTCGCCGTTGCAGGCCGAGGAGGAACTCACCAGCGACGACGGCGGGCTGCTGATCCACCGCACCAAGGTCTCCGGGCTGCGGGTCGCCGCCGCGATGGAGCACGAGGTGTACGGCCCGGCGCGTAAGACCATCGAGTCCGAGGGGTACGAGAACTGGGTGCGTACCACGATCGGCTGCGTGCTCAAGCCCGGCGAGAAACTGCGGGTGGTCAAGTACCTCACCTACGGCTGGTCGAGCCGGCGCTCACTGCCGGCGCTGCGCGACCAGGTCGAGGCAGCCCTGACGGGGGCGCGGCTCGACGGCTGGGACGGGCTCCGCCGGGAGCAGCACGAATACCTCGACGAGTTCTGGGACGCCGCCGACGTGGTGGTCGAGGGCGACCCGGAAGTCCAGCAGGCCGTCCGGTTCGGCATGTTCCACGTCCTCCAGGCGGGGGCCCGGGCCGAGCGACGGCCCATCGCCGCAAAGGGCCTGACCGGCCCGGGGTACGACGGGCACGCGTTCTGGGACACCGAGATGTTCGTCCTGCCGGTGCTCACCTACACCCACCCGGCCGCCGTGCGGGATGCGCTGCACTGGCGGCACAGCACGCTGGCCGCCGCGCACGAGCGGGCCCGGACGCTCAACCTGGCCGGCGCGGCGTTCCCCTGGCGCACCATCGAGGGACCGGAGTCGTCGGCGTACTGGCCGGCCGGCACCGCGGCCTTCCACATCGCAGCCGACGTCGCCGACGCGCTGCGGCGCTACGTGCAGATCACCGAGGACACCGCGCTGGAACGCGAGATCGGGCTGGAGTTGCTGGTGGAGACCGCCCGGCTGTGGCGGTCGCTAGGCCACCACGACCGGCACGGCCAGTTCCACATCGACGGGGTCACCGGCCCCGACGAGTACACGGCGGTGAAGAACGACAACATCTACACCAACCTGATGGCGCAGCGGAACCTGATCTCCGCCGCCGAGGCGGTGATGCGCTATCGGGACGAGGCGTTCCACCTCGGCGTGACCGACGAGGAGGCGGCGGCCTGGCGGGACGCGGCGGCGTCGATGCACATCCCGTACGACGAGGAGATCGACGTCCACGAGCAGGTGGAGGGCTTCACCCGGCTCCAGGAGTGGGACTTCGAGCACACGCCGCCGGAGAAGTACCCGCTGCTGCTGCACTACCCGTACTTCGACCTCTACCGCAAGCAGGTCGTCAAGCAGGCGGACCTGGTCCTGGCCATGCACTGGCGGGGCGACGCGTTCACCCCGGAGCAGAAGCTGCGCAACTTCCTCTACTACGAGCGCCGGACGGTGCGGGACTCGTCGCTGTCGGCTTGCACCCAGGCGGTGCTGGCGGCCGAGGTGGGCCACCCGGAGCTGGCGCACACCTACCTACGCGAGGCCGCGCTGATGGACCTGCACGACCTCAACGAGAACACCCGCGACGGCGTGCACATGGCGTCGCTCGCCGGGGCGTGGATCGCCCTGGTGGCGGGGTTCGGCGGGCTGCGCGACCACGACGGCACGCTGTCGTTCGCGCCGCGCCTGTCCAGCCGGCTCGGGCGGCTGGAGTTCTCGCTCCAGTGGCGCGGGCTGCGGCTGCGGGTGGACGTTCGGCCGCAGGAGACCACGTACGCGCTGCGCAACGGTGACCCGGAGGACGTGCTGGAGCTGCGCCACCACGGCGAGACGGTCCGGGTCACCTGCGACGAGCCCGTCACCGTGCCGATCCCGCCGGCGGAGGTCTCCGGACCGCCGCCGGAGCAGGCACCGGGCCGGGCCCCGCTGCTCCGCCTGCCCGAGAGCGAGCCGTGACCCGCCGCCGGCCCGCCGTCGGCGGGCCGGCGGCGTCGGTCAGAACGGCCTGCCCTGTGGGTCGGCCAGAGCGGCCCACCCTGTGGGTCGGTCAGAGCGGCCCTGCCTGTGGTTCGGCCAGAGCGGCCCACCCTGTGGGTCGGTCAGAGCGGCCTGCCCTGTGAGGGGCGGCCGGCCGCGTCGCGGGGCGTCATCGCCCGCGGGTCGTCGGCCGTGCGCGCCTGGGCCGCGTCGTCCGCCCAGTCCCGGCCGCGTTCGGCGTCCTGTTCGCGCCGTTCCCGGTCGGTGGTCTGCTGACGGGACTCTCGCTGCTGCGCCATGGCGATCCTCGCGATCCGTCGGGGGCGCGGTCTCGCGCCGGTACGGTCTGCGGTCACCCGCCGCCTACCCGACGCCCCCGGCGACAAACACCGGGGCGGCTGGCCCGCTTGCCGGCCGAGCGGGCGGGTATGCGAGCCGCCGGGAGGAGCGGCCGTGGTCCGGTGAGCCGGACGGCCGGTCGCGAGCCGACGACGTACGGGACGGAGGCGGAGATGGACGTGCGCAGCAGCGAGGTGACGATCCCGGCGGGGGACGCGGAACTCCCGGCCGACCTGCTGATCCCGGCCGAACCGGCCGGCGTGGTGCTCTTCGCCCACGGCAGCGGCAGCTCCCGGCACAGCCCGCGCAACACCGCCGTGGCGCACGTGCTCAACCGCGACGCCTTCGGCACCGTGCAGGTCGACCTGCTGACCCCGGCCGAGGACCGGGTGGACGTCCGGACCGCCGAGCTGCGCTTCGACATCCCGCTGCTCGCCGGCCGGCTCGCGGCGGTCGTGGACTGGCTGGCGGCGGAGCGGCCCTTCGGTCGGGTGCCGATCGGCCTCTTCGGGGCCAGCACCGGGGCCGCCGCCGCGCTGGTGGCGGCGGCCGCCCGACCGGACCTCGTCGGCGCGGTCGTCTCGCGGGGCGGCCGGCCCGACCTGGCCGGCCCCGCCCTCGGGCAGGTGCGCGCGCCCACGCTGCTGCTGGTCGGCGGCCTGGACGAGCAGGTGATCGCCCTCAACGAGCAGGCGCAGGAGGCGCTGCCGGAGACCGCCGAGCTGACAGTGATCCCCGGCGCCACGCACCTCTTCGAGGAGCCCGGCAAGCTGGAGCAGGTCGCCCACTGCGCCACCGACTGGTTCGCCGCCCACCTCGCCGTGCCCCGCCCGGCCTGACCGCCGGCCCGGTGGCCGGCCGGTTCGTGCGGGCGCCGCGGCTTGACGGCCGGTTCCTACGGGCGCTGCGGCTTGGCGGACTGCCCGGTTCGTGCGGGCGCCGCGGGTTGGCGGACGGCTTGGCCGGCAGGCGCCGCGGCCTGGTGGACGGCTCGGCAAATGGGCGGCTCGGCAGGTGGGCGGCGGCCTCGTGGCGGGGGGTGGTTCAGGCGGGGGCCGGCGGAGCGGCCTCCGCGTCCGGGGCGGGACGCCCGCGGTGCCGCTGGACGGTGTCGATGACGCGCCAGACGACGGCGGTGATCGGCACCGAGACGAAGGCGCCGGCGATGCCGGCGATCAGGGTGCCGGCGGTGACCGCCACCAGGATCACTGCCGGGTGCAGCCGCACCTGACGCTTCATGATCAGCGGCTCCAGCAGGTTGCCCTCGATCTGCTGCACGGCGATGACGGCGGCCAGGACCAGCAGCGCGGTGACCGGCCCCTTCGCTGCGAGCGCGACGAGCACCGCGACCGCGCCGGCCACGGTCGCGCCGATGATCGGGATGAAGCCGCCGAAGAACGTGATCAGCGCCAGCGGAAAGGCCAGCGGCACCCGGAGCAGCACCAGGGCCAGGCCGATGCCGATCGCGTCGATCGCCGCGATCATCATCGTGCCCCGGCTGTACGCGCCCAGCGTCCGCCAGCCCACCCGGCCCGCCTCGGCGGTCACCGACCGGTTCGGCCCGGTCATCCGGGACAGCACCCAGCGCCACATCGACCGGCCGTCCTTGAGCAGGAAGAACAGCAGCACGAGCGCGAGCAGCGCCGAGCCGAGCACCTCGGCGGCCGTCCGGGCCCCCGACACCGGGTCGACCGTGCCCTGCCCGAGGCCCTGTCGGACCTGGTCGAGCAGCCGGTCGAGCTGCTGGTCGTTTACCGGCAGCGTGGAGGTCACGAACTCCCGGGTCCGTTGCAGGCCCTGGCTCAGCTCCTGGCTCAGCTCGTTGAACTGGCTGGCGGTCAGGTTCCACACCAGCGCGCCGACCCCGAACAGCACGCCGAGCAGCAGCAGCACGGTGAGCAGGGCAGCCAGCGACGCGGGCAGCCGGAGGCGGCGCAGCGCGAGCTGCACCGGGTCGAGCAGCGCGGTGAGGAAGACGGTGGCGGCCAGCGCGATGGCCAGCGGCGCGAGCAGCACCGCGATCTTTCCCAACAGGTACAGCGCGGCGACGACCACTACCAGGCAGGCACTCCACACCACGGCCGAGCGGACCAACCAGGGCAGCGCGGCCCAGGTCTGTCGGGGCTCCGCGGCCCGGCCCGTCGTCCCCTCGGGCGTCCGCCCGGCACCGTCTGCGACCATGTCGGCCCTCCTCGATCTCCGGCGAGTCGGTACCCGGCCGGCGTCCCTCCGACACCCGTGCCCCCGTTCACGCTAGATGCCGCCCCCGAACCCTGGGGGGTGGATCAGCGCCGTACCGGAGTCCTCCGGTCGCGTTTCCGCAGCCTGTCCGGTCCACGGCTTTCCGCGCGGTCGCCCGTGGCCTGTTCGGTTCATGACCTGCCGCGCGGTCGCCGTGGCCTGTCCGGTACATGACCTCCTGCACGGTCGGCGGTGGCCTGTCCGGTCGCGTTTGCGCCCAGGGCCTCAGGGAAGGCAGAGGTCGAACCCCGATTCGAGGAGGACCCGATGAGCGACTTCATGGACAAGGCCAAGGACCTCGCCGACAAGCACGACAAGCAGGTCGACCAGGGGGTGGAGAAGGGCGGCGACATGGTCGACCAGCGCACCGGCGGGAAGTACGACGACCAGATCGACAAGGGCGTCGACCAGGCCCAGACCCGTACGGGCGAGGGGGACCAGGTCCGCTGACCTCCTCGGTCCGCTCCCGGGTCGCCGTGCGGCGGCCCGGGAGCGATGTTTCCGATGGATCGACGCCCACCGCTAGCCAAGCATCGACCACTCTCGCTACTATCCGCAGTCGGAACATGACTCACCGTCGAGTCGCTCCCGGCCGGACCGGCGCCCCTGCGGGCGCCGCGACGAGAGGAAGTCAGCCGGTGACCGAGGCACCCGAGACGACCGCCCCCCAGCGCTATCCGTTCAGCGACCCCGACCGGCTCAACCTCGACCCGCGCTACGCCCGGCTGCGCCGGGACGAACCGCTCACCCGGATCCGGCTGCCCTTCGGGGAACCGGCCTGGCTCGCCACCCGGCACGCCGACGTGCGGACCGTGCTCGGCGACCCCCGGTTCAGCCGGGCCGCCTCCATGGGCCGGGACGAGCCCCGCAACACGCCACGGCAGCAGGACACCGGGATCCTGGGCATGGACCCGCCGGAGCACACCCGGCTGCGTCGGCTGGTGGCGAAGGCGTTCACCGCCCGCCGGGTGGAGCAGCTGCGCCCCCGCACGAGGCAGGTGGCCGACGAGCTGGTCGACGGCATGCTCGCCGCCGGCCCCCCGGCCGACCTGGTCGAGCACCTGGCCACCCCGCTGCCGATCCGGGTCATCTGCGACCTGCTCGGCGTGCCCGTGGCCGACCAGGACCGCTTCCACACCTGGTCCGAGGCGATCGTGTCGACCACCTCGCTCTCGCCCGAACAGGCCCAGCAGTACATCGACAACCTGTTCGCGTACATGGGGGAGCTGATCGCTCGGCGGCACCGCGAGCCCACCGACGACCTGCTCGGCGCGATGGTCCGGGCCCGGGACGCCGATGACCGGCTCGCGGCGGACGAGGTCGTACGGCTGGCCGCCGGGCTGCTCGCCGCCGGGCACGAGACGACCGTGACCCAGATCCCCAACTTCGTGTACGTGCTGCTGACTCATTCCGAGGAGTGGGCCCGGCTGCGGGCGGAGCCGGCGCTGGTGCCGAGCGCCGTCGAGGAGTTGATGCGCTTCGTCCCGCTCGGCGCGTCCTCGGCCTTCGCCCGCTACGCCCTCGAGGACGTCGAACTCGGCGGCGTGCTGGTGCGTGCCGGCGAGCCGGTGGTGGTGTCGATCCCGTCGGCCAACCGGGACGAGACGGTCTTCGCCGAGCCGGACCGGCTCGACCTGACCCGGCAGGTCAACCCTCACCTCGGCTTCGGGCACGGCGTGCACCACTGCGTCGGCGCGCAGCTCGCCCGGATGGAGCTCCAGGTCGTCCTGGAGACCCTGATCGCCCGCACGCCCGGCCTGCGTCTGGCGGTGCCCGAGTCGGAGTTGACCTGGAAGAGCGGCCTGCTGGTGCGGGGCCTGGTCGCCATGCCGGTGAGCTGGTGACGCGGATGAGCGGGCCGGACGAGCAGTGGCGCGTGCATGTGGACCGGGCCCGGTGCATCGGATCGGGGATCTGCGCGGGCACCGCGCCGGGGCACTTCGTGCTGGTGGACGGGCTGTCCCACCCGCTGGCCGAACGGGTCGCGCCCGACGACGCGCTGGTGGACGCCGCGGACTCGTGCCCGATGGAGGCGGTCATCGTGTCCGAGGTGGACAGCCTGCGCCGGATCGCACCGGAGCCGTGAGCCGGGCCGACGTGCTGCGGTCCGTGGGCCGGGTCGACGTGCCGTGGCCCGTGGGCCGGGTCGACGTGCCGTGGCCCGTGGGCCGGGTCGACGTGCTGCGGTCCGTGGGCCGGGGCGGACGTCGGAGACGTCTTCGGCCGCCGGCCGGATTCGCCGGGCCGGTGAGACGCCGGTGGCCACGCCCCGGGCGGGGCGTGGCCACCGATCGGCGCGACGGGGTCAGTGCTTCTCGCGCAGCTCCGCCATCGACGTGGGCCGGCCGCTGAGCGCGTCCCGCAGCCGGTCCACCAGGCCGGCGCCGGGGTTGAGCAGCTTGTTCGCCGGCGGGCGGTCCGGCGCGGCCGGGTGCGGCCGGGTCGGCGCCGACTTCTTGGCGGCCGCCACCTTTCCGGCCAGCTCGACCAGCTCCTCGCGGGCCACGGCGGCCCGCAGGCGGGGGAAGAGGTCCGACTCCTCGTCCTGCACGTGGTGCCGGATCGTGCTGGTCAGGTGGGCCAGCGCCTCGTCGAAGCGCGGCTCGGACGGGTCGAGCGCCTCCAGCTCCTTGAGGGTCCGCTCGGCGTCGGCGTGCTCGGAGATCTCGTGCTCGGCGATCTGGTCGCCGTCCGGCAGCGCCTTGCGGGCGGTCGGGTAGACGTACATCTCCTCGGCGACCGCGTGGCGGACCAACTCCGCGATCACCACGTCGGCCAGCTGCCGGCGGTGCTCGGGGGTGCCCCGCCGGCTCTCCAGCTCCACGAAGAGCGCCTCGACCTCGCGGTGGTCGGCGGTCAGGACGTCGACGACGTCCTGACCGGTGACGTTGTGTGTGTCGGTCATGTCTGCCCCTTACCGGTTGCGGAACGGTCGGCTGTTGGCCCCTGGTACCCGCGAGCCGCCGGCCGAACCACCGAGGATGCGCGAAGGGCCGGTCCCCCCGCACGGGGAGACCGGCCCTCGCCGGTGCGTCGGATCAGGACGAGTAGCCGCGCTCGGCGATCCAGTTGGCGACCTTCTCCAGGGTCATCCAGTACTCGGCCTCGGGAGAGGCCGGGTCGGCGATCCGGATCAGGTCACCGCCGTCCTGGTAGCCCACCAGGGTCAGGTAGTGCCCGCCCTCGTACGACTGCGGGTGGCCGTCGGTGTCGACCGCGGTGCCCTTGACGTTGGCCACCACCGGGCGGCCCTCGTCCAGGGCGGCGACCACGTCGGCGCGCAGCCGGTCGATCTCCTCCGGCTTGGCCACCGAGTCCGGGATCTCGGTCGTCTCGTACCCGCCACCGGTCAGCTCGTTGAGCACCCGGGTGGTGTCCAGGGCCGAGTCGGTGCCGGCCTCGGTGGTGCCCAGCATCTTCGCGAGCTCGTCCTGCGAGAGGACCTTGCCCTGCGCCGACAGGGCGATCCGGGTCGCGGCCGGACCGCAGTAGTAGAAGTTGGGCTGCGCCTGGTACTCGATGCCCACCGTGCGCTCGGCCCGCTTGTCGGCGCGCCCGCCCTTGTCCGGGCGGCCACCCTTGTCGGCCTGGTCCGCGCGCCCGCCCTTGTCGGCGTGCACCGAGGCGACCGGGGTGGACGCCGCCGGTGCGGCCTGGGCGGCCGCCGCCGGTCCGGCGATGCACCCGCCGGCCACCAGCAGGCCGGCGACGGAGAGACCGCTCTTCTTGATGATCGGCTTCATGGTCGGGCTCCAATCGGGGGTTTGACGCCTCCGGGAAGGGAGGCGCAAGCACCGGGAAAGGCGCTCGGCGGAAGGGGATTCGACGGCCCGGAGCACGCGTCGTCCCGAGGACGTGCCACGGAACCGAGCGTCTGCTCACCGGGCGTTCCGGGCCCACGGCCGGGGGTACCGGCCGCACGAAGAGATGCAACGGCGCCACGCGCGGCAGGATTCCGGCGTACGGATGCCGCTCGTCACAGACGTTTACGGGCGGTGGCCCTGTTGGTCCCGGGGTGCGGCGGCGAACCGGTCAGCGGGTCACAAACTGCCCAACAGGCGCGTCACGGCGATCTCGATGACCACCCGGTCCGGATTGGGGCGTGGCGTCCGGTAGCGGTCGGCGTAGCGGCGCTCGGCCTCGGCCACGGCTGCCGGGTCGGAGCGGACGACCGCCCGCCCCTCGATGGTGAGCCAGCGCCGGCCGTCGACATGACAGACGGCCACGGGGGCGCCCACGGGGCCGGCGGCAGCGACGTGTCGCGCCTTGCGGGACGTGCTGCTGGTGATCACGCGGGCCAGGCCCGCCGCCGCGTCGAAGGTGACCCCGACCGGCACGACGTGCGGGGTGCCGTCCGCGCGCAGGGTGGTCAACGTGGCCAGGTGTCGTTCCCGGCAGAACGCGGCGACCCGCTCGTCGTGCGGTGCCAACCGATGGTCGCCGGGCATGTCCGTCCCCTGTCTCGCGGTGCCGACCCGATCATGGCCTGCCCGGTCACGGCACCCGACGGTGGGCCCGGTCCGGTTGGGGCGGGGTGTCCGGTCCGCCGGGCAGCGGGGGACTCCCGGCGCGCCGCCGCTGGACCAGCCGGCCGAGGTAGATCAGCGCGCCGGTCAGCACCGCCATGTCGTCCAGATAGATCGGGTCGGGCAGCACGTCGACCGGAAGCACGGTGTAGAGCAGTGCCCCGTAGAAGGCGAGCTTGCCCTTCACCCCGAGCGTGCCGAGCAGCCGGCGGGTGCGGATCACGCGGACGGCCAGCAGCACCGCCCCGACCAACGTCGCGAGCGCCACGACGCCGACGAGGATCCACGCCTCCCTGGACATATGGTCACGCTAGCCCAGCCGGGCCACCTCCGCCCGGAACCGTCGGCCGGCCGCGCCGCCCCGGTCAGTACGCGGCGACGGCCGCCCGCCCCCGGGCCGCCGACGCGGCCTCCCGGCCGGACACCGCCGGCAGTTCCCGGGTCTGCTCCACCGTCCCCTCGATCAGCGGCAGCAACGACTGCGACTCCTCGGGGCCGCGGTTGACCGCGGCGAACGCCTCGTCCCGCAGGCTGCGCGCCGACTCGGCGGCGAGTTCCGCGGCCCGCCACGCGGCCTGCTCCCGCTCCCGCGCGGCCTGCTGCCGGGCGAACAGGTTGTCCCGTACCGCCCGGCGCAGCACCAGCTCCTGCTCGATCGGGTGCAGCCGCGGGTCCCACCCGTTCCGGTGCGCGAAGACGTCGCTGAGCTGCTCATCCGACAGCTCCTCGCGCCGGTGCGCGTCCAGCGCGGCCCGGTGCAGGAAGCGCTCCCGCTCGGCGTACTCGGCCGGGGTGCGGGGGGTGGTCGGCAGGGGCATCGCCTCGGCGGTCGCCAGCCGGCGGACGTCCGCCTCGGCGGCCTCGTACGCCTGCCAGGCCGCCTCGACCGCCTCCTGCGCGGTCACCCACTCGGTGCGCAGCCGGGCGGCGGTGGTGGCGGCCCGTTCGGCGGCCACCGCGACCTCCTCCGCGTACCGGGACCGTTCGCGCTGCTCCTCGGCCCGTTCCAGTTCGCTCGGCATCGCCGCACGGCGGATCCGGGCACCGGCGTCGAAGTGGAGCCGGCCCGGCCGTAGCAACAGGCCGGCGACGGTGACGGCGACGACGCCGAGCAGGCTCAGCCAGATCACGGCGGCACGCGGCACATCGAGCAGGACGGAGGAGAGCACGGTCTGCATGGTCAGCACCTCGCGGTCGATCGACGGAAATCGACGTTGGTCGTGCCCGGCGGGCGGGCGGGTGGGCATCGTGGACGCTTGCGGCGTACCGCGGCAGGTGGTCGTCTCAGGCGGGCCGGGAACGGTCGGACGGACCGGGCCGAGGCGGGTAGGGCCGGGGTGGCCTGCCGGCCAACGCGGTGGGCGGGCGGGAGCCCCTGGCGGCCGGAGTGCCGAAAGGCGGCCCGGTCGGACGGCCGCGTGCGGCGGGAGGAGGTCCGCTGCGGCGGCCGGTCGCCTCGGGACGTGGCCGACCGGTCAGGCGGTCGGCGGACCGCGCCGGGTGGGGACGCCCCGACCGGGGCCGCGGGTCGGCACGTCCAGGCGGACGACCGACACGACCGGGGTCACGGCCCGGCGGACGGCCGGCGGGGCCGCGTCGACCGTCCGCTCGGCAGCCGGCTCCCGGCGCGGCAGCGGCCGGTCGACCGGGGCGATCGCGGCGACCGGTGCGTTCGCGGCGACGGGTGCGCTCGCGGCCGGGCCGAGGGTGGGGACGGACAGTGCCGGTGCGGCGGTCACGCCGCCGAGGCCGACGGCGAGCACCAGCGCGGCGACGGCCAGCCGGGTCAGCTCGCGCAGTGAGCGCAGCGTGGCCGACCAGAACGGGTCGGTGGACGCTACGGACGGCACCCGTCCAACCTATCGCTCCTGCGCGGCCCGCGCAGCGCGGCGGCGGTGTCGGACCGAGTGAGCGCGACCACGCCGTCCGGGGTGGACCCTGTCTCGTTCGGCGGGAGTGGCGGTGGCGTCCGGCCGGGTGGCCGCCAGCGGCCGTCCGACATGGACGCTGCCCGGTTCGGCGCGAGCGGCGCGGCTGTCTTTCCCGCCGTCCCGGTCCACGGCAACAGCAATTTCCTTCGTCTCGGACTCGCGGCCGAGCCGGGCCGCAGCCGGGGCCGACCCGCAGATCACCGACATCATGATTGACTGGGTGCGGGATTTGCGGTTCTACCGGAAGCCACCGGAGAACAAGCGACGTTAGGGTTGCGCTGATGTGGTTGTCGTGGGTCTTCGTGGCGTCACTCCTGGCGGTGACGGTGGGCCTCCTGCTCGGCATGTTCGAGCGGCTCCGCCCCTCGGTCGCGCTGAAGCGGGCGTTCCACGTGCTCGTCCTGGCCGGCGGCGTGCTGATGCTGCCGGTTTTCGTCGTCGCCGCGTTGGACGAGCCGGTGAACTGGATCTGGGCCGCGCTGGTGGCCGGGCTCCTTGCCCCGACGCCGTGGATGTTGCGGGACAAGTCCCGGTCACGGTCCTGATCCGACCGTCTGGGGCGACCGACACCGGACCAGTGCTGCGCGCACTGGACGGTGTCCGCTACGGTCTGCGCGAGATCCTGAACGACATCGGTGGCGCGGTGGGCATTGCCCGTGAGAACCCCGTCAGCACCGAGATGAGCAACGCCAAGGCGTGGAACTGACGCGGTCGCCGACGCGGCTCCGGTCCGGTTCGACCGGGTCGGAGCCGCGACGCGTTGTGTGCCGAGAGGTCCTGGGAGAATCATGCGTACGGGGAAGCCTTCGCGGCCGTTGCTCAGGTTGGCCGTCGCCGCGGTGGCGTTGGCCGTCGGCGCCGGGACCGGTCCGCTGGTCGCGCCGGATCCGGCACACGCCAACACCGTGCGCGGCCTCCAGTGGTACCTCGACTTTCTGAAGATCCCCCAGGCCCACAAGATCACCAAGGGTAAGGGCGTCACCGTCGCCGTCATCGACAGCGGCGTCGACGCGACCCTCCCCGACCTGCGCGGCCAGATCCTGCCGGGCAAGGGCGTGGGCAACGCGACCGCGCCCGACGGCCGGCGTGACGACGACAAGGAGAAGGCCCACGGCACGGCGATGTCGGGGATCATCGCCTCGCGCGCAGGTGGCGGCGCGATGCGGCACCTCGGCATCGCGCCGGAGGCCCGGATCCTGCCCGTCGCCCTCGGCCAGCCCTTCGATTCGGGAGATGTCTCGGAAGGCATCCGGTGGGCGGCCGACGCCGGCGCTGACGTGATCAACCTGTCCGTCGGCGCTGACGCGCCGCCCACCCCGGCCGAGGTCGCGGCCGTCCGGTACGCCCTGGACAAGGACGTCGTGCTGGTTTCCTCGGCCGGCAACCGGAAGCAGGGCGCGCGCGGTGTCGGCAGCCCGGCGAACATTCCCGGCGTCATCGCGGTGACCGGCCTGGCGAAGGGCGGCGGATACTTCGCCGAGAGTGTCGGCGGGCCGGAGGCGGTGCTCGCCGCGCCGATGGAGGAGATCATCTCCCCCCGGCCGAAGTCGGTCTCGCACAACGGCTACGGCCTCGGCAGCGGCACCAGCGACGCCGCCGCCATCACGTCCGGTGTGGCGGCGCTGGTCCGCGCGAGGTACCCGGACCTCGACGCGGCCAACGTGGTGAACCGGCTGATCCGCACCGCCCGCGACAGGGGCCCGGCCGGCCGCGACAGCCAGTACGGCTTCGGCGCGGTCGACCCGCTCGCCGCGCTCACCCGGTCCGTGCCGGCTGTGGACGCGCACCCGCTGCTCGCCGGCGCCGCGACCGGTGCCGGCCCGTCCGCCGGCCCCGCCGCGGGCGGGGCCGACCCGGCGGAGGACGACGGGCCGCTGGTGTCGATCAGCATGAAGAAGGGCACCGGTGCCCTGATCCAGGGAGCGATCTGCCTGCTCGTGCCCCTCGCGTCGCTGATCCTCGTGGTCGTGCTGGTGCGCCGGTCCCGGCGAAAGGTGGACGCCGGCCCGCCCGGGTACCCATCGCCCGGTGGCCCGCCCGGCTACCCATCGCCCGGGTATCCACCGCCCGGCCCGCCCGGCTACCCATCGCCCGGGTATCCACCGCCCGGGTACCCACCGCTCGGCGCAGCGGGGACGCCAGCCGGGAACCCGCAGTTCGGCGCGCCGGGACATCCGCCGCTCGGCGGGCCACCGACGGGCATGCCCGTTCCGCCCCAGGCGGGACCCCCACCCGCGTACGGCCCGACGCCCATTGGCGGACCCCACCCGTACGCCGTGCCGCCGGCGCCCCGGACCGGTGCCTGGCCGCCGCCCGGCGCCGCGCCGACGGCACCGCCACCTCCGCCGGCCCCCCGCGGGCACCAGCAGTAGGCCAGCAGCGACAGGTTGATCACGTCAGTGCCGTTCCGCACCGACCACTGGATCACCGCGGCGATGTCCCCGGGCAGGTCCTCGTCGACGGTGGTCCTGGTGTCGGGCAGGACTGCGGCAACCGCACAGAGGACGGCGCGGGCACCGGGCCCGGGACGGCGGGCCGGCTCGGTCCTGCCCGGTCAGAAACTGTCGCGCAGGCGGTGAGCTCACCGTCGCGCGCCGACGGCGGGGCCCGCCGCCTCCCGCCTCAGGTGCGGTCGGCGCTCTCGGCAGCGTCGTCGGTGAAGAGGGCGAGCAGGTCGCCGACCTGCCGGTCGGCCTCGGCGGGGTGCCGGAACCGCCCGGTCGGGTTGAGCGTGTACTCGTTGCGCCGGCCCACCCGGGTGCGGTTCAGGTAGCCGCCGGCCTCCAGGTCGGCGACGATCGCCTGGGCGGCCCGTTCGGTGACGCCCACCTCGTCCGCGACGTCGCGGAGCCGGGCGGTGGGGTTGCGGGCGATGGCGAGCAGCACGTGCCCGTGGTTCGTCAGGAACGTCCAGTTGCGGGTGCTCCCGTGCTCCCCTGTCGTCGCCATGTCGTCATCGTATGGCGCGCCTTTCGGATTTTCCTCCGCGCCCTCGCGCGCAGGGCCCGCACGGCGTCCGCAGCCGGGCGCGGACATATGAAACGCATATCACGCATCCCTTGACGTACCTTCGGGTGCGTGTGAACGTGGGGGCAGCCCGCGCCCGACGTCGGCCGGGGTGACCAGGTCTTTCACGTGAGGTGACGAGGTGGGGGAGATGAGTCGTCCCGGGGCGCCCGGCACTCGTCCGGGCCCGGAGCGGAAGTCCGCGGAGCCGACAACGGCAGACGCCGCAGCGATGCGTGGGGCCTTCGCCACCCCCACCGATCCGGAGCAGGCGCTCGCCGAGTTGCACGCCGGCAACCGGCGGTTCGTGACCGGCACCCCGCGTCACCCGAACCAGGACGCCGGGCACCGCGCCGCGGTCGCGGACGGGCAGCACCCGTTCGCGGTGATCGTCGGCTGCTCCGACTCCCGGCTCGCCGCCGAGATCATCTTCGATCGTGGCCTCGGTGACCTCTTCGTGGTCCGCACCGCCGGCCACACCGTCGGCCCCGAGGTGCTGGGCAGCGTCGAGTACGCGGTGACGGTCCTGCGTACGCCGCTGGTGGTGGTGCTCGGGCACGACTCGTGCGGCGCCGTCCAAGCCGCCCGTACGACGAACGCCACCGGCACGCCCCCGGCCGGGCACCTGCGCGCCGTGGTCGACGCCGTGGTGCCCAGCCTGCGTCGCGCAGCCGCCGAGGGCGTGGACGACATCGACCGCATCGTCGACATCCACATCGGGTGCACCGTCGAGGCGATGCTGGACCGCTCGACCGTGCTCGCCGCCGAGGTGGCCGCCGGGCGCTGCGCCGTGGTCGGCATGTCGTACCGGCTGGCTGCCGGTGAGGCGCGGGTGGTGGCCTCCGTGCCGGCCGACCTGGGCGCGGCCGACGGGGCGCTCGGCCGGGCCGACTCCGACGGCGCTCACGCGGCGTCGCCACCGGCCGTCACCGCTGCCGTCGCCTGACCCGTTTCCCGACCGGCCAGTCTGCTCCCCGGCCGGCCCGGCGGTCCCGCCCGGCCACCCGGCGGTCCCGCCCGGCCGGCCCGGTGCGACGGGGACGAGGGGCCACAGACGCCAGACAGGGCCGCCCCGCAGGCGCGGGGCGGCCCTGTCGCATGGCTGCCGTCAGAGCAGCGACACGTGCACGTGGTCGGTGTGGTTCGACGGGCCGCTGTAGGACTTCCAGCCGGTCGCCGGGAACCAGATCTGCCTGTTCCAGATCACGTAGTAGATGCCGAGCCGGTCGGCGTTACGCACCAGGAACGCGGTCAGGTTGTTGCCGTACATGTAGGTGTCGTCGTTGTGCCAGGGGGAGAAGCCGCTCCGCTGCAGCGACCAGTCGCAGGCCCGGCCCTTCGGATGCTCGTACGGCCCGCCGGAGCGGTAACAGCCGACGAAGCGGTTGAAGCCGGCCCGCTTGACCTCCTTGTACATGTGCAGGGTGCGCGCGGTGATGCAGCCGGAGGTGGTGGGGTCGTTCTCGGTGCAGGACAGAGGCTTCCAGTCGCCGTCGGCCGTACGACCCGGTGCTATCCGGGCCACCGGCGAGGTGGCGACCACCTTGCCGTCGGTCAGCCCTCTGCCGCCGACCAGCGCGAGCGCCTTCTCCGCCTCGCGCTTGCCGCGGGCCATCTCGTTGGTCAGCTTCTGCTGCTCGCGGACCTCGGCGTCGAGCGCCAGCTTGGCCTGCTCGGCGCGGGTCTTGACCGCGTTCACCTCGGCGAGTTTCTTGGCGTTGACCAGGTTCAGCTCGTCGAGGGCGGCGGCGCGCCGGACGAACGAGTCGGGGCTGGGGGTGTCCAGCAGCATCGACACCGCGCCGATCCGGCCGGTCCGGTAGGACTGGGTCGCGATCTGACTGACCTGCGGGGCCAACGCGTCCAGCTCGGCCTGCGCCCGGTCGACCTCCAGGGCCAGCTCGAGCTGTCGCTTCTTCGACTTCTCCAGTTTCGACTTGGCCTGGACGTAGCTGCGGTTCCGCGCCTCGATCAGGTCGTCGAGGAGCTTGGGCTCGTCGTCCCCGTGGCCGGAGGGCTGAGGCGGTGGGGTGGGGGCGGCCGCCGCCGGGAGGGGCCCGGCGAAGACGGCCAGGGCGGCGATCACGGCCACCACAGGTGTCAACCAGCGGTGTAGGGGTGCCGTCACAGTTTTCCCTTCCGTCGACCGCCGACCGGGTTAGCTGACGGGTTCGGGGCGGAAGTGGCCCCTACCGCTGTCGCGGATTCACCCCACGTGCCTGGGTCCCCGGCTCGCCTGGCGGCGATTGGGCGGCGGCACCGCAGGCGCCGCTGCGCGCCTTCGGCGGTGACCGGCAGCGAGGTTACCCGAGAGTCCTCCTGGGGATCTACGTCCCTAAGCCGACTAAATGCGTTATTTCGTAGCGGCGGAGGGTGACCAGTGACGCGTTTATCAGGCGGGACGTCCTGATCGGTCACGCTGAGGAGTGTCACCATGCGGTGTCCGTTCTCCCGTCTCGGTCGGGCCATCCGGCGGGGGCGGCGGAGGGGGTGTTCCCGCGCGGGCCGCTGAGGGCCTCCAGCGCCTCGGACCGGTCCGTCGCCGGCCGGGGCGCCGGCGGGGTCGGGGGTGCGCCGCCGTCGGCGGAGTCGCCACCCCGCCGGCCGGCCCCGGTCACCACGGCCGCGAGCCCGGTGGTGAGCGGCACGGCGGCGATCAGGCCCAGGGTGGCGACCGCGCTGCGGACGATCTCCTGGGCCAGGAACTCGCTGGTCAGGATCTGGCTCACCGCCCGCGAGTCGGCGGTCAACAGGAGCAGCACCGGCAACGAGGCCCCGGCGTACGCCAGCACGATGGTGTTCACCGTCGAGGCGATGTGCGCACGGCCGACCCGGGTGGCCGCCCGGTAGAGCTGCATCCGGGACAGCGCGGGGTTGGCGTGGGCCAGCTCGGTGACCGTCGCGGCCTGCGTCACCGTGACGTCGTCGAGCACGCCGAGCGAGCCGATGATGATGCCGGCGAGCAGCAGGCCGTGCAGGTCGACGTCGGCCTGGAACATCGACAGCGTGGTGGCGTCCTCGGTGCCGAAGCCGGTCAGGTGGGTCGCCGCGGTGGCGATCGTGCCGAGCACCCCGGTCAGCACCAGGCTGCCCAGCGTGCCGAGCACGGCGACCGAGGTCTGCGCGGTCACCCCGTGTGTGAGGTAGAGCACCACGAACATGATCAGTGCCGCGCCGACGACCGCGACCAGCAGCGGCGGGCTGCCGGCGCTGATGCCGGGCAGCACGAAGGTCAGCAGGATGGCGAAGCTCGCCCCCAGGCCGGCCAGCGCCGCGAGCCCGCGCCACCGCCCGAACGCGACGATCGCGGCGGCGAACAGCACCACCAGCCAGAGCAGCGGCTTGCCGCGCTGGTGCTCGGCGATGTTGTAGGAGCTCGCCGAGGGGTCCGCGGGATCGGTGAGCTGGACCAGGATGATCTCGTCGCCGACCGCGACCCTCGGCGCCCCCGGCCCGGCCGGCACCGGCGTCTCCACCTGCTGGCCGGCGTCGGGGCCGTCGTCGACCCGTACGGTCACGGTGCCGCAGGGGCCCTCCGCGGCGCCCGGGGTGCCCTCCGGCGCCTCCGGGGTGGGCGGGCACGGTTCGGTCACCACCCGGGTCACCGTGCCGTGCTGGCGGGGCGGATCGGTGCCGGGCGCGGCGTCCGGGGCGTCCCACGGCCAGAGCGCCAGGGCCGCGATCACGGTGGCGACGAACAGGGGCACCACCGTCGCGACGAGGATCCGTCGCACCCTCGGCGGGGCGGACGGTGCGGGACGGCTGTGGTCGGCGCCCATCGAGTGTCTCCCAACGAATCCAGGGCGGGGTACGTGCCGGCGGCCCGGTCGGTTCAGCGTGCCCGGGCAACCGCGGAGGCGGGTCGCCGCCGGGTGGCGGGGTGGTCACGCACCGCGATCGTCCGGCCCGACCGGTGGCGGCCGGTCGGTGTCGCCGCCCGGGCGGGGCGGCGGGGCGGGCGGTGCGAGGTGCGGAGGGCCACCGGCCGAATGGTAGCCATCCCGACATCCGGACGCAGGTCGTGAGGGTCGGTGTCGGCCGGCGGGCCGCCCCGTCCGGCCACCGCCATGCCACTGCCGGGGGCCGTCGGGCATCGCCGGTCGACCGTCCCGTGGTGGCCGGCGCGGCGGTCTCGTCGGGGCGGATCGGCCGTAGGGTGCGCCAGTCGGCCCCGGATGCGCACTACGGTGGTGGTTGTGCGGGCGACGGTGACGGCGGGGTGGTGGGCCCGGCTGCTGCTGCTCGTGGGCACGCTGCTCGGTCTGGCCGCGATGCACACCCTCGGCCACGGCTCGCACGCCGCGGGCCACTCCACCGACGCTTCGCATGCCGCAGGCCGTTCCGCCGAGTTTCCCGCCCGCGGCGTCGCCGTGGCGGGTCCGCACGGCGGCGTGTCGCAGGCGCCGCTCCGTCAGGACGCGTCGCTCCACCACGAGACTGCCGCGCCGCTGCGTCAGGATGCCGCCGCGCCGCTGCGTCAGGATGCCGCCGCGCCGCTGCGTCAGGATGCCGCCATCGCGTACGTCGTCCCGGCGGCGCTCGCCGGCGTTGGGGGCTGCCCCGGCGACTGCCCGCACGAGCGGTACCTCCCGTTCGGCGGGACGGGCGGCGAACTGCCCTGGTGGGGAGTGTGCCTGGCGGTGCTGGGCGCGCTCACCGCCCCGCTGCTGCTCGCCGTGCTGCTGCTGGTCGGCGTACGCGCCGCCGGCCCGGCGGGCCGGGCGTCGGGCGGGCCGGCCCGGTCGCCCCGCGCCCCGCCGCCCCAGCCGGTCGGCCTGCGGCTCGCCACGGTCTCGGTGCTGCGCAGATAGGACGCCCGACGCGGCCCGGTCAGCCGGTCCGCGTCCCCGTCGTGCTGCGTACGTTCCGACACCGAAAGGCCCAGACATGACCATTCGTACCATCGTGCGCCGTGCCGCCCTGGCCGGCGCCAGCGTCACCGCCGCCGCCGCCCTCGCCCTGACCGCCTGCGGCGGCGACGGGCACCCGTCCCCGGGCGCGGGGCACGGCACGCCCGCCACCAGCGGGCCGGCGGCCACCGCCTCCGCCGCGGCCGCCTTCAACGACGCCGACGCGATGTTCGCCCAGATGATGATTCCGCACCACCGACAGGCGGTGGAGATGTCGGAGCTGGCCGCGACGCGGGCGGCGGATCCGGAGGTCAAGCGGCTCGCCGAGGAGATCAAGGCCGCCCAGGCACCCGAGATCGCCACCATGAGCGGCTGGTTGGCGGCCTGGGGGCGGCCGGTGCCGTCGCCCGGCGCCGAGATGCCGCACATGGACCACGGCATGCCCGGCATGATGTCCGACGCCGACATGGAGAAGCTGGCGGCGGCCTCCGGGCGGGAGTTCGACCGGCAGTTCCTGACGATGATGATCGCCCATCACGAGGGCGCGGTCACCATGGCCCGGGACGAACTCGCCCGGGGCACGAACGCGGAGGCCAAGGCGCTGGCCCAGCAGATCGTCACCGCCCAGCAGGCCGAGATCGTCACGATGGAGAAGATCCTCGGCCGCCTCTGACCGGGTCGCCCCGGCGCTCGCATCCTGGGGCGCCGGGGCACCGGCCGGGTCAGCCGCGCTTCATCAGGCGGCCGACGGCGGCCATCATCTCGGTGGCCATCTCGTCGGCCCGGCCCTCCGCCGCCCCCTCGTGCATGCAGTGCCGGGCGTGCCCGTCGAGCAGGCCGAGGGCGACCTTGTCCAGGGCGGCCTGGATGGCGGAGATCTGGGTCAGCACGTCGATGCAGTAGCGGTCGTCGTCGACCATCTTCTCGATGCCACGGACCTGCCCCTCGACGCGGCGCAGCCGCGCGAGCAACTGGTCCTTGCTGGCGGTGTAGCCCCGGGTCGGGGCGGGCGTCGGTGTGGTCATGCGATCCAGGATAGCGTACCCCTCGGGGGTATGGTACGGTCGTCCGTGTCCGAGATACCCCCACCGGGTACCGGTACAAGGGGCAGGCATTCGTCTGCCTCCGCATTACCCCCAGGGGGTATATGCTGGAGGCGTCGAGAGGAGAGTTCGATGGTCACCACGACGTACCAGGTGCAGGGCATGACCTGCGGGCACTGCGTCAGCTCCGTCAGCGCCGAGGTCGGCGCCATCCCGGGCGTCAGCGACGTCCAGGTCGACCTCGCCGCCGGGCGGGTCACCGTCACCAGCGAGAGCCCACTGGACACCGACACCGTGCGCGCCGCCGTCGACGAGGCCGGCTACGACCTCGTCGGCGCCTGACGGCGGGCACGGGGAAACCGAGGCACACCATGAACACGGCGACGAAACTGAGCGGTTTCGTCCTCGGTCTCGCGGCGGTCTTCGGCGCGGCGTACGGGGTCGGCCAGGTGGCCGGCCCCGTGGCCCCGGCCGCCGAGACCGGCCACGACGCCGCCGACGGCCACGGGGCCACCGACGGGGCCGGACACGGGGGCGACGAGGGCGGTGCGGCCCACCTGCCCGGTGGACTGCTCGTCTCCGACCGCGGCTACACCCTCCGACCGGTCGACGCCCCGGCTGGGCAGTTCGCCTTCCAGGTCACCGGCCCCGACGGCCGGCCGGTCACCGCGTACGACGTGGCGCATGACAAGCGCATGCACCTGATCGTCGCCCGACGTGACCTCTCCGGCTTCCGGCACGTGCACCCGGAGATGACGCCGGACGGCACCTGGCGGGTCGACTCGCCGCTGGGCGGGCCCGGCGTCTGGCGGGCGTTCGCCGACTTCACGCCCACCGGGGGCGAGGCGCTGACCCTCGGCGTCGACGTGACCGTCCCCGGCGCGCTGACCGAGCGGCCCCTCCCGGCCCCGGCGACCAGCACCACGGTCGACGGCTACACCGTCACCCTCGCCGGCGCCCCGCAGCCCGGCCGCACCGCCGAGCTGACCCTGACCGTCAGCCGCGACGGCTCGCCGGTCACCGACCTGGAGCCCTACCTGGGCGCGTACGGCCACCTGGTGGCGCTGCGCCAGGGCGACCTGGCGTACCTGCACGTGCACCCCGACGGCGAGCCGGGCGACGGGCGGACGAAGCCCGGCCCCGAGGTGAGGTTCCTCGCCGAGGTGCCGTCGGCCGGCGCCTACCGGCTCTACCTCGACTTCAAGCACGGCGGCGTGGTGCGCACCGCCGAATTCACCGTCGTCGCCGGCACCCCGACGGGGCCGGCCACGCCGACCGCGACGGGCACCCCGGCGACGAGCACGCCCGCCGCCACGAGCTCCCCGACCGCCGACGCCAGCCACGGCGCCCCCGGTCACGGGCACAACTGACGGGACCGTGATGACCACCACCAAGCCCCTGCCGATGGCACCGAACCAGATCGAGCTGGCGATCGGGGGCATGACCTGCGCCTCCTGCGCCGCCCGGATCGAGAAGAAGCTGAACCGGATGGACGGCGTGACCGCCACGGTCAACTACGCCACCGAGAAGGCCAGCGTCCAGTACGCCGACGACGTCACCCCGGACGACCTGATCGCCACGGTGGAGAAGACCGGCTACACCGCCGCCCTGCCGCCCCCGCCCGCGCCCGCCGGCGCGGAGCCGGCTGCCGAGCCCGTCGACGAACTGCGCGGCCTGCGTACCCGGCTGTGGGTCTCGCTCGTGCTTACCGTGCCGGTGATCCTGCTGGCCATGGTGCCCGCCTGGCAGTTCGAGTACTGGCAGTGGCTGTCGCTGACCCTGGCCGCCCCGGTCGTCGTCTACGGCGGCCTGCCCTTCCACCGGGCGGCCTGGATCAACCTGCGGCACGGCGCGGCGACCATGGACACCCTGGTCTCGCTCGGCACCCTGGCCGCGTTCGGCTGGTCGGTCTGGGCGCTCTTCCTCGGCACCGCGGGCGTGCCGGGGATGACGCACCCGTTCAGCTTCGACATCAGCCGCACCGACGGCGCGGGCAACATCTACCTGGAGGCGGCGGCCGGGGTGACGGTGTTCATCCTCGCCGGCCGCTACTTCGAGGCCCGTTCGAAGCGGACCGCCGGGGCGGCCCTGCGGGCCCTGCTGGAGCTGGGCGCCAAGGACGTCGCGGTAATCCGCGACGGCGTGGAGACCCGGGTCCCGGTGGACCAGCTCGCCGTGGGGGACCGGTTCGTGGTCCGGCCCGGTGAGAAGATCGCCACGGACGGGGTGGTCGACGAGGGCACCTCGGCGGTCGACGCGAGCATGCTCACCGGCGAGTCCGTCCCGGTCGAGGTCGGCCCGGGCGACACCGTCGTCGGCGCGACCGTCAACGCCGGCGGCCGCCTCGTCGTCACCGCCACCCGGATCGGCGGCGACACCCAACTGGCCCAGATGGCCCGGCTGGTCGAGCAGGCGCAGACCGGCAAGGCCGCCGTGCAGCGCCTCGCCGACCGGATCTCCGGGGTCTTCGTGCCGATCGTGATCGCCCTCGCCGCCGGCACCCTCGGCTGGTGGCTCGGTACGGGGACGGGCGCGACGGCCGCGTTCACGGCCGCCGTGGCGGTGCTGATCATCGCCTGCCCGTGCGCCCTCGGGCTGGCCACGCCGACCGCGCTGCTGGTCGGCACCGGCCGGGGCGCCCAGCTCGGCATCCTGATCAAGGGGCCGGAGGTGCTGGAGTCCACGAGGCAGGTGGACACCGTCGTGCTGGACAAGACCGGCACCGTCACCACCGGGAAGATGACCCTGGTGGACGTGCTCCCGGCGGATGGCGAGGACCGCGCGGAGCTGCTCCGGTTGGCCGGCGCGCTGGAGGCCGCGTCCGAGCACCCGATCGCCCAGGCGGTCGCCGCCGGTGCGGCCGAGGCGGGCGCGCTGGCGCCGGTCACCGGCTTCGCCAACGTCGAGGGGCTCGGCGTGACCGGATCGGTCGACGGCCGCGAGGTGCTGGTCGGCCGGCTCCGGCTGCTGCGCGAGCGCGGCCTCGACGTACCGGAGGAGGTGGCGCGGGCGGCGGCCACGGCGGAGGCCGAGGGGCGCACGGCCGTGCTGGCCGGCTGGGACGGACGGGCCCGGGGCGTGCTCGCGGTGGCCGACGTGGTCAAACCGACGAGCCGGGCGGCGGTCGCGCGGCTCCGCGAGCTGGGTCTGACCCCGGTGCTGCTTACCGGCGACAACACCACCGTGGCCCGCGCGGTGGCCGCCGAGATGGGCATCGACGAGGTGATCGCCGAGGTGCTGCCCGCCGACAAGGTCGACGTGGTGCGGCGGCTCCAGGGCGAGGGGCGGACCGTGGCGATGGTCGGCGACGGGATCAACGACGCCGCCGCCCTCGCGCAGGCCGACCTGGGCCTCGCCATGGGCACCGGCACCGACGTGGCGATCGAGGCGTCCGACCTGACCCTGGTGCGGGGCGACCTGATGGCCGCCGTCGACGCGATCCGGCTCTCCCGGCGCACCCTCGGCATCATCAAGGGCAACCTGTTCTGGGCCTTCGCCTACAACGTGGCGGCCCTGCCGCTGGCCGCGGCGGGCCTGCTCAACCCGATGATCGCCGGCGCCGCGATGGCCTTCTCCTCGGTCTTCGTCGTCGCCAACAGCCTGCGGCTGCGCGGCTTCCGCCCGGTCGCCTGACCCTGCCCACCGCGCCGCCGGCCCTCCCGGAAAGGGGGCCGGCGGCACGGTCGTGGATCGGGGGCCACGTGGTCGACACGGGTTGACGCCGGGTGGTCGAGGCGGTTGGGCGGTGGCCGGGCGGGGTACACCGAGGACGTACCGGCACCGCCGATCGGAGGTTGACATGGGTTTCGACGACAAGATCAACAATGCGACCGAGGACGCCGCCGGCAAGCTGAAGGAGGGCGCCGGCCGGGCCACCGACAACGAGCGGCTCGAGGCCGAGGGACGCAACGACCAGACCAGCGCCAAGCTGAAGCAGGCCGGCGAGAAGGTCAAGGACGCCTTCAGGAGCTGATCCGCGTACGCGGAGACCGCCGGGCCGGCATCGCCGGCCCGGCGGACCGCGTGTCGGGCCGGGACGGCCGACGTGTCCGGGGGGTGACCCCGCTCGTTGGCAGGAACGACGTCTCGCCGCCCGGCGTCGGTCGACCCCGTGCCGTCCGCCGGACGGCCGAGACCCACGAACGGGAGGTCCCATGTCCCGATCCGTTCTGTACGCGCGGCGCGCCGCCGCCACGGTGGCGCTCGGGGTGCTGGCCGTGGGCTGCCAGGACGCCCCCCGGGAGGAGGCCGGCGCCCCGACCGGCGCGCCGTCGGCGAGCCCGACCGCTCCGGCCAGTGCCACCGTGAGCCCGTCCCCGGTCCCCACGACGGCCGCCAACACCGCCGAGGTCTGCCGGCAGGTGGACCGGGCCATCCTCGCCGGCAGTCGGAAGATCGCCACCGACTCGGCCGCCTCGGTCCGCCGTGACCTCACCGGCGAACAGGTCGCCGACCAGCTCCGGCGCAACCTGGCCGACCTGGCCGACGACGTACGCGCCCAGGCCCGCCGGGCCGCCGACCCGCAGATCCGCGCCCTGATCGAGGACACCGCCGACCGGATCGACGCCGGCTCCCGGGCGTCCCGCCCGGCCGCCTGGATGACCTCCACCTTCACCGGCATCCCGGCGCAGCTGACCCGCGAGTGCCGCGCCTGAGCCGCCCCTGAGCCGCCCCCTGCGCCGGTCTCCGGTGACTCCGGGGAGGAACAGGGGGCATCCCCCACCCGTCCCTGAGATCGACCGTCCACTGGTGACGCTCCGGACGCTGACCCGCTAGCGTCCGTTTGCATGTGCAAGGGCTGGTCATGAGCGCTGGTCCGACGGCCACCGGCGACGAGTTGGTGCGCGTACTGGCCACGTTGGCCAACCCGCACCGGATGCGGGTGGTCGCCGTGCTGGCGCGACGCCGCGCGTACGTCAGCGAACTCGCCCGCGAGCTCGGCATCAGCCGGGCGCTGGTGCAGGTGCACCTGCGCAGGCTCGCGGCGGCCGGCCTCGTGTCCGCGCACCTGGAGTTGTCGGAGGACGGGAAGGCCATGAAGTACTACGAGGTGAAGCCGTTCACGTACACGCTGACGCCCGCCGCGATCGCGACGGCGGCCGACACGCTCACCGCCGGATCCGGCGCGGGGCCGGACGAGGACGAGAAATGACGGGCATGAGCGATCACGACTGGACCGAGGTGGTCGGGGCGATCGGGCTCTTCGCCCTGTTCATCAGCGTGATCACGGTGACGATCGTGCAGGTCGCCAAGACCCGGCGGGCCCGGGCGGCGGGGGCCCGCGAGGAGGAGTACCGGCGGCTCGCCCAGACCGCCGCGGAGTCCCAGGCGGCCTCCGCCCGCGTGCTGGCGGCCCTCGACGGCCGGCTCGGCGGGATGGAGTCCCGGCTGGCCTCGCTGGAACGCGTCCTGAAGGACGTCGACTAGCGCAGGGGAAGGCCCCGGGCCGTCGAGCGCCAACTCGACGGCCCGGGTGGAAGCAGCATCACCTCGCCCGTGGGCGAGTTCTCATCGCAACGCTCCTTCGAAGGAGAGGACAGCATCTCGTGCTGCGCGTACGCAAGTTCGCCGCCCACCGCGGCGACCGCCCATCGGGCCCTGATGTCGTGGATGACTCAGTTCGACAGGCCGCGGAGGGCGGACACCGACGTCCCCTCCGCATCCGGGCGTTGGCGATCGGCGCGACCGCCGCGCTGCTGGCGATGGGCATCCCGTCGCCCGCGCCGGCCTCGGCCGGCCCACCCGCGCCCACCTCCGCGCCGGCCGCGGCCGAACGGCCCGCGCCGGGCATCGCCTGGCAGCCGTGCGCGGAGGACCGCACCGCCGAGTGCGGCACCCTGTCGCTACCCGTCGACTGGGACCGGCCGGACGGCGACCGGTTCACGCTCCACCTGGCCCGCCGCGTCGCCACCGACCCGGCCGCCCGGATCGGCTCGCTGGTGTTCGGTCCGGGCGGGCCGGGGGACTCCGGCGTCCGGCGGATCATCGCGAACGACCGGTTCAGCGACGACCTGCGCCGGCGGTTCGACATCGTCAGCTTCGACCCGCGCGGCATCGGCCGGAGCAATCCGGTGCTCTGCTCGGCGGCGCTGCTCGACCGGCAGCCCCAGGTCATCACCGACCAGGCCCGGTTCGACGCCGCCCTGGCCGACAACGCGCTGCTCCGGGAGGACTGCCGGCGGCGGACCGGTCCGCTGTTCGACCACGTCGACACCCGCAGCGCCGCCCGGGACCTGGACGCCGTCCGGGCGGCGCTCGGCGAGGCCCGGCTCACCTTCCACGGCAGCTCGTACGGCACCCTGCTCGGCGCGCAGTACGCCGAGGAGTTCCCGTATCGGGTCCGGGCCGTGGTGCTGGAGAGCGTGGTCGACCACAGCCTCGGCACCCGCGCGTTTCTCGACACCCAGGCCGCCACCGCGCAGGACTCCTTCGACGAGTTCGTCGCCTGGTGTGCCCGTACGCCGAGCTGCGCCCTGCACGGCGAGGACGTCCGCGCCGTCTGGGCGGGTCTGTTCCCCCGCGCCGAGCGGGGCGAGCTGGCGGACCCGGACCGGCCCGGGACGGCGCTGACCCCGTACGGCCTCAGCCGGCTCGCCCAGCGCAAGCTGTACGGCCCGGACTGGGCCGGACTGGCCCGGCAGATCGTGGCCCTGCGGGCGACCCCGCCGGCTCCCACCGAACTCCCGGCCGCCGCCACGACCGGCGAGGACGGCGTGCGGCCGCACCCCTTCGCGGTCTTCTGCGCCGACTGGCACCTGCCGGTCCGCGACCACCGGGAGTACGCCGCCCACCTGCGCCGGGCGGCCCGGATTGCGCCCGACCTGCGCTACCCGCAGTCGCTGCTGGCGATCGCGACCTGCCTTGGCACGCCGGCCCCGGTGGCCAACCCGCAGCACCGGCTCCGGGTCCGCACCGACGTGCCGCTGCTGCTCGCCAACACCAGGTACGACCCGGCGAGCGGCCACAACTGGGCGACGAGCGTGTCGCGGCAGCTCGGTCGCTCGGGGGTGCTGCTGACCTACGAGGGTTGGGGGCACGGCAACTACACCCGCAGCGACTGCGTGCGGGACGCGGTCGACCGCTATCTGATCTCGGTCGACGTGCCCGCCCGCGACACCAGCTGCCCGGCCGTCGCGCCCGCCTGACCGGGGGAGCCGGCCGGTGTGTGCGCCCCGCGCCGCACGCCGGCCGGCTCGTCCGTCAGCGCGGCCAGGTCATGCCGGGATCGTCGGTGTCGCCAGCCGGGCGGCGCGCAGCTCCAGGTAGCGCTGCTCCGGCAGGCTCGTCGTGCCCCGGGCCGCCGCCAGGTACGCCGCCCGCGCCGCCCGCGGCTCGCCGGCCAGCTCCAGCAGGTGGGCGCGGACGGCGGCCAGCCGGTGGTGCCCGGCGGTCCGGTCGTCGGCGTCGAGCGGGGCGAGCAGGGCCAGACCGGCGCGGGGACCGTCCACCATGGCCACGGCGACCGCCTGGTTGAGGGTGATCATCGGGTTCGGGGCGATCCGGGCGAGCAGCCGGTAGAGCGCCAGGATCTGCGGCCAGTCCGTCAGCTCCGCCGACGGCGCCTCGGCGTGCACCGCGGCGATCGCCGCCTGGAGCTGGTACGGGCCGGGCGGCGACCACGTCAGCGCCTCGGTCACCAGGGCGATCCCCTCCGCGATGGCGGCGGCGTCCCAGCGGCCGCGGTCCTGCTCGGCGAGCGGGACCAGCTCGCCGGCCGGCCCGGTCCGGGCCGCCCGGTGCGCGTCGGTGAGCAGCATCAGCGCCAGCAGGCCGGTCACCTCGCCGTCGTCGGGAAGCAGCCGGTGCAGCGTGCGGGCCAGCCGGATCGCCTCGGCGGTCAGGTCTGCCCGGTGCAGGTCCGGCCCGCTGGAGGCGGTGTAGCCCTCGTTGAAGACCAGGTAGAGCACCTGGAGCACGGTCCGCAGCCGCTCGTCCCGCTCCGCGGGCGCGGGCATGGTGAACCGCGCGCCGGTGGCCTCGATCCGTTGCTTGGCCCGGCGGATGCGCTGGCTCATGGTCGCCTCGGGCACCAGGTGCGCCCGGGCGATCTGCGCGGTGGTCAGGCCGCCGACCGCGCGCAGCGTCAGCGCGACCTGCGCGGACCGGGCCAGCGCCGGGTGGCAGCACAGGAACAGCAGCGTCAGGGTGTCGTCCCCGGCCGGCGGCTCCTCGTCGGCCGCGGGGGCGACCGTCGCGTACGCCGGCTCGCGGACGGCCACGGCGACCTCCCGGTCCCGGCGGGCCCGCTCGCTGCGCCACTCGTCGGTCAGCCGGCGGCCGGCGACGGTGAGCAGCCAGGCCCGGGGGTTGTCCGGCACGCCCTGTTCCGGCCACTGCATGGCGGCGGCGAGCAGCGCCTCCTGCACGGCGTCCTCGGCCGCGTCGAACTGACCGTGCCGGCGGACGAGCAGGCCGAGGACCTGCGGCGCCAGGTCGCGCAGCAGGTCCTCGACGTGCCGTCCGCTCACATGTCCGTCCCGGCCTCGTCCATGACCGCCCGCACCTCCAGCGCACCGAAGCCCCGCCGCACGTCCGGCCAGCGGCTGGCGATCTCGGCGGCCCGCTCGGGGCTGTCGCAGTCGACCATCAGGTAGCCGGCGAACTGCTCCTTGCTCTCCATGAACGGCCCGTCGGTCACCTCCGGCCGGTCACCGGCCAGCCGGACCGTACGCGCCTGCGACGGGTCGGCCAGCGCCTGGCCGCCGACCAGCTCGCCGGACTCGGTCAGCTCGCGCATGATCTCGTCGACCTCGCCGAAGAGCGCGGTGCGTTCCTGCTCCGACAGTTCCTCGACGAAACCGGGGCGGTTCCAGATCAGCAGCATGTACTTCATCGGGTGCTCCTCGTCCGCTCGGCC
Source organism: Micromonospora sp. NPDC000121 (assembly GCF_042899165.1). Classification (NCBI taxonomy): domain Bacteria; kingdom Bacillati; phylum Actinomycetota; class Actinomycetes; order Micromonosporales; family Micromonosporaceae; genus Micromonospora; species Micromonospora sp. NPDC000121. The sequence goes on from NZ_JBIAZP010000001.1 coordinate 730,911, forward strand.
GCGCCCATGGTGACGCGTCTCCGGTGAGGGGTCGGAGCCGACCCGCCGGATCCGACAGCGGTGCGGGAAGTTTCTCAGCGCCGGCCGCGTACCTGCCGCTTCGGGGTGGGGCCGGCGCCGAGCGAGGCGCGGTCGGCGGCGGAGGTGCCCGACGACCAGCCGTCGGCGTCGCGGACGGTGAGCCGGGCCCGGGTGACGCCGGGGAAGAGCGTGTCGAGGCGTTCGCGCACCGCCTCGGCGCGGGTGGCGAGCACCGGCAGCAGCCGCTCCGGCCCGGCCTCGGTGGCCGCCTGCCGGTCCGCGTCCTCGGTGGCCGCCCGCAGCCGCTCGCCGATCCGCAGGGCGAAGGCGTTGAGGAAGGACTCGTCGTAGTCCCGGGTCCGCCGGCCGGCGCCCTTGGTCCGCCGCTCGCCCCGGCCGCGCAGCATCGCCGCGGTGGCCTGCACCAGCAGCGAGGTGTAGAGCAGCTCGACCGCCTCCAGGTCGGCCGGCCAACCCAGCACGGTGGTGAAGCCCAGGTCGTCGGACCACACCGCCTCGCAGCGGTTCGCCGCCGCCACCTCCTGCACGAGCAGCGCCTTGGCGCCCGCGTACGGGGGGTCGGTGCCGAGGCGCACCCCGCCGGGCTGGTCGGCGCGCTCGGCGACGCCCGCCAGCAGCGCCTGGTCGATGCTGTGCCGGGCGATCAGCTCCTGGGCCTTGCCGGTCAGCGCCTCCGCCTCGGCCGGGTAGGTCGTCGACTCCGCCTTGGCCAGCAGCGCCCGCACCCGGTCGAGCATCCGCGACCCGCCGCCGGACCCGCCGCGCGCGGCGACCGTCCCCGTGGCGCCGGGCGGTGGGCGCAGCACGGCGATCGGCGGGAGCCCCTCGACCAGGGCCAGCGCGTCGACCGCCGCGCGCAGCGCGGTGAACCGGTCCCACCCGGCACGGGCCGACCAGGCGGCCAGGTGGCCCTCGTCGGCGTCCCACCACACCCGCGCGCCCAGGTCGCGGAGCTGGTCGTCCCACCACGGGGGCACCGGCCCGGTCAGGTCGCGGCGGTGCGCGGCGAGCGCGTCGGTCACCAGCCCGGCCGGCCGGGCACCGAGCCGGCGGGTGGCGAGCCGCGCCAGGTCCACCGGCTGCCAGCCGCGCGGCACCAGCCGGCCGACCCCGCGGACCAGGCGTCGCAGGAGCGCGGCGTCGACGGCCGCCGCGCCGTCCGCCGCGCCCGTGCCGATCATCAGCCGGTCCAGCCGCCGCTCCGCGAGGCGTACGTCGGTGCCGCGTACCGCCGCGAGGGCGTCGCTGATCAGTTCCTCGGCGTCCGGCACGGCCGCGTCCTCCTGGGGTCTGCTCCGGCGCGCCCGGGAACGACCGTCGCCTGCCCGCCGAACGTACCCCCGGGCCCGCCCGCCGTCCGCCGGTCGTGACGGGTGCCACCGGAGCCCGCCGCCCCGCCGGCTCCGCCCGGCCGAGGGCGTCGGCATGCTTCGCCCGGTCCGGGGTAGATCGGGGGCCGGCGCGAGGTGATGCGAGGTTTCGTGATGGCGGGATCGTGGTTGCTGGGCAACGGCTCCGGCACGCCGGCGGAGCGGCCGACGGCGGTGCTGGTCGCGGTGCACCAGGACGAGGCGGGCGACACCGGGCCGGGGACGCAGGTGTCGCTGTCGGAGCTGCGCCGGCTCGCCGACACCGACGGGCTCGCCGTCGTCGACGAGGTGGTGCAGAGCCGGCCCCGGCCCGACCCGGCCACCTTCGTCGGCTCCGGCAAGGTCGACGAGTTGGCGGCGCTGACCGAGCGGACCGGCGCCGACCTGGTCATCGCCGACGGCGAGCTGACTCCCGGCCAGGTGCGCAACCTGGAGGAGCGGGTCGGCGTACGCGTGGTCGACCGGACCGCGCTGATCCTGGACATCTTCGCCGAGCACGCCCGCACCAGCGAGGGCCGCGTGCAGGTGGAGTTGGCGCAGATCGCGTACCAACTGCCACGGCTGCGCGGCGACGGGCGCTCGATGTCCCGCATCGGTGGCGGCCGGATGGCCGGCGGCGCCGGCATGGGCGTGCGCGGGCCCGGTGAGATGCGGCTGGAGACCCAGCGCCGCCGGCTGCGCCAGCGGGCCACCCGGCTGCGCCGCAACGCCTCCGAGCTGACCCGGCGGCGGGAGCGCAACCGGGAGCGGCGGGCCCGCAACCAGGTCCCGTCGGCGGCGATCACCGGCTACACGAACGCGGGCAAGTCCGCCCTGCTCAACCGACTGACCGGAGCGGACGCCCAGGTGCAGGACGTGCTCTTCGCGACCCTCGACCCGACCGTGCGCCGGATCCGCGTCGGCGACGTGCTCTTCACCGTGACCGACACGGTCGGGTTCGTCCGGCACCTGCCGCACCAACTCGTCGACGCGTTCCGGTCGACCCTCGACGAGGTCAGCCGCAGCGACCTCGTGACGCACGTGGTGGACGCCTCCGCGCCGGACGCGCTCGACCAGATCACCACCGTGCACGGCGTGCTGCACGAGATCGGCGCGGGCGACGTCCCGGAGCTGCTGGTGCTCAACAAGATCGACGTGACCCCGGTGGAGTGGGTCGACGCGCTGCGGCGGGCCCACCCCGGCGCGGTCGCCGTGTCGGCGTTGACCGGCGCCGGCATGGACGAACTGCGCGCCGCCCTGGCCGCCCGCCTGGCCCGCCGATGACCCGACCGGAGGTGCCGGACCTCCGCCGGTCGGTACTCGCCGCCGCGGTGATCGGTGTCGCGGTGATGGCCGCCGTCGACGAGATCGTCTTCCACCAACTGCTCGGCTGGCACCACTTCTACGACCGGTCCACCCTCTCGGTGGGCCTGCTCTCCGACGGGCTGCTGCACTCCGCCGAGCTGCTCGCCCTCGTCGGCGGCTTCTTCTGGTACGCCGACCTGCGCCGCCGCGGTGCCCTGGTGCGCCGGGGCGCCTGGGGCGGCTTCCTGCTCGGCGCCGGAGCGTTCCAGCTCTTCGACGGGATCGTGGACCACAAGGTGCTGCGGCTGCACCAGATCCGCTACGGGGTGCACCTGCTCCCGTACGACGTGGTGTGGAACGCGGGGGCCGTGGCGCTGCTGCTGCTCGGCGCGTGGGTGACCTGGCGGGCCCGGTCCCGCCCCGGCGCGCGGTGACGGCGATCGCGTACACCGGTGCCGCCGCCGGGTCACCGACGCTGCCGCTGGCGGTGGTCGCGCTGCTGGCCGCCGGCTACCTGTTCGCGGTGTCCCGGGACCGGCGGGGCTGGCGCCGCCGGCGTACGGCCGCCTGGCTGGCCGGCTGCGCGGTGCTGGCGGCCGCCCTGGGCCCGCTGGCGGGCGGGTCCGGCGATCCCCGCGCGCACGCGGCCCAGCACCTGCTGCTCGGCATGGTCGCCCCGCTCGCGCTGGCCCTCGGCGCGCCGGTCACGCTGCTGCTGCGGGTCGTCCCGCCCCCGGTCGGCCGCCGGGCGGGCCGGTTCCTGCGGGCCCGGCCCGTGCACCTGCTCGCCCATCCGGCGACCGGGGCCGTGCTCACCACCGGCGGGCTGGCGCTGGTGCTGCTCACCCCGGTCTACGTGGCGGCCGAGCGGAACCCGTGGCTGCACCACGCGCTGCACGCCCACTACCTCGCCGCCGGCTACCTCTTCGCCTGGGCGGTGGCCGGCCCCGACCCGGCTCCGCGCCGGCCCGGCCACACCGTGCGGGCCGGCGCCCTGCTCGGCGCGGCGGCCGGGCACGCCGTGCTGGCCAAGTATTTGTACGCGCACGCCGCCACCCTGCCGCCCGGGCTGGTCGAGCGGGACGTCGCGGCGCTGCGCGCGGCGGCCCGCCTGATGTACTACGGCGGCGACGTCGCCGAACTGCTGCTGGCGACCGCCCTGTTCGCCGCCTGGTACCAGCGGCGGCGACCGCGGCCCGTGACCGCGTGGCGGCCCCGCCCGGCCACCGCCCGGGCCTGGGTGCCGGCGGGCGGCTCGGGTGGCGGCTGCCGCAACAACACCGGGCGACCCGGCGATAGTGGGGTGTGAAAGCCGAGACACGGCCCTGCGACGAGGAACTCTGGCCGGCCGTCGCCGCCGGCGACGAGGGCGCGTTCGGGCGGCTCTTCGACCGCCACTCGCGGGCGGTCTACAACCATGCCTTCCGGCTGACCGGCTCCTGGTCCACGGCGGAGGACGTCACCCAGGCCACCTTCCTGGTCGCCTGGCGGCGGAGGGACGCGGCACGCCTGGTGGACGGGTCCGTGCTGCCCTGGCTGCTGGTGGTGGCGAGCAACGCCGTACGCACCGAGTGGCGGTCGGCGAGACGGTGGGCGGCACTGCTGCGCCGGCTGCCGGCCGACCGGCAGGCGGGGGACGACCCGGCCGAGGAGATCGCGCAGCGCCTGGACGACGAGCGGCGGATGACGGGGATCCTGGCCGCCGTCCGGCGGCTGCCCCGGGCGGAGCGGGAGGCCGTCGCGCTCTGCCTCTGGTCGGGGGTGTCGTACGCGAACGCGGCGGCGGCCCTCGGCGTCAGCGAGGTCGCCGTCCGGTCCCGCGTCAGCCGCGCCCGGAAACGGCTGGCGCGGCTGGTCACCGACGAGAACGAGGAGGAGCAGCGATGACGAGGGCCCTCGAACCGCCCGACGAGCGGGACCTGCCGCCCCGGGTGGCGAACCGGATGCGGGCGGATGTCCTCCGCGCGGTCCGCCGCCCGGCGACGAGACGGATCCGCCCGCGGCTCGCGGTGGGTGTGACCGCGCTGGCGGTGGTCGCGGCCGGGTTCGCCGTACGGGCGCCCTCCGACGCCGAGACGGTGCAGGTGCTGGCGATGGGGTACGGCGAGTTGTCCCCCACCCTCCGGGCGGCCGCCCGGCAGTGCCTGGCGTGGAGCCCGCCGGACCCGGACGTGGCACCGACAACGACCGATCTGGCCGTGGCGGCCGAGCGGGGCGACCGCGCGGTGGTGTTCTTCCTGACCGAGACGGGCTACGTGACCTGCGACGTGCACCGGCCGGCGGGCGCGGAGGTGACGGGCGGGCTCTCGATCGACCGCTGGCCCGCGCACGACCTGCTCCCCGGACCGGTGCAACGACTCCTGCTCACCTCCACGAAGCGGTCCGGTGGCGACGTGACGGTCAGCGGCCGGGTCAGCTCCCGCGTCGCCCGCCTGGTGCTGGAACACGGCGACGGGAAGACCACCCCCGCCCGGATCTCCGATGGTGTCTTCGCGGTCATGACGGTCGGGGCCGACCTCGACGAGGACGGGGCGCGGCTGGTGAGCTACGACGCCGCCGGCACCGAGATCGACCGCCGCCGGTTGTTCCAGCCCTCGGACGAGTTCGACCACTGCTACGTCGATCCCGCCGGCGCGGTGGTGTACGGCCGGCCCGGCGGTGACTGCCGACCGGCCGAGCCCTGGGGACGGTGAGCGACGCCCGCGCCCGCGGTGCCCCGTCGGTCAGCGGGCGGCGGGCGGGTTCCCGGCCGTCAGCCGGAGCGTGAAGCCCTCGCCGTCGCGGTGCCACGTCACGTGGCTGCACGACTGGTAGGTGATCCACAGGCCCAGCCCGCCCGGGGCGTCGCCGGGCGTGGGGAGCAGCCCGCAGTACGGATCCCCCGGCCCGTCGCCGCCGTCGCGGATCGTCGCCACGATGCGGTCGTCGCCGGACCAGACGCGCAGCAGGACCGGCGGCCGGCCGTGGCGCAGCGCGTTGGTGACGGTCTCGCTGACCGCGACGACGAGGTCGTCCACGTCGTCGGCCGACACCTGGCCCCGGTCGGCCTTGTGCACGGCGGCGCGCGCCTCGGCCGCCGTCGGGTCCGTCAGCTCGACGACCGGCGGCTCCGCCTGGAGGGGGTCGGGCGCGACCGGCCGGGTCTCCCGCAGGTACTCCGTCGGCGACGTCCAGGTCGCGCTCGGCACGTGCCCGCCGTCGACGGTCGCGAACCGGGGATGTGTGCGGGCCACGTCCGCCAGCACCTCCGGCGGCGTGCGCCGGGTGTCGTACGCGCACATGCTCCACAGCGGGAAGTCGTCGTAGGCGTGGTTGATCGCCGACTCGTACCGGGCCCACCAGTCCCACGTCGCGCTGAATGCGACCGGGGGCACCTCGCCGAGGATCCGGATCTGCCCGGCGCCGGCGGCCACCTGTGCCGCGAGGAGTTCGCGGTAGGACCGGATGGCGGTGGCGGGACGGGCGTAGACCTCGCCGCCGGGCAGGAACTCCACCCCGCAGCCGGCGGGCAGCGCCGAGCGGACCAGCCCGCCGGTGCGCTCGCCCAGGGCCACGAAGGTGGGCTCGCCCGCCTCGACGCCACCGAGCAGGAACGGCACCACCACGGCGAGCAGTTCGTCGTCGGAGTCGTACCGGACGGCCTCGTGGTAGTAGCCGTGGTGCTGGGCGGCCGCGCCGGTCCTCATCGCGCGACCTCCACCCGGATGCCGGGCAGGTTCAGCAGGTCGACCAGCCGGGCCGCCGCCGAGCGGGAGGTGCGCAGCACGGCGCTCGCGCCGCGGCGGCGCGCGTACTCGGCCAGGTGGGCCAGGGCGCGGTGGTCGAGGAAGCGCAGCCCGGCCGCCGACAGCACCAGCTCACCGCCGGTGGGGCGCAGGTCGGCGCGGTCCAGGGCGGCGCGGAACAGCTCGTGGTTGGACAGGTCCAGCTCGCCGGCCAGCGCGGCGTGCCCCTCGGCGGGCGCGACGGCGTACAGCCGGAACAGGACGTCGTCGACGTTGCTGTCCGGGTGCATGCAGGCCAGCTCGGCGACCGCCCGGTCACCCAGCCCGGGCCGGTGGTAGGCGCACATGGCCGAGAACGGCCGGTTGCGCATGTAGCGGTCGACGAGGTGCTCGTAGCGGGTGAAGCTCTCCAACTGGGCCGGGGTGCGGACCAGCTCGGTGGCCTCCGCGGCCACGCGCAGCCCGGTGTGCCCGGCGGCGAGCGCCTCGTCGGTGGCGGCCGCGTAGGCGGCGACCTGTGTCGGCGGGTCGACGACGTGGCCGTGCGAGTAGGTCGAGAACAGGGGGACCACGGCGGCGGCGCCCCGGCGCACGGCGGCGGCGAAGGCGGGCAGGCGGTGCAGCCGGTCGGCCACCGCGTCGACGGGGTCCGGCGTGACGTACCAGACGCGTTCGCCGGCGGCGAGGCCCGCGAGCAGGTAGCGCTCCGCCTGGGCGGCGAGCGACCCCAGGTCCTCGTACGACCAGCAGAGGTGCTCCTGCGGTGTGGCCTGCCGCTCTTCGGTGATCACGCCGGTTGCCTCACGGCAACCAGTGTAGGTCGTGCGGAGACGAGGGCCGTGGCCCGAGCTGCCGGTGCGGGCGGCCCGCCGGTCAGGCGTGCCGCGCGCCGCTCAGCCGGGCGGTGCGGGGGAAGGACGCCCAGATGTTCTTGGTGGTCGCGGTGGCGTACCAGCCGACGTCGAGGGACAGGGCGCGGGCGAGTTGCAGGCCGCGCCCGCCGGCGCCCTCGGACTGCGTGTCGGCGAGTTCCGGCAGGGAACCGAGGTCGTGGTCGGCGACGTCGAGGATGAGGTAGTCGTCGGTGGCGAGCAGTCGGACGATGGTCGGCGGTCTCCCGTGGCGCAGGGCGTTCGTGGCGAGTTCCGTGGCGATCAGCGCGACCAGCTCGGGGACCTCCTCCAGGGCCTCGCCCTCGCCGAGCACGTCGCCGGTCAGCTCCTCGTGCAGGGACGCCCGCAGGCCGCGCAGGTCCGTTCCCTCGGACAACGTCCACCGCCGCAGCTCGACGGCCTGCGGCGGTGGTGGCGAACTGCTGAGCTGACCCATGGAGGGGTGGTACCCGGCCACCGCCCGCCTCAAGCCGCCGGACGGGTCGGTCAGCACACCGGATCGGGTGTGCCGCGCGGCACGCCGGAGCGGCAGCGCCGCACCCGCTCGGCCGCCATCCGGCCGCCCACCGCCCCGGCGCGGGCGCGACGGCCCGCCGGATCGCCACGGGCCAAATCTCTCCTAACGGAACAATGGGAAGTATCGATCGGCGTGCGTGTCCTGGACGGAAGGCGGGCGGTTGTACCCGGTGTGACGGTGGAACCACGCACCAACATCGGGATCCCGGCGGCGGCAACCTGCCCGGCCTGGCGGGTCAGGTGGGCGGAGCGGGAGAGCGGGCGGCGGTCGCGCGCGTACGACGCCGAGGTCGAGGGCTGGCACCGGCACAACGACCACCTGATCCGGCTGCGGATCGAGGCCGCCGGCTTCCTCGGGTACGCGCAGCCGCGCACCGGCCTGCCGGTGGACCTCGGCGACGACGAGGTCGTGTTCCGGGTGCTGCCGGCCGGGGAGCTGGTCGAGGCGGGGGCCCGGCACGTGCCCGGGCTGCCCGCGCCGGGGCTGACGGTCGCCACGGCCGAGGTCGCGGCGACGGATCGCGCGCTGCCGAAGGGGCTCCGGGCCGTCGACGCGGGCCCGGTCGTCGTGACCAACCACCGGGTGGCGTTCGCCGGCCGCGCGGGACGGCGCGAGTGGGCGTACGCGGACATGCTCGGGGCCGCGCACCACCCCGACGTCCCGCTGACCCTGCTGCACACCACCGACGGCGGCCGGCTCGCCGGGCTGCGGGTGCCGGCCACCGCCATGGTGAACTTCCGCTTCTATCTCACGCTCGCCCTCGCCGCCGCCACCGGGGAACGCGCCGCCGTCGTCGCACAGCTCGACGCCCTGCTGGCCGCCCACCAGCACGTGCGGCCGGCTCCGCCGTCGCCGGTCGCGCCGGGCCAGGCTCCGCTGACCGCGCTGCGCCCCGATCGCCGGGTGGCTCTCGCCGCCGCTGTCGCCACGCTGGCGTACGCGATGCTGACCGCCGGCACGTTCGGGCAGGAGCGGCCCGGCCCGTCGTACCGGGCGGACGGCGGCGCCGGGAGCGTTCCCGCCGTGACGGCCGTGCCGACCGGCACCACGACCGCCGCCGAGGAGCCGGTGGTGCCGGACGAGGCCGGGCCGGGCGCCGGCGGGACGGCGGTGCCCCGGGTCCGCGTCGCCGCGGGAGCGCGGGTGCCGGTCGTGCGGCAGGACGTGCTGAGCCGGGGTGCCTCCGATCCGCCGGCCGCCCCGCCGAGGGGTCCGGTGCCCGCTCCGCCGCCGGCCGTCGCTCCGGCCCCGCCGCCGGCCGTCGCCCCGGCCCCGCCCGCCGCCGCGCCCCCTGCCGCCCCGGTGCCGACCACCACCGCGCCGGTCGCCCCGGCGCCCGCCCCGACCACCGCGCCGCCGCCGTCGGAGCCCGCCGTGGTCGACCTCTGTCTGGACGTCCTCCGGCTGCCCCTGCTGGACCGACTCCTCTGCCCGCCCATGAGGTGAGGGTTCCGCCCGTGCGGTGAGGGTTCCGCCTCCGCGGAAGCGGGCTCCTGCCGGCCACCGACAACAAATCTTGTCTTGACAGGAAGAGTTGTCGGTGGGAGGGTCGTGTCATGTTCGACATCGCGGTGATCGAGGATCCGGCGGCGGCCGAGGCGTCGCTGGACCCCATCCGGGCCCGGCTGCTCGCCGAGCTCGCCGAGCCGGCCTCGGCGACCATGCTCGCCGCCCGCGTCGGCCTGCCCCGGCAGAAGGTCAACTACCACCTGCGCGCGCTGGAACAGCACGGTCTCGTCGAGCTGGTCGAGGAGCGCCGCAAGGGCAACGTCACCGAACGCGTCCTGCGCGCCACCGCCGCCTCCTACGTCATCTCACCCACCGCTCTGGCCGCCGTGCGCCCCGACCCCTCCCACGCTCCCGACCGGCTCTCCGCCCGCTGGCTGCTCGCCCTCGCCGCCCGCCTCGTCCAGGACGTCGGCTCCCTCATCACCGGCGCCGACCGCGCCGGCAAGCGCGTCGCCACGTTCGCCGTCGACGCCACCGTCCGCTTCGCCACCCCCGCCGACCGTGCGGCCTTCGCCGAGGAACTCGCCACCACCATCACCAGCCTCGTCGCGCGATACCACGACGAGAGCGCCCCGGGCGGCCGCGACCACCGCGTCGTACTCGCCCTGCACCCCAGCGCCGACCCCGCCCCGGCGACCTCGTCCGGCACCGACACCGACACATCGATCGAAGGGCACTGACATGGGACACCGCTTCGAGCTGCACAAGGACGTCGAACTGGCCGCCACCCCCGAGCAGGTGTGGGAGGCCATCGCCACGGGCCCGGGCATCGACTCCTGGTTCATGGGCCGCAGCGAGATCGAGCCCGGTGAGGGCGGGCGGACCCGGCTGACCATGGCCGGCCACGTCGAGGAGGCGACGATCACCGCCTGGGAGCCGGGGAAGCGGTTCGCGGACCGCACCGAGCCGGGGCCGGACGGCACCTTCATGGCCATGGAATACCTGATCGAGGGCCGCGACCAGGGCAGCACGGTGCTCCGGCTCGTCCAGAGCGGCGTCCTCGGGGACAACTGGGAGACCGAGTACGAGGCGATGGCCGTCGGCTGGGACATGTACCTGGGGACGCTGGCCGCGTACCTCGCCCACTTCCCCGGTCGGACCGCCGCCCCGGTCTCGGCGTTCCGTCCCGGTGCCGGCGGCCCGGACAAGGTGTGGGCGGCGGTGACCCGCGCCCTCGGTCTCGACGGCCCGGTCGCGGAGGGGCAGCTGGTCCGGCTCACCGTGGACGGCCTGCCGCCGGTCGAGGGGGTCGTCGACCTCGTTTGCCTCCCGACGTACGTCGGCGTCCGCACCGCCGACGGCCTCTACCGGTTCCTCTACTCCGGCGCCGAGCGGGGCGACGCCCTGGTCCTCGGCCACCACGTCTTCGCGGCGGGCCAGGATTCGGCCCGTGTCGAGCGGGCCTGGCAGAGTTGGGTGACGGCCCTGCCGATCGGCTGAACCACCGGCGGCACCCGGCGGCGCGGGGCCACCCGGGGCGACCCTCCACGGACGGAGGGCGGCTCTGGGCGGCCCCGCGCCGCTTCTTGCACATCGTTGGCAATTGCGGGATGCTGGCGTCAGCGGCGTTGGAGATCATCTGGCCGCGTGGCGGGTCGCTCCCGCCACGCGGCACCGATCCGGCCCGCCGCCGGCCACGCCGCACGCCATCGGCCGCGGTCACGGCCGGCCCACATCAGGGCCCCGGCGCGGCGAACGCCGGGGTCGTGCGACGAACAGACCCGGGGAGCATGTGATGGGTACGCCTGTGTCGGTGCGCGTGGCGGCGATGGCCGTCGGCGCCGTCCTGGCCGTGGCGGGCTGCTCGTCCCCGACGAGCACGTCGACGGGCGCCGGCGCGGCTGACACCCTCGTCGTGGCGACGGCGGTGGAGCCCGAGGCGTTGAACCCGGTGCTCAACTACGGGGTCGACGGCGGCTCGCTGATCTTCGACGGGCTGGTCGAGCGCGACGCGCGCAACCAGTTGGTGCCGGCGTTGGCGCGGGAACTGCCGGCCGTGTCGGCGGACGGGAAGACCGTCACCGTGAAGCTGCGCGACGGCGTGCTGTTCCACGACGGCAGCCCACTGACCGCGCAGGACGTGGTCTTCACCTACCAGGCGGTGCTGGACCCGAAGGTCGACTCGACGCTCCGCTCCGACCTCGACATGCTCGCCTCGGTCACCGCGCCGGACCCGTCGACCGTGGTGTTCTCCCTGAAGTACGCCTACGCGCCGTTCCCGCAGCGGCTGGCGCTGGGCATCGTGCCGGCCAAGGCGCTGGCCGGGCAGGACATCAACAAGGCCGAGTTCAACCGCAGGCCGGTGGGCACCGGCCCGTACCGGGTGACGTCGTGGACCCCGGGCGACCGGCTCGTGCTCGCGGCCAACGAGAAGTACTGGGGCGGCAGGCCCGCCAACTCCGGCGTCGTGGTCGCGTTCGTCCCCGACGACAACGTCCGCGCGCAGCGGATGCGGGCGGGCGAGTTCGACGCGGCGGAGCTGGCGCCGAAGCTGGCCGCCAGTTTCGACGGGCTGGCCGGCCACCGGGTGGAGCGGGTGCCGACCGCCGACTACCGGGGCGTGGTGCTGCCGATGGGCAACCCCGTCACCGGCGACCCGGCGGTGCGGCGGGCGCTGAACGCGGCGGTGGACCGCGCGGCGATGGTCACCGGCCTGCTCGGCGGGGCGGGGGAGCCGGCGTTCGGGCCGGTCCCGCCGTCGTCGGAGTTCGCCGAGCCGTCGATCGTCGGCAAGCCCGCCGCCGACCCGGCCGCCGCGACCGCCGCCCTCGACGCCGCCGGCTGGACGCCGGGACCGGACGGCATCCGCGCGAAGGACGGCCGGAAGGCGGCGTTCGCGCTGATGTACCCGGCCACCGACAGCCTCCGCAAGGAACTCGCCCTCGCGGTGACCGCCGACGCGAAGAAGGTCGGCATCGAGATCACCCCGGAGGGCCTGACCTGGGACGCGATCACCCCGCGGATGAAGGACGACGCGGTGGTCATGGGCTTCGGCACCCCGTACGACCCGGACTTCATCACCTACAAGCTGTTCCGCTCCGACTTCGCCGGCCAGGGCTTCTTCAACCCCGGCTCCTACCGCTCCGCCGTGGTGGACAAGGCGTTGCAGGACGCCCGCGACAACGCCGCCCCGGCCACCCGCAAGGCCGCGTACGCCACGTTCCAGAAGCAGCTCGCCACCGACCTGCCGTGGGTGTTCCTCACCTACCTCCAGCACACCTACGTCGTGAAGGACGGCCTCGCCGGGGTGACGCCGCGGGTGGAGCCGCACGAGCACGACGTGGCCAACAGCCTCTGGTGGAACATCCACACCTGGACGAGGAAGTGACCGCCCCGGCCCCGGCCACCCGCGCCCGTCGCCGCCGACGGCTGGCGGGCGCCGGTGCCGTGGTCCGCCGGCGCCTGTTGGTGGCCGTGCCGGTCCTCGCCGCCACCAGCGTCGGCATGTTCGCCCTCGGCGCGGCCTCGCCGATCGACCCCGCCCACCAGTACGCGGGCGCGGCGGCGTTCACCACCAGCGAGGAGAACCTGGCGCAGATCCGCGCCAACTGGGGGGTCGACGACCCGCTGCCGGTGCAGTACCTCCGCTGGGTGGGCAACCTGCTCCGCGGCGACCTGGGCTGGTCGACCAGCCGGCACGAACCCGTCACCTCCGTGCTGGCCGCCCGCGCCGGCTGGACCCTGCTGCTCGTGGGCGCCGCCCTCGCCCTCGTCCTCGTGGCGAGCCTGCTGCTCGGCACCCTGGCCGCGTACCGGCGGGGCGGCTGGTTCGACCGGGCGCTGCGCGCCACCGCGTACGCGGTGCAGTCCATGCCGGTGTTCTGGATCGGGCTGGCCGCGATCGCCCTGTTCGCCCTGACCCTCGGCTGGCTGCCGGCGGGCGGGCTCACCGACGTCACCGCCACCACCACCGACCCCGCCGACGTGGCCCGGCACCTGGTCCTGCCCGTGACGGTGCTGGCGGTCGCCCAGGCGCCGTGGTTCGTCCTGTTCATCCGCGACGCCGTCGCCGAGAGCCTCCGCGACGACCACGTCCTCGCCGCCCGGGCCCGGGGGCTACCCGGCCGCACCGTCCTGTTCGGCCACGCCCTGCGTACCGCGCTGCTGCCGTTCCTCACCCTCGTCGGCACCCACCTGCCGGAGCTGATCGGGGGCGCCGTCCTGGTGGAGACCGTGTTCTCCCTGCCCGGTCTCGGCGCGGTGACGGTGCAGGCCGCGCTGGGCAGCGACTTCCCGCTGCTGGCCGCGACCACCCTCGCCACCACCGTCGTGGTGCTGGCCGCGAACCTGGCCACCGACCTCGCCTACTCCGCCGCCGATCCCCGGGTACGCCTCGATGACTGATCTCGTCCGCCCCGCCCGCGTCCGGCGGCCGAAGCCGCGTGCCGGCCGCGCCGGTGCCGCCGTCGCCTGGGCCGTGCTCGTCGGCGCGGGCCTGGCCTGCCTGCTCGCCCCCGTCCTCTGGCCGCTCGACGAGAGCGCCGTCGACCTGGCGCGTACCCGGCTCGCGCCCTCGGCCGCACACCCGGCCGGCACCGACGACCTGGGCCGCGACGTGGCCCACCGCAGCCTCTACGGCCTGCGCGTGTCCCTGCTCGTCGGCGCGGTCGCCGCGCTCGTGGCCACCGTGATCGGCGGCCTCGTCGGGGCGGTCGCCGGCACCCTCGGCGGCTGGGTCGACCGGGCGCTGATGCGGGTGGTCGACACCATCGCGGCGCTGCCGCACCTGCTGCTCGGCATCTTCATCGTCGCGATGCTGCGCCCCAGCCTCGGCGCGGTGATCGTGTCGATCGGGCTGACGCATTGGCTGTCCACCGCCCGCATCGTCCGCTCGGAGCTGCTCAGCCTGCGTACCCGGCCATTCATCGACGCCGCGGTGGCCGGCGGCGCCAGCCGCGCCCGGGTGCTCACCCGGCACCTGCTCCCGCACGTGCTGCCCCGGCTGGCCCTGGCGACCACGCTGATGGTGCCGCACGCCGTCTGGCACGAGACCGCGCTGTCCTTCCTGGGTCTCGGCCTGCCCCCGCACCTGGCCTCCATCGGCAACATGATCAACGACGGGCAGCGGTCCCTGCTCACCGGCGCCTGGTGGGCCAGCCTCGTCCCGGGCCTGCTCCTCGTCGTCGTCACGCTGGCCCTGGCCACCCTCACCGGCCGGTGGCGCGACCGCCTCGACCCGCGCGTACGAGCGGAGCTGAACCTGTGACCACCACCCGCGAGCCCCGCGCCGCCACGGCCGGCACCGCCGAAGCCGGGACCGCCACGGCAGCCACGGCCGGCGCCGCCGCCGGCACCCCGCGCCCCGCCCTGCTGGAGGTCGACGGGCTGACCGTCCGCTTCCAGCTCCGCGACGCCGTGGTGCGGGCCGTCACCGACCTGCGCCTGACCATCCGTCCCGGCGAACTGGTCGCCGTGGTGGGGGAGTCCGGCTGCGGCAAGTCGGTGCTCGCCCACGCCCTGCTCGGCCTGCTCCCCGGCAACGCCTCCGTCTCGGGCCACGCCCGGCTGCGCCCGCCCGGCGGGGAGGAGGTCGACCTGATCGGCTGCACCGAGCGCCACCTCGCCCGCGCCGTACGCGGCCGCGCGGTCGGGCTGGTGCCGCAGAGCCCCGCCACCGCGCTGACCCCCGTACGCACCGGCCGGCGGTTGCTGGAGGAGACCCTGCGCGCCCACGGGCACACCCGCCGCGACGCGCCCGCGGCGGCCGAGCGGGTCGCCGCCGACGTCGGGCTCGACCCCGCCGACCTCGACCGCTACCCCCACGAGCTGTCCGGCGGTATGGCGCAGCGCCTGGCCACCGCCCTCGCGCTCGCCCCCGACCCGCCGCTGCTGCTCGCCGACGAACCCACCACGGGCCTCGACCGGCCCCTGGTCGACCACACCCTCGACCTGCTGCGCCGCCGCTGCGACGCCGGGAACGCCGTCCTGCTCATCACCCACGACCTGGCCGCCGCCCGCCGCGTCGCCGACACCGTCGCCGTCATGTACGCCAGCCGCGTCGTCGAGCGTCGGCCCACCGAGGCGCTGTTCACCGCGCCCGCCCACCCCTACACCGCCGGCCTGCTCGACGCCCTGCCCGAGCGGGCGTTCCGCCCCGTGCCCGGCCACCCACCGATTCTCACCGACCTGCCCGACGGCTGCGCCTTCGCCCCGCGCTGCGACCGCGCCACCGACACCTGCCGCACGGCGCCCACCGTGATCGGGGAGGGCTCCGGCCAGGTCGCCTGCCACCACCCGCTGTCCGTCGGAGCGCCGGAATGACCACGACCACGACCACCGGTCACAGCCCCGGACCGGCCGCCGCCACCGCCGCCGCCCTCGCCGCCCACCAGGTCACCGTCGCCTACGGCCGGCAGCGCGTCCTCGACCGCGTCGACCTGCACGTCGCCCCCGGCGAGACGGTCGGGCTGCGCGGGCCCTCGGGCAGCGGCAAGTCCACCCTGGCCCGGGTCCTGGCCCTGCTGCACGCCCCCGACGCCGGGCACGTCACCCTCGACGGCCACCGGGTCGCCGGCGTCCGCCACCGGCTGCCGGCCGCCGTCCGCACCCGCGTCGCGATCCTGTTCCAGAGCCCACGCGCCGCCACCGACCCGCGGCTCAGCCTGGCGGACATCGTCGCCGAGCCGCTCCGCGCGACCGGCGTACCGGCCGAGCAGGCCGCGGCCCGCGCGGCCGAACTGGCCGATCTCACCGGCCTCACCCCGGACCTGCTCGCCCGCCGCCCGCACGCGGTCAGCGACGGGCAGTTGCAACGGGCCTGCCTCGCCCGGGCGCTCGTGCACCGGCCGGCCTACCTGCTCTGCGACGAGGCCACCGCCATGCTCGACGCCTCCACCCAGGCCCACCTCGCCGCCGTCATCACCGACTACCAGCGCCAGCACGGCGCCGGGGTCCTGCTGATCACCCACGACCCGGCCCTGATGGCCCGCTGGGCGACCCGGGTCGTCGACCTCCCGCCCCCGCCGGGGGCGTGAACCGCCGCGCGCCGCGCCGTCCACAGTGGTGACGAAGGCCGATCGATGGCGTTCGTCACCGTGGCATTCGGGGCCGGGCGCAGGCTAGTGTGACGCTGCCGTGGTGTTCGGGAAGCCGGTGGAAGACCGGTGCGGCCCTCGCCACTGTGATCGGGAAGTTCGCGGCCCTCGTCGTCAGAGGTCACTGGGCGTTTCGCACGCCTGGGAAGGCCGGCCACGGACGCACCTCCCGTCAGCCAGGAGACCGGCCACGGCACTGCGATGACCCGTCCACGAGGTGCTGGAAGGCGATCCCGATGCGCGTGCGCGCTGTGCGGTCCACCCTGTCCCGACATGTCACCCACCACCCGCCCGCGTCGTGACCCGGCACCTGCCGCCCGGCACGACCGGGACCAAGGAGTCGGACATGACCGCCGCACCGGGCTGTCTGGTCACCGTGTGCCGCGACTGCTGCTGCGGCAGCACCCGCAAACACCCCACCGTCGACCACGACGCGCAGCTACGGCGACTGCGGGCCGCGCTGCCGGCGCCGCACCGGATACGAATCAGCGACTGCCTCGATCTCTGCGCGCAGTCCAACCTGGTCGTCGTCCACCCCGCGCCCGCGGCGCGGCGCGCCGGTGCGCGGCCGGTCTGGTTCGGCCTGGTCCTGCACGACTCGGTGGTCGACGACATCGCCGCCTGGGTGCGCGCCGGTGGGCCGGGCGTCGCGCCGTTGCCCGCCGTCCTGGAGCTGTCGGTGGTCACCCCGGCGCTCCCCACCGGCCGGTGAGGCTCACGTCCACTGCAACCGCGTCGACCGTGGCGCCGGCCTCGGTCAACTTCAAGGGCGGCCGCGACGCGCTGCTGTCATCGATGGCGCGGCCGGACTGCTGCCCAGGAACGACAACCTGCCCCCGCCGACGAGTCATGGTGGCTGGACTACCGCCAGCGAGTGGAGCAGGCTGCCCTCGACGCCAGCAAACGCAGCAACTACGCCAGGATGGGTGGCGTACCGGTCCTCCGTGATCGGCGCTGTCGGCCCTGGCCCCGGTCCGATCTGCCCGACCTGTCGGTCGGCACCAGGTGGGTTGTCGGCGGCTGGACTCGCCTACCGGCCGGTGGCTACCCCCAGTTCCGGGCAGCGAGGGCGTAGGGGCCGAACCTGCCCCAGGCGACCAACGCCGCCAACGCGAGCACCACCAGGTTGCCGATGCTGTGGGGGTGTTCTCCCCGGCCGATGTGCACGATCCCGCCGCCGAGCATGACAACGGCGAGACCGGTGGCGGCGATCGGAGTGAGCACAGGCGCGATCAAGGTGAGGGCGGGAAGGATCAGCCCGACCGCGCCGAGCACCTCCAGGACGCCGATCACCTTCACCATTCCGGAAGAGAAGTCGACCACCCACGGCATCAACGGGACGAGCGAGTTTTTGGCCATGACGACCTTCATGCCGCCCGCCCCGGCGAACAGGACGGCGAGGAGGCCCTGGGCGACCCAGAGAACGATCTTCAACGTAACTCTCCACAAAACGAAGGGAATCCTGCGGTTAAGCGGTGCGCCAACCGTACCAGAAACGCAGGGCACCCTTCACTACGTAGGATTGGGTCATGAGATCGGGTAAGGGGCTGCGGAGGGACGCCGAACTCAACCGGGGACGCGTCGTGGCGGCAGCCCGTGCGGTGTTCGGCGAGCGCGGGCTGGAGGCACCGCTCGAGGATGTGGCCCGGCGGGCCGAGGTCAACATCGCCACCCTCTACCGGCACTTCCCGAAGCGGGAGTCACTGATTGAGGCGGTACTGACCGATCGGCTGAACGAGCTGGCCGACCTCGCCGAGCAGGCCGTTCGGGCACCCGACCCCGGGGCCGCCTTCCGCGACTTCGTCGAGCGGGTGTGTGCGATGCAGGCCGCCGACCGAGCGGTGACCGAAGGCTTCACCGCCTGTTTCCCCAACTCGCCCGGCATGGAGGAACCCCGGTCCCGGGCGCTGGGCGCACTGGATGCCCTGATCCGGCGCGCCCAGCAGGAGGGCCAGCTGCGCTCCGACGTGACGGGGGCCGACGTCATGCTGTTCCTGATGGCCAACGCCGGCGTGCTGCGCTCCACCCGGCAGTCGGCGCCGGGGGCGTGGCGGCGCCTGGTGGCGCGACTGCTCGACGCCTGCCATCCGGAGGGCTTCGCATCCGCACTGCCCCCCGTCCCCACTTCCGAGGAGCTGCACGCGGCCATGGTCGCCACCCGCCCCGGCCGCTGACCAGCCAACGGTCGGATAGCGAACTTGCATGCTGGCACTGCCCGGGACCCGAGCGACGTACAGCGGGCGTACGAGGCGATGGCCAATGTGTGGTCGGGCGTACGGCTACCAAGACGCCCCGATCGAGGTGCTGCGGCTGCTGGTGCGAGTAGGTTGAGGCGGGCAACTCGGCAGGACGCGCCCTAGTCCTGGAGATCGGCGCCGAGATACCTGACCACCGCCGCCACCCGTCGGTGAGTGTCCGGGGTGTTGTCCAGACCCAGCTTGTGGAAGATCGCGTTGACGTTCTTCTCGACGGCCGACACCGACAGGTGCAGCGAGCGGGCGATGCCCACGTTGGACCTGCCCAGCGCCATCTCGCCGAGGACCTCCCGTTCGCGGGGGGTGAGCCCGGCAGGTTCGGCACGGCTGCGACTGACCCGGCGGGCGATGAGACCGTCGACCACCTTCGGGTCGATCACGGAGCCGCCGGCGACGACCGCCCTGATCGCCGCCACCAGGTCGTCCAGGTTCCCGATCCGGTCCTTCAACAGGTAGGCGAGCCCTTCGGTGCCGTGCCGGAACAGTTCGAAGGCGAACAGCGCGTCCCGGTACTGGGACAGCACCACGACCCCGGTCCGGGAGTGCTCGGCCCGTACGCGGTGTGCCGCGTCGATCCCCTCCAGCCCGGCGCGGAAGCCGGCACCGGGCATGCGGATGTCGGTGACGATCACATCCGGTTCGAACCGGCGCACCGCGTCCATGAGCTCGTCGGCGCTGCCGACGGCGGCGACCACGTCGACCTCGCCGGTGGTCTCGAGCAACTGCCGTACGCCTTCCCGGACGAGATAGTGGTCGTCGGCGAGGACGGCGCGCACCGTCTCAGGCATCGCCCGGTATCCAGGCACTCACGTGTGTTCCCCTCCCGGGCGTGCTCGTCACCGTCAGGTGCCCGCCGAGCGCCGTGAGCCGGTCGGCGAGCGGCCCGAGCCCGCGCCGCGGCACGGCGTGCGGGTCGAAGCCCCTTCCGTCGTCGGACACGTCCAGCAGCAGCCGGTCGGCGCGCTGCGCCAGGCGTACCTCGACCCGCGAGGCGGCGGCATGCTTCAACGCGTTGGCGAGGGCCTCGCCGATGGTGAAGTATGCCGCGCCCTCGACGTCGTCGGAGAACCGTCGCCCACGTAGCGCGTCGTCGACCGTGACCGTGACGTCGAGGGGCAGACGGCCGCACAGCTCCTCCACCGCCTCGACGACGCCGCCCTGGGCCAGGGCGGTCGGGTGGATCCCCGCGGCCAGCTCCCGCAGGTCTTCGAGCGTGGCGCGCGCCTGCTCGCGGAGGCGCACCATGGTCTCGGGGCGGGGCCCGGCGGCGCGGGCGAGTTCGAGTCCGGCGATCAGCGCGACGAGTTGCTGCTGGACGCCGTCGTGGATGTTGCGCTCGATGCGTCGGCGTTCGGTCTCCTGGGCGTGCACCAGCCGGGCCGCCAGGCGCGCGCTGCGCAGGGCGAGACCCGCCTGGGCGGCCAGGGCCAGCAGCAGGCTGCGGTCCCGGTCGGTGATCCTGCCCTCGATCTTCGGCCCGCACGAGAGGCGGCCGGTGACCGCCCCGTCGCTCATGATCGGGACCGTGAGGGCCGGGGGACCGCTGCCCTCGTCGGCCACGGCCCGCGTGCCGTCCTCCAGTTCGACGGCGACCCAGGTCGTCGCGAGGGCGGACCGGGCGACGTGCGCCAGGTGCTGGAGCTGGCTGCTCGGCTCGGTCATCGAGTCGAGCGTCGCGCTGGTCTCCGCGAGCAGCTCGGCGGCCGTGGGGCGGACCCCGAAGACGAGCCGCTCGGCGAGCGCCTCCAGCCGGTTCCGTACCGGTTGGAAGACGAGGGTGACGCCCACGGCGAGGGCCACCGCCACCGTCACGGGCAGCCGCTCGCCGGCAACGACTCCGAGGGCCATCGCCACCCCGGCGTAGACGAGGGCGATCGCGGACCACAGCAGGCCGTAGACCAGGGACTTCTGGGCGACGACGCGGATGTCGAGCAGGCGGTACCGCACCACCGCCACCCCGACGGCCGCCGGTACGGCGCCGAGGACGGACAGCACGGCGAGCCAGTCGAGATAGGCCGGGAGGTGTCCGCCGTCGATGCCGAGGATGAGAACGAAGCCGGACAGGTTCACCACGACGCCGGCCGCCATCCAGCGCAGCTGACGCCGCTCCGCCGGCGTCGCCCCGCGCCAGCGGACGAGCAGCCCGACCAACGCGCCCGCCGCGAGCACGGGCGTCAGCAGCGTGGTCACCGTGACCGCGACGAACGCCGCCGCACCGGCGATGCCGCGCAGCCCGAGCGGATTCGGCAACGGCACGTCCTGGTCGAGGTTGCCCGGCACGAGGACGACGGCGACGGCGTGCACGGCGATGCAGGCGCCACCGGCCCAGGCGAGCGGCCGCCACCGCGGCGAGGGCAGGCGGCCGTCGGGGAAGAGCAGCGGAATGAAGATCCAGTTCAGGCCGTAGTGCACGCTGAACAGCGAGGCTCCCGCCACCGCGGGGCCGAGCCCGTCCGCGCCCGATCCGCTCCTCGCCGCGTACAACAGGTAGCCCACCGACAGGCCACCGATTCCGAGGCACAGCGCCGAGGCGAGCATCAGCCAGCCGTACGGGTTGCGCGGGCGGCGACTGGCGATGAGCCAGCCGAGCGCGGGCAGCAGCATCCCGGTCAGCGCGAAGAGCCACTGGGCCGGCGGGACGGGTACGCCCGTCTCCAGCACGCTGCCGGTCAGGGTGCCCGCGCCGGCCACCAGTGCGATCGCCGTGGCGAGCGGGCGGGCCCACGCCGGTGCCGGCGCGTCGGGCGGCGTGGGGTCGCCGGCCCCGCGCGGTGTCCGCGCGGGTGGTCGCCGGGCCACGTCCGGCGGGACCGGCGACCCGGCCGGCGCCGGGACACCACGACCGTCGGCGCTCCCGGCCACCGGGCCGGGCCGGGTCGGCGGATCAGGCCGGCGACGCATCGACGGCACCGCGTGCCTCTGCCGGCCGCACCGCGCGGAACTCGAGCAGCGCGAAGCCCGTTCCGATCGCCACCACCGTCAGCACGCCCTCCGGCCAGTAGATGTGACTGCCGAGCCAGAACACCGCCGCGACGAGCAGCACCACGACGCCGGGCACCGCCGGGCGCCCGTACCGGGAGACCAGGGCGACGGCAGCGCCGGCGGCGGCGACCAGGAAGCCCAGCGCGCCGACCAGTCCCACCGCGCCGCCGACCTCACTCAGCCCGTCGATCTGTTCCTGTACGTCGATCACGTCCTCCGCGCCGATCATCAGCCGGCCGGCGGCGATCCCCGCGATGGCGTCGAGCCCCGTGTAGAAGATGGCGTAGACGTAGCAGCCGACCCGGGCCACTGACACCGCCCGTCCGGCCGCAGACCGTAGCAGGGTGAGGAGGCCGGCCGCCAGCAGCGGGAACACGGGCAGCAGGGCGAGGTGCAGGGCCGTCCATTGTCGCGCCGTGTCGGGCGTCAGGTGGTGTGGGTGCAGCAGGCCGGCCAGCGCGAGAACGGCCGGCGGCCCGAGCAGGAGGGCGAGCCGGGCGGTGCGGCGTGGGGTGCGGGGCCGGGCCGGCGCGCCCGCCGGCGAGGACAGCGTGCTCATCGTGTCGTCTCTTCTCGTCGTCTCGGTTCTGTTTGGGGGCATGTCGCGTGCGGGTCCGGCTACCGCCCGGCCGGCTCCGCGGCGAGGGTGGCGTCGAGGAAGCCGGCGACGCGGCGCTCGTACTCCTGCGGGCGCGCGGCCAGCCCGCCGGTGTGGCCGGCCTCCGGGATCTCCCAGATGTCGGCGGCGCCCCCGGCGGCCTGGTGGTAGCGGGGGTTGAGGTGTTCCCCGCCCTGACCGCGGCGGCTCCAGATCAGCAGGGCCCGTGCGTCGCCGAGCCGCGTCAGCAGGCTCGGGAGCGTCGGGGGCGGTAGGCCCCCGGAGAAGACCGCGACGCCGAGCGTGATCGTCACCGACATCGGCGCCAGGACCAGGTTCTCCAGGTCGGGGTGCGCCAGATCCTCCGCCGCCCACCGCGTCCCGGCGCCCTCGGCGACCACCGCGCGCAGGCCGGTTCCCCGGGCGGCCGCCTGAAGGAGGATCTCGCCGCCGACCGACAGGCCCAGGCCGCCCACGCGTCGCGGGTCGACCTCGGGACGCCCGGCCAGGAAGGCCAGTGCCGCGCGTACGTCGGTCTCACCCCGCCAGCCGAACAGGTTGACGTCTCCCTCACTGGTGCCCTGGCCCCGCGGACTCACCAGCAACACCCCGTACCCGTGCCGCCGGAGCATCCGGGCGTGCCGCAGGCCCCCGTGGCCGGGCACGACC
This sequence comes from Micromonospora sp. NPDC000121, assembly GCF_042899165.1. Lineage (NCBI taxonomy): Bacteria > Bacillati > Actinomycetota > Actinomycetes > Micromonosporales > Micromonosporaceae > Micromonospora > Micromonospora sp. NPDC000121. The sequence goes on from NZ_JBIAZP010000001.1 coordinate 753,789, forward strand.
ACCACCGCGGCGCCGTTGTGCCCGGGCGCGTACCAGGCGGCGAGCGACAGCCCGTCCGCCGTCGGCAGCCGCACCGCTCGCCACGGATCGCCAGGGCTGAACGACGGCGGGACGTCGCGCGGGGCGTGGGTGGCGACGAAGGCGACACCGAGCGGCAGGACCACCTGCACCGCGACGAACGCCGCCCCCGCGCCGACCAGGATCCGGCGTAGGACGCGGGCCCGCGTCGAGCCGCCGGTGCGGCGCGCCCGCCACGCGCCTCGCACCCCGACGGCGAGCAGCGCGCCACCGGCGGCGGTGGCCGCGATGCCGGTGTAGTCGTCGCCGGCGGGGCCCGCCGACGTGGCATGGGCCACCGGCACGGCGAGGCCGACGCCGAGGGCGAGCAGGCCGACCGCGGTGCTGACGGCCGCCCGCGCCGGTGCCCGCCAGGCCGCGTGACGCCAGGCCGTCCACAGCAACGCCGACACCGGCAGGGCGCTGAGGATGTGGTCCGCGGCCGTCGTGCCCGGTTCCGGATGCAGCACGGCGTCGTCCAACAGGTACCCGGCGATGACCAGGAACAACGTCCCTGCCAGCCAGGTCTCGGCCCGCCCCGTGGGGTCGGCCGGCGGTGATGGCGGTTTCACGGGGGTCGAGCCTGCCAGCGCGGACGGGCGCGCGCCCTGTGGTTGTCCGCAGTTCTGTTGCGGTTGTCCGCCCGCTGGTTCTCGGTGGCCAGCACACTTCGCGGCCGGCGCCCGGATGCCTAGTTTCGACGGCCGGAGGTGGGATCGGAATGACGATCATGAATACGTATCCACCGCGTCGGCGCGGCCGTACGACGGTGGTGCTCGCGGCTGTCGCGGTGGGACTGCTGCTCGGCACCCTGGCGATGCCCAGCGGCATCCGACTCGGCGGCGAACGCACCGGTGACGCCGAGCTGGCCCGGACCGTCCGGCAGGCCGCCTGGCCGTCCGCCGGACACCTGGGCCTGTCCGTCGCGCTGGTCGAGAACGGCGCCGTCCGCACGGCCGGGCTCGGCACGACCCGGTTGTCGGGCGGGCGGCCGGTCGACGAACGCACCCCGTTCGAGTTCGGCTCGGTCACGAAGACGATGACGGGCATGATCCTCGCCGACATGGTGGCCAGGAAGGAGGTCAGCCCGCAGACGACGGTAGGGGAGCTCTTCCCGGACACCACGTTTCGCGATCCGGCGGTCGCGGGAGCCTCCCTGGAGGAACTCGCGAGCCAGCGCTCCGGCATCCCGAGCGTCCCTCCCTCGCTCAATGATCCCGCGACGCTCGTCGGCAGCATCATCGGCGGCAACCCGTACGGCGGCCAGAGCCCCCTGGACGTCGTCGACGACGCGGCCGGGTCGCGGGCCGTCGACAAGGGTCGGGTCGTCTACTCCAACCTCGGGATCGCCCTCCTCGGGCAGGCCCTCGCCGCCCGGGCCGGCACCAGCTACCAGGACCTGCTGCGACGCCGGATCCTCGAACCACTGGGCATGCGGGACACCACCCTGGTGGGCGACCCCGCCGACGTCCCCGCCGACGGCGCCCGCGGCTACATCACCTCGGGGCACGCGACCGAATTCTTCGCCAGCGACGGGTACCTCCCCTCGGGCGCGGGCGGCTGGTCCACCAGCGCCGACCTCGGCCGCTTCCTGGCCGCCACGATCGACGGGACGGCACCCGGCGCGGACGCCGCCCGACCCCGCTGGGACATCCCGGACGGCAGCAGGATCGGGTACGCCTGGCAGACCACCGACGGCATCACCTGGCACGACGGCAGCACCGCCGGATTCTCCAGTTTCGTCGGCTTCGACCCCGAGCGCCGGCGCGGGATCGTGATCCTCGGCAACACCTCCGCCTCGGTGGTGTACCTCGGCATGCGGCTGCTCGGCAGGGACGCGCCGACCCCGTCCGAGCGGCTCATCGCCGAGCTGCCGATGGCCGGGATCACCCTGCTGTGCCTCGTCGCGGCGGCGCGTACGGTCGAGGTCACCGCCCGCCGCGGGTCGCGGCGGCTGCTGCCCGGGCCCGACCGGCTGATGGTCGTCTCGATGAGCTGGCGCGCGGTCGCGCTGCTGAGCGTCGCCTGGACCCTCGGCTCCTGGAAACTGCTCTGGCCGCCGCTGTGGGCGCTCGCGGTGGCATTGTCGGTGGCCGGCGTCACCCTCGGCGTCCTCCGCTGGTCGCAGTTGCCCACCGCCCGGGGCCCCCGCCCGAGGCTGCGCTGGGTCACCAGCGTCGCGTCCGTGTCGCTCTGGACGGCGGTCGCCGCCGTCGTCGCCACGGCGTGGATCGCGCGCTGACCGTCGGAGTCGGGGTGGTGCGCGTCCAGGTGTGGCGCCTCCCCGCGGTCCCGGGCGGCGGCCCGCCCGGTCGCCGCCGCCCCGGCCGTCGCGCCGACGACCTGACTTTCGGGGGTAACGACGCAGGTGGTGGGCTTTGTAACCTGGGCCGCGTGGCAGGTTGGTGGCGCGGCGGGCGGCAGCGGTGGCTCCCTCTCCTCCGGTTTGGCGGGCCGCCCTCCGGCGGGCGGGCCGCGGCGTGGGTGAAGGTTCTGGCCGACGTGTCGCTCGGGGTGGTCCTGTCGGCGCCGATCGCCTGGGACCTGGCCGTCGCCCCGCCCGGCCCGTACGCCGGCTGGCGGCTGGCGGGCTCTCTCCTGCTGATGGCCCTCGCGGTGGCGGTCAGTCGGCACCACCCGACGGTCTCCCTGCTGATCGTCGTGGTGCCGACCGCGTTCGAAGGCAACTTCGTGTTCGCCATCCCGGTGATGAGCTACCTGGTGGGTCTGCGGATGTCCCGGGCCCGCCCGGCCGCGTACACGTTCGCCGTGATCGCGGCGGGCGGGACCGCGCTGACGGTCGGCGTCCTCGGCTCGGGCGTGACCACCTGGTTCTTCCTCACCACCACCCTGCTCTTCGTCGGAGTGTTCCCCTGGCTGGTCGGCCGCTACCGCCGCCAGCAGCGGGCCCTCGTCCACGCCGGCTGGGAACACGCCGATCTGCTCGAACGGCAGCAGCGCGCCGCCGCCGAGCGGGTCCGGATGCGGGAGCGGGCCCGCATCGCCCAGGACATGCACGACTCCCTGGGCCACGACCTGGCCCTGATCGCGCTGAAGGCCGGCGGGCTGGAGGTGGCGACCGATCTCGACGAGCGGCACCGGCGGGCGGCGGGGGAACTGCGTGCCAGCGTCACCGCCGCGACCGAGCAGCTCGCCCAGATCATCGGCGTGCTCCGCGAGGACGGTGCGCCGGCTCCGACCCGGCCGGCCGCCGAGGGCGTCGCCGACCTGGTGGGGCGGGCCCGCGACGCCGGGATGCCGGTCCGGCTGAGGTGGGACGGGCCCGAGGCGCCGGCACCGCCGATGGTCGAGCGGGCGGTGCACCGGGTGGTCCAGGAGGCGCTGACCAACGCTACCCGGCACGCGCCGGGCGCCGCCGTGACGGTCCTGCTGACCCGCTCGGCCGAGCAGACGGTGGTGAGCGTGGTCAACGAACCGCCGCCGGGCGGTCCGCCGCCCGGCGTGGCCTCGACGGGTTCCGGCCTGCTGGGCCTGCGGGAGCGGGTACGGCTGGCCGGTGGCGCGCTGAGCGCCGGGCCACGCGGCGGCGGTTTCGAGGTCACCGCCCGCCTGCCCCACGCCGCCGGCGCCGCGTCGGTCGACGCCGACGAGGGCGTACGTCCGGTCCGGCCGGCGTCGGCGACCCGGTTGCGCGAGGCGCGGCGGCGGGTGCGACGCAGCCTCGTGGTCGCCGTGGCCGCCCCGGTGGTGGTCGCCGGCGTGCTGTCACTGGCCTACTACCCGTTCGCCACCTTCGACGCGGTCCTCGATCCGGCGGACTTCGACCGGATGCGGATCGGTCAGCACCGCACCGAACTGCGGGGCCTGCTGCCGGACCGTCAGGTCGTCGAACGGCCGGACCCGGCGGACTGGCCGCTACCCCCGGGCGCCTCCTGCGAGTTCTACACCGACGGCAACTTCCCCCTCGGCCAGGCCGCCTACCGGCTCTGCTTCGCCGGGGACCGGCTGCTGACCAAGGACCGGATGTCCGACTGACGGCTGCCGGCGACGAGCCGGCCAGGCTCGTCGTCCACGCGACGCGTACCCGCGCGGGCGGAATGCCGTCCGCGCCCGATCCCTGAGGAGATGCGGTGATCCCGGTCCTGCTGGCCGACGACGAGGCGATGATCCGGGCCGGAGTGCGAGTGATCCTGGCGGCGGATCCCGAGATCGAGGTGGTGGCGGAGGCCGCGGACGGGCGGGCCGCCGTCGACCTGGCCCGGGCGCACCGGCCACGGGTGGCCTTGCTGGACATCCGGATGCCGAAGCTGGACGGGCTCGCCGCCGCCGTGGAGATCCGCCGGCTCGTGTCCGACACCGCGGTGCTCATGCTCACCACCTTCGGCGAGGACGACTACGTCGTGCGGGCGCTCGGTGACGGGGCCAGCGGCTTTCTGCTCAAGGCCGGTGACCCGCGCGAACTGCTGGCCGGGGTGCGCGCGGCGGCCGACGGCGGTGCCTACCTGTCGCCGCGGATCGCCCGGCGGGTGATCGAGCTGGGCGGCGCGCGGATGGCCCGCGGCCCGGCCGCCCGGGGCCGCACCGGGACGCTCACCGACCGGGAACGTGAGGTGCTGGCGCTGGTCGGGGCCGGGCTGTCCAACGCGGAGATCGCCCGGCGACTGTTCCTGGTCGAGGGCACGGTGAAGAGCTACCTCAGCACGATCTTCGCCCGGCTCGGCGTGCGGAACCGGGTGCAGGCCGCGATCGTCGCGTACGACGCCGGCCTGGTGGACGACGCCGGGTGACGGCGGTCCCCCTCGAACCGCCGCCACCCGGCCCCCGATCAGTCGTCCCGCGGTTCCGGCACCGCCGCCACCCGGCCCCGGGTCAGGCGTCCCTGGACCGCAGCACCGCGTAACCGGCGAGCGTCGCCGCGAGCGCCCACGCGGCGAGCAGGGCGAGGCCGGCCGCCGGCGGGTACGGGTCGGTGTCGCCGTTCATGAAGTGGGACCCGGCCACCCCCGGCAGCCCGTCGACGAGCCGGTTGACGAACTCGATGTCGAGGGCGCCGAGCGAGATCGGCACCACCATGAGGATCATGAACACGGTGGTCAGCGTGCCGACCGCGCTGCGCAGCACCGTCCCGAGCCCGAGGGTGAAGACGCTGATCAGGGACAGGTACGCGGCCACCGCCAGCACGTCGCCGACGGTCTCCGCCGCCCGGAACCGGCCCCACTCGCCGAGCACCGGGTCGGCGACGGCGGAGCCCAGTGCCCCGAGCAGTGCGCCCACCACGAACGTGACCACGGCGACCACGGCGGTCTTGGCCAGCAGCAGTCGGCCCCGTGACGGGGTCCACTGCAGCGTGCTCCGGATCGTGCCGGTCGCGTACTCGGCGGTGATCACCAGCATCGCCAGCGCGATCACCGTGAACTGCGACAGGAGGACGGCACTGATCGCGACGGCGCCGGGGCCGATCACCCCCGGGTTGTCGGCCGGGTCGGAGTTGGTGTTCTCGTTGACCACGTAGATGGCCTCCTGCCCGGCCGCCGCCGCCATCAGCAGGGCACTGGCGAGCAGGTTCCACCAGACCGAACGCACCGACCAGAGCTTGGTCCACTCGCTGGCGATCGCGCCGGTCAGGCCGCCGCCGGTCGCAGCACCGCGCCGGGTCGACCGGTCGCCGGGCAAAGTTGTCGTCGCCGTCGTCATGCCCGCGCCCCCGATCCGGTTGCCAGCGCGCCGTACTCGACGTCGTCGGCGGTCAGTTCCATGTACGCCTCCTCCAGTGACGCCTCGCGCACGCTCAACTCGTGCAGGCGTACGCCGATCTCGTGCGCCAGGTCGCCGACCTGCGCGATGCCGGCGCCGGTGACGACGAGCGCGCCGTCGTCCTCCTGCGCGACCGCGACGCCCGCCGCGACCAGCCGGCGACGCAGCTCGGCCAGGCCGGCCGGTTGGGGGCTGCGCACCAGCACCGCCGTCGACGAACTGCCCCCGATCACCTCGGCGATCGGGGCGTCGGCGATGAGCCGGCCCCTGCCGACCACCACGAGCTGGTCGGCGGTGAGCTGCATCTCGCTCATCAGGTGGCTGGAGACGAAGACGGTCCGACCCTCGGCGGCCAGGGACCGCATGAGTTCGCGGACCCAGCGCACCCCGTCCGGGTCGAGCCCGTTGACCGGCTCGTCGAACATCAGCACCCCCGGGTCGCCGAGCAGGGCGCCGGCGATGCCGAGGCGCTGGCCCATGCCGAGGGAGTAGGTGCCGGCCCGCTTGCCGGCGACGTTGGCCAGGCCCACCGTGGCGAGCACCTCGTCCACCCGTCGGGTGGGGATGCCGTTGCTGCGGGCCATCGCCAGCAGGTGGTTGCGGGCGCTCCGCCCCGGGTGCACCGCCTTGGCGTCGAGCAGCGCACCGACCTCGCGCAGCGGATGCCGCAGGGTCGCGTACCGCCGGCCGCCGACGAGCGCCTCGCCGGCGGTGGGCCGGTCCAGACCGACGATCATGCGCATCGTGGTGGACTTCCCCGCACCGTTGGGGCCGAGGAAACCGGTGACCCGGCCCGGCGTGATGTCCAGGGTCAGGTTGTCGACGGCTGTCGTCGCGCCGAAGCGTTTCGTCAGCCCGCGCAATGTGATCATGATTCTCCCGGTGGATGTGCCATCTTGGCGTCGACGCTAGAAATCCGCCGGGTGCGGCACAGCCGCCGATCGGCATCGGCCAGCCCTGACGAAAGTCAGGACCGTCGAGAAAGTGCGGGGCCGGGACGGTGGCCCGTACGCCGTCACCGGCCCCGACGTGGCCGTCCACTGTGGCGACGCCCGGCCGACGCGCCTCGTCCCCGAGATTTCTCAGGGGCGACATGGTTACTTCCGGCAGATGCCGTCGGCGAGCGCCCCGGGCCAGCCTTGCCGCATGCGAACGATTTCTCGACGATGGCTGTTGGGCGGCGCCGCGGTCGCGGTGTCGGCGGCGATGGTGTCGACCGCGCCGACGGCGCTCGCCCAGGCCGCACCGGACCCGGGATCAGGCTCGGCCCCGCCGCCGGCCACGAGCGCGCCACTGCGGTTGCGTCTCCCCGCACCGACCGGCCCGCACCCCATCGCCGCCACCGAACTGCATCTGGTCGACCACGGCCGGCCCGACCCGTGGGTGGCCGCCAAGACGCGAGAACTCATGGTCACGGTCTGGTACCCGGCCCGCCCGGCGGGCGGCGAACCACTCGCGCCGTACCTGCCACCGCTGGCCGCCGAGCGGTACGGCGAGAATCTCGCCGGCATGCTCGGCATCCCCGCCGGGCGGGTCGACTGGGCGGGCATCACCACGCATGCCCGTGCCGGCGCGCCCGCCCGTGCCAAACGCGGAGGATTCCCGGTGGTCGTGTACTCGCCCGGCGGCGAGCGGCCCCGCGCGGAGGGCACGGTCCTCGTCGAGGAACTGGCCAGCCGTGGCTACGTGGTGGTGACGATCGACCACACGTACGAGGCGCCGGTCGTCGAGTTCCCCGGCGGGCGCGTGGAAACGCAGCGCCTACCCGACCTGGAACCCGCCGAGCTCATGCGCGCACAGATCCGCACCCGGACCCAGGACACCCGGTTCGTCCTCGACCAGCTCACCGTCCTCGCCCGCGGCGGCAACCCCGACGCCGGCAAACGCCCCCTTCCGCGCGGCCTCGGCGCCGCGCTGGACCTGTCCCGCGCGGGAATGTTCGGCCACTCCGCCGGCGGATTCACCACCGCCGAGGCGATGCTCGCCGACCGGCGGTTGGATGCCGGAGCGGACCTGGACGGCAGCATGGCGTACGGCAGGGACGACCTCGGCGACGTGGCCAAACACGGCCTGGACCGCCCGTTCCTGCTGATGGGCGCCGGTCTGGTCGGCGGCAGGCCGTACACCCACCTGGACGCCCCGGACTGGCGGTCGTTCTGGGCGAACTCGACCGGCTGGAAGCGCGACCTGTACGTCCCCGAGGGCCAGCACTACACCTTCACCGACCACCAGGTGCTGCTGCCGCAGCTCGCCGCGGCGTTCCCGCTGCCGGAGGAACTCGTCGCCGGCCTGATCGGCACCGTCGACCCGGGCCGGATCGTCGCCACCCAACGCGCCTACCTCGCCGCCTTCTTCGACCAGCACCTCCGCCAGCGACCCCGGGCGCTGCTCGACCGGCCGTCGCCGAGGCACCCCGACGTCACCTTCGTCCGCTGACCGACGGTCGAGGACGCCGCCGGCCCGTCAACGCGGGCCGGCGGCCTCGTCTGCCCCTCCGCCGAGCGCCTGCCAGGCGGGAACGGCGCTGTCCGTCGTCGCTCAGCCCCGGCCCACCTGGAGCCTCGACGTCGCCGCCGCTGCGGGGCGTTGCGGCACGACCACGAGCCCGTAGTTGTAGTTGGCCATCAGCAGATCCTTCAGGCCGTCGTCGTTGATGTCGGCGACCGCGAGCCCGTGCGGGGTGAAGGAGCTGGCGGCCGGCAACTGAAGAGCCCGGTATCGGGCGGCGGGCGAAGCTCGGAACGACGAGCGCCCCCGGTCACCGTGGCGGCTTCCGGGGGCGGTCGAGGATAGGGGGAACGGTCAGATAATGATCTTGTAGATGTTCCAGCCGGAGCCCGCCTTGACCCGCGCGGCGAACGAGCCGTTGCCCAGCCCCGCGTAGTGCCAGAGCACGCCGTCGGAGTCCCGGGCCACCAGGTCGTTGCGGCCGTCCTCGTTCAGGTCACCGATCGCGACCACCGAGTTGTAGATGTTCCAACCGGCGTAGACCCTGACGCGGCTGCTCCAGCCCTTGTTGCCGTTGCTGAGGTAGTGGTACATGACGCCGGTGCTGTCGATGCCGAGCAGGTCGCCGTGGCCGTCACCGTTGAGGTCGCCGGCGCCGATCACCCGCGGGTAGATGCCCCAGCCGGAGCCGACCTGGACGCGGGGGTTGATCCCGCCCGTGCCGGTGGTGGTGTACAGCCACAGCTTGCCGTCGTAGTCGATGCCGAGAATGTCGTCGTGGCCGTCGCTGTTCACGTCACCGGGGGCCAGGATCGACTTGTACATCATCCAGCCCGCACCCAGGCTGACCGTCGCCCGCCCACCGAAGTCCAACTGGCCGATGCCGAGGTGAGCCTTCATGCCGCCGTTGCCGTCCCGGACCAGAAGGTCGGGATAGTCATCGCCGTCGAAGTCGCCGAACGGCACCAGCGCCGACGTACGCGCCGCGCCGGTGCAGCTCAGGCACCAGTCGTCGGTGGCCCCGTTGTCGTACAGCCGGCCGGGGACCGTGCCGTCCTGGCGGGTGCCGTACCAGTGGCCCTCGCCGGTGGACTTCACCCCGAGCAGGCCCGGCCCGCCATGGCAGCCGTAGCCGCGGACGGGGAAGCTACCGCAGTGCAGACCGAAGCCCTGCGTCCCCAGGGTCACCCGCGCGGAGCCGTCACCGGTGGTGCCGGTGAGCGTCCACCGGTACGGGCCGTTGAGGGCGAACACGCCCGAGTCGAGCCGGCCGTCCCAGCTGGCGTAGAGCCGTTCCCGCGCGTTGCCGCCGACCATACGGTGGACGACCTCACCGGTCCATACACGGGTGATGGTCAGCTCCCACCCGGTGAGCGGCCGGGTCAGCAGGAACGAGCCGTCCAACCGCTGCCCAGCGCGAGGGTAGAGGTCGCTCCGCACCGAGGAGATGGCGAACCGCGGTGGCGTGCCAGGGACGCCGGTGTCGAGGACGTGCACCGCATTGTCCGCGTCGACGTACGCGACGCCGGAGCCGTGCCGGTCGACCGCCCAGGTCACCCGGCGGCCGTCGGTCGGGTTGCCGACGGGCAGGTCGGCGAGCTTCACCGGCGCGCGCAGCGTGCCGTCGTGGAAGTCGGTGAGCTGGAGCGCGCCGTTCTCGTGCCGGACCAGGAAGCCGTCGCCCAGCATCACGGGCCCGGCCGGCACGGTGACGTTGCGGTTGCCCTGGAGGTCGTAGACCCCGGCCGGGCCGGCGGCGCCGCATGCCCAGTAGATCCAGCGGACGCTGGTCTGCACCTCGGTCGGGACGCAGGCCGACCCGGTGGAGACCGTGCGGGTGGTCTCCCCACTCTCCAGGTCGATCGCCTTGAGCTGGCCCGTGGTCGACGTGGCGGTCCACAGGGTGTCGAACCACAAGCCGGCACCGGTGATCGGCCCGAGCCGAGTCGTCTTCACGTGAGCCTCATCGATGAGGTACTGGTCGTTTGCCGTGCCGTCGTTGACGAGGATGTACCGGCTGCCCACGTCGACCACCCGGCCGTTGTGGGTCATCAGATCGGTGCCAGAGCTGGAAGGGCCCTGCCGGAAGGTGTAGAGGGTGTCCGGCGCGCCATTTGCGCCCGGGGATATGTAGGCGACACCCGCCTGGTTGCCCTCCACCAACCGCACGCAGGCGACACCTGGTGCGCATGACGCAGGCGGGCGGCTGAACGTGTCCGCGCCGGACTTGACCGATCCGTCGTCCACGATCGGATGGTTGTAGATCGCGTACTGGGCCGCGCCGGTGGACGGGACGATCTGCGTCTGCACGTGCCGGACGAGACCCTGGTGGTAGACGAGACCCGCATTCTCCACCGGGTCTTGGACCCGGAGCAGCGGCGTTGCGGTGGGCGCTGCGCCGGGCTGCGCCGAGATACGGTGCACCGCCCAGTCCTTGGCGCCGGAGCCGCCGACGGCCAGGGCCTGGCCGTCGGGCCCCTGGACCAGCGCCGTGCTGCCCCAGTCGAGCCGCGGCAGGACCGTGCTCCCCGAGCCGCCGGCATCGGACACGCTGACCGCCGGGTAGTAGTAGCCCCCGGTGCTCGCCGCCGCGGTGACCAGGCTGTCACCGACGATCACCGAGCGCTCGATGGTGTCTTGGGGGGCGGACAACGTCCGGGGCTGCGTGTTCGTGCCGCTGGTCAGGCCGCTGCGCGAGTACAGCCGATAGGTGCCGCCGTGGGGCGCGTAGGACGCCCAGCCGACCGTGTCGCCGGTGAGCCGCCAGACGATGCCCACGAGATTGATGGCCGGGGCTTCCGGGATCGGGACGATCCGGGCGCTGGCGAAGTCGAGCAGCCCCGAGCGGCTCTCGATGCCCTCCGCGTACCCGATGACGGCGGAAGTGAGGTTGCCGGTGACCGGGAGGATCACACTGCCGGGACGGGCGCCATCGGGCACGGTGACCGGGGTGTTGCTCGCGACGCTGCCGTCGGAGGCGAAGGTGAGCAGCTCAGCCCTGACCGGCGCGCCGTCCACCCACTTGGAAGCGATCATGGTGTGGCCGTAGACGCCGATCAACGTGTAGCCGGCGGGCGGTGCCCACTGCTGCCAGGTCTGATCCGACAGGTTGAGCACGCTCACCGTCTTGGCGGATGCGGGCTTCGCCGGGACCGCGGCGGTGGTGGAGACGAAGTCGCCGCCGGCCGGCTTCAGCGCCGCAGGCGCGACGCCCGCCAGGTCCTCGACCACCACGGTCGCGCCGGTGTCGTAGCGGGTCCAGAGATACTGGGTCGAGGTGCCGTGGCGGTGCAGGAAACCGGTGACCCCGGCGAAGATGATCGCCTCGTGCGCCGGGACGGTCGCCTCGCTCTCCGGGAACACGGCGATCTCACGTGGCGGGGTGCTGGTTTCGGCGACGGCCGGTGCGGCCGGTGCGACCAGCAGGCCGAGGCCGAGGGCGGCCGTCAGGGCAGCGGCCGGATGACTGCGACCCAAAGGGTCCTCCTGGGATGGCTTGCGGCGCGGAACGCGCCCAGATGCAGTCAGCCTAGCTTGATGATCTTCGACGAGTGTGCCCCCGAACGGCTGAGTCGTGGGTCGGCCGTCGCGGGTGACGGCTGGCTGGCAACCCCCAGGTGGCCGTCTGCCGGTGGATCAGGTCGCCCAGAAGCCGATCTTGTACGCGTTCCAGCCGATGCCTGTGGGTCAAAGGAACATGCCCGGCCGCGCGCCCCTGTGGTCGTGCGGTCGTCGCCAGGCCCCGACCTGTGGCCTGACCCAGGTCAACGCGGGTCACTCCCTGCCACGCGTTCCCACCCCGCAGGTCGCTAGACTGACGACTCGCGCCCTCGTAGCTCAGGGGATAGAGCAACGGTTTCCTAAACCGTGTGTCGCAGGTTCGAATCCTGCCGGGGGCACCAGGTCACAGCCTTGATCACCGATCACTTCTCCGCCTTCCGGGGCTTGCGTGCCCGCTGCGTGCCCGATCGCCTCGCCACCTTCGCCCGGCTCGCGTCCAGGTGCTGAGCAACCTCAGCGTCCCGGCCGTCGACAGCGCGGGCGTAGTGGCGCGTGGTCACGCTGGCATTGGCGTGCCCGAGCCGACGAGCGGCAACCAGGACGCCGTGCGAGTCCGCGACCCAGCTGCGGTCCGGCCCCGGAAGGCGCATTCCTGGGCCGAGGCAAGGTCACGATCATTACCCCGCTGAAGCAGGAGGCGATCAGGTCGCGCCCGGTTGTCGCGATCGAAGACGTGACGGGCTCCCAGCGACTTGGCGATCTGGCGCGCAGCCTCGGCTTGGAACCGTCCTTCGAGTCCATCCCCATCGGCGGCGAGATCGACCTCAACCGTCCCAACCTCGTAGTCATCTCTGGTCCGCGCATCTATGAGCACGTCGCCCAGGTGCTCGCGCAGGACCCCGCCTTGCAGTTCGAGCGTGCCAGCGACGGCCGGTGGACTTTGGTTGACCGCACGACCGGCACCGCGTACCGATCCGGGCAAGACCAGGAGCCGCCGCGCAGCTGGGACGTGGCGTACCTCGGCCGCCTACCGCGACCGGACCGGCAGGGCTCGTTGATCGTCTTCACCGGCATTCATCCGCCCGGTTCTCTTGGAGTCGTCCAGCTGCTCTGCACCCGGATCGGCGAGCTGTACAACGAGGTCAAGACTGGGCACTTCTCCGTGCTGGTCGGCACCGAGTACGACCCCGACACCCGCGAGCCGCGCCAGGTCGAGCTACTGACGCCACTTCACCGGCTGGAGGACAACTGATGCATGTCACCATGGCGACCAGCCCAGCCAAGCCCGGCCAACCCAACGAGGACTTCACCGCGGCCACGCCCAGCGGTGTCGTCCTGCTCGACGGCGCGGGACTGTCCGGCACCATTTCCCGCTGTTCGCACGGCGTCGCCTGGTACACCCGCCACCTCGGGGGCGCACTGCTCGCCGGCCTCGCTGACGACAGCGACCAGGAGCTGCCCGCCATCCTCGCCGAGGCGATCAGCCACACGGCCGCCCTGCATGAGGACACCTGCCAGCTTGACGAGCCCGGCACGCCGTCCGCGACGGTCATCATGCTTCGGCGCAACCGGGACCATCTGGAGTACCTGGTGCTTGCCGATTCTGTGCTCGTGCTCGACCAAGCCAACGACGCGCCGCTTGTCATCAGCGACGACCGCGAGGCACACGTCGGCCGGCACTACCGCGCCGCGATGGACAACCTTCTCAACGGCACACCCGAGCACGACCAGGCCCGCCGCGACTACGTCCAAGCCCTCCGCGCCCACCGCAACAAGCCCGGCGGATTTTGGGTCGCCGCCGCCGACCCCCGCGCTGCCCACGAGGCGATCGTGGGACGCCGACCGATCAAGGACGTGACAGCCGCAGCACTGCTTAGCGACGGAGCAAGCCGCCTTACCGACCGCTTCGGACTCACCGACTGGACCGGGCTACTGGCGATCCTGCACGACTACGGCCCAGCCGAGCTGATCCGCCGCGTCCGTGACGCAGAAGACTCCGACCCGCAAGGCGACCGCTGGCCCCGTGGCAAGACCCACGACGACGCAACCGCCGCCTATTGCACCCAACTGCTCGACGCATAGCGCCGCGTCGCTGTCTAGTCCCACCTGATGCTTGACGAATCCGTCCCAGCACATGCACGACAGTCAGCCTTGGTTCCTCGGTCGCCCTGGTTACAGTCGGTGACATCTGAGTGCCTGCGGGCGCGCTCAAACTCAGGCAGAGAACGAACCATTGCCGCCAAGACGCCATGCACGAGGGGAAGGCCGCCCAGCTCGCTGATCCCGACCCATGCGATGTCGTCATGCTCGTCAGGTGCACGGTTGGTCGGAGAGCCGACCCAGTCTCCAATTTGCCAGACGCCCACGTGAACGGCGTCCTCACCACTGCCGGCATGCAAGACGCCCAACCGTGAAGCGGATTCCGCCGCGATGTGAACACCGAGCTCCTCGTGCATCTCACGCGCGAGGGCTTGTAGTTCCGACTCACCCGCTTCGACCTGCCCCCCGGGCAGATCCCAGACATCTGGGTATACCCGTTTGGTCGGCCTGCGGTGTACCAGCAGGACCGCGCCGTTTTCAACGAGTGCGCCCGTGACGACAACATGCATGACGGGAGTAGAGCACAGGGATAGGACAAGCTTGCCAGAGCCAAAGGGGACGCACAGACGTTCGGATCTGCCGCGATGCAATCGCTACGCGGTGTGGCAGCCCATCGACGGCGGTTCGGCCAAGCCGCGATACGCGCCCGTGTCGCGGACCGTGAAGGCTTCCGCGGCGCCCTTTGAGGATCATGTCGGGCATCAGGTGGGACGTGAGCGTCAAGCATGTCCCGTGACAGGAAAATAGCGCCGCGTCGCAGGTTGCCGAATTGCGCTCTATCAGATCAAGGCGGCCCGCAAGCGGGCCGCGCCGGCCGCGCTCGGCCTGCTGGCGGCGCAAGCGCCGGCATCGGCCGGCGCGCCGGCCGATTGCGGATTTGCCCTGAGGAACCGATGCCTCCGGCGGGGATCTTCGACAGAGATGGGGGCCGCCCACCTCCACCGTGAGTCCGGGCGAAGCCGAACAGACCTGCTCCCCGGTGTCAACACAACGATCCACCGTGTTGACACCGGGGAGCAGGCCCGTTCCACGGTGTGCGGACTCACGGCGGAGATGGGCTTGAGGCAGAGGAGCGGTACGCGCAGAGGTGGGGTCCTCAGCGATCTTCCGGCCAGTTCAAAGCAGCGCGATCTGACCGGGCAGTTCGGGCGGCCCGGACAGCACTGCGCGGAGCTTGTTGATCTGCGGGAACTCACTCACTCACTCCCGCCTCGCTCCAATCGCTCCGCCACTCCGAGTCGTCGCTGAGGACCCGGTCAAGTGCCTCGACCGCCAGCTGCGGCAGGTCGTCATCCAGGTCAAGGGATTCACCAGCAAGCAGGAAGTCCGGTGCGTACGGCGAGGTTATCGGGTCTCCGCCGGGCATCAGAGACGCCACGATCGCCGCCGCCGCGATCGCCGAGACGGCATCGTCATGGTCGAGGTAACCGGTGTTGAGTGCTGCCGTCGTCAGGGCAGCACGAACCATTGCCGCCCGTGCAGACGGATCGGCATCGTGGAGTTCGCCGCACCAGTCCGCGGCAGTGTCGTTGTCAAACGGACCGTCATCCCAGGTGCCCATGTGCTCCTCCACGTTCGCGCTGAGCGGATCATGAAGCGCAACGGGAGCGGACGCAAGGCATGAGAGCGCTTGGCTGGTACAGCCATCGGTACAGCCAAACCGGCGGGCGCGGCGTGCCCGTTCCGTGCCCGATGGGGCGGGCGCCGAGGGTCAACGGCGGTCAGCTCCTGAACGTGGGAGGCAGCGTGACGGCGGCGCAGGCCGAGCCAGGTCACTGCCGAGCGGCTTCCGCCCGTGTCCACACTTCCTAAACCGTGTGTCGCAGGTTCGAATCCTGCCGGGGGCACCTCGAGATCAGCCAAAGTGCTACCTCACCTGCGGATATGCTTCCACGTTGATCGCTCTACCTGTGCATGGTGTGCCGCCCCGAGCCGCCGTTTGTCGCTGTCCACGGACTATTCCTGGATTGATCTTGGAAGGGTGTTCCCAGGTCGCGCCCGTTGTTCCGGTCAAGATCCGGATTCGCCACGGTCACCCTCGTAGCCGCTGTCGTTGCACCCCGCGTCCCGCCGCGCCTGCCGATCCTGCACGAAATAGTCCCCGAGGTCAGCGAGGAGCCGCGCGCGGGCGGCGTCCAGGCGTGCCGTGTAGTCCGGCATGAAGATCTCCACGAGCGACTTATCCAGAGTGCCGCTGATGCGGTGCAACGCCGACCAGACGGCGATGTCCTCGTCAACAGTGGCATCGAACCTCTCAGTACCGATCACCTTGTCAAGCCAATCGGAGAGCACCAGGGCCTGGTCGTGGGTCAGCTTGATCGTGGAGTCCTCGGTCAGGGAGCGTGAGTAGCCAGAGCACGACAGGCAGGCAGGAGTGCAGGCGCTACTCACCCAGACCGCCCAACGCCGCCTGAATCCGCTGGTTCACCGTCGCTTCCTGGCCGTCGATGCACTTGGCGTACACCTTGAGCAGCACGTCGACGGAGTGTCCGGCGCGGGCGGCGACGTCGGGCCCCTTGTGGTGCCCGGCGAGGACGTCTGTTTCCCGGACCCAGCGGTCCATCCTGCTTACGGGTGGTTTGACAGGATCGCGCCCGTGACGAACGCGCAGCCGATCCCTCCCAGCCGTGTTGACCTGGAGGCGCGTTTCGCAGCCATTCTCTCCGGCAGGCAGTCGCGTGACGAGGTGGATCGCTGGGCTACCCGGACCATGCTTGACCTGGAAGGCGTCGAGGTCGACCAGCCGGTGTGGTGGGCACTCGGAATCCTCGCCGGCATCGACCTGCGCCACGGGCCGGATGAGCCGTACCTGCATGACGATGCACAGGTGCGCGGATGGCTCACCGAGTTTCGAGAGCGGTGCGGCATCGAGTTTTCCGGGCTCCGTGTGATCGTGGCCGAGTGAGCAGCCCGGACCTCGACCCCATCACCGCGTTCAGGGGGCATGTCGACGCACTGGCGGCGCATCTCCTCGCCGCCGACGATCCGTACGACATGGCGGTCCAGCTTTGGGCTGATTCCGGTCGTGCGATCTGGGCTGGCGCTCTAGCTGATGGACTGTGCACGGTCTGGGGCGCTCTGACGGACTGGGCCGAGCAGAAGCCCACAGAAGCAGGTCTCGCGTCGGCCGAGATGAAGAGTGCCGCCCGTGGCTGGTTGGAACTCGATCTTCAGGACCAGGAAGCAGTCTCCGCCTACTTCCAGCTCTGGTTGCACCGGCTCTACCCAGCCGTGCCTGATCACCACGCCAGCAGCGACCGCGACGAGGGGCTGGCTGGCCGACACCCTGGGTCGTGAACTCGCCGAGCGACTCAGCCAACGTGACGACGACCTGGACCGGCTTGTCGCCGAGGCCATCGCATCATCGGTGAAACGCCAACCTGCAATCAGGCGCCGCACCCCCGACCACCGTCGGTATCAGCGCCAGGGCTCACGACGGAGCTGGCGATGGCAGCGGTATCCGCATTTGCAGCAATGGCAGGGCCCGGCCGGGTATCGAGCCCGACGGTGTCTCACCGACCCGCTCGGCGCCCATCGCCAGGTAGAACCCTTCCGCGAACGGGTCGGCTTCGATACGTAGGCTCGTGAAGCCGGCCATTCGGGCCGATTGCATCGCGTGGTGCCACAGACGGCGTCCGACGCCGCTACCGATTGAGTCGGGCTCGACCCACATGTTGCCTAGTTCGCCGCTGGGAGGTTCGCCGTCGAGGCTGTAGAAGCCCAGGATTCCACCGGCAGAATCGGCGACGGCAACTCGTCGGGCTCGCACATCCTCGGGCTGAAAGGTCAGCTCCGCCCGGCACGCGTCCAAGAAGGCCTGGTCGTAGCCCCAATGCCCCTTGGATCGAAGGGCCAGTGCGCTGAGCACGCCAGCCTCCTCCGGCCGCGCAGGACGTATCCGTATGACCGTCACGCCGCCATTATCAACGGTTGGTGGGGCGGCTTCTGCGCCCCAACTTCGCAACTCGGCGGTACAGCCAACGGGTACAGGCAAGGCGCGTCCGTCAAACAGCTTGCATCCCCGGCGCCGTCGACGAACGATGGCCCACATGCCGATCACGGTTCGCTCGCTGCTGGCCGAGGACTGGCCCGGACTGTGGCCGATGTTGAAGGACATGGGCGTGAACGGTGATCACCCCGACACCCAACGCGAGCGGTATCTCGAACTGGTCGCGGACCCCCGATGGGCCGTCCTTGGCGCGCAGGCAGACGGCGAACTGGCGGGATACGCGGCCGTCCAGGATCACGGTCCGCACCTTCGGTCAGGCGACGACCACCGGGTTGCCCGACTGCACGATCTCTACGTACGTCCCGACCTCCGCATGGGCGGGGTGGGACGCGCCTTGATGGCGGCGGTATCCGAGTGGGCGAGGCAGCGGGTGCGGTATCTGGAATGGCAGGCACACCGAGAACGCGCGGTGCCCTTCTACGAACGCCTCGGTTACAAGGGCGACCCATGTCCTCAGCCCGAGTACCCCACGTTCGAAATTGACTTCCGCGCGACCTCCGGGTCGGGTGGCTGAACCGTCAGCCGGGCCTTTCCCGCGCTCAGCAGCCGAGCGAGGCGGCGGGCACGAGTGGGGGAAGAAGCGTCAGCGCGCTCTTCGAAATCCTGCTTCGGCTGACGCCTTCCCGCCCTCTGCGCGGAGATCCCGTGCTGACGTCAGGCTTCGATTCGAAGCCAATTGTTGCCGGCGCGAAGCCAGAGACGTCCGTCGCGGCCCTGACCGCAGTGCAGGACGACACGGCCAGGCACTCGTAGCGTCCGCCGGTCGGTCACGCTCCAGGCCGCGTCGACGAACTCGGCCGTCGGCTTGGCGGATCACCAGCACGCCGTCGAACGGGCCCTTCGAACTCCATCGTGATCCGAGCCGTCCGTCGGGTTGACCTCAAGTGAGGTTGAGATAGTCGGATGGGGGCATGCGTGCGATTCAGCTTCACGAGTTCGGTCCCCCCGAAAACCTGGTGCTCGACGACGTGCCGGACCTGTCGCCCGGCCCCGGCCAGGTCCGCATCGCGGTGTCGGCGAGCGGTGTGCACCTGCTCGACACGAGCCTGCGCCGGGGCGAGGCCGGCGGCCCGATGCCGCCGCCCGAGCTGCCCACGATCCCCGGACGGGAGGTCGCCGGCGTCGTCGACCAGTTGGGGGAGGGCGTCGACGGTTCGTGGCGCGGCAGGCGGGTCGTCGCGCACCTGGGCATGGTGCCGGGCGGGTACGCAGAGCAGGCGGTCACCGCGGTCGAGTCGCTCTACGTCGTACCGCCGAATCTGACCTGCGCCGAGGCGGTGGCGGCGGTCGGGACGGGCCGGACGGCGCTCGGGGTCTTCGACCTGGAGACGCCGACGGCGGACGACGTGGTCTTCGTGCCGTCGGCGGCTGGTGGGGTGGGCTGGCTGCTGGTGCAGGCCGCGCGGACGACCGGCGCCACCGTGGTGGCGGCGGCGCGCGGCGCCGACCGGACGGCGGCGTTGCGCGACCTCGGCGCGGACGTGGTGGTGGACTACGGGCTCCCGGACTGGACCGACCGGCTGCGGGAGCGGGTCGGCGGGCTGAGCCTGGTGTACGACGGGGTGGGCGGCGTGGTCGGCCGGGCGGCCCTGGAGCTGATGACGCCGGGCGGCCGGTTCATGATGTTCGGCTGGTCGGCCGGCGAGGCGACCCGCATCGAAACGGACGACGTCATCGGGCGTGGCCTGACCGTGGGCTGGCTGGGCCAGCGGATGCGCGCCCTGCCCGGCGGCATCCCGGCGCTGGCCGACCGGTCGCTGGAGCTGGCCGGGAAGGGCTGGTGGCGTCCGCTGGTCACGACCTACCCGCTGGCCGACGCCGCCACGGCGCACGGCGACCTGGAGGGGCGCCGGGCGCTGGGCAAGGTGGTGCTGACCGTGGAGCGTTGACCGGGCACCCGGCCGCCCCGCGCGTCGGCGGGGCGGCCGGGTGGGCGGCCGTCAGAGCGCGGCGCGGATCGCCTCGGCCAGCGTGGTCGGCTGCCGACCGATCAGCTTCGCCAGGTCGTCGCTCTCGACGTCCAGGTCGCCCTGGGCGATGCCCCGGTCGCCGTCGGCGAGCACCTCCGCGTACGCCTGCGGCACGCCGGCGCCGGCGAGCACCTCGGCGTACTTCTCGACGGGGAGGTCGATGTAGCCGACCTGGCGGCCGGTCTGCCGGGACAGCTCCTCGGCCAGCCCGGTCATGGTGAACGGCGAGCCGGCCAGCTCGTACACCCGGTTGGCGTGGCCCTCGGTGGTGAGCACCGCCGCGGCGGCCTCGGCGTAGTCGGCGCGGGTGGCGCCGCCGATCCGGCCGTCACCGGCCGCGCCCAGGACGCCGTGCTCCAGGTACGTCGGGAGCTGCGGCAGGTAGTTCTCGACGTACCAGTTGTTGCGCAGGAGGACGTACGGCAGGCCGGAGGAGCGGATCTCCTGCTCGGTGGCCAGGTGCTCGGCGGCGAGGAGGAGGCTGGAGGTGTCGGCCTTGGTGATACTGGTGTAGACGACCAGCCCGACGCCGGCCTCCTTCGCGGCGGCGACGACGTTGCGGTGCTGCTGCACCCGCTGCCCGACCTCGCTGCCGGAGACGAACATCAGCTTCTCGGCCCCGGCGAGGGCGGCGCGCAGCGACTCGGGGTCGGTGTAGTCGGCCCGCCGCACCGTCACGCCGCGCGCGGCGAGGTCGGCCAGCCGGTCGGTGTCCCGGCCGAGCGCCACGACCTGCCCGGCGGGTACGCCCCGGCGCAGCAGCGCATCGACGATCAGGCGGCCGAGGTGGCCGGTGGCACCGGTGACGACGATGGACATGGGCACTCCTTGCGTACGTGCGGAAGGTGTCTGACGTCATCGGCAACGGGAATGCGACCGCGATACTTCCCGTTGGAGAGTAGGCACCTTGAAGTGCGTGACTTACCGATGGAGAGTGGCTGTGCACCCGAACGTCTACGCCCGCAACTGCGGCAGCCGGCAGGTGCTGGACCGGATCGGTGACCGGTGGAGCGTCCTGGTCGTGCTCACCCTCGCCGACGGCACGAAGCGCTACGGTGAGCTGGCCCAGCGGATCGAGGGGGTGAGCCAGAAGATGCTCACCCAGACCCTGCGGGCGCTCGAGCGCGACGGCCTGGTGACCCGGACGGTGCACGCGAGCGTCCCGCCACGGGTCGACTACGCGCTGACCGACCTCGGCCGCAGCCTGCTCGACCTGGTCGCCGGGCTGGAGTCCTGGGCCACCACCCACCTCGACGAGGTGGAGGCCGCCCGGGCCCGCTACGACGCTTCGATGTAACGAGATTCTCTGACAAGACGCTGCGCTTGCGGCCCGAGCCTATTCCCAGCTCTGGGAATAGGCTCCGCGTATCGACGGCCGCCACCTGCGGCCATCGCGTACCGGGGTCGGACGCGGATCGAGGGGGCGCGTCCGGCGTCGGTGCCGTTTCTCGTTTCCACACCGGAGGACCCTGTGCGTCGTACCGCACTCTTCGCCACGCTGACCACCGCGGCGCTCGCCGCGGCCGTCGTCGCCGCCACACCGGCAGCCGCGATCAACACCTACAACGCCCTGCCCGCCCCGGAGCGCACCGAGGTCGGCGCCCTGATCGTGCAGTGGGACCGCGACGGCGATCCCGGCACGCCGGACGTCGTGGACTGGTACTGCTCCGGCACCATGATCGACCGCGACGTCTTCCTGACCGCGTCGCACTGCACCACCGACTGGTCGCCGGGCGCCCGGTTCTACGTCTCGCTCGCCCAGGACGTGGAGGCGGAACTGGCCGCCGCGAAGGCCGCCGGGCTCAGCCCGGCGCAGGTGGCCGCCGCCGTCGGCGTCGAGGGCACCGAGCACGTCCACCCCGACTACCCGGGCAACTCCGCCGACTCGCACGACATCTCGGTGGTCACCCTCGACGCCGCGCAGGCCGCCGAGCTGGACCGGCGCTGGGACTTCACCCCGGCCGCCCTGCCCACCGCCGGCCAGCTCGACGCGCTCGGCTCCCGGGCGCTTGACGCCGCCCGCTGGGAGGTCATGGGGTACGGCACAGCGGAGGCCCAGCGCGAGCCCGGCGGGCACGTCCACCCGGGCGGCGGGGTGCGGATGAAGGCCGAGGTCGGCTTCAGCGCGCTCAACAACACCTGGGTGCGGCTCGCCATGAACGAGAGCCGCGACTACGGCGGGGCCTGCTACGGCGACTCGGGCGGCCCGAACTTCGTCACCGTCGGCGGGCAGCGGCTCCTCGCGGCCACGACGATCACCGGCGACGCCCCCTGCTACGCCACCAACGTCACCTACCGGCTGGACAGCGACAGCGCCCGCGACTTCCTGGACGACTTCGTCGACCTGCCCTGACGGCGGGACGCGGCGGCGGCCGGCGGGACCATCGCCGGCCGCCGCCGCGCGTCACCGCCCGGCCGCCCCCGTCGCCGTGGCGCCGGCCGCCCGGGCCGGCCGATCCGGCTGCCGTACCGGGTCGGCCCCGCTCGGCCCGGCCGCCGCCGCTCGCCCCGGCCGGCCGGTCAGCTCGCGGGAAGCTGGTCGACCTTGGTGAGCACCTTGTCGATCAGGCCGTACTCGCGGGCCTGCTCGGCGGTGAACCACCGGTCCCGGTCCCAGTCCCGCTGGATCTCGTCCAGGGTGCGCCCGCTGTGCTGGGCGATCAGCTCCTGCATCGTCCGCTTCACGTGCAGCATGTTCTCGGCCTGGATGGTGATGTCCGCGGCCGTGCCGCCCATCCCGCCGGACGGCTGGTGCATCATGATCCGCGAGTGGGGCAGCGCGTAACGCTTCCCGGCCGTTCCGGCGCAGAGCAGGAACTGCCCCATCGAGCCGGCCAGGCCGAGCGCCAGGGTGCCCACGTCGTTCTTGACGTAGCGCATGGTGTCGTAGACGGCCATCCCCGCGCTCACCGAGCCGCCCGGCGAGTTGATGTAGAGGAAGATGTCCCGGTCCGCGTCCTCGGCGGCGAGGAGCAGGATCTGGGCGCAGATCCGGTTCGCCGATTCGTCGGTCACCTCGGTGCCGAGGAAGATGATCCGTTCCTTCAGCAGCCGGTTGAACACCTGGTCGTCGAAGGACGGATGCCCACCGTCCAACATGCGTACGCCCGTAGCGATCATCGCGCGCCCTCCCACAGGGTGCCGGCGGGCGACCGGAGACGCCCGGGGGACCGGCCCCTCAAGACTGCCCGGTGGACGGCGCGACGCCGTACGGATTCTGCCCGAGGCAGATCCGCTCAGGGCGGAAAGCGGCCGGACCTAGACGGCGGCCAGCCGCCGCCGGCCCGCCCGGCACCGTCCACAGCCGAGCGCGGCACGGGTACGCGGACCGGGGTGACCGCCGCGACCGGAGGCGGGGCGTCCGATCCGGACGGTCGGCCCGCCGGCCCGGGGAGCCAGGTGGAGCAGCGGCCCGCCGGTCCGGAGACCGACGCGGACGACCGGCGTGGTGTCGGGGGCGTCCGCCCGCTCCAGCCCGGCCGGATCGGGCCCGGCCGGAGCGGCCCCGGCGGAGGCCAGTTCCGCCCGGGGCGCGGCCGGGATGCGCGGCTCGACGCGGCGCAGGTCGTCGCGCGCCTCCTCGAGCAGGTCCGACAGGTGGATGCCGAGCGCCCGGCAGATCGCCGCGAGCACCTCCGAGGAGGCCTCCTTGCGACCGCGTTCGACCTCGGACAGGTAGGGCACCGACACCCCGGCGGCCTCGGCCACCTCGCGCAGCGTGCGGCCCTGCCGCAGGCGGAGCCGGCGCAGCACCCCGCCGATCACTCGTCGCAGCAACGACATGCGGGCCTCACTCTCGTGGTCGCCGTCGGGGACACCCCCCCATCATGCCCTGTCCCGGCCCCGCGGACCGGCCCGGTGGGGCGCGCCGCCCGTACGCCAGCCGCGCGGGGGACCAGCGCGTCCAGGTCCTCCGCCCACCCGCCGCCACCGCGTCGTCCGGGTCCCGGGTGCCCGACCGGTTGCCCGTCGGCGACCCCGCCGTGCGGAATCCCGCCGGGCCGCTATGTTGTGGGCGTGCAGGCGACGACGGAGTCGGGGCAGGTCATCAGGTGATCCATTTTCCCGCGCAGCGACGGGGGCCACTGAGCGCGCTGAGCCTCCGGCTTGCCGCCGCCGTCGGCCTGGTCTTCGCCACCGTCGCCGTGGTCTATCTCGACCGGGACGGCTACCGCGACGTCAACGAGGACGGCATGACCCTCCTCGACTGCTTCTACTACGCGGTGGTCACCCTCTCGACCACCGGCTACGGCGACGTCACCCCGGTCAGCCAGGCGGCCCGGCTGGTCAACGTCGTCTACATCACGCCGGCCCGGGTGCTCTTCCTGATCATCCTGGTCGGCACGACCCTGGAAGTGCTGACCGAGCAGTACCGCACCGGGCGCCGCCTGTCGCGGTGGAGGAGAGCCGTGAAGGACCACGTCATCATCTGCGGCTACGGCACGAAGGGCCGCAGCGCGGTCTCCGCCCTGCTAGAGAACGGGCTGGACAAGTCCCGGATCGTGGTGGTGGAGCGCAGCGGCCCGGCGTTGCGGCAGGCCACCTCGGCCGGCCTGGTGGCGATCGAGGGTTCGGCGACCCGCTCGTCCGTGCTGAACGAGGCGCACGTACGCAACGCCAAGGCGGTGATCATCGCGACCGACAGCGACGACGCCTCGGTCCTGGTGGCGCTGACCGTACGGCAGCTCACCGCCGGGCAGGTGCGGATCATCGCCGCCGCCCGCGAGGCGGAGAACGCCCCGCTGCTCAAGCAGAGCGGCGCCCACCACGTGATCGTCTCCTCGGCCACCGCCGGCCGGCTGCTGGGCCTGTCCACCTCGGCCCCGCCGCTGATCGACGTGGTGGAGGACCTGCTCACCCCCGGTCAGGGCATGGCGTTGGCGATGCGCTCCGCCGAGCGGGCCGAGGTGGGCCGCTCCCCCCGGGAGCTGGACTCGCTGGTCATCGCCCTGGTCCGGCGCGGCAAGGTGGTCACGCTGGCCGACCAGGCCGGCGCGGTCATCGAGACCGGCGACATGCTCGTCCATGTCCGCGACGACCGCCCTCAGGCGACCACCGCGCCCTGACCGCCCCCGCGTCGGCCGGCGCCGGGCGGGCTGGCTGTGCCGCGGTCGCCGGCGGTCGTCCCTGAACAGCCGCCCTGCTCCGGCCCATTGGTCTGACGAAGAATCGTCTTCGCGGGTCTTTCTCCGCGCCGGGTCGCCTGCTACCGTTTGGCGGCTTGGAATCGCCGGTGGGCGTAATCGACCGCAGTCGACACGCCGTCAATGGCGCAGGCACGACGGGGGCTTCATCTTTCGCACGTGGGCTGTCGCCCCGAGCGTCGATCGTCGTCTTTCCGTCCGGTCGGACGCATTTCCGCTGAGCCGTTCCGAGCGCCTCGTTAATCGAACGACGGGAAACAATCAGTGGCTGAAGTGGCAACATCCGCAGGAGCCAGACGGCGTTGGTCGGCCGGCATCGTGGGCCTCGCCCTCGCCGGTGCGGCGTTCGTCGCACCCGCTACCGTCGCTCAGGCCGCCCCCACCGGGGACGGCGTGTACGACGCGGCCAGCGGGTCCGGGACCAGGAACCTGGACAAGCTGCCGAACCTGCAGAAGGGCAAGCTGGAGCTGCCCACGCCGGGCGCCAAGGGACCTCGGTTCCAGTCCGGCACCGGTGCGTCCCCGCGCATCGTGAAGGGGGACCTCGCCAGCGCGTCGGAGTTCCCGTACATCGTCGGCGTCGTCACCACGCTGCGGGTCGACGGCGAGCACTACTGGTACTGGTGCACCGGCACGATCGTCGCGCCCAACAAGGTGCTGACGGCCGCGCACTGCGTCACCGACGGGCCGGGCACCACCCGGGTCATCGCCGGTAACGACCAGCTGCTGGACCGTTACGGCAACATCCTCAACACCAGCGGGTACGTCGCCGAGGTGGCGTCCACGTGGACGCACCCGAACTGGAACCTGGCGCAGCAGTACGCCGAGGCGGACGCGCCGATCCGCAACGACCTCTCGGTGATCACCCTCAAGCAGAACCTGCCCGCCGAGTACACCCCGGTCGCCATGGGCACCCAGGGTGACCAGACGCCGTACGCGGCCGGCACCTCCGCGGTGATCGCCGGCTACGGGGCAACCGGGCTGGAGGTTGAGGGCGAGGTCGCGGACAGCCGGCTGCGCAAGGCGACGGTCCCCATGCAGTCCGACTCGTACTGCGACGTCCCGGGGTTGTACTACCCCAGCGAGATGTTCTGCGCCGGGGCGGGCGTTCCCGAGGTCCCGGCGAGCGACACCTGCGACGGCGACTCGGGCGGGCCCATCCTGGTCGGCGGCAAGCAGGTGGGCGTCACCAGCTGGGGCTACGAGTGCGGCAAGGCCCCGGGCTTCTACGTGCGGCTCAACAACTACGTCAACACGGTGAAGGCCGACTTCACCCGGCCGCCGCTGATCAACGCCGACTGGACCGGCGACGGTCACACCGACCTGATCGCCCGGGACTCCTCCGGCAACCTGCGGCTCTACTATGGCAGTGGCTTCAGCAACGACGGGTTCGGCGGCTTCTACATGTCCCGGCAGATCAACGCCGGCTGGGGCGGGTTCAAGCGGGTCTTCCGCGTCTACAACTGGAACGGCGACAATCGGCCGTCCATCATGGCGATGAAGACCACCGGCGAGCTGTACATCTACAACACCGACGGCGAGGGCAACTTCACCGGCGGCGCCAAGCTGATCGGCACCGGGTGGGCGGGCTTCACCGCGCTCATGGTGACGAACAACTGGATGGGCAACAACCGCCCGAGCCTGCTGGTCCGCAAGTCCAACGGCGACCTGGTCCGCTACACCAGCAACGGCGCGGGCGGCTGGGAGAACCCGTCGGGCACCCGGATCGGCACCGGCTGGAACGGGTTCAACCTGTTCCTCACCCCGGGCGCCTGGAAGGGCGACGGGCTTGAGGTGATCATCGGCCGCACCTCGACCGGCATCCTCAAGATGTACCAGTCGGACGGCAAGGGTGGCTGGACCAACCCGTCGGGCACCCAGATCGGCAGCGGCTGGGGCGGCTTCAAGCACATCATGACGCCGGGCGACTGGAGCGGCGACAACATGATGGACATGCTGGGCGTCAACAGCTACAACCAGATGCGGCTCTACACGACCAACGGCAAGGGCCAGTGGATCGACGCGAGCGGCAAGGTGATCTCCAGCGGCTGGGGCTCGTTCAACCTGATCTTCTGATCAGGTCTGCCCCACGCGGCACGGAAGGGCCCGCAACCGACCGGTTGCGGGCCCTTCCCGTACGCCCGTTGCGGGCCGCCCACCGTGGCCGCCCCGAAAGGCAACGGCCGGCCACGCCCCTCCGGAGAGGGATGTGGCCGGCCGGGCTTCGTCTAGAGGATGGTCCAGGTGTCCCCGCTGGCGAGGAGACCGGCGAGCTGCTGCTCCGGGGTCTCGGTGACCGTCGCCTTCGCCGCGTCGAGCTGCGCCTGCACCACGCTGTCGTAGGACGGCCGGTCCACCGAGCGGAACACGCCGATCGGGGTGTTGCGCAGGTCCAGGCCGGGCAGCCGGGACAGCGCGAAGGCGTACGCCGGGTCGGTGACCGTCGCGTCGTGCACGACGATCTCCCCGGGGCTGACCGAGGCGGTCTCCCGGACCTCCAGGCCGAACCCGCCCGGCGGGTGCACGACGCAGAACTGCCCGTCCTTGCCGAACGTGATGGGCTGCCCGTGCTCCAGCCGGATCAGGTAGTCGTCCCGGGTGGCCGGCTCCTTGAGCTGGTCGAACGCGCCGTCGTTGAAGATGTTGCAGTTCTGGTAGATCTCCACGAACGCCGAACCCTGGTGCTCCGCCGCCGCCCGCAGCACCGACTGGAGGTGCTTGCGGTCGGAGTCGATGGTGCGGCCCACGAAGGTCGCCTCGGCGCCGAGGGCGAGCGACAGCGGGTTGAACGGGGCGTCGGCCGAGCCGGCCGGCGTCGACTTCGTGACCTTGCCGACCTCGGAGGTCGGCGAGTACTGCCCCTTGGTCAGGCCGTAGATCCGGTTGTTGAACAGCAGGATCTTCAGGTTGACGTTGCGGCGCAGCGCGTGGATCAGGTGGTTGCCGCCGATGGAGAGGGCGTCACCGTCGCCGGTGACCACCCAGACCGACAGGTCGGGGCGGCTGGCCGACAGGCCGGTGGCGATCGCCGGGGCGCGGCCGTGGATCGAGTGCATCCCGTAGGTGTTCATGTAGTACGGGAAGCGGGACGAGCAGCCGATGCCGGAGACGAAGACGATCCGCTCGCGCGGGATGTTCAGCTCCGGCATGAACTGCTGGATCGCGGCGAGGATCGCGTAGTCGCCGCAGCCGGGGCACCAGCGCACCTCCTGGTCGGACTTGAAGTCCTTGGCGGTGAGCTTGAGGGCGACGGGCTCAGACATTCTTCAGGACCTCTTCCAGCATCGTCTCCAGCTCGTTGGCCGTGAACGGGAGGCCGCGGACCTGGTTGTAGCCGATCGCGTCGACCAGGTACTTGGCCCGGATCACGTGGGCGAGCTGGCCGAGGTTCATCTCGGGGATGACCACCCGGTCGTAGGAGCCCAGCACCGTGCCGAGGTTGGCCGGCATCGGGGCGAGGTGCCGCAGGTGCGCCTGGGCGATGGAGTGGCCGCGCTGGCGCAGGCCCCGGCACGCCGCGCCGATCGGCCCGTACGTCGAGCCCCAGCCGAGCACCAGCACCCGGGCGTCGCCGTCCGGATCCTCGACCTCGACGTCCGGCACCGGGATCGTCTCGATCCGGGCCGCCCGGGTGCGCACCATGAAGTCGTGGTTCGCCGGGTCGTACGAGATGTCGCCGGTCTTGTCGGCCTTCTCCAGGCCGCCG
The DNA here is from genome assembly GCF_042899165.1 of Micromonospora sp. NPDC000121. Lineage (NCBI taxonomy): Bacteria > Bacillati > Actinomycetota > Actinomycetes > Micromonosporales > Micromonosporaceae > Micromonospora > Micromonospora sp. NPDC000121. Next base: position 782,439 of record NZ_JBIAZP010000001.1, read on the forward strand.
ATGCGGTGCTCGAGCCCGGCGGTGCCCGGGATGGCCCACGGCCGGGCCAGGGTCTCCGGGTCGCGCAGGTACGGCAGGAAGGTGGTGCCGTCCTCGCCGTTGGGCTTCGTGGCGAACTCGACCCGCAGGTCGGGCAGCGACTCGACGTCGGGCAGCAGCCACGGCTCGGAGCCGTTGGCGACGTAGTTGTCGGACAGCAGGATCACCGGGGTGCGGTAGGTCAGCGCGATCCGGGCGGCCTCCAGGGCCGCGTAGAAGCAGTCCGCCGGCGACTTCGGGGCGATCACCGCGACCGGGGCCTCGCCGTGGCGGCCGTAGAGCGCCATGTTGAGGTCGGCCTGCTCGGTCTTGGTGGGCATGCCCGTGGAGGGGCCGGCCCGCTGCACGTCGACGATGACCAGCGGCAGCTCCAGCGCCACGGCGAGGGAGATCGTCTCGCTCTTGAGCGCCACGCCCGGGCCGCTGGTCGTGGTGACGCCGAGCGAGCCGCCGTACGACGCGCCGAGCGCCGCGCCGACCGCGGCGATCTCGTCCTCGGCCTGCATGGTGAGCACGCCGAAGCGCTTGTGCTTGCTCAGCTCGTGCAGGATGTCCGAGGCCGGGGTGATCGGGTAGGCGCCCAGGAAGACCGGCAGCCCGGAGCGTACGCCGGCGGCCACCAGGCCGAGCGACAGGGCCGCGTTGCCGGTGATGTTGCGGTAGGTGCCCGGCTGCATCTTGGCCGGCTTGACCTCGTAGCGGACCGCGAAGTCCTCGGTCGTCTCGCCGAAGTTCCAGCCGGCGCGGAACGCCGCGACGTTCGCCGCGACGAGCTCCGGGCGGGCGGCGAACTTGCGCTCCAGGAAGCGCAGCGTCGACTCGTAGGGCCGGTTGTACATCCAGGAGAGCAGGCCGAGGGCGAACATGTTCTTGGCCCGCTCGGCGTCCTTCTTGGACACGTCGTGCTCGGCGAGCGCGCCGACCGTCATCGACGTCAGCGCCACCGGGTGCACCACGTAGCCGGCGAGGGTGTCGTCCTCGAGCGGGTTCGCCTGGTAGCCGACCTTGGCCAGGTTGCGCTTGGTGAACTCGTCGGTGTTGACGATGATGTCCGCCCCGCGCGGCAGGTCGGCGAGGTTGGCCTTGAGCGCCGCCGGGTTCATCGCCACCAGCACGTTCGGCGAGTCGCCGGGGGTCAGGATGTCGTAGTCGGCGAAGTGCACCTGGAAGCTCGACACGCCCGGCAGCGTGCCGGCGGGGGCCCGGATCTCCGCCGGGAAGTTCGGCAACGTGGAGATGTCGTTGCCCAGCTGCGCGGTCTCCGAGGTGAACCGGTCGCCGGTGAGCTGCATGCCGTCGCCGGAGTCGCCGGCGAACCGGATCACCACCCGGTCCAGTTGACGGATCTGCTTGGTCACGCCTGCACCTCGCTTCGCTGTGCGCGGTCGCGCGGGCGGCTGAACATGATGGTGACCTCGCCTAGCCCGGCCACGTGACCTCCTTGACGCACCGCTGCACCGGACCCGCTCGGGGCAGGCCCGGTCCGCTGTAGTTCCTCACCTGAAGCCTACGTCGGATCGCCGTTCCAACTTTCTCGTAGGCCGCCCTGTGGGATGCGATCGGGCGGGGTTCCGCACCGGTTTGCGGTGTTTCCGCCCGCCCGCCGTAATCCAGATCACCGGGGTGCCCGTCGATCCGGGTCGAGCGACCGGCTTTCCCGGCTCAGTCCGTCGGCGCGGGCGCCCCCGTCGGCTCTGGCACCGGGGCGCCCAGCCGCCGCCGCAGGGACATGGTGGCCAGTGTGAGGGCCAGGAGCACCAGCAGCGTGGAGACCACGATCAGGAGGATCGCGGTCCGCCGCATCGAGCCGGTCCCGCCGTCGTGGACGGGCATGACGTCTGCGGCCAGCACCCCCTGCGACCCGGTCGGGGCGGGCGGCGAGATCACCGGGGTGGCCAGGGCGGCGGCCGCGGTGATCCGGAAGCTCATCTGCACCTGCCGGGCCCGGCCGCTGCGCGGGTCGAGCTTGCCGTGCACGGCGCCGGCCAGTGGCGCCGTCCGCTGGGCCTCGGGCGTCGCGGACACCGGCAGCCGCAGGTGGGCGGCGCGGCCCGCGGGGACGGTGCCCAGGTCGCAGCGGGTCCGCGTCGGGCCGGCGGCGGTGCAGCCCGCCGGGGGCGCCGGCACGGTCACCCCGGCCGGCAGGATCACCTCGATCCGGCCGTCGGCGTCCACCCGGCCGGTGTTGCCCAGGCGTACGTCGAGGCCGCTCGCCCCGCCGCTGATGTCGAAGGCGACCTCGCCGGCCTCCAGCCTGATCCCGGGCACCGGCGGGCCGGGCGGGAAGAGCACGGCGAAGCCCTCGTCGTCGCGCGCCGGCTCCGCGCCGGGGACGGTCGCGGTGACCTGGACGGAGCCGCTGAGGGGCATCTGCCGCCAGGCGTCGCCGCCGACGCGTACGCGGAGCAGGGCGCTGAACCGGGCGCCCGGCGTGCTCGTCCACTCGCCGCAGCGGTGTGCCCCGCCGCCGACGTGGGCGCAGCCCCGGGTGCCGGCGTCGGTCAGCCCGGCCGGGAGCGTGTAGGCCAGCCGGATCCGGGCGGGGGCGGCCCCGGTGTTGGTGACGGTCACCCGCAGCGTGGTCACCGTGCTCCGCGCGTTCCAGTAGGCGGTGGTGAGGGTGATGTCGTCGGTGGTGACGCGGACCCTGGCCGGGGAGGCCGCCGGGCTGCCCGGGGCGGGCGCGGTCGGGCGCGCCGGCGGCACCGACGGCGCCGGCGGCGGCGCGCTGGGAGTCGGCGCGGCGGTGGTGGGCGTCGGTTCCTCCGGTGCCGTGGTCGTCGGGGCCGGCTCGGTCGTCTCGGCCGGCGGCGTGGTCTCCGGCGGCGGCGAGGTGGTCGGCGGCGCCTCGCTGGGCGCCGGGCCGGTGTCCGTCGGGTCGGCCGTCGGTGGCTCCGCGCCGGGCTCGCCCCCGGCCGGATCAGTGGCGGCGGCGGTGACCCGGGCGGCGGCGGTGGGGGTCGCGGCCGCCCAGCCGGGCACCGCGGCGACGGTGAGCCCGACCGTGAGGGAGATCGCCAGCAGGGGAGCCGTGCGCCGGTCGCGCGCCCGTCGGCCGGGCCGTACGTCCACGCGGGCCATCTGTCCTCCGTGACGGTGAGTGAGTGTTCCAATGTTCGGCAACGGTTGTCCACTGGCACTAGTCCCGCCGGGAAACAAGTCCGTAACGCTCGGCCGGCCGCACGGGGCGGTAGGCTGATCGACCGTGACCGGTTACCTGGGCTCGTACGCGACGCTCGGGCTCCTGCTGCTCGCCAGCGTCCTCTTCTTCGTTACGGCGTTCTCGGCCAATCGGGTGTTACGTCCTGCCCGTCCGGCTGATCCCTACGGTAAACGGGCCAGCTACGAGTGCGGCCTCGACCCCGTGGGCGCCGACTGGGCGCAGATGCAGATCCGTTACTACGTGTACGCGTATCTCTACGTCTTGTTCGCCGTGGAGTCCGTGTTCCTCTTCCCCTGGGCGGTGGTCTTCGACCGGCCGGGGTTCGGGATGGTCACGGTGGTGGAGATGGCGGTCTTCGTCGCGGTGCTGGCGCTGGGCATCCTCTACGCCTGGCGGAAGAACATCCTGCGCTGGACCTGACGGATGGGCCCGGCCGACGCCGCGCGGTGCGCCGAGGTCGTCGTGGTCCAGCCGGGCGGCGCGAGGTTGTCGGGCTCAGGCCAGGCCGCGCCGGGTCGCCGCGGGCGGGCGGTCACCGCGGATCGAGGCGACCATGTCGAGCACCCGGCGGGTGGGGCGGACCTGGTGCGCCCGGAACACCCGCGCGCCCAGCCAGGCGGAGACGGCGGTGGCCGCCAGCGTCCCCTCCAGCCGCTCGGCCACCGGGAGGTCCAGCGTCTCGCCGACGAAGTCCTTGTTCGACAGGGCGACCAGCAGCGGCCAGCCGGTGTCGGTGAGTTCGTCGAGCCGGCGGGTGATCTCCAGGGAGTGGCGGGTGTTCTTGCCGAAGTCGTGCGCCGGGTCGATCAGGATCCCGTCGGCCCGTACGCCCAGCCCGACCGCGCGTTCGGCGAGCCCGGTCACCGTCGCGACCACGTCGGCGACCACGTCGGGGAAGGCCGCCCGGTGCGGCCGGGTCCGGGGCGTCAGACCGCCGGCGTGCGAGCAGACCAGCCCGGCGCCGGTCTCCGCCGCCACCCGGGCCAGGGCCGGGTCGGCGCCGGACCAGGTGTCGTTGAGCAGGTCGGCGCCCGCGGCCACCGCCTCCACCGCGACCTCGGCCCGCCAGGTGTCGATCGAGATCACCACGTCGGGGAAGGCAGCCCGGACGGCGGCGATGGTCGCCACCGTGCGTCGGATCTCCTCGGCGGCGTCGACCTCGGCGCCCGGGCCGGCCTTGACCCCGCCGATGTCGATGATCTCGGCGCCCTCCTCGACCGCCCGCTCCACGGCGCGCAGCGCGCTGTCCTGGGCGAAGGTCGCGCCCCGGTCGAAGAACGAGTCCGGCGTCCGGTTGACGATCGCCATCACCACCAGATCGCCCGGGCCGAACGTCCGCCCACCGAGCCGTAGCGCCCCGGCCATACCGCCTCCTGAAGGTTCGCGCCGTCGTCCGGTCCCCGTCGCCGGCCGATCCCGACGCTAACCGGTCCGCCGCCGCCGGGCCCGGCCCGGTCGGTCGTCGCCGCGTCGCCCAGGGCGGCGCGCCGTGACGCGGCATCTCCACCTGCCGTTGTCCCGCCCGTCGTCGCCGCCTTTGCCGCGAGCCCGCCGGGTGCGGCCCAACCCTCTGCCGGTCATCGCCGCGTCGTCGCGTCCCGTCCGCCGTCGCCGCCTCGGCACGTTCCGCCTGTCGTCACGGCCCGTCGGGCGGCGGGCCGGCACCCGGATCGGGTGCGTCGGTCGGGGTGGTGGGGTCGCTCCGGCACATTCGACATGCCACGATCTGTGCATGGGTCAGGTTCTGCTCCTGCTTGTCGTCGCGCTGACCGTCGCGGCCGTGGTGTTCGGTGTGACCGTGCTGGTCACCGGCCGGGACCCGGGCCTGACGCCGGCCGAGCCGGACGGGCGCGCCGTGCCGCTGCCGGCCACCCGCCCGCTCCGCGAGGCCGACGTGGGTGAGGTCCGGTTCGACACGGCGCTGCGCGGCTACCGGATGGACCAGGTCGACCAGGCGTTGCGCCGGGCGGCCTACGACATCGGCTACAAGTCCGAGCTCGTCGGCGTGCTGGAGGCCGAGGTCGCCGCGCTGCGCGAGGGGCGGACCGCGGACGCCGAGGCCCTGCGCCGCGCCCGGGAGCAGTCGGCCGGGACGACCGCCGCCGACGCGTCGCCGCAGGCCCGGGCAACGGTGCCGGTGGGGGCCGACCGGCCGGACGGCGGCGGCCAGGACCTGGTCGTCGAGCCGATCCCCGCCTTCGCGGACCCTGAAGCGGGGACGGGTGACGCGACGCCGGCCGGGCCGACCGGGCGGGCGGCGTCGGCGCCGGGCGCCGACCCCGCCGGGCGTCCCGACGACGCGTCCGCCGCCCACGCGGGCGGCGACGGCACCGGGGACCGGACCGGCCGCGTCCCTGCCGAGCACGCCGAGGGAGACCCACGTGAGTCCCGGCGCGAGAACGTGACCGCCGGTGACGATCGGGTGACGGCGCCGACGGGCGCCGACCGGGCGATGTCACCGGCGGGCGAGGACCGGGTGACGGCGTTGGCCCGCGACGACGACACGACGGCGCCGGCGGGCGACGCCGGGCGGCAGGGGCCGGTGGTCCGGTCGGAGTCGGCGTGACCGGGCCCGCGGGCGGCGACAACCTGCGCGAGGCGGCACAGCCCGGTGCGGGCGAGGTCACCGCCACGGTGATCGTCGACGCGCCGGCGGAGCGGGTCTTCGCGGCGCTGACGGCCTGGGAGCGGCAGTCGGAGTGGATCCCGTTCACCACCGTCCGCGTGGTCGAGGGGGATGGCGGCGAGGGCAGCCTCGTCGAGGCCGTCACCGCGCTCGGCCCGGCCGCGCTGCGCGACGAGATGCGGGTGGTCCGGGTGGACGCGCCCTACGAGGTACGGGTGGTGCACTGCGGGAAGCTGCTGCGCGGCCCCGGCGTGCTGCGCTGCACGCCGCTGGCCCGGGATCGCACCCAGGTGGTCTGGCACGAGTGGTTCCACCTGCCCGGCGGCCCGGCCGGCCGGGTGACCTGGCCGGTGCTGTGGCCCGGCTCGAAGTTCAGCCTGACCCAGGCGCTGAAGAAGTTCGGCCGGCTGGTCGAGCAGGGCCGGCTGCCCTGACCGTCGGACGATCGCATGATCGACTCGACATGCCTGACATTGGGGCGTCGACCCGACCGGGACGGCCCGATGTGATTGACCTCGGGCTGACCGAGCCTCGCCTGCGGCGCGCGTACGGGCGCCGGAGGGCGGCCGCAGGCCGCGGGGCCGTCGGGCCCGTGCCCTAGCGTGGACGCGTGACTGACCTGGTGATCGGCGCCGACGGGCTGCCGCGCTGCGGCTGGGGGACCAGCACCCCGGACTACGCCGCCTACCACGACACCGAGTGGGGTCGCCCCCTGCACGGCGACGACGCACTCTACGAACGGATCACGCTGGAGGCGTTCCAGTCGGGGCTGTCCTGGCTGACCATCCTCCGCAAGCGCCCGGCGTTCCGGCTGGCCTTCGACGAGTTCCGGATCGAGACGGTGGCCGGCTACGGCGAGGCCGACGTGGCCCGGCTGCTCGCCGACGCGGGCATCGTGCGCAACCGGGCCAAGATCGAGGCGGCGATCGCCAACGCCCGGGCGGCGCTGGAGTTGCCCGAGGGGCTCTCCGCACTGCTCTGGTCCTTCGCCCCGCCGCCCCGGCCGACCCGGCCCACGTCCTTCGCGGAGGTGCCCGCGTTGACCGCGGAGTCCACCGCGATGGCCAAGGCGCTCAAGAAGCGCGGCTTCCGGTTCGTCGGCCCGACCACGGCCTACGCGCTGATGCAGGCCACCGGGATGGTCGACGACCACCTTGCGGGCTGCCACGTCGTGGCGGTGCGGGCGGCGTGATGGGATGGAGGCCATGACGACCGACACCGCGCACCGGGTGGACGGGGCGACCCACGCCGACGGCACGGGCGCCTGGGCCGTGCTGCTGCCCGGCGGGCGCTACGAGGCCGAGCGGCTCGTCCACCACGACACGCTCGAACTGACCGGCCTTGCCGACGCCGACCGACCCCGCCCCGGCGACCGGGTGGCGGTGCTGGCCGACGAGCCGCCACGGCTGGTGGCGCTGGGTCGGGTCGCCGCGGCCAGCGGCCAGGAGCGGGAGGATCCGGAGGATCCGCTCTCCGAGCGGGGCGAGGCGCCGCTGGTGGTGGCGTACACCCGGCGGGCCTTCGACGAGCCGGTGCCGGCCGAGACGGTGGCGCTCGCCGGGCCGGTGACCGCGCTCGACCCCACGGTGTTCCGGGAGTTGGCCGACAAGCTCGGCCCGCCGCCGCAGCGGCGTTCCTGGCTGGTCAGCCTCGACCTGCCGATCGAGGCCGCCTCGCCCGCCGAGGCGGTCCGGCTGTTCTGGGCGTACGTGCAGGAGCTGGGGCCGCGCGAGCTGCCCGCCTTCGTCTCGCCCTCCGGCGACGAGCTGGCCATGCAGGCGTTCGTGCTCGGCGCGGAGGCCAACCAGGATCCGGAGGAGGACGACTGACCTGACGGGGCGACGTCGCCGGGCCGGGGGCGGTTGGGCCGAAGCCCGGCCGCCCGGGCGGCGGCGACGATGCCCGGCCGCCCGGGCGGAGCCGGCAGGCGTCAGCGGCCCTCGAAGACCGGCTTCTGCTTGTTGACGAAGGCGACGGTGGCGGCCCGGTGGTCGGTGGTGCCCCCGCAGATCGACTGCGCCTGCGCCTCGGCGGCGAGGGCGTCGGCGAGGGTGCCCGCGTCGGCGATGGAGAGCTGCCGCTTGATCGCCCCGTAGGCGACGGTCGGGCCGGCGGCCAGTCGGGCGGCCAGCTCCTGTGCTGTCGGCAGCACCTGCTCGTCGTCCTCCACGAGGCGGTTGAGCAGCCCGAGCTGGCATGCCTCCGCCGCGCGCACCGGCTCGGCCAGCATCAGCAGCTCGACCGCCTTGGCGTGGCCGACCAGCCGGGGCAGCGTCCAGGAGGCGCCGGTGTCGGCGGCGAGCCCGACCTTGGCGAAGGCCATCAGGAAGCTGGTCGACGGCCCGCCGATGCGGATGTCGGCCAGGAAGGCCAGCGAGGCGCCCGCGCCGGCGGCCATCCCCCGCACCGCCGCGACGACCGGCTTCGGCAGGTTGGCCAGCCGGGCGGCGATCGGGTTGTAGTGCGCACGGACGGTGTCCAGCGGGTTGCCGTCGGTGGACTCCAGCGTCTGCACGTGCTCGCGCAGGTCCTGGCCGGCGCTGAACGATCCGCCCGCGCCGGCGAGCACCACGGCCCGGCAGGAGCGGTCGGTCTCCAACTCCGCCAGGGTGTCCCGCAGCGCCTCCTTGAGCGCCACGTCGAACGCGTTCATCGCCGTCGGGCGGTTCAGCGTCAGGGTGACGACGGCGTCGGTGCGGTCGACGAGCAGGGGCTCGGTCACGTCTCACGACCCTTCTGTCGGGCGAGGCGGTTGCCGGCGTCGAGGCACTGCTCGACGTACCGGTCGGCGGCCGGCCGCAGCCGGGCCGCGTGCCGGTCGAAGAAACTGGCCGCGGCGGTGCCGGGCCAGCGCTCGGGGAGCAGCGCCGGCGGCAGCTGCGGGTCCCGGAAAAGGAAGGTACGCCACGCGTGCACGAGCCGGAACCGGGCGGCGTACGCCTCCTCGTCCGGGCTGCGTACGGTGACGCCGGCCAGCAGCGGCCGCTGCTCGGCGACGAACTGCTCGTACGCCTGGCCGATCTCGGTCAGGTTCCAGGCGCGGCGCACGACCCCCATCGCCCCGGGGGTGCCGGAGGTGTGCGCGGCGGTGAACCGCTCGTAGCGCACGCCCGCCTCGTCGAGCAGCATGTCCACGTCCTCGCCGGGGCGGGTGGCCACCCAGGTGCAGTCGTCCAGGGCCCCGTAGCCGAGGAAGGACAGGTTGGCGGCGAGGCGTTGGCGTTCCCGCCGCGCGGCTGGCGCCTCCAGCACCAGCAGATCGAACCGGCCGTCCCAGGTGATCCGGCCGGTCCGGTAGATCCGGGCGGCCGCCTCGTCGAGTCGGCGGGCGGCTTTCGGTGTGATCGAATAACCCGGGCCGGAGGTGAGCCGGCACGGGTCCAGCCACCCCTGCCGGACCATCCGGGAGACCGCCGTACGCACGGCGGGCGGGGCGATCCCGAGCGGCGCCAGCAGCTTGACCAGGGCGGCGACGGGCGCCCGGCCGCCCCTCGCCCGGAGGTGGTCGCCGTACAGGTCGAAGAGTGCCGACCGTGCCTGCATGACCGCACATTGTGACAGGCCTTCTCAGGATAAGCTAGATGCTGTTACATCAATGCTGCTTCGGTTTGGGTCCGGCGGTGTTCATCAGGGAAAATCGTTGGTCGACACCCCCGCGTACGTTGCGGGTGGTCAAGACGAAGTGGCTGTGGGGCAACCCACCGACCCTGGTGTAGGTCTGAGGGGAGACAACATGGCGGCGATGAAGCCGCGGACGGGCGACGGTCCGCTGGAAGTCACCAAGGAGGGCCGGGGCATCGTCATGCGGGTCCCGCTGGAGGGCGGTGGCCGGCTCGTCGTCGAGATGACTCCCGACGAGGCCACCGCGCTGGGCGACGCGCTCAAGGCGGCTGCCGGCTGACCGAGGAGCGGTCCGCGCGCCCGCGCGGGCGTTTCGTCAACCCCTGAGCCACCGGCCCCGCCGGTGGCTCAGGGTCTTCATTCCCCGCGGAGCGCGCTCCGCGAGCTTCCTGGAGGTACGGCTCCGCGTGCTCGCCATTCGTCTGCTCGTCGAGCCGGAACGGCCCGACGTCCTCGTCCTGCCCGTGCGGCCCGCCGCGGCCGACGACGCCCCGGCCCGGCCGGTCCCGACCGACGTGGCGCTGCCCGACGGCGTGGCCGAGGAGGCCGCCGCCCTGGTCCCGGCCGCGCGCGCGACCGGGCGGCCCGGCGAGGTCCAGGCGCACCTCCGGCCCGGGCGCGATCCCGGCCGGCTGCTGCTGCTCGGGATCGGCGAGGGCGACGAGGCGGGCTGGCGGACCGCCGGCGCGGCACTGGCCCGGGCCGTCGGCGATGAGATGCGCGTCACGCTGGCCATGCCGGCCGGGGTCGCCCCGGCGGCCGTACGCGGACTGATCGAGGGGCTGCTGCTGGCGTCGTACCGGTTCCGGCTGACCGAGGCCGGCACCGCCGCGGCGCTGGCCGGGGTCGACATCGTGGTGGCCGACCCGGACGCGCACGCGACCGCCGTGGAGGTCGCCGCGACGACCGCCCGGATGACCCGGCTCGCCCGCGACCTCACCAACACCCCCTCGTCGATCAAGAACCCGGAGTGGTTCGCCGGCCAGGTCGCGCTCGCCGCGGCGGAGGTCGACGTGCCGGACCTGCACCTGCGGGTACGCGGCCCGGAGGAGTTGGCGGCGGAGGGCTTCGGCGGGATCCTCGCGGTCGGCGGCGGCTCGGCCAGCGCTCCGCGCCTGGTCGAGCTGGACTGGCGGCCGGCCGGCGCGCGTACGCACGTGGTGCTGGTGGGCAAGGGGATCACCTTCGACACCGGCGGCATCTCGATCAAGCCGGTGCCGGCGATGAAGCTGATGCGCAAGGACATGGCCGGCGCGGCGGCGGTGGTCGCGGCCACCCTCGGCGCGGCGGCGCTGCGCCTGCCCGTCCGGGTCACCACGCTCGCGCCGCTGGCGGAGAACATGCTCAGCGGCTCGGCCTTCCGCCCCGGCGACGTCATCCGCCACTACGGCGGCACGACCAGCGAGACCACCAACTCCGACGCCGAGGGGCGGCTCGTCCTCGCCGACGCGCTCGCCTACGCCGTCGCCGAGCTCAAGCCCGACCTGCTGGTCGACCTCGCCACGCTGACCGGCGCGAACGCGGTCGCGCTGGGCAAGCGGATGGGGGCCCTCTACAGCGAGAACGACGGGCTCGCCGCCGACGTGCTGGCCGCCATCGCGGCGGCCGGCGAGGCGGCCTGGAGGATGCCGCTGCCCGCCGACTACGTCGAGTACCTCGGCAGCGACCTGGCCGACCTCTACAGCGCGCCGGAACCGGCCAAATCGGTCACTGCCGCCCTGTTCCTGCGTGAGTTCACCGGCGAGCTGCGCGACCGGTGGCTGCACGTGGACATGTCCGCGCCGTCGTGGGCCGAGGGCGACGACGCCGAGCTGACCAAGGGCGCGACCGGCTGGGGCGTACGCTCGCTGCTGCGCTGGCTGGGGACGCTGGCCTGACCGCCGGTCGGCGCCGGCCCCCGGCGGGCCGGCGCCCGGTCAGCACTTGACGGCGGCGAGCAGCCCGTGGCCGACCGGCAGCAGCGCGGGGGTCCAGTGTTCCGACTCCCGGATCGCCTTGATCGTCTCGCGGATGGTGACCGTCTCGACGTCCCGGGCAGCGGGGTCGCCGATCCGGCCGTCGGCCAGCATGCCGTTGAGCGCCAGCACGCCGCCGGGTCGCAGCAGCCGCAGCGCCGCGTCCACGCAGGCGGCGAACCCGGTCGACTCGGCGTCCACGAAGACCAGGTCGTACGCGCCGTCGGCGAGGCGCGGGAGCACGTCCAGCGCCCGGCCGGTGATGATCCGGGTCCGGCCTGCGGCGAAGCCCGCCTCGGCGAAGATCCGGCGGGCGATCCGCTGGTGCTCCACCTCCACGTCGATCGTGGTGAGTACGCCGTCGGTGCGCATGCCGCGCAGCAGCCAGACCCCGCTGACCCCGGTGCCGGTGCCGATCTCGACCACCGCGCGGGCGCTGCCGGCGGCGGCGAGCAGCCGCAGCGCCGCGCCGGCGCCGGGGGTCACCGCGTCGAGGCCGACCTCCCGGGCCAGGCTGCGGGCGGTGCGCAGCACGAGATCCTCGGTCACGTACGACTCGGCGAACTGCACGGCCTGGGTCGTCGAACTGCCGGAACCGGCGACCGTGGCGATGGGACACCTCCGGGCGGCGCGAGTGGTGCGGGGGCGGGTGGGCACTGTGAGCCTAGAGGCGACGTCGGACGGACGCAGCCGCGCGTCCGCCACCCGACGATCACGGCCGGCAACCGGTGACTGAGTCCGTGGCATCCGTGTAATCCTGGAAGCGGTATTCCGTCGATCGCGACCGGGCGGCCCCTCGCCGGGTCCGGGGCGCGCGGGATCCGGGGAAGGACTGGGAGGCACCGACGTGACCGACGGCTGGGACTGGCGCCAGCCCGGGGGGACTCCGGCACCGGCGCGACCGCCGGGGCCCGGGTACCCGCCGGCGGGGTCGCCACCGGCGCCGCAGGGCGCCGCGGGCGGCACGACATCGCCCTGGTGGTCCGACGCGCTCGCCGACCCGTGGCGCGACCCGGCGGCGCCGGCCGCCGTGGTGGTGCCGGCCGCCCCGAGCCCCGGCTCGGAGCCCGAGCCGGTCAGCGACCCGGACGCCCCGAGCCGGCCGACGCTGCGCCAACTGCTGCTCATCCCGCTGATCACCGCGCTGCTCGCTGGCAGCCTCGGCGGCGCCCTCGGGTACGCCTTCGCGGTGCGCGGCGGCGCCGGGGGTGGGCCGGTGCTCGGCGCCGACCCCCAGGCCCCCGGCCTGGCCCAGCGCCGGCCCGAGTCGCTCGCGGGGGTCGCCGAGCGGGTGCTGCCCAGCGTGGTGACCGTCCGGGTGGCCAGCCTCGGCGGCACGAGCGAGGGCTCCGGCTTCGTCGCCAGCGCCGACGGGCACGTGATCACCAACGACCACGTGGTGGCGGGGGCGACCGGCGGCAAGGCGTCGGTGATCTTCAACGACGGCAGCTCGGCCCCGGCCACCGTGGTCGGGCAGGACCCGGAGTCCGACATCGCGGTGATCAAGGTCTCCCGGACGGGCCTGCGCCCGGTCGAGTTCGGCGACTCGGACGCGCTGGCCGTGGGCGACCCGGTGCTGGCCATCGGGTCGCCGCTCTCGCTGGCCAACACGGTCACCGCCGGCATCGTCAGCGCGCTGGACCGGACGATGCAGGCCGGCGAGCCGGGCGGTCCCACGCGCTACTACGCGGCGATCCAGACCGACGCGGCGGTCAACCACGGCAACTCCGGCGGCCCGCTGGTCGACGGCGCCGGCCGGGTGATCGGCGTCAACTCGACGATCAAGTCGCTGGTCTCGGACGGGCAGGAGGCGGGCAACATCGGCCTCGCCTTCGCCATCCCGATCAACCAGGCCAAGCGGGTCACCCAGGACATCATCGGCACCGGCAAGGCCCGGCGCACCGTGATCGGCGCCCAGGTCGGCGGCCCGGGCGCGGGCACCGCAGGGGCCGGCGTACGCCTGGCGGCCGTCGAGCCGTCCGGGCCGGCGGCCGGCGCGGGGCTGAAGGCCGGCGACGTGATCCTCAAGCTCGCCGGGCGGCCGATGACCGAGCCGACCGACCTGATCGCTCTGGTGCGGAAGTTCGCGCCCGGTTCGGTGGTGACGGTGGAGTACCGCCGGGGCTCCGACCGGCAGAACGCCTCCGTGACGCTGGCCGCAGACGCCAAGTAGCGGCCGGTCACCCCCTCCCCGCGCGGCGTCCGACGTGCGTAGTCTTGCTGCTGACGCCGAGAGGAGGCCCGTGCAGTGTTCGACAACCTGAACTGGTGGGAGATCGGTGGGCTGCTGCTCCTGGCGCTGCTGATCTTCGGTGACCGGCTGCCCGCCGTGATCGGCGACGGCCTGCGACTGGTGCGCAACCTGCGCAACATGGCCCGCAACGCCACCACCGACCTCAGCCGTGAGCTGGGCACCGACATCCAGCTGGAGGACCTGCACCCCAAGGCGTTCATCCGCAAGCACCTGCTCAGCGAGGAGGACGAGCAGGCGATCCGGAAGCCGTTGCAGGGCGTCTACGACAACCTGCGCGCGGACGTCACCGGTGTGCACAACGAGCTGAAGGACGTCGCCTCCGCCGCGGACCTGCGGTCGAAGGGCGCCGGCCCGAGCACCGCCACGGGCGGCGCGCCGGCCCCCGCCCCCCGCGTCAGCTACGACGACGCCACCTGACCCCGCCCGCCGCCTCAGCCCGACCAACGCCTCCGGCCGGCCCGGCATCGTCCGCGACGGCGCGTCCGGCCCGGTGGGCCGGCGTCGTGACGTGGCCGGCGTGCGACCGCTCCCGGCCGGCCCGCGTCATACGCCGGCTGGAACGGCGACGGGGGCGGCGTCCCCGGGGGAACGCCGCCCCCGATCGGGTGGCGACAGCGCCGGCGGGGCCGGCGGGCGGATCAGCGGCCGGCGGGCTTGAGGCCCAGCGGCTTGCCGAGCAGCGACTCCCGCCGCAGGGCGAGCCGGTCGGCGACCTGGCCCAGCGCCTTCGCGGCCGGCGACTCCGGCTGGGCCAGCACGATCGGCGTGCCCTCGTCACCGGCCTCGCGGACCCGGGTGTCGAGCGGCACCTGCCCGAGCAGCGGCACCTGCGCGCCGATGGTCTTCGTCAGCGACTCGGCGACCGTCTGGCCGCCGCCCGCGCCGAAGACCTCCATCCGCGAGCCGTCCGGCAGCTCCAGCCAGGACATGTTCTCGATGACGCCGACGACGCGCTGGTGGGTCTGCAGGGCGATCGCGCCGGCCCGCTCCGCCACCTCGGCGGCGGCGGCCTGCGGCGTCGTGACGACCAGGATCTCGGAGTTGGGCAGCAACTGGGCCAGCGAGATGGCCACGTCGCCGGTGCCCGGGGGCAGGTCCAGCAGGAGCACGTCCAAGTCGCCCCAGTAGACGTCGGCGAGGAACTGCTGCAACGCCCGGTGCAGCATCGGGCCGCGCCACACCACGGCGGCGTTGCCGGCGGTGAACATGCCGATCGAGATGACCTTCACGCCGTGCGACTGCGGCGGCATGATCATGTCCTCGACGCGGGTCGGGCGGCCGTCCGCGCCGAGCATCCGGGGCACCGAGTGGCCGTAGATGTCCGCGTCGACCACGCCGACGGAGAGCCCACGGGCGGCCAGCGCCGCGGCCAGGTTGACCGTCACGCTGGACTTGCCGACGCCGCCCTTGCCGCTGGCGACCGCGTACACCCGGGTGCGGGAGCCCGGCTGGGCGAACGGGATGACCGGCTCCTGGGAGGCGCCCCCGCCGCGCAGCTTCGCCTGGAGCTCCTGGCGCTGTTCGGGGCTCATCACGCCGAACTCGATCTCCACGCCGGTCACCCCGGGCACCGCGCCGACCGCGGCCGTGATGTCCGCGCGCAGCTTGTCCTTCAGCGGGCAGCCGGCGACGGTGAGCAGCAGCTCGACCCGTACGACGCCGTCGTCGCCGACCTCGGCGGAGCGGACCATGCCCAGCTCTGTGATGGGCCGGCGGATCTCCGGGTCGTTGACGGTGGCCAGCGCGGCCTGGATCGCGTCGGAGACGGTGCTGACGGGTGCTGACATGCCCGCAATGCTACGTCGGCGGTGCCTCGCCACCGCGCCAGCGGGGCCCGGTGTGAGCGAATCGATGACGGCGGTTGGGGGTGGACCGCCGACGGCGCGAAGTGGGACGATCAAGGCGAACGCCGCTCGCCCGGCCCCTTGGGGCGAGCGGCGTTCTTCACGCGTCCCGGGCCTCCGGCCGGCCGTCCCGGGCCCAGTCGCCGTCCAGCTCGTCGCGGGGCTCGTCGAGCCCGTCCCCGCCCTGCTCGCGCTGCGCGGACCGCTCCTGCTGGCGGCGTTCCAGCCGCTGCCGGCGGTGGCTCGCCTCGTCCAGTTCCTCGGCCAGCCGGGCCAGCTCCGAGCGGAGGAAGTCCCGGGTCGCCACCTCGCCCATCGCGTTGCGCAGCGCGGCGATCTCCCGCGCCAGGTACTCCGTGTCGGCCTTCTGCATGGTCGCCCGCCGGCGGTCCTCCTCCAGCGCCACCCGGTCCCGGTCCGTCTGGCGGTTCTGCGCCAGCAGGATCAGCGGGGCCGCGTAGCTGGCCTGCAGGGACAGCACCAGGGTCAGGAACGTGAAGGTGTACGGGTCGAAGCGCAGGTGCGCCGGGGCCAGGGTGTTCCAGCCGAACCAGAGCGCGATCACCACCGTCATGTAGACGATGAAGTTCGCGGTCCCCATGCCCCTGGCGATGCCCTCGGACCACCGCCCGAACGCCTCCGGGTCGAACCGGGGCAGCTTGACGCCCCGCCGCTCGCGCGGCTGGTCGAGCCGCGGCGCCCGTCGCTGGTCAGCCATCCGCGCCGCCCACCGGCTCGGAGGCGGCCGGGCTCGCGGTGGCGTCCCGGTCCCGCCAGTCCCGGGGGAGCAGGTGGTCCAGCACGTCGTCGACCGTGACCGCGCCGACCAGCCGGTTGTTGCGGTCGACCACCGGCATGGCCACCAGGTCGTACGTGGCCATCCGGCGGGTGATCTCCGGCAGCGGGGTGGTCGCCCGCAGCGGGTCGATGTCGTTGACCACCACCCCGCCGAGCAGGTCGGCCGGCGGCTCGCGGAGCAGCCGCTGGAAGTGCACCATGCCGAGGTAGCGGCCGGTCGGGGTGGTCATCGGCGCCCGGGACACGAAGACCTGCGCGGCGATCGCGGGCGAGAGCTGCGGCTCCCGGATCCGGGCCAGGGCCTCGGCGACCGTGGCGTCCGGCGGCAGGATCACCGGCTCGGAGGTCATCACGCTGCCCGCCGTGCCGGGCGTGTACTTGAGCAGCTGACGCACCGGGTCGGCCTCGTCCGGCTGCATCAGGTCGAGCAGCACGTCCTGCTCCGGGGGCGGCAGCTCGCTGAGCAGGTCGGCCGCGTCGTCCGGGTCCATCTCCTCCAGGACGTCGGCGGCCCGCTCCCGGTCCAGCGCGGCCAGGATCTCCACCTGGTCGTGCTCCGGCAGCTCGCTCAGCACGTCCGCCAGACGCTCGTCGTCCAGCGCGGCGGCGACCTCGTTGCGCCGGGCGTCGGGGAGGTCCTGAAGGGCGTTGGCGAGGTCGGCCGGGCGCATGTCCTCCAGCACCGCGAGCAGGTTGGCGGTGCCCCGGCTGTCGGCGATGCCGCTGAGCCCGCGTACCCGCTCCCACTCGACCTGGTGCAGGTGGCCCCGGCGGCTCAGTCGCCCGGTCTGCTCGCGTACGGCCACCCGGGTCAGCGACCACTCGCCGCCCCGGCTGCACTCCATGGCCACGTCGACCACCGAGCCCGGCTGCCCGCCCGGCTCGACCTGCACCCGCCGGTCGAGCAGCTCCTGGAGCACGAGCAGCTCGTTGGGGCGCTTCTCGAAGCGCCGCAGGTTGAGCGTGCCGGTGCCGAGCACGACCGCGTCGGCGTCGATGGAGGTGATCCGGTTGATGGAGAGGAAGATGCGCCGCCGCATCGGCATCTCGGCGACCAGCCCGACCACCTCCGGCGGGCGCTGGGTCGGCCGTAGCCGGGCCACCGCGTCGCGGACCCGGCCCACCTGGTCGCCGTTGGGGTCGAAGACGGCGACCCCGGCGAGCCGGGCGATGTAGATCCGGGTCGGCATGCTCACGGGCACCAGCCTAAGCGCCTAGTGTTTATCAACATGTCGACCTTGGCCTACGAGATCGTGGACGTCTTCACCGACCGCCCGTTCGCCGGCAACCCGCTGGCCGTGGTGTTCGGCGCCGAAGCGCTGGCCACCGAGCAGATGCAGGCGCTCGCGTGTGAGTTCAACCTCTCCGAGACGGTGTTCGTGCTTCCGCCCACCCAGGTCGGCGCCACCTACCGGGCCCGCATCTTCACCCCGGCCGAGGAACTGCCCTTCGCCGGGCATCCGAGCGTCGGCGCGGCGGTGACCGCCAGCCGCCGGGGGCTGTTCCCGCCGGGGCAGGTCATGCAGGAGTGCGGTGCGGGCGTGCTCCCGATCGAGGTGACCGCGACCGGGGCCACGCTGACCGGCGGCGTCCCCACCCTCGGCCCCGAGCTGGACCCGGAGCCGCTGCTGGAGATGGCCGGCCTGACCGCGGACGACCACGTCGGCCCGGCGCCCCGGGTGGCCGGCTGCGGGCTGGAGTTCCCGTACCTCCCGGTCCGTCCGGACGCGGTGGCCCGCGCCCGGGTGAACGCGGGGGCGGCACAGCGGTACGGAGTGGAGCACGTCAGCGTCTTCTCCTGGGACGCCGCCGCGCAAACCGCGCACGCCCGGGTCTTCGTGCCCGGGTTGGGCGTGCCGGAGGACCCGGCCACCGGCTCGGCCGCCCTGGGTCTCGGGGTGTGGCTGGTCGCCAGCGGCCTGCTCCCCGCCGACGGGCGCGCGGAGTACACCGTCCACCAGGGCATCGAGATCAACCGCCCGTCGGTGCTGGCCTGCACGGTGACGGCCGCCGGCGGCCAGGCGGTGGGCACCACCGTGGCCGGCCACGTCATGCCGGTGGCCCGGGGCGACATCATGGTCCCTCCGTTCGTCGGCTGACCTGCGCGATCCGTGCCGCCACGCCCACCGGCCACGCGGACGGACGCCGGGCGGCGCTGACGGGACGGGGACGGGTGCGGGAGGATGCGGGTGTGACCGACGCGGACCGGACCAGCACGCCGCTGGTCGACGAGGCGATGAAGAAGGCCGCCGTGGCCTGGGTGAGCGTGCCCGGCGGGCCGGCGCTCGCCCTCTGGTGCATCCCCCTGGAGGGGGCGCTCTTCGTGGTCAGCGGCCCGGGGGAGCAGTCCGCGCCGGGGCTGGCCGACGCCACCGACGCCCAGGTCACCCTGCGCGGCGACCACGGCGGGCGGATCGTCACCTGGCCGGCCCGGGTGAGTCGCCTCGTGCCGGGCACCGAGCACTGGGAGAGCACGGCCCCGCTGGTGGCCGCGAAGCGGCTCAACGCGCCCGGGCCGACGGCCGAGCTGGTGGCCCGCTGGGCGGCAGACGGCTGCGCGGTGAACCGGTTGGCCCCGGCCGGGGAGCCGCTCGCCGGCGCCGCGCTGCCCGCGGGCTCGCTGGCCGAGGTGCCCCGGGAGGCGCCGGTGGTCCGGGCGATCCGCAAGCCGTTCCGTCTGCACCGCGTCCGCCGCCGCTGAGGCGGGGCGGTCACGAGGCCGGCCGGCCGGTCGCGTCGTGGGCCGCGGGGCGCGGCCGGGTCAGGAGAAGCAGCCCGCCGGCATCGGCGCACCCGCCAGCACGGGTGTGCCCCCCGGTTTGGGCCCGGCCGCCGGCACCGCCACGCCCGCCGGCACCGGCGTCCTAGCCGGCGCGGGGGCGCCCGCCGGTATGGGTGTGCCCGCCGGCAGCGCCGACCGGCCGACCAGGTCGACCACCTCGTCGAGCGAGCGCAGCACCGGCCCGCGCCAGGCCGCGTCGGCGTTGAACACCATGTGTTCGGCCAGGTCCGGCGCGGCCAGCCGCACCGCGGTCATGCCGGCCCGTTCCGCCCCGGTCAGCTCCTGGCTGCCGCCGTCGCCGACGTAGAGGCAGTCCGCCGCGGCCACGCCGAGCCGCCCGCATGCCGCCTGGTAGAGCACCGGGTCCGGCTTGCAGCGCCCGACCTGCACCGAGAAGACCCGCACGTCGAGCAGCGGGGCGATCGGCAACTGCGGCAGGAACGCCGGCAGCTCGTGGGTGCAGTCGCTGATCAACCCGGTCAGCAGGCCGCGCCGGCGCAGTTCGGCCAGCGTGGGCACCGCCTCGTCGCGTAGCCGGGTGTCGGCGCGTACGGCCCGGTGGCGGGAGGCCACCGCCGACCGGACCGCGTCGTCCGAGGGGTGTACGCCGGCCTGCTCGCAGACCCAGCGCAGAGTCGCCTCGGCGTTGCCGTACCGCCCGCAGGCCCGCTCGTAGAAGGTGCGGTCGAGCACGTCGACGAGCGTGCGGGGCGGGCAGCCGAGCAACTCGGCGGTCGACCGGTGCGCCGCGCCCCGCTGCACGGAACGGGTCAGCGTGCCGAAGAAGTCGAACAGCACCGCCTGGTAGGTGGGCATGGGAGCGCCTCCGGGCGGTCGAGGGGTCGCCGGCGCGGACAGGCATGATCGTAACCGAGCGCTGACGGTCCGTCATGGGCCGTGCCGTGTGAGGATTGCGTCCCGTGTCCACCGCACCGCACCGCCCGACGCTCGACCCGGTGACCACCGGGGCGCTCGTCCTGGCCGTCGTCGCCGTCTCGTCCTCCGCCCCGCTGGTGGCCTTCGCGGCGGCGCCCGCCCTGGCCGTCGCGTTCTGGCGCAACACGCTCTCGCTCGCCGTGCTCGGCCCGTACGCGCTGGGCCGGCGGCGCGCCGAGTTCCGGTCGCTGACGGTCGGCGCCGGGCGGCGTGAGGGCCTCTACTGCGTCCTGTCCGGGGTCGCGCTCGCCGCCCACTTCGCCACCTGGATGCCGAGCACCCAGCTCACCTCGGTCGCCGCGGCGACCGCCCTGGGCGCCACCCAGCCGGTCTGGCAGGGCCTGATCGCCCGCGGCCAGGGCCGCCGCCTGCCGGTCGCGGTGTGGGCCGGCATCGGGGTGGCGGTGGCCGGGGCGGCCCTCGCCACCGGGGCCGACTTCGGCGTCTCGGGCCGGGCCTTCGCCGGCGACCTGCTGGCGGTGGTCGGCGGGATGTTCGCGGCGGTCTACACCGCGCTCGGCGAGCGGGCCCGTACGACCATCAGCACGACCACGTACACCACCATCTGCTACGGGGTCTGCGCGCTGCTCCTGCTCGTGGTCTGCCTGGTCGGCGGGGTGCCACTGACCGGGTTCGACACCGGCACCTGGGCCGCCGTGCTGGCCCTGGTGGCCGGTGCCCAACTGCTCGGTCACTCGATGTTCAACTACGCGCTGCGCCGGGTCTCGGCGACCACGATCAGCGTGCTGGTCCTGCTGGAGGCCCCGGGCGCGGCCCTGATCGGCTGGGCCTGGCTGGGGCAGCTTCCCCGGGCCACCGCCCTGCCGGGGCTGGCGCTGCTGCTGGCCGGCGTCGCGGTCGTGGTGCTCGGCGGTGCCCGCGCCGCCCGCCGTGTCCCCGCCGCCACAGCCGTCCCGGCCGACGCGGGCCCGCTGCGCGACTGACCCGTGGCAACCCGGGCACGACGGGTTCCGGCTCGCCCGGGTGGACCGGGCGGATCGGGCGAAGTGTCGCGGCGGGGACGCCCGCCGGTCACCCGGCCGGGCGTCTGCACGCCCGTCGCGCGGTGCGCCGGCGGGCACTCTTTGCCGCGAGAACTGCCGTTCCGCCCGCCGGGGGCGGACGCGTCCGTGAGAGTGCGGAGGAGGGAGACACGGGACGGGACGGCGGATGGCTGAGCGGAACGGCGGCGAGGACGAGCGCGGCACGGTCGTCACGCCGTCGGCCGAGTTCCCGCCGCTCGACCCGGACGAGCTGGGGGCGCTGCGCCGGATCGGCGACCGCTGGCGGGCCGCCCGGCCGGGCCGACCACCCGGCGGGGACGCCCTGCCGGTCGATCCGACGCTGCGCCGGCACCCCGGCCAGCCGGCCCCGACCCGGTTCGGCCGGCTCGCCCCGATCGCGATGTTCCGGGTCGGGGAGCCGGACGAGCTGGTCGCCGCCGAGCCGGCCAACCTGCCCGGCACCCGACTCGGCCGGGCAGGCACCCGGCTGCGGCGGGCGCTGTTCGGGCCGCCGCTGAGCAGCGCCGCCGTGCTCTACGAGCGGATGCGCAAGCCGGTCGCCCTGCCGGTGCTCGCCTCCGACCTGCTCAGCTCGGTGGCGTACGGGCCGGAGGCGATGCTGGCCGTGCTGCTGCTCGCCGGCAGCGGCGCGCTCGGGCTCTCCCTGCCGCTGGCCGCCGGGCTGGCGCTGCTCATGGTCGCGGTCGGCGTCTCCTACCGGCAGACCGTGGCCGCCTACCCGCACGGGGCCGGCTCGTACATCGTGGCCGGCGACAACCTGGGCGCGGGAGTGGGCCTCGCCGCGGCCGCGGGTCTGATGACGGACTACGTGCTGACCGTGGCGGTGTCCGTCTCCGCCGGCGTCAAGGCGGTCACCTCGGCCGTCCCGGAGCTGACCGGCTGGACGGTGCCCCTCGGGCTGGCCGTGATCGGCGTGCTGCTCGCCGGCAACCTGCGCGGCGTGCGCACCGCCGGCAACCTCTTCGTGCTGCCCACGTACGCCTTCGTGGTCGCGCTGCTGGCGCTGCTCGCGGTCGGCTGGTTCCGCGCGGCCGGACGGGGGTTCGTTCCGGTCGACCCGCCGTCGGTGCCGGCCGTCGAGGGGCTGGGGCTGCTGCTGGTGCTCCGCGCGTTCTCCTCCGGCGCGGTGTCGATGACCGGCATCGAGGCGGTCTCGAACGCGGTGCCCGCGTTCCGGCCGCCGGAGTGGCGCAACGCCCGCACCACGCTCACCTGGATGGTCGCGATGCTGGTGCTGTTCTTCGTCGGGCTCATCGGGCTGATCCACCTGTCCGGGCTGGTGCCCACCGCCGAGCAGTCGATGCTCTCCCAGTTGGCCCGGGTCACGTTCCCCAGCGGTCCCTGGTACGGGCTGGTCCAGGCCGCGACGGCGATGATCCTGCTGCTGGCCGCGAACACCGCTTTCAACGACTTTCCCCGCCTGCTGTTCTTCATGGCCCGGGACGGACACGCGCCGCGCCGGTTCCTGCACATGGGCGACCGGCTCGCCTTCAGCAACGGGCTGGTCGCGCTGACCGTCGCGGCGGCGGTGATCCTGGTGGCCTTCCGGGGGCACACCGAGTCGCTGATCCCGCTCTACGCGGTCGGGGTGTTCCTGGCCTTCACCCTGTCCCAGGCGGGGATGGTCGTGCACTGGCGCCGCCGGCGCGGGCCCGGCTGGCGCCGCCGGGCGGCGGTCAACGCGGTGGGCGCCGTCTTCTCGGGGCTGATCCTGGTCACCGCGGCGGTCGCCAAGTTCACCGAGGGCGCCTGGGTGGTGGTCGTCGCCGTGCCGCTGCTGATCCTGCTGTTCCGGGCCATCCAGCGGCACTACCGGTCGCTGCACCGGTCGCTGGCGCTGCACCCGCCGCCGGCCGGCCCGGCGCTCGGGCCGCCGGTGGTGCCGGCGCGGCCGCCCGCCGCCGGGCCCGCCGCTGGACCCACCGCCGGGCCCGCCGCGCCCGAGGACGAGGAGCTGCCCGAGCAGGTACGCCACCTCGTGGTGGTGCCGGTCGTCCGGCTGAACCGGGCCTCGCTGCGGGCCCTGGCGTACGCGGCCTCGCTCGGGCAGCCGACGCTGGCCGTCCACATCGCCCCCGAGGAGCCGGAGGCGGACCGGTTCCGGGAGCAGTGGCGGGCGTGGGGCGACCACCTGCGGCTGGAGACGATCGTGTCCCCGTACCGGGCGGTGGTCGGGCCGCTCGCGCACTACCTGGAGGCGCTGCACGCCTCCCGCGCCGACCTGGTGCTGACCGTCGTCGTGCCGGAGGTGGTGCTGCGCAGCCGCTGGCACCGGCCGCTGCACAGCCGCACCGAGCAGCGGCTGCGCGCCGCGCTGCGCCGGCTGCCCGGGGTGGTGGTCACCAGCCTGCCGGTGCACCTGGACGAGTAGGTTCCCTCCGCGGCGGCCCCGGTCGGCGTCTGTCCCGGTAGGGAGGGCGATCCTTTGACCACTGAAGACCGCGCCCGGGCCGGCTTCGCCGAGTTCGTACGCGCCGAGACGGCGGGGTTGACCCGGTTCGCGTACCTGCTGACCGGCGACCGGCACCACGCCGAGGACCTGGTGCAGGTGGCGCTGGCCCGGGTCGCCGTGCGCTGGGAGCGGCTCGACGAACCCGGGGCGTACCTGCGCCGGGTGCTCTGCACGCAGGCGGCCAGCTGGTGGCGGTGGCGCAGGGCGCGCCCGCCCGAGCGGCTGGGCGCGACCCTGCCCGAGCGGGCCGGCCCGGCCGACGACCCCGACCTGCGGCTGGTGCTGCGGGCGGCGCTGGGTCGGCTGACCGTCCGGCAGCGGGCCGTGCTGGTGCTGCGCTACTACGAGGACCGCACCGAGGCCGAGACCGCCGAGCTGCTCGGCTGCCGGGTGGGCACGGTCAAGAGCCAGACGCGGCACGCCCTCGGCAGGCTGCGCGCCCTCGCCCCCGAGCTGGCCGAGCTGGTCGGCCACACTCCGCAGGAGGTGAACCGATGACGGTCCGACTCGGCGCGGCGCTGCGCGGCCTGGCGGACGGCGTGCCGGCCGCCGTCGTACGGGCGGATTTCTTCGACACGGCGCGGCGCCGGCACCGGCGTCGGCGGGCCGCCGCGGCGGGCGCGCTCGCCGTCCTGGTGCTGCTCGTCTCCGTCGGGTACGCGCTGCGCCCGGTCGCCCTGCCGGCTCCCGCGGCCTCCCGCCCCGACACCCCCGGCCTGCCCACCCGCCTGGTCACGCCGGGAGTGCTCACCGCGCCCGTCGACGGGTCGCCGCCGGGCCCGGCGGCGGTGCTGTTCGGCGGGCCGGCGGTGCGCAGCGACTGGCACGAGAACCGGATGGCCGTGGTGGCCGCCGAGACCGACCGCTACCGCCGCCTCGACGTCGGCCCGGTCACGCCGGGGTTCGACGCGCTGCTCTCCCCGGACGGCCGGTACGTCTGGGCCGGCGGCCTGCTGTTCGACCTGACGACCGGCGAACGCCACGGCGCGGGGACGGCGGGGCACCCGCTGGCCTTCGCGCCGGACGGGAACCGGCTCGCCTATGCGGCCGAGGACACCTTCACCGCGCCGAACACCTACGCCACCCCCCACGTGGGCCTGTACGACCGGGACCGTGGGGCCGACGTGCTGCGGGTCCCGGTCGGTACCGCCTGGGTGCCGCCCGGGCGGGCGGCCGTCTCGCCGGACGGGGGCACGCTCGCCGTCCAGGTGCGTGACGAGGTGTGGCTGGCCCGGGTCGCCGACGCGGGCGCCGACGGCACCGCCGAGCCGTACCGGAAGCTCCCAATGGGCAGCGGGCGCCTGGCCGGGCCGGGCGCGTGGTCGCCCAACGGGTGGCGGGTGGCCGTGCTGGAGCGGTCGACCTGCGAGAACTGCCCGGTGCCGTCCTACCCGCGCAGCTGGCGGTTGGTGACCCACAACCTGACGGTGTGGCCCGTGGGCGACGGCCCCGCCTTCCCGGAGGTGCGCTCCGCCACCTTCGTGCAGGTGCTCGGCTGGCGGTCGGCGGACGAGGCGGTCGCGCTGGTGGGCGTGCCCGGCCCGGACGCGGTCGACCGGCCGGACGAGCACGACATCGCCCGGAGCCCCTACGCCGAGCCGGGCACCACGGCCGTCCAGCTCGTGCTGCTACGCCGGGGTGCCGCCGCACCAGAGGTGCTGTTCCGCACCCCGGCAGGCGTCACCGAGCTCGCGGTCGCCGCCGACCTCGCGGTCGACGGTGCGGTCCGGAAGTCCGGTGCACCCGACTTCGGTCCGCCCCCACCCTGGCTGGTTGCTCTCGGTCTGGCCGGCGTGGCGCTGCTGGTCGCCGTTGCATCCGTCCTGGTGCGGGCGAGGCGGCGCCGGGCGACGGCGATCCCGCCCGACGATGCGGCGACGACGGCGGCCTCGCCGGGCGGGTGACGGGACTGGCGTGCCCAAGCCGGGCGACCAGCCGCGCCGCCGCCCGGCGGACCGGCGTCAGACCTCGTGGACCTCGAGCACGCGGGCGGTCGGGGCCGCGTCGCCCAGCGCGGCCCGCAGCGCCACCCGCTCCGGGTCGGCCAGGAAGGCGTCGTAGCCGTCGCGGGTGTCGAACCGGATCAGGTGCACCTCCGTGTGCCCGTCGCCGGTCCGCAGCCGGCGCTCCAGTCGCCCGCCGTGCCGCCCGAGCAGGCCCAGCACCTCGTCCTCGTACCGCCGGCCGGCCGCCACCTCGGGCAGCTCCACCAGGGCGACCACGCGCAACGCCGCCGCCGGATCGGTGACCAGCGACTTCCAGAAGTGGTGGTCGACGTGGCCGCCGGGGATGCCCTCCCGACGTCCCGTGTCGAGGTAGCCGTTGCGGCGGTAGAACTCGGGCGCCTGGAACGAGAACGAGGCGACCGACATCTGGGTGCAGCCGCGCCGGCGGGCCTCCTCCTCGGCGGCGCGCAGCAGCCGGCCGCCCCAGCCCTCGGACCGCCGGTCCTCGCGTACCCACACCATGTTGATGCCGGCGCAGTCGCCCCAGGTCCAGCCGGTCAGCCCGGCGACGAGTTCGCCGGCGGCGTCGGTGACCCGGACGGAGAGGTCGGCCTCGTCGGCCGCGCCGGTCGCCCGGTTGTTGAAGGCGGTCAGCTCGGCGTCGAGCCGGGCCGCCAGCTCCTCGTCCGCGCCGAGCACCCGCAGCGTGTCGCCGTCGCCGGCCGGCGCGTCCCGCGCGGCGGTGTCGTTCCCCGTCGTCATGCGGCGGAGTATGGCAGCGGGGCGGTCACGGGCGACACCGCTATCCCGCGATGCCGACCGCCTCGGCGCTGGCCGCCCAGAGTCGGGCGGCGAGCCGCGGGTCGGCCGCCTTGCGCAGCGGCCGGCGCGGCCGCCGGTCGGCGTAGTAGCCGCCGGTACGCAGCCGCGACGGGTCCTGGTTGGCGAGCCAGACCAGCGTCTCGGCGCCCTTCTCGGGACTGCGGAACGGCAGCAGCCGCATGCCCAGGGCGACCAGCCGGCTGTCGTTGCCGAACCGGGTGCGCACCACACCGGGGTGGAAGCAGTACGCCGGGACGTCCGGCCAGCGGCGGGCCGCCTCGGCCGTGAACAGGATGTTCGCCTGCTTGCTGGTGCCGTACGCCTGCACCGGCCGGTAGCGGCGCAGCGGGGCGTTCAGGTCGTCCGGGTCGAGCGCGCCGCTGCGGTGCGCGCCGGAGGCGGTCACCACCATCCGGCCGATCCGGTCCCGCAACAGGTTGCTGAGCAGGAACGGGGCCAGGTGGTTCGCCTGGATGGACAGCTCGAAGCCGTCGACGGTGGTGAGCGGCTGGAGCACGATCGCGCCGGCGTTGTTGGCCAGCACGTCGATCCGGTCGTACGCGGCCCGCAGCTTCTCGGCCAGCCGGCGGACGTCGTCCAGCACCGCGAAATCCGCCCGGAACAACTCGGGCCGTTCGCCCGACGCCTCCCGCACCTGCTCCGCTGCGGCCTGGAGCCGGGCCGGGTCCCGGCCGACCAGTACCACCTGGTCACCGCGGCGCGCCAGGTCCACGGCGGCTGCCAGGCCGATGCCCGAGCTGGCCCCGGTCACCACCACCAGCCGACGCCCAGTGAAATCTTCCACAGGTCCATTCACCCCGGTCACGGCACGAGGTTACCGTGGCGTCACAACGCCCTTTGGGATCGTTAAGTTCTCGCCTTTCTCGTCAGGTGGCGTCGGCGTGCCCGCCGCACGCTGGAAGGAGCGCATCCATGGCCGCAGTCGGTCGCCCCCGCCGGTCCTGCCTCGCGGTACCCGGCTCCAGCGTCAAGATGCTCGGCAAGGCCCAGGGTCTCCCCGCCGACCAGGTCTTCCTCGACCTGGAGGACGCGGTCGCCCCGCTGGCCAAGCCCGACGCCCGGAAGAACATCGTCGCGGCGCTCAACGAGGGCGACTGGTCGGGCAAGACCCGGGTCGTCCGCGTCAACGACCTGACCACCCCCTGGACCTACCGTGACGTCATCGACGTGGTCGAGGGGGCCGGCGCGAACCTCGACTGCGTCATGCTGCCGAAGGTGCAGAACGCGGCCCAGGTGCAGTGGCTCGACATGACGCTGACCCAACTGGAGAAGACGCTCGGCCTGGAGGTCGGCCGGATCGGCATCGAGGCGCAGATCGAGAACGCCGCCGGCCTGGTCAACGTGGACGCCATCGCCGCCGCCTCGCCCCGGGTCGAGACCATCATCTTCGGCCCGGCCGACTTCATGGCCTCGATCAACATGAAGTCCCTGGTGGTCGGCGCCCTCATCCCGGACTACCCGGGCGACCCCTACCACTACATCCTCATGCGCATCCTGATGGCCGCGCGGATGCACGACAAGCAGGCCATCGACGGCCCGTTCCTGCAGATCCGCGACGTGGACGCGTTCCGCGAGGTGGCCAAGCGCTCGGCGGCGCTCGGCTTCGACGGCAAGTGGGTGCTGCACCCGGGCCAGATCGACGCCGCGAACGAGGTCTACTCGCCGGCCCAGGCCGACTACGACCACGCCGAGCTGATCCTCGACGCGTACGAGCACTACACCTCGGAGGCGGGCGGCAGGCTCGGCGCCGTGATGCTCGGCGACGAGATGATCGACGAGGCGTCGCGCAAGATGGCGCTGGTCATCGCGGCGAAGGGCCGGGCGGCCGGGATGAGCCGCACCTCGACCTTCACCCCGCCGGCGGAGTGAGGCCGCGCCGTACGGCCCGTGCCGCCCCGGCCCGCGCCGGGGCGGCACGTTGCTTCAGTAACTGCTGCTCGAGCTGCCCTGGGTGATCGCCAGCACGATGATCCCCACGTAGAAGAGGATCAGCAGCACGAGCAGGCCGGTGAGGATCCAGCCGATGATGATGGCGGCCTTCGCCATGCCCTCGCCGCCCTCGCCGGTCTGCCGGATCTGCTTGGCCGCGACGTGACCGAGGATCGCGCCGACCGGCGCGGTGATGCAGGACGTGAAGCCGACCAGGGAGAGCACCAGGGCGGCGATCGCCATGCCGTTGGTCTTCTGCGGCGCGCCGTAGCCGTACGCCGGGTAGGCCGGCGGCGGGTATCCGGCGGGCGCCGGCTGGGCCGCCGGCTGCGTGCCGGCGTACGGGTCGCCGCCCGCGTACGGGTCCGCCGGGGCGTACGGGTCGCCGGTGGGTTGGGTGGGAATGGGCTGGCCGATCACCGGGTCGGCGGGCGGGCTCGACTGCTGGCCCGACCACGCCGGGTCGTTCCAGCCGCCGGACGGCGGGGGATATGTCATGCGTCTACTCCGTTGGGTGCGGGTGCGCCCGCCAGGGTAGTCACGCCGGCGCAAACCCTGGGGGGTCGCCACCTGGTGTGCCGCGTTGCCCGGGCCCTGGGAAGCGGGCAGGATCCTGACCATGGTGATTGACGCGCGAGCCGCGGACCGCTCCGGAAGCCGACCGAGACGGGACGTGAGCCGCCCCGGCCTGGCCCGGCGCACCCGGGCCGCCGCCCCGGCGAGCCCGGCCGGCACCGACGAGCCGGCGCCGCTGCCGGACCCGGTGACGATGCGGCTCGACGGGAAGGTCGCCCTGGTCACCGGGGCGGGCAGCCCGGACGGCATCGGGTACGCGACGGCGCGCCGGCTGACCGACCTCGGCGCCCGGGTGGCCATCGTCTCCACCACCCGACGCATCCACGAGCGGGCCAGCGAGTTGGGCGTGACCGGTTTCGTCGCCGACCTCACGGACGAGTCGGAGGTCGGGGCGCTCGCCGACGCGGTCACCGAGCAGCTCGGCGACGTGGAGGTGCTGGTCAACAACGCCGGGCTGGCCAGCCGGGCGAGCCCCGAGGTGCTGCGTCCGGTCGCGCAGCTCAGCTACGACGAGTGGCGCGGCGAGATCGACCGGAACCTCACCACCGCGTTCCTGTGCAGCCGGGCCTTCATCGGCGGCATGGCGGAGCGGGGCTGGGGCCGGATCGTCAACCTCGCGGCCACCGCCGGCCCGGTCAACGCCCTGCCGACCGAGGCGGCGTACGCGGCGGCCAAGGCGGGCGTGGTCGGGCTCACCCGGGCGCTGGCGATGGAGATGATCGCCGACGGGGTGACCGTCAACTCGGTCGCCCCGGGCACCATCCACACCGCGGCCTCGACAGTCGCCGAGATCAAGCAGGGCCTCGGCACCCCGGTCGGCCGCCCCGGCACGCCGGACGAGGTGGCCGCCGCGATCACCTTCCTCTGCTCGCCGGCCGCGTCGTACATCACCGGGCAGATGCTGGTGGTGGACGGTGGCAACAGCGTCCGCGAGGCGCAGTTCCGGTGAGCCGGGCGGACGGCGGGCGTCAGTAGGTGGTGCCGCTGTCGCCGGCGGCGACGACCAGGGCGATCCAGCCGCAGCAGGCGAGCAGGCCCAGCCCGGTGAAGACGTAGCTGAGGACGAGGCCCCAGGTGGCGAGCTGGTCGCCCTCCTCGCCCGTGCTGCGGATCTGCCGCTTGGCCAGGTGCCCGAGCACGATGCCGGCCGGGGCGAACACGAACGCGAGCACCAGCGACAGGATGGCCAGCACGTTCGTGCCGCCGGGCCGGGGACCGGACGGCGGGCCGTACTGCCCGTAGGGCACCTGCGGGGTGTACGGGGGCTGGTGCGCCCACTGCTGGCCGTGCGGCGGCTCGCCGGGCTGCTCGTAGGAGGGCTGCCCGTACGCCGGCTGCTCGTGGGAGGGCGGGCCGTAGGACGGCTGCTCGTAGGCGGGCGGCTGCCCGTACGGCGGCTGCTCGTGGGAGGGCGGGCCGTACGGCGCTGGTTCGGACCGCGACGGGTCGTGGCCCGGCGAGGGCTCCCAGGGCGACGGCGGCCGGTCCGGATCGGGCGGGCCCGGCGGCGGTGGCTGGCTCACGGTCTCCTCCTGCCGGTGGCGGATCACGTCCCCTCTTGCCGGACGCTACCCCAGCGGTGAACCTTTTCACAGCGGTTGTGTGGACTGGTCACCTTGGCCTCGCCCGCCAGGCGGCTGATACTGACCGAGCGTTCAGTTACCCATGAGTAAGGCGCCGACCCCCGGAGGCTGAGATGGCCCGACTCGCCCAGACGCCCGGCCTGACCGATGTGCAGCGGTCGATCCTTGAGACCGTCCGGGAGTTCGCCGACAAGGAGATCATCCCGCACGCGCAGCGGCTGGAGCACGCCGACGAGTATCCGACCGACATCCTCGACGGGATGCGCGAGATGGGCCTCTTCGGCCTCACCATCGACGAGGAGTACGGCGGGCTCGGCGAGTCCCTGCTGACCTACGCCCTGGTGGTCGAGGAGCTGTCGCGGGGCTGGATGTCGATCTCCGGCATCGTCAACACCCACTTTATCGTGGCCTACCTGATCTCCCAGCACGGCTCCGTTGAGCAGAAGGCCCGGCTGCTGCCGAGGATGGCCACCGGCGAGGTGCGGGGCGCGTTCTCGATGTCCGAGCCGGAGTGCGGCTCCGACGTCTCGGCGATCAAGTCGAGGGCCGTCCGTGAGGGCGACCGGTTCGTCATCAACGGCCAGAAGATGTGGCTGACCAACGGGGCGTACTCGTCGGTCGTGGCGACCCTGGTCAAGACCGACACCGGCGCGGACTCGGTCTACGGCAACATGAGCACCTTCCTGCTGGAGAAGGAGCCCGGCTTCGGCGAGACCGCGCCCGGCCTGACCATCCCCGGCAAGATCGACAAGATGGGCTACAAGGGCGTCGAGACCACCGAGATGGTGCTCGACGGGGTCACCGTCCCCGAGACCGCCGTCCTCGGCGGCGCGGAGAAGGTCGGCCGCGGCTTCTACCAGATGATGGACGGCATCGAGGTCGGCCGGGTCAACGTCGCCGCCCGCGCCTGCGGCATCTCCATCCGCGCGTTCGAGTTGGCCGTCGCGTACGCCCAGCAGCGCCGCACCTTCGGCCAGCCGCTCGCCAAGCACCAGGCGGTCGCCTTCAAGCTCGCCGAGATGGGCACCAAGATCGAGGCCGCGCACGCCCTCATGGTCAACGCCGCCCGCCTCAAGGACGCCGGCCAGCGCAACGACGTCGAGGCCGGCATGGCCAAGCTGCTCGCCTCGGAATACTGCGCCGAGGTCGTCCAGGAGGCGTTCCGCATCCACGGCGGCTACGGCTACTCCAAGGAGTACGAGATCGAGCGGCTGATGCGGGAGGCCCCGTTCCTGCTCATCGGCGAGGGCACCTCGGAGATCCAGAAGACCATCATCTCCCGCGGCCTGCTCAAGGAGTACAAGCTCTGAGGCTGAGGGCTCCGTCGCGTCGGCGGCGCCGGTCCACTGCCGGTGCCGCCGGTCGGCCCCTGTCGAGCTGAGTCGTCTACGACATCACTGCTGCCGTTCGCCTGGAACGGCGTCACCCTGCACGCCGCCCGGTGGCGCGAGCGTGAATCGTCTACGACATCAGCTCGACAGCGCGAGTCAGTGCGAAGCGGTAGTTCTCCTCGCCCCGCTCCCCGGAGTCGGTCGTCTACTCCTCGGCCATCCGTCGAGCTCGGCTGCACCCTGTGCGGAAGCCCGCCGCCCGGCCGTACGCCCGCTCAGCCCAGCCGGGTCAGGCCGGCGGCGGCGCGCTCCACGACCAGGCAGCGGTCCTCCACGTAGTCGATGCCCGCCTCCGTGGCGATGCGGCGCGCCTCGGGCGAGACGATGCCGAGCTGAAGCCAGACCGCCGGGGCGCCGATCGCCACCGCCTCGCGGACCACCTCGACCGCGTCCCGCGCCGGCCGGAACACGTCGACCAGGTCGACGGGGTGCGGGATGTCGGCCAGGGACCGGTAGACCCGCTCGCCGAACAGTTCGTCGGCGGTCGGATTGACCGGGATGATCCGCCAGCCGTACCGCTGCATCTGCAACGGCACGCTGTGCGCGGCCTTGCGGGGGTCGCGGGACGCGCCCACGACGGCGATCACGGCGGAGTCGGCGAGGATCTGCTGAGCGGAGCGCACCCGCCGACTCTAACCCCGCCGCTCAGCCGCCGCCCCCGAGCGCGCGGCGTAGCCCGTCGGCGTCTACAGCAGACTGAGCTGCTCGGCGGCCGGCGGTGCGGGCGTCGGGTCGGGCAGGCGGCGGTTGTCCCCGCGCTCGCCCCGGTGCAGCCCGTGCCGGCGGGACGCGATCCGCACCCGCGCCGTCACCTCCCGTTGGTAGGACTGCGGGACGTACGCGCCGGAGCGGTAGAGCTCGCGGTAGCGGGGGACCAGGTGGGGAAACTCGTGGCCGAGCCAGCGCGCGTACCACTCGCGGGCCCCGGGCCGCAGGTGCAGCGCCAGCGGCGTCACGCTGGTCGCCCCGGCCGCCGCGATCGCCGCCACCGTCGCGTCGATCGACTCCTCGTCGTCGCTGAGCCCGGGCAGGATCGGCGCCATCAGCACCCCGACGTCGAAGCCGGCGTCGGCCAGGGCCTTGACGGCGTCCAGGCGGCGCTGCGGGCTGGGCGTGCCCGGCTCGACCGCGCGCCACAGCCGCTCGTCGACGAAGCCCACCGAGAAGGAGACGCCGACCCGGGTCACCTCGGCGGCCTGGCGCAGCAGCGGCAGGTCCCGCAGGATCAGTGTGCCCTTGGTGAGGATGGAGAACGGGTTGGCGAAGTCGCGCAGCGCGGCGATGATCTGTGGCATGAGCTGGTAGCGCCCCTCGGCCCGCTGGTAGCAGTCCACGTTGGTGCCCATCGCGACGTGCGCGCCCCGCCAGCGCGGCGCGGCCAGCTCCCGCCGCACTAGCTCACCCGCGTTGACCTTGACGATCACCTTCCGGTCGAAATCCGCACCGGCGTCGAGGTCGAGATAGGTGTGAGTATTTCTCGCAAAGCAGTAGCGGCACGCATGGCTGCAGCCCCGGTACGGGTTGATCGTCCACTGGAAGGGGACGCGGGACGTGCCGGGCACCCTGTTGATGATCGACTTGGCCCGGATCTCGTAGAACGTCATGCCGGCGAAGCCCGGGGTGTCGAAGGTGCGGGCGACCGCGCCGGGCAGCGCCAGCGGCAGGGGTGGCGTCGCTGGCGCTGCCCGATCGGGGACCCCCTCGTCCGGGGGAGCGGAGAGGTTGTCCCAGCGCATGGCCTTCATTCGAACACGCGTACGAGCCGAGCGCAAGCGACCCGCCGTGTTCCCGCCCACCTCGGCGTCCGGCCGGGGTCCGGCGGGTGGAGGATGGAGGCATGGAGAGGTCGACGTTCGTCTACGACGGGGACTGCGCGTTCTGCACCCGGTGCGCCGAGTTCATCGACCGGCGGATCCCCACGGGCGTGCACGTGGTGCCGTGGCAGTTCGCCGACCTCGACGCGCTCGGCCTGACCGAGGCGGAGTGCGAGGAGGCGGTGCAGTGGGTCGGCGCGGACGGCTCCCGCGCGGCCGGCCCCGACGCGATCGCGAAGCTGCTCGGCGACAGCGGCGCGCTCTGGCGGGTGGCCGGCGCCGGCCTCCGGTTCCCGCCGGTACGCGCCGCCGCCTGGCCCGCGTACCGCTGGGTCGCCCGAAACCGGCACCGGCTCCCTGGCGGTACGGCCGCGTGCGCGCTGCCCGAGGAGGCGCGGGAGCGCCTCTACGGCCCGTCCGGTCGCCCGGCCGCGGACGCCTGACCGGCGAGTGACGGCGCGGGGCCGCCCGTTTCGACGGGCCGTCCGCCGTCCCGGCGCGCGAGCAGCCGGCGCGCCCAGACGATCGGCCGGACCCGTTCCAGCGGCAGGAAGCTGGTCATCGCGGCGAGGTGCGGGGCGAACGAGATGGTGATGGTCGCGATGGTGACCAGGTGGAACGAGTAGAAGAAGCCCACCGTCGCCAGCCGCCAGCGTTCCCGGAGCAGGAACACCACCGGGCTGAGCAGCTCGAACGCGACGATGCCGAACTGCGCCACGATCAGCAGGTACGGCACCGAGGCGATCAGGTCGGCGAGTTCGGTGCCGCGCCGGAGGATCGCCCGGGCCAGCACCGATCCGGTCAGCCAGTCCAGCCCGCCGAAGCGCAGCTTGGCCCAGGCGGCCAGGAAGTACGTGCAGATGACGGCGATCTGGGTGACCCGCAGGGCCCAGCCGCCGGCCTCGGTGCGGGCGGTGTCGCCGTGCCGGGCCCGGCCGGCGGTGGGCAGCACCGCCAGCGCGACGAGCAGGCCGAACCGGTCGTGGTCGACCTTGCCGTAGCTCATCGCGACGATCATCCACTCGAAGTAGAGCGCGAAGACGGTCCAGCCGAGCAGCCGGGGTGCCCGGCCGGTCGCGGCGAGCAGGGCGAGCGCCAGCAGGGCCCAGAAGATCACGGCGACCACCGCCGGGGTGGGCGTGGGCAGCGGCAGCACCCGCCCGACGAGCAGCGGCTGGTACAGCTCCCCGGGCACGGCGACCCGGGTGCGGATCCACGGGGTGAACACGACCAGGTCGGCGGCGACGAAGAGGTAGATCAGCGTCCGGAAGGCGGCCACCCGGCCGCGGGGCACCGGCTCGGTCAGCCAGCGGCTCATCGGCCCGCCTTCCAGGAGACCACCGTCTCGTCGGTCCAGCGGCCGGTGGGCCGGCCGTCGCGGATGCCGTGCCAGCGGATCACGATGCGGACCTCCACCAGCTCGGCCGCGTCGGGGTGGCGTTCGGCGTACGCGTCGGCGACCTCGGTGAGCAGTTCGGGGTCGGCGGCGTAGCGGTCCTGCTGTCCCTCGATCTCGGCCCGGCGGATGCCGGTGGCGCGTTCGCCCAGGTCGACGACCGCGCCGGTGCTGTCGACGCCCTCGACCCGGGTGTCCGGGGCGGGGGAGTTCGGCGGGTTGGAGGTCGAGTACATCCGGAACGGGCCGAACGGGAAGTGGTCGTCGGTGCCCCAGACGGTGCCGGCGAGCAGGACGGCCAGGCCGAGGGCGGTGGCGGCGAGCCGGATCGCGCGTCCACGGCTGGTCAAGGTCTCCATCGGGTCGTGACGATACGGGATGTACCGCCCGCTCCGGGCTCCCTCCGACGGCCACTTGTCGCCGCCCGGGTGGACGGGGTCGCGGACGCGACGACGGCCGGGCCCGTGGGGCCCGGCCGTCGTGGAGCGGGTCGGCTCAGTGCTGGTGACCGGCCAGCTTCTGCCGGACGTCGTCCATGTTGAGCGCCTGGACCTGCTCGATCAGGTTCTCCAGGGCGGACTCGGGGAGGGCGCCCGGCTGGGCGAAGACGATGACGCCGTCGCGGATCGCCATGATGGTCGGGATGGAGCGGATGTCGAACTTGGCACCCAGCTCCTGCTGCGCCTCGGTGTCGACCTTGCCGAAGACGATGTCGGGGTGCTTCTCCGAGGAGCGCTCGTAGACCGGGGCGAACCGCTTGCACGGGCCGCACCACTCGGCCCAGAAGTCGACGAGCACGATGCCGTCGCGGCCGGCCACCTCGTCGAAGTTTGCCGTGGTCAGCTCTACGGTTGCCATGAAAGTCTCCGATCGGCGCGGAATAGCTACGTCTGGTGGAACCAGGGCGTACCGCGTGGAATTCCCGGCAGTTGCGTGCCGAAACGCGCGCCGGCGGCCCGTGGTGGCGGTCCCGCTCCCATCGAGGGAGGCGGCTTTGCCGGCCAGGTGTGGATCGCAAGTGCACGACGCATTTGCGTGACCAGTGGTGATGGGAGCGCTTCCATAAAGATCGACTCAATGGATCGGCGCAATTCAGCAATCTGGCGGTTGACAAGCGCCTATCCGGTGTGCGGAGATCGCCGAGGACCTCCACCGCGATGACGCAGAGTAGTGTTACGAAAAGATAAATGTGACCTCTGTCTCTGTTCGGCCCTCGTTGTCATACGGCAGAATCTTCCGCATCAGAGCGTGGGCGGCGGGTGCCGGGGAGGGCCCCGCCGCTCATTGCGTCTCCCCCCGGTGGTGCCGGTGTGACATTTCCATGCGGCCCCCGCCCTGCTCCTCGCCTTAACACTCCATAAGGCATGCTGTGCCGAACTCCATCGCCGTCCGTCGAAGGGGACAAGGATGCAGTTCGGCCGCTACTACGAGGAGTTCGAGGTCGGCGCGGTCTACCGGCACTGGCCCGGCAAGACGGTCACCGAGTACGACGACCACCTCTTCTGCCTGCTCACCATGAACCACCACCCGCTGCACCTGGACGCGCACTACGCCGAGTCCGCGAGCCAGTTCAAGCGCAACGTGGTGGTCGGCAACTACATCTACTCCCTGCTGCTGGGCATGTCGGTGCCGGACGTCAGCGGCAAGGCGATCGCGAACCTCGAGGTCGAGTCGCTGCGGCACGTGGCGCCGACCTTCCACGGCGACACGATCTACGGCGAGACCACCGTGCTGGACAAGCGCGAGTCGTCCTCCAAGCCCGACCGGGGCGTGGTCTCGGTGGAGACCCGGGGCTACAACCAGGACGGCACCATGGTCTGCGTCTTCCGCCGCCGGGTGATGGTCCCCAAGAAGGAGTACGCGGCCACGACCGTGCCCGAGGGCGTGGACCCGGAGCGGCCGAGCTTCCCCGAGCCGCGCTGACGTCGACGGCCCCTTCCCGTCGGGTTCGGGTGGAAGGGGCCCATTTCTTCTTCCGGGGCATATGCTGGCGCCGGAGGTCCCCATGAGCCACTCCGTCGCCGGAGAGCCGCCCTCTGCCGGCCGCCGCGCCGCACCGCTGACCACCGCCGTCTACTCCGCCGCCGAGTGGGACCTGCTGACCAGCCTGCCCGGCCGGGTGATCGTGGCCGCCGCCGCGCCCGCCCCCGGCCGGCCCCGCCGGGGGGTCGCCGCCGGGCTCGCCGGCCTGGACGCGGTCGCGGCAGGTCGGGCCTTCGACAGCGATCTCGTACGCGCGGTGGTCGCCGCCATCTACGCCCGCCACGACGGGGCGTCCCCGTCGGTCGACCGACTCATCGATGTGGTGGACCTGCTCGCCGCCTGCCGCGCGGCGACCCGGGTGCTGCGGCGGGCCGATCCCGCCGACTCGGCGGCGTACCGGCAGTGGGTGCAGTCCGTGGCGGCCCGGGTCTGCCGGGCGACGACGCCCGGGGCCGAGGCGCTGCCGCCGGCGCCCGCCGACCGCCGCTTCCTCGACCGGCTCGGCGACGCGCTGGGCCTGGGCTGAGCCGCTGCCGGGCCGGCCCGCCGTCGGGGGCGCGGCTCGGCGCGGGGTCCGTGGGCCGTACCCTGCGTGACCGTGACCGGAGACCAGCTCGACGTCGGCGTGGGACCGTGGCCGGGGGACCCGCCGGACGACCCGCGGTACGACCCCGAGCTGCTCGCCGAGGGCGACCGGCGCAACGTGGTCGACCGGTACCGCTACTGGCGGCGCGAGGCCGTGGTGGCCGACCTGGACCGGCGCCGGCACGACTTCCACGTGGCGATCGAGAACTGGCAGCACGACTTCAACATCGGCACGGTCGTCCGCAACGCCAACGCCTTCCTCGCCGCCGAGGTGCACATCGTCGGCCGCCGGCGGTGGAACCGGCGCGGTGCCATGGTGACCGACCGCTACCAGCACGTGCGGCACCACGAGACCATCGAGGAGTTCGTCGCCTGGGCGGCCGGGCGGGAGTTGCCGGTCGTCGGCATCGACAACCTGCCCGGGTCGCGCCCGCTGGAGACCAGCACCCTGCCGCGGCGCTGCGTGCTGCTCTTCGGGCAGGAGGGGCCCGGCCTGTCCGACCCGGCCCGCGCCGCCTGCGACCAGCTCTTCTCCATCGCCCAGTACGGCTCCACCCGGTCGATCAACGCGGGCGTGGCCAGCGGCATCGCGATGCACGCCTGGATCCGCGCGTACGCCGGCCCGCCGCCCGCCTGAGCGGGTCGTTCCCTTCACCCGCCGGCGGCACCGAAACCGGCGCTCCGCTTGACGGGGCGGCGGCGCGGGGTGACGGTGGGAAGGTGAGTGTCGCGGTGAGTTGTCCGAGATGTGGCGGGCCCGTGCGGGCGCCCGACCTGATGCACA
Organism: Micromonospora sp. NPDC000121; assembly: GCF_042899165.1. Taxonomy (NCBI): domain Bacteria; kingdom Bacillati; phylum Actinomycetota; class Actinomycetes; order Micromonosporales; family Micromonosporaceae; genus Micromonospora; species Micromonospora sp. NPDC000121. The sequence continues at coordinate 820,764 of NZ_JBIAZP010000001.1, forward strand.
CCGAATCGCGCTGCCTGGACTGCGGTCCGGTTCCCCCACTGCACGTGCCCGAGCACATCGGCGCGGAGATCGTCGCCAGCGTGGTGGACCGCATCACCGCCGCCGCCGACCCGCCGCGCCGGCCGGTGACGCCGCTGTGGTGCCCGTGGCCGCTGCCGCCGGGGTGGACCATGACCGGGTTGGCGTACGCCGGGGACGACCGGACCGGCGTGCGCGCCACCGCGGTCGCCTGCGCCGGGCCCGCACCGCTCGGCGGGGGCCCCGCCGACCTGGTCTTCGTGGCGGAGGAGCCGGGCGTCGGCCTGGGCACGCGGCTCGCCGGGATGATCGGCCCGGACCCGGGCCCGGAACTGGCCGAGGCGTTGACCGATCCCGGGCCCGGCCACCCGGAGCACGTCGGGCAGGCCAGGATCAAGGTGGCCGGTCATCCGACTCCACTGTGGCTTGTGAACTCGCCTACGGATCGAAGCGCGTACGCCGGCGAGGCTCGGGGTTTGTGGCTCCATGCGATAGCCTGGCCGGCGAGTGCGGGTCACCTGCTCGCGGAAGAAGTCGTGCTGCACGACCTTACCGAGTGGACACCGCCCGAGCTCGTGTACGGCGCACCGTCTCCGTATCTGCACGGGAAGGCTTGACATCCCTCCCGGAATGACGGAGAACGGACGCAGATATTCACTGTACGACACCACACTGATACTCTGGGTGCCGCTGCGGTAATGGGACCCGGCGCCGCGCGAGAGGATGGCCCGCCATGGTCAAGAAGGTCCTCACCTGGGCCGGAATCGCATTCTTGATCTTCTTTGTCGCCTACCGGCCAAATTCCGCCGCGGACGTGTTCAAGTCCCTGGGCGGCGGCATCATGGACATCGCACAGGGCTTCGGCGACTTCTTCACCAGCCTCGTCGCCTAGCCGCCGATGGGAAACCCCTCCGGTCCACCCTTCGACCCCGACGACCCCGACCGGGAGCGCCGGGAGCGAGACACGGAGCCGATCCCCCGGCTCGGGCCCGACGACGGGCCGGGCTACGGCACCGGCCCGGGTCTCGGCGACGGCCCGTCCCTTTCGGACGACGCCGGCTTCGGCGACGGCCCGGCGTACGCCGGGGAGGGCCGCTCCGGTCGGGCCTGGATCCGCGACCCGGAGGCCGGCTACCAGCCTCCGCAGATCTCGGAGGACGAGCTGGCCGGCCTGCGGGCCGACGCCGCCGGCATGGCCCCGCGCCGGGTGCTGCCGCTGGAGGACGAGCCCAGTTCGCTGGTCGCGCGCTACCTCTTCCCGACCGAGCGCTACCGGGGCGAGTGGAAGCGACACTGGATCCACCTCTCCACCCCGCTGCTGGTCGGCATCGCCGCGACGTTCGTGCTCGGCTACCTGTCCGGCTTCCTCGCCGGGCAGGACGTGGGCGCGCTCACCACGATTGCCGTGCTGCTCTGGTTCGCGGTGATGGGCTGGGTGGCGTGGAAGGTCGCCGACTGGTGGTACGACCGCTTCATCCTGACCAACAAGCGGGTGATGGTGGTCAACGGCATCATCACCCGGCGGGTCGCGATGATGCCGCTGGTCCGGGTCACCGACATGAAGTACGAACAGACCCCGACCGGCCGGGCGCTCAACTACGGCACGTTCGTGCTGGAGTCCGCCGGTCAGGAGCAGGCGCTCCGCGAGATCAAGAACCTGCCCAACCCGAACGAGCTCTACCTGCGCGTCGTCGAGGAGATGTACGAGCCGCAGGCGGTCGAGGCGCGGCTGGGCAAGGAGGCCGACGAGGCCAAGGCCGACGACGGGGCGTGAAACTTTTCGTCCGAACATCGGAGGAACTGCGCACCATTCGCCGTCGACCCGACCTGCCCGGCCGTGGCAACCTGCCAGGGAAGCGGGGCGCGGAGGTGGCTGATGGCGAGCAGGGATCCCTTGGAGGAGGAGTTCCGCGACTTCGTCGCGGCCCGCTCCGGCGCACTCCTGCGCACCGCCTACCTGCTCAGCGGGGACTGGGCCACCGCGGAGGACCTGCTGCAGACCGCGCTGACCAAGACCTACCTGGCCTGGAAGCGGCTCGGCGGGATCGAGGCGATCGAGCCGTACGCCCGCCGGGTCATGGTCAACACCTCGACGAGCTGGTGGCGGCGACGCTGGCACGGTGAACGCCCCACCGAGGTGCTGCCGGAGCGCGCCGCGGTCGACGAGATCGAGCATCAGCTCGACCGTGACCTGCTCTGGCGCCACCTGAGCGCGCTGCCGACCCGGCAGCGGGCGGTGCTCGTGCTGCGCTACTACGAGGACATGTCCGAGGCACAGACCGCCGCCCTGCTCAACATCTCCCCGGGCACCGTCAAGAGCCAGACCTCGCGGGCCCTGGGCACGTTGCGCCGCCGGATGGGCGCCGAGGCCACCCTCGACCTGCCGAGCGGGGCCGAGCCGACCCCGCCCCGGCCCCGGCGCGCTGCCGCCGACCGGCCGGCGCCCGCACCTGCGCCCGCCGACGCGGGGAGGTCGCCGGCGTACGGCGCGCCGAGGATGGTGGTGGGCGCGGACGCGGCGGCCGTGGTCGCGGCGACCAACACCCCGCCGCGCGTCGACGCACCGGGCGCAGGGCCCGCGCCCGCGACCGGGCTGCCCACGTCCGGCGCCGGCCTGCCCCGGCCCGCGACCGGCCTGCCCGGGCCGGAGACCGGGCTCACGCCGCCCGTCGGCGAGCCGGCGGAGGAGCCGGTTCCCGCGGCGTCGGGGGCGCGGGCGGGCCGTGGGGAGGGACCCGCCCCTGGAACCCCGGCCGGTCCGGAAGAGGCCGGCCGCGAGGAGGCGCGAGGCGTGCCGGTCGTACCGGCCGGCACCGGTGCCGGAGAGCGTCGGTGAGCCGCCCGGCGGGGCCTGCTGACAACCTGACCGGCGGCCCGAGGCGTCCATACGGCGTGACCGAGGACGAGCTGGAGCAGGCGGTGCGGGAGACGTTCGCCCGCCGGGTCGCCGTCGCCCACCCGCTCGCCGCCGACCCGGCGGGCCTGGCGATCCGCCGGGCCGACCGGGCCCGGCGCCGGCGCACCGTGGCCGGGCTGGCGCTGGCCGCGGTCACCACCGTGGGGATCAGCGCCGGGATCGCCCAGCTGGGGCAGCAGCCCGGCCGTCCCACCCATCCCACCGTCGTGCTCGGCGACCCGTACGCCTCGCCCCTGCCGAACCTGACCCCGACGCTGCCGGTCGCCCCACCCACCGACCCGGCGCAGAGCGCGGGCCGGGGCGAGGTGGACCTGATCCTCGGCGCGGTGCTCGCCACCACGAGCGGGCAGCGGCTGACGCTGTCCGGCGTGGGCCCGGCCGAGCGCGCCCAGCGGCTGCCGGACGGCACAGGCTGGGCCGTGGTGGGCGCCCCGACGGCGGCCGGCCAGGCGCTGTGGGTGGTGCAGCCCGACGGTGGGGCGCACCTGCTCCTGGCCGGGGCGCGGGACATCGCCCTCAGCCGCGACGGGCGTCAGGTCGCCTGGCGGGAGGGCACCGAGCTGGTCGCCGCGGGGATCGTCGGCACGCAGGTCGTCGGCGCCGCCCGCACGCCGGTGCCGGTCGGGGCGGCGCCGGTCGGCTTCGCCGGCGACGCCGTCCTGGTGCGCCTCGACGCGCAGCGGCCCGGCCACGCCCTGTGGCGTCCGGCGCGGGGCCCGCTGAAGACCGAGGGCGACCGCGCCACGCTGCGCGTCTACGGCACCCGCCCCGACGGCGTGGTGGTCGCGCAGGTGTCCGCGGGCGCTCCGCGCAGGCCCTGCCTCGCCCTGCTCGACCCGGCCCGGGACCTCGCGCCGGCCCGGACCGGCTGTGGACCCACCCTCGGCGACGACGGGCACGGCGGGGTCTCGGCCGACGGCCGGTGGCTGCTGGTCAACGGCCGGGCGGGCGGCGAGGAGCGGGCGTTGCTGGTCGACCTGGACCGGCTGGGCGACACCGCGGCGGTCCGCCCGGCCGGGCCGCCCGCGCACGGGCCGGTGGCGTGGACGCCCGAGGGGACGGCGTACTACTCCGACGCCCGCGCCGGGCTGGTGCGCGTCGACGTGAGCCGGGTGCTCGCGGGCGAGGAGTCCTCGTCCGCCCCGGTCAACGGCCTGGGCGACGGGCAGCGCCCGATCCCGGTCGGCCGCGACGGTTCCTGACCACGCCCGTGCGCGGAGCTTCGGCGGTGGCCGGTAGCGTCGGGGCGGTGAGCGCGCGCCCGCGGATCGACCTGCACACCCACTCCACCGCCAGCGACGGCACGCTCAGTCCGGCCGAGCTGGTGCGGGCGGCGGCGGAGTCGGGCCTCGACGTCGTGGCGATCACCGACCACGACACCACCGCCGGCTGGGAGCCGGCGCTGCGGGCGCTGCCGGCGGGGCTCAGCCTCGTCCGCGGTGCGGAGATCTCCTGCCGCTGGTACGGCGAGGAACCGGCGGTGCCGCTGCACCTGCTGGCGTACCTCTTCGATCCCGACGCCCCGGAGCTGGTCGCCGAGCTGACCCGGGTGCGGGCCGCGCGGCAGGAGCGGGGCGAACGGATCGTGGCGCTGCTGCGGGCCGACGGGATCGACGTGAGCTGGCCGGAGATCCTGGCCGGCGCGGCGGGCGGCTCGGTGGGCCGGCCGCACATCGCCCAGGCGCTGATCCGGGCCGGCCTGGTGGCCACCACCACCGAGGCGTTCGGGCCGGACTGGCTGGGCGAGCGCTACCGGCTGCCGAAGGAGGACATCGACGTCTTCCACGCGGTCCGGCTCGTCCGCGCGGCGGGCGGCGTGCCGGTCTTCGCCCACCCCCGGGCGACCCGGCGGGGGCGGATCGTGCCGGACGCGCTGATCGCCGACCTGGCCGCGGTGGGCCTGGCGGGGCTGGAGGCCGACCACGAGGACCACTCCCCGGCCGAGCGGGCGCACGTCCGTGCCCTCGCCGGCGAGCTGGGCCTGCTGGTGACCGGCTCGTCGGACTTCCACGGCACGCACAAGACCGTCCGCCTCGGCGCGTTCACCACCGACCCGGAGGCGTACGAGCGGCTCCTCGCCGAGGCCGGCGGGGTGACCGGGGTCGCTTCCGGCTGATCCACGTTTCCGCCCCCGGCGGCGCGGCTACGTTGATCACGTGGATGCCAAGCTGTTCGGTGAGGTCTTCGTGACCCTGCTGGTGATCGTCGACCCTCCGGGCATGATGCCCATCTTCCTGGCGCTGACCGGCCCGCTGCCGGCCCGGGACCGCAACCGGGCGGCCTGGCAGGCGGTCGCCCTGGCGCTCGGCGTGATCGTCATCTTCGCGGTGGCCGGCCAGACGCTGCTCGACTACCTGCACGTCGACCTGCCGGCGTTACAGGCCGCCGGCGGGCTGCTGCTCATCCTCGTGGCGTTGGAGCTGCTGACCGGCAAGGCCGACGACCCGAGCCAGCAGGTCACGTCGAACATCGCGCTGGTGCCGCTGGGCACGCCGCTGCTGGCGGGTCCCGGTGCCATCGTCGCCACCATGCTCTTCGTCCAGCAGGCCGACGGCGGGTCGGACTACACCGCCATCGCCACCGCGATCGTCGCGGTGATGCTCGCGGTCTGGGTGGTGCTCCGGTTCTCCGGCGGGATCGTCAAGATCCTGCGCCCGGGCGGGATCGAGGTGCTGACCCGGATCGCGGGCCTGCTGCTCGCGGCGATCGCGGTGCAGCTCATCGCGGACGCGGTGGCCGCCTTCGTGACCCAGTACGCCAACATGGCCTGACCGTCGCCCGGGTCTGTCGGGGCCGGATGGCAGGATCCAGGTGTGCGACGAGCCTCTTCAGCCGGACGATCCTCCGCCACGGGCCGGGCGCCCCGCCCCCGCGGCGACCAGCCCGAGCAGCTCGGCTTCGAGGGCATGCCGGAACGGCTCTTCGTCTGCACACCCAGCAAGCTCGGCGCCTACGCGGACTGCCCCCGGCGCTACCGCTACTCCTACGTCGACCGTCCGGCCCCGCCCAAGGGCCCGCCGTGGGCGCACAACTCCCTCGGCGCGAGCGTGCACACCGCCCTGAAGAACTGGTACGCCCTCAGCCCCGAGCGGCGCCGGCCCGAGGCGCTCGCCGTGCTGCTCAAGGGCACCTGGGTGCGCGAGGGCTACCGCGACGAGGAGCAGGAGCGGGCGGCCTACCGGCGGGCGCTGGGCTGGCTGGAGTCCTACGTCGAGACCCTGGAGCCGGGGGTCGACCCGCTCGGCGTGGAGCGGGTGGTGGCGGTGAAGACCGGAGTGCTGGCCTTCAACGGCCGGGCCGACCGGATCGACTCCCGCCCCGGGCCCGAGGGCCCCGAACTGGTCATCGTGGACTACAAGACGGGCCGCACCGGGCTCGACGCCGACGACGCGCGCGGCTCCCAGGCCCTGGCGCTCTACGCGTACGCCGCCGAGCGGGTGTTCCGCCGGCCGTGCCGCCGGGTGGAGCTGCACCACCTGCCCACCGGCACGGTCGCGGCGCACGAGCACACCGTCGAGTCGCTGGCCCGGCAGCTCAACCGGGCCGAGGAGACCGCGCGCGACATCATGGCCGCCGAGCGGGCGGTCGCCGACGGGGACGACCCCGACGACGCCTTCCCCACCACGCCGGGTCCCCGCTGCGGCTGGTGCGACTACCGGCGCACCTGCCCGGCCGGGGCGCAGACGCCCGGCAAGGAGCCGTGGGCGGCCGTCGAGCAGCCCGCCGACCCGCTGCCCGGCCGGGACTGAACGGTTCAGGCGGGGGTGCGGGCGAGGCGGGCGGCGCGTTCCTTCGCGGCCTGCTGCAAGGGCCCCTCCCGCCAGCGGCGGGGCAGCGCGGCGAGAGTCAGCCGCAGCGCCCGCACCGTCAGGTCGGCCGAGAGCGCGGTGGTCGGCAGGCCCAGGCCGCCGTACAACCGCCGGGCCCAGGCCGGCAGCAGCGCGAACGCGGTGCCGGCGATGCCGAAGTACGCCCAGCGGGCCGGCCCCAGGTTCAGCCCGATCCGGGCGGGCAGGCTGAGCTTCCACGGGATCGGCGGGGCGGTGAGGAAGAGGGCCGTCTCGGCCGCCTCGCGGGTGATCCGCAGCTCCGGACGGATCCACCGGTAGTAGTCGGCCACCTCGGCGGCGGTGCCGGGGACCGTCCGCGGGTCGAGGCCCACCAGCGCGGCGGCGCGCCGTTGCTCGGTGTAGTAGCCGTCGATCTCGTCGGCGGTCAGCGGCAGCCCCGCCCGGCGGGCCGTGTCGAGGAACGACTCGACCTCGGTGACGTGCACCCAGCGCAGCAGGTCGGGGTCGTCGACGCGGAACTCCTCCCCGGTGGCCGGGTCGGTCGCCCGCAGGCGGGCGTGCCGCCGACGTATCCGCCGCCCGGCGGCCTCCGCCTCGGCGGTGGTGCCGTAGATGGTGGTCGCCACGTAGGTGGCGGTGCGCACCAGGCGGCCCCACGCGTCGGAGCGGTAGTCGCTGTTCTGGGCGACCCCGGCCATCGCGCGGGGGTGCAGTGCCTGGAGGTAGAGCGAACGCAGGCCGGCGACGATCAGGATCGGCTCCTCGTGCACCTTCCACGTGACCGAACCCGGACCGAACAGACCGAGGTCATCGGAGTCCACCGACCTAGCGTGCCATGCCCCGCGGCCACCCGCCCCAGGCAACGGACGTCAGCCCGTCGGCCGTATCGCCGTCGGCGGGAGCGGTCAGTGGTCGGCGGAGCGGCGGGACTGGCAGGTCGGGCAGAGGCCCCAGAAGGTCACTTCCGCCTCGTCGACCTCGAATCCGTGGGCGATGTCCGGGTCCAGGCAGGGGGTCCTGCCGACCGCGCAGTCGATGTCGGCGATCTCGCCGCAGCCCCGGCAGACCACGTGGTGGTGGTTGTCCCCGGCCCGCGCCTCGTAGCGGGCGGGGCTGCCGGCCGGCTCGATCCGACGGGACAGCCCGGCCCGGGACAGCGCGCCGAGCACGTCGTAGACCGCCTGGGTGGAGACGGAGTCGAGGCGCTCGCGGACCCGCCGGGTGATCTCGTCCACCTCGAGGTGGCCGCCGGCGGCCAGTACCTCGAGCACGGCGAGGCGCGGCCGGGTGACCCGCAGGCCCCTCGACCGGAGCAGCTCCTCCCCACCGGACATCTGTCCATGACAGCACGAGGTGACCGGGTCGACAACCAGCCTCCGGCGCAGGGTGGCCCCGGCCACAGCCAGCTCGCCGTCCCGGCGCTGAACCGGACCGGTCCGGGGCGCGTGTAGCGGATCAAGAGGCATGGGCGGGTCGGCCGACGGACCGTAGGCTGGCAACCCGCGACCGCGTACGCCGGAGGTGTGGATGTTCGAGGAGATCCTGGGTCTGCCGGCCCACGTGCTGGTGGTGCACGCGGTGGTGGTGCTCGTGCCGCTGTTGGCGCTGCTCTCCGCCGCGTACGTGGGGCTGCCCCGGTTCCGGCCCCGGCTGGACTGGGCGGTGGCGATCCTCGCCGTGGTGGCGCCGGTGGCGGCCTTCGTCGCGGTCGAGTCCGGCGAGGAGCTGAACGACGCGTTCATGGCCCGGGGCATGCAGGGCCCGATCGTGGACCAGATCCTCCAGCACTCTCGCTACGGCGACATCCTGTTCTGGTACGTCCTGCCGCTGGCCGTGGCGTCGCTGCTGCTGCTCGTGCTGACGAGCGGGCACCCGCGCGTGCCGAGGCTGCCGTCCTGGATCACGCCAGTGCTGTCGGTCGTGGTGGTCGCGCTCGGCGTCGCGAGCATGGTCTACGTCTACCTGACCGGCCACTCGGGCGCCGAGGCGGTCTGGGGCAACACCCTCTGACACCCGCCCCGCCTGACCTCCGCGGCACGCACCTGCGACCCACCTTCCGTCCCGTTCTCGGGCCCCCGGCGGGGCACTGTCGGCGAGATCGCGCGGGGAGGGTGGGGATCGGGTCAGAAGACGAGGCGCGAGCAGATCAGGCAGACGAGGACCACCAGCACCACGCCGGCCACCGCGCCGACGCCGTACGTGACTCGCTGCGCCCGCTGTTCCGCCGCGTCGAGCCCGGCCATGTCCTGCGGGGGCAGCCGCCGGGGCGGTGGCGGTCGCAGGTGCACCGGCGGTCGCCACCCGGCCGGGGGCGGGGTGGTCGCCGGCGGGCCCACGTAGCCGCTCCCGGGCGCCGGCGTCGGCGTCGGCGTCGGCGCGGCCCCGGTCCCGGACTGCTCCGGAGTGTCGGGGCGCCGCCAGTACTCGTCGGGGGCGCTGCCGGAGGTGGGGGTCGTCACGCCGTCCGACGCTACCAACGCTCCGGCCCGGTGGCCGCTGGACGCGGCCGGGCGGTCGGCGGGCCGTCCCGGCCAACCGGGTCCGGAGGGCACCGGGGTCCGGGCTTCGGATCTCCGCGCGAGAGGGGCGCGGGCATGGTGGTCGACCCGGTCGGAAGCCGGTGACCGGGTCGCGGCTGCGCTAGTCTTGCCGCTCGTGAGCACCGAGTTTCCTCCGACGCCGGCGGTACGCGGCGACGACGACCGTGCGGTCGACCTGAGCGACGACTTCGTGGTGCTGCCCGAGCAGACCGCCGACGACACGGATCGGGGCTGGGGCGAGCGCTCCGGCGGCAACGACGACTGGCTGCTCGCGGAGCGCCCGCCGCACTGGGACTGAACGGCCGCCGGGCGGCCCGCCGGGACTCGGGGACGGCCGCCGGGCGACCCGCCAGCGTCCCGGGCCGGCCAGTCGGGCCACCCGCCGGGACTTGAGGCCCGCTTTCGCACCTGTGGAGAAACCCCGCCGGCCTGTGGACAACGTCCCCCGGGCCTGTGGATGACGCGGCGACCCTGTGGACAACCTCCTGCCGGCAACCGCGCGACCACCCCTGTCGCGCCTTCCGCCTCCACGGAGTAATCCGAGGGGCGGCACCCGGTCCGTCCCGACGATCGAGACGTAGAGCCAGGGCGCGGGGGCCGGCCGCCCCTACCCCGGTTACCGGAACGGCGGGACGTGCCCGGGGCGGGCGGAGCCGGCCCCGGGGCAGGTCGTGGCGTGCGTCAGGAGGCGCTGGCGGTGCTGGCGGCCGGGGTCTTGCTCGCCCCGCTGCCGGAGCCGTTCGAGCTGGACGACGACGAGGACGAGGACGAGGCGGCGGTCGAGCCGCTCGACGAGCCGGAGTCACCACCGGAGGAGGACGAGTCGGACTTCGCCGGCTTGGCGGCGGTGCCGCTGCTGCCGGTGTCGCTGCCGGAGGTGCGGGAGTCCGTGCGGTAGAAGCCCGAGCCCTTGAACACGATGCCGACCGAGTTGAAGAGCTTGCGCAGCCGCCCCTCACACGCCGGGCACTCGGTCAGCGGCTCGTCAGAGAAGGACTGCACCGCCTCGAGCTGGTGGCCGCACGCGGTGCAGGCGTACTGGTACGTGGGCACGTTCTCCTCCGGATCTGGCACGGCCGGTTGGCACTCGACGTCTTCGAGTGCCAATGGTGCGTCATCGCCCCCGGATTCGTCCAGCGGAAGTGTGGGGCGCGACACCGCCGCCCTCAGGCGCGACCCGCCGCGTCCCGGGGGGCGGCGTCAAGCGTACGCAGGCCGTCGGCGGGAGTGACCACCGCGCGCACCGGCCGGTCGTGCGGCTCGGCGGGCAGCGCCCCGACCAGCTCCCCCTCGTGCAGCGGCACCACGGTCAACGCGGTCGCGGGCACCCGGGCCAGCGCCCGGTCGTACGAGCCGCCGCCCCGGCCCAGCCGCAGCCCCCGGCGGTCCACCGCCAGCGCCGGCACCACCACCAGCTCCGCCGCCGCCACCGCGTCCCGGCCCAGCCGGGGCCCGGCCGGCTCGCGCATGCCCCGGCCGGCGGCCACCAGCGCGTCCGGCCCCGCCCAGGCCGCCCAGTCCAGGTCGAGATCGTCACAGAGCACCGGCAGCAGCAGCTCGGCCCCCGGCGGCAGCGCCGCGTGCAGCACCGCCGGCAGGTCGGGCCCGCCCGGCTCGGAGCCGACCGGCACGTACGCCGTCATCCGGCGCGGGCGCAGCCGGCGTACGAGAGCCACCAGCTCGGCCTGGACGCGCCCGGCGGCCTCGGCCCGCCGCGGCGCCGCCAGCGCCCGGCGGGCGGCGAGCACGGCGGCGCGCACGTCCCGCTTCGCCGCTTCCGCTTCATGAGAGAAATCGGGCACGCAACACTCCTGACGCAACGTTTGTCACCTGGTTGCTCTGTGTCAGCATCGCAAGCGACGGCGGCGGAACTTCCGGGGGGACCGAGTGACGCTTCGCGGGCGGTTGACCACAGCCTTCCTGGCGGTGGTGCTCGGCCCGGTCCTGCTCGGGGCGTTCTTCGTCGGTTCCACGGTGGTGGCCGTCGACCGGAGCCGTTCCACCGAGCGGCTCGCGGTGGCCGCCGCGACCGTGCGCACCTCGGTCGACGCCCTCTGCCAGCAGCTGCGGGCCGCCGCCGACGCGGTCGCCCTGGCCGGCGACCGGCCCGTTGCCGCGAGCCAGGTGGTCAGCCGCGGCCTGGCGACCGCCGTGCGGGTCACCGACGTGGCCGGCCGGGTCACCTACGCCACCGCCGGCGGGCCGACCGGGCCCTGGCGGGACTGCGCCGCCACCGCGCCGGCCGCCGGCCCGGTGCGGGCGCTCGCCGCCCGGGTCGACCTGCGCGACCGGTCCGGCGGGCCGCTGGGCACGGTCGCCGCGGCGCACCCGGTCGACCCGGCCTTCGTGGCGCGGCTCGCGGCCGTGACCGGCGTCGCGGTCACCCTGCTCGACGACGCCGAGGCGCCCGTCCGCCTCGCCCACACCACCGAGTCGACCGGGGTACGCGACGCCGTGCTCGCCGCCGCCGGCACGCTCGACGGCGAGCGGGTCACCGAGACCGCGGACGGCCGGTACGTCCGCCGGGTCGGCCCGTCCGCCGGGCAGCCCCTGCCGCTGGTGCTCTCGGTTCCCAGCGACCAGCCGCCCGGCCTGTACGCCGCCCTGGTCGCGGCGGTGCTAGTGGCGGCCCTGCTGGCGGTGGTGGCCGCCTGGCGGCTGGCCCGGGTGACCACCCGCCCGCTGGTGGAGTTGGCGGGCGCGGTGGGCCGGGTGGCCCGCGGTGATCTGACCGTCCGGGTGCCGGTGCGCAGCCGCGACGAGATCGGCCGACTGGCCGGCGCGTTCAACCGGATGACCCGGGAGACGGGCACCTACGTGGCGGCGCTGACCAGCAGCCGCGACCAGTTGCGCGGGCACCTCGCGGTGCTGGGGGACACCCTGGCCAGCACGCACGACCTGCAACGCATCCTGCGGGTGATCCTGCACAGCGCGATCGCGGCGACGGGCGCCCGGGCCGGCGCGGTGCTGCTGGTCGACGACGGCGGGGTGCTCGTCGCGCAGTGCGCGGAGGGGCTGGACGGGCGCTGCCCGCCCGACGAGCGGGCCGGGCCGCTGCGGGTGCCGCTGGGCAGCGGGGTGCTCGGGGCCGTCGCCGCCACCGGTGAGCCGCAGCGCGGCCGGGCGGAGCCGTCCGCAGTGGTGACGGGCGAGCCGAGCTGCCGGACGTACGTCGCGGTGCCGTTCGCCGCCCCGGGCGCGACGGGCGCGGTCGACGCCGCAGCCCGCGCGGACGCCCCGCCCGCCCGGCCCGGCCTGTCGGATCCGGCGTCCCCGGCCGGGGCGCTCGGCGTACTGGCCCTCTACGACCGGCTCGGCGCGGACGAGTTCGACGACGACGACCTGGTGACCCTGCGGACCTTCGCGGGTCACGCCGCCGTGGCGGTGGACAACGTGCGGGTGCACGAGGAGGCGCAGCGGCTGTCGCTGACCGACCCGCTGACCGGGCTCTGGAACTACCGTTACCTGCGGGAGTCGATCCGCCGGGAGGTCGAGCGGGCGAACCGGTTCGGCCGGATGCTCAGCGTCCTCGCCCTCGACCTGGACCGGTTCAAGGAGGTCAACGACACGCACGGGCACGCGGCCGGCGACGCCGTGCTGGCCGAGTTCGCCCGCCGGGTGCGCGGCGAGATCCGCGAGGTGGACCTGGCGTTCCGGCAGGGCGGCGAGGAGTTCGTCGTGCTGCTGCCGGAGACCGACGCCCGGGGGGCGGCGATCGTCGCGGAGCGGCTCGGCGCGGCGATCCGGGAGGCCCCGATCGCGGCCGACGGGCACGGCGGGGGTGCGCCCGTGGCGATCCGGGTGACGGTCTCCATCGGCATCGCCGTCTATCCCGGCCACGCCAGCACCGGCCAGGAGGTGCTGGACGCCGCCGACGACGCGCTCTACGCCGCGAAGGCGGCCGGCCGGGACACCTGGCGGATCGCCGAGGACCGGGCCGGCGAGGAGGGGGCGGATGCCGGTGGGGCCGGCGAGGAGTGGGCGGGCGTCGACCGTACCGGCGAGGAGTGGGCGGATGCCGGTGGGACCGGCGAGGAGCGGGCGGGCGCCGACCGTATCGGCGAGGGGCGGCCCGCCCACGGCCCGGCCGACCCGCCGGCCCGGGAGATCCCCGTCCCGGCGGGCGCGGTCAGCCCCACGGACGGGATGCCGCGCGCCGGCGCCCCGCGCCAGCCGGCCCGGACCCGCCCCGACCCGGCCGATCCCGTCGACGCCGAACCGTGCGGCACGCCGGCCGGACCCGGTGCCGAGCCCCGGAGCACGCCGGCCGCGTCCGGGGCCGAGCCCCGGACCACGCCGGCCGGACCCGGTCCCGCGCGGCCCGGCACGAGTGGCGGCGCGTCTTCCGGTCCTCACCCTCCACGGCAGAGCCGTGGCCGATAGTCTCGCGACATGTCGGAGCACTCAGCGAACCCCTCAACGGCGACCGCCGCAACCGGTCGCTCCCGCGCGGTCAAAGCCGTCATCCCGGCTGCCGGACTGGCCACCCGGTTCCTGCCGGCCACGAAGGCGGTGCCCAAGGAGCTGCTTCCGGTGGTCGACCGGCCGGTGCTGCAGTACATCGTCGAGGAGGCCACCCAGGCCGGCATCGGCGACGTCCTGCTGATCACCGGACGGGGCAAGACGTCGATGGTGGACCACTTCGACCGCCGCCCCGACCTGGAGGCCCGGCTGGAGGAGAAGGGCGACGCGGAGCGGCTGGCCGCCGTGCGCCGCCCCAGCGAGCTGGCCGAGATCTACACCTGCCGGCAGCCCGAGCAGCTCGGTCTCGGCCACGCCGTCGGGTACGCCGAGTCGCACGTCGGTGACCAGCCCTTCGCGGTGCTGCTGGGCGACGAGTTCGTGAAGCAGTCCGAGCCGCTGCTGCCGGCCATGTTGGAGCTCCAGGCGCGCACCGGCGGCGTGGTGCTGGCGTTCTTCGAGGTCGACCCGTCCGAGACCAAGCGCTACGGCATCGCCTCGGTGGAGCCGGCGGAGGCGGAGCTGACCGACATCGGCGAGGTCGTCCGGGTCACCGGCATGGTGGAGAAGCCGAAGCCGGAGGACGCGCCGAGCAACCTCGCGGTGCTGGGCCGCTACGTGCTGCCGGCCAGCATCTTCGACGCGATCCGGCGCACGAAGCCGGGCAGCGGCGGGGAGATCCAGCTGACCGACGCGATGGAGCTGCTGCGCAACGAGGGCACGCCGGTGCACGCGATCGTCTACCGGGGCACCCGCTACGACACCGGCATGCCGCTGGGCTACCTCCAGACGGTGGTGCAGATCGCCGCCGAGCGCGACGACCTCGGCGGCGAGTTCCGCAAGTGGCTGGCCGAGTTCGTCAACTCCGGCGCGTCGGGCGTGACTGGTACATGACAGCGTCGGCCGACGCCGAGGCGGCCGCGAACGAGTTGACGCCGCTCGCCGACTACCTGGGCAGCGTGCTGCGCAGGTTACGCGCGCTGCCTCCGCTCGACCTCGACCTCACCCAGGCGCACGGCAACGTCCTCGCCGAGGACGTCGTCGCGCCGCACTCCTTTCCGGCCTTCGACCAGGCGGCCGTGGACGGGTACGCGGCGCGCTGGGAGGACATCTCCGGCGGCGGTCGGGGCGTGGGCTACGTCCCGACCCAGTCCGGCGGGCCGGGCGGGCGCAACGTCCGGCTCAACGTCGTCGGCGACCTCGGCGCGGCGAGCTGGCGGCCGGTTCGGCTCACCCCCGGCGCGTGCTTCTCCGTCGCCGCCGGGGCGCCGCTGCCGCTCGCCGCAGACGTGGTGGTCCCCGTCGAGTGGACCGACCAGGGCATGGCCGCGGTGGAGATCTTCCGCGTCCCCAAGCGGGGGTACGGGGTGCGCCGGGCCGGCGAGGAGCTGCCCGCCGGGACCCTGCTGGCCCGGGCCGGCACCTACGTCTCCCCGGCGCTGGTCGCGGTGTTCGCCGCCACCGGCATCGGGCACGTGGTGGTCCGGCCCAGCCCCCGGGTGGTCATCGTGGCCACCGGCGACGAGCTGGTCGACGTGGGCCGGGGCAGCCAGCCCGGCCAGACGGTGGACGCCAACTCGCACGCGCTCACGGCGGCGGCGGCCGAGGTGGGCGCCCTGGCGTACCGGGTGGGCATCTGCGACGACGACCCGGAGGGGCTGCGCGGGCTGCTGGAGGACCAGACGCTGCGCGCCGACCTGATCATCACCACGGGGGGCACCGGCACCGGGCCGGGGGACATGGTGCGGCGGATCCTCTCCCGCCGGGAGGGCGGCCGGGCCGGGCCGGTCACGTTCACCGAGGTGGCGCTCTATCCCGGCACCTCCCTCGGCTTCGGCACGGTCGGCGCCGAGGAGGTGCCGGTGGTGTGCCTGCCCGGCGACACGGGCGCCGCCCTGATCGGCTTCGAGGTGCTGGCCCGCCCGGCGATAAACCTGCTGGCCGGGGCGGAACCGGTGTTCCGGCCCAGCGTCCGCGCGCACCTGCTGGAGACGATCTCGTCCCCGGCGGGGCTGCGCGAGTTCCGCCCCGCGCACGTCGCCGAGCGGCGCGGCGGCGGCTACACGGTCCAGCCGCTCAACGGCGGGCCGTACACCCTCTCGGGGCTGGCCGAGGCGAACGGCCTGTTGGTGCTCGGCGAGCGGGTGACCACCGCGGCAGCCGGGTCCACAGTGGACGTCCTCCTGCTGGACCGGCGCCGGTGAGCGTGGCCTCCCGCGTGGCGGCTGGACGGACGGCGCGGTACGCGCGGGAAGTGCGCTTGCGGTGGCGCGGTCGTGAGCGGAAGCTGACGCGGTGAATCTGTTCGGGGGTGGCCGGGCGCCGGGGTGGCCGGCGGTGCTGACCGACGGCCCGGTGGTGTTGCGGCCCTACCGGCGGTCGGACGCCGCGGCCTGGTCGGAGGTGCGCCGCGCCAACCGGGAGTGGCTCGCGCCGTGGGAGTCGTCCCTGCCGGGAACCTGGCACGAGTTGAACTCGCCGGCCGCGTTCCGCTGGGTGCACCGCGACCAGCGCCGGTCGGCGCGCACCGGCGAGGGGATGCCGTTCGCGGTCTGCCTGCGCGAGGACGGCCGGGAGCGGCTGGTCGGCCACCTCAACGTGGGCAGCATCGTCCGGCGGGCGTTCTGCTCCGGGTACGTCGGCTACTGGGTGGACTCCCGGGTGGCCGGTCGCGGCATCATCCCGACCGCGATGGCGCTCGCCGTCGACCACGCCTTCGGCCCGGGCGGGCTGCACCGGGTCGAGGTGAACATCCGCCCCGAGAACCGCCCGTCCCGCCGGGTGGTGGAGAAGCTGGGCTTCCGCGAGGAGTCGTACCACGTGCGGTACATGCACATCGACGGTGCGTGGCGGGACCACATCGGATACGCGATGACCAGCGAGGAGGTCGCGGCCGAGGGCGGGCTGCTGGCCCGCTGGCACCGGATCCGCGCCACCGCGGGGTGAGCCGTCCCACGGACGGGATCGGCGCGGCGCGTCATCATCCGCGTCCGCGGCCCGTAACCTCAAGTGACTGCAAGCTGTGGCAAGCGCTGCTTCACCCGTACGATCCACGCATCCGACCAGGCTCGGTGGAAGATCCTGCGGTCGGGCGGCGGTTGCTCCGAATTCGGTGACGGGAGGGGTGAGGGTGCCGACCTCGGTGCTCCTCGCCGTCCTCGCCGCCGCCGGTCTGCTCGCCCTCGCGCCGGCACTGGTCCGCCGGTACGACGCCACCGAGCGGCTGGTGGCGGAGCGGGCGCATTCGACGGCGCGGGTGCTCCAGCGCCGCCGGCGGCGCCGTACTGTCCCGGGGCGGCGGCCGGTCCACCCGCCCCGCTCCCTCGTCGTCACGCTGAGCGAGAACAAGGACACGGGCGGTCTCGCCGCCCCGGTCTCCGCGCCGCCCGCCGCCCGCCGGTCGAGCCGGCTGCGCGCCGTGCCGCCCACCGGGAAGAAGACCCGCCGCCGGCCGCCGCCCCGCCGGCAGCACACCCCCGCCGTCTACCGTCGGCGCCGGGTGCTCGCCGCGCTGCTGCTGCTCAACTTCGTCGAGCTGATCGGCGTGGTCGTGGTCAGCCCCGGCTTCTGGATCAGCTTCGGGGTCACCGCCACCCTGCTGGTCGCGTACGTCGTACACCTGCGGGCGCGGGCGGTGGCGGAGCGCCGGCGGCGGCGGGCGCAGGCCCGGGAGGCGGCGTGGCTGGCCGCCCGGCAGGCCGAGGTACGGCGGGAGCAGGCCCGCCGGGCGGCGGCCCGCCGGGAGGCGCAGCGTCGCCTGGCGGCCCAGCGCGAGGTGGTACGCCGCGCCGCGATGGGCCTGGACCGGCCGGCCGACCTGCCCGCGGCGGCCAACGGCGGCTCCGTGTCCTACCGGCGTACGGGAGGCCTGCGGGGCCGCCCGTACCAGTCCGGCCGCGGCACCCACTCGGCCTGACCGTCCGTGCCCGCCGCGGCGTGGGTGTCCGTTTCGGTGTCGACTGGGTGTCCGGTTCCAGCTCGAGTGATCTTGGTGGGATTCGGCCCCTCCAAGGGCTCGTTACTGCCAAGATCTCGCCGCGCCGGGGGTGGATTTCGCGGCGGGGGCGTCGACCTGTTAGCCTTGTCGCCGGCCCGCCCGGTGAAAGCCGGGTGGGACCGACGCCGGTTCGCCGGCGGAGGGGCTGTGGCGCAGACCGGTAGCGCACCTCGTTCGCATCGAGGGGGTCAGGGGTTCAAATCCCCTCAGCTCCACCAGTTCAAAGGCCGTTTCCGCCAGTCGGAGACGGCCTTTTCGATCTTGTGCAGCAGTGCAGTGCAGCAACCAGGCTCCGCCAGGAAGGCGGCCGGCGGTGGCAGCCCGGGGCGCTCCGCTATTCGTGCTGAGGGAGCCCTCGCGGGTCGTGCTACTGCCGCGACGGGTAGAAGCGTCGGTGGACCGCCGGCACAAACAGCAGAATCAAGACCACGACCGCCGCGCCCACAAGCAGGGGTGGCCCCAGCGCATCGCCAATCCGCACCCAGGTTGGCGCCGGGGTATGCCCAGCCGTGTTCGGGTTGCCAGTGCTTCCGTTGAAGGAACCCTGACCGTTGATGAACGCCGAGCCGCAGCAGAGGGCAAAGGGAGCGGTCAGGATGCAGGTCGTCACATGGGCCCACGTTTTGCCGCGCACGAGCCCTGTTAGCGACAGGAGTAGGCCGGCCACGGCCAGTCCGGACAGAACCAGGGTCAGTTGGTCGACGACCTGGAGGCCGAGGTCTGCAAGGCCGTTCCGGTTGGCTGCCTCCTCCGGCGGCACGTAGTGCACCTCGTCCCAATGCATGAGGTCGTAGGTGATCGTTGCGGCGTTGAGCGTTAGGCCGAGCACCAGCAGACCGACCGCGACTGCCGGTGCGAGCACGGGCCATCGTGATTTCAATGTCACGGCAAGCCTCGCCGAGCGCAGGTATCCCTGATGATCACTCGACGGACCATACATAAAGCCGACCGAGCGAAGGGGTACGTCGATCCCCGAGTTGACAGCAGCGGCGACAGAAACCTGCACGGATTCGCCGAGATCGTTATCAGGACAGGGGTGGCATGTCCAGACGAGCGTCCGAGGTGGCGTATGTAGAGGAGAAGGACACCGGACTGGGCGCACAGAGCTTGTAAGCGAGGCGTCGCGCCTTGGAGGGCGACCCCGGCTTACCGGGGAAGCGGGTTGGCGAGGTAGACGCCCTTGCCCTGCCGGCCGTCGATCATCCCTTCGGCCTTGAGCAACAGCATGGCGGTTGAGCTGGGGGCTCTCTTCGTGTTGGTGATCAGTTGTCCATGACGTGCACCCGGCGGGGCTCGGGCAGCCGGTAGATCTCTGCCCACCATTTGACGACACGGAGGGCGATTTCCTCGGCCATCGGCTTGTTGTCGGCCACCAACTCGACGGTTAGCTCGGTTTCGTTGTCATGCATTTCAGCCGAGATCAGCCGGCCCGACCGCTCGCTGGGCATGGGCCCGTCAGGCTCGTTGTACCGGCGTTCGGGGATGGCGTCGTACTTGACCCTCACGATCCACGTCTGCCCCTTCAGTATGTAGTCAGGGTCATTGCCGAACGTCATGCGCACCTCGCGCACGAGCCCGGGAGCGAACGGCTCCGCGTCCTGGATGCTCCACCAGGCTTCCTCGGTGATGGGGTCCATGTCAGCGGGCTCCTCGCGCACCCTGGTGGTCGGCAACTGTGTCGGGTTGACCAGGCTCGTGATTAGCACCCAGTCCTCGGCCGTCAAGTCTCAGTTCCGCTTCAACGTGTGGGCCGGACTGCAACTGGCACGTAGGAATCAGACGGTGACCGAAGTAGGGCGAAGAACGCTGTCTCGACGGCCTCGATGACCGGGTGCTCATGGTCTGAGGTGTCGACTTCGACGACGGCGTCGACTCCATCTGGCGGCTCGAAGATCGACCGCTTCATCTCGCCTCGCTGGAACTGGGATGCAAGGTGTTGGTCGATGGCCCCGCCTCTGGCCGCTCTGGCACGAAGGCGTTCGCCGATCACCGCCTCGTCGGCGACGACGTGCACAGCGAGCACTCGGGCGTCACACGCGAGCAGCGCATCCAGCAGTTCGCGGGACAGCACCGAGGACTCCACGACGAAGCTCACCCGTGAGGTTGCGAGCAGCCGGGCTGCGTCGACCATCACGGCCTCAGCGCGGACGCTGAAGGGGCCACCGGCGACGTGAAATTCCCGGTTGAGCTGTCGGCCGCCGTCCTGTGCGGCGGAGGCGGCCGACAGCCCGAGGCCGTTCTTGATCTCGTCCCGGGTCAGGAGCGGCAGGCCGAGGCGGCGCGCCGTTGCCGAGGCAATGGTGGTCTTTCCTGCTCCCGGGGACCCGCACACGGCGACCACCACCGGTCTTTCCCTCCCGAGCATCCGCCGATAGTGCCAGAACTCCAGCAGTGCTGCCGACGAGCCCCAGCGTGAACTGCGAGGCCCAGTTGCGCTTCGAGGCGCCGAGGACCTGATCGCGAGCTAGGCCGGCAGCAGCGGGGCGCTCCGCCAGCTCCATTCCTTCAGTTGCGGGTGCCCCGGCAGCTCGATCCGGCCGGTGGACCACCGCAGCGCCGCCCACGGGTCGACGGCGGCCAGTTCCTGCGCCGCCTCAGGAAACAGGCGAGCGAGTACCCGGGTGCACACCTCGCGCGGGGGATCGATGGCGAGACCCAGGCCCTGGGCGATGTCATCGCCGTGCAGCAACGTCTCCACGCACCCCATGGCGGCGAAGCCCTCCGGGTCGGCCTGACCGCTGGGGTGGTAGGCCCGGGTGTCCGGTCCGGATGTGCGTATCGTGGCTGCCAGGATCCGGCCACCCGCCTCGGCGAACTCCAGCACCTCTTCTGAGGAGGCGTCCTGGTCGGCGTTTGCCACGAAGCGTACGAACCGCTTCTCCGGCCGGGCCACGAGTTGGCCCGCGAACGACATCAGGCAATCACCGATGTGCTCGGCGGTGTGCCAGCAGTCCCACTCCAGGCTGCCCGCCCGCGCAGACCAGTCCAGGCCGGTCGCTGGTCGTAGGGTGGCAACAACGCTGGACAATGCTGCGTCGAGATCATCGGCGGTGACTGTCACGGTTTCCTCCAGGTTCGCCAGGCCGATGCCGCACTGGCCTTGATCAGTAGCGGCCCAGCTTGCCTGATGGGTGTGACGAAACCAAGTGACGAGACCTGGGTGCCGGCCCCCGCCCGGCGACAGGTCGACGCGGGCGGGGGCCGGGTCCCGGGCGGCGGGAGGGCCGGCCCCGGGTTCGAGGATCAGTCGGTCAGCAGCGGACCACGGCGGCGTCGATGACCACCTCGCCGGCCGGAGCCAGGGTCGCCGGGTTGCTGGCGGCGGTGCCGCCGCCGTACGAGTAGTTGTGGTACATCGCCAGATCGCCGTCGGTCGAGTCGGCGAAGCAGTACGGCGCCTGGATGGTGAAGCTGGCGACCACCCCGCCGGGGCGGAACAGCGCCGTCCAGGTGCCGTCCGCGGCCACGGTGGCCCGTACGGACGTCTGGCCGGTCTGGTCGTCCTGTACCCAGACCGACAGTTGGCCGCCGGTCACGCCGGTCTCCTCGGCGTCGCGTACCCCGTCCCGGTCGGCGTCCAGCCAGACCGTGCCGCGTACCGTCCCCGGCTCGGCCACCGTGACGGAGACCTGGCCGGTGTTGTCGGCGAGGTCGTCCTCCGGGGAGGTGGTGGTCGCCTTGGCGGTGAAGGTCACCACGTCGCCCGGGGCGGCGGTGGCGATGGTGGCCGACAGGTCCAGCGGCTCGTCCGTCCACCCGTTCACCATCTGGTAGTTCACGCAGTCCCAGCCGGGCTGGCCGGCGACGAGGGTGTCGCCGAATTCGCAGTACCAGGGGCTGTTGTAGTCCTCACTGACGCGGGTGACGCCGGCGGGCAGCGGCACCAGGACGTGGACCTGTTCCGCCGTCATGTTCCCGGTGTTGTGCACCTGCACGCTGACGTTGACGGTGTCGCCCACGATCGGTTGGGCGGGTTCGGCCTGGGTCGCGATGACCTCCAGGTCGGTCACCCCTCGCACGTACGTGATCGGGGCGCTGCCCGTGTTGTTGCTGGTGGAGAGTTCGGGGCTGGTGGTCTTCGCGGTCGCGGTGACGGCCGAGACGGTGCCCGCCGGCGCGGGCGGGAAGTAGAAGTGGAACCGCAGTGACGGTGCGCTCGCCCCCGCGGCCAGCGCTTCGTATGTGCAGCTGGCAGCCGGGCCGAAGTCGCAGGTCCAGCCCTGGGGGGCGCCGTTGCCGTCGGTGAAGTACGCGCCGTCCGGCAGGCCGTAGGTCAGGGTGACGTCCGACGCGGACCGGGTGCCGGCGTTGCGGACCTGGACCTCGACGGTCACCCCACCGCCGACGTCGACGACCTGGTCGCGGGGGGCGATGGCGGTGGCGGTGACCGTCAGGTCCGCCCGGGACGGCGCGGCGCCGGCCGGCGCGGCCGGGAGCGTCGCGGCCGCGAGCGAGAGCAGCGCGGCGAGGCCGGACGCCGCGGCGAGCCGGCTACGGCGGGTCGGATGGGGAGTGGGACGCATCAGATCCTCGTCTGTGACAGGAATCGGCCGGCGTGAGTCCGGCCGGAGCGGGCCTCCGTGCCCGCCCCGTGATCCAGCGCCGGAGGCTGGCTATCCGTCACAGTCGATTGGTTCCGCTGGTACTCCACGCCTCGGCTTCGCCCAGCTCAAGGCCCGTTTTCCCGGGTGGGAGGCGGCTCATTGGGTTCTGTACGGTAGCGGCGGGCCAGGCAATGCGCCGTTTGCCGATCATGCCCGAAATTGTGAGGAAGTGGGATATGTCGGTCTACGACGTCATCGTCGTGGGGCTCGGTGGGATGGGCAGCAGCGCCGCCTACCACCTGGCCGCCCGGGGGCAGCGCGTGCTGGGACTGGAGAGGTTCGGGCCGGCGCACGACCGGGGGTCCAGCCACGGCGGCTCGCGGATCATCCGGCAGTCGTACTTCGAGGACCCGGCCTACGTGCCGCTCCTGCTCCGCGCGTACGAGCTGTGGGAGAAGCTGGAACGCGACGCCGGACGGGAGATCGTCTCGCTCACCGGCGGGCTGTTCGTCGGCCGGCCGGAGAGCCTCGCCTTCGCCGGCAGCCTGCGCGCGTCGCGCGAGTGGGGCCTGCCGCACGAGATCCTCGACGCGGGTGAGCTGCGCCGCCGCTTCCCGACGTTCAGCCCCCGGGACGACGAGTTGGCGCTGTACGAGGCCAACGCGGGCTTCGTCCGCCCCGAGGCGACCGTCGCCGCTCACCTCGACCTCGCGGCCCGGCACGGCGCCGACCTGCGCTACGGCGAGCCGGTGGCGCGCTGGCAGGCGCTGCCCGAGGGCGGCGTACGCGTGACGACCGAAAATGGTTCCTACGCCGCCGACCGGCTCGTCGTCTGCCCCGGGGCCTGGGCGCCCGAACTCCTCGCCGACCTCGGTGTGCCGTTGACCGTCGAGCGGCAGGTCATGTACTGGTTCCAGCCGGAGACCGGGGTCGGCCCCTTCGAGCCCGAGCGGCATCCCATCTACATCCACGAGGACGCCGCCGGCACGCACGTCTACGGCTTCCCGGCCATCGACGGGCCCGACGGCGGCGCCAAGGTGGCGTTCTTCCTCGGCGGTGAGGTCTGCACTCCGGAGACCATCGACCGGCAGGTGCACCCGAAGGAGGTCCAGGACATGCGACAGCATCTCGCCGGCGTCCTGCCGACGCTTCCGGGCCGGTTCCTGCGCGCCGCGACCTGCATGTACACGAACACGCCGGACCAGCACTTCGTGATCGCGACACACCCGCGGCACCCGCAGGTCACCGTCGCGTGCGGATTCTCCGGCCACGGCTTCAAGTTCGTCCCGGTCGTCGGGGAGATCCTCGCCGACCTGGCGACGAGCGGCGCGACCGCGCACCCCATCGGGCTCTTCGACCCGCGACGCGACTTCTCCGGATAGCCCGCGACGTGGAGCACCGCCCCCGGCGCGTGGGCCGGGGGCGGGCGACGGGCCGGGTCAGGTCGTGAAGCTGTCCCGCGCGTCCCGCGCGTCCTCCTGGACGTGTTCGCCGGGCTGTCTGCCCCGGATCTCGTCCCGCTTCGCCACCCGCTCCGCCTGTGACCGTTCGTCCTGGGTCATGTCGCCCATACGTGCCCTGGCGGCGCCGGCCACCCGCTCGACCTTGTCCTTCGCCCTCTCCAGGCTCATGTCGCCTCCCTGCCGTCCGCACCGGGGCGCTTTCGCCCCGCCGGACTCGCGTCCCCGCCTCTCCGGGGGGTGAAACCCCTGATCGGAAACCCGGGCACACGGCGCGGCAGGTCGGCGGTCCAGCCGCCGCCAGGGTGCGATCGAGGAGAGGGACCCGCCGGCCACCGCGAGGCCGCAGGGACCGTACGGGGATGCGGCGCGCGCCCACCCGGCCACGCGCCGCATCCCCACCAGGGCCCCACCGCGTGCTCGTCGTCGTGCCGTCACGGCAGCGCTAGACCGGCGAGGGGCGTGGGCGTCAGGCGTAGTAGTTCACGCTGACCGGATAGGTGCCCGTCCACGGCGTCCAGCCCTGGAGCGTGGCGGGGATGCCCACCCGGTTGTAGCAGTTGATCACCTGGAAGTGCAGGTGCGGTCCGCTGGACGCGCCGGTGCTGCCCGACCAGCCGATGACCCGCCCCTGCGGGACCCAGGTGCCGGCGTTGTAGATGGCCCGGTTCAGGTGCGCGTAGTGGGTGCACTGACCGTTCGAGTGCCGGATGATCACCTCGATGCCGTTCTGCCAGTACGGCGACCAGTTCGAGTAGATGATGGTGCCGCCCTGCGAGGCGGAGACCTCGTAGTTCGCCGGCAGGCCGAAGTCCCAGGCGTACTCGTTGTACGCGCCGACGTGCGAGTACGTGCCCTCCGGCCCCTGGGTGACCCGGTAGGCCTCGCCCGCCGGGTACGGCAGCTCGTAGTAGTAGTTCGCGGCCGAGGCCGGCGTGGCCCCCACGACCGTGGCACCGGCAACCATCAGCAGCGCGCTCACGGTCGCGCCGATCCGGCGCAGCACCGTCGTCATTCTGTTCACCGTGGATCTCTCCCTCTAACGGGCAGCAGAGATTCAGCCTCGTCGTCGTTGACGGTGCCGGTGGAAACTGAACCGCACGCCGGACGGTGGATCAACGAGCCCTGTGGATGTCTGGGGTGCGATCGGTGGTCGGCAGGGGTCGGCACGACGCTGGGTGACGGAGGGGCGGCGTGCCGTCGGCGGAACCCCGTAAGGCGTTCCGAGGGCCGGCGGGCGTGCGGTCGGTCACTACGCTGCCGCCCGTGGACCGATTGACGACCGTGTTCTGGATGGGTGGCTGCGGGGCGCTCGCCGTCCTCCTCGTGGTGGGGCTCGTCGCGCTGGTCGTGACGGCCCACCGGCAGGAGCGGGAACGGCGGGACCGGTGGCGGCAGTGGGCCGCCCGGTACGGCTGGACGTACGCCGAGCATCCCCAGGTCGCCTGGACCGACCGGGTGCCGGGCCGGAGCCGACGGGGCGTGCGGTTCCTGCTGACCGGGATGCTGCACGGCCGCCCGGTGGGGGTGGCCGAGTACGCGTACACGGAGACGCACACCTCGACCGGCGCGGACGGCAACCAGACCACCAACTCGCAGACCCACACGTACGTCGTCTGTTCGGTGTGGCTGCGGCGGCAGTTCCCGGCGCTGGCGGTCGCGCCGCGCCACGTGTTCTCGAAGCTGGGACGCGCGCTGTTCGGCAGCGACAGCTACGCCACCGGGCACGAGGAGTTCGACCGGCAGTGGCGGGTGGGCGCGGCGGCCCCGGGGCAGCAGGCCCTGGTCGGGCCGACCCTGATCGGCGCGCACCTGGCGGGGGCGGTGCCGGCCTGGAGCGTGCGCGGCACCGAGCTGATCACCTACCGGCGCGGCCGGCTGGAGGACCCCGCCCTGGTGCCGTCCCTGGTGACCCCGCTGATCACGGTGGCCGACCTGCTGGAGCAGGGCCGGTGACCAGGCGCCGGCCCGGGGGAGGGGAGGGTCGGTGACAGCACGGGAGGCCGGCCCGAAAGGACCGGCCTCCCGTCACCAGGCGCGGACTACGGCTTCCAGGAGCCGGCGCTCTCGAACTTGTGCTTGTACTCCAGCGCGCCGTTCTTGTCGCGGACGTCGAACACCACGGTGCCCGCACGCTTGCTGCCCTCGCGCAGGTTGTTGCCGGAGCTCAACGTGTCGCCGCAGCCGGAGAGCGCGCTCGCCAGCCCGTTGGTCGTGGTGCCGTCGCTGGCCACCCACTCGAAGTAGAACGGGTTGATCGAGCCCTTGCCCTTGGTCACCGTGGCGGTGACGTGGGCGATCAGGTACATGCCCTTGTCGGGGTCCGGAGCGTACTCGCGGCAGCCCTTGGTGGCGGTGGTGAACCGGGTGACCGTGACCTCGACCGTCCCTTCCTCGTCGGAGAGGACCAGCGTGTCGCCGGGCTTCATGTTGTAGGTCTCGTCGTCCTCGCCCGGGGCGGCGCTGCTGGCGGGCGCGCCGCCCGGCGCCACGTTGGTGGTCGCCGGGGTGGGCAGGGCCTTCTCCAGGTCGTCCGCCGCCTTGTCGGCGCCGGCGACGACCGCCGCGATGCCGCCGACGCAGCAGAGCAGGGTCAGCACGACCGCCACGATCGCGATGATCAGGACCGTCTTCTTCTTGTTGTTCGGCGGGGCGACCGGCTGCGGCGGGCCGAGCGGGTAGCCGGGCGCGCCGGACGTCACCTGCGGGTACGGCGTGCCGGAGACCGGCGGCTGCGGCATCCCGGACGTCGGCTGATGCGGTGCCGCCCACGGCTCGCCCGGGCCCCCGGACACCGGCGGCTGCGGCGCGCCGGAGACCGGCGGCTGGGGCGCGGCCCACGGGTCGTTGGTCGGCTGCTGCGGCACGGGCGGGAGCGGGGCCCACGGGTCGCCCGCGGGCTGCGGGCCGCCGGAGACCGGCGGCTGGGGCGCATAGCCGCCCTGGCCGGTGGGGAACTGCGGCGTCGGTGCCGGCGGGTACGGCTGCGGCTCCGGGCTCGGCTGGTAGGGATCCTGAGGCCCGTATGGGGGCTGGGGGTGACTCACCGTACTCCTAGGCACCTGACGACGACGGCAAACGCGGGTGACGCTACCGTGCGCGGACAACGGAACATCCTCGCGTCTCCGGCGGCCCGGCGTCGTCCCCTGAACGGGTCCCGTTCGGGTCGAAGGGGCCAGGAAGCCCGTGGCGGGTCGGGTCAGCGGGGCAGCAGCACGGCGGCGGTGCGCACCAGGGCGTCGTCGACGCTGAACCGGCCGGCGACCAGGGCCGGCGGGTCGGCCACCGGGGCGGCGTCGGTCCGGGCCGGCGTGATGCGGGCGGTGAACGTGCCGGCGTCCGGGTCGAGCTCCACCAGCGCGTCGTGGAAGTCCAGCCAGGTGCCGACCACGGGGTGCCACACCTTGTAGACGGTCTCCTTCGCGCTGAACACCACCGCCGGCCAGGAGATCCCCGCCGGCAGGCGGGCGCACCGCTCCTCCTCCTCGGGCAGGCAGATCAGTCGGCGTACGCCCGCGTTGAGCTCCTTGTGCCGCTCGGCGTCGATGCCGATCGACCGGATCTCGGCGCCGCGGGCCACGGCGGCCGCGCAGTAGTCGCGGGTGTGGGTGATGGCGCCGACCACGCCCGCCGGCCAGACCGGCGACCGGTCGGCCGCCGCCGGCACCGGGGCCGCGGGCACGCCGAGCGCCGCCATCGCCCGGCGGGCGCACACCCGCCCGGCGGTGAAGTCGCGCCGACGGCTCTCCACCGCTCGCGCGCTGAGGCACGCCCGCTCGGCCGGCAGCAGCTCGCCCGTCCAGTCCGCCGGCCCGGCCACCGCCACCGCCACCGACGGCGGCAGCAGGTCACGCATCGTCGCCCCCCGAGAGGTACGCCCGCACGCGCGCCCGCTCGGCGTCGAGCCCGCCGGTCGGCACCGGCGGCGACTCCGGCCACAGGTCCACCACCGGCTCGCCGTCGCGGGCCTCCCAGGTGCCCACGATCCGCCCCCGGTGCACCACCACCGGCGAGATCCACCCGGCGGCCCGGCTGACCGAGGCGCGCCGGTCGGCGGGGATGATCGTGGTGTCCTTCGTGCCGGGCCCGAGCACCCACTGGTCGAAGGCGGGCAGCAGGCGTACGGCGTCGTCGGGGCGGGCGGCGGCGATCTCGTCCACGTCGACGGCCCGGGCGTACGCGGGCCGCTCGTCGACGGTCACCGGCACCAGCTCGCCCGCGTCGACGAGGCGGGCGAACCAGCCGCGCAGCGCCGCCCGCTTCGAGCCGCCCCGGCTCAGCCACTGGTCGAAGGTCTCCGCGCTCGCCGGCCCGTACGCGCCGAGCCAGGCCGGCACCACCCGGGACGCGGCCTCCGCCGGGTCGGGCAGGCCGGGCCAGTCGGGCAGCATCGTCTCCGGCCGGGTGAAGGTGACCCGGTTGGCCTCGGCCGGCCCCTGCACCAGCAGGCCCTGCCAGGCCAGTGGCTTGAGCACGGCCCCCCACCCGGAGTCGAGGTGCGCGGCGACCGTCCGGTCGCCGGTGCGCTCCACGATCTCCGCGGTGAGTTGCTCCCGGGTCAGCGTCCGGCCGTCCAGCGCGGCGGCGGCCGCCTCGGCGATCGCCGCGAGCCGGTCCACGGTCACGAAGGCGCGCTGCCACGAGCCCTTCTCCCAGAACCGGCCGGCGGCCAGCAGGGAGAGGCAGGCGGGCGCGTCCTCGACGCGCAGCACGTGCAGGGTGCCGCGCATCGCCCAGGTGCGCAGCAGCCGACGCCGCGCGAGCGCGGCCGCGACCGCCCCGGGCCGGGGGTCGGCCTGTCGGGCGGCGACGGCCTGCTCGGCGGCGGAGGCGACCTGCGCCTGCACGCCGACCAGCCGGCCGACCACGTCGACGGGGTCCACGCCCGCCGGCCGGTGCAGCAGATGCCGGCCGGCCCGCCAGGCCAGCACCTGGTCCACGGTCAGCGTCGTGATGGCCATGGTTGGTGAACGTACCGCAACGGCGTAACGCCGCAGCGTTCCGTGGCGCTGTTGGGGCGTCGCAGGGGGGACGACTCTCATCCATTGTCGACCGTGGTCCGTCGGGGGTGGACCCGCCACGTGAACCGGAGAGGGAGTGCGATGACCGATGGGGTGGAAGGTCCACCGTCCCCCATGGACGACCATGCGCCGCTGACGCCGGGCTGGACCTGCGGCACCTGCGGCGCCGACTGGCCGTGCGCCGCCAAGCGCGCCCGGTTGCTGGAGGAGTACCGGGTCGACCGCGCCATGCTCAGCGTCTACCTGGGCTCCTGCCTCGCGGCCGCCGCCCAGGACCTGACGCCGGCCCCCGGGACCACCCTCCAGGACCGGTTCATCGGCTGGCTGCCCCGGCAGCACCGGCGCGAGTGACGGACGCGCCGGTCGATCAGCTCCCGCCGGACGCCGGGACCCACCCGCCCACCGTGCTCTGGACCAGGTCATGGCCCAGGTCGAGGCGGATGCCGTCCGGGTTGGTCAGCTCGGCGTCGGCGTACCACGACCGGTCGGCCTCGGGGTGCGGTCCCACGAGTCCGACCCGCCCGGCGCCGAACGCGGTGACGACCGCGGCGGGCGTGCCGTTGTCGTAGGTGGCGAGCACGATGCCCGGCGCCCCGGGTCGCAGGGTGAACGTCGGCCCGTCCTGGAAGAACATGTGCCGGGACCGGCCGCGCCACCGGACGGGGACCACCGCGTCGTCGACGCTGTCGACGCTCGCCCCGGCGGTCCTGATGTACTGGCCGACCTTCCCGTCGAGCAGGCCGAAGCCGGGCTGGGCGGCGGCGAGGTACGCCCCCAGGCAGAAACCGAGGTAGTGGCCGCCGTCGCGGACGAAGTCACGGATCTCCTCGGCGTGGTCACGCAGCCTGCGCCAGGCCGGGCCGACGTTGCCGCCGCCGGGCTGGGCGTATACCACCGCCTCGGTCAGCGTGCTCCGCGAGATCGGCCGCTGCTCGTCCGGGCCGCAGTATTCGGTGCGGAACCCGCCCGGCGCGCTGCGCAGGAGAGCGGCCACGGCCTCGGCGCAGCCGGAACAGGCGGCCGGCCCCCGGTAGACCAGCGCCAGCGGCCGATCGCCGTCCCCGGTGACCGCCGACACCCCGGCCAGCCCGAGGGCGGCCAGGGTGCCGGCGGCGCCGGCACCGACGACGAGGCGCCGCCGGTTGATCCGTCGTGTCTCGCCGCGCGGCAGGCCCCACATGGTCCGTCCCATGTCGCACCGCTGCCGTTCAGCCGCGCCAGGTGGCCGCGTGCCGGTCGGCGGGGTGCGGCGCCGGCCGTGCGTACATCCCCATGCCGGCCCGACCGCGCGATGCCCGGCCCGGCCGGGTTGCCAGTCGACCGGCGCCGCGCGAGAGCAGCGTCACGAGCCCTTCCAGCGGGCCACGGCCCGCGGTGGCCCACCACGCCGTCCCGACCAGCACGATGGCCACGACCTGCGCGAGGTATCCGGCCATGGGCTCGAACGAGTCGAGTTCGGAGTTGATGAACACGATGTGCGCGGTGTAGAGCGTCAGCGTCATGCTGCCGGCCGCGGCCAGAGGCACCAGCAGGACGGCGGCCGCCCGCCGTGCCACGTGGCCGAGGAACAGCATGGCGGCGAGCACGGCGACCGCGCTCCCGATCGTGCCGAGCAGATCGAGCGGGGTGCTGGTGTGCGGCGCGTCGACCGCGAGCCACCACCACGTCGAGGTGGGCGTGCGGCCGTCCCCGCCGAACAGGAGGAGTTCCGCCGTCTCGGCCTCGGTCAACCCGCTCCTCGGCTGCGTGAGCCAGATCTGGTGCAAACCCTCGTACCGGTTCAGCAGGATCCACGACGCCACCGGCGCCGCCGCGGCGAGCGCGACTCCGGTGTAGAGCAGGCCGACGATCACCGCGACCCGGGTGAGGGTCAACCGCCCGACCACCAGCCCGGCGCAGAGGTACGCCAGCCAGATCACCGCAGGGAACTCCCCGGTGATCGACAGCTCGGTGAGCAGCACGCCGGGATCGTCGACGAGGTGCGCGAACGCCGGGTTGTCATAGGTCGGTGCCGGCAGCCGCGGCAGCAGGAGCTGGCGGAGCACGGGACCGCCGCCGGCCACGGCGAGGCCGGTGAACGCCACCAACCAGGTCGGCAGGAACACCAGCGGGATGGCCAGCACGAACATCACCGCGTAGAAGGGCAGGATCACCGACGCCAGGGACGCGTCGGCGTAGCCCAGCGCCAACCCGATCGCGCCGATGGCCAGGGCCCGGATGCCGAGCGCCGCCACCGGACCCGCGCCTTCGGTCAGGCGGACCCGCCGTCGGCCGGTCATGAACGCGATACCGACCCCGGCCAGCACGGCGAACAGGGCGGCCGCCCGACCGCCGAAGATCGTGAACGACCAGGTCGGCCGGCCCAGCGCGTCGGAGTCGTAGAGCGAATGCACGGCGATCATCCCGAACAGGGCGACGCCACGCGCGGCGTCCACGCCGAGCAGCCGGGAGCGCCCGACCGACACGTCACCCGTCGCGGGCGGATGGTCGCCGGCCCGGTCCAGGGCGGCGCGGCTGAGGTGAGCGGTCAGTGTCATGGCCTCATCACGGTGTCGATCAGGTCGCAGCCGAGATCCGTGCCGAGCCGGTCGGCGATCGGCAACCCGGCGTCGACGTACCAGTCGTCGGTGGCTTCGGGGTGGGGGCCGACGACTGCGACCCGGCCCGCGCCGAAGGGGGCGACCATCGCGGCGACGGCGCCGTTCGGGTAGGTCGCGAGGACGTCGGCCGCGGCCTCCGGGCGCAGCCAGAAGTACGGGCCGTCCTGGAAGAAGAGCGTCCGCCGCCGGCCGCGCCAGGAGACCCGGACGACGGTGCTCTCCGCCGAGTCGACGGTGGCGGCGGACGAGGCGATGTACTGGTCGGTGTCCCCGGGCAGGAGGTCGAAGCCGGGGGTGGCCCCCGCGAGGTAGCCGCCGAGGCAGATGCCGAGGTAGTTGCCGCCGGAGCGGACGAACTGCCTGACGTCGTCGCGGTGGCGCCTCAGGTGGCGGTAGCCGCGTCGGAGGGTGCCGCCACCGGGCTGGGCGTAGAGCGTCGCCCCGGCCAGGGTCCGCCGGGTCAGCGGCAGGTCCTCGTCCGGCCCGACGTACCGGACGTCGAAGCCCCAACGGCTGGACTTGAGCAGCGCCGCCACCGCCTCCGGGCACCCGGGCAGCGTCGCCGGCCCCCGGTAGACCAGCGCCACCGGCGGCTCCGCGATCAGCGCCACCGGCGGCTCCGCGATCAGCGCCACCGGCGGCTCCGGCAACCCGGGCAGCGGCGAGCGGACCGTCCGGCCACGGCCGGCGAGGGCCCGCCCGGCGGCGAGCAACCGGCCCACCTTCCCCATCGCCATCACGACCCCGCCGGCAGCGGGTTGTCGAGGGTCAGCGCGGTGCAGCGGACCCCACCCCCGCCCTTGGCGAGCTCGGTCGTGTCGAGTTCGACGACCCGCAGGCCGCGCTCACGCAGCGCGGCCGCCAGCCGCGGTGCCCCCCTGGTCATGGTCACGGTCGTGCCGTCGCTGATCAGGTTCAGCGCGAAGCGCGCCGCCTCCTCGACGCGGACCTCGATCAGGTCCATGCCGAGGCCCTGCAGCCGCTGGCGGCTCGGCTCGTCGAGGGCCTCCGGGCAGTAGGCCAGCGTGCGCCCCGGCTCGACCACCCCGACCGCCAAGTCGAGGTCGTACCACTGCTGGCTCACCGTCCGCAGTGGCACGATCTCGTAGCCCAGCTCACGCGCGAGCACGGCGTGCATCCGTCGGTCGGTCCGCTGGCCGTAGCCGGCGAGCAGCAGGTCGCCGCAGGCCAGGGCGTCGCCCTGCCCGCTGAACGGGTACGGCGCCTCCAGCACGTCGAAGTCGTGGTTGATCAGCCACTCCTGGAAGTACGGCAGCTCCGCCTTGCGCTCGGGTGGCGGTGCTCCCAGCACGGCCCGGCGGCCCCGTACCAGCGCGGCGTTCGCGGTGAAGACCATGTCCGGGCACTCCGGCGCCGACGTCACGTACTCGATGCGGCGGCCCGCCGCCCGGTGCGCGGCGACGATGCGCTCGTGTTCGAGGATCGCCACCGCGTGGTCGGGCTGGATCTCGGTGTGCATGTACGGGTTGATCTCGTAGTCGACCCGGAAGTGGACCGCGTCGGAAACCAGCAGTGCCTTGTTCATCGATCGTGCTTTCCTCTCGGTGAGTGGATGGTGGACGGATCGGGCCGCCGCCCGGTGCGAGCCGCAGCCGTACGGCGCGGCATCAGGCCGCCTGCGGTCTGGTGGTGTCGCGGGCGAGCACGCCCTGGGCGGGGATCCCGCGCCACCGGGTCCCGCGGACCAGGTGCTCGCCCTTCATCAGCAGCGAGAGGGAGCCCAACATGACGTCGTCGCCCACGACCGCGTCGTAGAGCACGATCGCGCGGGTGCCGATCGTGGCGCCGGCACCGACCGTGACGACGGACATCTTCATCACCCGGTCCTCGAACAGGTGGGTCTGCAGCGACACCTCGGTGCCCACGGTCGCGTCGTCGCCGATCTCGACCAGGTCGAACTCGGTGATGTACGTCGTGCCGATCCAGGTGCGTCGGCCGACGCGGACCCCGAACCAGCGCAGCACCGGCGGCAGGAACGGCGTGCCGACCAGGAGCCCGATGCCGGCGGGGACCGCCGCGGCCTCGTAGAGGCCGGTGACGAACTCGGTGCGCCGGACGAAGCCGCTCCACAGCGGTTCCACCCGGGGCCGGTAGGTGCCGACGACGTTGCGCTTGGTCGCCGCGCAGAAGGCGATGACGGCGACGCTCGAGGTCATCGCGACGAAGGGCGACACCAGCGCGGGCACGAGCAGGTCCCGGCCGTTGGCGAGCTGGGACAGCGCCAGGAGGTAGAGGTAGAAGCTGGCGCCGAGCACCGACACGGGCAGGGTCGCGCGGAAGAACTCGACGAACAGCCGGCGGGCCACCACGGGGCGCGGCGGGCGGTACGTCACCTCCTCGGAGAAGGAGCCGCTGCTCTGGCGCGCCGGTAGGTGCATCGCCGGTGAGCCCAACCAGGACGTCCCCTCCGGGACGCCGTCGTCGGGCGGGAGCGTGCCGACGCCGATCAGGGACCCCTCGCCCAGCACCGTGCCGGCCGGTACGAACGCGGCGTTGCCGACGAAGGCTCGGTCACCGACCGTGGTGGGCAGGAACGCCATCCGGCCGTTGGCGAACGTCGCGGCGCCGAGGCTGGCCATGTCGGCGACGAAGCTCTCCGATCCCAGGGTGAGCAGGTCCGGGTCCAGGTGTGCGGCGGTGGAGACCTCGGCGCCGCGGCCGACCCGGGCACCGAGCAGTCGCAGCCACGGCCCGGTGTAGAGGGTCGCGTAGAGCGAGTTGGTGAACATCAGGCTGCACTCGAGCAGCTTGTCGGCGATCCACTTGCGTACGCCGAGCATCGAGTGGACGCGGTGGTGGACGCCGACCGGCACCCGCGGCAGCACGAGACGCTTGCCGGCGGCGACCAGCGCGCAGACGGTGAGCACGTAGACGACTCCGGCCGGGATGGTCGCGACCAGGCCGGCGAGCAGGCCCCGGGTCAGCAGCACCCACCACACCAGCGCCACGCTGGGCAGGACCATCGCGATCGCCATGAGTTCCAGTCCGATCGCGCCGACCAGTGCGGCGGCGATGTGGTGCGGGCGCCAGCCACGCCGCAGGCGGCGGTAGCTGAGCAGGGATTCCGCGGTGGGAGCGAGCCGTGGGGTCGGTGCCGGCGGCGAGCCCGCCCAACGTGCCCCGGGCGGCACCGTCTCCCCGTGGACGAGGACGGACTGTTCGCCGAGGCCGGCGTCCTCCCCGACCGAGGCGCCGGGCTCGAGGACCGCGTTCGCGCCGACGAAGGCGTTCGCCCCGATCGTGACCGGCCCGACGACGACCCAGCCGTCCTCCGCCCGCCACGGCCGCAGCGAGACGCCGTATCCGACCGCGGCGTCCGGCCCGATGGAGATCAGGGTCGGCAGGCTGATCGCGCTGGTCGCGATCGTGGTCCGGCGGCCGATCCGGGCACCGAGCAGCCGCAGGTAGGTCGCCATCAGCGGAGAACCGCTGAGCACGGGCAGCGGCCCGACAGCAAGCAGCGTGTTCAACGCCCAGAGCCGGACGTACGTGGGTCCCCACAGGCGGTAGCGGCCGGGCCGGATGCGCGCGGCCAATGGCCGGGCCAGCAGCACCGGCAGCACCCACCGCACGCCGAGGTAGCTGAGCAGGACCGCGACCATCAGCTCCACGAGGACGCGGACGGACACGAAACCGTCGTTGCGGGTGTAGACGTAGGAGACGGGGAGCGTGACCGCCAGCAGCAGCAGGTAGATAACCGCCGCCTGGCCGGACCCGGCCAGCGCGATCCGCCGGCTGCTGTGCCGCAGTGGGGCGGGACGGGGCGCGGCGCTGGGCGCGCCGGCCCGATCGGCGGCGCCGAGATGAGCGGCCATGCCTCGTACGGTCGGGTGGGCGTACAGGTCGCGGACCGCCGGACTCGCGCCGACCTTGCGGGCGCGCAGCAGCGACACCACCCGCGCCGCGAGCAGCGAATGCCCCCCGAGGTCGGCGAAGAAGTCCGCCTCGACCGACAGCGCCTCGGACTCGATGCCGAACGCCTCCGCCCACGCCGCACGCACCTGCTCCTCCAGCTCGCTCGCGGCGGCCACGACCGGGCCGGTGGCGAGGGTGAGCCGGCGGTTCGGCGGGGGCAACCGCTTCCGGTCGACCTTTCCGCTGGGCATGGTCGGCAGCGCGGAGACGACATCCAGGAAGGAGGGCACCATGTAACCGGGCAGCCGGGTCTGCAGCGTCTGGCACAGCCGGGCGACCAGTTCCTCGCGCCCGCCCTCGTCGCTGTCGTGCGCGACGAGGTAGGCGGCCAGCTCGTGGGGGGCGTCCGGGCCGTCGGCGACCGGGACCAGGGCCGCGACGGCCTCGGCCACCCCCGGGTCCTCCAGCAGCACGCTCTCGATCTCGCCGAGGTCCACCCGGTGGCCACGGATCTTGACCTCGGAGTCCGCCCGGCCCAGGTACTCGATCTCGCCCTCCCCGGTGATCCGACCGAGGTCCCCGGTGCGGTACAGCCGACCACCGGGCGGCGCCAGGGCATGCGCGATGAACCGGTCGGCGGTCAGGTCCGGGCGCCCCACGTACCCGCGCGCCACCCCCGGGCCGCCGATGCAGATCTCACCCACCTCGCCGTCGGCGACCGGCTGCCGCTGCTCGTCCAGCAGCACCACGGAGTAGGTCGGCAGGGGCCGCCCGATGGTGACCGGGCGTCCGGGAAGCAGCTCTCCCCAGGTCGCGGTGACCGTGGCCTCGGTCGGCCCGTAGGTGTTGAGGATCCGCCGGCCGGGCCGGCTCCACCGGTCGACCAACTGCCCCGGGCAGGCCTCCCCGCCGACGAGCAGGTTGCGGATCCGGGGCAGGTCGCGCGGAATGGTGGCCAGCAGGGTGGGCACGCAGTAGAGGACGGTGACGCGTGCCTCGTCCAGGAAGTCCGCCAGCTCCGCGCCGAGGCGGCGGGAGTCGTTCGGGCCGGCGACCAGCGTGGCGCCGACCGACCACGTCGGCCAGATCTCCTCGATCGCGAAGTCGAAGGCGATCGTCATGCCCTGGTAGACCCGGTCCGTCGCACGCACGTCGTACACGCCGGGCACCACGTCGAGGAAATTGCAGATGCTCGACTGCGCGACCTCGACGCCCTTGGGCCGACCGCTCGAACCCGAGGTGTAGATCACGTAGGCGCTGGGGTCCTGGGAGCCGCCGAGTTCCGGCCGGTCGGCCGGCCTGGCGGCGAGTTCGGCGGCACACTCGTCGACGACGAGAGCAGGTCGGTCGCCCACCCGGTCGGCGAGCGCCGAGGACGTCAACGTCAGGTCGACGGCGGAATCCTCGGCGATGTAGGCGACCCGGTCGGCCGGGGACTCGGGGTCGATCGGCACGAACGCGGCACCGGCCTTCCCCACGCCCAGCAACGCCACGTACGTCTCGACGGAGCGCTGGAGCAGGATGGCCACCCGCGAGCCGTCACCCACACCGAGCGCGCGCAGGTGGTGGGCCAACCGGTTGGCGCGCTCGTCCAGCTCGCGGTAGGTCAACCGCGCCCCGCCGCATTCGAGCGCGACGGCCGACGGGTTCCGGTCGCACGCGGACTCGAACACGTGGTGCAGGCGCCGCGTGCGCCTGACGGCGCCCTCGTCCCGCGACTTCCGCACGGCATCGACAACCAGCGAGCCGACCGCGGCGCGCGCCTCCGCGTCCGGGAGACGCTCCAGCCGCGGGGGAGACGTGGGCGTACCGGTGAGACCTACCTGTTCCACGGAACCGCGAACCTCCTGCGTCGATCACGAGCGGGCAACCGGCGCCCTGCGGCGGACGACTGTGCCCCCGTCGTCACCGGACCGGTGGCAGGGGTGTCGACAGAAGCCACATGCAGGGCTTGGGCAATGGACAGCGAGACTGCCGTGAAGCCCGCAGGGCGTCACGGAAGTAGCGAATGGTCGTAGCGGGTGCCGGCTGAACCGTCGACCGTCAGCCGGCGCTTCCGCCGGCGGCCGAACCGTCAGCCGGCGCTTCCGCCGGCGGCCGAACCGTCAGCCGGCGCTTCCGCCGGCGGCCGGGCGGGGCCGATCGGTCGCGTGCGGGTGGGGCGCGCCGTCGACATCCCGGGGGCCGCGGGCCGAGTGCGCCGGTCCGGACAGGACGGTGGCGGCGACGGCCGAGCGGTGCGTCAGGGCGCCCGCCGCGGCGCGGACGCCGCTGCGGCGCGCCGGGCGATGTCGCTGCCCGGTGGCGGCGACGAGGGCCGGGGCGGCGACGGCGGGACGGCCGGCGACGGACAGTCCATCGAGGACGGCAGGTGACCCACCGTCGTGAATGTAAACGACCACTCGGACGAGAGTAGGGAGGCAATAAGAGGTTTATGTCGGGTTATGCCACGTTGCGCGAGGGGGAGTTTCCAGAAGGTGAATATCTGGATGAACGGCCTGTGAGGCGACGCCGGTGACGATCGACGCAGCCGGTCGGATACCGAATGGCCGGGCATAAAACACGCGCCCCGGAGGGAGACGGTGGGCCGGACGAACCGGACCGGCGATGGTCTCGGTCCGGTTCCCTGCTCGATGTCCGGGTCGGACGGTTCGGTCGCGGAGGTCGCGCCGCCCGCCGGTCAGGGGTTGGCCGATGGGGAACCGGGTCGGCTGCCGACCTGCGGGTGGCCGCCGATCCGCACCGTTTGCGCAGGATGACGGACCGTAAGATGCCGGATGTAAACCATCCGTTCGGTGTCGCGTAGGTCGGAAATCTGACCGAAGTCGACCCGTTGTGCCAGTGGTGTGGGGTGGTTAAGCTCTTCATGCGCGCCCCAATCGCCCGCTTCCCCCGTGGCAGGCGATCGGGGCGCGCTTCTATGTCGACGGGCCCGCACGCCACCGCGTGCGGGCCCGTTCTCGTGCGTCCGCCGCGGCCCGGAGCCGCGGCGGGTCGCGCGTCGTCGTCAGATCCAGCGGCCGTCCAGCCACATCCGCGCCGACCACTCGGCGT
Source organism: Micromonospora sp. NPDC000121 (assembly GCF_042899165.1). NCBI lineage: Bacteria > Bacillati > Actinomycetota > Actinomycetes > Micromonosporales > Micromonosporaceae > Micromonospora > Micromonospora sp. NPDC000121. Next base: position 859,043 of record NZ_JBIAZP010000001.1, read on the forward strand.
ACGGGAGCAGCTTGCCGACGAAGATCGGATAGAAGTACGCGGAGCAGAGCGCGACCAACAGGACGTACGCCCCGGCGATCACCCCGCCCACGAGCCGGCGGTCCTGGCCGGCGTCCGGCGGCGCGAGGGTGCCGCCCCCGGACGGGCCGGCGGGGGTGACGATCGCGCCGAGCACGTAGACCACCGCCAGTACCAGGAACGGCAGCGCCGGCGCGGTGTAGAAGGAGAACATCGTCCGGCCGTCCAGCGCGAACCAGAACCAGGGCAGCAGACCGGCCGCCACGACGAGCAGGATCGCGCCGGCCCGCCAGTCCCGCCGGGCCAGGCCCAGCCACGCCAGCGCCACCAGGGCGGGCAGGAACGACCACCAGAGCAGGGGCGTGCCGAGCAGCAGGACCTCCGAGGCGCAGCTCGGCGCGCCGCAGGCTCCCTCGCCCGACCAGTAGAAGGCGACCGGCCGGCCCAGCAGCAGCCACTGCCACGGCCACGACTGGTACTTGTGCGGGTCGTCCAGGCCGGTGTGGAAGCCGTACGCCGCCTTGTGGTACTCGACGAGGTTGTGCAGCGCCCCGATGACCGGGGTGTCGCTCAGCGGGGCGTTCGGCCACCGCTGCCCGTCGACGACCCGGTAGTAGCCGTCGTCGCCGAGCAGCCAGCCGGACCAGGTGGCGACGTAGGTGACCACCATCAGCAATCCGGCCAGCACCAGCCAGGGCAGCTCGTCGAGGGCGGTGTCCCGCCACGGTCGCCGGGCGCCCGCGGAGCGGCGGACCCCGACCTCCCAGAGGATCACCAGCAGCGCGAACACGGGCAGGAAGTAGAGCGCGCTCCACTTCACCGCGCAGGCGCAGCCGAACAGCACGCCGGCGGCCAGCCGCCACCACGGCCAGTTCCGCCAGCCGCCCGCCGGCCGCCCGGCCCGCCCCGGCCGGCCCGGGTCGAGGCCCGCCTCCAGCGCCCGGGCCCACCTGCGCCGCCGGGCGTCCCGGTCGAGCACCAGGGCGCCGAACGTGGCCAGCACGAAGAACAGCAGGAAGATGTCGAGCAGCGCCGTGCGGGACAGCACCAGGTGGAAGCCGTCCAGCGCGAGCAGCAGGCCGGCGGCGCAGCCGAGCGTGGTCGAGCGGAACATCCGCCGACCGATGCGGACCAGCATCAGCACCGACAGGGTGCCGACGACCGCCGCCGAGAACCGCCAGCCGAACTCCGGCGCGGTGGTCACCAGGTGCCCGGGCACCGAGATGCCGTGCTCGGCGTCGGAGTAGCCGAAGGCCCACTCGCCGAGCCCGATCAGCCACTTGCCCAGCGGCGGGTGGACGACGTACGAGGGGCCGTCGTCCTTGTAGTTCCACTCGACGCCCTTGTCGACCAGGGCCCAGCCCTCGCGGGCGTAGTAGATCTCGTCGAAGATCTTACCGGGCGGGTGGCTCAGGCCGACGAACCGCAGGATCGCCGCGATCGCGACGATCACGCCGGTGGCCAGCCAGGAGCGCCCGTCCAGCCGGGCCTCCACGCTCCCGAGCCGGCGCCGGACGATGCCGGGAACACCGCCGCCGGGAGTCGGGGAGGACCCCTCCGCCGCCGCCCCCGTCGTGGGATCCGATCCCGCCTGGCCCGCGCTCTGTGCTGTCGACGCACTCGTCACCCGGCGATCGTAGGCTGCGGAGGTGCCCGGTGGCGCCCGTCGTCTCCGATACCGGCACCCCTGTCGATGAAGGAGCCGTTCCGTGGGTGAAATGTCCGACACCGGGCGCCTGATCCTCCTCGGCGCGCCGCTCGGCAACCCGGCCGACGCCTCGGCCCGCTTCCGCGAGGTGCTCGCCACCGCCGACGTGGTGGCCGCCGAGGACACCCGCCGGCTCACCCGCCTGGCCCGCGACCTGGACGTCACCGTCGGGGGCCGGATCGTCTCCTACTTCGAGGGCAACGAGGAGCGGCGCACGCCCGAGCTGGCCGACGTGCTGACCGCGGGCTACGTGGTCGCCCTGGTCACCGACGGCGGCATGCCGAGCGTCTCCGACCCCGGCTACCGGCTGGTCCGGGCCGCACTGGACGCCGGCGTGCCGGTCACCGCCGCGCCCGGCCCGAGCGCCGTCACCACCGCGCTGGCGCTGTCCGGGTTGCCCTGCGACCGGTTCTGCTTCGAGGGCTTCCTGCCGCGTACGCCCGGCGCCCGCCGGTCCCGGCTGCGGGCGCTCGCCGCCGAGGAGCGGACGCTGGTCTTCTTCGAGGCGCCACACCGGATCGCCGGCGCGCTCGCCGACCTGGCCGCCGCGTTCGGCGCCGACCGGCCCGCCGCGCTGTGCCGCGAGCTGACCAAGACGTACGAGGAGATCGTCCGCCGCCCGCTCGGCGAGCTGGCGGACTGGGCCGCCGCGGGGGAGCCGCGCGGCGAGATCACCCTCGTCGTGGCGGGCGCGCCCGAGACCGCCCCGGAACGGCCCGACGACGACACGCTGCGCGCCGCCGTCGCCGCCCGGGAGGCCGCCGGCCTGTCCCGGCGGGACGCGATCACCGAGGTCGCCACGGAGTACGCCCTGCGCCGGCGCGACGTCTACGGCGTCGTGCACGCCTGACGCGCGAGGCGGCTCACCAGGCGGCGACGAGGAAGCCGAGGGCGATCACCAGCGGGCCGGCCACGGCGCCGGCGACCGCCCAGCGGCGGGCCCGGGGGTCGGCGAGCCGGGTGGCCCCGGTCCACCGGGCGATCCCGGCGCAGCAGCCCAGCACCACCAGCAGGCCGAGCAGCCAGCGCAGGTGCCCGGCCACCCCGCCGTCCGCGTACGCGGTGCCGCCGTCCGGGCCGGTCATCCGGGCCGGCAGCGTCGAGCCGGTCGCGGTCCGCTCCTCGGCCACCCCGCTGACCCGTACGCCGTGCGCGATCCACGGCTCGCCGGCGGGGGCGAAGTTGCCCCGGCAGCGCTGGGCGAGCCCGCCCCCGGTGCAGTCGACGATCACCACCGTGCCCCGGGTGGCGTGCCCCACCGCCAGCCAGAACGGCCCCGCGCTGACCCAGGCGAAGAAGGCCGCGACCAGGCTCAACGCCAGCAGCACGGCCAGCCCCGGCAGCGGGTCGGGCGGGCGCGGGGCGCGCCGGGCCCGCCGGTCCCCGTCCCGGGACGACCGCTGCGCCTCGTGCGGCGGCACCTCCCTGATCGGCGTGCCGTCCCAGTGCACCTGCTCGATCGGCGGCCAGTACGCGTCGTCGTCGGACGTACCGGCGGGGTCGTCGCCGTCCGGCGTACCGCCGTCGGCGGGGCGTCCCGGGCGGGCGCGGTGGGACTGGCGGACCGGGACCCGGCGCGGCACGGCGTCGACCGGCGCCCCGGTCGTGGGTTCGACCTCGGCGGCCGGCTCGACCGACCCGGCGGGGTCGCTGGGTGGCCCGGCGGGGTCGGCGGGCGGCTCCGCCGGCGCGGCGGCCGGGACCACCCGCGGATGCGGCGCGACGGTGCCGCGCGATGCGCCCGCCGTACCGCCGTCCGGCGGGCCGGAGGGCCGGTCGTCGTGATCCCGGGCCGTTCGTCTGCCAGTCACGACGTTCATTGCACCCCGCCACCCGCACGCAGACGGGCAGGTCAGGCCGCGTGTCGACGACAAATCGGACAAATAGCCGACCCGGTCCGGCCGGTCCGCCGACCCGCGAGCCCTATTGGTTCGCGGTCACCCGAAGCGGGTCACTAGGCTTGCTGGTCATGAGTCACGTTCTCGCGGCGGTTGCCTGGCCGTACGCCAACGGCCCGCGCCACATCGGCCACGTATCCGGTTTCGGCGTTCCCTCCGACGTCTTCAGCCGGTACATGCGGATGGCCGGCCACGACGTGCTCATGGTGTCCGGCACCGACGAGCACGGCACCCCCATCCAGGTGCAGGCGGACGCCGACGGCGTCACCCCGCGCGAACTGGCCGACCGGTACAACCGGGTGATCGTCGAGGACCTGCACGGCCTCGGGCTCTCCTACGACCTGTTCACCCGCACCACCACCCGCAACCACTACGCCGTGGTGCAGGAGCTTTTCGAGGGGATGTACCGCAACGGCTACATCGTCCCGAAGACCACCATGGGCGCGATCTCCCCGTCCACCGGCCGGACCCTGCCCGACCGCTACATCGAGGGCACCTGCCCGATCTGCGGCTACGACAGCGCCCGCGGCGACCAGTGCGACAACTGCGGCAACCAACTCGACCCCATCGACCTGATCGACCCCAAGTCGCGGATCAACGGGGAGACCCCGAAGTTCGTCGAGACCGAGCACTTCTTCCTGGACCTGCCCGCCCTGGCCGAGGTGCTGCGGCAGTGGCTGGACACCCGGGAGGGCTGGCGGCCGAACGTGCTGCGCTTCTCGCGGAACCTGCTCGACGACCTCCAGCCCCGGGCCATCACCCGCGACCTGGAGTGGGGCGTGCCGATCCCGCTCGACGGCTGGCGGGACCGCCCCGACAAGCGCATCTACGTCTGGTTCGACGCGGTGATCGGCTACCTCTCCGCCTCGATCGAGTGGGCCCGCCGCTCCGGCGACCCGGAGGCGTGGCGCAGGTGGTGGTCCGCCGACGCCGAGGGCAAGGACGCCCGCGCCTACTACTTCATGGGCAAGGACAACATCGTCTTCCACTCGGTGATCTGGCCGGCGCTGCTGTCCGGCTACTCCGGCGAGGGCGACCGCGACGGCGAGTCGGGCGAGCTGGGCCGGCTCAACCTGCCCACCGAGGTGGTCTCCAGCGAATACCTGACCATGGAGGGGCGCAAGTTCTCCTCCTCCCGACGGGTCGTCATCTACGTCCGCGACTTCCTGGAGCGGTACGACGCCGACGCGCTGCGCTACTTCATCGCCGCCGCCGGCCCGGAGAGCAACGACACCGACTTCACCTGGGCCGAGTTCCTCCGCCGCAACAACGACGAGCTGGTCGCCGGCTGGGGCAACCTCGTCAACCGCTCCATCTCGATGGCGGCGAAGAACTTCGGCGCGATCCCGCCGGTCGACCCGGCCGGGCTCACCGAAGCCGACGAGGCCCTGCTCGCCGTCGCCCGGGCCGGCTTCGCGACGGTCGGCGACCTGATCGCCCGGCACCGCCAGAAGCAGGCCATCGGCGAGGCGATGCGGGTGGTCGCCGAGGCCAACAAGTACCTCTCCGAGCAGGCCCCGTGGAAGCTCAAGGGCGAGGCCGACAAGCCCCGGATGGGCACCATCCTGCACGTCGCCCTCCAGGTTGTCAGCGACGCCAACACACTGCTCACCCCGTTCCTGCCGCACTCCGCGCAGAAGGTGCACGAGCTGCTCGGCGGCACCGGGGTGCACGCCCCGATGCCGGTCATCGAGGAGGTCGACGACCTCGACGGCGGGCCCGCGTACCCGGTGCTGACCGGCGACTACTCGGTCGGCGCGCGCTGGGAGTCCGTGCCGCTGGAGGTGGGCCGGGCGCTGGCCGCGCCGAAGCCGGTCTTCCGCAAGCTCGACCCGTCGATCGTCGACGAGGAGCTGGCCCGCCTGGCCGGCTGATCCCGAGCGTGCCGACGGGCGCGGCCCCGAGGGGGTCGCGCCCGTCGTCGTCCGCGCCCGTCGTCGTCCGCGCCCGTCGTCGTCCGCGCCCCGGGGGCGGGGCGGTCAGGCCCGCGCCATCGCCGGCGCGCCGATGAAGTCCATGATGCTGCGGTTCACCTCGAACGCGTTCGTCCAGGGGATGCCGTGCGGCGCGCCCTTCAGGGTGACCAACTGGCTGCCGGCCAGCAGCGGTTGCAGCCGCTGCCCGGTCTTCGGGTACGGCAGCACCGCGTCGGCGTCGCCCTGCACGATCAGCACCGGCACGTCGATGCGGGACACGTCGCCCCGGAAGTCGGTCTGCCAGGCGTCCACGCAGTCGTGCGTGCCCTTCGCCGAGGCCCGGGAGCCGATCTCCCAGTGCGCCCGGAACGCCTCCTCGCTGACCAGCCTGCCCCTGTTCTCCTGGTAGTTGAAGAACGCCTCGCAGAAGGTGGTGAGGTACGCGAAGCGGTCGTCGACGATGGCCTGCTGGAAGCCCTGGAAGAGGCTCTTCTCGACCCCCTCCGGGTTGTCGGAGGTCTTCAGCAGGAACGGCGCGAGCGGGGCCAGCAGCACCGCCCGGTCGACCCGCTGCGAGCCGTACACGCCCAGGTAGCGGGTCACCTCGCCGGTGCCCATCGAGTGGCCCACCAGGATCGCGTCGCGCAGGTCCAGCTCGGTCATCAGCAGGTCGAGGTCGGCGGCGAACGTGTCGTAGTCGTACCCGAACGCCGGTTGGGCGGAGGCGCCGAAACCCCGCCGGTCGTACGTGATCGTCCGGTATCCGGCGGCCAGCAGCGGCCCGGTCTGCTTCTCCCAGGTCGCCCCGTTGAACGGGAAGCCGTGGATCAGCACGATCGGCTGACCGGAGCCGTGGTCCTCGTAGTACAGGTCGATGGGGGCGGAGTTCTCCGTCCCCACGGTGATGAACGGCATGCGCGTCTCCTGGTCCCGTGACGGTCCGACGCGTGCGGGTTCCCAACCCGTCCTCGGATATGCCGCCGGGTCAGAGCCGGTACGGCAGGTCCACCACCCGGTCCTCGGCGACCTCGGCGGACGGCGCCCACGCCTCGTAGACGCCCCGCTCCTGGCACTGCGCCCCGGTCTCCGCCACCGCGTCCGGATCCGGTCGGCGCAGCCGCAGGCGGAGCCAGCCCGTCTCCTCCCGCAGCACCAGGCAGGGCACGCCCCGCCAGTCAGCCAGCCGCAGCCGGCGGGCCGCCCACTCCACCGGGTACCGGGCGGCGCGGGTCATCGCCAGCACCCGGAACCCGCCCGGCAGGTCGGCCACCGCCTCGTACTCGCCGCCGGCGAAGCCACCGACCAGCCGGGTGGAGCGGGGCGCCTCGCCCGTCGGCACGTACTCCTGGTCGGGGGAGAGCCCCGGCACCGCCGCGAGCAGGTGCCGCCACTGCGGGCCGACCATCCGCAGCCAGCCGCGCTGCTCGGCCTGGTAGCTGTAGAGCACCACCTCCGAACCGTCTCCCGGGTAGGCGAGCAGGGTGGCGTTCGCCGGCATCGGCAGGTCCGCGAAGTCCCGCGTGACGAACTCCGGAACGAGCTGTCCGTTGCTCGGCGCGAACCCCGTGCCGAGGACCGCCGCGCCGAGCCGGTCCCGGGGCGCCAGCGCCGTCAGGCCGCGGTGCGCCTCGCCGACCGGCACGTCGTAGTCGTCCGGGTCGGCGGCCCGCCAGCGCAGCGCGTAGGTCACGTCCGCGCCGTCGCGGCCGTCCGAGCCGTCGGTGCGCAGCACGGTCGTCGCCGCCGGGGTACGCAGGTGCGCCACGTCGTGCTCCCGGTAGCAGAAGCCGTGCGGCAGCCAGCCCCGCACGTGCCCGGCGAGCTGCCGGGCGGAGAGCACCTTCACCATGCGGGTGCCACGCCGGACCACCGCCGAGGCACGCACCGCCGTCAGCGTCGGGTCACCGGCCGCCGACGGCTGCTGGCTGAGCTGCTGCACGTACGACCAGCCCCGCTCCCGGTGCAGCGGCACCAGCAGCGGCGCCTCCGGCTCCTCGACCGGCTCCGTCACCGGACGCACGTCGGTGACCTCGGTGGCGTGCACGAACTTGCGCCACGGCCGGGTCGTGCCCGGCCGGGTCCACTCGAAGCCGGGCGCCTCGGCGGCGCTGGACAACTCGTACGCCGCGCCCCGGGCGATCTCCTCCGCCGGGTACACCGCGCCCCCGTACGTGACGCTGAGGCCGTTGCCGCTGGTCTGAGGGGTGACGGTCACCCCGCCGACGCTAGGCCCGGCATGTGCCGAGTCGGTGAACGGCCGGTGGCGTCCCCGCGACGCGGGCCGCCGACGGTGTGTGATGCTGGCCTGCGATGAGCGAGCCCACCGAATCCCGCAAGCAGCGCGCCGCCCGCCGGGCCGGGGAGTTCCCGCCCGCCCCCGAGCCGCTGCCCCGTCCCGTGCTGGACAGCCACACCCACCTCGACATCACCGTCAGCGAGGCCGGCGTGCCCGGCGGGGGCACGACGGACGACCCCGTCGCCGCGGCCGTCGCCGTCGCCGCCTCGGTCGGCGTGGACCGGCTCGTGCAGGTCGGGGTGGACGTGGCCTCGTCCCGCTGGGGCGCCGACGCCGCCGACGCCCACCCCGCCGTGCTGGCCACCGTGGCGCTGCACCCGAACGAGGCGCCCCGCCTGGCCGACCTCGACGAGGCGCTGCGCGAGATCGAGGCGCTCGCCGCCCGCGACCGGGTACGCGGCGTCGGCGAGACCGGAATGGACTTCTTCCGCACCGGGGAGGAGGGGCGGGCCGTGCAGGAGGAGAGCTTCCGCGCGCACATCGCCATCGCCAAGCGGTACGGCAAGGCGCTGGTCATCCACGACCGCGAGGCCCACGCCGACGTGCTGCGGATCCTCGACGACGAGGGCGCCCCCGACACCGTGGTGCTGCACTGCTTCTCCGGCGACGCCGACTTCGCCGCCGAGTGTGTCCGCCGCGGCTACCTGCTCAGCTTCGCCGGCACGGTCACCTTCGGCAGCGCCGGGGCGCTACGCGAGGCCGCCGCGCTGACCCCGCTCGACCAGATCCTGGTGGAGACCGACGCGCCGTACCTGACCCCGATGCCGCACCGCGGCCGGCCCAACGCGTCGTACCTGATCCCGCTGACGGTCCGGTCGCTGGCCGAGACGACCGGCGCGGACCTGGACGACCTCTGCGCCGCCATCTCCGCCACCGGCGACCGCGTCTTCGGCCCGTGGTGACCTCCGCGCCGACGCCGCCGAGCCGGGTGGTGAGGCCCGGCGGGTCCCCCGCCACGGGCCCCCTCCGCACACCCGCGCCGGCCCGCATAGGCTACGGGGCGTGACCGGTCTCCTCGGCCCGGCGGAGATCCGGGAACTGGCCGCCCGGCTGGGCGTCGCCCCCACCAAGAGGCTCGGCCAGAACTTCGTGCACGACCCGAACACGGTGCGGCGCATCGTCACCACCGCCGGGCTGACCCCGGACGACGTGGCGCTGGAGGTCGGCCCCGGCCTCGGCTCGCTCACCCTGGCCCTGCTCCCCGCCGCCGCCCACGTGCACGCGGTGGAGATCGACCCGACGCTGGCCGGTGCGCTGCCCGAGACCGCCGCCCGGCACGCCGGCCCGGACGCCGCCCGGCTCACCGTGCACCACGCCGACGCGCTGCGCGTACGCGCCGCCGACCTGGCCGACCCGGCGCCGACCGCGCTGGTGGCGAACCTGCCCTACAACGTGGCCGTGCCGGTGGTGCTGCACCTGCTCGCCGAGCTGCCCAGCCTGCGGCACGGCCTGGTGATGGTGCAGAAGGAGGTCGCCGACCGGCTCGTCGCCGGCCCCGGTTCCAAGGTGTACGGCGTTCCGTCGGTCAAGCTCGCCTGGTACGCCCGAGCCCGCGCCGCCGGGAAGGTACCGCCGAACGTGTTCTGGCCGGTGCCGAACGTCGACTCCGGACTGGTCGCCTTCACCCGCCGCGAGCCGCCCCGCGACGACGTACCGCGGGAACGGGTCTTCGCCGTGGTGGACGCGGCGTTCGCGCAGCGCCGCAAGACCCTGCGCGCCGCGCTGGCCGGCTGGGCCGGCGGCGCGGACCGGGCGGCCGCCGCGCTCGCCGCCGCCGGGGTCGACCCCGCCGCGCGCGGCGAGTCGCTCTCCGTCGAGCAGTTCGCCGCCATCGCCGCGTCGGCCCCGGCCGCCCCGTCGGCCGCACAGTAGGCTGACGCCGTGCCCGCCCAGGGCCACCCGCACGTGTACGCGTACGACCTGGTCGACGGCCGGTGCCAGCCGGCCGCCGACGCCGCCGAGGAGCTGATCGTGGAGAAGCCGTTCGACATCCGCCTGCGCCTGCGGGACACCGCCCCGTGACCGAGGCCTGGGGACCGGACGACGAGGACGACCAGCGGCGGCGCGGCGCCAGCGGACCGGTGCGGGTCCGGGTGCCCGCCAAGGTCAACCTGCATCTCGGGGTGGGGCCGCTGCGCCGCGACGGCTACCACGAGCTGAACACCGTCTACCACGCCATCTCCATCTACGACGAGCTGACCGCCCGCCGGGGCGACACGCTCGCCCTCACCATGGAGGGCGAGGGCGCCGGCGAGCTGGCCCTGGACGACTCCAACCTGGTCGTCCGGGCGGCCCACGCCCTCGCCGGGTACGCCGGGGTGACCCCACACGCCCGGCTGCACCTGCGCAAGCAGATCCCGCTGGCGGGCGGGCTGGCCGGGGGCAGCGCCGACGCCGCCGCCGCGCTGGTCGCCTGCGACGCGCTCTGGGGCACCGGGCTGTCCCGCGACGAGCTGGCCGGGATCGCCGCCGACCTGGGCTCCGACGTGCCGTTCCTGATCCACGGCGGCACCGCGCTCGGCACCGGCCGAGGGGAGGCGGTCAGCCCGGTGCTGGCCCGCCCCACCTCCTGGCACTGGGTGGTGGCCGTCGCCGACGGCGGCCTCTCCACCCCGGCCGCCTACCGCGAACTGGACCGGCTCCGCGACGCCGGCACCGCCGGCGAGCCGCTGGGCAGCACCGACGCGCTGCTCGCCGCGCTGCGCCAGCGGGACCCGCGGGTGCTCGCCGCGACCCTCGGCAACGACCTCCAGGACGCCGCCCTGGCCATGCGCCCCTCGCTGGCGGCGACCCTGAAGGCCGGCGAGGCCGCCGGCGCGCTCGCCGGCATCGTCTCCGGCTCGGGGCCGACCTGCGTCTTCCTCGCCGTGGACGCCGTTGACGCCGAGCGGATCGCCGCCGAGTTGGCGTCCGCCGGGGTGTGCCGCGAGGCGCGGACCGCCCACGGCCCGGTCGCCGGCGCCCGCATCATCTGACCGCCGACGCCCCCGGCGCCCGCCTGACCTGGAACAAGCCGGCCCCGCCGTCGGTTGATCCGCGGCGGGCCCGGCTCCGGCCGGGGCGGGCCCCGACGTCCGCGTACCCTGGGAGGCTCAGGCGTCCCAGGTGCCGACCGGCACGGGGACGCCTTGATCATGGGAGGTGAGGTCGTGGCCAACATCGTCAACCTGGACCGGGTGTCCAAGGGCTACGGCGCCGCCGGGCCGCTGCTCACCGACGTCTCGCTCGGCCTCGACGACGCCGACCGGATCGGCGTGGTCGGCCTCAACGGCGCCGGCAAGTCCACCCTGCTGCGGATGCTCACCAAGCAGGAGGAACCGGACGACGGGCGGGTCACCCACCGCCGCGACCTGCGGGTCGCCTGGCTGCCGCAGAGCCTCACGCTCGCCCCCGACGCCACCGTCCGGGACGTGGTCCTCGGCACCGCCTGGCTCGGCGAGAGCATGGGCGCCGAGCACGAGTGGGCCGGCGACGCCGGCGTCCGCGCCATCCTCGACGGCCTCGGCATGCCCCACCTCGGGCTCGACCAGCCGGTCGGCCCGATGTCCGGCGGCGAACGGCGCCGCGTGGCCCTCGCGGCGCTGCTGGTCCGGGAGTCCGACCTGCTCATCCTCGACGAGCCCACCAACCACCTCGACGTCGGCGGCGTCGACTGGCTGGCCCGCCACCTCGTCGGCCGCAAGGGCGCGCTCGTCGTCGTCACCCACGACCGGTGGTTCCTCGACGCCGTCTGCACCACCACCTGGGAGGTCGCCGACCAGACCGTCCGGGCGTACGAGGGCGGCTTCGCCGCCTGGACCCTCGCCCGCGTCGAGCGCGAGCGGGTCGCCGCCGCCACCGAGGCCCGCCGGCAGAACCTGCTCCGCAAGGAGATCGCCTGGCTGCGCCGCGGCGCCCCGGCCCGCACCTCGAAGCCGAAGTTCCGCATCGACGCGGCCAACGCGCTCATCGCCGACGTCCCGCCGCCGCGCGACACCATGTCGCTGCAACGGCTCGCCACCGCCCGGCTCGGCAAGCAGGTGTACGACCTGGAGCAGGTGACCCTGCACGCCGGCCCGAAGGAGATCCTGCGCGACGTCACCTGGCAGGTCGGCCCGGGCGACCGCATCGCGATCCTCGGCCGCAACGGCGCCGGCAAGACCACCCTGCTGCGGATGCTGGCCGGCGTCACCCGCCCCGACGACGGGCGCCTCGCCACCGGCTCGACGGTCCGGCCGGCCTTCCTCTCCCAGGAGCTGGCCGAGCTGCCCGGCCACCTGCGGGTGCTCGAAGCCGTCGAGGAGGTCGCCCGCCGGGTGCAGCTCGGCGACCGGGAGGTCTCCGCCGCCCAGCTCGCCGAGGTGTTCGGCTTCGACGACCGGCGGCTCTGGACCCCGGTCAGCGACCTGTCCGGCGGCGAGCGCCGCCGGTTGCAGATGCTCCGGCTGCTCGCCGGCGAACCCAACGTGCTCCTGTTCGACGAGCCCACCAACGACCTCGACACCGACACCCTCGCCGCGCTGGAGGACCTGCTCGACTCCTGGCCCGGCACCATCGTCGTGGCCAGCCACGACCGCTACCTGATCGAGCGGGTCGCCGACGTCGCGTACGGGATGTTCGGCGACGGCCGGCTGGTGCACCTGCCCGGCGGCGTCGACGAGTACCTCGCCCGGGCCGCCGGCCGACCCGGCCCGGCCCCGACCGAGCCGGCCTCCGCGGCCCGCTCCGACGCGCCGGCCGCCGGGACCGGCATGTCCGCCGCCGAGGCGCGCCAGGCCCGCAAGGAACTGGCCCGGCTGGAACGGCAGATCGCCAAGCTCGAGCAGAAGGAAGCCACCCTGCTCGACCAGCTCGCCGCGCACGCCACCGACTACGCCAAGGTCGCCGAACTCGACGCGCAGCTCAAGGAGCTGCGGGCCGAGCGGGAACGGACCGAGGAGACCTGGCTGACCCTGGCGGACGAGATCCCGGCGAGCTGAGCGACCCTCGTCGTTCGCGCCGCACGCGGGAGGCCCCCCGTGTGCGGCGTCACACCGCCACGTGCGGGACAATCGTCCGCGACCCCTCACCCGAACGGCGTTGGAGACACAGACATGGCCCACACCCCCGTCAACCACCCCGCGCGGCCGGTCTACCGGGCGATCGGCGGGCTGACCGGTCTGTACCTGGTGGCCTTCGGCGTGCTCGGCATCATCGCGAGCGCCGGTAACGAGGTTCTCGCCCAGGACGACACCCAGGTCCTCGGCCAGGGCACGAACCTCGGCTTCTCGCTGCTCAGCGCCCTGCTCGGGGCGGCGGTGCTGGCCGGCACCGTGATCGGTCGCAACATCGACGTCATGATCAACCAGTGGCTGGCGTACGCCATCATGGTGGTCAGCCTCGCCGGTCTCGCCTTCATCCAGACCGAGGCCAACATCTTCAACTTCAACATCATCACCGTCATCGTGCTGATGGTGGTCAGCCTGGTCCTGCTGATGGTCGGCATGTACGGCAAGGTCGGCACCGACGCGGAGAAGGAGGCCTGGCAGAAGGCCCGCCTCGTGCTCTGAGCCGTTCGCTGCTCTCCGGGTCGTCGCCGGAGCCCGCCCCGCTCCGGGCGGTCAGGCTTGATCCCTGCGCGGGTCGGGCTCCGGCGACGACCGACGTGGTCCCGCTCCGTTCCGGCCCTGCGGCCGGTGGGGTGGGACCTTTGTGGTTCCGCCTCTGCCGGGTGTGGTATCCGGGTGTTTTGCCGGACATCGGGCGTCTGCCCGGGTGACAATCGGGTGATCGTCACTACTCGGGCGGAGGGGTCATGGCGCACTTTCCGGTGAACCACCCGGCGCGGCCGATCTACCGGGTCCTCGCCGGGCTGGTCGGGCTCTACATCCTGGTCTTCGGGGTCTGGGGCACCGTCCAGACGGTGGGCGAACCGCTCTTCGACCGGGGCGACACCTGGGTCCTCGGGCTTCGCACCAACCTGGCGTTCTCGCTGGCCTCGGTGATCTTCGGGATCGTGCTGATCGTCGGCGCATCCCGGCGCGGCAACCTCGGCCACTACATGAACCTGACCGCCGGGGTCGTCTTCCTGGTCACCAGCATCCTCATGATGGCCGTGCTCCAGACCGAGGCCAACTTCCTCAACTTCTCGATGTCCACCGTCATCGTGTCGATGCTCTTCGGCCTCCTCCTGCTCGGCACCGGCCTCTACGACAAGGTCGGCACCGACGAGCACGCCGAGGCGGAGCGGCTCCACCGCCACCACCCCGTCTCCGAGGCACACACCCGCTGACGGTCCGGAGGCCCAGCAATGGCCGGCGGTTGCCGCTCGCCGACGTCCGGTGGCGCTCAGCGCCCCCGCACCGTGATCAGGCCCGGCTTGGCCTCCAGGTGCGACAGCCCGTTCCAGGCCAGGTTGACCAGGTGCGCCGCCACCGTCTCCTTCCGCGGCTTGCGCACCTCCAGCCACCAGCGGCCCGTCAGCGCCACCATACCCACCAGCGCCTGCGAGTAGAGTTCGGCCAGCTTCGGGTCGTACCCACGGCTGGAGAACTCCGCGCCCAGGATGTGCTCCACCTGGTGCGCGACGTCGTTCATCACGCTGCTGAAGTTGCCCGTCGCCGACAGCACCGGCGACTCGCGCACCAGCACCCGAAAGCCGCTGGTCTCCTCCTCGATGTACGTCAGCAGGGCCATCGCCGCCTGCTCCAGCAGCTCCCGTGGGTGGCCGGCCGTCAGGGCCGTGGTGATCCGGTCCAGCAGGGCCCGGACCTCCCGGTCCACCACCACCGCGTAGAGCCCCTCCTTGCCGCCGAAGTGCTCGTAGACCACCGGCTTGGAGACCTTCGCGCGGGCCGCCACCTCCTCTATGGAGGTGGCGTCGAACCCGCGCTCGGCGAAGATCTGCCGGGCGATCGAGATGAGCTGCTCGCGGCGCTGGGCGGCCGACATGCGTACCCGTGCGGAGGGCTTGCCGGCGGCGACCGCTCGCCGCCGGCCGGTGCTGCCGTCGCTGCCAGGGACATCCGCCATGTCGTCGCTCCGCCGGCGCTCGGTGACGCCCTGTCGTGGGATGGTCCCGCCGGTGTGCTGGCTCATCCGGCCGCCCCACCGGCGGCCGGCCGGGTGGCGCCGCCGCGCCGTCCGACCGTATCCCCGCCGGGCCCGGCCGCCACGGCGCCGGTCCGTCCGTCGTTGCCCCCGCTGTGCTCGGTCACCCGGCCATACTGCCAGGTAGCCTCCGTAGGCACCGCCCGGTTTACTGCTCGGTGACCGGCTTGACGAGTTTCGCCGCGATGCGTTCGGGCTTCGGCCAGCGCACGTCCCAGGCCGCGCCGACCCGCTCGAACAGCCAGATCACCCGCGCCGAGATGTCCACCTGACCCCGCAGCACGCCGTGCCGGGCACTGGTCGGGTCGGCGTGGTGCAGGTTGTGCCAACTCTCGCCCAGCGACAGGATCGCCAGCGGCCAGAAGTTCGACGCCCGGTCGCCCTGGCGCATCGCGAACGGCCGCTCGCCGTAGACGTGGCACACCGAGTTGATCGACCAGGTCACGTGGTGCAGCAGCGCGATGCGGACCAGGCCGCCCCAGAAGAGGGCGGTCAGCGCGCCCTGCCACGACCAGGTGAGCAGGCCGCCCATCAGCGCGGGCCCCAGCACCGAGACGGTCACCAGCAGCGGGAAGAGCCGGTCCACCCGGTTGATGTCGCGGTCGGCGAGCAGGTCCGGGGCGAACCGCTTCCGGTTGGACAACTCCCGGCCGAACAGCCAGCCGACGTGCGCGTGGAACAGGCCCTTGACCAGGCCGCCGACGCTCTCCCCGAACCGCCACGGCGAGTGCGGGTCGCCCTCCAGGTCGGAGAAGGCGTGATGGCGCCGGTGGTCGGCCACCCACTGGATGATCTCGCCCTGCACCGCCAGCGAGCCCGAGACCGCCAGCGCCACCCGCAGCCACCGCTTCGCCTTGAACGAGCCGTGCGTGAAGTACCGGTGGTAGCCGACGGTGATGCCCAGCCCGGAGATCACGTACCAGACCGCGGCGACGGCCACATCGGTCCAGCTCAGCCAGCCGCCCCAGGCGACCGGTACGGCGGCGACGAGGGCCAGGAAGGGAACCACCACGAAGGCCCAGAGGGCGACGAGGATGCCTCGGGACTGGCTGCCCTGGGTAAGGGGTTTGGGGCCGGCTGCGGCGGGCTCGAGGAGTGTGGTGGACATGGCACCTCGCAGAGGGACGGAAGATCACGAAGTTACGCCTACGTCACCGTAACTTAGGTTCCCGGGGGGCGCAGCGGACAGCGGCGGGAATGAATGTTCGGGGCTGTCGTACCTGCGTTCTAGCGTGCTGTTCATGACCATTTCCTCGGCCGACGGGTCGCGGGCCAGTCCCAGAGCTGTACGAGGAAGCGCTTCGCCTGCGCCGGCGAGGATGCACCGTCCCGGAGATCGCGAAGCGCGTCGGCGTGGCACGTTCCACCGCGTTCCGGTGGGTCCGTCACCTCCCGATCGACCGCGACTCAGAGGAGGCGAGGGCGCGCCGGCAGGCGCACTCCAAGGTGATGACCGACGCGCAGTGGGGCCAGCACCGCGAGGCTCGCGACGCCGCCCGGGCGGAGGCGGTGGCGAAGGTCGCGGCCTGGGTGAAGCAGCGGCGCCGCCGGGAGTTGATCCTCGTCGGCGCGGCGATCTACTGGTGCGAGGGCGGCAAGGCCAAGCCATGGCGACCCAACGACTGCCGCGTCAAGTTCGTCAACAGCGACCCGGTCCTGGTGTTGTTGTTCCTCCGGTTCGTGGAGGCGCTCGGAGTCGGCCCGGCCGCGTTGCGGTTCCGGGTCAGCATCCAAAACGGCAGAACGTCGGAGAGGGCTACCGGGGCTGCCTTACCGTCAACGTCCTGCGATCGAGCCGCCTCTACTGGAAGATCGAGGGGATCATGAAGGGAATGAGCGATGGCGTCTCGGACTGGGGGCGCTAAGGTGTAGGGGCCGACGGGCCGAATTCTTGTCCGTTTTAGACCGTCCCGGGTCGTCTAATGGCAGGACGTCAGGTTTTGGTCCTGATTGTAGGGGTTCGAGTCCTCTCCCGGGAGCTTCCGCTCGTCGCGGACGATGTCTGGTTAGCATGGCCGCGAGACTGTCCGCCGTCCCGACGGGAGCCCGCGTCGTGTCCCAGCCCCACCTCCGCACCGTTGTCGTGCTCGCCGCCGGGGAGGGCAAGCGGATGAAGTCGGCGCTGCCCAAGGTGCTGCATCCGCTGCTCGGTCGTACCCTCGTCGGCCACGTGCTCACCGCGGCCGCGCCACTGGCCGCCGACCGCACGGTGGTCGTGGTGGGGCACGGCGCCGACCAGGTCCGCGCGCACCTGGCGGAGATCGCCCCCCGGGCCACGCCGGTGCTCCAGGCCGAGCAGCTCGGCACGGGGCACGCCGTCCGGATCGCCCTGGACGCCGCGCCGGACGCGACCGGCACGGTGGTCGTGATCAACGGCGACGTGCCGCTGCTCCGTCCGGAGACGGTGGCCGCGCTCGTCGAGGCGCACGAGGGGGTGGGCGCGGCGGCGACCGTGCTCGCCGCGGAGGTGCCCGACCCGACCGGCCTGGGCCGGATCGTGCGGGACGCCGACGGGCGGCTGGAGCAGATCGTCGAGGAGCGCGACGCCACCCCCGCGCAGCGCGCGATCCGGGAGATCAACGCCGGCATCTACGCGTTCGACGCGGCTCGGCTGCGCGACGCGCTCGGCAAGCTGTCGACCGACAACGACCAGGGCGAGGAGTACCTGACCGACGTCTTCGGCCTGCTGGTCTCGGCCGGCGAGCCGGTGGCGGTGCACGTCGCCGCCGACCACGTCGAGACGCTGGGCTGCAACGACCGGGTCGAGCTGGCCGCGCTGCGCCGCCTGTTGCGGGACCGGGTCAACGAGGGCTGGATGCGCACCGGGGTCAGCCTGCTCGACCCGGAGACCACGTGGATCGACGTGACGGTCGCCCTGGACCGGGACGCGGTGGTCGACCAGAACACCCAGTTGCGCGGCGGCACGGTGGTCGGCACCGGCGCGGTCGTCGGGCCGGACGTGACGCTGATCGACACCGTGGTCGGCCCGGGCGCCACCGTGCTGCGCAGCCACGCGGTGGGCGCCGAGGTCGGCCCGGGAGCCACCGTCGGGCCGTACGCGTACCTGCGGCCGGACGCCCGGCTGGCGGAGAAGGCCAAGGTCGGCACGTTCGTCGAGGTGAAGAACTCCGAGGTGGGCGCGGGCGCGAAGGTGCCGCACCTGTCGTACGTGGGGGACGCGACGATCGGCGCGAAGGCCAACATCGGCGCGGCGACGATCTTCGTGAACTACGACGGGGTGAACAAGCACCGCACGACGGTCGGCGAGGCCGCCTTCATCGGCTGCGACACCAGCCTGATCGCGCCGGTCGAGGTGGGCGCGGGGGCGTACGTGGCGGCGGGCAGCGCGATCACCCAGGACGTGCCGCCCGGCGCGCTCGGGGTGACCCGGGCGCCGCAGCGCAGCATCGAGGGCTGGGTGGCCCGCAAGCGGGCCGGCACGGTCTCCGCTGCGGCGGCCGCGCGGGCTGGCGGGGCTGGCGGCGCCGGTGGGGCTGGTGGGGCTGATCGGGCCGACGAGGGTGCGTCGGCGCGCGCTGTCGGGGCAAGTGAAGGTGAGGCAATCCACGGGGATGCCGAGGCGGTCAGCCCGGCGTCCGGCGCGGGGGATACTGCAACCGAATAGTCCCCGGCCCACCACCACCATGCCGGGTACCACCGACCAACGGGAGCAGACGGGCCCATGGGCAGCATCGTCGCCGAAAACCGCAAGAGCCTGATGCTTTTTTCCGGACGTGGCTTTCCGGAGTTGGCCAAGGAGATCGGTGAGGTGCTCGGCGTCGCGCCGACGCCGGCCGACGCGTACGAGTTCGCCAACGGTGAGATCTTCGTACGCTTCAAGGACTCGGTGCGCGGTTCGGACGCCTTCGTGGTGCAGTCCGTGACGCACGGGGTCAACACCTGGGTCATGGAGACCCTGATCATGATCGACGCGCTGAAGCGCGGTTCGGCCAAGCGGATCACCGTGGTCCTGCCGTTCTACCCGTACTCCCGGCAGGACAAGAAGCACCGCGGCCGGGAGCCGATCTCGGCGCGTCTGATCGCCGACCTGCTCAAGACGGCCGGGGCGAACCGCATCCTCACCGTCGACCTGCACACCGCGCAGATCCAGGGCTTCTTCGACGGCCCGGTCGACCACCTGTTCGCGATGGACATCCTCGCCGAGTACGTCCAGCACAAGTACGCGGGCCGCCCGATGACCGTGGTCGCGCCGGACTCGGGCCGGGTGCGGGTGGCGGAGCGGTGGACCGACCGGCTGGGCGGCTGCCCGCTGGCCTTCATCCACAAGACGCGGGATCCGCTGAAGCCGAACCAGGTGGTGGCGAACCGCGTGGTCGGCGAGGTCGAGGGGCGGGTCTGCCTGATCGTCGACGACATGATCGACACGGGCGGCACGATCTGCAAGGCGGCGGACATCCTCCGGGAGTCCGGCGCGGCCGACGTGATCGTCGCCTCCACCCACGCCCTGCTCTCCGACCCGGCGACGGAGCGGCTGAAGAACAGCCCGATCAGCGAGGTCGTGGTGACCAACACGCTGCCGCTGCCGCCGGAGAAGCAGCTCGACAAGATCACCGTGCTGTCGATCGCGCCGCTGCTGGCGCGGGCGATCCGCGAGGTGTTCGATGACGGTTCGGTGACCACCCTCTTCGGCGGCCTGAGCTGACGACCTGACGCGTCCCGGGCCGGCCGGGCACCACCCGTCCGGCCCGGTGCTCCTGGCCCGGCGTCGCGTCCGGGTCTGCACCCCCGGCGGGGTCAGCCAGGCACCGGGGGCGCGCGGCGGGCCAGGCGGCCGAACGGCGCGGCGGGTCGGAGTTCGGGTGCCGCCCGGCGGGCGGGCGTGGCCGCCCAGGGCGGGCTCGGATCGTCCTGCGGGCCGGCGGGAACGGTGACGAGGGGACTGCCGGATAGCGCGGAATCAGCTCGGGTAGACTGGTGCGGTTGCCACGGCGAGGGTGCCCGGCGGGCCGCTGACAAGCGCCGCACGGAGGCACCGTCATCGACGCGGTGCTCCGGGCAGTCGTTCTCGACGCATGAGCCCCAGCGAGCCCCTCGCCCCAGCACCGCCAGTCGACAAGCCGCCGCAGCGAAAGCATCAGGAGTTTCCCCGTGTCCGAGGTAAAGATCAGCGCCGAGCCCCGTACCGAGTTCGGCAAGGGTGGTGCCCGTCGTACCCGCCGGGCCGGCAAGGTGCCCGCCGTGCTGTACGGCCACGGCGAGAAGCCCAAGCACATCGCGCTGCCGGCCCGTGAGTTCGCGGCCGCGATCCGCAAGGGCGGCGCCAACCAGCTCTTCGCGATCGAGGTCAGCGACGGCACCCAGGTGCTCGCGCTGCCGAAGGCGATCCAGCGTGACCCGATCAAGGACACCTTCGAGCACGTGGACCTGCTCCTGGTCCGTCGCGGCGAGAAGGTCACCGTCGAGGTCCCGGTCCAGCTGACCGGCGAGGCCGCGAAGGACACCCTGATCGTGCACGACCACGACACCCTCTCGGTGACCGCCGAGGCCACCAAGGTGCCGGACCACCTGGAGGCGTCGATCGAGGGCCTGGAGGCGGGCAACCAGATCACCGCCGGTGACGTGGAGCTGCCGGCCGGCGTCGAGCTGGCCGCCGACCCGGAGCTGCCGGTCGCCGCGGTGACCGCCGCGCCGACCGCCGAGCAGCTCGAGGCCACCCTCCCCGAGGTCGAGGAGGCCGCCGAGGAGGCCGAGGCCGAGGTCGGCGAGGAGACCGCCGAGGGCGCCGAGGCTCCGGCCGCCGAGGGCGAGGAGACCGCCGAGGCGAAGACCGAGGCCTGATCGGTTCGCAGCGTTGCGACAGGCGTCCCCGCGCGGTCGGGGGCGCCTGTCGGCGTATCGGTGTCCGGGCGGGTGGGTGACGGCGAGCAGCGGGAGGGGCGGGGCGTGACGGACGAGACGGGGCCGTGGCTGGTGGTCGGCCTGGGCAACCCGGGTCGGGAGTACGCCGGCAACCGGCACAACGTCGGCTTCATGGTGGCCGACCTGCTGGCGGGCCGGCTCGGGGCGAAGTTCGGCCGGCACAAGCGGGCGGTGGCGGAGGTCGCCGAGGGGCGGCTCGGGTTCGGCGGGCCGAAGCTGGTGCTGGTGAAGCCGTTGACCTACATGAACCTCTCGGGCGGGCCGGTGGCCGGCCTGGCCCAGTTCCACAAGGTGCCGCCGGGCCAGGTGATCGCCGTGCACGACGAGCTGGACATCGGCTACGGCCAGGTGCGGGTGAAGTGCGGCGGTGGCGAGGGCGGGCACAACGGCCTGCGGTCGATGTCGAAGTCGCTGGGCACGAAGGAGTACGTCCGGGTGCGGTTCGGCATCGGCCGGCCGCCGGGGCGGCAGGACCCGGCGGACTACGTACTGTCGGATTTCGGCGCGGCCGAGCGCAAGGAACTGGAGTTCCTGGTGGACCGGGCGGCGGATGTGGTGGAGTCGGTGATCACCAAGGGCGTGGAGCCGACGCAGAACCTCTACCACGGGGTGTGAGCGCCGGATCGCCCGCGGTGGGCCGGTAGTCTTCGCCTTTCGGCCTGGCGCACCGGCGACGCGGCTCGGCGCGCCGGCGCGGAGCGTGGCGAGGCGACGGGAGCATGAGTCATGGGCAGTCCTCCGATGATCGACGGCGCGTTCGCCCGGTGGCTGGCGGCCCGGGCCGGTCAGGCGCTGCTCGGCCTGCGGGCCGAGATGGGTTTCGCCGACGTGGGCGCGCTGAAGTCGGCGGGCGACAAGGTCTCGCACGACCTGATCCGCACCGAGCTGGCGAAGTGGCGGCCGGGTGACGCGGTGCTCTCCGAGGAGGACGAGGGGTCGCGGCTGGCCTGGGCGGCGGAGGTGAACGCCGGGGCGGTGTCCCGGCTGACCGCGGACCGGGTGTGGATCATCGATCCGCTGGACGGCACCCGGGAGTTCGCCGAGGAGGGCCGGGCGGACTGGGCGGTGCACGTGGCGCTCTGGTCGCGCACCGCGCCGACGCCGCACGGCCTGGTCGCGGGCGCGGTCGGGCTGCCGGCGCAGCACCGGGTGCTTGCCACGGACTATCCGCCGGCGTACCCGCCGATGACGGTGGAGGCGGCGACCGCGCCCGGCGGGCGGACGATCCGCCTGGCGGCGAGCCGGAGCCGGCCGCCGGTGTTCCTGACCGACCTGGCGGAGGACGTCGGGGCGCACCTGGTGCCGATGGGCTCGGCCGGGGCGAAGATCGCCGCGGTGGTGACCGGTGAGGTGGACGCCTACATCCACGCGGGCGGGCAGTACGAGTGGGACTCGGCGGCGCCGGTGGCTGTGGCGACGGCCACCGGACTCCACGCTTCCCGGATCGACGGTTCTGCGCTGAAATACAACGAGGCGGATCCGCGTCTACCGGACCTGCTGGTCTGTCGCAAGGATCTCGCCAGTCGGTTGCTTGCAGCGCTGCAGCGTCATTCCGGGTAGCCTGAGCGGCACTTCTTGGCATGCCCGACCGGAAAGGTCTGGAATCAGATGAGCGGATTCGACCGAAGCGAGCCCGTGTCATGACCGCCCCCGCCGCCTACCAGGTGTCCCACCTCGACGCGCTGGAGGCCGAGAGCATCTTCGTGATGCGCGAGGTGGTCGCCGAGATGGAGCGGCCGGTGCTGCTCTTCTCCGGCGGCAAGGACTCGATCGTCATGCTCCGGCTGGCCCAGAAGGCGTTCGCCCCGGCCAACATCCCGTTCCCGGTGATGCACGTGGACACCGGCCACAACTTCCCCGAGGTCCTCGAATACCGCGACCAGCGGGTCGCGGAGCTGGGGCTGCAGCTGGTGGTGGCGAGCGTGCCGGAGGCCCTGGCCAGCGGCCTGGTCCGCGAGTCGGCCGACGGGATGCGCAACCGGATCCAGACCCCGGTGCTGCTGGAGGCGGTGGAGAAGCACCGCTTCGACGCGCTCTTCGGCGGCGCCCGCCGCGACGAGGAGAAGGCCCGCGCCAAGGAGCGGGTGTTCAGCTTCCGCGACGAGTTCGGCCAGTGGGACCCGAAGAACCAGCGGCCCGAGCTGTGGGCGCTCTACAACGGTCGCCACCACCCGGGCGAGTCGATCCGGGTCTTCCCGCTGTCCAACTGGACCGAGCTGGACGTGTGGCACTACATCGCCCGCGAGCGGATCGCCCTGCCGTCGATCTACTACGCGCACGAGCGCGAGGTGATCGAGCGGGACGGGATGCTCTACGCGGTCAACGAGTTCTTCCGTCCCCGGGCGGGCGAGGAGCAGTTCAAGGCGCGGGTGCGCTACCGGACGGTGGGCGACGCGTCCTGCACCGCGGCCGTCCGCTCCGACGCCGACACGGTGGAGAAGGTCATCGAGGAGGTCGCCGCCACCCGGATCACCGAGCGCGGCGCGACCCGCGGCGACGACCGGGTGAGCGAGGCCGCTATGGAGGACCGCAAGCGGGAGGGCTACTTCTGATGACCACCGAGACCGTCGCGCCGGCGACCGCCGAGGCGACCGCCCGGCCCATGGACCTGCTGCGCTTCGCCACCGCCGGCAGCGTGGACGACGGCAAGTCGACCCTGATCGGGCGGCTGCTCTACGACACCAAGTCGCTCTTCACCGACCAGCTCGCCGCCGTGGAGGCGGTCAGCGCGGCGCGCGGCGACGAGTACACCAACCTGGCGCTGCTCACCGACGGCCTGCGGGCCGAGCGGGAGCAGGGCATCACCATCGACGTGGCGTACCGCTACTTCGCCACGCCGCGGCGGAAGTTCATCATCGCCGACACCCCGGGGCACATCCAGTACACCCGGAACATGGTCACCGGGGCGTCGACCGCCGACCTGGCGCTGATCCTGGTGGACGCCCGCAAGGGTTTGGTCGAGCAGTCCCGCCGGCACGCGTTCCTCTGCTCGCTGCTGCGGGTGCCGCACCTCGTCCTCTGCGTCAACAAGATGGACCTGGTCGACTACTCGCAGGAGGTCTTCGAGCGGATCGCGGACGAGTTCACCGCGTTCGCCGCGAAGCTCGACGCCCCCGACCTGACCGTGGTGCCGATCTCCGCGCTCAAGGGCGACAACATCGTCAGCCGGTCGGAGAACATGCCCTGGTACGAGGGGCCGTCGCTGCTGCACCACCTGGAGCGGGTGCACATCGCCAGCGACCGCAACCTGGTCGACGTCCGGTTCCCCGTGCAGTACGTGATCCGGCCGCAGTCCACCACCGTCACCGACTACCGGGGCTACGCCGGCCAGGTCGCCTCCGGCGTGCTCAAGTCGGGCGACGAGGTGATGGTGCTGCCGTCCGGCTTCACCAGCCGGATCTCCGCCGTGGAGACCGCCGACGGGCCGGTCGCGGAGGCGTTCCCGCCGATGTCGGTGACCGTACGCCTGGAAGACGAGATCGACATCTCCCGGGGCGACATGATCTGCCGGCCGAACAACGCCCCGGCGGTGGCCCAGGACATCGAGGCGATGGTCTGCTGGATGGACGAGACCCGCCCGCTCCAGGTCGGCGGCAGGTACGCCATCAAGCACACGACCCGGTCGGCGCGGGCCATCGTGCGCGGCCTGCACTACCGGCTGGACATCAACTCGCTGCACCGGGACGATTCGGCCGGCGAGTTGCGGCTCAACGAGATCGGCCGGGTGCGGCTGCGCACCACCGTGCCGCTGCTCGCCGACGAGTACCGCCGCAACCGCACCACCGGCGGGTTCGTGATCATCGACGAGACCACCAACCGTACGGTCGGCGCGGGGATGATCGTCGAGGCGCAGTGACCCTCACCGACGGGCGGGCGCCGACGCCCGCCCGTCACCCGCCGGGCTGACCACGCCACTCGCCGGGCCGACCACGCCGCCCGTCGCGCTGGGCGCGCCGGCCGCCGGGCTGGCCGCGTCCGCCGCAGCGCCGGCCCCGTCCTCGGTCGGGGTGGCGGCGCCGGCGACCGTGGCCCGCGCGGCCGCCCGGGCCACGAGGCGCATCCAGACCCGGTAGCCGATCCAGCGGACCACCGGGACGGCCCGGCGCGTGAGCTGCCGCCAGGCGCGGAAGGCGAGGACCGCGCCGGCCGGGATCAGCAGTAGCGCGGCCACCCCGCCGGCGGGGGTGTCCCTCCCCGGGGCGAGGCCGCTGACCACCAGCCCGCCCAGCGCCGTTGCGGTGAGCGCCAGGCAGAGCACGACGGACGTCGAGCCGAGCTGGCGGCGCAGTTGGAGACGGACCGCCGGCGGCTGCCGCCGCCACACCGGCGGGGCCGACCCGGCGACGACCGCCAGGAGTGCCAGGGCGGCGGCGAGCCGCCCGGGTCGACCGCCGTCGACCAGCGCGAACAGCGCCCAGTGGCCGACGCCGGCCAGCGCCGCCGCGTCGAACAGGCGCCAGCACAGGGCCACCGCGACGGCCTCGTGCGCCGCGGCGGCCCCCCGCGCGTGCGGGTTGGCGGCCAGGGCGTCGGTGAACCCCCGGGCGGCCCGGCCGACCCGGTCCCGCGACGCCTCCATCCGCGCCAGCAGGGCCAGCGCCGGCTCGTACGTCGGCTCCAGGACGAGGGCCTGCCGGCACGCGTCCCGGGCCGCCCGGAGCCGGCCCATCCGCAGGTGGATTCGGGCGTCCAGCAGATGGACGTCGGGGATGTCGTGGCGGATCTCCCGCGCGGTGTCGGCGTGCCGGCGGGCGACCACGACGCGGGTGGGGTTGCCCAGGGTCAGCAGTGCCTCCGCGAACAGCGCGTGGGCCTCCCAGGACCGCGGCGCCAGCTCCAGGGCGCGTCGGGCGGCGGCTGCCGCGTGGCCGGGGTGCCCGGCCGCCAGCAGGATCCGGGCCTTCTCCGCGAGCAGGTGCTCCTGGGCGCGGGCGGTGCCGAGGGCCTGGTCCACCAGGCGCATGGCCTCCGCCAACTGGCCCATCGACCGGTGACAGCGGGCCAGGTGGAGCAGCAGACCGGCGTGCTGGGGTTGCTCGGCCAGCGCGCCGCGCAGCACCTGCGCCGCCTCGGCGTGCCGTCCGACGCGGCTCAGCGCCTGGGCGCGCTCCTGCGCGACCATTCCGGCATCGCTCACGTCGCCTCCCTTTCCGGCACGATCCGGTCGACGCCACACCCTACCGACCGTCCCGATCGGCCCGTCGTCGCGCGCGGTCAGTCCAGCCGGGTCGCTCCGGGGCCGGGCAGGACGGTGACGTGGCCGGGCGCGGCGAAGCCACGTTCGGCGTACGCGGCCGTGACGGCGGCGGCGACCGCGTCGGCGCGGTCCGCGTCGACCAGGGCGAGGACGCAGCCGCCGAAGCCGCCGCCGGTCATCCGTGCCCCGAGGGCCCCGGCCGACAGGGCGGCCTCGACGGCGGTGTCGACCTCCGGCACCGTGATCTCGAAGTCGTCGCGCATCGAGGCGTGCGAGGCGGTCAGCAACTGGCCGATCTCGCGTACCTTGCCGGCGCGCAGCAGGGCGACGGTGTCGAGCACCCGCTGGTCCTCGGTCACCACGTGCCGCACCCGGCGGCGGGCCTCGGCGTCGTCGAGCCGGGCCAGCGCGTCGGCCAGCCCGTCGGCGGGGACGTCCCGCAGCGCCGCGACGCCGAGCAGACCGGCCGCCGCCTCGCAGGACCTGCGGCGGGCGGCGTACTCGCCGTCGGCGTGCCGGTGCGGGGCCCGGCTGTCGACCACCAGCACGGCCAGGCCGGCCGTTTCCAGGTCGAACGGGATGTGCTCGACGGACTCGTCGCGGCAGTCCAGGAAGAGCGCGTGCCCGGCGCGGCAGCGGATCACCGCCGACTGGTCCATGATCCCGGTCGGCGCGCCGACGTAGCCGTTCTCGGCGCGCTGGGCCAGCCGGGGCTGCCGGTCGGCGGGCAGGTCCAGCCCGCCCAGGTCGACCAGGGCGGCCAGCACGGCGGCCTCCAGCGCCGCCGACGAGGAGAGCCCGGAGCCCAGCGGCACGTCGGAGGCGATCGCCAGCCGGGCGCCGGGCACGGCGTGCCCCGCCTCCCGCAGCGCCCAGACGACCCCGGCCACGTACGCGCCCCAGCCGGTGACCCGGCCCGGCTCGGCGATCTCGTCGGCGCCGAAGGCGATCGTCTCGCCGGACAGCTCGGACCAGACCGTCCAGCGCTCGCCGGGTTGCGGCGCGGCGGCGGCGACCGTGCGCAGCGGCAGGGCGAAGGGCAGCACGAAGCCGTCGTTGTAGTCGGTGTGCTCGCCGATCAGGTTGGCCCGGCCGGGAGCCGCCCAGCGGCCGGCGGGCGGCTCCGCGTACGCAGAACGGAAGCCGGCGGCGGCGCGGGCCGCGACGTCGTCGGTCACCGCGGCAACGCGACGTGCGTGCGGTAGAAGGCCCAGGCGTCGCCCACCATGTCGTGCAGGGTCGGCTTCCGCGGCACCCAGCCCAACTCCTCGCGGGCCAGCGCGGAGGAGGCCACCAACTCGGCGGGGTCGCCCTCGCGGCGCGGGGCGACCTCGACGGGCACCGGGTGCCCGGTGACCTCGCGGACCACGTCGACGACCTGGCGGTTGGTGAAGCCGTTGCCGTTGCCCAGGTTGTAGATCCGGTGCTGGCCGGCGGTCGCCGCGTCGAGCGCGAGCAGGTGGGCGCGGGCCAGGTCGGCGACGTGGATGTAGTCGCGTACGCAGGTGCCGTCGACGGTGGGGTAGTCGTCGCCGAAGAGCTGGAGCTTCTCCCGCCGCCCGGCGGCCACCTCCAGCGCGATCGGGATCAGGTGGGTCTCCGGGTCGTGCCGCTCGCCGAGCGCGACGTCGCCGTCGAGGTGTGCCCCGGCCACGTTGAAGTAGCGCAGCGACACGGCGGCCAGGCCGTGCGCGACCGCCTCGGAGGTGAGCGCCATGTCCACGGCGAGCTTGGTGGCCCCGTAGGTGTTGGTGGGCGCCTTGACCGCGGTCTCCGGGATCGGCAGCTCGGCGGGGTTGCCGTAGACGGCGGCGGTCGAGGAGAAGACCAGCCGGGGCACGCGCGCGGCCCGGACGGCGTCGATCAGGGCGAGCGAGCCGACGGTGTTGGTGTGCCAGTAGAGCTCCGGCTTCACCATCGACTCGCCGGCGGCGATGAGGGCCGCGAAGTGCAGCACCCCGTCGAAGCCCGCCTCTGGCGTGAGCACCTGGGCGGCGTCGTGGATGGTGGCGTCGACGTGCGTGGCGTCGGGGGCGAGCGCCTCCCGGTGGCCGGTGCGCAGGTCGTCGAGGACGACCACCTGGTGGCCGGCGTCGAGCAGCATCCGGGTCACCACGCTGCCGATGAAGCCGGCGCCGCCGGTGACGAGCAGTTTCACGTCGATCTCCTCCCACCTGGCCGCCCGCGTCGCGGCCATGTCGTGATCACCCTAAGGCCGGGCGCCGTGCTTCCGCTCTCCGTCGACACTCCCGCCATCCCATCACGAACTCCCATGTTCGAACAGAGGCGAACATGGCGCGCCCGGCGGCCCGGCGCTGTCTACCATCACTGTCATGCGGGAAGCGGGTGGTCCCGGGCCGCGTCGACGTGCCCGGGCGCGACCGCGCCGCGAGCCGGGCCCGCTGGCCCGGGCCGTCGCCCGGATCGTGGTACGCGCCGCCGACGGCGCCACCCGCGCGGTGACGGACCTGCTCGGCGCCAGCCCCGCGGCCGGTCGGGAGCGGATCAGCGAGGCGGAGCTGCGCGACCTGGTCGCCGCCAACACCCTGCTCGACCCGGTCGAGCGCCGGATCATCGACGAGGTGCTGGTGGCCGGCGCGAGCCTGGTCCGCGAGGTGATGATGCCCCGCACCGAGGTGGTCTTCCTCTCCGCCCGGCTGACCCTCGCCGAGGCGGAGCGGCTGGTCCGGGCCGAGACGCACACCCGCTACCCGGTCGTCGACGGCACCCACGACGACGTGGTCGGCTTCGTGCACCTGCGCGACGTGCTGCTGCGTCCCGACCTGGACCCGTGCACCACGGTCGGCGAGCTGACCCGGGAGGTGAAGCAGCTGCCCGGCAGCAAGCGGGTGCTCGCCGCGCTCAGCGAGATGCGCCGGGAGCGCCACCACCTCGCCGTGGTGGTCGACGAGTACGGCGGCACCGCCGGCATCGTCACCCTGGAGGACCTGATCGAGGAGCTGATCGGGGAGATCCACGACGAGTACGACACCGCCCCCGACCCGGTGCACGCCGGCCTGCCCGCCGTGGTGGACGGCCGGCTCAACCTGGCCGACTTCGCCGAGCGGACCGGGGTGACCCTGCCCCCGGGGCCGTACGAGACGGTGGGCGGCTTCGTGATGGCGGCGCTCGGCCGGCTCCCGGTCGCCGGCGACGAGGTGCCGGTGGCCGGCGGCCCGGCCGGCGCCGGCGGCCCGGCAGCCGACGACCCGCCCGGCGGCTGGCTGCTGCGGGTGCACACGCTGGAGGGGCGCCGCGTGGCCCGGCTCACCGTCTCCGCCGTGCGCCTTCCGGAACCCCGGCGCGAGGTCACCGCTCCGGCGCCGGTGGGTCCGAGCCGACCCGCCGGCCCGTCATGACGTACGCCAGGCGTTGCTGACAGAATTGCCGGCATGTCCGACGTTCCCGCCCGGCCCCGCGTCTTCTCCGGCATCCAGCCGACCGCCGACTCGTTCCACCTCGGCAACTACCTGGGCGCGGTGCGGCACTGGGTGGCCCTGCAGGACACCCACGACGCGTACTACTGCGTGGTCGACCTGCACGCGATCACCGCCGGGCACGACCCGAAGGTGCTGACGCAGCGCTCCCGGCTGGCCGCCGCGCAGCTGTTCGCCGTGGGTCTCGACCCGGAGCGCAGCACGCTGTTCGTGCAGTCGCAGGTGCCCGAGCACCCGATGCTCGCCTGGGTCCTGGGCTGCATCACCGGGTTCGGCGAGGCGAGCCGGATGACCCAGTTCAAGGACAAGTCGCAGAAGCAGGGCGGCGAGCGGGCCAGTGTCGGCCTGTTCACCTACCCGATCCTGCAGGCCGCCGACATCCTGCTCTACCAGGCCCACGCCGTGCCGGTCGGCGAGGACCAGCGCCAGCACCTGGAGCTCTCCCGCGACCTCGCCCAGCGGTTCAACACGCTGTTCGGGCAGACGTTCACGGTGCCCGCGCCGCACATCGTCAAGGACACCGCGAAGATCACCGACCTGCAGGACCCGACGGCGAAGATGTCGAAGTCGTCGTCCTCGCCCGCCGGCATCATCGACCTGCTGGAGGACCCGGCCCGCTCGGCCAAGAAGATCCGCTCGGCGGTCACCGACACCGGCCGGGAGATCGTCTTCGACGCCGAGACCAAGCCGGGCGTCTCCAACCTGCTGACCATCTACTCCGCGCTGACCGGGCGGAGCATCGACGACCTGGTGGCCGCGTACGCCGGCAAGGGCTACGGCGACCTGAAGAAGGACCTCGCCGAGGTGGTGCGGGAGTTCGTCACGCCGATCCAGGAGCGCACCCGGACCTACCTCGACGACCCGGCGCAGCTCGACAAGCTGCTCGCCGCCGGCGCGGAGAAGGCCCGCGTGGTCGCCGCGGCGACGCTGCGGACCGCGTACGAGCGGGTGGGCTTCTTCCCGCCGGTGCGCGGCGAGTAGCGCCGCGGCGCGACGGGTGAGGGTGGACAGGTCGGTGGCCGGAGGGGTGGCGCGGAGCGTGGATCGCAGGGACGGGGCGCCGGACGCCGGCGACACCATCCAGATCGGCATCGCGGTGGACATCCCGGAGCCGTGGGGCGGCATGCTCACCCGACGCCGGGTCGAGGCCGGCGACCCCCAGGTCGTGCCCGCGCACGTGACCCTGCTCGGGCCGACCGAGATCCCGGTGGCGGCGCTGCCGGCGGTGGAGCGGCACCTCACCGCAGTCGCCGCCGCCCACCTGCCGTTCACGCTGCACCTGCGGGGCACCGGCACGTTCCGCCCGGTGACCCAGGTGGTCTTCGTGGCGGTGGCCGCCGGGATCAGCGAGTGCGAGCTGCTCGCCGCCGCGATCAGCGCCGCCCCGGAGCTGCGCCGGGAGGCGCGCTTCCCGTACCACCCGCACGTCACCGTGGCGCAGGACGTCGCGCCGGAGGCGCTGGACAAGGCGTACGAGGACCTGGCCGACTTCTCCGCGATGTTCGAGGTGGAGGCGTTCACCCTCTTCTCGCACAGCGGGCAGACCCGGTGGCAGCCGCGCCGGGACTTCCGGCTGGGCGGCTGACCCGTCCGCCGGTGGGCCGGGGCGACGACCCCGACCGGGCGACGCGCCGGGCCGGCGAGGGTCGGCGGCCGGTTGCCCCCGTGACCGCTGGAGATCGGCGAGGATGACGGCGTGAACGTGTGGGGCCGCATCGAGGCGGACATCGACCGCCGGATCAGCGCCGCGCGCCGCCGGTCCGGTGCCGTCGACCACCTGTGGCGGGCCGGCGTGCTCTACAACGACGTGCTGGGCGGGCGGCTGGCCGCGGCAATCGCCTACTACGGGTTCTTCGCGGTGTTCGCGCTCGCGCTGGTCGCGTACTCGGTCTTCGGGGCCATCCTGGAGGACAGCGACGAGGTCAGCGCCGCCGCCGCCGACTTCCTGCGGGAGAACCTGCCGTTCCTCGACCCGGTGCAGATCGCCGACAGCAGCGGCACGGTCGGGGTGGTCGGCCTGATCATCCTGGCCCTGACCGGCATCGGCTGGGTGGAGGCCATCCGCTCCTCGCAGCGGCTCATGTACGGGCTCAACCAGCAGCCCGGCAACCTGGTGGTACGCCGCCTCGTCGACCTGGGCGTGCTGCTCGTCGTCTTCGTGCTGCTCGGCGTCTCGGTGGCGGCGGTGGACGCGCTGGAGTCGCTGCTGCGCTTCCTGCTGCGCAGCACCGGCTCGGTCGGCCTGACCACGGTCAGCGCGCTGCTCAGCGTGCTGGTCAACGCGGTGCTGGCCACCCTGCTGCTGGTGGCGGTGCCGAGGCTGCGGATGAGCCGGGCGCGGCTGCGCCCCGTGGTACTGCTTGTCGCGGTCGGTATCACGCTGCTGAACACCGTCGGGCGCTACTACGTGGTGCGCACCGAGCGGAATCCGGCGTACACGGTGGTGGCGGGCGCGGTGGGCCTGCTGCTCTACCTCTACCTGCTCAACCAGTTGGTGCTCTTCGGCGCGGCGCTCGCCGCGACCAGCCGGCGCGGGCGGGTGGTGGACCTGGCGGAGGGCCCGCCGCCGGTCGACCTCGACGCGGACACGGAGCCCGGCGCCCCCGGCGGGGCCGGATGAACGGAGGAGCGGGCGTGCGGATCTCGGTCGACCCGGGCTCGGCGGTGCCGCCGTACGAGCAGGTGCGCGGGCAGCTCGCGGAGCTGATCGGGACGGGCCGGCTGGCGGTCGGCACCCGGCTGCCGACGGTGCGGCAGTTCGCGGCGGACCTCGGGCTGGCGGTAAACACGGTGGCTCGGGCCTACCGGGAGCTGGAGGCGGCCGGCCTGCTGGAGACCCGGGGGCGGCACGGCACCTTCGTCGCACCCGGCCGCGATGACGCGCTGGACCGGTTGCAGCGCGTGGCGGCCGACTACGCCGCCGAGGCCGCCCGGTTGGGGGTGCCGGCGCCGGCGGCCCTCGACCTGGTCCGCGCGGCTCTCGACGCCGCCCACCCCTCTTCGCGTTGATCAAGAAGTTTGCGCCTCCAGAACCCCGATTTCGGGCCCAAACTTCTTGATCACGGGAGCTGGAGGGGGCGGACGGACGATGATGGGCGCGTGGGCGCACTCGTGACACTGGACCTGCCGGAAGACTCCCCGATGCTCGGCCTGCCGTGGATCATCACCTTCGGCCCGCTCGGCAACGCCGACGAGTGGGAGCCGGTGGTCTGCGGCCCGTACGAGCGGCCGCACGCCCTCGCGTTGGCCGAGGCGGTGGTCGCCGAGGAGCAGCTGATGGCGGTGGTCGAGCCGCTGCTGCCGGCGGTGTCGGCGGACGAGGTCCGGGGCGAGATCGCCGCCGCGCAGGTCGCCGCCGAGAACGAGGCGGCGCGGATCGAGGAGGCCGACCTCTACGGCGACTTCGAGGACACCATCGACGAGGAGCTGGAGGCGGCGGCCGCGGAGAACCACCGCACCGAGCCGCTCGCCCCGCCCACCGAGGCGGAGCTGCGGGCCGGCTTCGCCCGCATCGCCGCGAAGCTCACCGGCGGCACCGCCTGAGCCGACCGGAGCGCGGACGGCCACGCGGCGGCGCGGGCGGGGCTCGCGGGGGCGCGGGCGGGGCTCGCGGGGGCGACGAGACCGCGGGGCGCAGGCGCGGGGCTCAAGGGCGACGAGACCGCGGGGCGCGGTCGGTCAGGGGCGGTGCGGCGGCCGGTGCAGCACGCAGAACTCGTTGCCCTCCGGGTCGGCCAGCACCTCGAAGCCCTCGTCGCCGCGCTGTCCCACGTCGGCGCGCCGGGCGCCGAGCCCGATCAGCCGGCGCACCTCGTCGGCCGGGTCACCGTCGGCGACGAGGTCCAGGTGCAGCCGGTTCTTGCCGGGTTTCGGGGTGCCGGAGCCCTGGAGCCAGACCGTCGGCGCACCGGCCCGGCCGTCCGGCGGCCAGAGCTTCGCGCTGCCGTCACCGCCCGCATGGACCGTGTAGCCGAGGGCGGCCGACCAGAAGTCGGCCATCAGGTCGAGGTCGACGACGTCGAGGGTGTACTGCGTGACACGAACCACCATGGGTCCGTCGTACCCGGGTGGGCCGGGGGCGACACCCGTCCGAGATGGACGCCGGCGCCCCGGGAGCGGACTCCACGAGGCGCCGGCGCCACCTCACCCCCCACCACAAGGGGTCGGTGGCCCAGCCGCCCGTCGGCGCGGGGCACAACGGACGACCAGGTCGATGACGGGTTACCCGCTCAGCGCCGTTCGAACCAGGCAGCCGCGTCGACCGGGAGCAGGTGACCCGTGCCCTGGCCGGTGAGCGCCTCGCTGGCGGCGATCGGCTCGCCGTACCCGTCGATCAGGGCCGGGGCACCGCTGATGTTGACCACGCAGGTCAGCACGGTGTCGCCGGCGGCGCGGCTGAAGGCGAGCACGCCCGGCCCGGTCTCCAGCCAGGTGACCCCGCCCGCGTCGGCGGCCAGCGCCGGGTGCGCGTGGCGGATCCGCAGGGCGGTGCGGTAGAGCTCCAGCGTCGAGCCCGGCACCCCGGTCTGGGCGGCCACCGACAGCTCGCGCCAGGTCGCCGGGGCCGGCAGCCAGCTCAGTTCGCTGCCCTCCGGCCCGAAGCCGTACGGGGCCAGCTCGCCGCTCCACGGGATCGGCACCCGGCAGCCGTCCCGGCTCTCGCCGGTACGCAGGAACGCCGGGTCCTGGCGCAGCTCGTCCGGCAGGTCGAGCACCTCCGGCAGGCCCAGCTCCTCGCCCTGGTAGATGTAGGCGCAGCCGGGCAGGGCGAGCATCAGCAGGGTGGCCGCCCGTGCCCGGCGCAGCCCCTCGGCGCCGTCGCCGTAGCGGGTGACGTGCCGCTGCTTGTCGTGGTTGGACAGCACCCAGGTGGTCGGCGCGCCGACGATGGTCGACTCGGCGAGCGCCGTGTCGATCACCTTGCGGAACGATTCGGCCGACCACGTCGCGTCGAGGAAGTCGAAGCTGAACGCCTGGTGCAGCTCGTCCGGGCCGATATACCGGGCCAGCCGCTGCGGGGTCTCGGCCCACGCCTCCGCGACGGCCATCCGGCCGCCGGGGTAGCTGTCCAGGATCGGCCGCCAGGCGCGGTAGATCTCGTGCACCTCGTCCTGGTCGAAGTAGGGGAGCCGGCCCTTGCCGAGCAGCTCCACCTGGCGCTGCCCGGTGGTCATCGTGCTGAAGCCGACGTCCGGCAGGCCCTCGGCCTTGATCATGCCGTGCGCCACGTCGATCCGGAAGCCGTCCACGCCCCGGTCCAGCCAGAAGCGCAGGACGTCCTCGAACTCGGCGCGGACCTCCGGGTGGCGCCAGTTCAGGTCCGGCTGGGCCGGGTCGAACAGGTGCAGGTACCACTGGCCGTCGTCGACCCGCGTCCAGGCGGCGCCGCCGAAGATGCTCTCCCAGTCGTTGGGGGGCAGCTCGCCGTCCGCGCCCCTGCCGTCGGCGAAGAGGTAGCGCTCGCGCTCGGCGGAGCCCGGGCCGGCGGCCAGGGCGGCCTGGAACCACGGGTGCCGGTCGGAGGTGTGGTTGGGCACCAGGTCGACGATGATCCGCAGGCCGAGCGCGTGCGCGTCGGTGATCATCGCGTCGAAGTCGGCGAGGGTGCCGAACATCGGGTCGACGTCCCGGTAGTCGGCGACGTCGTACCCGCCGTCGATCATCGGGGAGGTGTAGAAGGGGGTCAGCCAGAGGGCGTCCACGCCGAGGTCGCGCAGGTACGGCAGACGCTCGCGGATGCCCTGCAGGTCGCCGATCCCGTCGCCGTTGGAGTCGGCGAAGCTGCGGACGTAGACCTGGTAGACGACCGCGGAACGCCACCAGTCGTCGTCGGAGGTCAGCGGCGTGGGGTTGCTGACGGTCATCGGAGGCGGTTCCCCGTTCTGTGACGCGCGGGACAGCGCACCCGGCGCGGTGCGGGTGGAAGGCGCGGGATGTCTGAGCAGGATGCCGCCCGGATGCTGCAAGAGTCAAGCATTTCTTGCGCAAGGAATGACGCCGGTCACGCGCGAGACCGCCCACGGCCGCTCCGCCGGGTCCCGGGCCGGGCCGGTCGGACCGGGACGGCTTCGAACCGGGGGGGCGGCCGGCCGGGACGGCGCGGACCGGGGCGGGTGGTCAGCCGGGGACGGCGCGGGCCCGAAGGCGGGCGGTCAGGCGGGGACGGCGAGCGCGGGCGGCGCGGGGCGCTGGTGACCCGGGGCGCCGCCCCGGGCCGGGCGGGAGCCCTCTGCCGGGGCGACCGCGGTGGAGCCGCGCACCACCAACTCGGGCCGGAACAGGTACTCCGAGTGGGGGGCCGCGTGCCCGTTGATCTCGTCGACCAGGGCCCGGACGGCAGCGACCGCCATCGCGGCCACCGGCTGGCGCATGGTGGTCAGCGGCGGGTCGGTGAAGGCCATCAGCGGGGAGTCGTCGTAACCGACCACCGAGAGGTCGGCCGGCACGGACAGGCCGCGCTGCCGGGCGGCCCGGATCGCGCCGAGCGCCATCAGGTCCGAGCCGCAGACGATGCCGGTGACGCCCCGGTCCAGCAGCCGCGCGGCGGCCGCCTCGCCACCCTCCACACCGAACAGGGAGAGCTCGGCCAGCTCGCCGAGGTCCGCCTCGGCCGTGCCGACCAGCCGGCTCATCGCGGCGCGGAAGCCGGCCACCCGCCGCTGCACCGGCACGAACCGGTCCGGCCCGGTGATCAGGCCGATGCGGCGGTGCCCGAGCGCCACCAGGTGGGCCACAGCCAGCTCGGTGGCCTCGCCGTCGTCGCAGGAGACGAAGGGGGCGGGGATGCCCGGCGCGTACCCGTTGATCATCACGATGGGCAGCGGACGGGCGATCAGGGCGCGGTACCGGTCGTGGTTGGCGGCGGTGTCGGCGTGCAGGCCGGAGACGAAGACGATCCCGGAGACCTGCCGGTCCAGCAGCATCTCGACGTACTCGTCCTCGGTGACGCCGCCCGGCGTCTGGGTGCACAGCACGGGGGTGAACCCGCTCTGCGCCAGCGTCGACTCGATGACCTGGGCGAAGGCGGGGAAGATCGGGTTGTCCAGTTCGGGGACCACCAGGCCCACCAGGCCGGCGCTGCGCTTGCGCAGCCGGGCCGGGCGCTCGTAGCCGAGCACGTCGAGGGCGGTCAGGACGGCCTGCCGGGTTTCGGGAGCCACTCCCGGGCGGTCGTTGAGCACCCGCGACACCGTGGCCTCGCTGACTTCGGCCTGCTGGGCGATGTCGGACAGTCGAGCGCGCATGGCCCGCACTTTAGCTCACAAGCAAGATCTTGCGTACACTTCTGCAAGCCCTTCCATTCTCTGAAACCCCTTGCTAACGTCCCCGCAACACGCGAGAGCAGCGGCGCAGCACACCGGGCGCCGGTTTGGCAAGAAATTCACAGAGGTTTCCACTGGCGGGTCGCCTTCCCCCGGCGGGCCGCCATGACGACAGGAGTACCGATGCGCATCCGTACCGCGGGTGTGGTCGCCGTCCTCGGCCTGGCGCTCGCCGCCTCGGGCTGCGGCAGCGACAGCGGCGACGAGCCGGCCGCGAACGAGTCCACCAAGGCCGCCGCCGGCGGCAAGCTGGTGATCTGGGCCGACGACAAGCGCACCGCCGCCCTCAAGCCGTTCGCCGAGAAGTTCGGCCAGGAGAACGGCGTCACGGTCGAGGTCCAGGCCGTCTCCAAGGACCTCCAGACCAACTTCGTCACCGCCTCGCAGCAGGGCAGCGGCCCGGACGTCGTGGTCGGCGCGCACGACTGGATCGGCAACCTCGTCCAGAACGGCGCCATCGACCCGGTGCAGCTCGCCGCCGAGCAGAAGAGCGGCTTCAACGAGACCGCCGTCAAGGCCGTGACCTTCAACGGCCAGCTCTACGGCGTGCCCTACGCCATGGAGAACCTGGCGCTGATCCGCAACACCGAGCTGGCCCCCGAGGCGCCGAAGACGATCGAGGACCTGGTCGCCGCCGGCAAGAAGCTCAAGGCCGAGAAGAAGGCCAGCGAGATCCTCTGCCTCCAGTCCGGCCAGAACGGCGACGCGTACCACATCTACCCGCTCTACACCTCCGGTGGCGGGTACCTGTTCGGCACCGCCGCCAACGGCGACTACGACCCGAAGGACCTGGGCGTCGGCAAGCCGGAGTCGATCGAGGCGTTCAAGAAGATCGCCGCGCTCGGTGAGAAGGGCGAGGGCGCGCTCAAGCGGTCGATCACCCCCGAGAACGCGATCGCCACCTTCACCGGCAAGAAGTGCGCCTTCCTGGTCTCCGGCCCGTGGGCCGTCGCGGACGCCAAGAAGGCCAACATCAAGTACGACATCTCCCCGGTCCCCGGCTTCGCCGGTGGCAAGGAGGCCCAGCCGTTCGTGGGCGTCCAGGCGTTCTACGTGGCGTCGAAGGGCAAGAACAAGGCCCTGGCCCAGGAGTTCGTGGCCAACCACGTCACCACCCCCGAGCTGGCCGTGGCGCTCTACAACGCCGAGCCCCGTCCGCCGGCGCTGACCGCCGCGCTGGACCAGGTCAAGGGCGGCGACCCGGACCTGGCCAAGTTCCAGGAGGCCGGCAAGAACGGCCAGGTGCTCCCGGCGATCCCCGCCATGGCCACCATCTGGGACCCGTTCGGTAAGGCCGAGGCCGCCATCATCGGCGGCGCCGACCCGACCACGACGATCACCGCGGCCGGCAAGACCATCTCCGGCCAGATCAAGTAATGAGCACGTCGCTGTCCGGCCCGGGCCCTGTCACGCAGGACCCGGGCCGGGAGCCCGTTGGCTCCGGGCTTCCGCGCCGCGCCGCGCGACACCACGCGCCGATCACCGCGACCGGTCTACTCGTCAAGGTGATCCTGCTCGGCCTGACGGCCGGGATCGCGATCTGGGCGGCCTTCCCGCTCGTCGAGGCGGAGAAGTGGATCGGGCTGGCCGTGCTGGCCGCCACCACCGCCGGGCTGTTCTACCTCTACCTGACCCGCCGGCACATCCCGGCGAAGTACCTGGTCCCCGGCACGCTCTTCCTGATCGCGTTCCAGGTGGTCCCGGTCCTCTACACGGCGAGCACCGCCTTCACGAACTTCGGCGACGGGCACCGCGGCACCAAGGACGACGCGATCGTCGCCATCCAGACCGCCTCGGTCAAGCAGGTGCCCGGCTCCACCGAGTACGCCCTGTCGGTCGCCACCGAGGGCGACCCGGCCACCGGCCCGCTCGTCTTCCTGGTCTCCGACCCGGCCACCGGCGTGGTCTCGGCCGGTGACACCGGGGGACTGCGCCAGCTCGACGCCGGCCAGGTCACCGTCGCGCCCGGCGGCAAGGTCACCGCCGCCGAGGGCTACACCGTGCTCAACTTCGGTCAGGCCAGCGCGCGCAGCCAGGAGATCACCGACCTGGTGGTGCCGACCTCCGGGGGCGCGCTGCGCTCCGCCGGCCTGTCCCGCGCCTACGAGGGCAAGGCGGTCCGGGCGTACGACGCGGGCTGCGACTGCATCCGGGACACCGAGACGGGCAAGACCTGGACGGCCGACGAGGAGACCGGCGCCTTCGTCGCCGCCGACGGCGAGCGGCTGGCCCAGGGCTGGAAGGTCACCGTCGGGCTGAAGAACTTCTCCCGGGTGCTCACCGACCCGGCCATCTCCGGGCCGTTCTTCGGCACCCTGCTGTGGAACTTCGCCTTCGCCATCGGCTCGACCGGCGGCACGTTCCTCCTGGGCATGTTCATCGCCCTGGCGCTGCACTCGCCCCGGATGCGGGGCACCAACCTCTACCGGGTCCTGCTGATCCTGCCGTACGCCATGCCGTCCTTCGCGATGCTGCTGGTCTGGCGGGACATGTTCAACACCGACTTCGGCCTGATCAACAACCTGTTCGGGATCGGGGTGGACTGGTTCGGCCAGGAGTGGTCGGCCCGGATCGCGGTGATCCTGGTGCAGCTCTGGCTGGGCTACCCGTACATGTTCCTGGTCGCCACGGGCGCGTTGCAGGCGATCCCGCGCGAGCTGACCGAGGCGACCTCGGTCGACGGGGCGTCGCCCTGGCAGTCGTTCCGGGCGGTCACCCTGCCGCTGCTGCTGGTCGCGCTCTCCCCGCTGCTGATCGCGTCGTTCGCGTACAACTTCAACAACTTCAACGCGATCTACCTGACCACCGAGGGTGGCCCCTTCCCGGCCGACAACCCGACCGCAGGGGCGACCGACCTGCTCATCACGTACACCTACCGGCTGGCCTTCGGCGCCCAGGGGGCCCAGTTCGGCCTGGCGGCCGCGGTGTCGATCTTCATCTTCACCATCGTCGCGGTGGTCTCGGCGGTGAGCTTCCGGCGCACCCGCAAGCAGGAGGAGGTGTACTCGTGACCGCGCTGCACGGCACTCCGGTCGCGGGCGGCGGCACCGGCGCCGCCCCGGCCGCCAACCGCAACGCGGGGCGGGGCCGCAACCGTTGGTTCGCCCAGGTCGGCTGGCGCCACCTCGTCGGCGTGCTGGCGGTCGCGTTCAGCCTCTTCCCGATCCTGTTCGTGCTCTCCGCCGCGCTCAACCCGCTCGGCACGCTCTCCTCGACCGAGCTGGTGCCGACCGGCGCGTCCTTCGGGAACTTCGTGGACCTGTTCGACCGCACAGCGTTCGAGTGGTGGTTCTTCAACTCGCTGCTGATCGCCGGGGTGGCCTCGTTCGCGTCGGTGTTCCTGTCGGCGCTGGCGGCGTACGCCTTCTCGCGGATGCGGTTCTCCGGGCGGCGCGTCGGGCTGCTGTCGCTGCTGCTGATCCAGATGTTCCCGCAGTTCCTGGCGATCGTGGCGATCTTCCTGATCTTCACCACGATCACCGACCTGTGGCCGGCGATCGGCTTCAACACGCCGTGGGGCCTGCTGCTGCTCTATCTGGGCGGCGCGCTCGGCGTGAACACCTGGCTGATGAAGGGCTTCTTCGACACGCTCCCCCGGGAGCTGGACGAGTCGGCCACGATGGACGGCGCCACACACGCCCAGGTCTTCTTCCGGATCATGCTGCCGCTGGTGGCGCCGATCCTGGCGGTGACCGGCCTGCTCGCCTTCATCGGCACCATCAACGAGTTCCTGATGGCGAACGTCTTCCTGACCAACAGCGAGTCCAAGACCCTCGCGGTCGGCATGTTCGGTCTGGTGGCCGGGGAGCGGAACAACAACTTCGGCATCTTCGCGGCGGGCACCCTGCTCACCGCCATCCCCACGGTGCTGGTCTTCCAACTGGTCCAGCGCTACATCGTCTCCGGCCTCACCGCCGGAGCTGTCAAGGGATAAATCGGATAGGTGGCACCCTCGCCGAGGTCGAGGCGAGGAGTGCCGCTCCGTCGCGAGCAGCCGGGTCCACCGGCCGTTCAGCGACAACGCAGCGCTGCGGCAAGGGCGTCGGCGTCCGACGTACACCGGAGCAGTCGCGGGTCGACCGCCGCGGTCGGGAAACCGGCCGCGGCGGGTGACCCTTTCTCTCCCGTCCGAACGACGCGAAAGGTACCCCCATGTCCCTGTTGCCGCACCACGACGGATCCGCCCTGTACGTCCCCGAGCAGGAGCCCTCGCTCGGCGACACCGTCGACGTCTTCGTCCGGGTGCCGGCCGGTGCCGACGTCCGCCAGGTGCACGTGCGCACCACCGGCGACGGCGAGCCCCGGTTCGCCGAGGCCGTCGTCGACCGCACCGACGGCGACGACGTCTGGTGGCGGGCCGCGGTCGAGGCCCGCAACCCGGTCAGCAACTACCGGTTCATGCTCACCGGCCGCCGCGGCTACCGCTGGCTGAACGCCGCCGGCGTGGTCGACCACGACGTGCCGGACAACGGCGACTTCAAGCTGGTCACCCACGCCCCGCCGCCGGCCTGGGCCCGGGACGCGGTGATCTACCAGATCTTCCCGGACCGGTTCGCCCGGTCCGCCGCCGCAGACGGGCGCGAGCTGCCGGACTGGGCGATCCCGTGCGACTGGGACACCCCGGTGATCGGGCGCGGCCCGGAGACCCCCTACCAGTTCTACGGCGGCGACCTGGACGGCGTCACCGAGCGGCTGGACCACCTGGACCGGCTCGGCGTCAACACCGTCTACCTGACCCCGGTCTTCCCCGCCCGCTCCAACCACCGCTACGACGCGTCCAGCTTCGACACCGTGGACCCGCTGCTCGGCGGGAGCGCCGCGCTGGCCCGGCTCGCCGACGCCGTACGCGCCCGCGGCTGGCGGCTGCTCGGCGACATCACCAGCAACCACACCGGCGACGCGCACGAGTGGTTCACCCGGGCCGCCTCGGACGTGTCCGCGCCCGAGCGGGAGCTGTACTACTTCGACGAGGTGACCGGCGACTACGAGTCCTGGAACGGGGTCAAGTCGCTGCCGAAGCTGAACTGGGGTAGCGCCGAGCTGCGCCGGCGCTTCGCCACCGCCGAGGACTCGCTGCTGCGCCGCTGGCTGCGCCCGCCGTACGGGCTGGACGGCTGGCGGGTGGACGTGGCCAACATGACCGGGCGGCGGGGCGCCGACGCGTACACCCACGAGGTGGCGGCGCTGCTGCGCCGGGTGGTCGCCGAGACCCGCGCCGACGGCCTGCTGCTGGCCGAGCACGGCCACGACCACACCGGCGACCTGGACCGCGACGGCTGGCACGGGACGATGAACTACGTCGGCTTCACCGACCCCGTGTGGTCCTGGCTGCGGCACGGCGACGACCCGCTGCCGAACTTCCTCGGCACCCCCGGCGGGGTGCTGCGGCGGAACGCCGACGCCGTGCTCGCCACCATGAACGCCTACCGGTCGCTGGTCTCGTGGCGGTCGTACACGCACTCGTGGCAGCTGCTCGGCTCGCACGATTCGGCCCGGATCCGTACGGTCGTGGGCGACGCCGCCCGGCAGGAGGTCGCCGCCGGCCTGCTCGCCACGATGCCGGGCACCCCGGTGATCTTCGCCGGCGACGAGCTGGGCCTGACCGGCACCAACGGGGAGGGCTCCCGGACCCCGATGCCGTGGCACCGGCCCGAGACCTGGGACGCGTCCACGTTCGCCAGCTACCGGGCGCTGGTCGCGTTGCGCCGCGCCGAGCCCGCCCTGCGTCACGGCGGCCTGCGTTGGCTGCACCACGACGCGGACACCCTGGTCTTCCTGCGGGAGGCGGCGACCGGCAGCGTGCTGGTGCTGGCCCGCCGGGCGGCCGGCGCCCCGGTCCGCCTGGCCGGGCTGCGGGCGGCGGAGAACGTCTACGGCGGCGCACCCGCCCTCCGTCCCGACCAGGACGGCACGGTCACCCTGCCCGCCGACGGCCCCACCTTCCAGGCCTGGCGCCTCGCCTGACCCGGCTCCGCCCCGGCGTCGCGCCCGGCCCTGTGCGCCCCGCCCCGCCAGCCCGGGCGGGGTAGGGGTCGGTCAGGGGGCGAGGAGCGCGCGGACGCCGGCGA
Organism: Micromonospora sp. NPDC000121; assembly: GCF_042899165.1. Lineage (NCBI taxonomy): Bacteria > Bacillati > Actinomycetota > Actinomycetes > Micromonosporales > Micromonosporaceae > Micromonospora > Micromonospora sp. NPDC000121. Next base: position 901,851 of record NZ_JBIAZP010000001.1, read on the forward strand.
GGTAGGTGGCGCGGTCCGGGCGGCCGGTGAGGAGCCGCTGGAGGAACCAGCCGGGCACGAGGGCGAACAGGGCGGCGGCGACGGCCTCCGGGTCGGCGTCGGCGGCCACCTCGCCGGTGCCCTGGGCGCGCCGGACGAGCGCCTCGAAGTGGCGGCGGATGTCGTCGTACCTGGCGGCGACGAACTCGGCCAGCGCCGGGTCCCGCTGCGCCTCGCCCCAGACCTGGATCGCGATCCGCAGGGCGCCGTCGTCGCCGAGCTGGGTCTCCACGTACGCCAGTGCGCGGTCGAGCGCCTCGACCAGGGGGAGCGGTGGCTCCCGCCGGAGCAGGTCGTCGAGGACGACCTCGGCGCCGCCGACCGCCTCCTCGGCGATCGCGCTGATCAGATCCGCCTTGCTCGGGAAGTAGCGGTAGACGGCGCCCACGGAGAGGCCGGCCTCGGCGATCACGTCCTGCATCGTCGTGCGGTGGAAGCCCTCCCGCAGGAAGCACCGGCGGGCCGCGTCGACGATCTGGCGACGGCGGGCGGCGAGGTGTTCCGGGGAGACGCGTGGCACGGGATACATCGTAAAGCGAACGTTCGTTCTTGACAGCCGAGGTGGGAGGGGAGGAGCCTGAATCCATAAGAGAACGAGCGTTCGTTTTAGGAGTCCTCCATGTCTACCCGCACCCGGCCGCCCCTGTCGGCCGCCCTCGGCGTCGCCGCCCTGGCGGCGGTCCTGCTGGCGCTGCTCGTACCCCTCTTCGCGGCCCCGGCCGTCAACCTGGCGCCGCGCGACCTGCCCGTGGCCGTCGCGGGCCCGGCGCCCGCCGCCGGCGACCTCGCCGCTCGGCTCGCCGCCGCGCGGCCGGGAGCCTTCGACGTGACCACCCTCCCGGACGCCGCGGCCGCCGACCGGGCCCTGCGCGACCGACAGGTGTACGCGGCGTTCGTCGCCGGCCCCGAAGGCGTCGCCCTGCACACCGCGCCGGCCGCCAGCCCGACGGTCGCCGCGCTGCTCACCGAGGCGGCCGGTCAGCTCGCCGCCGGCCGCCCGGTGCCGGTGGTCGAGGTGGTCCCCGCGGCCCCGGACGACCCCCGGGGCGCCGGATTCGCCGCCGGCTTCCTGCCGTTCGCGATGGCGAGCATCCTGGCCGGCGCGCTGCTGACCCTCCTGGTCCCCGGTCGGGTCGCCCGGCTGCTCGGCCTGGTGGTCTTCGCCGTCCTCGCCGGGAGCGCCGGCGTGGCCGTGCTGCACGGCTGGCTCGGCGTGCTCGACGGCGACCCGTTCGCCGAGGCGGCGGCGATCGGGCTCTTCGCGCTGGCCGGCGCGGCCACCGTGGCGGGTCTCGGGGCGCTGCTCGGCCGGCCGGGAATCGGCCTGGGCGCACTGCTGGTCTTCCTGGTCGGCAACCCGCTCTCGGCGGTCGGCGCGGCGCCCGAGCTGCTGCCGCAGCCGTGGGGCACGGTCGGTCAGTTCCTGCCGGTGGGCGCGGGCGGCACCCTGCTGCGCTCGGTGGCCTTCTTCGACGGCGCCGGGTCCGCCCGGTCGCTCGCCGTCCTGGCCGGGTACGCGCTGGTCGGGCTGGTGCTGGTCCTGGTGGCACGCCGGGCGTCCGGCACCGCCGCGACCGCGCCGTCGCACCCGGTCGACGCCGAGTCGCCGCGCCCGGTCGGCCGCCGGGCAGCGATCGACACGCTCTGAACCGCCCCGCTACTACGATCCGTCGTTGATGGGGGAGGATGTGCGCGTGGAAGCTCTCAGACTGATACTGCGCTACGTCCATCTGATCGGTTTCGCCCTGCTGCTCGGCGGCGCGATCGTCCAGTACGTCAGCGGCAAGCTGCGGATCAACCCGGCCATGCTTTGGGGGTCGGTGATCATGCTGCTGACCGGCATCGGCCTCTCCGCGCCGCTGCGCGACGGCGACGAGCCGGACCCGGCGAAACTTGTTACCAAGTTGGTGCTCGCCCTGCTGATCTTCGTCATGGTCTTCTTTTCCCGGAAGCGCGACGTGGTCAACCGCGGCCACTTCCTTGCGATCGTCGGGTTGACCCTGGTCAACGCGGCCGTGGCGGTCTTCTGGCGGTAGCGTTTTCACCAGCGGCCGCCCCGAGGAAACGGGCGCTTCCGCGACGCCCCGGCGCTCACCTACCAGCACCCAGAGTGATCTGCCCCACCTAAGGGTTACGTAGGGGTAACAGGCGCTCAACGTTCGTGCACGATTGTCGGCCGGTGGGTGGGCGCGGGCGTACGCTCCCGTCCGTAACGTGGGACGCCGGCGGCGGCAGCGCAGCCGGCTCATAGGGCTGCCACCGTGCAGGACGCGGTGTGCAATGGGAAGGAGACGTCTTGCGCTCGGTGCGTGGGATGCGGATTGCCTCGGTCTTCGCGGTGGGTGGGCTCGTGCTGAGCGCCGCCGCGTGCGGTGAGGCTCCCGAGGACAGCAACAACGCCGGCAGCGGCGACAAGAAGTACAGCGCCTGCATGGTGACCGACGTCGGCGGCATCGACGACAAGTCGTTCAACACCTCGGCGTGGCAGGGCCTCGAGGAGGCCAAGAAGGCCAACGACAACATCGACATCAAGTACGTCGCGTCGAAGGCCGAGGCGGACTACGAGGTCAACCTGACCCAGTACGTCAACCAGAAGTGCGACTTCATCCTGGCCGTCGGCGGCCTGATGGGTACCGCCACCTCCAAGATCGCCAAGGCGAACCCGAACCAGCAGTTCGGCATCGTCGACGCGAAGCTGCCGGAGAGCAACGTCTACCCGATGCAGTTCGACACCGCCCAGGCCGGCTTCCTCGCCGGTTACCTGGCCGCCGGGATGACCAAGAAGAACACGGTGGGCACCTACGGCGGCATGAAGATCCCGCCGGTCACCATCTTCATGGACGGCTTCGTCGACGGCGTGGCCCACTACAACCAGACGAAGAGCAAGACCGTCAAGGTCGTCGGCTGGGACAAGGCGAGCCAGAACGGCTCCTTCACCAACGACTTCGTCAAGCAGGACGAGGGCAAGAAGGTCAGCGACGCGCTGGTCGCCCAGGGCGCCGACATCATCATGCCGGTCGCCGGCGGCTCGGGCCTCGGCACCACCGGCGCGGCCAAGGCGTCGGGCGGCGCGTACAACACCATCTGGGTGGATGTCGACGGCTGCGAGAGCACCCCGGACTGCTCGGCCATCATCACCACCGTCGAGAAGAACATCCCGGAGGCCGTCAAGGAGGCCGTCGTCAAGGCCGCCAACGGCGAAAAGCTCTCGCACGACCCGGGCTACCTGGGCAACCTCGCCAACAACGGCGTCGGGCTCGCCCCGTACCACGAGTTCGACAGCAAGGTCCCGGCCGAGCTGAAGGCGGAGATCGACAAGCTGAAGGCGGACATCGCCGCCGGCACCGTCAAGGTCACCTCCGCGGCCCAGCCGAAGTGAGGCACCGCCGGCCTACCCCGGTGAGACGATCACCGGGGTAGGCCGGCGAGCGGTACAGCACGACGTTCCGGCCGCCCCGGCGTCGCGGGGACACCCCCGCCGCGCCGGGGCGGCCGATCCGCTCCACCCCCGACGACGGCCCCGCGCCGTGAGCGGTCCGCCGGCAGCTACGCTGCACCATCGCTTCGCACTCCAGGAGGTTGCGCTGAGACTCGAACTGCGCGGCATCACCAAGCGGTTCGGTGATCTGGTCGCCAACGACCACATCGACCTGACGGTGGAGCCTGGAGAGATCCATGCCCTGCTCGGCGAGAACGGCGCGGGCAAGTCGACCCTGATGAACGTGCTCTACGGGCTCTACCAGCCCGACGAGGGCGAGATCCTGGTCGACGGCGAGCCGTTGAAGCTGAGGGGGCCGTCCGACGCGATCGCGGCCGGGATCGGCATGGTGCACCAGCACTTCATGCTGGTGCCGGTCTTCACCGTCGCCGAGAACATCATGCTCGGCGCCGAGCAGGTCCGGGGCGGCATCGCCGGATTCCTGGACCGGCGGCGGGCCCGGCGCGAGGTTGCCGAGGTCTCGGAGCGCTACAACCTGCGGGTCGACCCGGACGCGGTGATCGAGGACCTGCCGGTCGGCATCCAGCAGCGGGTGGAGATCGTCAAGGCGCTCACCCGCGACGTCGACCTGCTCATCCTCGACGAGCCGACGGCGGTGCTCACCCCGCAGGAGACCGAGGAACTGCTCACCGTCATGCGGTCGCTCAAGGCCGCCGGCAAGTCGATCGTCTTCATCACGCACAAGCTGGGCGAGGTCAAGGCGATCGCCGACCGGATCACCGTCATCCGGCGCGGGAAGACCGTCGGCACCGCCTCGCCCGAGGCGAGCCGGGACGAGCTGGCCGCGCTCATGGTCGGCCGCAGCGTCCGGCTCACCGTGGAGAAGGAGCCCGCCACCCCCGGCAAGCCGATCCTGGAGATCTCCGGCCTGGTCGTCGACGACGACCGGCAGATCCGGGCGGTCGACGGGGTCGACCTGACCGTGCGCGCGGGCGAGGTGCTCGGCGTGGCGGGCGTGCAGGGCAACGGCCAGACCGAGCTGATCGAGGCGATCATGGGGCTGCGCCCCACGCTCGCCGGCACGATCACGCTCGACGGGCAGCAGGTCAACGGCTGGTCGACCAAGAAGGTGCTGCGCGCCGGGGTCGGCTACGTGCCCGAGGACCGCAGCGTCGACGGCGTGGTCAAGGAGTTCTCCGTGGCGGAGAACCTGGTGCTCGACATCTACGACCGGCCGCCCTTCGGCAAGGGCCTGGCGCTCAAGCCGGACGCCATCGCGAAGTCGGCGAAGGAGCGGATCGCGCAGTTCGACGTCCGCACCTCCTCGGCCGACGCGCCGGTCGGCACCCTCTCCGGCGGCAACCAGCAGAAGGTGATCGTGGCCCGGGAGCTGTCCCGGCCGCTGAAGCTCTTCATCGCCGCCCAGCCGACCCGCGGCGTCGACGTCGGGTCCATCGAGTTCATCCACAGCCGGGTCATCCGGGAGCGGGACGTCGGCACCGCCGTCATGGTGGTCTCCAGCGAACTCGACGAGGTGATCGGCCTGGCCGACCGGATCGCCGTGATGTACCGCGGCCGGATCATCGGCATCGTCGGCCCGGACACCCCGCGCGAGGAGATCGGCCTGCTGATGGCCGGCATCACCCCCGACGCGGCGTCCGGTACGACCGCGGGCGCCACGACGGTCGACGGCGGCGCGGCGGCCCCCACCGCCGAGGGCCCTGGTAGCGAGGACGAGGCATGAGCGAGCGAAGCGAGCGAATCATCAGGCTCAGCGCGGTGGTGGCTCATGGCGGCACGGAGCGAAGCGGAGTGCCGGCATGACCAACGCGAACCCCCCGTCGGGCTCCCCGGACAAGGAGCCGGCGACCGAGGCGCAGGCCGCGCAGACCGCGCTCGGCAACACCGAGCGCGCCGAGTCGGCCACCTCCCCGAAGCGGCCGGGCCCGGAGGCGAAGCCCTCGCTGGGGCGGCTGTTCCTGGACAATCTCTGGGCCGCGAACACCTTCACGGTGACCCTGCTGTCGCTGCTCCTGGCGATGGTCGTCGGCGCCGTGCTGATGATCGTCTCCGACCCCGAGGTGCTGGCCACCTACAGCTACATCACCGCCCGGCCGTCCGACGCGCTCAACGCGAGCTGGACGTTGGTCAGCGAGGCGTACGGGAACCTGTTCAAGGGCGCCGTCTTCGACCCCGAGGCGGTCGGCTTCCAGGCCGTGATGAGCCCGATCTCCGAGACGCTCACCTACACCGCGCCGCTGGTCTTCACCGGCCTGTCGGTGGCGCTGGCGTTCCGGGGCGGCCTGTTCAACATCGGCGCCCAGGGCCAGGCCACGATGGGCGTGATCCTGGCCGCGCTGGCCGGCTTCCTGCTGCCGCTGCCGCCCGGCCTGCACCTGCTCGTCGCGGTGCTCGCCGGCGCGCTCGGCGGGGCGATCTGGGGCTTCATCCCGGGCATCCTCAAGGCGCGCGCCGGGGCCCACGAGGTGATCAACACGATCATGCTCAACTACATCGCCACGTACTTCCTGACCTGGATCATCGTGCAGAACGGCATCCAGGACCCGAACCGTACGGACGCGATCAGCAAGTCGGTCGACCCGTCGGCGCAACTGCCCCGGCTGCTCGGCGACAGCCTGCGGGTGCACGCCGGCATCATCCTGGCGGTGCTGGCCACCTGGGCGGTCTGGTGGCTGCTGAACCGCTCCACGCTCGGCTTCGAGCTGCGCGCGGTGGGCGCCAACCCGGACGCCGCCCGGACCGCCGGCATCAGCGTGACCCGGACGTACATCCTGATCATGGTCTTCGCCGGGATCCTGGCCGGCCTCGGCGGGTCGAACATGGTGCTCGGCTCCACCGCCAGCGCGCTGACCCCGCTGGTGGTCGCGCAGATCGGCTTCGACGGCATCCTGGTGGCGCTGCTCGGCCGGGTGAAGCCGTGGGGCGTGGCGCTGGCCGCGTTGCTCTTCGGCGCGCTCCAGGCCGGCGGCAACCGGATGCAGTCGTACTCGGGGATCTCGCTGGAGCTGGTCACCGTGCTCCAGGCGCTGATCGTCATCTTCATCGCCGCGCCGGCCCTGGTGAAGGCGATCTTCCAGCTCCGGGCCGCCCGCGCCGCCCGGTTGCAGACGAGCCTGGCGAAGGGCTGGTAACTCATGTCCACCATGGCTGTCGAAGACGTCGCCGTCGCCCCCGTCGACCAGGGGTTCTGGACCCGTACCCGCAAGGTCGGCACCGTGCTGCTCGGGCTCGGCCTGCTGGCGACGGTGCTGTTCGGGTCGCTCGCCACCGGAGAGCAGGCCCGCTTCACCCTCAGCGAGGACGCCGCCGGCGCCGCGCTGAAGATAGACGGCACGATCGGCGCGATCCTCTTCGGAATCGTCGCGGTGGCCGCCGGCGTCGCGATGCTCGCCGGGCTGCCGAAGCGCTGGTTCACCCTCGTGCTCGGCGTCGGCCTGGTCGGCTTCATGCTGTCGTTCCTCTGCTGGCAGGTCTCCGCCGCGCCCAACGGGCAGAACTTCATGCCGCTGGTCAACATCGTCCGGAACACGTTCATCCTGGCCCTGCCGCTGATCTTCGGCGCGCTGGCCGGCGTGCTCTGCGAGCGCTCCGGCGTCGTCAACGTGGCCATCGAGGGGCAGTTGCTGATGGGCGCGTTCAGCGGCGCGCTGTTCGGCAGCCTCTCCGGCAACGTCTGGGTCGGCCTGGTCGCCGCGGCCATCGGCGGCGCGCTCATCTCGCTGCTGCTGGCCGTCTTCTCGATCCGCTACCTGGTCGACCAGGTGGTCATCGGCATCGTGCTCAACCTGCTGGCGGTCGGCGTCACCGGCTTCCTCTACGAGCGGCTGATGCAGCCCAACGCGGAGAAGTACAACAGCGCCCCCCGGTTCAGCGACTGGGAGATCCCGCTGCTGTCGGACATCCCGCTGATCGGGCCGGCGCTGTTCCGGGGCAACATCTTCCTCTACCTCGGCCTGCTGCTGGTGCTGGTCATCCACATCGCGCTGTTCCGCACCCGGTGGGGCCTGCGGACCCGCTCGGTCGGCGAGCACCCCACCGCCGCCGACACCCTCGGCGTGAAGGTGCTGCGGCTGCGCTACCGCAACGTGATCATGGCCGGACTGGTGGCCGGCGTGGGTGGCGCCTCCTACACGCTGGCGCTCTACTCGTTCACCAAGAACATGATCGGCGGCAAGGGCTTCATCGCCCTGGCCGCGCTGATCTTCGGCCGGTGGAGCCCGACCGGCGCGCTGCTCGCGGCGCTCTTCTTCGGCTTCGCCGACCAGCTCGCCACCTACCTCGGCGCGATCGGCAGCAGCATTCCCAGCCAGTTCCTGGCGATGCTGCCGTACCTGGCGACGATCCTGGCCGTGGCCGGCCTGGTCGGAAAGGTCCGGGCGCCGGCGGCAGACGGCAAGCCGTACATCAAGGGCTGACGGGGGAGCACGACATGGAGATCGACTGGGAGCGGCTGCGGGCCGCCGCCACGGACGTGATGCGGCACGCGTACGTGCCGTACTCGAAGTTCCCCGTCGGGGCGGCCGCCCTGGTCGACGACGGCCGCGTGGTGGTCGGCTGCAACGTGGAAAACGCCGCGTACGGCGTGGTGCTCTGCGCCGAGTGCGGTGTGGTCTCCTCGCTGCACGCCACCGGCGGCGGCCGGATCGTGGCCCTGTCCTGCGTCGACGCCACCGGCGAGCCGCTGATGCCGTGCGGCCGGTGCCGCCAGTTGCTGTGGGAGCAGGGCGGCCCGGAGTGCCTGATCGAGGCCAAGGGCGGCCCGCTGCGGATGGCCGAGCTGCTGCCGCACGCCTTCGACGTGGCCGACCTCGAGGCGGTGACCGGCGAGGCGCCGATGCCGGTGGTGCCGGAGCGGCTGGCGGCCTGGCGCGGCCGGGGCACCGTCTTCGTGCACCCCGACCTCTCCGCCGGCCAGCAGGTCTGGACGGCCTACTGGGAGCGGTCCGCGGGGGACAGCGAGGGCGCCGAGACCGGCGTGCTGGAGGAGGGCCCGAGCTGGAACGACCCGGCGGAGGCGATCGCCTGGGGGCTCGCCCGCACGCCCCGGGTCGTGGTCGTGGACGCCTCGGGCACGATCTTCTGGGCCGGCGAGGGGGAGCCGCCGATGGAGATCCCGATCCGCTGGGCGGGTTGAGCTCAAGGCCGGCGGGGGCCTGCCGTGCCCGGCTCCGGGCGGTCAGGCTTGATCCCTCCGCCGGGCACGGCAGGCCCCCGCCGTCGGTGGTCACGGTTAGCGGATCGGTATCCGCATCGACTAGGAAGATCTTCTGTGATGAGTGGTTTTGCGGCGGTTGATGTCATCCGGGTGAAGCGGGACGGGGGTGTGCTCTCCGACGCGCAGATCGACTGGGTGGTGGACGCGTACACCCGGGGGCTGGTCGCCGACGAGCAGATGTCGGCGCTGGCCATGGCGATCCTGCTGCGCGGCATGACCGCGCCGGAGATCGCCCGGTGGACCGCCGCGATGATCGCCAGCGGGGAGCGGCTCGACCTCTCCGCCGTCGACCGGCCGACCGTCGACAAGCACTCCACCGGCGGCGTCGGCGACAAGATCACCCTCCCGCTGACCCCGCTGGTGGCGGCGTGCGGCGCGGCCGTGCCGCAGCTCAGCGGCCGCGGCCTCGGCCACACCGGCGGCACGCTGGACAAGCTGGAGTCCATCCCCGGCTGGCGGGCGGCGCTGCGCAACGACGAGTTCATCGCCCAGCTCCGGGACGTGGGCGCGGTCATCTGCGCGGCCGGCGAGGGGCTCGCCCCGGCCGACCGCAAGCTGTACGCGCTGCGCGACGTGACCGGCACCGTCGAGGCCATCCCGCTGATCGCCAGCTCGATCATGAGCAAGAAGATCGCCGAGGGCACCGGGGCGCTGGTGCTCGACGTGAAGGTCGGCTCCGGCGCGTTCATGAAGTCCGTCGAGCAGGCCCGCGAGCTGGCCCGGACGATGGTGCAGCTGGGCGGCGCGCACGGCGTGCGGACCGTCGCCCTGCTCACCGACATGTCGACCCCGCTCGGCCTGGCCATCGGCAACGCCGTCGAGGTGACCGAGTCGGTCGAGGTGCTCGCCGGGGGTGGCCCCGCCGACGTGGTCGAGCTGACCCTGGCGCTGGCCCGCGAGATGCTCGACGCGGCCGGGCTGCCGGACGCCGACCCGGAGGCCGCGCTGCGCGACGGCCGGGCGATGGACTCCTGGCGCGCGATGATCCGCGCCCAGGGCGGCGACCCGGACGCTGCGATGCCGACCGCGAACGAGGTCGAGGTGGTCCGCGCGGACGCGGACGGCTTCGTCGCCTCGGTCGACGCGTACGCCATGGGGGTGGCCGCCTGGCGGCTCGGCGCCGGACGGGCCCGCAAGGAGGACCCGGTCAGCGTGCCGGCGGGGGTGGTGCTGCACAAGCGGCCCGGCGACCCGGTGCGGGCCGGCGACCCCCTCTACGAGCTGCGCGCGGAGCACGCCGCCCGGATCCCGGCGGCGCGGGACGACGCCGCGCGGGCGGTGCGGATCTCGCCGACCGTGCCCGCCGCGACGCCGCTGGTCATCGAGCGCATCGGCTGAGCGCGGCGGTCGCCGGGGCGGGCATGGTGCCGGCCGGCTCGGAGCGCTATCCTCCCTGGCCAGGGGGACAACCGGCGCTGAGTCGTCGCGAGCAGACAGGACATTTCCGCCGTGACCGTACCTGCCCCCGATCCACGGGAGGTGCGTGAGGCGAGCCTGGACGAGTTGTCCCGGCTGCGTCTCCCGCTGCCGCCACCCCAGTTCCCGCTGGTCTGGGAACCCGGCGACCAGATCGAACTGCGACCCACCGCGGAGATCGAGGCCCGGATCGCGGTGCTGCACCTGATCCTCGCCCGCTGCTTCGGGATGCCGCCGCAGGCCGCGATGAGCTGGCTGCTCGCCTCGCACCTGGTCGAGAAGGTCACGCCGCCGGAGTTCCAGTTCGTGACCGGCGGCAAGGGCGACCACCGGTCGTTCGTGCTGCACCACGACGCGCTCTTCGCGCTGGCCTGGGTGCTCGGCCTGACCAAGCAGCTCGACCCGACACTGCCGGTGGACGAGCGGCTGGTGGAGCGGATGCCGCACATCCCCGGCGGGGAGACGTTCGGCCAGTGGCGCGCCCGGATCCTCGCCGCGCCGCAGCACCCCGCCGACGCGGCCGCGCTGCTCGACCTGCACTACTGCCTGGACTGGGCGTACCTGGAGACGGAGCGGGCCGGCCGCACGCCGCCCGGGGTGGTGGACGCCAACGCCATCGGCCAACGCCGGTGGGCGCTGGAGTGGGCGGTGATCCTGCGGGGGCCCTACCACGACGACCCCCCGGGCTGGGAAGAGGTCGACCTCTCCACCTGACCCGCCCAGCTCGGCCGGACGTGTAAGGAAGGGCACCTTCCTAACGCCTTGAGGTATAGGAAGGGTCCCTTCCTTACATCTCAGCGGGGCGTGGGACGCCAGACGGTGAGGTCCACCGCGACGGTCACCCGGACCGGCTCGGGCAGCGCGGCGATCCGGGCGGCGAGCCCGGCCGGGTCGGTGTGCCAGGCGCTCGGACCCATCCCGACCAGCGTCGCGACCTCCGGCCCGGTCAGCGCCAGCTCCCGCCGGTGCCCGGTCGACGCCACCCGGGCGAAGCGCCCGCCCAGGCTCTCGGCGACCCGGTCCGCCTTGGCCGGGTCGACCCGGAGCAGGCCGAGGGCGCCGACCAGTTCGGCGAGGTGGTCCTCGGCCGGCGTCACCACCAGCAGGGACCCGGCCGGGTCGAGGACCCGGTGGAACTCCGCGCCGTTGCGCGGGGCGAAGACGTTCAGCAGCACGGCGGTGCCGGCGTCGGCCAGCGGCAGCCGCTGCCAGGTGTCGGCCAGCGCCGCCGCCGCGCGGGGGTGTGCCCGCGCCGCCCGGCGCAGTGCCGGCTTCGACACATCCAGGGCCAGCCCCACCGCGTCCGGCAGCGCCGCCAGCACCGCCGCGAGGTGCCGGCCGGTCCCCGCCCCGGCGTCCACCACCAGGGGGTACGCCTCCGGCCGCGCCGCGCGGGCCCGGTTCACGGCCTCCGTCGCGGCCGTGGCGAGGGCGGTCGAGATCAGGTCGTAGTGGCCGGCGGCCAGGAAGTCGGCGCGGGCGGCCACCATCTCGGCGGTGTCCCCGGCGTGCGGGGCGCGGCCGGCGAGCAGGTTGACGTAGCCCTGCCGGGCGACGTCGAAGCTGTGCCGGCGCGGGCAGCGCAGTGCGGTGGCGGTGCCGGCGTCGGCCTCCGCCAGCGGCTCGGCGCAGACCGGGCAGCGGAGCCGGTCGACGATGCGGGTGTCCACGTCAGGCGTCCAGGTAGGTCAGCACCGCGCGTACCCGCCGGTGGTCGTCGTCGCAGTCGCGCAGGTCGAGCTTCGCGAAGATCGAGTTGATGTGTTTGCTGACCGCCTTCTCGGTGACCACCAGGCGCTGCGCGATCGCGCCGTTGGAGCGGCCCTCGGCCATCAGCGCCAGCACCTCGTGCTCGCGCGGGGTGAGGCGGCCCAGCGGCGCGGCGCGGGTCGGGCGGGCGAGCAGTTGCGAGACCACCTCGGGGTCCATCGCCATGCCACCCCCGGCCACCCGGTGCACCGCGGCGACGAACTGCGCCACGTCGGCCACCCGGTCCTTGAGCAGGTAGCCCACCGCGCCCGCCCCGTCGGAGAGCAGCTCCCGGGCGTAGAGCTGCTCGACGTACTGGGAGAGGACCAGCACCGGCAGGCCGGGCACCCGGGCCCGGGCGGCCAGCGCCGCCCGCAGCCCCTCGTCGGTGTGCCCGGGCGGCAGCCGGACGTCCACCACGGCCACGTCGGGGCGGTGCTCCACCAGGGCGGCGAGCAGGTCGTCGCCGGTCTCCACGGCGGCCACCACCTCGTCGCCGTACGCGGTGAACAGCCGGATCAGCCCGTCGCGCAGCAGCACCAGGTCCTCGGCGATCACGATGCGCACGGCAGCTCCACGTCGACCACGGTAGGCCCACCGTCCGGGGAGCTGATCCGCACCCGGCCGTCGAAGACCGCGAGCCGCCGTCGGATCCCGGCCAGGCCCGTGCCCCGCGCCGGGTCGGCGCCGCCCCGACCGTCGTCGGCGACGGTGAGCCGGATCGTCCCGTCGTCCCCGCGCAGCCGCACCGCCACCCGGGCCGCCCCGCTGTGCCGGGCCGCGTTGGTGATCAACTCGGCGGCGGTGAAGTAGAGCGCCGACTCCAGCGGGGCCGCCAGCCGCCGGGGCAGGTCGACCTCCAGGTCGACCGGGAGGGCCGCGCCGAGGGCCAGGGCGGCGAGGCCCCCGGCGAGCCCCCGGTCGGCCAGCACCGGCGGGTGGATGCCGCGTACGACGTCGCGCAGCTCGGCCAGGGCGGTGCCGGCCGCCGAGCGGGCCTCGGTGACCAGCCCACGGGCCGCCTCCGGGTCCCGGGCCAGCAGCTCCTCGGCGAGGCCGAGGTTCATCGCCATCGCCACCAGCCGCGCCTGCGCGCCGTCGTGCAGGTCCCGCTCGATCCGGCGCAGCTCGGCCGCCTGGGCGTCGACGGTCTGGGCGCGGGTGTCGGCCAGCTCCTCCACCCGCTCGGCGAGGGCCGCCCGGGCGGTCGGCCCGAGCAGCGCCCGGGTCAGCCGGCCGTCCAGGTCGATCAGCCCCCGGGGCAGCCAGTACGCGCCGACCGCCACCAGCAGCCCGGCCACGACGGCCAGCCCGGCGTTGCGGGGGGAGTCGACGGGGATGCCGAGGTAGTTGTCGACGGCGTCCGGCCACAGCGCGTGGATCAGCGGCATGACCAGGCCCTGCGCGGCGCCGAGCCAGAGCCCCGCGGCGAGGAACGCGGCCGCCGGGGCGTAGGCGAAGTGGGCGAACTGGAAGGCGAGGTCCCGGTAGGTGGCGGGATCGGCGGCCATCGTGCGCAGCCGGGCCGGCAGCCCGCCGGCCACCGGCCGGTACGGGGACCGGACCGGCGGCCCGGGCACCCGGCGGCGCTGCCGGTCGAGCAGCGCCCGGGTGCCCGGGATGACGCGGTCGAGCAGCGGCAGGCCGACGCCGACCAGGCTGAGCCCCGCGGCGGCGACCGTGGCGACGGCGAGCACGATGCCCACGCTGGCCGTGCCCAGCCCGACGGCCAGGTGGCACAGCTCCCGCCACGCCCGCCGACCCCAGCTCATCGCGCCATTGTCCCAGCCGCCACGACGTCGGCCGGTCGCCCGGGTGCCGGTGCGGGCTCCGGGCGCGCACGGGCGGGCCAGAACGCCGCCCGCCCGGTGAGCGCGGTCAGCGCCGGCACCAGCAGCCAGGACAGCCCGAACGTGGCGATCAGCACGCCGACGGCGACGGCGAAGCCGACCTGCGCCAGCATGGGGGACGCGACGAGCACCGCGAAGCTGCCGGCCAGGATGACGCCGGCCGCGGCGACCGCCGGTCCGGTCCGGCGCAGCGCCTCCTCGGCGGCCTGCCGGGCGGACCGTCCCGCGCGCAGCTCCTCCCGGAGCCGGGCGATCATCAGGATGTTGTAGTCGGTGCCGATCGCGGTGACGAAGAGGAACACGACGAGGGGCACCTGGAAGTCGAGCCCCGGCCGACCCCCGACGACCTGGAACGCCAGCACGCTGGTGCCGAGGGTGGCGGCGTACCCGAGGGCGACGGCGACGAGCAGGCCCAGCGAGGCGAGCAGGCCGCGCAGCATCAGCAGCAGGAGCAGCCCGATCAGGCCCGCGGCCACCGGGAAGACCAGCCGGAAGTCGTCGTCGAGCACGGTGCGGACGTCGGCGAAGGTGGCCGTCTCACCGCCCACGTACGCCCGGGTGCCGGGCGGCGCCGCGGCATGCGCGGCCGGCCGCAACTGTGCCTCCACCGCGTCGATCGCGCGCTGCGAGTACGGCGGCTCGGCGAGCAGCAGCAGGACCCGGGCCACGTCCCCCTCGACCTCGACGCCCGCCGGGGCCGCCACGATCGGCACCTCGCCGAGTCGTTCGGCGTACCGCTCGGCGGTGGCCAGGGTGACCCCGGTGCCGGTGAGGTAGACGACCGTCGGGGAGAGCGTCCCGGCGGGGAAGCCCGAGCGGAGCGTCTCCAGGGCCCGCGCCGACTCGGTGCCGGGCGGCATCGCGCCGAGCTCGTAGCTCGGCCGGTGGTGCAGCGCGCCGAGGCCGAGCAGCAGGAGCGCCGCGACCGTGGCCAGGGCGACCGGGCCGGGCCGGCGCGCGACCAGCCGCCCGGCCCGGGCCGCCAGCCCCGTCACCCGCGCGCCGGCCGGAGCGTGCCCCGCGACCGACGCGTGACCGGCCGGAGCGTGCGCCGTGGTCGTGGCGGCACCGGACGGCGCGTGCGCCGTGGTCGGGGCGACCAGCCGGGCCGGCCAGTAGGCCCGCCGGCCGAGCAGCGACCAGACCGCTGGGAACAGGGTCAGCGCGGCGGCCACCATCAGCAGGACGGCGACGGCGAGGGCCGGCCCCAGCACCTGGAAGGAGGCGAGCCCGGAGAGCAGCAGCGCGCCGAACGCCACCGCCACGACCAGCGCGGAGACGGTGACCGCGCCGCCGATCCGGCCGACGGCGTGGACCATCGCGGCGCGCTTGTCCTCACCGGCCCGGAGCCGTTCCCGGTAGCGGAAGAGCAGGAAGACGGCGTAGTCGGTGCCGATGCCGAGCAGCACGACGGGCAGCAGGCCCATGGTGGACGCGTCCAGGGCGTACCCGAAGACCTTCCCGCCGAGGGCGAGGACGCTCGTGGCGGCCTGCGCGACCAGCAGCACGAGCAACAGGTTGAGCAGCGCGATCGTCGGGCTGCGGAAGATGACCAGCAGCAGGAGCAGGATCACCAGCATCATCGCGCCGTTGACGATCGCGTCGAGCAGGAAGCTGTCGGCGGCGCCGGCCGCCTCCCCGGTCCAGCCGGCGACCAGGCCGCTGCCCGCCAGCGCGTCGTCGGTGGCCCGCCGGAGCCGCTCCACCGCCTGGTTGGTCGCCTCCGCGCCGGCGGCGTCGGGGAACCGCGCCTCGGCCAGGCGCAGCCGCCCGTCCGGGGCGACCGGACCGGCGGCCACCCCGGTGACGCCGGCCACCCGCAACTCCTCCGGCAGCCGGTCGATCCGGGCGCGGTCGCCGGCGGTCAGCGCCGCCCCGTCGGCCCGGCGGACGACCAGTACCGCGCTGCTGCCGTCGGCCTCGGGAAAGACCCGGGCGGCGATGTCGGCCGCCTGCGCGGACTCGAACCGGTCCGGCAGGAAGTCGGCCTGGGCGCTGTCGGCCCGCGGCCCCTCGGGCCCGTAGACGGCGAAGGTGGCGCCGCTGAGCACCGCGATCGCGAGCAGCCAGGCGGCGATCACCCGCCCCGGACGCCGGACCACCGCTGTGGCCAATGTCGTGAACACCTGCAACTCCCCGTGTCGGCTCCTGTGTGCGCCACTGACGCTAGGCAGCCGGACGGGTCACTTCGATGGTGTGCGCACGCCGGTCCGATGGTGGTGCCCGCACCACCATCGGTTCACCGTGGCGCCCGGTCCACACCCGTCAGGTGGTCGACCACGCGATGGGTCAGCGCGTCCAGCGCGGCGATCTCGTCGGGGGTCAGCAGGTCGATGAGGTGCCGGCGGACGGCCGCCACGTGGCCGGGGGCGGCGGCCTCGATCGCGCGCCGACCCTCGGGGGTGAGCGCGATGACCGCGCCCCGTCCGTCAGTCGCGCACTCCTCGCGGGTGACCAGGCCGCGCTGCTGCATCCGGGTGAGGTGGTGGGAGAGCCGGCTGCGGGACCAGAGCATCCGGTCGGCCAGCTCGCTGAGGCGCAGCCGCTGGTCAGGGGTCTCGGAGAGGTCGGACAGGACGTCGTAGTCCGGCTCGGAGAGGCCGGCGTCCCGCGCCAGCTCGCGGGCCAGCTCCAGGTCGAGCAGGCGGCGCATCCGCCGGTAGCCCCGCCAGGCGCGCTGCTCTTGGTCGTCGAGCCAGCGTGGTTGCTCCATGCCGGTCATCCTAGCCATCTGGTTGACATGTCATCAATTGGCTCCTAGGGTCGGTGACATGTCAACCAGATGGGTTGGCGCGCCACCTCGTCCGACGTTCACCGTGCCGGTTTCGGGCCGGCCCGTCACCCAGGAGCGACACCGTCATGCCCCGTCTGAACGTCATCGTCGCCAGCACCCGGCCCGGCCGGGTGGGCCGCCGGCTCGGCGACTGGTTCACCGAGGTCGCCGTCGCGCGGCTCACCGCCGCCCTCGCCCCGCTGCGGATACCGGCGTGACCGCCCGGCTGTGGGAGCTGTTCGGCGAACGCGGTCGGGGCGTGCTGGTGACCCTGCGCCGGGACGGCCGACCGCAGCTCTCCAACGTCGACTACCTGGCCGAGCCCGGCCTGATCCGGTGCTCCACCACCGCCGGCCGGGCCAAGGTGCGCAACCTGCGCCGCGACCCCCGGGTCAGCCTCCACGTCACGACGGCCGACGGCGGAGCGTACGCCGTGGCGGAGGGGGCGGCCGCCCTCACCCCGCCGGCGGCGGCGCCCGACGACGCCACCGTCGAGGAGTTGGTCGAGGTCTACCGGCGGATCCGCGGCGAGCACCCCGACTGGGCCGAATACCGGGCGGCGATGGTCGCCGACGGCCGGCTGGTGCTCCGGCTCACCGTCGACCGGCTCTACGGCTGGCGTCCCTGACCGATCGCGGGGCCGCCGGTCGCGTGGGCCGGGACGACGGGGCCGACTAGGGTCTGGGCATGGTCGCGACAATCCGTTACGAGGACATCGTCAAGGTCCCGAAGGCGCTGCTGCACGATCACCTCGACGGCGGCCTGCGGCCGGCGACGATCGTCGAGCTGGCCGCCGAGGCAGGCCACGAGCTGCCCACCACCGACCCCGAGGCGCTCGGCCGGTGGTTCGTCGAGGCGGCCAACTCCGGCTCCCTGGAGCGTTACCTGGAGACGTTCGCGCACACCGTCGCCGTCATGCAGACGGCGCCGGCGCTGCGCCGGGTGGCCCGGGAGTGCGCGCAGGACCTGGCCGCCGACGGGGTGGTCTACGCCGAGGTGCGGTTCGCCCCCGAGCAGCACCTGGAGCGGGACCTGACCCTGGACGAGGTGGTGGAGGCGGTGCTGGCCGGCTTCGTCGAGGGCAGCGCGCTGGCGGCCGAGGCGGGCACCCCCATCCGGGTCGGCACCCTGCTCACCGCGATGCGGCACGCCGCCCGGTCGCAGGAGATCGCCGAGCTGGCCGTCCGGCACCGGGACGCCGGGGTGGTCGGCTTCGACATCGCCGGCGCCGAGGCGGGCTTCCCGCCCACCCGGCACCTGGACGCCTTCGAGTACCTCCAGCGGGAGAACTTCCACTTCACCATCCACGCCGGCGAGGCGTTCGGCCTGCCGTCGATCTGGCAGGCGATCCAGTGGTGCGGGGCGGACCGGCTCGGCCACGGGGTGCGGATCGTGGACGACATCACGCCCGGCCCGGAGCCGGTGCTCGGCCGGCTGGCCGCGTACGTGCGGGACAAGCGCATCCCGCTGGAGCTGTGCCCGTCGTCGAACGTGCAGACCGGGGCCGCCGCCTCGATCGCCGACCACCCGATCGGGCTGCTGCGGGACCTGCGCTTCCGGGTGACGGTGAACACCGACAACCGGTTGATGAGCGGCACCTCCATGTCGCGGGAGATGGCTCTGCTGGCGGACGCCTTCGGCTACGGCTGGAAGGAATTCCAGTGGTTCACCATCAACGCGATGAAGAGCGCCTTCATCCCGTTCGACGAGCGGCTGAAGATCATCGACGAGGTGATCAAGCCGGCGTACGCCAAGCTGCTGGGCTGAGCGCGGGCCGCGCGCCCGGCGTCAGGGGCGGTGCGGGTGGCCGGCGAGCAGGCCGGCCACCCGGCGCAGCACCTCGCCCGCGCGCGCGGCCTCCGCGCCGAGGCCGGTCTGCCGGCGCAGCACGGCCGGCTCGCTGCGCAGCAGCGTCAGCCCCCGGCGCACCAGCACCCGGGGTGCCTTGCGCTGCTCGGCGAGGTCGCGGGCCAGCCGGCGGACGAAGGTCGCGCCGCGCGGCCGCCGCAGGGCGTACGCCCCGGCGAGCACCCCCCGCCGGCGGCACTCCTCAACGATCTCGGCAGCGAAGATCCCTTCGGCAACGAAAAGTGGCGAACCGGCTATGTCGAATGGCCGGGTGGAGACGCGGCGGTCCTCACCGATCGCATAGACCGGCACATCGGCCTTGCCCTCCCTGGCCAGTCGGGCAATCGTTTCCACGGCCGCCTCGGCGTCCCAGGACCGGGGTGACTCCCAGTCGACCAGGCCGTCGCGTCGCGGCACCGTAGGGTCGTCGCCGTCCTTGTAGAAGTCGTCGAGGCAGAGCACCGGGAGGCCGGTTCGTTGCGCTATGTACGACTTTCCCGAGCCGGAAGGGCCGGCGAGCAGGACAACGCGGTGAGGGTGATCCATTACCTTCAGTGACTCCGGCCAGACGGACTGCTATCAAATTGCATCAACATCTCATCACACCTCGAGTGACGGCCAACCTGGGCTTTCTCTTTCAGGGGTGGCCGTGATGGAATCTCGGATGGTCCGACCCGCCGGGTCGGCCGCTGGGCGTTGCCCGAGGGCGACGCGGACGCTTAATCGCGAGGGCGGTGACGTGAGCAAACGGCCAAAGACGGCGGGCTCCTTCCTGTCACGGCTGCGCCGGCCTGCCGGTCGGGTCCGTGACATGCCGATCTGGTCCAAGCTCGGTCTCATCATGATCGTGCCGACCATCGCCACGGTCGTCGTGGGCACCAGCGGTCTGGTGGACCACCTGGAGACCCTCAACAATGCCAACCGGGCCGGTGACCTGGCCAATCTCGTCGGCTACTCGGGTGACCTGGTCGACACGCTCCAGGACGAGCGGACCAACGCGCTGCGCCTGCTGGGCGTGCCGAAGGGCCAGGACGCGGCCCGCTTCAAGAAGGCGTACGAGGAGGCCAACGGCGAGGTCGACAAGGCCAAGGGGCCGTACTCCCAGCAGCGGGGCAAGGTCGAGGACCTCCCGGCCAACCTCGAGACCCTGCTGGGCGAGATCGACCAGACCCTGACCGACCTTCCCGGCACCCGCAGCCAGGTCTTCAACGGCAAGCTCGGCCTCGTCCCGGCGATGCAGGCGTACGACGGCCTGATCGACAACCTGCTGAGCGTCCGCGACTCGGCCACCCAGCTCGCCGGCGACAACGACCTGAGCGACCAGATGCGCGCCGCGACCGCCACCGCCCGGAACAAGGAGTTCCTGTCCCGCCGCCGGGACGTGGTGCACCGCGCGTTCATCCAGCAGCGGCTCACGCCGAACCTGCGCAACGAGTACATCGCCGCCAGCACCGGCTCCAGCCAGTGGCTGCAGAGCTTCCGGGTGGTGGCCGCCCAGTCCGAGCAGGAGTACTACGCGCAGGTGGTCGCCGGCCCCGACCTGCGCGAGGCGAACACGTACAACAGCTGGCTCAACGGCATCACCACCGCCGACAGCCTGACCGGCGCGCCGTTCGACGCGGACGAGTGGGACGCGGCCATGGTGGCCAACGCCAAGCTCATCCGCACGGTCGAGTCGAAGATCGACAGCGACGTCGTCGCGGTCGCCGACGACCTGCGCTCGGACGTGCAGCGCCAGGTGTTCCTGGAGACCGGCCTGCTGCTCAGCATGCTGCTGCTGGCCATCCTCTTCGCCTACCTGGTCGCCCGCTCGATGGCCCGCTCGCTGCGCGACCTGCGACAGGGCGCCCTCTCGATCGCCCAGTACGGCCTGCCCCAGGCCGTGGCCCGGCTGCGTGACCCCCAGGTCACCGGCCAGCTCTCCCCGGTGCAGCTCGCCAACCAGATCGCCGAGCCGCTGCCGGTGCGCAGCAAGGACGAGTTCGGCCAGGTGACCGAGGCGTTCAACGCGGTCCACCTGGAGGCGGTCCGCACCGCCGCCGAGCAGGCCGCGCTGCGCGCGTCCGTCGCCACGATGTTCGTCAACCTGGCCCGCCGGTCGCAGATCCTGGTCGACCGCCTGATCGGCCACCTGGACCGGCTGGAGCGCGGCGAGGAGGACCCGGACCGGCTGGCCGAGCTGTTCCAGCTCGACCACCTGGCCACCCGGATGCGCCGCAACGACGAGAACCTGCTGGTGCTCGCCGGCGCCGACTCCACCCGCGTGCAGCGCGAGCCGGCCGCGCTGATCGACGTGCTCCGGGCCGCCCAGTCCGAGGTCGAGCACTACACCCGGATCGAGTTCGGGGTGATCGACCGGGACATCGAGGTCGCGGCCCACGCCGTCAACGACATGGTGCACCTGGTCGCCGAGCTGTTCGACAACGCCACCGCGTTCTCGCCGCCGGACTCGCACGTCATGGTCGAGGCCCGCCGGGTCGGCGACCGCGCCTCGCTCTACGTCGAGGACCGGGGCATCGGCATCAGCCGCGAGCAGCTCAACGAGCTCAACGAGCGGCTCGCCACGCCGCCGCAGGTGGACGTGGCGGTCTCGCGGATGATGGGCCTGGTCGTGGTCGCCCGGCTGGCGTCCCGCCACGGCGTCAAGGTCGAGCTGCGTCCCGGCACCGACCGGGGCACCGTCGCCGAGGTGGTCATGCCCACGTCGGTGCTCGTCCCCCGGGCCCTCTCCGGCCGCGCCCAGTCGTCGCCCGCCCTGCCCGTCTCCGGCGCCCCGGCGCCCGGCCCGGCGTCGGCGTTCGGCGGGCCGTCGTCCGGTCCGGCCCCGGCGTTCGGCGGGCCGTCGTCCGGCCCCGCCCCGGCCTTCGGCGCGCTGCCGGCGCTCGGCAGCCGCCCGGCCAACCCGATGCCGAGCCAGCGTCCCGGCGAGTCCGGCAACCAGGTGACCCTGGGTGGCCGGCCGTTCGACCCGGCGCCACGCAACGGGGCCGGCACGCCCGCCTCGACGGGCGGGATGGGGTCCATGCCGGCCTGGTCCGACCTGACCGGCGCCAGCGGGACCACCAACGGCGAGGCGTTCCGCCCGCGTACCTCCAACGGCCAGCCGATCGATCCGCTGCCGCAGCGGCGGTCCGGCGACGACCCGGACGCGACCGGCCAGCAGTCCGCCGTCCCGCGGCAGCTGCCCAGCAGCCCCGAGGCCCGGCCGTACTCGGCCCCGCCGGTTCCGCCGGTCTCCGCGCCGCCGGCGCCCTACGCGGGACCGCCGGTGTCGACCCCGCCGAGTCCCTACTCCGCGCCCCCGGTGTCCAGCCCACCGGTCTCCGGCATGCCGGTCTCGGCGTCGCCGGTGTCCGGCCACCCGGTCTCGGCCGCGCCGTTCTCCGGCCCGCCGGTCTCGGCGCCGCCGAGCAGCCCGCTGCCGCAGCGCCCGGTCCCCGGCGCGCAGGGCCCGGCCACGCCGGCACCGCCGGCCTGGCCGCCGGTCGCCGGGGCGGAGCGCGAGGCCGTGACGCCGCCGGTGCCCGAGCGCCTCGCCGCCGCGCTGGACATGACCACCGAACTCCCGCGGGTGCCGCGCGCCGGCGCGGACAACCCGGTCGCCCCGGCGCCGGAGCCGGCCGCCGCGTCGGCCCGGCTGGCCACCCCGCAGCCGGCCCAGAGCCGGCAGCGGTACGCGGACGAGACGATGGAGCTGCCGATCTTCCGGGAGCTCGAGTCGGCCTGGTTCCGGACCCGTCGGCCGGGCCCGGAGGAGGCGGCGGCGCCCGCCGCGAAGACAGCGGCCACCGGCGCCGCGACGCAGCAGTTCGCCCAGGTCGACGCCGGCGGTCAGGGCTCGCAGCAGACACCACCCGGGACAGGTAACGCACCGATGGCAGAGAAGCCGACGGCCGGAGGAGCGCCGCGCGAGGACGGATCGACGGTCAACGGGGCTGCCCGCCCCGGTGTCGCCGACAGCTTCGGTCATCGCCGGCCCTCCCCGCAGCAGGGCAGCGGCTGGCAGACCGCCGCCGACGACGGGTGGCGCGCGGCTTCGGCGGCGACCGAGGTCCCGGTGGCGGCGACCACCTCGACGGGCCTGCCCAAGCGCACCCCCATGGCACAGTTGGTGCCGGGTGCGGTGGAGAAGCCCACCACCTCGGTGCAGCGGCGCACGCCGGAGGGTGTCCGTGGCCTGCTCTCGGCATACCACCGGGGCGTGCAGCGGGGGCGTACGCACCCGGACAGCAACCCGACCAACCCGGAGGCGACTCCGGGAGGGCAGCAATCCTCGCAGTCTGGCTCAGGCCCGATGGCCGGGAGCGGGCAGAAGGAGCAAGAAGGATGACAACTACGCAGGATCTCGGTTGGCTGCTGGCCAACTTCGCGGACCGGGTGCCCGGTGTCGCGCACGCGGTCGCCGTCTCCGCGGACGGCCTGCTCCTCGCGTCGTCTCGGGACCTCCCGCGTGACCGGGCCGACCAGTTGGCCGCGATCGCGTCCGGCCTGGTCAGCCTCACCCAGGGCGCGGCCCGCTGCTTCGAGGGCGGCGCGGTGCTGCAGACCGTGGTCGAGATGGACAACGGCTTCCTGTTCCTGATGTCCATCTCGGACGGCTCGTCGTTCGCGGTGCTGGCCGCCCGTAGCTGCGACGTCGGGCAGGTCGGCTACGAGATGGCCCTGCTCGTCGACCGGGTGGGCGACGCGTTGACCCCGCAGCCGCGTGCGGCCGCGGGCATGCTGGGCTGACGACCTGCTGACCGGTGAGGTCGGCGGGGCGACAACGACAACGACGGGCTCCATCCGGAGCCGGTGCCGGGTACGACGAAGGAGGTGAGCGGCGACATGGTCGATCGTGACGAGCCGACAGGAGCGTTGGTCCGTCCGTACGCCGTGACCCGCGGTCGTACCCGCCCCCGTCTCGACATCGCGTTGGAGGCGCTCGTCGAGACGACGGTGCGCGGCCGGGCCGCTGCCAATGGCAACGGCGGCCAGGGCCGCGAGCACCAGTACATCGCCGCGCTGTGTGACGGACGTGTGCAATCGCTCGCCGAGATCGCGGCGCGGATGCAGCTTCCGCTCGGTGTGGCCCGGGTGCTCATCGCCGACATGGCGACGGACGGCCTGGTCGCGGTCCACGAGCCGACCATCCTGGACGACTCGGACGACGCGGTGGGCACTGAACTGCTGGAGAGGGTGCTGAGTGGACTTCGCAGGCTCTGACATGTCGCACCGGCCGCCGGCCCCGAGCGGGCGCGTGACGTCGGCGAAGATCGTGATCGCCGGTGGATTCGGCGTCGGCAAGACGACGCTGGTCGGCTCGGTCTCGGAGATCACGCCGCTGACGACCGAGGCGATCATGACCTCCGCCGGCGTGGGCGTCGACGACACCGCGCAGGTGCCGGGCAAGACGACGACCACCGTGGCGATGGACTTCGGTCGTATCTCGATCGACCGCGATCTGATCCTGTACCTGTTCGGTACGCCGGGTCAGACCCGGTTCTGGTTCATGTGGGACGAGCTGGTGCGCGGCGCGATCGGCGCGGTCGTGCTGGTGGACACCCGCCGACTGGCCGACTGCTTCGCGGCGATCGACTTCTTCGAGCACCGGCGGCTGCCGTACCTGGTGGCCATCAACTGCTTCGACGGGATGCAGTACCACGACCCGCAGGACGTCCGGGACGCGCTCGCGATCTCGAGCGACGTGCCGGTGGTGGCCTGCGACGCCCGGAACCGGGAGTCGACGAAGCACGTGCTGATCTCGCTGGTCGAGTACGTGCTCACCATGCGGCGCTCGCGCGCCGTAGCCCCGGCCTGATCGCGACGACGAGCGCCCGGCGTCGGCTTCGGCCGTCACCGGGCGCTCGTCGCTGCCCACGTCCCTCGGTGGGCTGTCGCTCACGCCCTTGGGCGGGCCGCTGCCCGCGTCGCGGGTGGCATGCCGGCGGGCGACGGTGGGGACGCGGGCGCGGGAGTCAGGACACCCTCGTCCAGGCGCCCGAGCTGACGGTGTAGAGGCCCAGCGACCCCTCGTCCATGCCGCCGTGCCGGATGGGGGTGAACGAGTACATCCCCGCCATCCCCTCGGTGACCTGGTTCTGCAGGAACGCCCGCAGGCGTCCACGGTCGACGCTGGTGGACAGCCGGGCCGCGTCGGCGATCAGCTGCACCGCGTCGGACGCGTACGGGGCGAAGCCGCTGAACCCACCGTGCAACTGCACGTACCGGTAGACGAAGTCCTTGCGCTGCAGTGCCGACATCGTGGTGTTGGCGAGCATGGCCCCGCCCAGCGAGACCGGGTGGACCGCGTACGCACCCTCCATCAGGGACGCGTTGGCGCCCCGCAGGGTCTCCTCGGCGACCGCGCCCGCGTCGAGGAACACCGGACCGTCGTACCCGGCCCGGCGCAGCGCCCCCACGGCGGCGGCGGAGTCCGGGGCGGTCGCCCAGACCACCACGCCGTCCGGGCGGGCGGCGGCCGTCGACCGGGCGGCGCGACGGAAGTCCTCGCCGGTGCGGGGCAGCCGGGTGCCGGCCGCCGGCTCCACCCCGGCCGTCCGCAGAGCCCCCGTCATGGCCCGTACGCCGGAGTCTCCGTGCAGCCCGTGCGCGGCCAGCACCGCCACCCGGCCCAGCCGCTGCGAGGCGATCAGCCCGGCCAACCGCCGGGCCATGTCACCGGCGTCCGGCGTGAGCTTGTAGACGTACGTCCGCTGCGGCAGCGGCAGCACGATGCCGTCGCCGAAGCCGAGCGAGAGGAACGGCACCCGCTGCTGCTGCGCCACCTCGGCCAGGGCGATCGAGGTCTCGGCCATGGTGCCGCCGAGCAGGGCGTGCACACCGGTGTCGCGGGCCAGCTCGGTGGCCTGCCGGGCCGCCAGCCGGGGATCGCCCGCGTTGTCCCGCACCTCCAGCCGTACGCTGCGGCGCAGGTTGCCGACCGGGACGCCCTTGGCGTTGAGCGCCTCGACGGTGATGTCCAGCGCCCGCTGCTGGAGTACGCCGAGCACGGCACCGGGGCCGGTCAGCTCCAGGCAGGCCCCGATCAGCAGTTCCCGACCGCCCGGCGCGACCGTCCTGACCGGATTCCCCTCGCCCGCCTCGCCGCGCCCGCAGGCGCTGAGCAGCAGCGTGCCCGCCGTCGCGGCCAGCAGACCGCGACGGGTGAGCACGGAGGGGTTGGTTGCCGATGTCACCACGAGTCGCCTTCCCACCCCGGCGACCCCTGCCGCCGGCTGTTCCGCCGGGTATGGTCCCGGCCGCCGCAACCCGGCGTCAAATTATCCGGGTGTGGGCAGGAACACCAGGTGGGAGGCGGTTTTGCGGCTCAGGAGCGGTAGCCGGCGGAGCGGTACTCGTATTCCCGGTCGTCGTCGCGGTCGCCGGTGTCGCGGCTGAAGTCCCAGCCGCCGGCGGCCTCCCGGCCAGGTCGACCGCCGACCGCGAACCCGCCGATCTCCTGCCCGCGACGCCAGCCGCGGAAGTAGCCGGTGGTGTTCTCGGCGAGGCTCGCCGCGTCCCGGACGATCCGCAGGGGACGCTCGTCCCGCAGCGGTGACCCGGGGACGAGGTTGGCCTGCGGGACCCGCTTGGGCAGCCCGGCCGAGGTCTCCGCGCCGACCGCCGGGCGGGCGGCCTGCTCGGCGGCCTGCCAGCCGGTGTCGGCCGTGGTGGACCAGTCCAGGTCGGACTCCTCGGCGTGCCCGACGAACCAGGCGGACTTCGCCTGGGCGAAGATCAGCAGGTCGCCGTCGCCCTCGTCGGAGATCGGCGGGGGCCGCCGCTCCACGGGCGGCGCCGGTCGGTGCTCGGCCACCGGGTGTTCGGCGCGGGGGGCCGGCCGGCCGTTGCGTCCGGGCTCCTCGCGGTCGACCAGCCGCAGCGGTGGCGTCTCCGGGTCGGGGGCCTGGCCCGGTCCGTCGCGCAGCGCGCGGTCGGCCAGCGGCGGCGGCTCGACCAGGCGCAGCATCGGCGGTTCCTGGGGCAGGTCGTCGGCGAGCCAGGGCGGGGTGACGCGACGCTCGGTGCCGGGGTCGGTCGGCGCGTCGATGCCGCTCCCGCCCCGGTCGCCGTAGGAACCGGCGACCGGGTTCTTCGCCGGGCTGTCGGACGGGTCCTCCGGGTTGTTGACCAGTGGCCAGTTGGCCCGGGACCCGGGGGGAGCGGACTCCTGGTCGGGCCGCGGCGTGGGCACGGGCACGGGCACGTTGTGGTCGGTGACGCTGAAGCCGCCCGTGGGCGCGGGAGACTCGCTGTTGGTCTTGGGCCGGGGCGGGATCACGGTGCGCTGCCGCTCGGCGCGGGCGCTCTGGATCGCCGCGGTGGTCAGCGTGGGCCGGAACGGCTCCCCGGCCTCGGCCGGGGGCACGGTGCCGCGCTGTACCGGGGCGATCGGGGTGATGCCGGGCGGCGGGGGCGGCGGCGCGGAGACCGGGCGGTTGGTCGGGCCGTCGATCCGGCTCGGCGCCGGGGCCGGCCGCGAGGGTGGCGCGGAGACCGGGGGACCGGCCACCGCGGCCGGGGCCACCGGCGCCGGGGCGACCGGCGGCGGCGTGACGGGTGCCGGGGCGACCGGCGGCGGGCCGAGCGGCCGGGGCGCCGGGGGCGGCGTCGCGCCGGAGACGGGCTCCGGACGGCTCCGGCGGCCGCCGGACGGCGTCGGCTCGGGCTCCGTGGGCCGGACGGGACGCAGGCCCGCTCCGGTGGGGGCGAGGCCGGGCAGGTCGCCGACCGGCTCGCCGCGTCGGGCCGCGGCCCGACGTCCGGGGGCCGACGCGGCGGGCGTGCCGGCACGGGCGTTGAGCGCGCCGACCAGGGCCTCGCAGCCGGCGTCGCACGCCCGGACGGAGGCGACGGCCTGCCGCACGGTCTCCGCCACGGCGGAGGTGAGGGCGCGGTTGACAGTGGCGCGCCGCGGTGTCTCGCTGATGGCGACCCGCAGGGCCGTCACGGCGTCGGTGAGCTGCTCGGCGCCCGCGACCCCGTCGGCCGCGAGCCGCGCCGCGATCGCGTCGGCGGCGACCGGCACCTCGCGGCCGCTCAGCATGCCCGGCTCGGGCAGCGCGTCCAGGACGGCCAGCGAGACCGGCTCGGCCGGGTCCGGGTACGCGCGCAACGCGGCCGGGTAGAGCTCGCGGAGCACCTCGCGCAGCGCGACGGCGGCGGAGTGCCGCCCGCTGGCCAGCGCGGCGTGCGCGGCGAGCACCTGCTTGTATCCGGCGAGGTCCCGGGGGGCCGGGAGGGTGACGGCGGAGAGCGCGCCGGCCTGCAGGGCACGCGCCAGGCCGACGGCGCGCCGCTCGGCCGGGGGCGACTGCATCTCCTCCAGGGAGTCGTCGTCGGCGAACCGCTCGGCGAAGTCGTCGACGGAGTCGTCGTCGGCGATCGCCAGGGGGCGACCCGCGGCGCTGAGCAGCGAGGTGACCGTGTGGTCGTCGCTGTCGGCGGCGATCGCCGCACCGCTCGGCCCGCCCGACCGCTCCACGAGCAGCGCGACCAGCTGGGCGTAGCCAGCCGGGTCGTCGCCGATCTCGCAGACATGCAGCAGACGGCCTGCGTCGTCGACCACAGCGGACGTCAGCGTCGAACCGGCCGAAGCCGGTCGGTCGGCCGGATCCGCCGAGGCCAGACCGCAGTACACGCGCACGAGCGCCACGGCGTCGTCCTCCTCCCGGGACACGAGGCTTTCTCTGCCAGAGACTGATGCTCCCCGTAAAGGGTCAGTCGCGCCAGTCCACGACCGCAGAGATCTTGCCGACAATGGTGCGCCAACCCAGACTTGCGGTTTGTGCCCCGATTTTCTTCAGCCGCCGACGGCCGAAGAACGCACCGAGGCCGCCGTCGACCGTGGCGCGCAGCGCCTCGTCCAGGTCGTCCAGGCTGGAACCGGCGGAGAGCATGTCCAGCACCGCGGGCAGGCGCAGCGCGTACGCCAGGTCGCGGGCCACCTCGCCGGCCTCGATGAGCAGCGTGGGGTCCCAGGTGTCGTGGCCGCCGCGGAGGTTCTCCACCACCAGGTCGAGCTCGTAGATGTCCTCGTCCAGCGGCGCGATGTCGGCCGGCTCCACCCGTTCGGACAGCTCGCTCCAACTGTCCAGTTGGGACAGGTCGTTGGGCGCGCCGGAGCGGATGAAACTGACCAGCGACTCCGGCGTCTTGAACAGCAGCAGCTTGCCGCGGTGGCTGAGGAAGACCGGAACCTCCTCGTCGCCCGCCTCGTCCTCGTCCTCGTCCTCGGCGGCCGCCTCGGCCTCCTCGTCGGCCTTGCCGCGGCGGGTCTTGCCGTCCTCCTCGTCGCTCTCGGCGAACTCCTGGGCGACGTCCTCGTCGAGGATGACGACGGTCTCGTCGTCCTCGTCCTCCTCGACGACCTGGCGCCGGGCCAGGAACGGGTCGTCCTGGTCGCGCTCGGCGACGTCCGTGGGGGTCAGCTCCCGCGCCGGCCGGTACGCCCGCAGCGTGTAGCCGGTGCCGGCGGGCAGCGCGATCTCCACCGGGTCGATCCGCAGCTCGTCCCAGAGGGCGCGGGCGGCCTCGGCCGAGACCGTTGCGGTGTCGGACTCGGCCGTGTCGTCCACGTCGTCGAGCTCGGGCTCGTCGGCGTCGGGCCGTTGGGGCGACTGGCGGGCCACGCTGACCTCCGTGTGCTTCGGGTTGCCCACCCGCCGACGTGCGCCGTCGACGAGTGACTCTGGGCACATACCCTAGTGGGCGACTCCCTGTGACCGTGCCCGCACCCCGGTGGCGGAGCGGCCCGCCAACAAGTAGCCTCTCTACACATGAAGGCCCAGGCGCTGCACGGACACCTCGACGCGCTGCTGCTCGCGGTGCTGGAGCAGGGCTCGATGCACGGCTACGCGATCATCGAGGCGCTGCGGAGCCGCAGCGACGGCGCGCTCGACCTGCCCACCGGCACCATCTACCCGGCGCTGCGCCGCCTGGAGCGGGCCGGCCACGTGGCCAGCACCTGGAGCACCGTCAACGGGCGCGAGCGGCGGACCTACCAGCTCACCGAAGCGGGGCGGCGGGCGCTGGCCGGAGAGCGGTCCGGGTGGCGCGAGTTCAGCAGCACCGTCGGCCGGTTCCTCGACACCGACGCCCCACCCACCGCGCCCGCCTGACGGCGCGGGCGGCCCGCTGACGGCCGGCACCGCGATCGTGGCCACGCCGGTTACACGCCGGCCCGCGGGTCAGCGGACGGCGAGCAGCCAGGTGCGGGCGGCCCGGCCGAGCCACACGTAACCGGCGGTGGCCACCACGGCCCCGACGAGCATCGGCGGCCAGGTGAGCGCGCCTTCCCACAGCCCGATCGACCACGCGAAGAGGGCCGCGCCGGCCAGCACGCCGAGGGCGAGGGCCCCGGTCAGCGCCGTGCCCACCGCCCGGCCGACCGCGCAGTCGCCGCGCAGCGCCCACCGACCGGCCCCGGCCAGCAGCAGCCCGACCGCCGCCAGCACGAACGCGGCGGCCCAGATCCAGTCCACCGAGGCCGACAGGAGCAGGTAGCCGGCCGGCGGGCGGGGTCCGTCGCTCCAGCTCGCCCCACGCCAGGTGAGGTCGCCGGCGACGAACGCGACCGCGGCCAGCCCGAGGACCCGCAGCGACAGCCCGCGCAGCGCGCCCACCGCCAGCTCCGCCTGGTAGGTCGGGGCCAGCAGCGCCGCGGAGCCGAACTCGGCCACCGCCCGGCGCTGGGCCTCCGCCGCCGGCAGCCCGTCCTCCCGGTACGCGTCGACGGCGTCCAGCAGACCGTGCCGCGCCTCGGTCAGCAGGTCGGACTTCAGCCGGCGCGGCCCGCGCAGCCGCGCGTCCAGCTCCCGCAGCCGCTCCTCCACCATCGTCGCGTCGTCGCACCGCATGGCACCACCCTGTCACGGACGGCCGCCGGGCGGTGTCCGGGACAACCCTGGCCCGACCCGGAGGTGCGGGCCGGGGAAGGAGCGTGCCGGGCTCAGGGGCGCAGCGCCAGGTACCCGCGTTCGGCGGCCTCCTGGAGCAGCCACTGGTCCCGGTACCAGCCGGGGGCCGCGACGAGGTCGGCGTGCCGGCCGCGCTGGGCCACCCGGCCGGCGTCCAGCACCACGATCTCGTCGAGGTCGGCCAGCCCGCTGAGCCGGTGGCTGATCAGCAGCACGGAGTGCCCGGCCGGGGTGGCCGCCAGCGCGGAGGCGAGCACCGCGTCGGCGGCGGCGGGGTCGAGCCCCTCGGTCGGCTCGTCGAGCACCAGCACGCCCGGCGCGGCGAGCAGCGCCCGGGCCAGCGCGAGCCGCTGCCGCTGGCCGCCGGAGAGCTGACCGCCCTCCTCGCCGACCACGGTGTCCCAGCCGTCGGGCTGCGCGCGTACCCAGTCCAGCAGCCCGGCCGCCGCGGTCGCCGCCGCCAGCTCGTCCTCGTCGGCGTCGGGCCGCCCGAGCAGCAGGTTCTCCCGCACGGTGGCGTGGAAGACGTACGCCTCGGCGAGCAGTCCGCCAACGGCACGGGGCAGCTCCCCGGCCCGGTACGCCGACAGGTCCCGCCCGTCCAGGGTGACCCGCCCGCGCTCGGGGCGTACGGAGCCGGTGAGGACGGCGGCGAGGGTGCTCTTGCCGGCGCCGCTGGGCCCGACCACGGCCACCCGGCGGCCGGGCGGCAGCTCCAGGCCGAACCCGTCCAGGGCGGGCGCGGCGCCCTCCCGGTAGCGCACGGTCAACTCCTCGAACCGCACGTCGTACGGCCCGGGGCCGACCGGCTCGCCGTCGGACGGGGGCACCTCGTCCGCCTCCTCGAGCAGGGCGGCCACCCGGGTCAGGCCGGTGCGGAGCTGGGTCCACTGCCGGGCGGCCCCGACCAGCGCCAGGGCGATCTCGACGGCGGCGAGCGTGCCCACCGCCAGTACGCCGACCAGCACCCCGCCCACGTCCGCCGCCAGGGCGGCGAGGACCACCGCGCCCGCGGTCAGCCCGGCCACCAGCACCCCGGCCGCGTCGACGGCGAAGCCCGTGGCGGCGAGCCGCCGTTCCAGCCGGGCCAGGCGCCGGGCGCGTTCCCCGGCCGCGTCCAGCGCGTGCCCGGTGGCGCCGAACGCGGCCAGGTCGGCGGCGCCGTGGGTGAGGTCGACGGCGTCGGTGGCGAGCGCGCCGCGCAGCGGCGCCAGTTCGGCGGCGGCGCGCCGGGTCAGCGCGGTGGCCAGGGCGGGCAGCGCGACCCCGGCGACCAGCAGCCCGACGGCGAGCGCCCCGGCGGCGGCCGGCGAGACCAGCGCCGCCCCGCCGACCGCGACCAGGCTGACCAGGGCCGCCGCCGAGGCCGGCACCAGCACCCGCAGCAGCAGGTCCTGGACCGCCTCGACGTCCGAGACGAGCCGGCTCAGGGCGTCACCCGAGCGCTGCCGCAGCGTCGGCCGGGCGGCGAGGCTGGCGAAGACCCGGGCCCGGACGTCGGTGATCAGCCGCAGCACGGCGTCGTGCCCGGCGAGCCGCTCGGTGTAGCGGAGCACCCCCCGGCCCACCGCCAGCGCCCGGACCGCGACGATCGCCACGGTGAGGCGGTCCAGCGGGGGCCGGCCGGCGGCGCTCATCAACAGCCAGGTCGCGGTGGCCATCAGGGCGAGGCCGGCGAACTCGGTGGCGGCGGCGAGCAGCCCCGCGCCGAGCAGCCGGTTCAGGTACGGCCGGGCCAGCCGCAGCACGGTCCGCTCGGGCGAGCGGGCGCGGCCCGGGGCCGGCGTGGTGGCGCCGCCCTCGGGTCGTGGCCCGGCAAGGTCGCCGGCCGGCCCCGGCCCGCCGGCGGCACCGTCCCCGGGTCGGGTCCGGCCGCCGCCGGGCGACATCGGCTCGTCGGTCATCGGGTCGCCTCCCCGGCCGCCGCCGGGGCCAGCTCCGTGACCCGGCCGTCCTCGATCCGCAGGATCCGGTCCGCGTCGGCGAGCAGCGCCGGCCGGTGCGCCACCAGCAGGGCCGTCCGCCCGGTCACCAGGCGACGGGTGGCGTCGAGGACGACGGCCTCGCTCGCGCTGTCCAGCCGGGCGGTCGGCTCGTCGAGCAGCACCACCGGGGCGTCCCGCAGGAACGCGCGGGCCAGCGCGACCCGCTGCCGCTGCCCGCTGGACAGGCCGTGCCCGCGCTCGCCGAGCACGGTGGCGAGCCCGTCGGGCAGCCCGGCGACGACGTCGTCGAGGGCGGCGTCGCGGACGGCGGTGGCGAGGGCCGCGTCCGGGGTGTCGGGGGCGCCGAGCCGGATGTTGTCGGCCAGCGAGGCGGCGAAGAGGTGGGCCCGCTGCGGCACCCAGGCGACCTGGCGGCGCCAGGCGTCCAGGTCCGCGCCGGCCAGGTCCACCCCGCCGACGGTGACCCGGCCGGCGGTGGGGGCCACGAAGCCGAGCAGCAGGCCGAGCAGCGTGCTCTTGCCGGCGCCGCTCGGGCCGACGACCGCGACGCGTTCGCCCGGCCGGATGGTCAGCGTGACGTCGCGCAGCGCGGTGGTCCGCTCGTACTCGACGGTCACCGACTCGAACCGGATCTCGCCCCGGCCGTCCGGCGTCGCCGCGGCGCCGGCGCGGGCGGCCGGCGCGGGGGCGGCGGCCGAGAGGGTCAGCGCCTCGTCCAGCGCGGTCAGTCCCTCCATGCTGGCGTGGAAACGGCTGCCGGCCGCCCGCAGCGGCAGGTACGCCTCCGGCGTGAGCAGCAGCACCAGCAGCGCGGTCTGGAGGGTCAGGCCCCCGCCGAGCAGCCGTACGCCCACCGGCACGGCGACCAGCGCCACCGAGAGGGTGGCGACCAACTCCAGCACCAGGGCGGAGAGGAACGCGATCCGCAGCGTCTTCATGGTCGCCACGCGGTGCCCGTCGGCCATCCGGCGGACGGCGTCGGTCTGCGCCCGGGCCCGGCCGAACGCGCGCAGCGTGGGCAGCCCGGCGACCATGTCGAGGAAGTGCCCGCCGAGCAGGGAGAGCCGCCGCCACTGCCGCTCGGTGGCGGCCTGCGCCTGCCAGCCGAGCAGCGCGCCGAAGATCGGGATCAGCGGCAGGGTGACCGCGATGATCAGCGCCGAACTCCAGTCGGCGACGAAGACCCGGGCCAGCACGGCGACCGGCACGGTGACGCTCAGCACGAGCTGCGGGAGGTAGCCGGTGAAGTAGGCGTCCAGTGCGTCCAGCCCGCGCCCGGCCAGCGTGGCGAGCTGCCCGGCGCGCTGGCCGGCGACCCAGCCGGGGCCCTGTCGGCCGACCGCCCCCAGCAGCTCCTCGCGCAGCGCCGCCTTGACCGTCGCCGCGACCCGCGCCGACACCGTGCCCTGCGCCCAGACCAGCAGCGAGCGGGCGGCCACCGCGGCGACGAAGCCGGCCAGGGCGGGCCGGTCCAGCCGCCCGTCGAACCCGGTCGCCAGCAGCGCGGCCAGCGCGGTGGCCTGCGCGACGACCAGCCCCGCGGCCAGCACGCCGAGCACCGCGAGCACGGCGAGGTCGCGCCGGGCCGCGGGGACCCGGCGCAGCAGACGCGGGTCGAAGGGACGGCGGTTCACCAGTACACCGGTGCCCTGCCGTCGGTCCGTCCCCGGAAAACCCACCAGCACATCGCCTGAAAGCCTAGTAGGGCCGGCAGGAGCGGCACCGTCAGCCAGCCCAGCAGCCGCAGCGTGGGCGCGCTCGCCGCCGCGTCGGCCACCGTCAGGGACGCGCCGGGGTCGACCGTGGAGACCAGCGCGTAGGGCCAGAGGGTCGCGCCGACCAGCGCCACCGGCAGCGCCAGGGCCGCCCCGGTGGCGGCGAAGGCCAGCCCGGGCCGCCGCCGGCCGAGCGCCACCCGGGCCGCCAGCACCGCGGCCACCAGCAGCACCGGCAGCAGTACGCCGGCCACGGGCTGCCGGACGGCGGCGCGTACGTCGGCCGACAGCAGGCCGAGCGCGGTGGCCGCGCCGACGGCGGCGAGCGCCACCGGGACGAGCCGGCGGGCCAGCCGCCCGACCGGCGCGGCCTCGGCGGCCGGCAGCCGGAGGGTGAGGAAGGTCGCACCGTGCAGCGCGACCAGCGCGACGACGGCGAGCCCGACGGCGGCCACGAACGGGGTGAACAGGTGGGTCACGCCGGCGACGTGCCCGTCGGCGTGCAGCGGCACGCCCTGGAGCAGCCCGGCCAGCAGGGCGCCCCAGCCGAGCGCGGCGAGCAGACTGCCGACCACCACGATGCGGTCCCACCCGGCGCGGGCCCGTGGGCCGGACGGGCGGCTGCGTAGTTGCACCCCGGCGGTTACCAGGATCACCCCGGTCAGCGCGCCGACCACGGCCGGGTAGAAGCCGGAGAGCAGCTCCCCCTCCAGCACGGGGAAGGCGCCGAACAGGATGCCGACGGCGGCCACCAGCCAGACCTCGTTGCCGAGGAAGAACGGGCCGACGGCGTTCAGGGCGGCGCGGCGGCGGGCGGGATCGGCGCCCCGGGCGAGCAGCAGGCCCACGCCGTAGTCGTAGCCGCCGAGCACCAGGTAAGTGGCGAAGAAGAGGCCGAGCAGGGCGTACCAGGCGAGTTCCACGTCGTCTCCTCAGGCGAAGGCGGGCTCGGGGCGGGGGTCGGCCGGCGGCTGCTGCGGCGGGCGGCCCAGCGCGGGGTCGGCCGCGCCCCGGGCGGCGTGCCGGGCCAGCAGGACCCAGTTGGTGACGGCGAGGGTGCCGAGCAGCAGGCTGAATCCGATCAGCGAGGCGAGCATCAGCGCGGGGTCGACCGGCGACACCGCCCGGTCCACCGGCAGCAGCCCGTACGCGACCCAGGGCTGGCGGCCGACCTCGCGGGAGATCCAGCCAAGGATGACCGCGACGAACGGCAGCGGCAGGGCGAGCAGGATGAGCCAGAGCGGGAAGCGCAGCCGGACGGCCCAGTCCCGCCAGAGCAGGGGGAGCAGCAGCCAGAGCAGGCCGAGTCCGAAACCGATCAGGATCATGAAGCCGAGGCCGACGCTGGCCAGCACGGGCGGGGTGTAGTCGCCGGGGCCGAACCGGGCGGTCCAGTCGGCGACCAGCGCGTCGGCCGCGGGGCTTCCGCCGAACTTGGTGGGCTGCACCTGCCCGACCGGGCCGAACTGGGCGAAGCCGAAGCCCTGCACCATGGTGATCGACAGCGCCGCGGTGACCAGGCCGATCCGCAGCGAGGTGCGGAACAGCGCGTAGTCCGGGGTGCGTCGGAGCAGGTGCCACGCGCTGACCGCGGCCATCAGCATCCCGCCGACCAGCAGCGCGGCGAAGACCACGTGGCCGAACGCCATGCCGAGGCTGGGGTTGGTCAGCAGCGCGGTGAAGTCGGTGAGGTGGGCGACGCCGTCGCGCACCTCGTAGCCGACCGGGTTCTGGAGCCAGGAGTTGGCCACCATGATCCAGAACGCCGAGGCGTACGCGGTGAGGGCGACGCCCCAGAGCAGGGCGAGGTGGACGCCCTTGCGCAGCCGGTGCCAGCCGAAGATCCACATGCCGAGGAACGTCGACTCCAGGAAGAACGCGACCAGCGTCTCGATGGCCAGCGGAGCCCCGAAGACGTTGCCGACGTAGCGCGACAGGCCGCTCCAGTTCAGCCCGAACTGGAACTCCATCACGATGCCGGTGGCGATGCCGAGCACGTAGTTGATCACGTAGAGCTGACCCCAGAATCGGGTCAGCCGCCAGTAGACCGGCTTGCCGGTCAGTACGGCCGTGGTCTGCAACCCCACCAGCAGGGTGACCAGGCCGAGGGTCACCACCACGAACAGGAAGTGGATCGAGGTGGTGGTGGCGAACTGCAGGCGGGCGAGGAGCAGCGTGTCCATGGCCGGCTCTCCGTACTGTCGGCTCACTTGTCGTAGTGAGCCTACACGTAGATTCGCTACATATAACTACTACGCCCTGTCGTAGTAAAGATTACGACAGGGCGTAGTAGTTTGGGGGGCGCGCGTCCGACGCGCCGGGTCAGTTGAGGAAGAGCGAGATCGGCAGGGCGGCCAGCGTGGTGGCCACCGACAGGGCGACGGCGCCGAGCACCCGGGGCGGCCGGTCGGTGACCAGCAGCCGCTGCACCCGGACGTCCAGGTCACGGTCGCCGAGGCCGAGGGCGCCGGCCGGAGTGACCCGGTGGCCCGCCGCGGCGAACCGGCGCAGCGCGCGGCCCAGCGCCTCGGGGTGCGCCTCCCGGGCCTTGTCGTCGGCGCGCATCTCGACCAGCAGGGCGACCCGCTCGTGGATCCCGCGCACCCAGCCGAACCAGGGCAGCGCCCGGCAGAGCGCGGTGAACGGGAGCAGCACCAGATCGTGCCGCTCCTGGGCGTGCGCCCGCTCGTGGCTGAGCACCGCCGCCAGCTCGGCGCGGTCCAGCAGGCTGAGCGTCCCCGCGCTGACCACCACCTGCGGCTTCACCCCCGGCAGGCAGTACGCCGCCGCGCTCGGGTGGTCGAGCACCAGCGCGCCGGGCGCCGCCGGATCGTTCCGGGCCACCAGGGCGAGCAGATCCCGGTGCCGGCGCTGGGCGCGCGCCGTGTGGAGCAGGGTGCGTACGGTCGCGGTCAGCAGCACGGCGCCGATGCCGAAGCCGAGGGCGACCAGGCTCAGCTGGACGGCCCCGAGCCCGGGTGGCAGGGTGCCGTGCACCAGGTCGCCGCCCAGGGCCAGCAGCGCGCTCCCGGTCGGCCGCTCGTACGGGGCCAGACCCACCGCGATCGGCAGGCCGACCTCGGAGAGGCCGAGTGCCAGCCCGATCGCCTGCCAGCAGAGGATCGCGACCCGGGGGCTGCGCCACGTCCAGGTGGAGCGGGCCAGGACCTGCGCGGTCAGCAGGCAGGCCAGCATCGACGCGGCGAAGTGCAGAGCGTACGCCACGGCCGCCGCCCTACCGGTCCGTGACCTCGTCGGCGACGGGCGGGCGGGCGACCCGGTCGGTCGGCGCCTCGACCCGGTCGGTCAGCGCACCCGGCGCGGCCGGCACGACGCCGGCGGCCTCGGCGGCCAGCGCGGCCCGCAGCACCTCGGCCTCGGTGCCGGTCACCGAGTGGGCGAAGCGCACCAGCGCGGCGTCCCGGCTGCCGCCGAGGTCGAGGGCGTCGAGCATGAGCTGGGCGATGTGCGCCTCGCGGCTGGCGGCGGCCCGGTAGCGCCAGGCCCGCCCCTCCCGCTCGCGCTGCACCATGCCCTTGCCGGCGAGCCGGTCCAGCACGGTCATCACCGTGGTGTACGCCAGCTCCCGGCCGTCCAGCGCGTCGGCCACCTCGCGCACGGTGATCCCGTCCGACGTGGCGGGGACCGAGTCCCACAACACGTCCATCACCGCACGTTCGAGATCACCAAGCCGAGTCACGCCCCAATCCTACCCCTGGTAGTAGACCCACCCCGACGGCAGTGCTTCTTCGAGGCGGTACCCCTGAGCTCGATCCTTCCCGCGGGACCTGGCCACGGACGGTTTCCGGGGAGCCCCGCCCGCGCAGGGATCAAGCGTGACCGCCCGGAGCGGGCGGGGCTCCCCGGAAACCCAGGACAGGAACCGTCACACCCCCTTGGGGTGCCAGACCGTCTTCGTCTCCAGGAGGCTGGTCATCCGGGTGATGCCCGGGTCGGCGAACCAGTCGTGGTCGGCCGGGGCCGGGCGGAGCACCCGCTTGAGGTTCTCCGCCGCCTTGACCTCCAGCTCCGCCGCCAACTCGGCGTCGGCCACCCCGGTCAGGTCGATCGCGTTGACGTCCATGTGGCTCGCCAGCGTCGGCACGGTCTCCGACAGACGGCCGGTCAGGATGTTGACCACCCCGCCCGGCAGGTCGGAGGTGGCCAGCACCTCGGCCAGGGTCACCGCGGCCAGCGGCGCCGCCGGCGAGGCCGCCACCACGACGGTGTTGCCGGTGACGATCGCCGGGGCGATCACGCTGACCAGGCCGAGCAGCGCCGGGGACTCCGGGGCCACCACGGCCACCACGCCGGTCGGCTCGGGCGCCGACAGGTTGAAGTACGGCCCGGCGACCGGGTTGGCGCCGCCGTACACCTGGGGGAGCTTGTCGGACCAGCCCGCGTACCAGACCCAGCGGTCGACCGCCGCGTCCACCTCGTCGCCGGGCACGCCGAGGGCGACGAACTGCTCGCGCCGGCCCTCCAGCATCTCGGCCACCCGGTAGAGGATCTGACCCCGGTTGTACGCGGTCGCCCCGGCCCAGCCCTTGACGGCGGCGCGGGCGGCGACGACGGCGTCCCGCGCGTCCTTGCGGGAGGCCAGGGAGACATTCGAGTCCTGCACGAGATACGACCGTCCCGACTCGCTGCGCGGGAACTTCCCGCCGATGAAGAGCTTGTACGTCTTGCGTACCGCGACCCGCTCAGACATTGAGGTAGCCCTCCAGCCCGTGCCGGCCGCCCTCGCGACCGTAGCCCGACTCCTTGTAGCCGCCGAACGGCGAGGTGGGGTCGAACTTGTTGAACGTGTTGGCCCAGACCACGCCGGCGCGGAGCCGGTCGGCCATCCAGAGGATCCGGGAGCCCTTGTCGGTCCAGATCCCGGCCGACAGCCCGTACGGCGTGTTGTTGGCCTTCTCCACGGCCTCGGCCGGGGTGCGGAAGGTCAGCACGGACAGCACCGGGCCGAAGATCTCCTCCCGGGCGATCCGGTGCGCCTGGGTGACCCCGGTGAAGACGGTGGGCGCGAACCAGAAGCCGCGCTCGGGCAGCTCGCACGGCGGCGACCAGCGCTCGGCGCCCTCGGCGGACCCGGCCTCGGACAGCTCCCGGATCCGCGCGAGCTGGGCGGCGGAGTTGATCGCGCCGATGTCGGTGTTCTTGTCCAGCGGGTCGCCGACCCGGAGCTGGGCCATCCGCCGCTTCAGCGACTCCAGCACCCGGTCGGCGACCGACTCCTGGACCAGCAGCCGGGAGCCGGCGCAGCAGACGTGCCCCTGGTTGAAGAAGATGCCGTTGACGATCCCCTCGACCGCCTGGTCGACCGGGGCGTCGTCGAAGACGATGTTGGCCGCCTTGCCACCCAGCTCCAGGGTGAGCTTCTTGCGGGTGCCGGCCACCGCGCGGGCGATGGCCCGGCCGACCTCGGTCGAGCCGGTGAAGGCGACCTTGTCCACGCCCGGGTGCTCGACCAGCGCGCGGCCGGTGTCGCCGGCGCCGGTGACGATGTTGACCACGCCGGCCGGCAGGTCGGCCTGCTGGCAGATCTCGGCGAACAGCAGCGCGGTCAGCGGGGTGGTCTCGGCCGGCTTCAGCACGACCGTGTTGCCGGCGGCGAGGGCCGGGGCGATCTTCCAGGCCAGCATCAGCAGCGGGAAGTTCCAGGGGATGACCTGCGCGGCCACCCCGAGCGGCTTCGGGTCGGGCCCGAAGCCGGCGTATGGCAGCTTGTCGGCCCAGCCGGCGTAGTAGAAGAAGTGCGCGGCGACCAGGGGCAGGTCGACGTCCCGGGACTCCTTGATCGGCTTGCCGTTGTCCAGCGACTCCAGCACCGCCAGCTCGCGGGAGCGCTCCTGGATGATCCGGGCGATCCGGAACAGGTACTTGGCCCGGTCCCGCCCCGGCATCGGGCCCCAGACCTTCTCGTACGCCTGCCGGGCGGCGCGGACGGCGCGGTCCACGTCCTGCGCGCCGGCCTCGGCGACCTCGGCGAGCACCTCCTCCGAGGCCGGGTTGATCGACTTGAAGCTGCCGCCGTCGGCCGGGTCGACGAACTTCCCGTCGACGAAGAGCCCGTACGAGGGCTTGATGTCCACCACCGAGCGGGACTCGGGGGCGGGTGCGTATTCGAACATCGGCTCTCAGTCCAGGGTGAAGTAGTCGGGACCGGAGTAGGTGCCGGTCGTCAGCTTGGTGCGCTGCATGAGCAGGTCGTTGAGCAGGCTGGAGGCGCCGAACCGGAACCAGTCCGGGTCCAGCCAGTCCGCGCCGACGGTCTCGTTGACCATCACCAGGTACTTGATGGCGTCCTTGGTGGTCTTGATGCCGCCGGCCGGCTTCACGCCGACCTGCCGGCCGGTGGCGGCGCGGAAGTCGCGGACCGCCTCCAGCATCACCAGGGTCACCGGCGGCGTCGCGGCCACCGGGACCTTGCCGGTGGAGGTCTTGATGAAGTCGCCGCCGGCCAGCATCGCCAGCCAGGAGGCGCGGCGCACGTTGTCGTACGTGGCCAGCTCGCCGGTCTCCAGGATCACCTTGAGGTGGGCTCGCGGTCGCCCCTGGCGACCGGCATCAGCACTGCCGCAGGCCTCCTTGATCGCCACGATCTCGTCGTAGACCTCCTTGTAGCGGCCGGCCAGGAACGCGCCCCGGTTGATCACCATGTCGATCTCGTCGGCGCCGGCCGCGACGGCGGCCCGGGTGTCGGCGAGCTTGACCTCCAGCGGGGCCTGGCCCGAGGGGAAGGCGGTCGCCACGCTGGCCAGGTGCACACCGGAGCCGCGCAGCACCTCGGCGACGTGCGGGACCATCGAGGGATAGACGCAGACCGCCCCGACGTGCGGGCAGGACGGGTCGGCCGGGTCGGGGCGCAGCGCCTTCGCCGCGAGGGCCCGCACCTTGCCGGGGGTGTCCGCCCCTTCCAGGGTGGTCAGGTCGACCATCCGGATCGCCAGGTCGATGGCCTGCGCCTTCGCGGTGGTCTTGATGGAGCGGGTGCCGAGCTGTGTCGCCCGCTGCTCCGCGCCGACCTGGTCCACGCCGGGCAGGCCGTGCAGGAAGGTCCGCAGAGCGGTCTCGGATCGTCCCAGCTCGGAGAGCTCCGACCGGGCCGACGTCGCTGTCGCCGTCATGCCCCGAAGTCTACGCATCCGACCGACTCGTGATCTTGGTCACGGTGTCGCCGGTCGATCTGGTGGTGAGCGGCGTCGCTGGTCCGCCCGCACCCGCAGTACGGACGCGGGCGGACCGGTAGGTTGAGCGATCGTGGACGTACACGTCATTGACCATCCGCTCGCCCAGTCGCGGCTGACCGCCATGCGGGACGCGCGCACCGACTCCTCCTCGTTCCGGGCGGCGCTGCACGAACTCACCACCATGCTGGTGTACGAGGCCGCGCGCTCGTTCCCCGTCGAGAAGTACCCGGTGCAGACCCCCGTCACCGGCACCGAGGGCACCCGGCTGGCGAACCCGCCGCTGCTGGTGCCGGTGCTGCGGGCCGGCCTGGGCATGGCCGACGCCGCGCTCGGTCTGCTGCCGGAGTCGTCGATGGGCTTCGTCGGCCTGGCCCGCGACGAGGAGACGTACGAGCCGCGCGCCTACATGGAGTCGCTGCCCCGGGACCTGAGCGGCCTGCCGGTGCTGGTGCTCGACCCGATGCTCGCCACCGGCGGCTCGCTGGAGCACTGCTGCCGGCTGCTGGCCGACCGGGGCTGCACCGACATCACCGTGCTCTGCGTGCTCGCCGCGCCCGTCGGCATCGAGCGGCTGGAGCGCTCCGGCCTGCCGCTGCGCCTGGTCACCGCCTCGATCGACGAGGGCCTCAACGACAAGATGTTCATCGTGCCGGGCCTCGGCGACGCCGGCGACCGCCAGTTCGGCGGCATGCCCCGCTTCTAGCGGAGCCCCACGCCACACCACCCGCCCCGGCGCCGCCGGGGCGGGTGCTCCCGGCCGACAGGCGCGTCCCGCCCCGGCCGGCGACTTCCCGCCCCGGCCGGTGACTTCCCGCCCGGTCGCCGGTAACGATCCGCCCCGCCCGCGACACATACCTGGTGTCCCTGTCAGGAACTGCGGTCGGGAGATCGATAGTGAAACCCGTGGGTGAGCGGGGCGAGGGCTGGTTCACCAGCCTCTACGCCGCGCACTACCCGGACATCGTCAGATACGGCATACGTCGGCTTCCCGATGCCGACGCGGCCGCCGAACTCGCCCAGGACGTGTTCGTCGTCGTCTGGCGGCGGCGCGGCGAGGTGCCGGAACGCGCGCTCCCGTGGCTCTACGCCGTGGCGCGTCACGTCGTGGCGAACCGGTGGCGGTCCCAGCGTGGCGGCCCGAGCCTGCTCCCGCTCGCCGAGGCGGACCGCGTACCGGCACGAATCGTCGAGCCCGACGCCGTCGCGCCGGTGCTCGACCTGCACCGGGCGCTGCGCACGCTGCCCGAAGTCGACCAGGAGATCCTCCGGCTGATCGGCTGGGAGGACCTGAGCGTCGCCGATGCCGCCGTCGTCCTGGGCTGCACCCGGTCCGCCGCCGCCGTGCGGCTCTACCGGGCCCGGCGCCGACTGCGCTCCGCCCTCACCACGCCCGCCCCCGCCCGAGACGCCCGGCCGGCGTCCGCCCATGTCTGAGAGGAGCACCATGCACACCAAGCAGCAGGTCCGGAAGATCCTGGGCCCGGCCGACCCGGCGCGCGACGCCGTCGTACCGCCGGCCCCGTTGTCCGCCCACGACGTGATCATCCGGGCGGAGGCCGCGACCGCGACCCCGGCCGGGCCGGTGCGGCGGGGCGCGCCCCGCCGCACCGTGCTCGTCGGCGCGGCCGCCGCGCTGGCCGTGCTCGGCTCCGCCGGGGTGGCACAGGTGCTGCGGGACGGGCCGGTGCCCGCCCCGGCACCCGCGCAGCCGGTCGCCGGGACCGTGCTCCAACCGGTG
Source organism: Micromonospora sp. NPDC000121 (assembly GCF_042899165.1). Taxonomy (NCBI): domain Bacteria; kingdom Bacillati; phylum Actinomycetota; class Actinomycetes; order Micromonosporales; family Micromonosporaceae; genus Micromonospora; species Micromonospora sp. NPDC000121. The sequence goes on from NZ_JBIAZP010000001.1 coordinate 944,693, forward strand.
TCCTACGAGGTCACCGCCGCCGAACCGGCCGGGCGGCACCTGCGGGCGCTCGCCGCGCGCATCGTGGACGCACCACACGAAGGCGCCGGTGGTCGCTACGTCTACCACCACACCAAGTCCTGGGGCGGCATGACCGCGTTTTCGCCCGAGGGTCACATGATGAGCTACGTGCACGAACGCCGCCACTGGGCGGCGGACGACGGCAGGCGCTGGCAGGACGATCGGGTCCTGGACGTCGAGTTCCCCGACCCGGCGTCCCGGGAATACTGGTCCACGCGGCCACAGTCGCCCAGTGCCAACCCGTCGGCCACCAGGCCGCCGGAGGGGATCCAGGAGATCCCGCGCGACGAGGTGGCCCGGCGGGTGCCGGCCGACCGGGCGGAACTCGCGCGCTGGCTCTGGACCGACCGGCCGGCGGGCGAGGTGGCCATGCGCATGTACCAGATCTACAGCAGCTACCTGGTGCCGCGGCGGACCCGGGCCGACCTCCTCACTCTCCTGGCGGAGAAGCCCGGCTTCGTGTGGCGCGGCCGGGTCGTCGACCGGGCCGGCCGCCAGGGCGTGGCCGTCACCGCCGACCTCGTCCCACCGCCGGGGGAGACCCCGCAGCGGGCGCAGATGTTGCTGGTCTTCCACCCGTCGACCGGCGAACTGCTCGCGTACGAATACCTGGAGACGGCCCCGAAGCGCCGCGTGCTGCACTACCTGCTCATGATCGAGGCCCGTCGCACCGACACGGTGGGCTGACCGTCCGGCCCGCCGGGGCGGTCGGGGCGCGCGCCCCGACCGCCCCGGCCTGCGGCGACGGCGAGGCGTACGGGCGGAGCGGCGCGTCGCCGGCATCCGGTTGCTGCGCGGAATGCGCGCACCCGCTAGCGTCTCCGGCCATGACTGGTGTTGCGCTCGCCGAAGAGCTGCTTCTCCTCGCGTACGACGACGAGACCGGCAAGGCGACCATGCCGCGGATCAGCCTCGACCTGGGGATGGCCGCCGCGGTGCTGATCGAGCTGGCCCTGGCCGGACGGATCGTCTACTCCGAGGGGTCCCTGGCGGTGGCCGACCCGACGCCCACCGGCGAGCCGCTCGTCGACGGGGTGCTCGCCCGGATCGCCGCCGACACCCCGCACAGCCCGTGGTCCTGGGTGCAGCGGCTGCGGCACGGCCTGCGCGACAAGATCCTCGGCGACCTGTGCGCCGAGGGCGTCGTGCGGGACGTGGACGAGACCGAGCTGGGCTTCATCCACGTGCACCGCTACCCGACGGTGAACCCCGAGGTGGAGGCGGACACCCGCCGCCGGCTCGCCGAGGCGCTGGCCGACGGGCAGCTCCCCGACGAGCGCACCGCCGCCCTGGCCACCCTGGTCGCGGTGCTGCGGATGGAGCCGGCGCTCGGCCTGACCGGCGACGCCGCCCGGGACGCCCGCCGTCGGCTGGAGGAGATCGCCGGCGGCGCCGGCTTCTCGGGCAACGTCAGCCTCGACGACTCCGTCGTCCGCCCCTCGGTGGGCCTCGTCGTGGCCGCCCTAGGGCGCGCGGTCGACGCCGCCCTCGGCCCCCGCCCCTGACCCACCCCACCCCGCACCCCGCCTCACCCCGCCGCTCGCGGGTGATGACCAAGAGGTTTGCGTCCGGAAACGCGCTTTCCGACGACGCAAACCTCTTGATCAACAGGGGCCAGGGCGGGGGTGCGGGGGGTGGGTAAGGGGTTAGAGGGCGAGGGCGGTGGCGATCTCGGTGCGGAGGGCGGCGACCGACTCCGTGGCCCGGGCTCGGGCCGCGGCGACGTCGCCGTCCGTCACCGGCTCCACCACCTCCAGGTACGCCTTCAGCTTCGGCTCGGTGCCCGACGGCCGGATCACCACGCGGGCGGCCGCGGTGCGCAGGATCACCACGTCCGCCTCGGGGAGCAGGTCCTGCGCCTCCGTGACCGGGTGGCCCAGCAGCGCGGTCGGCGTCGCGGCGCGAATCCGGGCCATCGCGTCCGCGATCACCCGCAGGTCGTCCACCCGCACCGAGAGCTGGTCGGTGTGGTGCACGCCGAACTCGGCGGCCAGCTCGTCCAGCCGGTCGGTCAGGGTGCGTCCCTGCGTCTTGAGCCCGGCGGCCAACTCGGCCACCGTCAGCGCCGCGGTGATGCCGTCCTTGTCGCGGACGTGCTCCGGGGCGACGCAGTAGCCCAGCGCCTCCTCGTAGCCGTAGACCAGCGGCTCGGCCCCGCCGCCGGCCCGCACGATCCACTTGAACCCGGTCAGCGTCTCGTCGTACGGCAGGCCCCGTGCGGCGCACATGGCCCGCAGCAGGGACGACGACACGATCGTGGTGGCGTAGAGGCCGGTGACGCCGCGCCGCATCAGGTGGTCGGCCAGCAGCACGCCCACCTCGTCGCCGCGCAGCATCCGCCACCCGGGCCGGTCGGCGTCCGGGTCGGTGGGACCGGCGACCTCGGCGTTGGCGCTCGCCGCCGGGCCGGTGTCCCGGACGACCACCGCGCAGCGGTCCGCGTCCGGGTCGTTGGCGATGGCGATGTCCGCGCCGGTCGACTCGGCGAGGGCGATCAGCCGGTCCACCGCCCCCGGCTCCTCCGGGTTGGGGAAGGAGACGGTCGGGAACGCCGGGTCCGGCTCGGCCTGCTCGGGCACCACCCCCGGCACGGGGAAGCCGGCGCGGGCGAAGGCCGCGGTGAGCACCGCCGCCCCCACCCCGTGCAGCGGCGTGTACGCCACGGCCAGGTCGCGCGGCCCGTCCGGGTCGATCACTGCCGTGGCCCGCTCCACGTAGGACGCCACCAGGTCGTCGCCGAGCACCTGCCCGGCCGGGCCGAGCGGTACCTCGGCCAGCGGGCCGACCGACCGGATCGCGGCCTCGATGCCGGCGTCGGCCGGCGGCACGATCTGCGCGCCCGCCCCGAGCGCCCCACCCAGCTCCGCGCCGAGGTACACCTTGTAGCCGTTGTCCTGCGGCGGGTTGTGGCTGGCGGTCACCATCACCCCGGCGACCGCCCCGAGGTGCCGCACCGCGTACGCGAGCACGGGGGTGGGCAGCGGGCGGGGGAGCAGCAGCGCCGGGCGTCCCGCTCCGGTGGCGACCTGGGCCGTCCGCTCGGCGAACTGCCGGGAGCCGTGCCGGGCGTCGTACCCGATCACCAGCGGGCCGGAGCCGCCCTGGGCCGCGAGCCACGCGACCAGCCCGGCGGCGGCCTGGGTGACCACCGCGAGGTTCATCCCGTTCGGACCGGCGCGCAGCGGGCCGCGCAGGCCGGCGGTGCCGAAGGTCAACGGGCCGGCGAACCGGTCGGCCAGCTCCGAAGCGCTCGCCGGCAGGCGGTCGAGCACCGCCCGCAGCTCGTCCCGGCTGGCCGGGTCGGGGTCGTCGTCGAGCCAGCGCCGAGCTTGCTCGCGGATGTCGTCGATGTCAGTGGTTTCCGCCGGCATGCCTCTTGATAGCACGCCGGCGGATCACCGCTTCTTCTTCCCCTGCGATCAGCCGGCGTCGGTGAGCTGGAACGTCTTCACCATCTCGTCGAAGATCGGCTTGCTCTCGGCGAACTTGGCGTCGGTGGAGGTGAGGTAGAACGAGTACGCCTTGCCGTCGTGGACCACGCCGCGCCACACGCCGTGCCGCTTGGTCTCGCCCTCGCCGCAGGTGTACTCCAACTCGGCCGCCTGCTTGCCGACCCACTCCATCTCGTTCATGGCGAGCTGGGCGTACGGCTTGACGCAGGACTTGGAGCGGTTCTTCAGGCCGTCCTCGGCGACCTCGGCCCAGCGGATCGAGGTGGTGCTGAAGTTCTCCACCAGGATCCGCACCTTGCGGCCCTCGTCCTCCGGGTCGACGTAGTCGACCCAGTTGCCGGCGCTCTTGCGCTCCCAGCCCTGCGGCACCATGACCCGCACGCCCTTGCCGGAGTGCTCCTTCATCTCGGGCGCGCCGGCCGGGGCCGCCGAGGTCGGGGCGGCCTGCGGGACGGTCGGCGCGTCGTCGCCGCCGCTGAACAGGACGACCGCCCCGATCAGCAGCAGCACGGCCAGGCCGCCGGCGGCGGCGAGCTGCACCTTGCGGGGCCAGCCCTTGACGGTGCCGACGACCTGGTTGCCGATCGCGCCCACCCGACTGGTGAACCCGCCGTTGGCGCCGCCCGCGGCGGGCGCGGTGGCGGGGGTCGCCCAGGGCTGCCCGGTGCCCGGCACCGACCACTGGCCGCCGCCGTACGGGCCGCCGAGGTGCTGGGTGGCCTCCGGTGGGCCGCCGAAGACGGGGGCGCCCACGCCCACCCGCTGGGTGGCGTCCGGCTGCCCGAAGGCGGGCGCGCCGGCCCCCATCCGCTGGGTGGCGTCCGGCTGGCCGCCGAACCCGACCAGGCCGGCCGCGTTGGTGCGTAGCTGCTGGGTGGCGTCGGCATCGCCGACGTGCGGGGCGGCCTGGGGGCCGCCGTACGTGCGGCCGGCCGGCGCGGGCTTGTCCGGGGCCGGCATCGCGCCGGTGGGGGTGTGCAGCGGCCCGGCCAGCGCGTCCGCGCTGGTGTCCTCCATCGCGGTGGGGCTGGCGGGGAGGGCGGCCTGCGCGGGGCGCTCGCCCCGGCGCAGCGCGGCCAGCCGGTCGGTGAGCGACTCGCCGGGGTTGAGCATCGCCCGCCCGCCGATCTGCCCGCTCGGCTTCGGCTGCTCCGGCTTGGCGGCCGGCGGAGCCGGCAGCGGCCGCTGCTGCACCGGCACGACCGAGTACGGGTCGGTCACCGAGTTCACCGCGGCGGCGTTGCTGGTCAGGGGGCCGGCGAGCAGCTCGCGCAGCATCGCCCGGGCGGTGTGCACGTCGAGGCGGCGGGCCGGGTCCTTCTCCAGCAGGCCCATCAGCACCCGGGTCAGCGGCCCGCTGCGCTGCGGCGGGGCGGGCGGGTCCTCGACCACCGCGTGCATGGTCTCGATCGGGTCGCCCTTGTCGAACGGGGGCCGCCCCTCCACCGCCGTGTAGAGCGTGACTCCCAGCGAGAACAGGTCGCTCGGCGGGCCGAACTCCTGGCCCATCGCCCGCTCCGGGGAGATGAAGTGCGGCGAGCCGAGCACCATCCCTGGGGTGGTGAGCTGCACGTCGGTGGGCATCCGGGCCACACCGAAGTCGGTCAGCACGCAGCGGCCGTCGGCGCAGATCAGCACGTTGGCCGGCTTGACGTCGCGGTGCAGCACGCCGATCGCGTGCGCCACCTCCAGCGCGCCGAGCAGCGCGATGCCGATCTTGGCGACCACCCGCTGCGCGACCGGCCCGTCCTCGATCACCATGTCGGCGAGGCTGCGGGCGTCCAGCAGCTCCATCACGATCCAGGGCCGGCCGGCCTCGGTGACCACGTCGTAGACCTGCACGACGGCCGGGTGCTGGATCGCGGCCGCCGCGCGGGCCTCGCGCAGGGTGCGCTCGTACATGGCCTCGCGGTCGCTCGGGGCCAGGCCCGGGGGCAGGACGACCTCCTTGACGGCGACGTCCCGCCGCAGGAGCGTGTCTGTGGCACGCCAGACCGTGCCCATGCCGCCGTTGCCCACCGCGGAACGCAGCGAGTAACGGTCACCGATGGTCGTGCCGGGGGTCGCGCGTCCGTTGGGGGGACTGACTGGTCCGCCGCTCCACGTCGGGATCTGAGTCACAGAAAAGCCACCGGGGGAAATCGAGGGGGGCTGGGACACAACCCCCCTATCTTGCTGGTTCCGACGCCCGATGCGAAACCCGGCGCGACGGACGTTTACCGAACTGGACCTTACGTGCCCTGACGTTCACCTCTCGTCGATGTCCACGGGGTCGAGGTGTGCGCTATCCCTCACCCGCCGACGCCGTCGCGCGTCCTACCATCCGCTAATGAGCGAACGGCGGTCAAGCGAGTCCGGCTTCCCGATCAAGGGCGTCTACACCGCGGCAGACCTTCCGGAGGACCTGGACTCCCGGCTGGGCGGCCCGGGCGAGTTCCCGTACACGCGGGGGGTCTACCCCACCATGTACACCTCCCGTCCCTGGACGATGCGCCAGTACGCCGGCTTCGGCACCGCCACCGAGTCCAACGCGCGGTACCACCAGTTGTTGCGGGCCGGCACGATGGGCCTCTCGGTGGCCTTCGACCTGCCGACCCAGATGGGCTACGACTCCGACGACCCGATCGCGCACGGCGAGGTGGGCAAGGTCGGGGTGGCCATCGACTCGATCGAGGACATGCGGCTGCTCTTCGACGGCATCCCGCTGGACAAGGTCTCCACCTCGATGACCATCAACGCGCCCGGCTCGGTGCTGCTCCTGCTCTACCAGCTCGTGGCCGAGGAGAACGGCGTCCCCGGCACGGCGCTGAACGGCACGATCCAGAACGACATCCTCAAGGAGTACATCGCCCGGGGGACGTACATCTTCCCGCCGAAGCCCTCGCTGCGGCTGGTCGCCGACACCTTCGGCTACTGCCGCAAGGAGGTGCCGAAGTGGAACACCATCTCCATCTCCGGCTACCACATGGCGGAGGCCGGCGCGACGCCCGCGCAGGAGATCGCGTTCACCCTGGCCAACGGCGTCGAGTACGTCCGGGCCGCGCTCGCGGCGGGGCTGGCCGTGGACGACTTCGCGCCCCGGCTGTCGTTCTTCTTCGTCGCCCGCACGACGCTGCTCGAGGAGGTGGCGAAGTTCCGGGCGGCCCGGCGGATCTGGGCCCGGCTGATGCGCGACGACTTCGGCGCCAAGGACCCGAAGTCGATGATGCTGCGCTTCCACACCCAGACGGCGGGCGTGCAGCTCACCGCCCAGCAGCCCGAGGTGAACCTGGTCCGGGTGGCGGTGCAGGGGCTCGGCGCGGTGCTCGGCGGCACGCAGTCGCTGCACACCAACAGCTTCGACGAGGCCATCGCGCTGCCCACCGAGAAGGCGGCCCGGCTGGCGCTGCGTACGCAGCAGGTGCTGGCGTACGAGACCGACCTGACCGCCACCGTCGACCCGTTCGCCGGCTCGTACGTGGTGGAGGCGATGACCGCCGAGATCGAGGCGGCGGCGACCGAGCTGATGGACCGGGTCTTCGACCACGGGTCGGCGGTGGACGCCATCGAGGCGGGCTTCCAGAAGCGGGAGATCGAGCAGTCCGCGTACCGGATCGCGCAGGAGATCGACTCCGGCGAGCGGGTGGTGGTGGGCCTCAACCGGTTCGCCATCGACGAGGAGGAGCCGTACGAGCCGCTGCGGGTCGACCCGGCGATCGAGGCGGCGCAGGCCGAGCGGTTGGCCCGGCTGCGCGCCGAGCGGGACGCGGGCGCGGTCGAGCGGGCCCTGGCGGAGCTGCGCGCCGCCGCCGAGGGCACGGAGAACGTGCTCTACCCGATGAAGGAGGCGCTGCGGGCCCGCGCCACCGTCGGCGAGGTCTGCGGCACCCTGCGCCAGGTGTGGGGGCTGCACCGCCCGGCCGACCGCTTCTGATCACCCCGACCCGACCGGCCCGTCGGCCGTTCCGGTAGACCGCGCGGGCCGGTCGGTCGAGGCGTTTGCGCAGGTCGCGCCGCATGCCGGGCGAGCGCTACAGTCGGAGTCAGATCCCGTCGCCGATCGGCGACGCAGACCGCGGGAGCAGGCCCGGCGACGGCGCCGGAGGGCTTTCCGCGTGCGGCGGGGCGGCGCGGCCCACCGGTCGCGGCGTGTGCCGGAGGGGTTCGGGGGTAATGCGACCGGGTGAACTCGGACGCACACGGTGTGCGGTCGTTCCGTCCTCGGTCGTGTGACCGTCTTCGGGGCCTCGTCGCTGACAGTGGTCGCGTAATTGTCGGAGTGTCAGTTCATCGGACCGACTAATGCGACAATTCGGAACGACGGTCCCGAGACCGGCGTCGATCTGGTGACGGCCGGGTCGGTTACGCGTTGTAGGAGGTGTGGGGCAGATGACGGCGTTCGAACGCGATCTACCTGCTGTCCCGCAGATCTACGAACGCTCCCAGCAGGGCATTCGTGACTCTGTGCGCTCCGATCATCACCGGAACGAGGTTGCGCAGCGTCACCGCCGGAGGTCTAGGCTGTCTGCTGTTCCTGATGATCCATCCATCTCTAGCGAACGAGAATTCGACGTGACGAGTGCGTTGACGCTGCCGACCGGCAGCCAGCTGGCGTCGTCCTGGCCGGAGGCGCCGTCCGGGTCCCAGCCCCTGCCGTTCGAGCTGGACCACCTGCTCGCCCTCCGGGTGCCCGGGTTGATCGCCACCCGTCGTCACCTCCACTCGCATCCGGAGCTCTCCGGCGAGGAGTTCGAGACGGCCGCCCTCATCGCCCGGGAACTCTCCCTGGCGGGGCTGAGCCCGCGACTGCTCCCCAAGGGCAACGGGGTCATCTGCGACATCGACGGTCGCCCCGACGGCCCGGTGGTCGCGCTACGCGCCGACATCGACGCGCTTCCGCTGACCGACTCGAAGGACGTGCCGTACCGCTCCACCGTGGACGGCGTCTGCCACGCCTGCGGCCACGACGTGCACACCACCGTCATGCTCGGCGTCGGCATGCTGCTGGCGCAGCTCGCGGACCTCGGCGAGCTGCCCGGCCGGGTCCGGCTGATCTTCCAGCCGGCCGAGGAGATCCTGCCCTGCGGCTCGCTGGAGGTCATCGAGGCCGGCGGCCTCGACGACGTGGTGCAGATCTTCGCGCTGCACTGCGACCCCAACCAGCCGGTCGGCAAGGTCGGCCTGCGGGTCGGCCCGATCACCGCCGCCGCCGACAACGTCACCGTCCGGCTCACCGGCCCGGGCGGGCACACCGCCCGCCCGCACCTGACCGTCGACCTGGTCGACGCGCTGGGCCGCCTGATCACCGAGGTGCCGGCCCTGGTCAGCCGCCGGGTGCCGGCCAACAGCGGGCTGCTGCTGGTGTTCGGCCACGCCTCGGCCGGCACCCGTTACAACGTCATCCCCTCCGAGGCGTGCGCCTCCGGCACCCTGCGGGTGATGGACCGCGACACCTGGGAGCTGGCCCCCAAGATCGTGGGTCAGGTCGTCCGCGACGTCATCGCGCCGACCGGCGCCACCGTCGACCTGGAATACCTGCGCGGCCGCCCGCCGGTCAGCAACGACTCGCGGGCCATCCAGATCCTGACCGCCGCCACCGCCGCCGCGCTCGGGCCGGAGGGCATCGCCGAGACCCCGCAGAGCATGGGCGGCGAGGACTTCTCCTGGTACCTGGAGTACGTCCCCGGCGCGCTCGCCCGGCTCGGCGTGGGCCGCTCCGGCCCGAACGTGGACCTGCACCGCGCCTCGTTCGACGTCGACGAGCGGGCCATCCCGGTCGGCGTACGGCTCATGGTCCAGACCGCGCTGCGGGCACTGGCGGCGGCGCGGTAGGCAGCGGCGCCGCCGGCCCGGCCGGCGGCGCCGGCGGGGGGTTCGCGCGCCGCCGCCGGCGCAGCATCACCAGCAGCACCGCCAGCGGCACGCCGAACACCAGCAGCCACGGCAGCACCGCGCCCAGCACGGTCAGCAGGATGGTCATCGAGGTCAGGAAGACCTCCCAGCCGCCCTTGAGCCCGACGAGGAAACCGATCTCGGTCTCCTCGTCGGCGGTGGTCGCGTCCGGCCCGACCAGCGACACCGTGATCGTGGACAGGCTGGTCAGGTCCGTCAGCCGCTCCTTCTTCGCCTCCAGCGAGGCGAGATCGGCCTCCCGGCGGGACAGCTCGTTCTCCAGCGACACGAGGTCGGAGATCGTGGTGGCCCGGGCCAGCAGCCGGCGGGCGCTCTCCACCCGGGCGCGCTGGGTGGTGATCCGGGCGTCCAGGTCGACCACCTGCTCGGTGACGTCCTCGGTGTCGATCTCCCGCCGATCCTGTCGGCCCAGCTTCGCCAGCTCGTCGACGACCCCGTAGAACTTCGCCGCCGGCACCCGCAGCTCCAGTTGGGCCGTCGCGTCGGCGTCGGCGCTGCGCCGCCGGTCGCCGCCGACGAAGCCGCCGGCCGCCGTCACGGTGGCGATCGCGCTCCGCGCGGCGGCGTCCACATCGTCCACCTGCACCCGCATCGTGCCCGTGTAGATGATGGACCGCTGGTCGACCCGCAGGTCCGGCGCGCCGGCGCCGCCGCCCTGCTGGGCCTGCCCGCCGCCCTGCTCCGCCGCGCCGCCGGCCCGGTCCTTGTCCGCCGAGGCGGCCTCCGGCGCGCTGGCGGCCGAATCCTTGTTCCCACCGGAGTCGCCGCTGCCGCAGGCCGCCAACCCCAGCAGCGCGACCAGCGCGGCGGCCGTCAACCGTACGCCCCGACGCCGTCGTTCCCGTCCGTCCATCCCGACTCCCCTCGTCCTCGCCCCCGTGCGGGGCGATACGTCAGACGTGGCGCGCCGCCACGCCGGTTCCGGCAGACTGCGCTCAGGACGTCACGATTCGATAATCTTGGAGTCACGATGCACATCACCAAGTACGCCCACTCCTGCCTCCGGGTGGAGCACGACGGGGGAGTGCTCGTCGTCGACCCGGGCGTGTTCAGCGAGCCCGAGGCGCTCGACGGGGCGGACGCGGTGCTGATCACCCACGAGCATCCCGACCACGTGCACGTCGAGGCGGTCGCCCGGCAGCTCGACCGGCGTCCGTTCCCCATCCACGGCCCGGCCTCCCTCGCCGGCACCCTGGGCGACGCGGCCGAGGCGCTCGATCCGGTCCAACCCGGACAGTCCTTCACGGCCGCCGGGGTGCCGGTGCGCGCCTACGGCGGCCGGCACGCCGTGATCCACCCCGACATCCCGGTGGTGGACAACCTGGCCTACCTGCTGAACGACGTGGTCTACCACCCCGGCGACTCCCTGGTCGTCCCGGACGACGTGCAGGTCGACACGCTCTTCCTGCCGATCCACGCCCCGTGGACGAAGTTCTCCGAGTCGTTGGACTTCCTCCGGGCGGTCGCCCCGCGCCGGGCGTACGCGCTGCACGACGGGCTGCTCAACGACAACGGGCTCGGCGTCCTGAACAGCAACTTCACCCGGCTCTCCGAGGTCGACTACCGCCGGCTCGAACCGGGCACGCGAATCGACGCCTGACGGCGATGCCCGGCCCGCCCCGAGAGCTGGTGCACCGGCTCTACACCACCCCACCGGACCGGTTCGTCGCGATCCGCGACGAGGCCGCCGCCGAGGCGCGCCGGGCCGGCGACCCGAAGACCGCCCGGGAGATCGCCCGGCTGCGTCGCCCCACCGTGGCCGCCTGGCTGGTCAACCTGCTCGCCATCCGCCGCCCCGAGCTGGTCGCCGACCTGGCCCAGCTCGCCGAGGCGCTGCGGTCCGCCCAGCGCGAACTGCGCGGGCCCCGGCTGCGGGAGCTGTCCGCCCAGCGGCGGGCGGTGGTCGGCGCGCTCGTCGCCGAGGTGCGTCGGCTGGCGGCCGAGGCCGAGGGGGCGCCGCCGGCCGGGAAGCTGCCGCTGGCCGAGGTGGAAGGCACCCTCAACGCCGCGCTCTCCGACACCGAGGTCGCCGAGCAGGTCCGCTCCGGCCGGCTGCTGCGGGCCGCCAACTACGCCGGGTTCGGGGAGGTGCCCCGCCCGCAGCTGCGCCTGGTGACCGGCGGCGAGGAGGCGGAACCGGAGCCCCGGCCCGAGCCGGCCGGGAAGCGGCGGGCCGGCGCCGACCGGGCCGCCCTCCGCGCCGAACAGGCGGAACGAGCGGCCCGGGCGGAACGGGCCCGCCGGCGGCGGGCGCTGGAGAAGGAGCTGGCGAAGGCGCGTACCGACCAGGAACGGGCCGAGGCGGAGCTGGCCGACGCGGCGGCGGCCGAGCGCGACGGCGCCGCCGCCCTGGACGAGATCGAGGCGGAGCTGGCCGAGCTGGAGCGGCGGCGGGCCGTCGCCGAGCAGGACCTGAGCCGGGCGAAGCTGGCCCGTCGCGGGGCGGAACGGGCGGCCACCGCCGCCCGCCGCCGCGCGGGCGAGGTCGAGGCGGCGGTGGAGGCCCTCGACGCCGAAGAGGGGGATGCCGAGCCGGGCGACGACGCGGCAGACTGACCGCTGTGGACGGACGGGTCGACCCGGGGGCGGGCGGATGACGCCGGAACAGGTCGCCGCCGCCAGCAAGCCGGTCGTGCTCGAACTCGGTGACGCGTTCACCCGCTGCCCGGCCACCCTGCGTCGGGCCCGGCTGCTCGGGATCTCCGGCTGGGCGTTCTACGTCACCGGCCGGGCCGGCGCCCTCGGCGACGTCCGCGCCGAGACGGTCGCCGCCGCCCTCGGCTTCCTCGCCCCCGACGCGGTCGCCGACGGATGGGACGCCGCCCTGCGCACCGTCGGGCCGGTCGAGGTGGCCGCCGCCACCCTCGCCGAGTGCTGCCGGTGGGGCGACGAGCACCTCGACGCCCTCCCCGGGACGGGCCGGCTCGCGGCGCTGCTCGGCCGGGCCGTCGAGGCGGCGGACGCCAGCGGCATGCCGCTCTTCGCCGCGTGGCGGGCGATGCCGGTGCCGGAGCGCACCGCCGGCGCCCGGGCGGCCGTCGGCCTGCGCCTGCTCCGGGAGCACTTCGCCGGGGCGTACCTGCTCGCCGTCCGGGCCGCCGGGATGACCCCGCTGGAGGCCGTGCTCGCCGGGCCGGAGGGGGAGGCGGGCGCGGTGGCCTGCGGCTGGCCGCCGCCGTACCCGCCGGTCGGGCCGCTGGTCCGGCGGCGGCTCTGGGCCGAGGCGGTGACCGACCGACTGACCTCGCCGGCGTTCGCGGCGCTCGGCCCGGCGGACGGCGCCGAGCTGGTCGACCTGCTCTTCGCGACCCGGGCCCACCTGGCGGGCCGGGGCTGAGCCGGAGTCCCGGTGGCCGGGCGGCCCGTGCGCCGCATGCGCTCGCGCGACCCGGGTGACGACGCGACGCCCCGCGCCCGGGCGGGCCTGACGTGGGCCGCGGAAAATTCGGCGGCGTTCCGGCGCCCCGCCTGTCAGGATCGCCCCCGTGACTCTCCCCGCCGGCTGGCACGCCCGCCGCCCCACCCTGGACGACGTTCCCGCGATCCTGGCCGTGGTGCACGCCGCCGACACCTTCGCCGTCGGTCACCCCGACTTCGACGCCGAGGACGTCACGGCCGCGCTGACCGCGCCGTTCGTCGACCCGGCCCGCGACTCGTGGGTGGTCACCGACCCCGAGGGCGTAATCGTGGCCTGGGCGATCCTGGACAACCCGACCGGCGTGGGGCGCGAGTTCGTCGAGGTGTACGTGGACCCGGAGCGCGGCGCCGACCTGCGCGCGCCGCTGCTCGCGCGGCAGCTCGACCGGGTCGCCGAGCGCGCCGCCGAGCGGGGCGTGCCGGCGCTGACCGTCCGCACCGCCGTCTTCGCCCCCGAGACGCGCTGGGCGGCGGAGCTGGCCGAGGCCGGGTTCGCCCGCGCCAAGCGGTACGTGCGGATGCGCCGGTCGCTGGCCGGGCTGCCCGCCGAGCCGCCGCCCCCGCCCGGGGTGACCGTCCGCCCGGTGCGCGGCGACGACGAGGCCGACCTGCGCGAGTTCCACCGGATCTACGACATCGCGTTCCGGGACACCCCGGACTACGAGCCGGTCGGGTTCGACCGTTGGCGGCAGCGGATCACCCAGCACGGCACCACCTGGGACGAGTGGTTCGTCGCCGAGGTCGACGGGGTGCCGGCCGGCGCGTTGCAGTCGTCCGACCAGGCGCTGGAGCAGGGCGAGGGATTCGTGCGCGCCCTGTCCGTGCTGCCGGCGTACCGGCGGCGGGGGGTGGGGGCGGCGCTGCTGTGGCGGGCCTTCACCGTCTACGCCGCCAAGGGCCGGGAGGCCGCCGGGCTGGGCGTCGACCTGACCAACCCGACCGCCCCGGTCACGCTCTACCGGTCGGTGGGGCTGCACGAGGTGCGCTGGACCGACATGTACGAGTTGGTCGTCCCGGCCGCGGGTGTGTGATTGACGACGCCGGCGCCGGGGCCGGATGGAGGCCCCGCCCGGCGCCGGAGCAGACTGGGGGCCGTGGGATACGCGCTGGGCCGACGAGACGCGCTAGGCCGACGCGGTGCCCGTGGGGCGGGACCGCAGCTCGGTGACGTAGTCGTCCGGCGCGCCCGCCTTCTCGGCGGCGTTCGCGATCTCCGACAGGTACCACGAGGTGGGCAGGCCGCCCTCGTAGCCGTCGAAGACGTAGACCCACGCGGTCACGTCCCCGTCGAGGGTGGAGACGCGCACGTGCAGCTTGCGGTACGTGCCGGCGGTCACCCCCTCGATCTCGTCGAGCTGCGCGGCGTCGTAGGGGTGGATGTCGTAGAGCGCCACGAAGACCCGGTCGCCGGGAGACTCGACGACGGTGCTGACCGCGCCCTCCCAGCCGATCACGTCCTCGCCCGCGAAGGTGAGCCGCCAGCCTTCCAGCCAGCCGGTGCCCACCATCGGCGAATGCGGGCAGTAGGCGCGCATGCGGGCGGGGTCGAGGTTTGAGCCGTAGGCGGCGTAATGACGCACGGCGATGACGATAGCCCGCCCGCCGGGTGGGGGAGAATACGACGGTGCGTGTCGGACGCGTTCGGGAGAAGAAAGTCACTGTGAGCACTGACGAAGGGCGAGCGCTGTGAGCCGGATCGTGATCATCGGCGGCGGACCGGCGGGCTACGAGGCCGCCCTGGTCGCCGCGCAGTTGGACGCCGACGTCACCGTCGTGGAGGCCGAGGGCGCCGGTGGGGCCTGCGTGCTGTCCGACTGCGTCCCGTCGAAGACCTTCATCGCCAGCTCCGAGGTGGTGACCGGCTACCGGGACACCGAGGAGTTCGGGGTGCACTCCGACGGGCTGGAGGCGGTCACCGTCGACGCCCAGGCGGTGCACGAGCGGGTCAAGCGCCTCGCGCTGGCCCAGTCCGCCGACATCCACGCCAAGCTGGTCAAGGCCGGGGTGACCTTCGTCGCGGGCACCGCCCGGCTCGGCGAGGACACGCTCGGCCACACCCACCGCGTGGTCGTCACCCCGGCCGACGGCGGCGGCGAGCACGCCATCGACGCGTCGACCGTGCTGATCGCCACCGGCGCCACCCCGCGCCAACTGCCCACCGCCGTGCCGGACGGCGAGCGCATCCTGACCTGGCGCCAGGTGTACGACCTGCCGGAGCTGCCCGAGCACCTGATCGTGGTCGGTTCCGGCGTCACGGGCGCCGAGTTCGCCAGCGCCTACCTCGCGATGGGCGTCCAGGTGACGCTGGTCTCCAGCCGCGACCGGGTGATGCCGCACGAGGACGCCGACGCGGCGATGGCCATCGAGCGGGTCTTCCGCAACCGGGGCATGAGCATCCTGAACAACTCCCGCGCCGACGCCGTGCGCCGCACGGCCGACGGGGTGGAGGTCGAGCTCTCCGACGGCCGGAAGGTGTCCGGCTCGCACGCGTTGATCGCGGTCGGCTCGATCCCCAACACCGCCGACCTGGGCCTGGCCGAGTACGGCGTCGAGCTGGCCCGGGGCGGTTACGTCACGGTCGACCGGGTCTCCCGCACCAACGTGCCCGGCATCTACGCCGCCGGCGACTGCACGGGGGTGCTGCCGCTGGCCAGCGTCGCCGCCATGCAGGGCCGGATCGCGATGTGGCACGCGCTCGGCGAGGCCGTCCGGCCGCTGCGGCTGCGTACGGTCGCGGCGAACGTGTTCACCGACCCGGAGCTGGCCACCGTCGGCGTCTCGCAGGACGAGGTCGACGCGGGCAAGGTGCCGGCCCGGCAGGTCATGCTGCCGCTGGACGGCAACGCCCGCGCGAAGATGGACGACCTCGCCGACGGCTTCGTCAAGCTCTTCTGCCGGCCGGCGAGCGGCCAGGTGATCGGCGGCGTGGTGGTGGCGCCGAAGGCGAGCGAGCTGATCCTGCCGATCACGATGGCGGTGGAGAACAACCTCACCGTCAACGAGCTGGCCCAGACCATCACGATCTACCCGAGCCTGTCCGGCTCCATCACCGAGGCCGCCCGCCAGCTCATGCTCCACGAACTGGAGTGACCCGGCCGCCGGGGAGGTCGGCCGCCGGCCCCCGGCGGAGGAGGGTGACCGCGACGACGGCGAGCACGGCGACCTCGGCGAGGATGAGCAGCCGCTCGACCAGCCCGAGCAGCAGCCGGTCGCCCGGATAGGCCGACCAGACCATCGCCGCGGCGAGGGCCAGGCTGACCAGGGTGAGCCCGCGGACCGCGCGGGCACCCGCCGGCAGCCGGGCCGCGAGCAGCCAGCCGGCGAGCGGCAGCGCCAGGAAGGCGACCACCGAGGCGTACCGGTGGACGTACGCGGCGGTGTCCATGGGCAGGCCGGGCTCGTTCGTCGGCACGACGGCGGCCAGCAGCAGCCCGCCGATCCAGGCGGCCAGGAGCAGTTCGGCGGCACGCCCCGGGCGGGCGGCGGGGGAGCGGTGCGCGTGCCGCAGGCCGGGCAGGAGCACGGCGGTGGCCGCGGCGAGCACGACCATGGCCGCGTCGATCACGCCGCCGCGGTCGGAGACGGCGAAGTCGCTGACGGTCAGTGCCCAGGGGCTCAGGTCGTCGTTCACCTCGACGTGGCCGATCACGGCGAGCAGCGCGGCCACGGCGATCCCGCCGAGGGCCAGCAGTCCACTGTTCCGGGTTCCAGGCATGCCTCAGCCTGTCGCGCGGGGGACCCCAGGCGGATCCGGGCGGTCCACCGAGATCGATCCCGGGGACCACCCCTAGGCGGCGCAGGCCGGAGGTCGGGGCACACCCCGGGGGTGGCGCGGCTCCGGTCGGTCAGTCCGCCCCGGGAGCGTCCGCCCCGGCCGCCACGCCGATCGGCACCGCCGGATCCGGCTCGGCCGCCCGCCGGCTGCCGAGGGCGGTCATGGCCCAGCCCGCCGCCGCGAACCCGGCCGCCGCCACCGCCGCGATCACCGCCAGCCGCCACGCCGACTCGGTCAGCGCCGTCCCGCCCAGGTGCCCGACCAGCCCGCCGTACGTCGCCCAGCCCAGTGCCGCCAGGCCCTCGTAGAGCAGGAACAGCCGGTACGGGTACCGGCTGCGGCCGGCGGAGAAGCAGGCCGCCATCCGGCCGCCGGGCACGAAGCGGCAGAGCAGGATGACGAGCGGTCCGGGCCGGCGCAGCCCCTGGGTGACCCGGCTGGCGACCCGTCGGGCCCGGCCCGGCGCGGCGTCGCGCGGCGCCCGGCGGTCGGGTGCGCCCCGCCCGAGCAGGTAGCAGGCGAGGTCCCCGGCGAAGACGCCGAGCGCGCCGACGGCGATGGTCACCGGCAGGTTCAGCCCGCCGTACACGGTCAGGGCGCCACTGGTGATCATGATGAGCTGGGTGGGGATGACCGGGACGAACGCGTCGGCGACCAGGAGCCCGAGCAGCGCGAGGTACGCCCAGGTCGGCGACGCGACCTCAGTGAGTAGTTCGGGCACCACTGCCACCTCGCCGGATGGGGCCGATCGGTGTACCGAGCCTGACGGCGTGTCCGGCGTCACCGGGCACGGCCCGGGCCCGTGGTGACCGCTGACACGGCAGGGCTACCCGGGACCAACGAGCGGGCGTGGGCGGAGGTGACGCGACGGCGTACCGCCGGGGGTCGGCGGATCGGCCTCGGCCGGCGTACCGTTGTCGGCGCGCGGCCCCGCGACCGTCGGGTCCCCCGTTCCCGACGACTGGGCCGCCGCGGGCCGCCGGCAGGTCCCGTGCCGGCGGCCCGCCCCCGTTCCCCGCGCCGCGCCGGCCCGCGGCCCCGGGCAGGGCGCGTGGCGCGACCCCGCCGGGAAAAACCGGCTGCGGCCCCCGCGCGGGCGGGCGTACCGTCGCCGCATGAGCAGTGCGGTGCTGACGACGACGCCGGGAGACCCCGGCGCGCCGCACTGACCTGACCGTCGACGAGGCCCCGGGGCGATCCGCCCCGGGGCCTCGTGGCGTCCGGTGACCGGGTCGCCTCCGGGTCGTACCCGATCAAGGAGCGCGACATGATCGACCACCGCAGGCTCGGCCGGGAGCTGGACCTGTTCGTCTCCGACCCGCTGGCCGGCGCCGGGCTGCCGCTCTGGCTGCCGGCCGGCGCCGCCGCCCGGCACGCCGTCGAGGAGTACGTCCGCGACCTGGAGCGCCGGGCCGGCTACCGGCACGTGCACACCCCGCCGCTGGGCAAACGGGAGCTGTTCGAGCTCTCCGGCCACCTCGGCTACTTCGCCGACGACATGTTCCCCCCGATGAGGCTCTCCGCCGACGACGAGTTCGTGCTGCGCCCGGCGCTCTGCCCGCACCACGCCCTCGTCTACCGGGCCCGGGGCCGCTCCTACCGGGAGCTGCCGCTGCGGATCGCCGAGCTGGGCGGCATGTACCGGGCCGAGCGCTCGGGGGTGCTCGGCGGGCTGTCCCGGGTGCGGGCCATCTCGCTCAACGACGCGCACAATTTCTGCGCCCTCGACCAGGTGGGCGAGGAGGTGGTGGAGATCCTCCGGCTGATCCGCGAGGCGCACGCCGCGCTCGGCGTACGGCCGGCGGGGTTCCGGCTGTCGCTGCGCGGCCCGGGGGAGAAGTACGTCGGGGACGACGACCAGTGGGCGCGGGCCGAGGAGCTGCTCCGCTCGGCGCTGCACGGGGTGGAGTTCACCGAGGCGCCGGGGGAGGCGGCGTTCTACGGGCCGAAGATCGACATCCAGGTGGTGGACGCCGCCGGGCGGGAGTTCACCCTCTCCACCGTCCAGCTCGACTTCGACAAGCCGGAGCGGTTCGACCTGTCGTACACCGACCCGGCCGGGGCGCGGCGTCGACCGGTGATGGTGCACCGCAGCCTCGTCGGCAGCATGGAGCGGCTGTTCGCGTACCTGATCGAGGTGCACGAGGGCGCCTTCCCCGCCTGGTACGCCCCGGTGCAACTGGTCGTGCTGCCGGTCGGGGAGGACCAGGCCGGGGCCGCGGCCCGGCTCGCCGGGGACGCGCTGGCCGCCGGGCTGCGGGTCGAGGTCGAGTCGGCCGGCTCGCTGGGCGCCCGCATCCGCGACGCCGCCCGCGCCCGGGTCCCGTACGCCGCCGTGATCGGCCCCCGGGAGGCGGCTGAGGGCGCGGTCTCGCTGCGCCTGCGCGGCGGTCGCGCCCTGGACCCGATGCCCGCCGCCGACGCCCTCCGGCTGATCGGCGCGGTGGTGGCCGAGCGCGGCGCGTCCCTCCTCCCGGCGGGCTGAACCCCGGCCCCGCCGCCCGGCCGCCCGTCGCGGCCGGTGGGTCTCCGCTCACGGCGACCACCGTCACCGGGCGGCGGGCTCGGGGTCGGGCTGGGCGGCGGCGGTGAACTGCGACTGGTACAGCCGGTGGTACGCGCCCCGCGCGGCGAGCAGCTCGTCGTGCGTGCCCTGCTCCACGATCCGGCCGTCCTCCATCATCAGGATCAGGTCGGCGTCGCGGATGGTGGAGAGCCGGTGCGCGATGACGAAGCTGGTGCGGTCCGAGCGCAGGGCGGCCATCGCCCGCTGGAGCAGCACCTCGGTGCGGGTGTCCACCGAGCTGGTCGCCTCGTCCAGGATCAACAGCGACGGCTCGGCGAGGAACGCCCGGGCGATGGTGATGAGTTGCTTCTCGCCCGCGCTGACGTTGCTCCCCTCCTCGTCGATCACCGTGTCGTAGCCGTCGGGGAGGCTGCGGACGAACCGGTCCACGAAGGTCGCCCGGGCCGCGGCCAGGATCTCCTCCTCGGTCGCGCCCGGCCGGCCGTAGGCGATGTTGTCGCGGATGGTGCCGCCGAAGAGCCAGGTGTCCTGGAGGACCATGCCGATCCGGCCGCGCAGGTCGTCGCGGCGCATCGTGGTGATGTCCACGCCGTCCAGGGTGATCCGGCCGGCGTCCAGCTCGTAGAAGCGCATGACCAGGTTGACCAGGGTGGTCTTGCCGGCCCCGGTCGGCCCCACGATGGCGACGGTGTGCCCGGGCTCGGCGACCAGCGACAGGTCCTCGATCAGCGGCTTGTCCGGGGCGTACCGGAAGGAGACGTGCGCGAACTCGACCCGGCCGTGCGGGTCGCGCACCCGGGCCGGCTCGGCCGGGTCGGGGCTCTGCTCCTCGGCGTCGAGCACCGCGAAGACCCGTTCGGCGGAGGCCACCCCGGACTGGAGCAGGTTCGCCATCGAGGCGACCTGGGTGAGCGGCTGGGTGAACTGCCGGGAGTACTGGATGAACGCCTGCACGTCGCCGAGGCTCATCGACCCGGACGCCACCCGCAGGCCACCGACCACGGCGATCGCCACGTAGCTGAGGTTCCCGACGAACATCATCGCCGGCATGATGATCCCGGAGATGAACTGGGCGCCGAAGCTGGCCCGGAACAGCTCCTCGTTCTTGGCGGTGAAGGCGGCCTCCACCTCGCGCTGCCGGCCGAAGACCTTGACCAGCTCGTGGCCGGTGAACGCCTCCTCGATCTGGCCGTTCAGCTCGCCGGTGTGCGTCCACTGGGCGATGAACTGCTGCTGCGACCGTTTGGCGATCGCGCCGGTGACGACCACCGACACCGGCACCGCGACCAGCGCCACCAGGGCCAGCAGCGGCGAGATCCAGAACATCATGGCCAGCACGCCGACCACGGTGAGCAGCGAGGTCAGCAACTGGCTCAGGGTCTGCTGGAGGCTGGTCGAGATGTTGTCGATGTCGTTGGTGACCCGGCTGAGCAGCTCGCCGCGGGGTTGCCGGTCGAAGTAGGGCAGCGGCAGCCGGTTGAGCTTGGCCTCGACGTCGGCGCGCAGCCGCAACACGGTCCGCTGCACCACCCCGGTGAGCAGCCAGCCCTGCCACCACCCCAGCGCGCTGGCCGCCAGGTAGAGCCCGAGCGCCAGCAGCAGCACCCGCGCCAGCGCGGCGAAGTCGATGCCCACGCCGGGCACCACGTCCATCCGCGCGAGCATGTCGGCGAAGCTGTCGTTGCCGGCGGCTCGCGCCGCGTCCACCGCCTGGTCGGCGGTGGTGCCGGCCGGCAACTGCCGGCCGATCACGCCCGTGAAGATGAGGTCGGTGGCGTGCCCGAGCACCTTCGGCCCGATCACGGTCAGCCCGACGCTGACCACCGCCAACGCGATCACGGCGACGAGGTGGAGGCGGTCCGGGCGCAGCCGGCGCAGCAGCCGCCGGGCCGACGGCCCGAAGTTCATCGACCGCTCGGCGGGCATCCCGACACTGGCCCACGGCGGACCGCCGCGCTGCCCGCCGGGCGGCAGCCGCTTCGGCGTCCGCGCGTCGGCGGCCGGCTTCTGCTGCGGTACGGCGCCGTGCCTGGTGGTTTGCTCGCTCCGCTCGCTCACGCGGGCACCCCCGCCGTGCTCTGCGACGCCACGATCTCGGCGTACGTCGGGCAGGTGTCCAGCAACTCGTCGTGTCGGCCCATCCCGACCACGCCCCCGTCCTCCAACACGATGATCTGGTCGGCCTCGACGATGGTGGAGACCCGCTGCGCCACGACCACCACGGCGGCGTCCGCGGTGACCGGCCGCAGCGCCGCCCGCAGCCGCGCGTCGGTGCCGAGGTCGAGCGCGGAGAACGAGTCGTCGAAGAGGTAGATCTCCGGCCGGCGCACCAGGGCCCGGGCGATCGCGAGCCGCTGCCGCTGCCCGCCGGAGACGTTCGTGCCGCCCTGCGCGATCGGCGACGCCAGCTGATCGGGCATCGACTCGACGAAGTCCCGTGCCTGCGCGATCTCCAGCGCCTCCCAGAGTTCCGCGTCGGTCGCGTCCGGGGTGCCGTAGCGCAGGTTGCTCGCCACCGTCCCGGTGAACAGGTAGGGCTTCTGCGGCACCAGCCCGATGCGGTGCCACAGCTCGTCCGGCGCCAGGTCGCGTACGTCGACGCCGTCGACCAGCACCGCGCCGGCGGTCACGTCGACCAGCCGGGGGACGAGCGACAGCAGCGTGGTCTTGCCCGCGCCGGTGCTGCCGATGACCGCCGTGGTCGTCCCCGGCGTCACCCGGAAGGACACGTCGCGCAGCACCGGCGCGGCCGCCCCCGGATACCGGAACGACACGCCGCGCAGCTCCAGCTCGCCGCGTGCGGAGACCTCGGTGACCGGGCGGGCGGCCGGCACCACCGAGGAGTCGGTGTCCAGCACCTCGACGATCCGCTCCGCGCAGACCGCCGCGCGGGGCACCATCATCAGCATGAAGGTGGCCATCATGACGGCCATCAGGATCTGCATCAGGTACTGCAGGAAGGCGGTGAGGGCGCCGACCTGGATCGCCCCGGCGTCGACGCGCTGGGCGCCGAACCAGAGCACCGCGACGCTGGAGACGTTGAGCACCAGCATCACCACGGGGAAGATCAACGCCATCAGGCGGCCGGTGCGCAGGGCGGTCGCGGTGAGGTCGGCGTTCGCGGTGGCGAAGCGCTCCGTCTCGTACGGCTCCCGGACGAACGCCCGCACCACCCGGATGCCGGTGATCTGCTCCCGCAGCACCCGGTTGATCGTGTCGATCCGGGTCTGCATGAGCCGGAAGCCCGGCACCATCCGCCGGATGACCAGCCACAGGGCGACGGCGAGCACGGGCACGCTGACCAGCATCAGCCAGGAGAGCCCGAGGTCCTCCCGCAGCGCCATCACCACGCCGCCGACGCTCATGATCGGCGCGGCGACCAGCATGGTGCAGCTCATGAGCACGAGCATCTGCACCTGCTGCACGTCGTTGGTGTTGCGGGTGATCAGCGAGGGCGCGCCGAACCGGGCCACCTCGCGGGCCGAGAAGCGGTTGACGTGCCCGAACACCGCCGCCCGTACGTCCCGGCCGAAGCCCGTGGCCGTGCGCGCGCCGAGGTAGACGGCGGCGACGGAGCAGACGATCTGCACCAGGCTGACCGCGAGCATCCACCCGCCGGTGCGCACGATGTAGCCGGTGTCGCCGCGGGCCACGCCGAGGTCGATGATGTCGGCGTTGAGGCTGGGCAGATAGAGCGACGCCATCGTGCCGACGAACTGGAGCAGCACCACCGCCGCCAGCGCCCGGCGGTAGGGGCGCAGGTGCGTGCGCAGCAGCCGGATCAGCATGCCGGTGCCCCTTCCGCCGTGTCGACGTCCCCGCTGCCGATGACCTCCAGGAGGAACTGGCGGATCACCGCCGCCTTCGCCGGGTCGGCGTCGACCGAGGTCAGCGGGGCGCCGGACCGGATCACGGCGGTGAGCGCGTCGATCCGGCCCCGGCCGGCCGGGGTGAGCGCGAGCTTGACGCTGCGTCGGTCCGTCTCGTCGCGCTGCCGCTCGACCAGGCCGTCGCGTTCCAGGGTGTCGACGATGCCGGTGAGGGTGGCGGGCCGGACGAAGCAGCGCTCGGCCACCGTGCGGTGCGGCAGCTCGCCGTGCTCGGCGAGGGTCATCAGGGTCGCCATCCCGGCCTGGGTGAGCCCGTGTTCCTCGGCGAGGTAGCGGTTCCACCGCTGCCCGGTGACGTGCCCGGCGACCACGAGCAGTCGCCCGAGGGGCACGTCCCGCAGCTCGATAAGTCTCATGACCGCTACATTAGCCCCCTGATTGTCAGGCCCCAAACGAAATAGCGGCGGCCACGCCGACGAAGAGGGCCTGCTCCGCCGTCCGCGGCCCGAGCGGGGTCGCCGGCCGGCCGCCGAGGGTCAGCCCGCGCCGGACCGCCGAGACGTTCGCGGGGAACATGGCCAGCATCAGCAGGGCCAGCCCGGCCGCGGCCCAGCGGGCGGTCGCCGGCACGAGCAGCCCGGCCGCGCCCACCAGTTCCAGCACCCCGGTGACGGTGACCAGCAAATCGGGTCGGGGCAGGGCGGGCGGCACCATCGCGATCATGTCCGCCCGGTAGGCGGGGGCGAAGTGCGCGACGCCGGTGACCACGAACATCAGTGCCAGCCCCACCCGCAGCGCGGGATGCCAGCCGTCGAGTGCGGCCACGCCGGCGAGTCCGGCCAGCCGGGCGAGCGCCGTGCCGGCCACGAGCGCGATCAGTGGAGCCATGGGTACCTCCCTGGGGTGAACTTGTCGGCGACAAGATTGCGCCCCGAGGTGTCATCTTGTCAATGGCAAGATAGGATCGCGGCATGACCGGAACGCGCGGCTACCACCACGGCGACCTACGTCGCGCCCTGCTCGCGGCGGCGGTGCAGGTGATCGAGGAGTCCGGCCCCGGTGCGCTGAGCCTGCGCGACCTGGCCCGCCGGGCCGGCGTCTCGCACGCCGCCCCGGCGCACCACTTCGGCGACAAGGCCGGCCTGCTCACCGCCCTCGCCGCCGAGGGCTTCGACCTGCTCGCCGAGGCGTTGGGCGGCGCGGCGGACCTGCTGGACAGCGGCGTCGCGTACGTCGACTTCGCGGTCCGGCACCGCGCGCACTTCGAGGTGATGTTCCGTCCGGACCTCTACCGGGCCGACGCCGAGGAGGTGGCGGTGGCCCGCCGGCGCGCCGGCGACGCGCTGCACGCCGGGGTCGCCGGGCTGCCCCAGGGGCGCCCGACGGCGGCGGATCCGCCAGGCGACGCGCTCGCCGCCTGGTCGATCGTGCACGGCTTCGCCACGCTCTGGCTCGCCGGCGCGCTGCCGGAGCGGGTCGGCGACGACCCCCGCGCCGCCGCCCGCGACGTCATCCGACGACTGTTCCCGAAGGAGTGACGGCCGGCGGGGGCCGTCTCACCAGCTCGTCGGCAGCGGCATTCCCTCGGTGTAGCCGGCCGTGCTCTGCACACCCACGACGGCGCGCTCGTGGAACTCCGCCAGGTCACGGGCGCCCGCGTAGGTGAAGGCGCTGCGTACCCCGGCGATGATCTCGTCGATCAGGTCCTCCACGCCGGGGCGGGCCGGGTCCAGGTACATCCGGGCCGAGGAGATGCCCTCCTCGAAGACCGCCTTGCGAGCCCGGTCGTACGCGCTGTCGTCGGCCGTCCGCGCGCTGACCGCCCGCGCCGAGGCCATGCCGAAGCTCTCCTTGTAGCGCCGGCCGTCGGCCTCGGTGTAGAGGTCGCCGGGGGACTCGTAGGTGCCGGCGAACCAGGAGCCGACCATCACGTTCGACGCGCCGGCGGCCAGGGCCAGCGCCACGTCCCGCGGGTGCCGTACGCCCCCGTCGGCCCAGACGTGCCGGCCGAGCTGGCGGGCCGCCGCGGCGCAGTCGAGCACGGCGGAGAACTGCGGCCGGCCCACCCCGGTCATCATCCGGGTGGTGCACATCGCGCCGGGGCCGACGCCCACCTTGACGATGTCGGCGCCCGCCTCCACCAGGTCGCGTACGCCCTCGGCGGTCACCACGTTGCCGGCGGCGACGGGGACCGCCGGGTCCAGCGCGCGGACGGCCCGCAACGCGGAGATCATCCGCTCCTGGTGGCCGTGTGCGGTGTCCACGACCAGCGTGTCCACCCCGGCCTCCAGCAGCGCCGCCGCCTTGCCGGTCACGTCGCCGTTGATGCCGACGGCGGCCGCGATGCGCAGCCGGCCCCGGTCGTCCACCGCCGGCTTGTAGAGGGTCGCCCGCAGCGCGCCCTGCCGGGTCAGCACCCCGACGAGGCGGCCGTCGGCGTCGACCACCGGGGCGAGCCGGCGCCGGCCGGCCGAGAGCCGGTCGAAGCCGGTACGCGGGTCCGCGTCCGCCGGCACGGTGTGCAGCTCGGTGGACATCACGTGCCGGAGCTGGGCGAAACGGTCCACGCCCACGGTGTCCGCCTCGGTCACCACGCCCAGCGGCCGGCCTTCCTCGTCGATCACCATCACGGCGCCGTGCGACCGTTTCGGCAGCAGGTGGATCGCGTCCCCGACGGTGTCCGTCGGGCCGAGCGTGATCGCGGTGTCGTGCACCAGGTGCCGCCGCTTGACCCAGGCGACGACGTTCGCCACCACCTCGATCGGGATGTCCTGCGGGATGACCGCGATCGCGCCGCGCCGGGCGACCGTCTCGGCCATCCGGCGGCCGGACACCGCGGTCATGTTCGACACCACCAGCGGGATGGTGGTGCCCGTGCCGTCGCTGGTGGCCAGGTCGACGTCGAGCCGCGAGCCCACCTCGGAGCGGGCCGGCGCCATGAAGACGTCGTTGTAGGTCAGGTCGTGCGCGGGAACCGCGCCGTGTAGGAACCGCACCCCGTCATCATTCCCGCCGGCCGGCGCCCGCGCCCCCGGTGGTCGCCGAAAACACCCCCGGCCGGGCGTCGCCGAGACCACCAGCCCGGCCAGGAAGGGATGGCGCGCCGCCGGGTCAGCCGAGCAGCAGCCCCGCCGCGAGCGCGGTCATCACGAGGGCGACCACGCCGTCGACGATCCGCCAGGCCGTCGGGCGGGCCAGCACGGGCGCGAGCCGGTGGGCGGCGACGCCGATGGCGGTGAACCAGACCACGCTGGCGACCGCCGCGCCCGCGCCGAAGACCCAGTGGTGCGGGTGCTGGCGGGCCACCCCGCCGAGCAGGAGGACGGTGTCGAGGTACACGTGCGGGTTGAGGTATGTGAAGGCGAGGCAGGCCAGCAGCGTCGCCCCGAGCGTGGCCGGCGGCCGGTCCGCCGGGGAGAGCGCGCCGGGGCGCAGCGCGCGGCGGGCCGCCAGCACGCCGTACCCGAGCAGGAACGCGGCCCCCAGCCAGCGGACGGCGGTCAGCACGGCGGGGTGCTCCGCCGTGGCGGTGCCCATTCCGGCGATGCCGACCGAGATCAACAGCGCGTCGGAGGCGGCGCAGACGGCGACCACGGGCAGGACGTGCTCCCGGCGCAGGCCCTGCCGCAGGACGAAGGCGTTCTGCGCGCCGATTGCGGCGATCAGCGCGATCGAGAGGGAGAAGCCGGCGGCGGCGGAAGCGGTCACGGAGCTGCTGAGGATGTCGGGCACGGGCCCACGCTACGAGCCGCCGCCGATGCAGCCCAACTAAAGATTCTCAGGGCAGATAAGCTTAGCTTCATCATGCTCGACTCCACGCAGCTCCGGACGTTCGCCGCGGTGGTCCGCGAGGGCAGCTTCGAGGCCGCCGCGCACGCCCTGCACGTCACCCCGTCGGCCGTCAGCCAGCGGATGAAGGCGTTGGAGCAGGCCGTGGGGCAGGTGCTGGTCCGCCGCACGAAGCCGTGCCAGGCCACCGACGCGGGCCGGCCGCTGCTGCGGCTGGCCGGGCAGGTGGCGCTGCTGGAACGGGAGGCGTTGGACGCGGCCCGCCCGCCGACGGTCGGCGGGCCCGCCGCCAGCCGGGTGACCGTCGTGGCGAACGGGGACTCGCTCGGCACCTGGTTCGTCGGCGCGCTGGCGCGGCTGCCCGCCGAGCTGGCGCTCCTGTTCGACGTCCGCTGGGACGACGAGGACCACACGGCGGAGTTGATCCGGGACGGCACGGCGATGGCGGCGGTGACCGCGCAGCGCGAGGCCGTGCAGGGCTGCCGGGTGGAACGGCTGGGCGCGATGCGATACGTCGCGCTGGCCCGGGCGGAGTTCGCCGCCCGCCACTTCCCCGACGGCCCCACCGAGGCCGCCCTCGCGACGGCGCCGATGATGGCGTTCGACCGCAAGGACCAGCTCCAGCACCGGTTCGCCCGCACCGTGACCCGCCGTCGGATCGACCCGCCCGTCCACTACGTGCCGTCCTTCGACGGCTTCAACGAGGCGGTGCGGCTGGGCCTGGGCTGGGGGATGGTGCCGGAGCGGATCGCCCGCGCCGACATCGCGGCCGGGCACTGCGTCGACATCGGTGCCGGGCGCCACCTGGACCGCCCGCTGTACTGGCAGCACTGGCGGGTGGACTCCACCACGCTGGACGCGCTGACCGCCGCCGTGCGGGCGGTCGCCCGCACCGAGCTGCGCTGACTGTCAGGCTGGCCGGTGCCGCGTTGGGGGCGCGCCCGGCGTTGCGTCAGGAAGGGGCCTTCCTCCCCCCGCAGACGTTAGGAAGGTGTCCTTCCTCACACCTCAGGCGATCGTGCAGATCGTCGCGCCGGCGGAGATGACGGCGCCGACCTCGGCGGCGAGGCCGCTGACCGTGCCGGCCTTGTGCGCGTGCAGCGGCTGCTCCATCTTCATCGCCTCCAGCACCACGACCAGGTCGCCCTCGGCGACGGTGTCCCCGTCGGCGACCGCGATCTTGACGATGGTGCCCTGCATGGGCGAGGTGAGCGCGTCGCCGCTGACGGCCGCGCCGGCCTTGGCCGCGCCACCCCGGCGGGCCGGCTTGCGGGCGGCGGGCGCGGCGGCGGCCGTACCCCCGCCGAGGCCGGCGGGGAGGCTGACCTCCAGCCGCTTGCCGCCCACCTCGACCACGACGGTCTCGCGCTCGGCCGGTGCCTCGGCGGCGCCGGCGGCCGCGGTGAACGGCGGGACGGTGTTGTCGAACTCGGTCTCGATCCACCGGGTGTGCACCGTGAACGGCTCGGCGGTGAACGCCTCGTCACGGATGACCAGCCGGTGGAACGGCAGCGCGGTGGCCATGCCCTCGACGACCATCTCGTCCAGCGCCCGGCGGGCCCGCTCCAGCGCCTCGGTGCGCGTCTCGCCGGTGATGATGACCTTGGCCAGCAGCGAGTCGAAGTTGCCGCCGATCACGTCGCCGGCCGAGATGCCGGTGTCCACCCGGACGCCGGGCCCGGTGGGCAGCCGCAGCGCGGTGACCGTGCCGGGGGCGGGCAGGAAGTTGCGGCCCGGGTCCTCGCCGTTGATCCGGAACTCGATGGAGTGCCCGCGCGGGGTCGGGTCCTCGGTGAACCGCAGCTTCTCGCCGTCGGCGATCCGGAACTGCTCACGGACCAGGTCGATCCCGGCGGTCTCCTCGGTGACCGGGTGCTCGACCTGGAGGCGGGTGTTGACCTCCAGGAAGGAGATGGTGCCGTCGGCGCCGACCAGGTATTCCACCGTGCCGGCGCCGTGGTAGCCGGCCTCCCGGCAGATCGCCTTGGCGCTGTCGTGGATCTGGGCGCGCTGGGCGTCGGTGAGGAACGGCGCCGGGGCCTCCTCGACGAGCTTCTGGTGCCGGCGCTGCAGCGAGCAGTCGCGGGTGCCGACCACGATCACGTTGCCGTGCTGGTCGGCCAGCACCTGCGCCTCGACGTGGCGGGGCTTGTCGAGGTAGCGCTCGACGAAGCACTCGCCCCGGCCGAACGCGGCGACCGCCTCGCGGGTGGCCGACTCGAACAGGTGCGGGATCTCCTCCATCGTGCGGGCCACCTTGAGCCCGCGCCCGCCGCCGCCGAAGGCGGCCTTGATGGCGACCGGCAGGCCGTGGTCGACGGCGAACGCCATCACCTCGTCCGGGTTCGCCACCGGGTCGGGGGTGCCGGGCACCAGGGGCGCTCCCGCGCGCTGCGCGATGTGCCGGGCGGTCACCTTGTCGCCGAGGTCGCGGATCGCCTGCGGGGTGGGGCCGATCCAGGTCAGCCCGGCGTCGATGACGGCCTGGGCGAAGTCGGCGTTCTCGGCGAGGAAGCCGTAGCCGGGGTGGACCGCGTCGGCGTCGGCCTTGGCGGCGACCTCCAGCAGCTTGTCGATGCGCAGGTACGTCTCGGTCGCGGTGTCCCCGCCGAGCGCGTACGCCTCGTCGGCCAGCGTGGCGTGCAGGGCGTCCCGGTCGGAGTCCGCGTAGACGGCGACGCTGCCCAGGCCGGCGTCGCGGCAGGCGCGGATGACGCGGACGGCGATCTCGCCGCGGTTGGCGATGAGTACCTTGCGCACCTTGGGGGCTCCTCCCGGGAGGCTACTGACCGGGAGTGTATCGGCCACCCTGAGAACCCTAACGATCGCTCAGTGTGGGATGCCGCACTGTGCCATCGCGCCCTAGTCAAACTTGCTTATTACGCTTGTCCGATGTCTGCCACGCGAATGATGATCCTCGGGCTGGTGCGGTGGATGCAGCCCGTGCACGGCTACGACGTGCGCCGGGAACTGCTCAGTTGGAACGCCGACAGGTGGGCCAACGTGCAGCCCGGCTCGATCTACCACGCCCTGCGCAAGCTGACCGAGGAGGGCCTGCTGCGCGAGGTGGCCACCGAGCAGGTGGGCGCCCGGCCGGCGCGCACCACGTATGAGGTCACCGCCAAGGGCGAGGACGAGTTCGAGTCGCTGCTGCGCGCGCACTGGTGGCAGTTGCACGAGCCGCCGGACCCGTTCGCGGCGGCGTTCTCCTTCCTGCCCGCGCTGCCGCGCGAGGAGGCGTCGGCGGCCCTGCGCAACCGGGCGAACCTGCTGCGCGCCGGCGTCGAGTCGATGCGCGCGGCGCTGGCCTCCGACTGGGTGCGCAACTCCAAGCCGGTGCACGTCGGCTGGATGTTCGAACTCTGGGCGGCGCGGGCCGAGGCCGAGGTCGGCTGGTGTGAACGGATCGCCGAACGCATCGACTCCGGTGTGTCGTACCTGCCTGACGGGCTGGTCGGGGCGGAGGGTTGGAGCGGATGGCCCGACGGTGGGGCCACGCCTCGCGACACAACCGAATAATCAAGGTTGACCACTGGAGCTATATCGCGTTAGCCTGCTCGCGGCGCGACGGGGGGAGCACGCCGTCCGGCGTCGTCCCCGAGGGACAGACAGGTGGCCGGTCGCACCGGCCCGGACGACCAGGAGCAGAGATGATCGAGACCAGAGGGCTGCGGAAGTCGTTCCGCTCCCGCGAGGGTCGCCAGACGAGGACCGTCGACGCGGTGCGCGGGGTCGACCTGGCGGTCGCCCCGGGGGAGATCTTCGGGTTCCTCGGCCCCAACGGCGCCGGCAAGACCACCACCCTGCGGATGCTGGCGACCCTGATCGAGCCGGACGGCGGCGAGGCCACCATCGCCGGGGCCGACCTGCGCAGGGACCCGGCCGAGGTGCGCCGCCGCATCGGCTACGTCGCCCAGGGCGGCAGCACCTGGGACGAGTCGACCGCCCGCGAGGAGTTGGTCCTCCAGGCCCGGATGTACGGCATCGGCAAGGCCGAGGCGCAGCGGCGCGCCGCGCGCGCCCTCGACGCCTTCCAGCTCACCGAGTACGCCGACCGCAAGTGCAAGACCTACTCCGGCGGCCAGCGGCGGCGGGTGGAGATCGCCCTCGGCATCATCCACGAGCCGAAGATCGTCTTCCTGGACGAGCCGACCACCGGCCTCGACCCGCAGAGCCGTGCGCACATGTGGGACGAGATCCGTCGGCTGCGCACCGACGGCATGACCGTCTTCATCACCACGCACTACCTCGACGAGGCCGACGCGCTCTGCGACCGGATCGCGATCATGGATCACGGCGAGGTGGTCGCGGAGGGCACCCCGGCGGGCCTCAAGCGCGAGATCTCCGGCGACGTGGTGCTGGTCGGGCTGGACGCGACGGCCACCCCGCAGGCCGCGAAACTGCTCGACGGCGAGCCGTACGTCAACAAGCTGGAGACCGCCGAGGAGGGCGGTCTGCGGCTCTACGTCGACGAGGGCGCGACCGCCATCCCGCAGATCCTGCGTCGCGTCGACACGGCGGGCCTCACGCTCGACTCCATCGAGCTGCACCGGCCCAGCCTCGACGACGTCTTCCTCACCAAGACCGGCCGCTCGCTGCGCGAGTCCTGACCCCAGACCGGAGAGACCTCATGAAACTCGCCCGTGACACCTGGCTGATCTTCCAGCGCCAGCTCCAACTGCTGCTGCGCAACCCCGTCTGGGTCTTCGTCGGCGTCTTCCAGCCGGTGATGTACCTGCTGCTCTTCGCCCCGCTGCTCAAGCCGGCGCTGAACGCCCCCACCCAGGCGGAGGCCTACAAGATCTTCGTACCCGGCCTGCTGGTGCTGCTGGCCATCTTCGGCGGCCTGTTCCAGGGCTTCGGTCTGATCGCCGAGCTGCGTGCCGGCGTCATCGAACGCTCCCGGGTCACCCCGGTCAGCCGGCTCGCCCTGCTGCTCGGCCGATCCCTGCGCGACGTGGTGTCGCTGATCGTGCAGGCGGTCATCATCACCCTGCTCGCGCTCCTGTTCGACCTGCGCGTCTTCATCGTCGACCTGCTCCTGGCGTATCTCATGCTCGCCCTGATCGCGCTGATGACCTCGGCCGTCTCCTACGGCGTCGCGCTCAAGGTCAAGAGCGAGGACGCGCTGGCCCCGCTGATGAACACCGTGGCGCAGCCGGTGCTGCTGCTCTCCGGCATCCTGCTGCCGCTCACGTTCGCCCCCGGCTGGCTCCAAGGCATCGCCGAGTGGAACCCGTTCTCCTGGGCGGTCGACGGCACCCGGGCCCTCTTCGCCGGCGAGCTGGGCGACGACAAGGTCTGGCAGGGGCTGACGATCGTCGCGGTGCTCGCCGCGGCCGGCGTCGTCTGGGCGGCCCGGCAGTTCGCACGCACCGTCCGCTGAAAGGAAGGGCACCTCATTAACGCCTGCGGTAGAGGAAGGGCTCCCTCCTAACGCCGGGGGAGAGCTGCCTCTCACCGAGGCGGGGCACCGGTCGGACACTTGTACCGTAAGGCCGGTGCCCCGCCTCGCCCGTGACCGGACCACCTGGCTGACCTACGCCCAGCTCGGGCTGTGGGGCTTCTTCCTCTACGGATTCGGGCCGGTCGTGCCGCTGCTCCGCGACGAACAGGGCACCTCGGCCGCCGTCGCCGGCCTGCACAGCACCGGCATCGCCGTCGGCGCGCTGGCCGGCGGGGCGCTCTTCGCGCCGCTGGCCCGCCGGGTCGGCCGCGGCCGTGCCATCTGGATCGGGCTGGTCGGCGTGGCGGTCGGCGTCACCGCCCTCGGCACCCTCCGCGCCCTGCCCGCCACGATCACCACCGTCGCCGTCATCGCGACCTTCGGCATGCTGGTGGTCAGCGGCGTGTCCGTCGTGCTCACCGCCCGGCACGGCCCCGCCGCGCCGGCCGCGCTGACCGAGGCCAACGCCGCCTGCGCCGGCATGGGCATCCTCGCCCCGCTGGTCATCGGCGGCAGCGTCGACGCCGGCTGGGGCTGGCGGCCGGTGATGGCCGTCGAGGTCGGCCTGATCACGCTCGTCGCGCTCGCCGCCGTGACTTTCCGCGTACGCCTGCCGGAGGCCGCCCCCGCCGCCGCGGCTGTCGGTGATCCCCGAGCGGGCGACCCGGTCGACGCCGATCCGCCCGCCGGCGCGGGTGGAGCTGCTGGCGCTGCCGGGGCCGCACGGCGGCTGCCCCCGACATACTGGATCGCCTGGGTGCTGATGGCCGTCACCGGCTCGATCGAGGTCTGCCTGTCCCTCTGGAC
This sequence comes from Micromonospora sp. NPDC000121, assembly GCF_042899165.1. Taxonomy (NCBI): domain Bacteria; kingdom Bacillati; phylum Actinomycetota; class Actinomycetes; order Micromonosporales; family Micromonosporaceae; genus Micromonospora; species Micromonospora sp. NPDC000121. The sequence goes on from NZ_JBIAZP010000001.1 coordinate 977,688, forward strand.
CGCCGACGTGCTCCGCTCGCACGCCGGAATGGCGGCCGGCGCCGCCTCGGCCGCCGTCGCCGCGATCGTCTGCGGCATGTTCGTCGGCCGGCTCGTCGGCGGCCGGTTCGCGTTGCGCTACCGGCCGGTGCCGCTGCTGCTCGCCGCGCTGGGCGTGTCGCTGGCCGGGTTCGCGCTGTTCTGGGTCGCCACCGTCGGCTGGCTCGCGGTCACCGGCCTCGTCGTGCTCGGCCTCGGCAACGCACTGCACTACCCGCTGGCCATCTCGATCGCGCTCGCCGTCGCCGGGCCGGCCGCGGACCGGGCGGCCGGCTGGGCGTCGTACTCGATGGGGGTCGGCTTCGGGATCGCGCCGGTCGCGCTCGGCTGGGTGGCCGACGGGGTGGGGCCGCACCTGGCGTTCCTGCTGCTGCCGGCCTTCATCGCGGCGGCCGCGCTGCTGACCGTCCGCCTGAACCGCGCCCTACGCCCGGCCCCCGCCGAACCCCGCACCCCGGCCCCCGCCTGACGGCCCGAGGGCGCCGTCCCTTGGATCTTGGTATGGAGAGGCCCCCGGAGGGGCCGCTTCGTACCAGATCGCAAAGGGCGGGTTCAGTGTGTGGCCGTCAGTGCACCCGGGCCAGAGTGAGGCCGTCGGCGACAGGAAGCATCACCGCGTCGACCCGGACATCGGCGAGGACCTCGTCGTTGAACGCGGCGATGGCCCGGTCGTCGGCGTTCTGCGGGGCGATCACCCGGCCGCCGCGCAGCACGTTGTCGACCGCGATCACCCCGCCGGGACGCATCCGAGGCACCAGTTCCGACCAGTAGACCGGGTAGCCGGTCTTGTCGGCGTCGATGAACGCGAAGTCGAGGTGACGCTCGTGGGGCAGCTCCCGCAGCGTGTCGCCGGCCGGGCCGATGCGCAGCTCGATGCGGTCGTCCACGCCCGCGCGGGCCCAGTACCGCCGGGCGATGCCCGTGAACTCCTCCGAGATGTCGAAGCAGGTAAGCCGCCCGCCCTCGGGCAGCCCCCGCGCGATCGCCAGCGAGGAGAGGCCGGTGAAGGTGCCCACCTCCACGGCCTGCCGCACGCCGAGCAGCCGGGTGAGGAAGGTCAGGAACGCGGCCTGCTCCGGCGCGACCTGCATCTGCGCGTTGTCCGGCAGAGCCGCGCGGGTCTCCTCGGCCAGGTCCCGCATGATCTCGTCCGGCGGCGACCCGTGCGCTACCAGGTACGCGTGCAGTTCCGACGTCAGCGGGATCGACTTCGTGGTCATGAACGGACGCTAGCCGAGCGGTTCGACCGACTGGTTGCCGGGCGCGACCTTCGTCCACAGATCGGTGATTCGCAGATCCAGCTCGGCCAGGAGGCGGCGCAGCATCGGCAGCGAGAGCCCGATGACCGTGCTCGGATCACCCTCGATCCGCTCCACGAACGGCCCGCCCAACCCGTCGATGGTGAAGGCGCCGGCCACCGCGAGCGGCTCGCCCGTGCCCACGTACGTGGCAATCTCGTCGTCGCTGACGTCGGCGAAGTGCACGACGGTGGAGGCGACCGCCTCGGCCCGACGCCCCGTCACGATGTCGATGAGGCAGTGCCCGCTGTGCAGCACGCCGCTGCGCCCGCGCATCCGCTGCCAGCGCCGGGTGGCGTCCGCCGCGTCGGCCGGCTTGCCGAGGATCTCCCCGTCGAAGGCCAGCACAGAATCGCACCCGATCACCAGCGTCCGCTGGTCGTCGGTCGGCCGCAGCCGGCTGAGCACCGCCTGCGCCTTCAACCGGGCAAGCTCCAGGCAGAGATCCTCGGCCCGCTCGGTGACCACCAGGGACTCGTCGACGCCGCTGACCAGCACGTCCGGTTCGATCCCGGCGGCCTGGAGAATCTTGCGGCGGGCGGGGCTCGCCGAGGCGAGCACAAGGCGGATCGGCATCGTTTCTGGCACCTCGCCGACGTTACCGGCTGGCTCTCGGCGATGGCGGCTCCGGTGGGATGCGCCCGCTTTCGATCGCGAAGGGGCGGCTCGCGCGATGAGCCTCGACCAGTGACCGCGATTGATATTGTCGCCGCCATGAGACGGCCGTGGCGAGTTGCACTCCGGCTGCGCCCGCGACCGGTTTCCGACGAGAAACGCGCGCAGGCCGTCGAGGACTACCGCAGAGCGGTGCTGGTCCTTCAGCACGACGCCTACCGCAACCTCCAGTCCGCGATGGCGAATGCAGCGATCATGGTCGGGTTCCTCGCCGGCTGGATGCTGCTTCTCGGCGAGGTTCCACGCGCGGCTCTCGCCTTTGCCGGGGCCTGTGTCGTGGGTGGAGCCCTGGGGATCTGCTACTACGGCGTGCGTGACCGTCCCCTCGGTCGACGGCTGTTGGTCGCTTCCGTCGCATTCACCGTGCTGGGCCTGGGTGCTCTGGTGCTGTTGAAGTGGATCGGTGGCAACTGAACAGGAGCGGCTTCCGCCCTGCGACCGTCGGTCGCGAAGGCGGGTCAGCGGCTTACACGGGGTGGAGGGTCGTCGCCACGGCGGCGATGACGGTTGTACAGCACCCACGCCCCGGCGGCAGCCACGATCACGCCGAGGGTGACCAGGCCGCGAGTCGTCGCCCCGCTGTCTCCGCCGTCGGCGGGCTCCGCAACCGCCGTCGTGGCCGAGGCGGTGTGGGGCGCGGCGGTCGCCGTTGCCGACTCGAAACCCAGCGGCGGTACGTCCGCCGTCAACGCCGCCACCAGATCGATGACCCCGTACCCGTACTCGTCGTCCCGCCCCGGCGGACCCTTGTCGACCGCAGTGGCAGTAAGCCGGTGCGCTACCTCCGAGGCCGGGAGGTGCGGATACTTCGCCCTGATGAGCGCCGCAGCGCCGGCAACGATCGCCGTGGAGTCCGACGTGCCGGTGCCCTTGCGATATCTGCCGTCGATACTCGTGCTGTAGATATCGACTGCCGGAGCAACCACGTCGACTTCAGGGCCTGTAACCGATATTGCTGCATGGCGCCCGGCTCGATCTATCCCACCGACGGCGATTACGCCAGGCTCTCTGGCTGGGTAAGCAACTGTTTGGTCTAGAGGATTATTTCCGGAACCCGCAACTATTACAACGTCAGATGCAAGCGCCCTTTTAACCGCCTGCGTGAGACGAGGGCTGGTGCCGCCTCCACTTGATACGCTGATTATTCGTACGCCTTTGCCCACTGCGTATTCGATGCTTTGGGCCAGCACGTCCGGATCACTCTCGCCGCTCGGCGGCGAATCGGCTATTGGCAGAATCTTTGCTTTGGGTGCGATGCCGAGGGCACCGGTGTTGCCTTGGCCGTGCGCCGCGATGAGACCGGCCATGCCAGTGCCGTGACCGTTTCGGTCGTGTCGGCCGTCACCACTGCCGCCGGGAACCATGTCTATGCCAGCTAGCAAGTTTTGCCGTAAGTCGAGATGCGGGTCGACGCCAGTGTCTGGCAATGCGACAGTGACTCCTTGACCCTGAGTGATGCGATGCGCGGACGCTACATCAAGAAACTCCAAGTGCCATTGGTTGCTGCGTATTCTGCTTCCATCGGATGCCGGCGCAGTCATTGCGGAAGCGGCTAGCGCTGGCTGTATAGGTAGGAGTGGCGCAAGTGGTAGCAGTGATGCCAACACTCGGGATGTGATGCTGAACCTCACCGGTTCAAGCCGATGGCTGGGCCAGGGTCGATTGGGCCTTCCTCGTTTGGCGGGCGGACGATAGGGGGAACGCCCTGATTCGTTTCCCACGGGTGATCTGGGTCCCAGTGATGAGGTTCCTCGCTGCTCCCCTCGCGACGCCTAGGTCGATGCGGCATCCCGCTCGCACCGCTAATGCTGGCTGCGTTACCGGAAGGGGTTCCGCCGATGGGAGGCATGCCATGCGCTGCCGCGAAACCTCGACTGCCGCCGGGGCGAGATCCCGCACCACCCGTCGGTGCGGTACCAGCGCCACCACCACCGATTACGCCACCGATCGGGTTCACTCGTCTCGGCTGGCTGTTACCCGTACCTGGCTGGCCGAGCCCCATCCCGGGTGGTCCCCCGATCAACCCCCCAGGAGGCATCGATCGGGGTTGTGTGGATGGTGCCATATTCGGCTGCGTGCCCCCTCCGAAAGCTGGCCGCCCTGGTTGGCCGGGCTGGCCACCTAGTGGCCTAGACACACCCGGCCGGTGCGGCAGCGTCGGAAGCGGTGGTGGCGTTCCAATGCTCGGGGATGCGGTTGGCGGTACAGGAGACGGCCCCGTGTTAGCGGGTGGAGGCGCCACTCCGGTGCCAGTTCCGCCCAAAATAGGGCCGAGGCCGGGTGCGCTCGGTGTTGCCACCGGCCGAGCGGTGGAGGCTGGCCGGTGCGCCGAGGGTGTACTGGCTGGCGGCGTAATCGGGACCGGCACGATCGGCGGGATCACCGGAGCTTGCAGGCCTGACGTTTCGGATACAGGCTGACTGCCATCGATTCTGGGTTTGGTGGGTGGTGGCTTTTGGAGCATTACTTGGGCGTGTTGGAGTTCGCCGCTGAGGCCGTACATGATGCCGCGTGCCTGGACGTTGAGCCGTTCCAGGTCGGCATCCGTCACCGGGCGGTCGGGGACCCGACTGCCCATGGCCGCCTTCGGGTCCGCGAGCGTCGCCTCGTACGTCCGCTTCTCCTGGAGCTTGACGGCGTACTCGTCGTAGATCTTCTTCAGCTCGGCGCGGGTGGTCCCGATGGCCTGCGTCGCGGCGGAGAGCGCGGTGTAGTTGGCGCTGGCCGCGTCGTGGGTGCGCTGCACCTTGTCGATCAGCTCGTCGAGTTCACGGACGTACGCCCGGGCTGCCTCGTTGGTTTCCGGGGGCCACGCCTCCGCCAGCCCACGCCGGTATTCCTGGAGCCGGCTCAGGTGGGCCCGGGCGAGGTCGCAGACCTTGCGCCAGCCGGCGACCTGCTTCCAGTGGTTGGTGGTGTCGTGGTCCTGGAGGCAGGCCCACATGCTGGCCACGTCCATCAGCCGCCAGTCGGTCAGGCCGGACGTGCGGCCGCTGCCCCGCTCGATCATGGCAGCACCACCGGCCCCAGCGTCGGTGCCGTCTCGGGACCGGTGGGGTCGCGCAGCACCGGCGACGGGCCGCGCGGTGTGGCGGCTGTCGGATCGGCGAGCGCCCGTTCCACATCGGCCACCCGGGCCGAGGAGAAGGCGTCGGACTGGGTGTAGCGGTTGGCCACCGTGCCGGCGGCGACGGCCAGGTGGCCGGTGGCGTCGCGGACGCCCCACACCATGTTGGCGGTGGCCTGCTGGGTCTCGTGGTGCGCGTGCAGGAAGTTGACCAGCTCGATGAAGGCGTCGGCCGGGTTGGGCACGGGCGCCTTCATGTCCTCGGCGATGTACGGCAGATTAGGGGCGTAGTTGCGTTCCACCTCGGCCTGGAGCTTGTCAGCGAACTCGCGCAACCGGCGGATGTCGGCCTCGATGCCGCCGTAACCGCGAAGCCAGGACGCTGGACGGTCCTCCTCGGGGATCATCGGCCCTCCCTACCCGTCACTGCGCCGTTTCCCTGAGTGAGGTTAATGGGTCTCCTACCCTGTCGGCAGCCCCGATCCCGCACATATCGGCCGCCCTGCGCGCGGGCAGGGGCGCCGAGCTGCGGTGATCCGTACCGGGAAAAAGGTCAGCGGGGCAGGCCGGAGGCGCGCCACGCACCGGGACCGGCGACCGGCGTCGCGGTGGCCGGTCGCCCGCTGCGCGCCCAGGCGGACGCGGCGACCGGCGAGGGTGCGGCGGCCGGACGGGACCGGACGACGATCGCGCCCACCAGCGCGGCCAGTTCCTCGGTGGTGGGGACCCCCCGGACGACCCGGAACAGCGGCTCTTCGGCAGACATGGCGTCAGCGTACGCGGCGCGAAGCTTGACCTGAACCGCACAGTGGCGTGCCGGCGGTGTGACCGTCGTGCCCGCCGGGTACCGTCTGGGCGATGTCTAACGCGCTGCCCCAACTCGTCGCTGACCGATACCGGCTCCTCTCGCCGCTCGGTCAGGGTGGCATGGGTCGGGTGTGGAAGGCGCGCGACGAGGTGCTGCACCGGGACGTGGCGATCAAGGAACTCGTCCCGCCGCCCAGCCTCACCGACGACGAGCGCCGCGAGATGCGGGAGCGGTCGCTGCGCGAGGCCCGGGCAATCGCCCGGCTCAACCACATCAACGTGGTCCGCATCTTCGACGTGCTGCGCACCGACGGCGACCCGTGGATCGTCATGGAGTACGTGCCGTCGAGGTCGTTGCAGGACACGCTCGCCGAGGACGGCCCGGTGCCGCCGGCGCGCGCGGTCGAGATCGGGCTCGGCGTGCTGGGCGCGCTGAAGGCGGCGCACAAGGCCGGCGTGATGCACCGCGACGTCAAGCCGGGCAACGTGCTGCTCGGCAACGACGGCCGGGTGGTGCTGACCGATTTCGGTCTCGCCACGATCCCCGGCGACCCGAACGTGACCCGCACGGGCATGGTGCTCGGTTCGCCCGCGTACATCGCGCCGGAGCGCGCCCGCGACGGCACCGCCGGGCCGGAGGCCGACCTCTGGTCGCTGGGCGCCACCCTCTACGCCGCGGTCGAGGGCAAGTCGCCGTACGCCCGGCCGTCGGCGATCGCCACCCTGGCGGCGCTCGCCACCGAGGCGCCCCCGCCGCCGAAGAACGCCGGCCCGCTCAAGCCGGTGCTCAACGGCCTGCTGCGCAAGGACCCGAACGAGCGGATCACCGCCGAGGTGGCGGAGAAGCTGCTGCGCCGCGCCGGCGGCAAGCGCACGCGCACCATCCCGCTGCTCGACGGCGTACGCCGGCCGGGGCCGAACGGCCCGCGCGAGCCGCGCCCGCCGCTGGTGCCGGCGCCGCGGCCGGCCGAGGACCCGGCCGCCAGGCCGGTCAGCCCGCCGACGCCCCGCGCGCCGCAGGAGGCGGCCGCCTCCGCCGGGGCTGCCGTCGCGGCCGAGAGCGCGTCCGTCGCGGCCTCGTCGGATGTCGCGCCGACCGCCAAGGTCGAGTCGTCCACGTCCGACACGGCGCCGACGGCCAAGGTGGAGGCGCCGAAGCCGGCGGCCGGCGCCACGCCGGCCGCGCCGGTGAGCCCCGCGCCGCGCCGGCCGGTGAACCCCACCTCGGTGATGCCCGCGCCGGTGAACCCGCCGTCCGGCCGCGCCACGGTGGTGCCGTCCGACGGTACGAAGCCCGACAACACTCGGCGCAACGTGCTGATCGGGGTGCTGGTGGCGCTGCTGCTGCTCGGCCTGGTGCTGGTCGTGCCGATGCTGACGAGCGGCGACGGCGAGGACGGCGGCGGCAACCCGCAGGCCGACCCGACCACCGCCAGCTCCCAGGCGCCGCAGACGTCGGGGCCCGCCGCGCCCCCGACCAGCGCCGCCCCCAGCCCGACCCCGTCCGTCTCGCCCTCGGCGACGGGACTCCCGGCCGGCTGGAAGCTGGTCAAGGATCCGGTCGGGTTTTCGGTCCCGGTGCCGAACGGATGGCGGCGGAGCGCGGGCGACACCTGGGTGAAGTACGAGGAGCCGAATGGCGTCCGCGAGTTGGTGATCGACCGGACGGACGATCCGCAGAAGGACGCCGCCGCTGCCTGGCGCGCCATCGAGCCCGCCCGCAAGCGGCTCGTCAACGACTACGAGTACATCGATATCCGCCCAGTCAGCGGCTTCTGGAAGACCTGCGCGGACTGGGACTGGCGGGAGACCCGGGACGGCACGCGGATCCGCGTCCGTAACCGGGGCTTCGTCACCGCCAGCAACCGGGGCTTCGCCATCCGGTGGGAGGTCGCGGACAAGGACTGGGACGAGAACCTCCAGTACTTCGACATGATCTCCCGCGAGTTCGTGCCCGACCGCCAGGACTGATCCGTGGGATTCGTGCCGCCGCGAGCTTGATTCGCATGACCTTCCGTCGTACGGGGTATTCGACCTGCACGACGGAAGGGAGGCACGACATGGGTTACCGACGGAAGGACACCCGGCCGCGGGTGGCACTGTGGATGCTCGTGGCCCTCGGCGACGTCGTCCTGCTGCTCGTCAGCGTCGGCCTGTCGGCACTGTTCGCACTGCTCAGCGTCGTCACCGTCACCCTCGCCGCGGTGGCGGCCTGGCGGATCACCCGGCGTGGCGGGCTCGCCCGCGACAACGCCGTGACCGTCCCGGTGGCGGCCCGAAGGCGGGCCTGACGTCCGCAGGCCGGATGGCGGGGCCGACGCCCCGCGCCGGTGGCGTGGCGGCAGCCGGACCAGTTGTCGACCGTACGGTGACAGCCGATCCCGCTGCCGCCAACTGCCTTACCAGGCGAATCAGGCTCAGGCGGTGTTGTTGGCCAGGGCGATCAGCCGGGTGCGGTCGCCGTTCCAGTAGTTGCGGTCGACGGGGCCGCTGATCCCGGCGACGCTGCCGCTGTCGGTGTACTGCCAGAAGCTCCAGAACGGCGCGCCGGCCGGCAGGGTGCCGGGGGAGGTGGACCAGCGGGCGATCCAGAGCGGGTGGTTCGCCCACGGGGCGGTCCAACTGCCGGTGCACTGGTTCCACCAGCTCGTGGTGGTGTAGATGACCGCGTAGCGGCCGGTGCGGGCGCGGTAGGTGTTGAGGAAGTCCTGCACCCAGCTGCGCATCCCGGACGTGCTGAGGCCGTAGCAGTAGCCGCCGGCGTACGGGTTGGCCTCCAGGTCCAGCGCGGCGGGGAGGGTGCGGCTGTCGGCCGACCAGGCGCCGCCGTTGGAGGCCAGGTAGTTCGCCTGGGTCGCCCCGGAGGAGATGTTGGGCCGGGCGAAGTGGTACGCGCCCCGGATCACGCCCGCGTAGTACGCGTTGGTGTAGTTGGCGTTGAAGTTCGGGTCCTTGTAGCTGGTGCCCTCGGTGGCCTTGATGAAGGCGAACTGGATCCCGGCGTTGCGCACGCTCGTCCAGTTGATGCTGCCCTGGTAGCGCGAGACGTCGATGCCGGGCGTGGTGGCCGCGGCCGCCGGGGTGGCGGTGGCGACGAGCCCCGCCGCGACGGTGGCGAGCACGGCGAGGCCGGTGGCGAGCATTCTGCGCAGCGATGGTCTGGTACGGGTCATGGATGCCTCCAAGGACGCCGATGGGATTGACGACCATCTTTGGAGGTAAGCGTCCTCGATCACAAGGGGCGCTAAACAAATTTGCATTGACGACTGACGTTGGACGGTGTGGGATGCCGAGACCAACTCAGGATGTCGAGCGCGCGGCGCTGGGTGCCCCTGCCGGAAAGCCGCAGCGGGTGGGGCCGCTCAGCGGAGTGAAGCCGGGTCGACACCCCAGCGGAACGGCTCGGCCAGGACGAGGTGCTCGCCCGCCTTGGCGACCTGGTCCTCGACGTAGTGCGCACCGTCGAGCCGGAACAGCCGCAACGAGTGGGTCTGGCCGTCCTGCTCGACCAGCAGATACCAGGGAATCCGGGCGATGGCGTAGAGCTGCATCTTGACCAGGCGGTCGGCCGCCGCGTTCCCCGGAGAGACGATCTCGCAGACGAGGACGACCTCGCCCGCCTCGACCACGGTGCCCTCGTCGTCGGTGTCGGCGACGACAACGTCCGGAATGACGATTCGGTCGACCCCGAGCCGGACGTTCACCGCCTCGAATACCGCGAGGGCTCCGGCCGCGCCGTCGAGGCTGTTGGCCAGCAGCCGCGACACCCGCTGGTGTCGCTTGCTCGGGGCAGGGCTCACGATCAGGCTTCCGTCGAGCAGTTCGATCGGGTTCGGCGTCTCGCCCATGGCGAGGTACTCGGCCTCCGTCCACAGGCCGATGTGGGGTTCCAGGGGTGCCGCGCTCACCGGCGTCCACCTCCCGCTCCGATCGCCACCAGGTCAGCTTCACACGATACGGACCGACGAGGGCGTAGCGACACAGTCCGGGCCGGTAGGCTCGCGCCCCATGATGTCGACGGACGGGCTCAGCGACATGTGGGACAAGCTGTTCGGGGCGCAGCCGGATCCACCGCCGCTGCTGGTGCTGCTGACCGCCGCCATCGCGCTGGTGGTCGTCTCCACCCGGCTGCCCTGGCGGGTCGCCCGCAACGTCGTCACCATCGCGCACGAGGGCGGGCACGCGCTGGTCGCCCTGCTCACCGGCCGCAAGCTGCGCGGCATCCGGCTGCACTCGGACACCTCGGGGCTGACCCTGTCCGCCGGCCGGCCCACCGGCCCCGGGATGATCCTCACCCTGCTCGCGGGCTACATCGCCCCGCCGCTGGTCGGGCTGGCCGGCGCGTGGCTGCTCGGCGGCAACCGGATCACCCTGCTGCTCTGGGTCGCCGTGGCGCTGCTGCTCGCCATGCTGGTCATGATCCGCAACGTCTTCGGCGTGCTCTCGCTGCTGGTCACGGGCGGAGTGGTGCTCGCCGTCTCCTGGTACGCCACGCCGCAGGTGCAGGCGGCGTTCGCGTACACCGGGGTGTGGTTCCTGCTGCTCGGCGGCGTACGGCCGGTGGTGGAGCTGCAGCGCCTGCGTTCCCGGGGCCGGATGCCGGCGTCCGACGCCGACCAGCTCGCCGGGCTCACCCCGCTGCCCGCGTTCTTCTGGGTCACCGTGTTCGCCCTGGTCAACCTGGCCACCCTGACCGCCGGCGCGCTGCTGCTGGCCGGCCCGATCCTCACCGACGCCGGCCTCACCCTCTGACCGACGCCGACGCCCGTGACCAGCACGGGTGCCGGGGACCAACGTGAACGACAGCGAGGAGGCGGTATGACCGAGTTGATCGAGCGCAACCGGGCGGCGTACGACCGGATCGCGGCGGAGTTCGAGGCGCGGAACCCGGAGGTGCCGGCGACCTATCGGGCGGTGGCCGACGACTTCCGGGTTCGGGTCGACGGGCTGGTGCTCGACCTGGGCTGCGGCCCGGGACGGGACCTGGCGTTCCTGGCAGATCTGGGGCTCGCCGGCGTCGGGCTGGACCTGTCGGCCGGGATGCTGGCGCGGGCCCGGGCACGGGTCGGCGTGCCGCTGGTGCAGGGCGACCTGCTCCGGCTGCCGTTCCGGTCGGGCACCCTCGGTGGCGTCTGGTGTTCGGCGTCGCTGCTGCACCTGCCCAAGGCCGACGCGCCGGCCGCGCTGGCCGACGTCCGCCGGGTGCTGCGACCGGGCGGCCCGTTGCTGCTCAGCCTCAAGGAGGGCGACGGGGAGCGCTGGGAACGCTGGCCCGGCGAGGAGGTCGACCGGTACTTCTCCCGCTACCGCCGCCGGGAGGTCGAGGCGTTGCTCGCCGGAGCGGGCCTCACCCCGTTCCGCTGGGAGCGGGACACCTCGCCGGCCGGCGAGCCGTGGCTGGCCGTCCTGGCCGTCGCCGTCGGCTGAGCCGGGCCACGGACCAGGCAGAATGGGCCCGTGCGGTATGTGATCATCGGAGCGGGCGCGGTCGGCGGCACCATCGGCGTACGGCTGGGGCAGGCCGGCCACGACGTGACCCTGGTGGCCCGCGGCGCGCACCTGGACGCGATCCGGCGGCGGGGCCTGACCCTGCGCCAGCCCGACGGCGAGGCGACCTGGCGCGGGCCGGCCACCGACGGGCCGGGCGACACTCCGCTGCCCGCCGACACCGTCCTGGTTCTCACGGTCAAGTCGCAGGACACCGTCGCCGCGCTGGCGGCCTGGGCGGACGCGCCGGTGGCCGGCGGCGGTACGGCCGCCGAGCGGCTGCCGCTGTTCACCGCGCAGAACGGGGTGGCCAACGAGCGCGCCGCCCTGCGGCTCTTCGCCGACGTGCACGGCGTCTGCGTCTGGCTGCCCGCCACCCACCTCGACCCGGGCGTGGTGGTGGCCAACGGCCACCCGCACCCCGGCATGCTGCACCTCGGCCGCTACCCGTCCGGCGCGGACGCCACCGACCGCGCCGTCGCCGCCGACCTGACCGCCGCCGGCTTCGTCGCCCCGGTGCGCGACGACGTGCTGCGCTGGAAGTACGGCAAGCTGCTGGCCAACCTCGGCAACGGCCTCCAGGCGCTGCTCGGCCGGGACGTCCCCGACGCCCTGCGCGAGCGGGTGCGGGCCGAGGGGGTCGCCGCGCTCGCCGCCGCCGACATCGCGCACACCACCACCGAGGAGGAGGCGGCCGAGCGGGGTGACCTCGTCGAGCACCGGCCGGTCGGCGGCGAGGAGCGGGCCGGCGGCTCCACCTGGCAGAGCCTGGCCCGGGGCGCGGGCTCGGCCGAGGCCGACCACCTCAACGGCGAGATCGTGCTGCTCGGCCGGCTGCACGGGGTGCCGACCCCCGCCAACGCCGCCGTCCAGCTCGCGGTCCGCCGCGCGCTGCGGGAGCGGATCCCGGCCGGCGGCTTCCGGCCGGCGGAGCTGGAGAAAATGATCGGTTGACCGGGCAACCGACCGCCCCGGCTGGCGCGTGTCCCCTGCGACCGCCACGGGGAGGTAGCAGGGTGCCGGACGTCGACGGGTTCGACGAGTTCTACCGGGGCAGCCGGCAACGGCTGCTGGGCTTCGTCTACGTACTCACCGGTGACCTCGCCGAGGCGCAGGACGCCGTGCAGGAGGCGTACGTGCGCGCCTGGCAGCGCTGGTCGACCGTGAGCGCGTACGAGGAACCGGAGGCGTGGGTGCGGGTGGTGGCCAGCCGGATCGCGGTCAGCCGCTGGCGCAGCCTGCGCAGCCGGGCCCGCGCCTATCTGCGGCACGGTGCCACGGAGACGGTGCCCGGCCCGGATCCCGACACCGTCGACGTGGTCGCCGCGCTGCGTCGGCTGCCCGAGGAGCAGCGCACCGCGATCGCCCTGTACTACCTGGTCGGCATGCCGGTGGCCGAGGTGGCCCGGCAGACCGACGCCCCCGTGGGCACGGTCAAGGCCCGACTCTCCCGGGGGCGCGCCGCGTTGGCCGGGCTGCTCGCCGTCTCTGAGCTGAAGGAGGCCGCCGATGCGTGACGAGACGACGTTCGTCGACCAGTTGCACAGGGAGCTGCGCGACGTCCGTTGGCCGGAGCCCGCCGAGATCCGCGCCCGGGCCCGCCGGCGCAGCAGGCGTACGGCGCTGGGGGCGGCGGCCGTCACGGCGGTCACCGTGCTCACCGTGGCCGCCTCCGGGATGGTCGACCACGTCGACGGTGACCGGCCGCTGGCGACAGCGGCCGGGGCGACCGCGGCCAGGTCGGATGCGCCGGTACGGGCCGCGATTCCGATGGAGGCGCTGCTCCAGCCGGAGGACCTGCCGGAGAAGGAGACCCCGCGACTCACCGTGACGGGCATCCACGAGCCGATCCGGATCGACGGTGAGTTGACGAAGTGCCTGCGGAACCGGGGGCTTCCGGCCGCCGCTGAGCCCTCCCGCTACTCGCGCAGCCAGACGGTGATGGGGGTACGGCCGCCGGGTGAGCCCCTGCTGCGACAGGATCTCTACCGGGTCCGTACCGAGGAGGCCGGCAAGATCATCGGCGACATCGACCGGCAGGTGAACTCCTGCCCGGAATGGGAGACCGTCGGCGTCGTGTGGCGCGACGGGCGGGACGTCGAGACCGTCATGACACACCGCTGGCAGGTGGTGGCCCGGGGGTTCGCCGGCGACGAGTCGGCGCTGCTGCGGCAGGTCATGTCCGAGCCCCGGCAGGCGCAGACGTTGACAGCGGTCGGCGACGCTCCGAAGCCGCTCAGCACCGCGTTCGTCCGGGTCGGCGACCTGGTCACGGTGGTCAGCATCCCGCGCGACAGCAGCGAGGCCGAACTTCGTCGGCTCGCCGCCGTCGCCGCCACCCGTATGTGCGTCGCCGCCAACCCGCCCTGCTGACCCGCCCCGCCCGCGCGAGGCGGGGCGGGGCGGGGCCGGGTCAGAGCGGAATGTTGCCGTGCTTCTTCGGGGGCAGGGTCTCGCGCTTGGTGCGCAGCACCCGCAGGGCGCGGACGATCTGCGTACGGGTCTCGTGCGGCGGGATGACGCTGTCGACGTAGCCGCGCTCGGCCGCGATGTACGGGTTGGCGAGGGTGTCCTCGTACTCGGTGATCTTCTCGGCGCGCACGGCGGCCGGGTCCTCGGCGGCGGCCAACTCCTGCCGGTAGAGGATGTTCACCGCGCCCTGCGCGCCCATCACCGCGATCTGCGCGGTCGGCCAGGCGAAGTTCAGGTCCGCGCCGAGGTGCTTGGAGCCCATCACGTCGTACGCCCCGCCGTAGGCCTTGCGGGTGATGACGGTGACCTTCGGGACGGTGGCCTCGGCGTACGCGTAGATGAGCTTGGCGCCGCGGCGGATGATGCCGTCCCACTCCTGGCCGGTGCCGGGCAGGAACCCGGGAACGTCCACGAAGGTCAGCACCGGGATGTTGAACGCGTCGCAGGTGCGCACGAACCGGGCGGCCTTCTCCGACGCGGCGATGTCCAGGGTGCCGGCGAAGTGCATCGGCTGGTTGGCGACCACGCCGACCGGGCGCCCCTCGACCCGGCCGTAGCCGATGATCAGATTCTGCGCGTAGAGCGGCTGGACCTCCAGGAACTCGCCGTCGTCCAGGACGTGCTCGATCACCCGGTGCATGTCGTACGGCTGGTTCGCCGAGTCGGGGATCAGCGTGTCCAGCTCGCGGTCCTCGTCGCTGACGGAGAGGTCGGCGGGGGCCTCGTAGACCACCGGCTCGTCCAGGTTGTTCGACGGCAGGTACGACAGCAGCGCCTTGACGTACTCGATCGCGTCCTCCTCGTCGGTGGCGAGGTAGTGCGCGTTGCCGCTGCGGGAGTTGTGCGTACGGGCGCCGCCCAGCTCCTCCATCGCCACGTCCTCGCCGGTGACGGTCTTGATGACGTCCGGGCCGGTGATGAACATGTGCGAGGTCTGGTCGACCATGACGGTGAAGTCGGTGACCGCCGGGGAGTAGACCGCGCCGCCCGCACACGGGCCCATGATCAGGGAGATCTGCGGGATGACGCCGCTGGCCCGGACGTTGCGGAAGAAGATCTCGCCGTAGAGCCCGAGCGAGGCCACGCCCTCCTGGATGCGGGCGCCGCCGGAGTCGTTGATGCCGACGACCGGGCAGCCGATCTTCATGGCCAGGTCCATCACCTTGACGATCTTCTCGCCGAAGACCTCGCCGAGGGAGCCGCCGAAGACCGTGAAGTCCTGGGCGAACACGCAGACCTGCCGGCCGTCGATGGTGCCGTATCCGGTGATCACGCCGTCGCCGTACGGGCGGGTCCGGTCCAGTCCGAAGTTGGTGGACCGGTGCCGGGCCAGCTCGTCCAACTCGACGAAGGAGCCCTCGTCGAGCAGCATCTCGATCCGCTCGCGGGCGGTCTTCTTGCCCCTCGCGTGCTGCTTCTCGACCGCGCGCGCCGATCCGGCGTGCACCGCCTCGTCGACCCGCCGCTCCAGGTCAGCCAGCTTGCCCGCGGTGCTGTGGATGTTGATCCCGGTCTCGGTAGTCACCCTGGGAATATAACGATGGTTCAGGCGGTCGCCCCTGTGCAGTTCGCCTCAGCCCGGCGACGACGCGCATCGACGCCCGCCCGAGGCGGCGGGTGGGCGTCGGGCGGGCCGTAGGCTGACGGGATGCCGGGCTCGCCGTACACCGATCTGGACCGCCCGCCGCTGTCGGCGGCCCGGTTGCGGCGGGCGCTGGTCGCCCCGCACGGGCCGTGGGCCCGGCTGGAGCTGCACGTCGAGACCAGCTCGACCAACGCGGACGTCGCCGAGGCGGCCCGGGCCGGTGAGCCGGAGGGGCTGGTGGTGGTCGCGGAGCGGCAGACCGCCGGGCGCGGGCGGCGCGGCCGGGCGTGGCAGTCCCCGGCGCGGGCGGGCATCGCCACCAGCGTGCTGCTCCGGCCGGGGGAGGCCGTCACCGACCGTGGCTGGCCGCCGGTGCCTCCGACGGGGTACGGGTGGCTTCCGCTGCTCGCCGGCGTGGCCCTGGTCGAGGCGGTGGCCCGGCTGGCCGAGCTGGACGCCGGCCTGAAGTGGCCCAACGACCTGCTGATCGGCGACGCGAAGTGCGCCGGGATCCTCGCCGAGGCGGTGCCGGGAGGCTCGCCGGCCCAGCCGTCCGCGATCGTGCTCGGCATCGGCCTCAACGTCACGCTCCGCGCCGACGAGCTGCCGGAGAACCCGACGGGCCTGCCGGCGACCTCGCTGCAACTGGCCGGCGCGGCGGCCACCGACCGCGATCCGCTGCTGCGCGCCCTGCTCCGCTCGGTCGCCGACTGGTACGACCGCTGGCGTTCCGCCGGCGGCGACGCGGTCGCCAGCGGACTGCGCGACGCCTACCTGGCCGCCTGCGCGACGGTCGGCCGGCAGGTACGCGTGCTGCTGCCCGGCGGCGAGGAGGTCACGGGCGCCGCGACGGGCGTGGACGCCGACGGCCGACTGCTGGTCGCCACCCCCACGGGCGTGCGCGCCCTGGCCGCCGGCGACGTCCTCCACCTCCGCTGACCCTCCGCCTCTACCTGCGGCGGTCGTGCGCGTGCTGCCCCCGCGACCGGACCGGAAGCGCGGAACGCGGGCGGAACTGCAAGATCGCGGGGACGGGTCCCGCCGCGCGGCTGATCCCGCGGCGGGGAGTGAGCGGTTACGGTCAGCGCGTCCGTTTCTGCGAGGAGGTTCCCGTGGCGTTCCCCGATGACGTGCTCACCGAGGACGAGCATGTCGTGCTGCACCTGCACCCGCACTGGAAGGCGCTGATCCGGCCGGTCGCGGTGCTCGTGCTCGCCGTCGCGGCGGTGGTGGCCGGCATGGTCCTGCTGCCGTCCGGCGGGGGTGGCTCGATCGCGCTCGCCGTGATCGGGGTGGTGGCCCTGATGGCGGTGCTCTGGCTGGCGCTCTGGCCGTTCCTGGTATGGCGGACCACCCACTACCTCTTCACCAACGAGCGGGTGCTGCTCCAGCATGGCGTGCTCTCCCGCGACCGGCGGGACATCCCGCTCACCCGGGTCAACGACCACGCCATGAACCAGCGGTTCGTCGAGCGCCTGCTCGGCTGCGGCACCCTGACCATCGAGTCCGCCGGCGAGCGCGGGCAGTCCGTCCTGCACGACGTGCCGCGGGTCGGCCAGGTCCAGACCAAGCTCTACGAGCTGGTCGAGGCCCACCACGACAAGCACTCCCTCGGCGACGCCGAGATGCGCGACATCCTGGCGGACATGAACGAGGGGAAGCCGCTGCGCGACCCCACCGCCTGAGCCCGGCCCCCGTGCCCGTCCGCCCACCTCGCCGGTGACGGCGCGGCGGGTGGGCGCGGGGTGTGGCGGGTCAGCGGCGCGGGGCGCGGCGGGCGCTGGCCTGGAGTTCGGCGGCCAGCTCGGCTTCCAGCTCCTGGTCGAGGGAGCCGCCGAGGCTGGCGTCGAGCGGCACGGGGCGGCCCTGGATCGGGGCGCTCTGGCCGGTCGCCGGCACGGGGGCCGGGCCGCGCCGTGCGGCGCCCGGTGGTGGCTGTGCCTCCTCCAGTTCGGAGATGGATTCGGCCAGCTCCGCCACCGGGTCCATCTCGGCCATCGTGTCCCACTCGTCGCGCGGGATGCTGTGCCACGTCTCGGCGGCGTGGGCCGGCGCCGGTTGGAAGACGAACGTCCGGTAGGACCAGAACCGGAACAGCGTGGCGAGCAGCACGCCGCCGGTCTTCGCCACGTTCAGGGCCAGCAGGCTGGTCATGCCCAGGCCGTACTTGGCGGCGGCGAGGACGCCCAACTCGATGAGCAGGCCGGCTCCGTTGAAAAGGAAGAACAGGGCGTATTCGCGTTGCATCGCCGACTTCGGGCGGTCGCGGTACGTCCAGTGACGGTTCATCAGATACGACGTGATGGTCGCCACGATGGTGGCGATGACCGTCGCCTTCAACTGGCCGTCGACAAAAACGGTGAGTGCCAGGGCATTGAACACCGCGTAATTGATGACGGTGTTGATGCCGCCGACGATCCCGAATTTGAGCGCCTCGTGGATGAACTTCTGCCAGCGCTCGGGCAGCAGACGGACAAGACGCATGCGGAACACCTTAGGGCAGTGGGCGGGGCCGGGAGGCTCCGGCCGGACGAGGTGGGCGGCAGGTCACGCCCGGTGGTCTCGGTCGTGCTTCACTTCCGGAACGGCTGGGGTTCCCGCTTCCACGAAGACGAACCGTCGGTAGGACCAGAATCGGAACAGCGTCCCGAGCCCGGTGCCGACGATGAAGCTGGCGATGTTGTCGGCCAGCGGGGTCTGGAAGACCTCCGGCCAGATGCTGCCCAGGCCGTAGCGGCTGATCGCCAGGCAGGCCACCGCGATCCCCAGGCCGACGCCGTTGAAGAAGAAGAACAGCGCGTACTCGCGGGCCGGGTTGGAGCGCTTGCGGTGCCGCCACGTCCAGAACCGGTTGCCGATGAACGCGACGGTCGCCGCGATCACCGTCGAGACGGTCTTCGCGGTCACCTGCTCGACGCCCCGCACGCTCGTCAGGTAGTTGAAGAGCGCGAAGTCGATCAGAAAGGCGATCCCGCCCACGGTGGCGAACTTGCTCATCTCGCGGACGAGGTGGCCGAAACGCTCGACCAGTGCGTGGACCAGACCCGGGCGGGTCTGCCGGGAGCCTGGCTCCCCGGTCATCGTCGCGGCCACGACGCCGAGCCTACCGGCTGGGAACACCCCACACGGGTAGCAACGACGAGTGGCCCCCCACGGGTGTGCGTCTGTGGACAGAGCGTAACGAGCCGGGTGGCCGAGCGGGGCGGTTCGCGAGTTCCGTCGGCGGGACGCGGCGGGTCGGCCGTCGAGGGTTCCCCACAGGATTTGCGTGAAACTGCGCGCGAAAGCGGGTATTAGCTCGTGATGCCGCAGCGTGACCGCACCTTGTGCAGTTCTTCACAACCAGTCCCACTGACGGGCGACGCCACCCGGTTTACGCTGAGGCCAATCCCAGGTTTCCACGAAGGGCGACGCACCGCGCCGTTAAGGACGCACAGCGCCGTCAAGACTCGTGCATCCCATAGACCGGTCAGCGTCGACCACAAGGAGATGTGTCATGGTTGCTCCGGCTACCGTTCGGGGTATCGATCAGGCCCCGACGTCCCACCCCAAACTGCTCGCCTGGGTCCGTGAGGTCGCTGAACTGACCACCCCCGACCGTGTCGTCTGGGTGGACGGGTCCGACGAGGAGTGGCGGCGCCTCACCGATGAGCTCGTCGAGGCGGGCACCCTGATCCGGCTCAACCCGGAGAAGAAGCCCAACTCGTTCTACGCGCGGACGGACCCGACGGACGTCGCCCGGGTCGAGGAGCGCACCTTCATCTGCTCCGTCGACGAGGCGGACGCCGGCCCCACCAACAACTGGATGGCGCCGGCCGAGATGAAGCAGACGATGACGGAGCTCTACCGCGGCTGCATGCGCGGGCGCACCATGTACGTCATTCCGTTCTGCATGGGCCCGGTCGAGGCCGAGAGCCCCATGTTCGGCGTCGAGATCACCGACAGCCCGTACGTGGTCGCGTCCATGCGCATCATGACCCGGATGGGCGCCAAGGTCCTCGAGGCCATGGGCGACGACGCGGACTTCGTCCACGCGCTGCACTCGATCGGCGCCCCGCTCGCCCCCGGCCAGCAGGACGTGTCGTGGCCGTGCAACGAGACGAAGTACATCTCGCACTTCCCGGAGACCCGGGAGATCTGGTCCTTCGGCTCCGGCTACGGCGGCAACTCGCTGCTGGGCAAGAAGTGCTACTCGCTGCGGATCGCCAGCGTGATGGGCCGCGACGAGGGCTGGCTCGCCGAGCACATGCTGATCCTCAAGATCACCTCGCCGGAGGGCAGGGTCTACCACATCGCCGGCGCGTTCCCGTCCGCCTGCGGCAAGACCAACCTCGCCATGCTGGAGCCGACCATCCCGGGGTGGAAGGTCGAGACCATCGGCGACGACATCGCCTGGATGCGCTTCGGCCCCGACGGCCGCCTCTACGCGGTCAACCCCGAGTACGGCCTCTTCGGCGTCGCGCCCGGCACGGACTGGAAGACCAACGCCAACGCGATGCGGACGCTGGACCGCGGCAACTCCATCTTCACCAACGTGGCCCTGACCGACGACGGGGACATCTGGTGGGAGGGCATGGGCGAGCCGCCGGCGCACCTGATCGACTGGAAGGGCAACGACTGGACGCCGGAGAGCGACAGCCTCTCCTCGCACGCGAACAGCCGGTTCTGCACCCCGATCACCCAGTGCCCGATCCTGGCCGAGGACTACTACGACCCGAACGGCGTGCCGATCGACGCGATCCTCTTCGGTGGCCGCCGCCGGGACACCATCCCCCTGGTGACCGAGGCCCGCGACTGGGTGCACGGCGTCTACCTGGGCGCGACGCTCTCCTCGGAGACCACCGCCGCCGCCTCCGGTGCGGTCGGCGTCGTCCGGCGCGACCCGATGGCGATGCTGCCGTTCATCGGCTACCACGCCGGTGACTACTTCCGGCACTGGATCGAGATGGGCAAGGGCGCCGACGGCGACGAGTCCAAGCTGCCGAAGGTCTACTACGTCAACTGGTTCCGCAAGGACCCGGAGGGGAACTTCCTCTGGCCCGGATTCGGCGAGAACTCCCGCGTCCTCAAGTGGATCGTCGAGCGGATCGAGGGGCGCGCCGAGGCGGTGGAGACCCCGATCGGCATGGTTCCCGCCCAGGACGCGCTCGACGTCGAGGGCCTGGACATGACCCCGGAGGACGTCCGGATCGCGCTGAAGGTCGACCCGGCGGAGTGGCGCGACGAGCTCCCGCTGATCACCGAGTGGTTCGAGAAGTTCGGCGACAAGCTGCCGGGCGTGCTCTGGGCCGAGCTGGACGCGCTGCGCGCCCGGCTCGACGCGGAGCCGCAGCGCTGACGACAGGTGTGATCGACGCCCGCACCGGGCATCATCGGTTCCCATGAGGACGGCCGCCGAGACCGAGGTCCGGCGGCCGTCCGCCGTCCGGGCGCTGACCACGCTGCTCGCGCTGACCGCGGCGGCCACCGTCGTGGTCGAGCTGCTCAACTGGTGGTACGCCCCGGAGCAGGGCTTCGGGCTGGCCGTACGCACCGGCTGGGCCATGCTCCGCTCGCTCGGCTTCCTGCTGCTGATCGGGCACGTCCGTCGCGGCCGGACGGTGGCCCGGCCGTTCGGGCTGATCCTCGCGGTGACCACGGTGTTCGCCGTCGGGCGGCTGATCGTGCCCCGGCAGGGGGTGCCGCCGCTGCCCGGCCTGCTCGGGTTCGCCCTGCTCACCGCCCTCTGCGCGGCCGTGGTCTGGCTGCTCTACCGCTCGCCCGCGGTGTCCGGGCACCTGGTCCGCCACCGGCCCCGGCTGGTCATCGACCGGAACGGCATCTCCTGGCGGGAGACCCCACCCCGGCGACCCGAGGTCAGCGGCTGGCTGCTCACCAGCCGGGTCGCCGCGTTCACCTACAGCCCGCTGATGCTGGTCCCGGCCCTGGTCGCCGGCGGCGCCGTGCTGGACGACCGGCTGACCGCCGTGCCGGCCGTGCTGCTCTGGTTCGCCGCCGGCATCGTGACCAGCTACGCGGTGCTGTTCTGCACCGCCTTCCTGATGCGCGGCAAGGGCTGGGCGCGCACCCTGCTGGTGGCGGTGACCGTCGTCGTGCTCGCCGTCGACCTGCCGCTGTGCTGGTGGCTGCTCGGGCCGGACGGACTGGTCCGCGACGGTGGCCCGCTGCTGGCCGCCGCCGCCCTGACGCTCTACGGCCTGTGGCGCGCGACCCGCGCCGAGCGCGCCGGGCAGACCGGTCGGGCCGGGTAGCCCCTTCGGATTGGACGGGCCGGGTGGCCCAGGCGGGCGGCGGAAGCCACTCTTCCGCGCGGCCGATCGACAGGGTGCCCCGTCGATCGGCGCCGGGTCGGGGCGGTCGATCGGCGCCGAGGTCGAGGACGAGCTGACACGACGTGCCGGTGCGGTGCCGGAACGCCGCGCGGGTGCGGCGGCAGGATGGCGGGGAGGGCCGGCCGGACCGGCGGCGGTGGCGACGGACGCGATGGAAGCGGGCGCGACGGAGGCCGGGGCGCGACGGCGGCGGGGCGCGACGGATGGCCGGGGGTCGGCGGGCGGCCGACGCCGGCCGGAGGGAGGCGACGCGGTGAGCGACGAGTTCGACGTGGTGGTGGTCGGGGCCGGTCCGGCCGGGTCGGCCGCCGCCCTGGCGGCCCGGCGGGCGGGAGCGAGCGTCCTGCTGCTGGACCGGTCCGACTTTCCCCGGGACAAGGCGTGCGGGGACGGCATCGCGGCGCACGCGCTCGACGTGCTCGCCGAGCTGGGCGTGCCCGACGCGGTGGCCGGGCACCCGCCGTTGCCGGCGTTGCGCCTGGTCGGGCCGGGTGGCGGCACGGTGGCGCGGGCGCTGCCCCGGCCGGCGTACACGGTGCCCCGGACGGTCTTCGACGCCCGGTTGGTGGCGGCGGCGGTCGCGGCCGGCGCGCGGTTGCGCCGGCACGCGGTGCGGCGGGTGGAGGTCCGTGCCGACCGGGTGGTGCTCGACGGGGTACTGGCCGCGCGGGCGGTGGTCGGCGCGGACGGCGCCGGGTCGGTGGTGCGGCGGGCGCTCGGGCACCGGGTGAATCCCGACCGCCATCTGGCGCTCGCCATCCGGGGGTACGCCCCGGCGCTGCCCGGCCCGCCCGAACAGCTCATCGTCACCTCGGCGCCGCGCTGGCCGGCGTACGCCTGGTCGTTTCCGATCGGCGACGGCCGGGCGAACGTCGGGTACGGGGAGGTGCTGCGGGGGGAGCCGCTGAGCCGGGCGCACCTGGTCGACCGGCTCGGCGCGCTGCTGCCCGGCACGGACCCGGCCACGGTGACCGACCTGCGGGCGCACCACCTGCCGCTGTCGACGCACCGCCCGTCGCCCGGGCGTGGCCGGGTGGTGCTCGCCGGCGACGCGCTTTCGCTGATCAATCCCTTCACGGGCGAGGGGATCTTCTACGCCCTGCTCTCCGGCGCGCTCGCCGGCGCGGCGGCCGCCGGCTCGCCCGAGCAGGCCGCCCGGCGGTACGCGGCGGCGCTGCGCCGCCGGCTCGGCGCCCACCTGCGGCACAGCTCGTTCGCGGCGTGGCTGGCCCGGCGTCGGCGGGTGGTCGACGCGGCGGTCCGGGCGGCCCGCCGGGACGACCGGGTCTACGGGACGGTGGTCGAGTTGGGGCTCGGCGACGGGCGGCTCGACGCCCGCACGCTGGGCATGATCGGCATCGGTCTGCCGGCGTGGGAACGCCATCCGAGGGGGTGATCGGCGGGACAGGTCGCTACGCTGAAGGTGATGACTCTGCGGGACCTGATCTATTCGGTGTACGAGCGTCGCCTCACGGCCAAGCTCGCGGGCAAGCCGGTGCCCCGGCACGTCGGCGTGATGTGCGACGGCAACCGCAGATGGGCCCGGGAGATGGGCTACGTCGACCCGAACGACGGGCACCGGGTCGGCGCCGCGAAGATCAAGCACGTCCTGGGCTGGTGCGACCAGGCCGGCATCGCGCACGTCACGCTCTACCTGCTGGCCACCGACAACCTGCGCAGGCCGGCCAGCGAGCTGGACCCGCTGCTGCAGATCATCGAGGACCTCGTGGTCGAGCTGGCCGAGGAGGGCAACCCCTGGCGGCTGCGCATGGTCGGCGCGCTCGACCTGCTCCCGGCGTCGACCGCCGCGGCGCTGAAGGCCGCCGAGGAGCGCACCCGCGAGCGCAGCGGCGGGGCCGAGGTCAACATCGCGGTCGGCTACGGCGGCCGGCGGGAGATCACCGACGCGGTGCGCTCGCTGTTGCTGGAGCACGCCGCCTCCGGCGGCACCATCGAGGAGCTGGCCGAGGTGCTGGACGTCGAGCACATCGCCGAGCACCTCTACACCCGGGGCCAGCCCGACCCGGACCTGGTCATCCGCACCAGCGGCGAGCAGCGGCTCTCCGGCTTCATGCTCTGGCAGTCCGCGCACTCGGAGTTCTACTTCTGCGAACTCAACTGGCCGGATTTCCGCCACATCGACTTCCTCCGCGCCCTGCGCTCCTACGCCAACCGGCAGCGCCGCTACGGCGCCTGACCTCCTGGGCCGGCCGCCCCTTTCGGCCCGGCCGCGTCAGGTGAGGCGGTGGGCGGCGGCGGCGAGGAAGTCGCCGAGGGCGGCGGGGGAGTCCAGGGTCAGGTCGGCGGCCTCCGCGACCTCGTGGCCGGTCTCCGGGTTGGCGACGGCGACGCAGACGCCGAAGAAGTGCGGGTCGGCGGCGGCGCGGGCCCGCAGCGCGGCGAACGCCTTGATGTCCGAGACGTCGTCGCCGAAGTACCAGGCGCCCTCGGCGTCCCGGACCGCCTCGTCGATCACCATGCCCTTGTCCCGGTCCACCGGCGGCTTGAGCTCCAGCACCATCCGCCCGGCCTGGACCTTGAGCCCCAGCCGCTCGGCCTGGGCCCGGCCCCACCGCTCCACGGTGTCGCCGAGCTGCGGCACCGTACGCCAGTGCAGCGCCACGGAGAGCCGCTTGTACTCCACCAGCGCGCCCTCGGGCAGCTCGGCCCGGGCCAGCTCGGCCAGCTCGGCCATCGTCGGCACCCACGGCAGGGCCGCCGGCTCGGTCACGGTCTCGCCGCCCGAGTGGCTGTGCTCCAGGCCGTAGAGGCCGTACAGGTCGATTCCCGCCAGCCCGCCGAGGTGGTCGCGGAGGAACTCGACCGGTCGCGCGGAGACGATCGCGACCCGCCGTACGACCGGGGCGAGCGCCTCGATCGCGGCGAGCGCCTTCGGCGCGGGCCGCACGGCGGTGGGGTCGTCGTCGACGGGCGCCAGGGTGCCGTCGAAGTCGAAGAAGAGCACCGTCGCGTCGGCCCGCCCGGCGGTCGTCCGCCAGGCCTGGTCGGCGTCCAACGGGGTCCTCGGCTGCTGGTTGCCCAGGTTCAACGGCGGCACGCGCGTCAGCGTACCCCGGCCTGGTCGGCTCAATCCCGGCCGAACGGTGACGTCCGGCCGGTCTTCGGAGGCGCGCGGTCGGCGCGGTGGGCGGGCCTGGCGGGTCAGCGTTCGGCGGCTCCCCGTCCCCGTCGCCCGAACGGCACGACGGCCGCCTCCTGGCCGTGGCTGAGCAGGTAGCCCTCCACGAACCCGGTGTTCCGGTCGCCGCTGCGTTCCTCGATCTCCCTGAGCCGGTTCACCAGGAAGTCGGTGAGGGCGCTGATCCGGTCGTTCAGCCGGTCGTGCAGCTCGGCGACCACGGCCAGGACGACCGCGGTGCCGGCGGTGGTGAGCGCGAGGAGGTTGACGAGCAGGGGAAGCTGCCCGCCGTTGACCGCCAGCGTCACCACGTTTCCGGTCACGCCCAGTGTCACCGACACGGTGGCGATGACGACTGCCATCCACTTCAGGGTCATGGACAGACCCCTCCTTCTGTCCCGCAGGGCTGGGTTCGGCCTTGTCCCGTCCCCCCGCCGACGACGAGCCCAAGCAGTACGAATAGGGACGCTAGCGTGCCCGTTCCGGCCCCGGAGCGAAACGAATGAGTCTGACCTGCCGTTCTTTCGCCATCTGAGGAACTACCCGGCCTGTCTACCTCGTTTCCGGACATCGACCGGCAGTGTCGGGCGGTATGCGAGGTAACGGATGGTCTCCCGGATATGGAACTTCTCCGCGTCCGACACGTCGGGGTCGACGAGGCGGCGCAGCAGCGCCTCGACGTCCGGGTCCATCGGCGGCGGGGTGGGGGCGCTGCGGGGCGTCGCCGTGCGGTCCCAGCCCAGTGCGGCGAAGGCGGTCGCCGGGTTGAGCCCGAGGCCCTCGCAGAACGCCACCACGCGCTCGGCCTCCGGGTCGCTGGCCCAGTCGCCCCGGACCCAGCGGTTGATGGTCTGCCGGGAAACACCGGTGCGACGGGAGACCTCGGTGCCGCTCCAGGCCCGGGTGGCCCGGGCCTCGTCGAGCGCCCGACGGACGAAGGTGGCGAAGGCGATCTTCCGTGCGTTGGCCGTCTCGGTCACGTCGTGACGGTACGACCAGCCGGCCAGCGGTGCCCGCCCCGGCACGCTGGTGTCACGCGGACGAGACGCGGTCGTCGGCCTGTCGGTAAACGATCCAGCGCCGCTCTTGAGGGGTGTCACCTGGGCAGAGTAGGTGTCCGTAGAGGCGGAGTAAACAGACGAAAAGCTGATACTGTCACGCCCATGAGACAATCTACGGTGTGTCACGTGCATGAGACGATCAGTGCTCACATGCGTCACGCCCCCGGCGCGAGGGGGGTGTGGTGACCGAACTCGCCACCCGAGCCCAGGCCTTCGGCCTGATCGCGGAGGGAGTGGCCGCGGGCCTGAGCGCGCCCTGGCGCCTCTACCTCGCCCGGGGCTGCCGCTACCTCTCGCTCAGCGTCGGCGACCGCACCGAGTGGGACGCCTGGCGTACCCACCTCGGCTGCCCGGAGCTCAGCGTCCGGGTGTACGACGCCGGCGGCGAGATCCGCCGGTCCTCGGTGGCCGAGGTCGTCCTGGACGGCTGCCGGATCAGCGTCGAGCTGGTCGAGGAGGTCAGCACGGACGACCTGGACCGGCTCCTGGTCGCCGATCCCACCTCGGTCGAGCCGGAGGAGCGATGACCGGGCACCCGCGGCGCACCGGAGCCGCCGGATGAGCCCCTTCCTCGCGGTCTTCCTCGTCCTCGTCCTCGGCGCCACGAGCTACGCCGCCGGCCGGCTGCACGGTCAGCTCAGCTACCGGATCGGCTACCGGTTCGGCTACCGCCAGGGCTACTTCGACGGCGACCGGGGCGCCTGGAACCGGCGCCGCCGCGACGCCCAGGCAGCCATCGCGTCGGCGCTGGCCGGCCCGTCGCCCGCCACCACCACCCGCGTCAGCGGCACGGTGGTCCGGCCGGGCACCACGTACACCGGCTCGTCGTTCGCGGCGCCGGCCGCCCCGGTCGCGGGGCGGCATCCGACCGGCACCCTCGTGCGGCGGACCGGTTGAGCCCGGTCGACGGGCCCTCGGGCCCGTCGACCGGTACCCAGGGCGCGGTGCGTCGTCCGCGGCGGACACGCACCGTCGGGGCCACGTCAGACCGGTGACGGTGGCCCCACCGGCCGGGATGCGCGCAGGGGGCATGCATCCCGGCCGGTTCCGCCGTCCACGCCTGTTAACGTGCCGGTCCCCGGAGATCCACGGTCGCCCCTCTAGCCCGGAGGGTCCGACGCCGCTAGCGTCTAGGCATGGCACGGGGTTCTCCCGGGCCAGCCGGTCCGCCCGGATCTGCGACCTCGCGCACGGGGTTCCGCATCCGACCCCGTGTCCCCGGGCACCGGAGGAGGCGGAACGCGGGTGGCGGGTGCCCATCCGACGGAGCAGGCCTGTGACGACTCGCCGTACGACCGCCGGGGCCGACCGGACCACGGCCGCGACTGCCACGACCCGCCGCACCACCCGGAGCCGCCGCGGCACGTCCGCCGCTCCGGCCGACGCCGAGGAGCCCCGACCAGCCGGCCAGGCGTTCGTCCTGGACACGTCGGTGCTTCTCTCGGACCCGGCGGCCTTCCACCGCTTCGCCGAGCACGAGGTGGTCCTGCCCCTCGTGGTCATCTCCGAGCTGGAGGGCAAGCGGCACCACCCGGAGCTGGGCTGGTTCGCCCGGCAGTCCCTGCGCATGCTGGACGAGCTGCGGGTCCGGCACGGGCGGCTCGACCGCCCGGTGCCGGCCAACGACTCCGGCGGCACGCTGCGGGTGGAACTCAACCACTCCGACGACGGCGTGCTGCCGCCGGGTTTCCGCACCGACTCCAACGACGCGCGGATCCTCTCCGTCGCGCTGAACCTCGCCGCCGAGGGGCGGGAGGTGACCCTGGTCAGCAAGGACATGCCGCTGCGCGTCAAGGCGGCCTCGGTGGGCCTGCGGGCCGACGAGTACCGGCACGGCCAGGCCAGCGACCCCACCTGGACCGGGATGTCCGAGCTGGAGCTGGCGGAGGAGCAGATCGGCCGGCTCTACGCCGGCGAGACCCTCGATTTGGACGCGGCCGCCGGGCTGCCCTGCCACACCGGCCTGGTGCTGCACTCCGCCCGCGGCTCGGCGCTCGGCCGGGTGCTGCCCGACAAGACCGTGCGGCTGGTCCGCGGCGACCGGGAGGCGTTCGGCGTGCACGGCCGCTCGGCCGAGCAGCGGATCGCCCTCGACCTGCTGCTCGACGAGTCGGTCGGCATCGTCTCGCTCGGCGGCCGGGCCGGGACCGGCAAGTCCGCGCTGGCCCTCTGCGCCGGGTTGGACGCGGTGATGGAGCGCCGCCGGCACAAGAAGGTGGTGGTCTTCCGTCCGCTCTACGCCGTCGGCGGGCAGGAGCTGGGCTACCTCCCCGGCTCGGAGTCGGAGAAGATGTCGCCCTGGGCGCAGGCGGTCTTCGACACCCTCGGCGCGGTGGTGCACGAGAACGTGCTGGAGGAGGTCACGTCGCGCGGCCTGCTGGAGGTGCTGCCGCTGACCCACATCCGGGGCCGCAGCCTGCACGACGCCTTCGTCATCGTGGACGAGGCGCAGTCGCTGGAGCGCGGGGTGCTGCTGACCGTGCTCTCCCGGATCGGCCAGGGCTCGCGGGTGGTGCTCACCCACGACGTGGCCCAGCGGGACAATCTCCGCGTCGGCCGGCACGACGGGGTGACCGCGGTGATCGAGGCGCTCAAGGGCCATCCGCTCTTCGCCCACGTCACGCTCAGCCGTTCGGAGCGTTCGCCGATCGCCGCCATGGTGACGGACTTGCTGGAGGACACCCCGCACTGATGACCACTTTGGGGCGGTTTGTGGCTATAATTTGAGTGACGCAAGTCACAATTGAGCATCTTGGTTTCCCATCGGCCCCACCGTGCGCGATGGTGTCCAGCGAGCGCCCACGTACCGACGAGATCGTTGGTGATCGTTCGTCACACCGACATCTCCACCCCCGGTGCGCCGGCTGCGACCGGCGCAGGGCCGGGGCGCTCGCGGCGCGGACCCGCCCCACCAGGGGTCACCGCGTCGTGTCCTTGCCCCCGACGAAGGGACCACTTCGTGAGTCGGCTGTGGAGCCGGTTAGGCGCCCGCACGGCCGCTGTCGCGCTGCTCTCCGTGGGCGTTGCCGGCGGTGTCTACCTGGGTGAAGACCGACAGACCCAGCAACAGGGCCTCACCGCACAGGTCGGCGCCGCGGTGGAGGAGGCCGAGTTCGAGTACCAGCGCGAACGCCAGGCCGCCCACCAGATGCAGTCCGCGAAGCAGCGGGCCGCCGAGTACCAGGCGAAGCTGCGCGCCGCCGCGGCGGCCAAGGAGGCCGCCGAGCGGGCCCGCGAGGCCGAGGCCGCCGCCGCGTCGCGGAAGAAGGCGCGGGAGGCCGCCGCCAAGGCCGCGGCCGAGAAGGCCGCCGAGAGCAAGCCGTACGACGGGCCGATCCCGGCGTCCTGCGCGGAGTTCAGCGGCAACCGCGAGGTCGGCTGCGCGCTCATGGTCAAGGCCGGCTTCGGGATGGACCAGTTCCCCTGTCTGGACAAGCTCTGGACCAAGGAGAGCGGCTGGAACCACAAGGCCCGCAACCCCTCGTCCGGGGCGTACGGCATCCCGCAGGCGCTGCCGGGCAGCAAGATGGGCTCGGTCGCCGACGACTGGGAGACCAACCCGGCGACCCAGATCAAGTGGGGCCTCGGCTACATCGAGGGCCGCTACGGCTCGCCCTGCAAGGCCTGGGCGCACTCCCAGGACGTGGGCTGGTACTGACCGAACGACCGGAGGCGGGGTGTGTGGGCGGCCACACGCCCCGCCTTTCGTCGCGGCGCACGGAACGCCTCTCGTCCGGCACAGGGAACGCCTTCCATCGGGCGCACGGATCGCCGCAGGAGTGGCGGCACGGGCCGTCACCTGATAGCTCTTGACGGGTGACCCTGCACCCGCGAAGCGGCGACCCGCACCGGTTCGGCACCGAGGCGTTCTACGCCGCGCTCGGCCGGGCCTTCGTCGCCATGTGCGCGGTGGTGCCGTTCCTCTTCCTCATCGAGGCCCTCGACCAGGGGCTGGTGGCCGGCTTCGACACCGCCGCCGGGATCATCCCCAAACGCATCGACGGGCTCGACGGGGTGTTCTTCTCGCCGTTCCTGCACCACGGCTTCGACCACCTCTACAGCAACAGCATCCCGCTGATCCTGCTCGGCACCTTCGTGCTCGCCGCCGGCGCCCGGCGGTTCCTCTGGTCGACGCTCGTCATCGTCCTGGTCAGCGGGCTGGGGGTGTGGTTCACCGGCTCGTCCAACTCCGTCGTGGTCGGCGCGAGCGGGGTCATCTTCGGCTACCTGGGCATCCTGCTCATGCGGGGGATCGTCGAGCGCAGCTGGTGGAACTTCGCGGTCTTCCTGCTGGTCGGCCTGCTCTACGGCTGGCAGTTGGTCGGCATCCTCCCCACCGACGAGCGGATCTCCTGGCAGGGGCACCTGTTCGGGCTGCTCGGCGGGGCGGTCGCCGCGATCCTCTTCCGGCGCCGCCGGGACGACCTCGGCGGCCCGTACCGCTCGGAGTCCACGCTCACCCTGCCCTGAGCGCCAACGCGCCGACGCCGTGCGGCCCGCCGGGACATGCTTGCCCGGGGCGCACCGCCGGCCCTACCGTCGGGATCAGCACGCGTTGACCCGTGAGCGGAAAGCGACGGTACGCCATGCGTGAGGTCGATGTCGCGGTGATCGGGGCCGGTCCGGCCGGGCTCTTCGCGGCGTACTACGCCGGTTTCCGCGGGCTCTCCGTGGCGGTCGTCGACGCGCTGCCCGAGCCCGGCGGCCAGATCACCGCCATGTACCCGGAGAAGCTGATCCACGACGTGGCCGGCTTTCCGGCGGTCAAAGGGCGGGACCTGGTCGCCAACCTCGTCGCCCAGGCGGCGCCCTTCGACCCGCTCTACCTGCTCGGCGCCCGCGCCGAGAAGCTCTCGTACGCCGACGGGCGGCCGGTGCTCGGCCTCGCCGGAGGCGAGCAGCTCGGCTGCGGGGCGGTGATCGTCACCGGCGGGCTGGGCAGCTTCACGCCCCGCCCGCTGCCGGTGGCGGAGCACTTCGCCGGCACGGGGGTCGTCTACTTCGTACCGCAGCCGACCGAGCTGACCGGCCGGGACGTGCTGATCGTCGGCGGCGGGGACTCCGCCTTCGACTGGGCGCTGACGCTCCAGCCGCTGGCCCGTTCGGTGACGCTGGCGCACCGACGGGAGAAGTTCCGCGCCCACGCCGCCACCGTCGCCCGGGTGCTGGAGCTGCCGGTGCGCGTGATCGTCAACGCGGAGGTGACCGGGCTGCACGGCGACGGCGCGGTCACCGGCGCCGAGATCACCGTACGCGGCGGCGCCGCCGAGCTGCTGCCGGTGGACACGGTGGTCGCCGCCCTCGGCTTCACCGCCGACCTCGGCCCGCTGGCCGAGTGGGGGCTGCGGCTCGACCGCCGGCACATCGTGGTCGACAGCGCGATGGCGACGAACCTGCCCCGGGTCTTCGCGGCCGGCGACATCACGGAATACCCGGGCAAGGTGCGGCTGATCGCCACCGGCTTCGGCGAGGCCGCCACGGCGGTGAACAACGCGGCCGTGGCCATCGACCCGACCGCGCACCTCTTCCCCGGGCACTCCTCCGACGGCACCTGACGCACCGGTACCGGATGCTGCCCCGGCCGTGGCCGGATCGAGATCGATTGCTGCGACCGTGGGGCGATGAGCGCTCCGCCCCCGCGCCGCGACGGCGCGCCGGCGACCCTGGCCTGGCTGGGGCACCCCGCGACGGTCGCCGCCCTCGTCCTCCTCGTGGTCAACGACCACCTGCTCAAGGCGGCCCTTCCCGGCACGTTGACCGGGAAGCTCAGCGACGTCGCCGGACTGGTTCTCGCGCCGCCGCTGGTCGCGGTGCTGCTGACCCTGCTGGCGCCGCGCCTGCCGGCCCGCACCGCCGCCGGGCTCGGGCTCGGTCTCGTCGCCGCCGGCTTCGTCGCGGTCAAGTCCAGCGCGTACGCCGCCGCCGGCGCGTCGGCGCTCTGGAGCGCCGTCAGCGGGCCCTCGCTGGTGCGGGCGGACCGCACCGACCTGCTCGCCCTGCCGGCGCTGGCCCTCGCGGCGTGGAGTTGGTCCCGAGCGCGACGAGAGCCGGTGCGGAGGCGGTCCGCGCGGCTGGTCCGCCTGCTCGTGCTGTTGCCGGCGGCGACGCTGGCGGTGGCGGCCACCAGCGCCGTCCACTATCCCGACGCCGTCCGCGCGGCGGTCCTGGACGGGCGGCTGGCGGCCGGCATCGGCAGCGGCAACGGCGCGCACGCTTCCGGTGCCGTCTCCTGGCGGGTGAGCGACGACGCGGGGGCGACGTGGCGCGACCCGACGACGGGCGAGGACGAGTCGCTGACCGGCACGACGAGGGCGGTCGCCGGTCCGGTCAGCCGGGGCTGCTCGACCGTCATGCCGACGCGCTGCTACCGGGTGGTCCCCGGCCGGCTCGGGGTGGAGCAGAGCGACGACGGGGGCCGGAGCTGGCGACCGGCCTGGGGGGCGAGCGAGGCGCAGCGCGCCATCCTGATCCGGCAGTACCCGGACCCGGGGCCGGACGGGGAGCGGCTGACCGCGCAGGAGCTGACCGTGCAGGACACCGGCGACGGCCGGCACGTGGTGCTGGTGGCCAACGGTCGGGACGGCTTCGCCCTCCGCGGGCCCGACGGGAACTGGGAGCGGCTCGGTTTCCTCGACGACCGGGTGGGCGGATACCCGTTCGACGGGCGCCCGCCGGCACTCGGCCGGAGCACCCCGGCGGATCGGGGCGCCGATCCGCTCCTGGCCCTGCTCGTGGGGCTCGTGCTGGGCGTGTCGGTGCTCGCCGTGTCGGGCGTCCGGGCGGGTCTCCGGGCCGGCACCGGGCCCTGGCAGCCGGCCTGCCTGGCGGCGCTCGGCGCCGTCGCCGGGGCACTGCTGGCCGTGGTCTGGTCGGGCGCGTGGCCCCTCTCGCAGGTGGCCGTCGTCGCGTTGTTCGTGGTCCTGCTCGGCATGTTGCCGATGGCCGTCGCGCCCGCCCGGTCACCGGCCATGCCCCACCGGTGGACCCTGGAGGTGCTGCTGGCCACCGCCCTGACCCTGGCGCTGACCGCGCTTCCCCTGGTCGGCTGGCTCTACGGCCGACCCGCGTACGCCCGCACGGCCGTCCTGCTCGCGGTGGCGGCCGCCGTGCCGGGGCTGCTGCTGGGCTGGCGGGCGGCCCGGCTGGTCGGCGCGCCCGCCGAGCCGGTCGATCCGCCGTGGCCGGCGCCGCCCGTTACCCCGCCGCCCCGCTGACCGTCGTACGGGATCGGCTCAGTCCGCTCGGGGAAGCCCGATCAGGTCGGCCATCAGGGCCGTCTGGTGGTCGAAGTACGCGTCCCGGTGCGGGAGGATCCGGTTGATCCGGCCGAACAGCTCGAAGCTGATCAGCCCGAAGAGCTGGGTCCAGCCGGCCATGCCCCGGGCCAGCAGCGCCTCGGGCAGCTCGCCGCCCAGCATCCCGGCCAGGTCCGCCAGGTCGGCGCGGAGCGGCTCGGTCACCTCGGCGGCCGGTGGCGGGTCGAGCCGATCGTCGCCGAACCCGTCGCGGAGGATGCCGATCAGGGCCAGCGGCGGTCGCTGGGCGGGGCCGATGGTGTCGTCCGGGGCGGCGTATCCGGGCACGGGGCTGCCGTAGAGCAGGGCGTACTCGGCGGGTCGGGCGAGCGCCCAGTCGCGGGCCGCCCGGCAGACGGCGTGCCAGCGTCCCCGCAGGTCGAGGCGGTCGCATCCGGCGTCGGCCGCCTCCACGGCCTCGCCGAGCGCGTCGTACGCCTCGATGATCAGCGCGGTCAGCAGGTCGTCGCGGCTGGGGAAGTAGCGGTAGATCGCCGACGAGACCATGCCCATGTCCCTGGCGACCGCCCGGAGCGACAGGTTGGCGCCGTCGCTGGCGAGGTGTCGCCGGGCCACGGCCTTGATCTCGTCGATCATCTCGGCGCGGACCCGGGCGCGGATCGAGGGTGCAGCCATGCCTCCACCCTGCCACGAATGAGAGCGCAGATCAAAACCGAGAGCGGTGCTCTTGACTCGGAGTGTGGCCATGGGTCATGCTGGCACCGAGCGAGAGCACTGCTCTCGAATGAAATCGCTGCTATGAAAGGTGACCCCTGATGGCACTGCACGTGATCGTCGGCGCCGGCCCCGTCGGCACCGCCACCGCCCGCCTGCTCGCCGGACGGGGCGAGCGGG
This sequence comes from Micromonospora sp. NPDC000121, assembly GCF_042899165.1. Lineage (NCBI taxonomy): Bacteria > Bacillati > Actinomycetota > Actinomycetes > Micromonosporales > Micromonosporaceae > Micromonospora > Micromonospora sp. NPDC000121. The sequence continues at coordinate 1,011,800 of NZ_JBIAZP010000001.1, forward strand.
TGCGGCTGGTGACCCGCCGGGGCGGCGGGCCGGAGCACCCGGCGATCGAGCGGATCGCCGCGGACGCCACCGACGCCGACCGGCTCACCGCGGCGGCCAGCGGCGCGGCGGCGCTCTACAACTGCGCCAACCCGGCCTACCACCGGTGGACCACCGACTGGCCGCCGCTGGCCACGGCCCTGCTCACCGCCGCCGAGCGAAGCGGAGCGGTGCTCGCCACCGTCGGCAACCTCTACGGCTACGGCCCCGTCGACGCGCCGATGACCGAGGCGACGCCGCTGCGGCCGAGCAGCGTGAAGGGGCAGGTCCGGGCCCGGATGTGGGCCGAGGCGCTCGCCGCCCACGAGGCGGGCCGGGTGCGGGTCACCGAGGTGCGGGGCTCGGACTACCTCGGCGCCGGCGTGCAGTCGGTGCCCACCCTGCTGGTGCTGCCCCAGGTGCTGGCCGGCCGGCGGGCACTGGTCCCCGCCGACCTGGACGCCCCGCACAGCTGGACGTACGTGGGCGACGTGGCCCGGACGCTGGTCACCGCGGCCGGCGACGAACGCGGCTGGGGTCGCGCGTGGCACGTGCCGACGCCGCCGGCGGTCTCCCTGCGCGAGCTGGCCGCCCGCGCGGCGGCGCTGGCCGGCGCGCCGGCTCCGAAGCTCGCCCGGATGCCCGGGCCGGTGCTGTGGCTGGGCGGGTTGTTCGACCCGACGGCGAAGGAGATGCGGGAGATGGCCTACCAGTTCGACCGGCCGTTCGTGCTGGACTCCACCGCGGCCACCGCGACCTTCGGCATCGATCCCACCCCGCTCGACGAGGTGCTCGCCGAGACCGTCACCGCCCTCCGTGCCCGGTGACCAGCGGCAGCGGGGGGGCGGCCCGCAGGCGGTCAGCGGGCCGACCGGCGGGGCGCGGCCGGGGCGAGCGCCGTGACGAGGACCGCGACCATGGTCAGCGCCGCGCCGAGCAGGGTGGTGAGGCTCGGGTGGGAGGCGGTCGTGGGCCGCAGCACGTCCAGCAGCACGGCGCCGACGATCTGACCGGCGATGGTGGCCAGGCCGAGCAGCAGCACGCCGGTGAACCGGACGATCGCGGCGGCGATCGCGATGAACACGATCCCGATCGGCCCACCCACGTAGAACCAGGGCTCGGTGGGCAGGTCGCCCGCCGGCCAGCCCCGGACGGCGACGTCGACGGCGAAGGTCGCCAGCAGGGCCGTCGTTCCGGCGGTGAAGTTGACCAGCGTGGCCGTCATGGCGCTGCCGGTGGCCATCCGCACCCGACCGTTGACCGCCTGCTGCCAGGCGATGGCCACCCCCGCGAGCAGCGGCAGCAGCGCCAGCCCGAGGGTGCCCGGGTCGCCGAGCCGGTCGCCGACGGCCAGCAGGACGGCGACCACGGTCAGCGCCGCGCCGGCCAGCCGTTGGGCGGTGACGGGCTGGCGCCCGTTCGGGCCGAGACCGGCCCGGTCGACGGCCAGGCTGCTGCCGGACTGGCCGGCGACCACCGCCACGGTGAAGACGGCCACGCCGAGGGTGCCGATGGTCAGCCCCTGCGCGGCCACCAGCAGGGCGCCGCACACCCCGCCGAGGCACTGCCACGGCCGCAGCGTGCCGTCGGCCAGCGCGCCACGCAGGGCCACCAGCCCCCGCCGCCCGCCCGGGGTGGCGGGAACCAGCACCAGCAGCAGAAGCAGGCCCACCCCGAACGAGACCACCGCGGCGGCGATGCCGTCCGACAGGCGTACGCCCAATTCGCCGTTGATCCGGGACTGCACGGCCACGGCGACCCCGGAGGCGGTCGCGAGGCCCACGCCGGCGATCCGGCGGGTCGCCGACGGGGCCGGCGGGGCCATCGTCCCGGTGGCGGTCACTCCTGCTCGGCCAGGGGGCGACCGTCGAAGTCCACCGCCGAGTAGAGGGCCAGCTTCTCCAACCGGTGGTACGAGTCGATCACCCGGATCGTGCCGCTCTTCGAGCGCATCACGATCGACTGGGTGTACGCCCCACCGGCCCGGTAGCGGACGCCGCGCAGCAGGTCGCCGGAGGTGACCCCGGTCGCCACGAAGAAGCAGTTGTCACCGGTGACGAGGTCGTCGGTGGTGAGCACCCGGTCCAGGTCGTGCCCGGCGGCGAGCGCCTTCTCCCGCTCCTCGGCGTCGCGCGGCCAGAGCTTGGCCTGCATCACCCCACCCATGCACTTGAGGGCGCAGGCCGCGGTGATCCCCTCCGGGGTGCCGCCGATGCCCATCAGCACGTCGACGTCCGACTCGCCGCGGGCGGCGGCGATGGCGCCCGCGATATCGCCGTCGGAGATGAAGCGGATGCCCGCCCCGGCGCGCCGGATCTGCGCCACCAGGTCGTCGTGCCGGGGCCGGTCCAGGACGCAGACCGTCACCTCGGAGATGTCGGTGCCCTTGACCTTGGCGATCCGCCGGAGGTTGTCGGCCACCCCGGCGTTGATGTCCACCACGTCGGCGTAGGCCGGGCCGACGGCGAGCTTCTCCATGTAGAACACGGCGCTCGGGTCGAACATGGCCCCGCGCTCGGCGACCGCGAGCACGGCCAGGGCGTTCGGCATGCCCTTGCTCATCAGCGTGGTGCCGTCGATCGGGTCGACCGCGACGTCCACCTCCGGCCCGGTGCCGTCGCCGACCTCCTCGCCGTTGAAGAGCATCGGCGCGTTGTCCTTCTCGCCCTCGCCGATCACCACGACGCCCCGCATGGGGATCGAGTTGATCAGCTTGCGCATCGCGTCGACGGCGGCCCCGTCGCCGCCCTCCTTGTCGCCCCGGCCGACCCAGCGGCCGGCGGCCATCGCCGCGGCCTCGGTGACCCGGACCAGGTCGAGGGCGAGGTTGCGGTCGAGATCCTGTGGGATCCGCGTCCTGGTGGTGTTCGTCATGACGGCTCCTCCTCGCGACGTTGCGGGGCGGCAGGGTGCGGCGTCGCCGCTGCCGGCTGTGTCGCTGATCCTCACACGATGGCTGACCGCGCGCCGTGCCGGGGCGGTGATGGCCCGGATACGGCCGGTCGGGCGGTGCGGGAAGATGGCGGGGTGGAACCCGCACAGCCTGCCGATCGCGTACCCGCCGACTCGACGCCGCCGGACGGTCAGCCGCCGGTCGCCCCGACCCCGGCCGCCGCCGTACCGGAGGGGGAGCCGGCACTGGTGGAGCCACCCGCCGCGCCGGGGGCCGCACCGGGCAGCGGCGCGGCGGAGACGGGCGAGCTGCCCGCGCCGCCGCCCGCGGTCGACGCCCGCAAGTCGGAGCGGTCGCCGAAGGACATGGCGCTCTCGCTGCTCGTGCTGCTGGTCCCGATCGCCCTGCTGCTCGCCTTCTACCGGGGGTTCCTCGGCGGCGACCAGCCGGTCACGGTCGACCCGGCGCCCGCCGTCGAGTCGGCCCGGGCCGCCAACGCGTTCCCGGTCAGCGAGCCGGGGGAGCTGGGCGACGGGTGGCGGACGGTCAACGCGACCTTCCAGACGGTCGAGGGCGGGGCGAGCCTGCGCCTGGGCTACCTCACCCCGGAGGGGCGGGGCGCCCAGTTGGTGCAGAGCAGCGTGCCGCCGGAGCGGCTGCTGCCGGCCGAGCTGACCGCCGAGGGGCAGCCCCAGGGGCAGACCGACCTCGGCGGGCGCACCTGGCAGCGGTACACCGCCCGGGCCAACGAGCAGGCGCTCGTGCTGCTCGAACCGAACCGGACGGTGATCGTGGTCGGCGACGCCCGGGACAACGAGCTGCGACACCTGGCCGGGTCGATCCGGTAGCGGCGGCCGCCGACCGCCCGTTTCCGCGTTCGGAGGTCACCCGACCGGGGCAACCGGACAGACCGGTGATTGTGCGACGCGACGGCAGGGAACAACAGGGAAGCGGGCCCGCCCGGCCGCTCCGGCGGCCGCCCCCGGGCTCGCGCGACGCCGCCGACGCGGCGCGTCGCCCGGTTTCCGGCGCCGCCAGGGTGCGTCGGGTGACCCACGTGGGAGACACGCATGACTGTTCGACGCCTCAGCGCCGGCCTGGTGGCCGCCGCGCTGTTCACTCCCGGTCTGGCCGCCTGCAACGCCAGCGGGACACCGGAGGCGGGCTCGTCCGCCTCCCCGTCCGTGTCGGCGTCCGGCACGGCGGCGGCCTCCGGCGCCGCGACCCCGGTCCCCGGGGACGCCAAGCAGGCGCTGCTGGCCTCCACCCGCGAGATCAGCAACGGCAACTTCCGGTTCACCATGTCCGGCGCCGGCTCCACCGCCGAGGGGCAGGTGCACGAGCCCAGCCAGAGCGCCGAGATGCGGGTGACGATCGGCCAGCCGACCGACGACCTTTTCATGAAGCTCGACCTCATCCACGCCAAGCCGGACAGCTGGGTGAAGCTGGACCTCGGCGGCACGACCGCGGGCAGCCTGCCGGGCGTGCAGAAGCTGAACCTCGGCAAGTACCAGCACCTCGACCAGACCCGGATCAAGGGAAACCGGAACCTCGGCTTCGACTTCGACAAGGTCGACCCGGCGGGCAGCGAGGTGCTGACCCAGGGCATCACCGAGGTGCGGCAGACGGGCGAGGGCGCATACGCCGGCACCCTCGACGTCTCGAAGGCGGCGCAGGCGGGTTCGGTGGACCCGGCGGTGATCACGGCCCTCGGGGCGCAGGCGAAGTCGGTGCCGTTCACCGCGAAGCTCGACCCGCAGGGGCGGCTCAGCGAGATGGTCATCCAGATCCCGGCCGCCGGCCAGACGAAGGCGCAGGACCTCCGGATCACCTACTCGGACTACGGCAACGCCACCGCCGCGCAGAAGCCGCCGGCGGACCAGGTGGTCGAGGCGCCGGCCGAGCTGTACAACCTGTTCAACTGACGCGCGCCGCGTCGATCATGGGGTTCGTGCGGGTGACGTCCCGTTCCCACGAACCCCGTGATCGACGCGCGGGAACCTCAGGACGCGGGCTCCTGGCGGGCGGCGTCGATCCGGGCGCGGGCGCCGTCGAGCCAGCGCTGGCAGACCTCGGCCAGCTTCTCGCCGCGCTCCCAGAGCGCCAGCGACTCCTCCAGCGTCGTGCCGCCGGCCTCCAGCCGCTCGACCACCGACGCCAGCTCGGCGCGGGCCTGCTCGTAGCTGAGGCGCTCGTCCTTCTTCTCGTCAGTCATCGCTGCCATCCCACCACATCGTGCCTGCCCTCTCCGTTCAGCCGTCGACCGTGGCGGCCAGCTCGCCGTCGGCGAGCCGGACCCGCAGCGGGTCGCCCTTGTCCACCTCGGACGCGGCCCGCACGACGTGCCCGTCGGCCCGCTGGACGATCGCGTAGCCCCGCTCCAGGGTGGCCGCCGGCGAGAGGGCGCGCAGCCGGGCCAGGGTGTGCCGCAGGTCGTCGTCGGCGGCCGCGAGCCGGTGGTCCAGGCAGCGCCCGGCCCGCTGGCGGAGCCCGGTCAGGTCGGTGGCCCGCTGGTCGACCATCACCTGCGGGCGGGCCAGCACCGGCCGGGAGCGCAGCCCGTCGAGCCGGTGCGACTCGCGGTCGACGAGGTTGCGCACCGCGCGTTCCAGGCGGTGCCGGGCCTGCCGGATGAGGCGTACCTCCTCGGTGAGGTCGGGGACCACCCGCTTGGCCGCGTCGGTCGGCGTGGAGGCGCGCAGGTCGGCGACGTAGTCGACCAGCGGCGCGTCCGTCTCGTGGCCGATCGCGCTGACCACCGGCGTACGGCAGGCGAAGACCGCCCGGCAGAGTGCCTCGTCGGAGAAGGGGAGCAGGTCCTCGATGCCGCCCCCGCCCCGGGCGATGATGATCACGTCGATGGACGGGTCGGCGTCCAGCACCTTGAGCGCGTCGACGATCTGCGGGACCGCGCTCGGCCCCTGGACGGCCACGTTGACCGTGCGGAACTCCACGGCCGGCCAGCGCCGGCGGGCGTTGGTCAGCACGTCCCGCTCGGCGGCCGACGCGCGGCCGGTGATCAGCCCGATCCGGTTGGGCAGGAACGGCGGCCGGCGCTTGCGGGCCCGGTCGAAGAGCCCCTCGGCGGCGAGCAGCTTCTTGAGCTTCTCCAGCCGGGCCAGCAGCTCGCCGAGGCCGACCTGCCGGATCTCGTCGGCGCGCAGGCTGAGCGTGCCTCGGGCCGCGTAGAACTCCGGCTTGGCGTGCAGCACCACCCGGGCGCCCTCGCGCAGCTCCGGCGCGCCGGCGTCGAGGACGTCCCGGTTGGTGGTGACGGTCAGGCTCAGGTCGGCCGACGGGTCCCGCAGGGTGAGGAAGACGGTGGTGGCGCCCGGCCGGCGGCTGATCTGCGCCACCTGCCCGTCGACCCACACCCAGCCCAGCCGGGCGATCCAGGCACCGACCTTCTGGCTGACCACCCGGACCGGCCACGGCTCCTCGGACGTGCTCCGCCCCACCTCGCCTGTGCTCACCCGCCCACCCTACGGCCCGCCGTCCGGGCTCGGTCGATCATGAAGTTGTTGCCCCGCCGACGGCGTGTCGTGGGCCACCGGGAAGCCCGGCGCGCCGAGGGTGAACATCGGCTCGATCACGGAGACCAGGCCACCCATGGTGCCAGGCTCGGGTCGCGCCTGTGGCGGCGGTCGCAGCCGATGTCGCGTTCCGGGGCGGCACGTACGATGGGCGGGTGACTCAGGCTGAAGCGACGTCCCGGACCGGCAAGCGCGTGCTCCTGGCCAAGCCCCGCGGCTACTGCGCGGGCGTGGACCGCGCGGTGCAGACCGTGGAGGAGGCGCTCAAGCTCTACGGCGCCCCGATCTACGTGCGCAAGCAGATCGTGCACAACAAGCACGTCGTGCAGACCCTGGAGGCCAAGGGCGCGATCTTCGTGGAGGAGAACGAGGAGGTGCCGGAGGGCGCCACCGTCATCTTCTCCGCGCACGGCGTGGCGCCGGAGGTCTACGAGCAGGCCCGCACGCGCTCGCTCAAGGCGATCGACGCGACCTGCCCGCTGGTCACCAAGGTGCACCAGGAGGCGAAGCGGTTCGCCGCCGAGGACTACGACATCCTGCTGATCGGCCACGAGGGGCACGAGGAGGTCATCGGCACCTCCGGCGAGGCCCCGGAGCACATCCAGCTCGTGGACGGCCCGGAGGACGCTGACAAGATCACCGTCCGCGACCCGAACAAGGTCGTCTGGCTCTCCCAGACCACCCTCTCGGTCGACGAGACGCTGGAGACGGTGGCCCGGCTCAAGAAGCGGCTGCCGATGCTCCAGTCGCCGCCCAGCGACGACATCTGCTACGCCACCTCCAACCGGCAGCACGTGGTCAAGGAGATCGCGCCGGAGTGCGACGTGGTGATCGTCGTGGGCTCGCGCAACTCCTCCAACTCCGTACGTCTCGTCGAGGTCGCCCTGGACGCCGGCGCGCGGGCCGGTCACCTTGTCGACTTCGCGCACGAGATCGACGACGCCTGGCTGGAGGGGGCGCGCACGGTCGGGCTGACCTCGGGCGCCAGCGTCCCGGACGAGCTGGTGCAGGAGGTGCTCGCCCACCTCGCCGCGCGCGGGTTCACCGACGTGGACGAGGTGGTGACCGCCAACGAGCGGCTGACCTTCTCGCTGCCCCAGGAACTCAAGCGGGACATGAAGGCGGCTGCCGCGGCGCGCGGCTGACCCGGCAGGGAACGGCGCGGGGCTTCGGTGCGTCCGATACGGGTATGAGGACCTTTCGGCTCGCCGTCTCCGCGCTGGCCGTCTGCGTGGCGCTGAGCGCCTGCGGCGGTCAGGACGGTGGCGGCGGCATCCCCACCCCGAGTCCGACGGGAGCCCCAGTGACCACCCCGCCCAGCCCGGAACCGACCACCCCCGGCGGCCCGCCGACCAGCGACGACGCGACCGGTCCCGTCCTGCCGCCACCCACGAGGCCCCCCGGCCGGCCGCCCTCGTCGCCGCCGGCGGGCGGGACCACGCTCACCGGGACCGTCACCCCCGGGGTGGAGCCCAACTGCCTGCTGCTCGACAACTACCTGCTGATCGGCGGCCCGCGCGACGTGCTGACGCCCGGCGCGAAGGTGACCGTCACCGGTCGGGTCCAGCCCGGCCTGCTCACCACCTGCCAGCAGGGCACGCCCTTCCAGGTCGAAACCGCCCGCCGCGGCTGAGCCCGCGCGGGCCTTCCGAGCGCCGCACGCGGCCGGGGGCAGGGCGCCGTACCCGCTCGGGCTGACCGCCGTACGCGGCCGGCGGCAGGGCGCCGCACGCGGCCGGGACTGATCGCCGTACGCGCTCGGGACAGACCGCCGCACGCGCGTGGGACAGTCAGCGCGACATCGAAGGCCGGAAACGGGCGGAGCCCGCCCCCGACGGTGGGGGCGGGCTCCGGTGTTCCGGTGCGGGACGGGTCAGCTCACGGTGCCGATGGAGACGGCGCCGCGGCCGACGACCGCGCCCTCGGTGGTCACCACGGACAGCTCACCGAAGAGCGCCCGGCCGGCGGCCGGGGTCGCCTGGGCGGTCACCGTGCCGGTCAGGGTGGCGGTGGCGCCGTTGGCGAGGGTGAGCGGGGTGGCCGGCGCCGAGAGGTTGCCCAGCGCCGCGGCGGAGAACGAGTCCTGGTAGTCGTAGGCGGTGCTGCCACCGGCCCCGTCGACCGCGTAACCCTCGACGACCACCCGGTAGGTGCCCGCCGCCGGGTTGTTGATGGTCACGGCCTCCTCCGAGTCGCCGTCGGCGGCCCGGCCGACCTCCGTGGCGCCCCGGAAGACGTAGAGGTCGAGGTCGGCGGCGGCGCTGGCCGGGTTGCCGATCCGGGCGGTGAAGCGGGTCGCGCCCGCCGGCACCTCCACGGTGAACTCCTGCGAGGCGCCCTCGGCGATGGTCGGCCGCTCGGCGTGCACGCTGGAGAGCGGGCCGCCCTGGCCGGCCACCGCGACCGGACCGAAGGTGTTGGTCAGCGACCAGGTCACCGGGGTCGCCGCACCGGCGGCGACCGACGGCAGCTCGACCACGGCCGGCTCGACCGCGACGCCCTGCACCCGCGCCGTGAGCTGGTACGGGTTGTTCAGCGACGGCGAGGTCCGGCGGGACTCCACCTCGATCTCCCAGACCCCGGCGATCGGGTTCTGGTAGTCGCGCTCCTGCGGCTTGCAGGCGTTGGCGTCGGAGAAGTTGGTGTAGCAGGCGAGGCTGGAGGTGCTCTCCACCGGGACGCCGTACGGGTTGAACGCGATGAACCGGGTCTGCGAACCGGTGGCGATGCCCGACAGGTTCACCTGCAGGGCACCGGCGCCCGGCGGCACCGTCACGAAGTACGAGGTGAAGCCGTTCCGGTCGACCGAGCCCTCGGCCGAGAAGGAGAAGTCCGGCTTCGCCACGTCGTTAGAGGCCACGACGACGGTGGAGACCTCGAAGTCGATGACCGAGGTGCGCGGGTCGTCGATCGTCATGATCGCCCCGTGCGCGCCGGCGGTGGCGGGCTTGGCGGTGACCGTGACGGTGACGGTCTTGTTCAGCGGGAGCGAGACGGTCTTCGGCGCCTTGAAGGTGCCGTCGTTGCCGCGCAGGCCCACCACGTGCTTCACGGCGCCGGCCGGCCCGCTGGTACGGGTGATCTCGACCTGGTAGGTCTTCGACTGGCCGACCCGGTGCCCGCCGTCGGCGGAGCCGCAGCGGTTGTAGACGCCGGTGCCCCGGTGCGGGGTGCCGAGCTGCCCGGAGAGCACGGTGCAGACCGGGGCGGCGGAGGTGTAGGAGCGGGTCTCCACACCCTTGCGCAGCAGCTTCCACGCGCCCGCCACGTCGAACATGCCGTAGCCCTGGGCGTACGTCGGGACGTTCTTGATCGGGTTGGCCGACGAGTAGATCGCCCGGCGCAGCGCGGCCGGGGTGACGCCCTTGTCGGTCGCCTTGGCGGCCGACAGCAGCAGGGCGGCGGCGCCGGCGGCCTGCGGGGAGGCCATCGAGGTGCCGTTCAGCATCGCGTAGCCCGGGGGCAGCGGGTAGCCGGCCTCGGGGACCGGGTTGCCGAGCTGCCACGTCGGCGCGGTGGAGATGGCGGAGCCGGGCGCGGCGATGCTCGGCTTGACGCCGCCGTCCTCGCGCGGGCCACGGGAGGAGAAGTTGAACAGCGCGTTCTTCTGCGCCACCACGGAGCCGTAGTTGGCCAGCCAGGTGTCCTTGCTGATGCTCGCCGCGACGCTGACCACGTTGGCGGCCACCGACGGGTCGCCGATGGTGTTCAGGCCCGGGCCGGAGTTGCCGGCCGAGATGAACATCTGCACGCCGTAGGTGGTGATCAGGTTGTTGTAGAGCTCGGCGCGGGCGTTGTTGCCGTCGTTCAGCGCCGGCAGGCCGCCGATCGACATGTTGATCACGTCGACCTTGCGGTTGATCACCAGGTCGGCCATGCCGGTGGTGAGGGCGGCGTACGTGCAGCCGCCACCCCACGAGCAGGCGCGGGCGGAGACGAGCTTGGCGCCGGGCGCGGCACCGTCGAAGGCGCCGTTGCCGAGCATGTCGTTGGCGGCGGTGATGCCGGCGACGTGGGTGCCGTGGGTGCTCTCGACGATGCCGATGTTGACGTAGTCGACCAGGCCGGGGCCGCCGAGGGGGGCGGTGTCCACGTCCTCGCGGTACTCCACGACGAACGGAATCCGCTCGGCGACGGGGGTCGCCGGGTTGTCGGTGCCGAAGTGGCCGACGTCGAACTTCTCCTTGTACGGCCGCATCAGGGCGTCGTCGGTGAAGTCGTTGTTCTGGTTGGCGTCGACCCAGATGTTGTGGGTGGCCGGGTCGTAGAGGATGCCGAACGCGTCGGTCCGGTCCCCGTCGCGGTTGACGTCACCGGCCGGGTCGCTGTTGGTGGTGACCGACTCGGCGAACCGGTTGAACCGGTAGGTGCCGGCCGGGGCCTTCCAGGTCGCGCCGGACGCGGTGAACGACGGGCCGGTCACCTCGGTGATCATGGCGCGCCAGGTGGCGTCCTCGAACGGGTCCGTCGCGGTGACCCAGTCGACGATCTTCCGCTCGCCGGTGGTGGTCTGCTGCAGCGCCGGGTGGCCCAGGTCCACACCGGAGTCCATGATGCCGATCGTGACGCCGCGGCCGTCCCACTCCGGGTGCTGCTTCACGAACGAGACCGCGCCGGTCTCGTGCGTCGGCATGTACGGGTTCGCGGCCGGGGTGTCGGCGCCGGGGCCGGGCAGGGTCGCGGCCTGCTTCGCCGCCTTCTTGCCGCCAGGGGCCACCTCGGGCGTCGGGTCGGGGAGCTGAATGGTCTCGTCAAGGTCCACGGCGGAGACGCCGGGCAGCGTGGCCGCCTTGACCACCTTGGAGGTGGGGACCTTGGCCAGGACGTAGCCGATGCTGTCGTACCGCTCGGTGACCGCGGCGCCGAGCGCCTTGAGGTCGGCCGCGACGTCCTTCGCCTCGCCCTTCTCGGTGGCGACGATCAGCGTGACGGTCGGGGCCTTCTTCGCCTCCGCCTCGGCGAGCAGCTTGGCGTCGTGCGAGCCCAGGGCCTCGACGGGGGTGGCCTGCGAGGCGTCGGGGGCGGCGGTGGGTGCGGCGCTCGCGGTCGCGGCTCCGCCCGCGACGGTCACGGCGCTGGCCGCCACGACCGACGCGAAGAGCGCGGCGGAGGTACGCCGGCTCAGGTTTCGGGGTTTGCTCACGTTCTCTTTCCTCCAGAGAACAGGGCCCTCAGATGCAGGGCACGCGTGGCCAAAATCCTTCGTGGTGGCGCAGGTCGGTGTCACTACCGACGAGTACGTTGTGACCACTTCGTGACGTGCGCGAATGCGCATTGTCATATCAGAGGTGATAGGAATCGCCCGTCAGTCCAGTGTCGACCGACCGGTCGGCGCGTCGGCGGTGCCGAGCAGCTCCGGGGCCTGCGGCTGGCGGGGGGCCAGCTCGATCTGCGCCGGCGCGGTCAGCTCCTGGTCGGAGACTCCCAGCTCGGCGAGCTTACGGGCGCTGACCAGCACCCGGGCCTCCAGCGACCCCACCGCCCGGTTGTACGCGGTCACCGCCCCGCCCAGCGACGCGCCCAGCTTGCCGACGTGGTCGCCCAACGTGGACAGTCGGCCGTACAGCTCGCGGGCCAGCGAGTGCACCGCCACCGCGTTGCGGGCCAGCGCCTCCTGCCGCCACGAGTAGGCGACGGTGCGCAGCAGCGCGACCAGGGTGGCCGGCGTCGCCAGCACCACGTTGCGGGCGAACGCGTGCTCCAGCAGCGTCGGGTCGCGCTGCAACGCGACGTCGAGGAACGGATCGGCCGGCACGAAGAGCACCACGAACTCCGGCGTGCTGTCGAACGCGGCCCAGTAGGACTTCGCGGCCAGCGCGTCGACGTGTGCCCGCAGGTGCCGCGCGTGCGCGTCGAGGTGGGTGTCGCGGGCCCGCTCGTCGCGGGCCTCCATCGCGGTCAGGTAGGCGTCGAAGGGCGCCTTGGCGTCCACCACCACCGACCGACCCCCGTGCAGCCGGACCACCAGGTCGGGGCGGACCCCCTGGTGGTCGGTGGCGGCGGTGACCTGCTCGGAGAAGTCGCAGTGCTCCAGCATGCCGGCCGCCTCCACGATCCGGCGCAGCTGGTGCTCGCCCCAGCGGCCCCGCACCTGCGGCGCCCGCAGCGCCGCCACCAACTGCTTGGTCTCGGTGCGCAGCTCGCCGGAGACGGCGCTCATCGTGCGGACCTGCTCGCGCAGCTCGGCGTAGGCGTCGACCCGGTCCCGCTCCAGCTCGGCCACCCGCTGCTCGTAGCGGCGCAACGTCTCGTGCAGCGGGGCCACCGCCCGGGCGACGGCCTCCTGGGACTGCGCGGTCGCCTCGTAGCTCAGCGCCCGCATGGACTGCTCCAGCCGGCCCTCGCCCTCCCGGGTGGCCCGCAGCGTGGCGTCCAGCCGGGCGATCTCGGTGGCCGAGCGGGCCCGGGCGGCGTACCAGCCCACCGCGCCTCCGGCGGCGAGGCAGACGACCACCACGGCCAGCGTCGAGATGTCCACCACCGGAGCTTGCCAGACGCGTACGACCGGACCGGCCCGGGTAGGTTCGTGCCATGGAAATTCTGCTGGTGGTGATCCTGGCGGCGCTGCTGGTGGGCGCGTTCGTCTGGTGGCGGCGGGAGCGCGCCGCCCGGGAGGCGCGGAGCCTGGCCGACGTGCGGGCCGACGCCCAACGCTGGTACGAGCGCCTGGGTGGACAGGTGATGAACCTGCACGGCGACCATCCGGCGGTCCGCCAGGCGCTGGTCGACGCGGGCGAGCGCTACAACGCGGCCGGCAGTCAGCTCGAACAGGCCCGGACCGTCCAGCAGTACCGCCTGGCCCGGGAGACCGCGCTGGAGGGGCTGACGTACGCCCGGGCCGCCCGGGTGGCGCTGGGCATCGACCCCGGCCCCGAGCTGCCCCCGCTGGCCGCCGCGCAGGGTGTCGGCGAGCTGACCCGGGAGCGCCAGGTCGACGTGCAGGGGCAGACGTTCAAGGCGGGCCCGCAGCCCGGCCGGGACACGCCCTACTACTACCCGGGCGGGCACTACCAGGGCCGGCCGGTGCCGGCGGGCTGGTACTCCACGCCGTGGTGGAAGACCGCGCTGGGCGCCGGCGCGGGCGTGGTCGGCGGCCTGCTGATCGCCGACGCGCTCTTCTCGCCGGCTTTCGCCGACCCGGGCTACGGCTACGCGGCCGGTTACGAGGAGGGCTTCGGCGACGGCGCCGACTACGGCGACCAGCCCGGCGACTTCGGCGGCGACCAGTCCGGCGATTTCGGCGGTGGCGATTTCGGCGGTGGCGGCGACTTCGGCGGCGATTTCGGTGGCGGCGATTTCGGCGGTGGCGGCGACTAGTGAGCTCCCGCCGGTCACCGTGTTAGGAAGGGCACCTTGCTATACAAAATCCGTTAGCAAGGTGCCCTTCCTTACACCTCAGCCGGTGTTGCGCATGCCGGCGGCGATGCCGTTGACCGTCGTCAGCAGGGCGCGCTCCAGCGCCGTGCCGTCGCTCGGGGCCCGCCGGCCGCCCGGCGCGGTCGCCACCGCCCGGCCCGCCGCCCCGGACTCCCGGTACTGGCGCAGCAGGGCCACCTGGAGGTGGTGCAGCGGCTCCAGGTAGGTGTCGCGGACGGCCAGGGTGCGCTGGAGCACCGGGGAGCTCTCCAGCAGGGCGGGCGAGGCGGTCACCGCCAGCACCTCCTGCTTGGTCAGCTCGTACTCTGCCTCGATCTTGTGGAAGATCGGGTGCAGCTTCTTCGGCACCAGGGTCTCGACGTACCGGCGGGCGATGCTCAGGTCGGTCTTGGTGAGCATCATCTCCACGTTGGACAGGAACGTGCGGAAGAAGTGCCAGTTGCGGTGCATCTCGGCCAGCACGTCCTCCAGCCCCGCCGCCCGCGCGGCGGCCAGGCCGGAACCGACCCCGAACCAGCCGGGCACGATCTGCCGGGTCTGGGTCCAGCCGAACACCCACGGGATGGCGCGCAGCCCGGCGAGCCCGGCCCCGGTGTTGGGCCGCTTCGCCGGCCGGGAGCCGATGTTCAGCGCCCCGAGCAGCTCCGTCGGCGTGGAGGCCCAGAAGTACGCGGGCAGGTCCGGGTCCTCGACCAGCGACCGGTACGACCGGAACGCCGCGTCGGAGACCAGCTCCATCGCCGCGTCCCAGCGCTCCAGCATCTCGGCGGGCTGCCGGGGCCCCGTGTGCAGCAGCGTGGCCTGGAGCACCGCGGCGAGGGTCAGCTCCAGGTTCTCCCGGGCCAGTGAGGGCAGCGAGTACTTGTCGGAGATGACCTCGCCCTGCTCGGTCACCTTGATCGCGCCGTCCAGCGTGCCGTACGGCTGGGCCAGGATCGCCTCGTGCGTGGGCCCGCCGCCGCGCCCGACGGTGCCGCCACGGCCGTGGAAGAGGCGCAGGTGCACGCCGTGCCGGGCGGCCACGTCGCGCAGCGCCCGCTGGGCCCGGTGGATGGACCACTGGCTGGTGGTGATGCCGGCCTCCTTGTTGGAGTCTGAGTAGCCCAGCATCACCTCCTGCACGTCGCCCCGGGCGGCGACCAGCGCCCGGTAGGCCGGTAGCGACAGCAGTTCGTCGAGCAGCTCGCCACCGGCGTTGAGTTCCGCCGGGGTCTCCAGCAGCGGGACGAAGCCGATCCGGGCCCGGCCGCTGTGCACGTCGACCAGGCCGGCCTCGCGGGCCAGCACCACCGCGGCGAGCACGTCGTCCACCCCGAGGGTCATCGAGATGATGTACGACTCGATGACCTCGTTGCCGAACCGGTCCTGCGCCTCGCGGATGGTGCCGAACACGTCGAACGTCTTGCGCGTCGCCTCGGTCAGCGGGGTGTCCAGGGTGGACAGGGGCCGGCGGCCGGCCAGCTCGTCGGCGAGCAGCTTCGTCCGTTCGAGGCGGGTGAGCGAGGGGTAGTCGGAGACCTCGCCGACGGCCGCGTAGAGCTGGGCCAGCACGGCGTGGTGGGCCTCGGCGTGCTCCCGCACGTCCATGGTCGCCAGGTGCAGCCCGAACGCGGAAACCGTACGGATGGTGGAGGCCAGCCGGCCCACGGCGGTGAGCTGGCCGGAGTTGCGGGCCAGCGAGGCGCGCAGCAGTTCCAGGTCGGCGATCAGCTCGGCCGAGCCGCGGTAGTCCCGGCCGGGCACGTGCGCGGTGCCCTGGCGCAGCCGCTGCCGGGTGTTGGCCAGCTTCGCCTTCACGCAGCGGGCCTTGAGCCGGTAGGGCTCCTCGGCGTTGACCCGGCGGAACCGGGGTGCCACCTCGGGCAGCGCGTCCAGGTCGGCGGCGAGGCTGGCGGAGAGGTCCAGCGACACCCCGCGCAGCCGCCGGGACACGGACACCTCGTTGATCAGGTGGTCCATCGCCTTCTCGGTGGCCGCGATGCCGTGCTCGTGCTGGATGGTCAGCACCTCGCGGGTCACGGTCGGGGTGACGAACGGGTTGCCGTCGCGGTCGCCGCCGATCCAGGTGCCGAAGGTCAGCGGCCGGGCGGTCGGGGAGGTCTCCACGCCGAGGGTGCGCAGCGTGTCGGCGAGGTCGTCGAGCACCTGCGGCGCCGCCTCGGCGTAGAGGTCGCGCAGGTAGTAGATGGCGTTGCGGGCCTCGTCGGTCGGGTCGGGCCGGTCCAGCCGCAGCTCGTCGGTCTGCCACATCAGGTCGAGCAGCTCGGCGAGGCGGCGGTTGGCCGGGCCCTCGTCGCTGGCCCCGTAGAGGATCGCGTTGGCGGTCTCGGTGTCCAGTTCGTCGGCGATCGCGCGCAGCTTGGACAGGATCGACCGGCGGGCCGCCTCGGTCGGGTGGGCGGTGAAGACGGGGCGTACCGCCAGCCGCCGGGCCGCCGCGGCGATCTCCTCGGCCGGCACCCCGCGCTCGGCGATCATCTTGGCCGCCTGGTCCAGCCAGCCGCCCTGGATCGCCCGGCGGCGGCGCAGGTCCCGGGCCCGGTGCACCTGCTCGGTGATGTTGGCCAGGTGGAAGTAGGTGGAGAAGGCGCGGGCCAGCTTGGTGCCGGTGGTGACGTCGAGGCCGGCGAGGCGCTGGGCGGCGCTCGGGGCGTCGGAGCGGACCAGCGCGCGGATCTCCTCGACCAGGTCGAGCAGCGGCCGGCCCTCCTGGCGGGCGAGGGTCTGCCCGAGCAGGGTGCCGAGGCGGCGGATGTCGGCCCGCAGCGCGGCGTCGGGACCGTCGTGGTCGTGCTGGTCGCTCACGGTGCGCTCCTTACGTGAGTACGAAGGACAGCGCTGTCCGATCCCCTGGATCGTATCCACGACGCCCCCGTCGGCAGGAGGGGGTCCCGGTTTCGTCCCATTCCTCAGTCCGTTGCGGACGCGGGACGCCCCCGCCGCCGGGGCGCCGCGCGCCGGCCGCGGACCAGGCTGGCGGCGAGCAGCCCGGCCGCGCCGAGGACGCACCACAGGGCGAGCCCGGTCACGGCCCAGCCGGTCGACCGGCGGTCGAAGTAGACGACGGACTTCAGCAGGTCGGTGGCCAGCCCCGGCACGTTCCACCGGTGCATGCCGCGCAGCCAGGTGGGCAGGAACTCGGGGGCGTAGATGCCGCCGGAGCCGGGGTTGCCGAGCACCACCAACAGCAGGATCACCAGCCCGGTGCCGAGCAGCCCCAGCCAGCCCTGCACGGCGGAGGCGGCCATCGCCGCCGCGAACACCGCCAGCGCCCCGGCGGCGGCGACGCCGACCAGGTCGTGGTCCCAGACGCCGAGGACCGGCCCGACCACGACCGCGCCGAGGGCACCGAGCACCAGGCTGTACGCCGCGAGCGCGGCGATCCGCAGCCCGGCCCGGCGCGGGCCGCGCGGCGCGGTGCCGTTGGCGAGGCCGAGGACGGTGGAGGCGAGGTACCCGCCGAGGACGTACCCGACCGCCAGGTAGAACGGGACGAGCCCGCGCGGGTCGGTCTCGGCCACCGGCACCTCGTCGGTCACCCGCAGCGGGAGCTCGGCCTGCCGCGCGGCGGTGGAGAGCACCTGCACGACGACGTCGACCGCGGCGGGCGCGGCGGCGCTGGCGGTGGTCAGGGCCAGCCCGCCCTCGGCCGTGGCGGCGAGCACCCCGTACACCTCGCGGGTGCTCAGGCCGTCGTCGGCGGCGCCCGGGTCGGCGTATCCGACAGGTTTGATCTTGTTGGTCTGGTTGCGGACGGCGTCGAGGAGGGCCCGCGCCTTCTGGTCGCCGAGCGCCACCCCGACGGGCACGTCGCGCGGGGTCGGCCGGTGCAGCGCGCCGACGTAGGCGGCGATGAACGCGGTGGCGAGCACGAGGGTGCCGAGCAGCAGCCCCAGGGTCCGCAGCCGGTCGCGCGCCTCCTCGTCCACGCCGCCAGCCTAGGGCGGCTTTCGGGGCTTTCGTCGCGGTTATCCCGGCGGAAACCGTTCGATTGACCCGCTAGCGTTCGATCATGACGTCGCCGAGCTACCCCCCGAAACCCCGCCCCGGCGACCGGGTCGCGGTCGTCTCGCCCTCCGCCGGCCTGCCCGCGATCTTTCCCCACGTGTACGAGCTGGGGCTGCGCCGGCTGCGCGAGGAGTTCGGCCTGGAGCCGGTGGAGTACCCGACCACCCGGGTGGCGGGTGCCGACCCCCGGGACCGGGCGCGGGACCTGACCGCCGCCTTCGCCGACCCGACGGTCACCGCCGTGCTCGCCACCGTGGGCGGGGACGACCTGATCACGGTCACCCCGCACCTGGACGACGCCGTGCTGCGGGCCAATCCGAAGCCGTACTTCGGGTACTCCGACAACACGAACGTGCTCAACCACCTGCACCGGCTGGGTGTCGTGGCGTACCACGGCGGGTCGGTGCTGGTGCACCTCGGCCGGCCGGGCCGGCCGCACCCGCTGACGTTCGACTCGCTGCGCGCCGCGCTCTTCACCTCCGGCTGGTACGACCTGGCGCCGGCCCCGGAGTGGGGCGACCGGCCGAACGACTGGCGGGACCCGGCGACGCTTGCCCACGAGCCGGAGATGCTGCCGGGGGAGGGCTGGCGCTGGCAGGGGCCGACGGCCGTGGTCGAGGGGCGCACCTGGGGCGGCAACCTGGAGATCCTGCACTGGCTGATGGCGACCGACCGGGTGCCGCCGGCCGGGGAGCTGGCCGGGTCGGTGCTGATCGTCGAGACGTCGGAGGAGATGCCCTCGGCGACCGAGGTGTTCCGGATCCTGCGCAACATGGGCGAGCGCGGGCTGCTCGCCGCGTTCCCGGCGGTGCTCGTCGGCCGGGCGAAGGCGTGGGACTTCGACCGGCCGCACACCGTCGACGGGCGGCGGGAGTGGGCCGACACCCAGCGGGAGGCGGTCACCCGGGCGCTCGCCGCGTACAACCCGGACGCGGTGGTGGTCTTCGACGTCGACCTCGGCCACACCGACCCGCAGCTCATCGTCCCGTACGGCGGCGACATCCGGGTCGACTCGGTCGAACGCCGCATCTCGGTGCGCTACTGACCCGCCCCCGCCGCTGTCGGCGCGCGCTCGGTGGAACGTCATGGGTGTCGACGACCGGTCCTGGCACCCATGACGTTCCACCGAAGCCCTGGGGACCCGGGGCTGGGCGGGCCGAGGTCAGGTGCCGAGGACGGCGAAGGCGCGTACCGGGAAGGTGCCCATCCCGGCGACCATCGGCGGAGCGGCGGTGAACCGGAAACCGCTCGGGGGCAGGGCGTCCAGGCCGGTGAGGTGCTCCACGATCGGGATGCCGGCGGCCAGCAGCGTGCTGTGCGCGGGGCGCTCGCCGGCGGCGGCCCGGCTCATGTCGTCGATGTTGATCGAGTCGATGCCGACCAGGGCGGCACCCGCGTCGACCAGCGCCCGGGCGCCGTCCCCGGTGAGGTGGGGCGCCTCCGGTGCGCCGTACCGGTCGGTGCCGAAGTGCGCGTCCCAGCCGGTGTGCAGCAGCACCGCCCGCCCGGCGACGTCGTACGGGGCCAGCATCAGTCGGTCGATCGCGCGGGTGCCGGCCGGCACCCGGACCACGATGCCGGGCAGGTCGGCGAGGCGGTCCAGCGGCGTGCCGGCGAGGTCGGCGCCCTCGGCGTAGCGGTGCGCGGGAGTGTCCAGGTACGTGCCGGTGTTGGCGATCATGTCGATCCGCCCCACCTGGAACTCGGTGCCCGGGGCGTAGTTCGCCCGGGACGCCTCGCGGGTCAGCCACTCGGTGATCCGCGGGGCCGGCCAGCCCGGCAGGGTCGTCATCCCGTCGGTGACCACGTGGCTCAGCTCGACCAGCCGCCGCCCGGTCCCGCCGTCCGGGCCGGTCGCACCGGCCGGACCGGTCAGCCCCCGGCCGCCCTTGTGCGGCTCCTGGACGATCGTCTTCCCGCTGATCCGCACCTCGGCCACCATCAGCAGTCCGAGGTGCCGGACGAACAGCGCCGCCAGCTCGTCGTCGCCGATCTCCCGGCCGGGGATGTCGAGCCGGAACCCGTCGGTCCGCAGCCCTCCGCCGTTGGCGAAGACGACCTCCGCGTCGAACTGTGCCCGCCACTGCCCACTCATGATCGAAGCCGACCACGCCGGCGCCGCCCCGGTCAAGATCCGGTTCCGCCCGGCGCGGCCCCGGTCAATGTCCGGTCCCGCCCGGCGCCGCCCGGTCAAGATCCGGTCCCGCCCGGCGCCGCCCCGGGCGGGATCCGGTTCCGTGCCGGCGTCGCCGCCGGCTCTGGGCGAGATTGTCCCCGCCGCGAGATAGGCTGGCGGGCGTGCACCCCCCGTCCCGACGGACGCGGGGCTTCTGTCGTGTGCGGCGCTGCCGCGTGCCGAGCCGGCGATCCCACGGGAAGTGATTGACATGCTCACCGGTCTGTTCTCCGCCGCCCTGGCCGACCCCGGGCTGGCCCGGGCGCGTGACCTGGCGCGCTCCGGTGCCGCGCAGGTCGACGGCCTCGACATCACCGCGCCGCCCGCGCTGCGCCCCTTCGCGGTCGCCGCGGTAGCGGCGGACCCGGCCGGCGACGGGGCCGGCGGCGGATCCCCGGCGGGCGGGGCGGGTGGCGGCGCGGGCCGCCCCGTGCTCGCCGTGACCGCCACCACGCGGGAGGCCGACGACCTGGCCTCGGCGCTGGGCGCCCTCCTCCCGCCCGAGCAGGTGGCGGTCTTTCCGTCCTGGGAGACGCTGCCGCACGAGCGCCTGTCGCCCCGCTCCGACACGGTCGGCCGGCGGCTGGCCGTGCTGCGCCGGCTCGCGCACCCGGAGTCGGCCGACGCGCACGGCCGCACCGGCCCGCTCCGGGTGGTCGTGGCGCCCGTCCGGTCGCTGCTCCAGCCCCAGCTCAAGGGGCTCGGCGACCTGGAGCCCGTGCAGCTCGCCGCCGGGGCCGAGGCCGACCTGGAGGAGGTCGCCCGCCGGCTGGCCGACATGGCGTACGCCCGGGTGGACCTGGTCACCAAGCGGGGCGAGTTCGCCGTGCGCGGCGGCATCCTCGACATCTTCCCGCCCACCGACGAGCATCCGTCCCGGGTCGAGTTCTGGGGCGACGAGGTGGAGGAGATCCGCACCTTCGCCGTCGCCGACCAGCGGACCATCGAGCAGGTGCCGCAGCTGTGGGCGCCGCCCTGCCGGGAGCTGCTGCTCACGCCGTCGGTGCGGAAGCGGGCCGCGGCGCTGGCCGAGGAGCACCCGGAGCTGGCCGAGATCCTCGACAAGCTGGCCGAGGGCATCCCCGTCGAGGGCATGGAGTCCCTCGCCCCGGCGCTGATCGGCGCCGACTCGATGGAGCTGCTGCTGGACTGCATGCCGGCCGGCACCCACGTGCTGCTGTGCGACCCGGAGCGGATCCGCACCCGGGCGCACGACCTGGTGCGTACCTCCGAGGAGTTCCTCCAGGCGAGCTGGGCCGCCGCCGCCGTCGGCGGCCAGGCCCCGGTCGACCTCGGCGCCGCCGCCTTCCGGACCCTGGCGGACGTCCGCGCCGCCGCCGCGAAGCTGCGCCGGCCCTGGTGGACGCTGTCGCCGTTCGGCCTGGCCGAGGCGGAGGCCGCCCCGGCGCGGGAGCCCTGGGAGGACGAGCCGGCCGAGGCGGACGTCACCCCCGACGACGCGATCGCGGTGACCCTGGCCGCCCAGCCCGCCCCGCTCTACCACGGCGAGACCGCCCGGGTCGTCGACGACCTGAAGCGCTGGGCCGGCGAGGGCTGGTCGATCGCGCTGGTCTTCGAGGGGCACGGCCCCGCCCAGCGGGCGGTCGAGGTGCTCCGCGACGCCGGCCTCGGCGCGCGGCTGACCGAGGAGATCCCGGCCGCCCCCGCCCCCGGCGACCTGCTGGTCAGCTGCGGCAACCTGACCAGCGGATTCGTCGACGAGGCGTCCCGGTTCGTGCTGCTCACCGGCAACGACGTCACCGGCGGGCGGGGCACCTCCACCCGGGACATGCGCAGGATGCCGAGCCGGCGGCGCAACACCATCGACCCGCTGGAGCTGAAGGCCGGCGACCACGTCGTGCACGAGCAGCACGGCATCGGCCGCTACGTCGAGCTGGTGCAGCGCACCGTCAACGGCGCGTCCCGGGAATACCTGGTCATCGAGTACGCCCCGAGCAAGCGCGGCCAGCCCGGCGACCGGCTCTTCGTCCCCACCGACCAGCTCGACCAGCTCTCCCGCTACGTGGGCGGCGAGCAGCCGACCCTGCACAAGATGGGCGGCTCGGACTGGCAGAAGTCCAAGGCCCGGGCCCGCAAGGCGGTCAAGGAGATCGCGGCGCAGCTCATCCAGCTCTACGCCGCCCGCAAGGCGTCCAAGGGGCACAACTTCGGCCCCGACACGCCGTGGCAGCGGGAGCTGGAGGACGCCTTCCCGTGGCAGGAAACGCCGGACCAGCTCGCGGCGATCGAAGAGGTCAAGCGGGACATGGAGCAGACGGTCCCGATGGACCGGCTGATCTGCGGCGACGTGGGTTACGGCAAGACCGAGATCGCCGTCCGGGCGGCGTTCAAGGCGGTGCAGGACGGCAAGCAGGTGGCGGTGCTGGTGCCCACCACCCTGCTCGTGCAGCAGCACTACAACACCTTCGCCGAGCGGATGAGCCAGTTCCCGGTGACGATCAGGCAGCTCTCCCGCTTCCAGACGCCGAAGGAGGCCGAGCAGACCCTGGCGATGGCCGCCGAGGGCACCGCCGACATCGTCATCGGCACCCACCGGCTGCTCCAGGCGGCCACCCGGTTCAAGTCGCTCGGCCTGGTCATCGTCGACGAGGAGCAGCGCTTCGGCGTCGAGCACAAGGAGCACCTGAAGACGATGCGCGCCTCGGTCGACGTGCTGAGCATGTCGGCGACCCCGATCCCGCGCACCCTGGAGATGGCGATCACCGGTATCCGGGAGATGTCCACCATCGCCACCCCGCCCGAGGAGCGGCACCCGGTGCTGACCTTCGTCGGGGCGTACGACGAGCGGCAGGTGGCCGCCTCCATCCACCGCGAGCTGCTTCGCGACGGGCAGGTCTTCTACCTGCACAACCGCGTCGAGTCGATCGAGAAGGCGGCGCGGAAGCTCCGCGAGCTGGTGCCCGAGGCCCGGGTGGCGGTGGCGCACGGCCAGATGAGCGAGGAGGCGCTCGAGAAGGTGATGGTCGGCTTCTGGGAGAAGGAGTTCGACGTCCTGGTCTGCACCACGATCGTCGAGTCCGGCATCGACATCCCGAACGCCAACACCCTGATCGTGGAGCGCGCCGACCTGCTCGGCCTGGCCCAGTTGCACCAGATCCGCGGCCGGGTCGGCCGGGGCCGGGAGCGGGCGTACGCGTACTTCCTCTACCCGCCGGAGAAGCCGCTCACCGAGCACGCCCACGAGCGGCTGGCCACCATCGCCCAGCACACCGAGCTGGGCGCCGGCATGTACGTGGCGATGAAGGACCTGGAGATCCGGGGCGCCGGCAACCTGCTCGGCGGCGAGCAGTCCGGGCACATCGAGGGCGTCGGCTTCGACCTGTACGTGCGGATGGTCGGCGAGGCGGTGCAGGCGTTCAAGGGGGAGCGCCCGGAGTCCGACGGCACGGCGGCCGAGGTTCGCATTGATCTCCCGGTCGACGCGCACCTGCCGCACGACTACGTCGGCGTGGAGCGGCTGCGCCTGGAGATGTACCGCAAGCTCGCGGAGGCACGCGACGAGGAGCGGCTGCGCGAGGTGGTCGCCGAGATGACCGACCGGTACGGCGAGCCGCCCGCCCCGGTGCAGAACCTGGTCGCGGTGGCCCGGTTCCGGCTGCTGGCCCGCCGCTACGGCCTCACCGACGTGTCGATGCAGGGCAAGCACATCCGGTTCGGCCCGTTGCCGCTGCCCGACTCGAAGCAGCTGCGGCTCAAGCGCTACCACCCGGACTCGGTCTACAAGTCGGCGCTCGACCAGGTCAGCGTGCCCAGGCCGAGCACCCGGCGGATCGGCGGCGAGCCACTGCGCGACCAGGCCCTCCTGGAGTGGTGCGCCCAGCTCCTCTCCGACGTGCTGGGCGAGCCGGCGGTGGTCGGGGCCCCGGCCCGGTGAGCGGGGCGACGGGTGGGCGGCGTCACATGCGCCACGGGCGGCATGAGAGAGTGACCGTCATGCGTGCTCGCCGTCTTGTCGCCGTCGCCAGCGTGGCGCTCGGCCTCGTCGCCCTCTCCGGTTGCCGTGCCGAGCCCGGTGTCGCCGCCTACGTGGGCGACCAGCGCATCACCGAGGATGCCATCGCCGGGGTCATGGCTGACCTGCGGGCGAAGAACCCGACCCCGGGGGAATCCGCCACCCCGGCCGCCCAGCCCTCGGCGCCCGCGCCGCAACTGCCCGGGCGCGGCGAGGTCGCCAGCGTGCTGGTGCTGAGCGAGGTCTGCGCACGGGTCTCGGCGGAGAAGAACTACCAGCCCCGGCAGGCGGTGCAGGCGGCGCAGCTCGCCCAGCAGTTCGGCCTGTCGCCCGACACCGACTACGTGCGGCGGGTGGCCGACCTCTACACCTGCCTGTCCGGGGTGCCGACCGGGGCCCCGGCCGCGCCGACCGAGCAGGAGCTGCGGGACGTGGTGGCGGCGGGCCGCGAGGCGGGCGCCATCCCGGCCGACGTGCCCGACGAGGTGGCCTTCCGCCAGCTCGACGGCGAGCAGTTGCGCACCGCGCTGGCCACCCGGAAGGCGCTGGCCGACGTGGTCGCCGCGCACGATGTGACGGTCAACCCCCGCTACCGTCCGCTGGAGTTCCCGGTGCTGAGCTTCGCCGGCAACGCCCCGGCGGTGAGCGTGCCGCTGGGTGAGTCCGGCTCGGACGCGGTCACCGACGTCTCCACCCCCGACCCGCTGCCGCCCGCCGGGGCGGAGGCGGCCGGCCCGGCCGACAGCTGAGCATGCCGGCGCGGATCGTCCTGCTCGTCACCTCGCCCCGGCTGCCGGCCGGGCTGCTGACCGCCGCCGCCTGGGACGTCGTACGCCGGCATCCGGTGTTGACCGGGGCGGAGAGCGAGTCGACCACGGCGCTGCGTACGGCGGGCGCCGAGGTGACGGTGGTCGACGGTCCGGCCACCCAGGCGCTGCTTGACGCGGCGGCGGCGCACGGCACCGTGGTGTGGCTGGCCGGCCCGGCCGGCGACGAGTCGCTGGCCCGGGAGCTGGGCCTGCGGCTCGCCCGCGAGCCGGGCCTGGCCGAGCTGGAGCTGATGTACGGCTCGTGGGACCCGCCGGGCGCCCGGCTGCTCGACGCGGTGGCGGTGATGGACCGGCTGGCCTCGCCGGGCGGTGACCCGTGGAAGCGGGCGCAGACCCACCGCAGCCTCGCGGGCTTCCTGCTGGAGGAGTGCTAC
This sequence comes from Micromonospora sp. NPDC000121, assembly GCF_042899165.1. Lineage (NCBI taxonomy): Bacteria > Bacillati > Actinomycetota > Actinomycetes > Micromonosporales > Micromonosporaceae > Micromonospora > Micromonospora sp. NPDC000121. The sequence goes on from NZ_JBIAZP010000001.1 coordinate 1,036,982, forward strand.
GAGGCGTACGACGCGATCAGCGCCGGCGACACCGACGCGCTGCGCGAGGAGTTGGGCGACGTGCTGCTCCAGGTGGTGCTGCACGCCCGGCTCGCCGAGGAGCTGCCCGAGGCGCGGCGGTGGACCGTCGACGACGTGGCCGGGGGCCTGGTCGACAAGATGGTCCGGCGCAACCCGCACGTCTTCGCGGAGGGCGAGGCGGGCACCCTGGAGGAGATCGAGGCGAGTTGGGAGCGGATCAAGCGGGCCGAGAAGGCGCGTGACTCGGTGCTGGACGGCATCGCGCTGAGCCAGCCCGCGCTCGCCCTGGCCGCCAAGATCCTGGAGCGTGCCGGGCGGGTCGGGCTCGCCGTGCCGCCCCCGCTGGCGGAGTCCCAGGTGGACCCGGAGGCGCGGCTCGGCGCGAGCCTGCTCGGCACGGTGGCGGCGGCCCGCGAGGCCGGCCTGGACGCGGAGGCGGCCCTGCGCCGCGCCGCCCTCGCCTACGCGGACGCGATCCGCGCCGCCGAACGCCACGCTGGTTGACCATCACGTCGGCGGGGTGATTCGCCGCGCTTCCACCCGCCGGTAGGGTCGGTGGGTGGAATCCTTTGTGCCGCTCGCCGAGCGGATCGTCGACGCGTTGCTGGAGAGCCGGCCGGGGCTCGCGACCTCCACCGGGGACCACCGGTACGACGACCGGCTGCCGGACCTGTCCGCGACCGCCGCCGCGGCCGACCAGGCGATGCTGAGGGAGGCCGCGGACGCGCTCTCCGAACTCGACCCGGACGCGCTGGACGTCGAGGAGCGCGTCGACCACGCCCTGCTCACCTCGTTCGTGGACCAGGCGCTGTTCGAGTGGACCGAGATCCGCGCGCACGAGTGGGATCCGCTGGCACACAATCCGGGGCCGCTGCTGCACGCGCTGGCCGCCCGCCCGTACGCCCCGGTCGAGGAACGGCTGACCAGCCTGGCCGGCCGGCTCGCGGCGGTGCCGGACGCGCTGGCGACCGCCCGCGCGACGCTGCGCGACATGCCGCGCATCCACGCCGAGACGGCGGTCGGGCAGTTCACCGGCACGGCGGCGCTGATCCGCGACGAGGTGCCGGCCCTGCTCGCGCAGGCGCCCGCCCTGCACGACCGGGTCGAGCCGGCCGCCATCGCGGCGATCGCCGCGCTGGAGGAGTTCGTCGCGTGGCTGCGTCAGGGCCTGGCCGCCGACGCCGGCCCCGGGCGGGACCCGCGTCTGGGCCGCCGCCGCTGGGAGGCGCGGCTCTGGCACACCCTCGACACCGAGCTGGGCGCCGCCGAGATCCAGCGCCGGGCCTGGGCCAACCTGGACCGGGTCACCGAGGAGATCCGCGCGGCGGCCGTCGAGCTGGTCGGCGGCCCGGCCGACGACGAGACCGTGCGCCGCGCGCTGGACATGCTGGCCGCCGAGCACCCCGACGACCACACCATCGTGGCGCTCGCCTCGGTCACCCTGGACGAGGCGACCGACTTCGTCCGCGACCACGACCTGATCACCCTGGTCGACGACCCCTGTGTGATCCAGGAGATGCCCGAGTTCGCCCGGGGCGTCGCGGTCGCCTACTGCGACTCGCCCGGCCCGCTGGAGACGGCGAACGTGGCGACCTTCTACTGCATCGCGCCCACCCCGGCGGACTGGCCCGCGCACCGGGTCGAGTCGTTCTACCGGGAGTACAACGACCACATGATCCGCAACCTGACCGTGCACGAGGCGATGCCGGGGCACTTCCTCCAGCTCGCCCACGCCCGCCGGCACGTCGGTCCGACCCGGGTCCGGGCGCTGACCGAGTCGGGGCCGTTCATCGAGGGCTGGGCGGTCTACGCGGAGGAGCTGATGGCCGGCCTCGGCTTCGGCGGCCTGCCGGTGCGGTTGCAGCAGCTCAAGATGCAGCTCCGGATGACCATCAACGCGCTGCTCGACCAGCTTGTGCACTGCGAGGAGCTGCCGGAGGCCGAAGCGATGGCGCTGATGACCGGGCGGGGCTTCCAGGAGGAGGGCGAGGCGGCCGGCAAGTGGCGGCGCGCCCTGCTCACCTCGACCCAGCTCTCGACGTACTTCGTCGGCTACAGCGAGGTGGCCGAGATCGCCGCCGCCCGCCCGGCCGGCGTGTCGGTGCGCGACTGGCACGACGCGATGCTCGCCCACGACTGCCCGCCCCCGCGCCACCTCCGCACCCTGCTCGGCGTGTAAGGAAGGGCACGTTATTAACGTTTCCGGTAGAGGAAGGGCCCCCTCCTAACAGGGCATGCGCAGCGTCCGCGCGGCAGAGCACGCGTGGTGCCCGCGCGGCAGAGCACGCGTGGCGCCCGCGCGGCAGAGCACGCGTGGCGCCCGCGCGGCAGAGCACGCGTGGCGCCCGCGCGGCAGAGCATGCGCGGCAGGGCGCGCTCAGCGCCGTGCGGCGGTCGCCGTCGCGTCGATCAGCCAGCGCGAGATGGAGTACGCGGGCGGCAGTTCCGCCGGCAGCCGGTCGAGCGGGAACCAGCGCGCCTCGGCCAGTTCCCGCCCGTCCACCACCGGCTCGGCGGCGGGGTCGGCGACGGTGGCGGTGAAGCCGGTGAGCAGCACGTTCGGGCCGGACAGCGCCCACGGCTGGCTGCCGAAGTAGGCCAGCCCGGCCAACGTCAGCCCGACCTCCTCGCCGACCTCGCGGTGCGCGGCCGCCTCCAGCGTCTCGCCGGCCTCCACGAAACCGGCGACCAGCGCCCACAGCCCGGTCGGTCCGTACGCGTGCCGCACCAGCAGCAGCTCGTCGGGGCGGCCGGCCGGCCCGGGGCGGGTGATCGCCACCAGCACGGCGGCGGAGAGCCGCATCGGCACGTACAGGTCGCAGTCGGGGCAGCGCCGGGCCGACTCCCCGGGCACGTCGGCCAGCTCGGCCCGGCAGGCCCCGCACCACCGGTGCGTACGCCGCCAGTCGACCACGGTCAGCGCCCGGCCGGCCAGCGTGGCGAGCGGCTCGGGCGCCTCGGCGGCCAGCGACGCCCAGCCGCGCCAGCGGCCGGGCAGCCCCGCCGCCCCGGGTGGCTCCTCCGGTCCGGGTGGCTCCCCCGGTCCGGTCGCCTCAGCCGCCCACGCGGGGACGCCGTCCAGGGTGCCCAGCGGCACCCACACGGTGTCGGCCGGCAGGTCGGCGACCCGCAGGACGGTGCCGTCGGCGGCGGTGAGCAGCTTGCGGCCGGCCACCGGCAGGGCCAGGTCGGTCGGCGCGGGCGCGACGGAGCGGTCGGCCCCGGGGACGAACCCGCCCGGGCCGGTCACGAGGTGGTCGTCCGGCGGTCCACCACGCCGGCGCCGGACGGCAGGTCGAAGGCGGTGCCGTCGACCGTCTCGCGGTAGCGGTTCAGGGCCAGCTCGACCGGCCTGCCGTCGACCTGGCCGGTGAAGCTGCCCAGCGCCCCCTCCGTGGTCACGCAGGCGGTGAAGTCGCCGCTCGACTGCTCCACGTCGACGCAGGTGGCGTGGCGACCGGCGAGGGTGGTGTCGCTCTGCGCGATCACCGTGTCCGGGTCCAGCGCGGCGGCGGTCAGCAGCCCCACCACGATCGGCGGGGTGACCAGGCCCCGCTGCTTGGCCTCGGTGAACAGGGCCACCGAGGGTTTCGCGTTGGGCGCGGGCGGGGCCTCCAGGGTGCAGGTCGCCCGGCCGGCGGCGGTCTCGCAGCGGGTCGTCGCCTCCGGGGTGACGGTGAGCTTGCCGCCGGGCCAGGTGTAGGCGGAGCGGGCCGGTTCCTGCGCCTGGGCGATGGTGGCGGTCTGCCCGCCGGGGAGCTGGTAGTCGGCCGAGTACGTCAGCTCCAGCGCCCGGTCCAGCCGGGCGGCCATGTCGTTGACCAGGTCGGACCGCCCGATCGCCCGGCCGGCGTCGTCCAGGGTCTGACAGCCGGTCACCGTGAGCGACGCGATGACCGACACGGCGAGCATGCGGAGGGTGGTCGAGGCGGCGGGCATGGCGACCAGCGTGGCCGATCGGGTCAACCGCGCGCAAACCCGATGCCGGTTGAGGACCGGGAATTCGGGAATGTCCGTGTAAAGCTCCGCCGGAGGGCAGGCTCCGGGTCGGGTCTCCGTGCGCCCGGACCGCCCGCGTCCGACGGCCGCCCGATACGCTGCGTTCAACACCTGCCTCAGCCGCACCGTCGCGGCCCACACCGGACCGGAACCACACAAACGAGGAGCGACTCAGTGGCAACCATCGAGGGAATCGTCGCGCGGGAGATCCTGGACTCGCGGGGCAACCCGACCGTCGAGGTCGAGGTCGGGCTCGACGACGGCACGATCGCCCGCGCGGCGGTGCCCTCCGGCGCCTCCACCGGCGCCTTCGAGGCGATCGAGCTGCGCGACGGTGACGCCGACCGCTACCAGGGCAAGGGTGTCGAGAAGGCGGTCTCGAACATCGAGGACAAGATCGTCGACGAGCTCATCGGCTACGAGGCCAGCGAGCAGCGGCTGATCGACCAGAAGATGCTCGACATCGACGGCACCGACAGCAAGTCCGAGCTGGGCGCGAACGCCATCCTGGGCGTCTCCCTGGCGGTGGCCAAGGCGGCGGCCGGCAGCGCCGAGCTGAGCCTCTTCCGCTACCTGGGCGGCCCGAACGCGCACCTGCTGCCGGTGCCGATGATGAACATCCTCAACGGCGGCGCGCACGCGGACTCCAACGTCGACATCCAGGAGTTCATGATCGCGCCGATCGGCGCCCCCAGCTTCCGCGAGGCGCTGCGCTCCGGCGCGGAGGTCTACCACGCGCTGAAGTCGGTGCTGAAGAAGAAGGACCTGTCCACCGGCCTCGGCGACGAGGGCGGCTTCGCGCCGAACCTGCCCACCAACTCCGCCGCGCTGGACCTGATCGCCGAGGCCGTCGAGAAGGCCGGCTACCGGCTCGGCGCCGACATCGTCTTCGCGCTCGACGTGGCCGCCACCGAGTTCTTCGACAACGGCACCTACACCTTCGAGGGCGCCGCGAAGACCGCCGAGGAGATGAGCAACTACTACACCAAGCTCATCGGCGACTACCCGATCGTGTCGATCGAGGACCCGCTGTCCGAGGACGACTGGACCGGGTGGCAGACGCTCACCGCCTCCGTCGGCGACCGCATCCAGATCGTGGGCGACGACCTCTTCGTCACCAACCCGCAGCGGATCGCCCGCGGCATCGCCGAGAAGGCCGCCAACGCGGTGCTGGTCAAGGTCAACCAGATCGGCTCGCTGACCGAGACCCTGGACGCGGTGGACCTGGCCCACCGGGCCGGCTTCAAGTGCATGATGAGCCACCGCTCCGGCGAGACCGAGGACACCACCATCGCCGACCTGGCGGTGGCCACCGGCTGCGGCCAGATCAAGACCGGCGCACCGGCCCGCTCGGACCGGGTCGCGAAGTACAACCAGCTCCTGCGGATCGAGGAGGAGCTGGCCGACGCGGCGCGGTACGCCGGGGCGGGCGCCTTCCCGCGCTACCGTTCGGCCTGAGACGCGCGAAGCCTCGGGGGAGGGGTGTGACGATGCAGCAGCGCCGCACACCGGGTGGTCAGCGCCCCGTCCGCCGGCCGGGTCACTCCGGCCGGCCGGGCGGGGCCCGGGGCGCCCGGGCCTCGGTCCGCGACGGCGGCGTCCGCGCCGAGCCGCGTGCCACCGCCGGTCGCGCACCGGGGGCGGCCCGGGGCGCCGAGGGCGTACGCTCCGCGAAGCGGCCCGCCGCGGCCCGTCGTACGGCGGCCGGCGGCACGGTCAAGCGGCTCACCGCACCCCACTCCCGGGGCCTCACCGGGCGGGCCACCGTGCTCTTCGCGGTGCTGATCGCGCTCGCCCTGGCCTACACCTATCCGGTGCGGGTCTACCTCGACCAGCAGGCCGACATCGAGCGGATGGAGGCGGCCCAGGCGGCCCAGCGGGAGGTCATCGAGGGACTCTCCGAGCGGGCGGCCAAGTGGCAGGACGACGCGTACATCGAGACGATGGCCCGGGAGCGGTTCTTCATGGTCCGCCCCGACGAGACGCTGCTGGTCGTGCTCTCCGACCCGGAGGGCGCCGCCCGGGACGCCGGCGGGCCGGCCCAGTCGGCGAAGCCCGCCACGCCCGACCCCTGGTATGACACCCTCTGGTCCAGCGTGCGGGCCGCCAACGGCGAACAGCCCGACAAGTGAGCAGCACCCGAGCACCGAACGAGAGATGGGCACCGTGACAGTCGTACCACCGCAGGAGCCGGCGGCGGACTCCGTACCCCCGCCGAAGCGCGAGCCGGCCACGGAGGCCGACCTGGCCGCGGTGGCCGCGCAGCTCGGACGCCCGCCCCGGGGCACCCGGGCGGTCGCCCACCGTTGCCCCTGCGGCCTGCCCGACGTGGTGGAGACGACGCCGCGCCTCGCCGACGGCACGCCCTTCCCGACGTTGTTCTACCTGACCTGCCCCCGGGCCACGGCGGCGTGCAGCCGGCTGGAGTCGGCCGGGCTGATGAAGGAGATGGCCGACCGGCTGGCCACCGACCCGGAGCTGGCCGCGCGCTACCGCGCCGCGCACGAGGACTACCTGTCCCGCCGGGAGGCGATCGGCGAGGTCCAGGAGATTGCCGGCATCTCCGCGGGCGGCATGCCGGGCCGGGTGAAGTGCCTGCACGTGCACCTCGGGCACGCGCTCGGGGCGGGGCCGGGGGTCAACCCGTTCGGCGACGAGACGCTGGCGTTGGTGGAGAAGTGGTGGGCGGCCGGCCCCTGCGTGGATGTGCCGGCGGCCGAATGACGACGGCGGGCGCGGGCGTGGCGGGGGCCGACGAGATCGTGGTGCGGCGGGCCCGCACCTCGGACGTGCGCGGCATCCGGCGGCTGGTCGACACCTACACCGACGACCGCCGGCTGCTGAGCAAGGCCACCGTGACCCTCTACGAGGACGTGCAGGAGTTCCGGGTCGCGGTCCGGGCGGACGACGGCGTGGTGGTCGGCTGCGGCGCGCTGCACGTGATGTGGGAGGACCTGGCCGAGATCCGGACGGTGGCGGTCGACCCGTCCTGCCGGGGCCGGAAGATCGGCCACCGGATCGTCGCGGAGCTGATCGACGCGGCCCGCGAGCTGGGCGTGGCCCGGATCTTCGTGCTCACCTTCGAGACCCGGTTCTTCGCCTCGTTCGGGTTCACCGAGATCGACGGCGCGCCGGTGCCGCAGCCGGTCTACGAGCAACTGCTGCGCTCCTACGACGAGGGTGTCGCCGAGTTCCTGGACCTGGAACGGGTCAAGCCGAACACGCTGGGCAACACCCGGATGCTGCTGCGCCTCTGACCGGCCGCACGGCCTCCCGCCGGGGGTGCGGTCGTCAGGTCCGGCGCGGGTGGGCGGCGAAGAAGTCCCAGATCAGCTCGGTGGCGGCGAGGCCAGCGTCGGGGGCGGCGAGTTGGCCGCCCCGCGCCCCGCGCCCCGGGCCACGAGTGCCCCATGTCCGGCAGCGTGTGGACGGTGACGTCGCTGCCGTCGGCGCACCGCGCGTCGGTCCGGGTGACGCCCGCCGCGCCCGCCTGTGGGGCGCCGGACGCCGGCTTGCAGCCGAGCCGCCGCTGCCAGGTCCGGACGCCCTCGGTGAAGACGTCGGCGTAGCGGTCCTGCCCGCCGATGAACGTGATCACCGACACCGGGTGCTCGGGCACGTAATCCTCGGGGGCCGTCCGGGGGCCGCTGTAGCCGCCGCTGACCACGCCGATCGCCGCGAAGACCCCGTCGATCTCGACGGCGGCCCGGAAGCTCATGTCGCCGCCGTTGGAGATCCCGGTGAGGTAGATCCGGTCCGGGTCGGCCCGCCACGTCCGCACCAGGTGCGCGGTGAGCGACCTGAGGAACCCGACGTCGTCGCGCGTCCCGCAACAGATCAGCGCGTTGAAGCCGCCGTTCTGCCCGTCCGGGTACGCCACCAGGAAGTTCTCCCGGTCGGCCACCGCGTCCAGCCCGGTCGTCTCGCGCAGGCCGGCGCCGGTGCCGGGATAGAAGTGCAGGGCGATCACCAGCGCGGTCGGCCGGGCCGGGTCGTAGCCGGGCGGGGCGTGCAGCAGGTAGGTGCGGTCGATCCCGTCGTGCCCGCAGGCTCAGCCGGTGGTCGCCGGTGGCGGGGCGCTCGACGGCCCCCGAGGGCGACGGGGCCGGGGTCGCCCCGGGCCGGTCCCGATCCCCGCCGCCGCACGCCGTGGCGACCGTGATGAGCACCAGTCCCGTCAGCGCTGCCAGCATCCGTCGCACGCCCCGCCCCCTCCCGTGACCCGGCGTCCACACTGGATTCCGCGCCGGTGGCGGGTCAACCCTTTCGGTCCTGGCCGAAGGCAGGCAGTCTGCTGGCATGCTCCGCCTCCGCCTCGGGTCGGCGGACCTGTGCCGGGTCCGCTTCGCCGACCGCCTGCACCCCGTCGGGACGGCCCTGCTGGCCTGTCAGGCGCTGCACGACCCCGACACCGCCCGGGCGGTGCCGGGCCCCGCGGCGGGCGCGGCGGCGGCGACGGGCGGCGTTCGGGCCGCCGCCTCCGTGCTGCGGCACCTGCTGCCCGCACGCGGGCGGCTCCCGGACTTCCTCACCCCGTTCGACGGGCTGGAGTCGGTGGCCGCCGGTCTGGACGCGATCCGGGCAACCCCGGCCCGGCGCATCCGGGCCGAGGTCGCCGCCGCGTACGCCGGTCTGGCCGGGTCGCCGCTGCGCCGGCGGTTCGCCGAGGCCGATGACGAGGCCATGAGTCTGTTCGGCCGGGCGCTGGGCACCTGGCACGACGGCGTGCTCGGGCCGCACTGGGCCGAGCTGGCGGACGCGCACCGGCACCAGGTGGCGGAAGCGACCGGGCGCCTCGCGACGCACGGGCTGGACGGCCTGCTGAACGCGCTGCACCCGGCGATCCGGTGGGAGGCGCCGACGTTGACGGTGCGGACCTGGTGGAGCGCGACGGTCTCCGGCACCGGCCACGGCCTCATCCTGCTGCCCTCGCCGCTGGCCGGCCCGCATCCCCGGGTGCTGGTGGAACCGGACCGGCCGGTGCTGGTCGTGTATCCCGCGCCGATGCCCCGCCGGGTGGCCACGAGCGCCGCCGACCCGCTCGGTCGCCTGCTCGGGACGACCCGGGCGGCGGTGCTGCGCCGGCTCGCCGGGCCCGGCCGACACACCACCACCACACTCGGCCGGGCGGTCGGGATCAGCCTCTCCTCGGCCTCCGAGCACGCGGCGGCGCTGCGGGCGGCCGGCCTGGTCACCAGCGTCCGGGAGGGCGGGGCGGTGCTGCACGGGCTGACGCCGCTCGGCGCCGAACTGCTGGGCCGCGACGACAACCGGCCGGCCACCCGGGGGACTGACGTAGGGTTGCTGCCGTGACGACGCGCGTGGCCGCCATCGACTGCGGGACCAACTCGATCCGACTGCTGGTCGCCGACCTGCCCGACCCCTCGGCCGGGCCGGAGGCGCCGCTGGTCGACCTGAGCCGGCGGATGGAGATCGTCCGCCTCGGCCAGGGCGTCGACAAGACGGGACGGCTGGCCCCGGAGGCCATCGAGCGCACCCGCGTCGCGCTGGCCTCCTACGCCGCCGACATCGACAAGCTCGGCGCGGAGCGGGTGCGGATGTGCGCCACGTCGGCGTCCCGGGACGCCTCCAACGCCGCCGACTTCCGGGAGATGGTCGAGCGGACCCTCGGCGTCGCGCCCGAGGTGGTGACGGGCGACGAGGAGGCGCGGCTCTCCTTCACCGGGGCGGTGCGCGGGCTGCCCGCCGACGCGCGCGAGCCCTACCTGGTCATCGACATCGGCGGCGGCTCGACCGAGTTCGTCGTGGGCACCCGCGCCGGCGGCGTCGAGGCGGCCATCTCGATGGACATCGGCTGCGTCCGGATGACCGAGCGGCACCTGCACGGCGACCCGCCGAGCCTGGACGAGGTCGCCGCCGCGCAGGCCGACATCGCGGTCGCGGTGGACCGGGCGCTGGCGGCCGTGCCGGGCCGGCAGGCCGCCACGCTGGTCGGGCTCGCCGGATCGGTCACCACCGTGGTCGCCATCGCCCAGGGCCTCCAGGAGTACGACCCGGGCCGCATCCACCACGCCCGGGTGTCGTACGAGGCGGTGGCCGACGTGACGGCCGACCTGCTCGGCAAGAGCCGCGAGCAGCGGCTCGCGATCCCGGTGATGCACCCGGGCCGGGCCGACGTGATCGGCGCGGGCGCCCTGGTGCTCCGGGTGATCATGGAGCGGGCCGGCATGGAGTCGGTCGTCGCCTCCGAGCACGACATCCTCGACGGCATCGCCTGGTCGCTGGCTGACGGCCGGTAGGCCCGCGTTGCGGGCCGTGTGCCACGTCGCCCGTGACTAGTCGCGATCACCGCAGTTCGGGCAGTCGGGATCGGCTCCGGCACGATCCGGCCGGTAGACGACCTCGGCGCCGGTTTCCTCCGACAGCCGTCGGGCCAGCTCCCGGCCCTGCTCGAACCACGCTCGGTGCTGCTCGTCGGTGGCCACCCGACCGCCGCCGTACTCGCTGTGCCGGTCCCGCCAATCCGACCACGCCTGCAACCCGGCCGCCAGTTCCGCCGAGAGGCCCAGCCCCTCCGGGCGCACCATCCCCACGACCTCACGGGCTGGGCGACCACCGCGCGCGGGAATCGTGCCCCAGGCGCAGACAGGAAAGGCGCCGTAGTCGAAGTCGACATCCAGGCGCCGCACGCCGGGCGGGCGCCCTCGCGGGCAGAACAGGCTGTGCCGCCGGAACTCCTCCATCCAACACCGCCTCGGCTTCGACCGGCTTCGACATCGACCCTGGCGTCGGCGGGGCCGGGAAGTCGGACCGTCAGATCCGCGGGCTCGTGCCGTCCGCCACGCCGGTGACGAAGCGGGACCAAGCGGCCGGGCCGAAGGAGAGCACGGGGCCGGAGCGGTCCTTGCTGTCGCGGACCAGCACCACGCCGGGCAGGTTGTCGGCGACCTCCACGCACGAGGCGCCGCCGTTGTCGCTGCGCGTGGACTTGCGCCACCGGGCGCCCGTCAGCTCCATGTCTTCGCCACTTCCTGCATCAGGGCCAGCGACTGCCGCCGGGACAGCGCCTCCGATCGCACACTTTCCCATCTGCGGTGCAGGCTGGCAATCTCCTCGGCGCGGTCCAGCACCTGGGCGCGCAGCGGGCTGTCGAGGTGCGCCACCCGACCCCCGTCGGCGTACCCGGCCAGGATGAACGGCCCGGCAAGGCCCGGGTAGACGCCCACCTCGGTCGGAACGACATGCAGGTGGACGTGCGGACGCGCCGCCAGCGTGATCAGATGCTCAAGCTGTTCGCGCATCACCCCGAACTGGTCGACCACCGGCCGACGCAGGATGCCCTCGTCGATGACCGCGACCAGTTGCGGTGGCTGGGCGCGGTCGAGGATCTGCTGCCGCTGGAGCCGGGCGGTCACCCGCTGCTCGATCTGCTCCGGGCAGTGAAGCCCGCCGCCGGCGAGGACCGCGCGGGCGTAGCCCTCGGTCTGGAGGAGACCGGGCAGCACCGAGATCTCGAACCACCACAGCGTGGCCGCCTCCTGCTCGACGGCCACCCAGGGCCGGAACCAGGCCGGCGCGGTCTCCAGGCTGACCAGCGGCAGGATCCGCCCGAGCAGGCCGCCGCTGTCCAGCGCCTCGTCCGCGCGCCGGACGAAGTCGAGCGAGGGCGTACGCCGGCCGATCTCCACCATCCCCACCAGCGAGCCGGAGTAGTTGATCCGCCGCGCCAACTCCTCCTGGCTCAGCCCACGCTCGGTGCGCAGCCGCCGCAGCTCACCGGCCAGCAGATCCAGCGTCGACAGTTGCGATCCGGTCATCACACCTCGCTCACCTGGCCTCACGCGACGGGCCGCGCGGGCCACCGTTGCCCGGTGCCCCTCGCGCGACTTCCGACCGTAGTCGGATGGTCACGAGGATGGGAACGGCCGAGGGCCCACAACACCCTCACAACGCGAGCGAGGAGCGATGACGTGACGATCCGACGCGTCCACCCGGCCTGGTGCGTGCCCGAGAGCGGCTGCGGAACCAGCGCGCTGCACCTGTCCCGCCTGCGGTCGGTCGCGCCGCGCGGCGACGAGGTGATCCAGGTGCGTGCTGCGCTCTGGCAGATGGACGTCGGGCGGCTGGCTCCGGCCGGCGTCCTGCTGGAGTTGTCGGCCGGCGACGATCCGGAGCGCTGGCCGATCGACCTGGCGCAGGCTCGCGCGCTGGTGCACGTACTCCGGGATCTGCTGCGGATCGCGGAGGAGGCGGCGCGCCGCGCGGCCTGACCCGCCGCGCGGCGCGCTCCTTTGACACTATTTCGCAATGCGCAGTAGTGTGCGAAGCGTGGATACCACACAGCTCCTGAAGGGCGTGCTGGACCTCGCGGTTCTCGCCGTCCTGCGCGAGGAGGACGGCTACGGTTACGACATCCTGCGCAGGCTGCGTGAGGCCGGGCTGGAGGAGGTCGGCGACGCCTCCGTCTACGGCACGCTGCGCCGGCTCTACGCCGCCGGCCTGCTGACCACCTACGTCGTGCCGAGCGAGTCCGGCCCGCACCGCAAGTACTACTCCCTCAACGCCGCCGGCCGGGACCAGCTCACCCGCTACGGCAAGCTCTGGCGCTCGTTCGCCACCACCATGGACGCACTGCTCGACGATCGGGGGATGGCGGCATGACCGTCACGGAGCAGGAGATCGCGGACTACGTCGCACGGGTGCGGGCCGCGCTGGCCGACCTGCCGCCGGCGCACCGCGACGAGTTGACCGAGGACCTGCCCGAGCACCTCGCCGAGGTCGCCGCCGAGGCCGGCGGGACCCTGGCCGAGCGGCTCGGCGAGCCCGAGGCGTACGCGGCCGAGTTGCGCGCCGCCGCCGGGGTCGACGCCGTCGCCGGCCGGCGCCGCCTCGACCGCCGCGTCGGCGCCGCCGTGGACCGGCTGCGCGCGCGGGCGCGACGCTGGGACGTCCAACTCGGACCATCCCTGGGGTACGCCTCGGCCAGCGAGTTCCTCCGGCTGCTCCGGCCGGCCTGGTGGGTGCTGCGGGGCTACCTGGCCGTCATGTTCGTCACGGTGGTCAGCACCGGTGGCGGGTTCGGCCTAGTGCCCAGCGTCAACGGCAGCGAGCTGGCCGGCCTGGTGCTGCTCGCCGGCAGCGTGCTCGCCTCGATCTGGCTCGGCCACCACACGCCGGGGCTGACCCGGCCCAAGCGGCGGCTGCTGCACGCCGGCACGGCGGTGCTGGTGCTCTTCGGGCTGGTCGGCCTGGCCGACGTGAACGGCCGCGTCGGCTCCGGGGGCGTCGACTACGAGCAGATCTCGATCGACGGCCGGTACGACCACGTCCAGGACGTCTTCGTCTACGACAACGAGGGTCGACTGGTGCAGAACGCCCGGCTCTTCGACCAGAACGGCGACCCGATCCGGCTCGGCCGTCCGACCTGCCCGGACGCGCGCGACCCGAACGGGTTCGGCAACCCGCTGCTGCGCTCGTACCCGTACTGCCCCGAGCGGGCGCCGTTCGCGCCGCGCCCGACGGCGGCCACCTCGCCCGCGCCCGGCCTGCCCCCGTTGCCGGCACCCACCGCGTCGGCCGGCCCGTCCGGCCCGGCCCCGACGGGCAGCCCGACGGCCGGCCCGAGCGCGGTCCCGACCGCGACGGGCGCCCCGACCCAGGCCCCGGCCCCGGCACCGAGCCGCACGTGAGCCGCACCGCGCGCCGGAAGGCTGGGAAATAGCTGAACGGATGAGGTCGACGGGGCAACGGTCGTCGTACCTGATCGCTACGGTGTCGTCTGCTCATCCACCCCTCGGAAGGACAACCCGTGTCAGAGCAGGTCGCACCGCCCCCCGCGCCGGACGCCGCGCAGCCCCCGTCGGCCGTCCCGGCGCCGCCCCCGGCAGGGCCGGAGGCGAAGAAGTCCGGCTCCAAGAAGGTGCTCGGCATCGTGGGCGCGATCGTCGCGTTCCTGGTCATCGCGGGGCTCAAGTTCGGCGTCGGCTCGGCGATCGGCAACTTCCTCAACAAGGACGAGACCGCCGACGCCAAGGTCGGCGACTGCATCGCCGAGTTGCCCGAGGTGACCGGCACCAAGGAGGAGGAGGTCGACGGCGCGAAGGTCGTCGAGTGCACCTCCACCGACGCCGTCTACAACGTGGTCGGTCGGGTCGACGGCCAGACCGAGACGCAGGCCCGCTCCGGCGAGGCGTGCGAGCAGTACATCAAGGAAGACCAGGACGGTTACGTCTTCTACAGCATCGAGCCGGGCAAGACGGGCTACCTGCTCTGCCTGACCAAGAAGGCCTGACCCGGCCCCACAGCACCACGGCACCGTCGACGGCGGCGCGGACGACGTCCGCGCCGCCGTCGGCGTTCCGGCTACCGGCCGGCGAACGGGAGGTGAATGCCACTGTTCCAGCGTCTTCCCAGGGTTGCGCGCGGCGTGGCAGGCTACCGGCACGTAGGACCACTGGGCGACCAGCCAACGATGACTGACCGCTAGGAGGACGGGCCGATGGGCGAAATGGTGAGCTTCACCAGCAACGGGGGTACGCGCGAGGGGTATCTCGCGATACCGTCCGGCGGTGCGGCCAGCCCCGCGGTCATCGTCATCCAGGACTGGTGGGGGCTCGTGCCCCACATCACCTCCGTCGTGGAGCGGTTCGCCGAGGCCGGGTTCGTCGCCCTCGCCCCGGACTTCCGCCACGGCGGCCCGGCCAGCAAGCCCGACGAGCCGCGCCAGATGCTGAACAGCCAGCAGATGGACGAGGCGGCGGCGGACATCGCCGCCGCGGCGGACTACCTCGCCGGGCGTCCCGAGGTCACCGGCAAGGTGGGCTGCGCGGGCTTCTGCGCCGGCGCGAGCCTGGCCCTGTGGGCGGCCAGCCGCACCGAGCGGATCGTCGCCACCGCCGCCTTCTACCCCCGGCTGCCCTGGGACGGGATGCGCTCCGAGTGGGCCGACTACGCGGGCAAGGCCGCCCTCATCCACTGCTCCGAAGCGGACGGCACCTCCGCCGCCGACGGCGTGCAGACCGTCCGCCGCGCCGTCGAGACCGCCGGCGGCACGTGCCAGACCTACGACTACCCCGGCACCGCGCACGCCTTCTTCAACGAGGACCGGCCGGAGAACTTCGACCAGCGCGCCGCCGCCACCGCCTGGGCGCGCACGCTCGAACTCTTCCGGGCCAAGCTTGGCTGAGCCGCGTACGCCCGACGAGGTGGTCGCCCGCGCCGCGCGGGCGACCGACCTGGCCGACCTCGACGCCGCCGTCAGCGACTGCTTCGCCTGCCCCCGCCTGGTCGAGTGGCGGGAGGAGGTGGCCCGCACGCGCCGGGCGGCCTTCCGCGACCAGGAGTACTGGGGCCGGCCGGTGCCCGGCTTCGGCGCCTCCGACGCGCGCATCGCCATCCTCGGCCTGGCGCCCGCCGCGCACGGCGGGAACCGCACCGGCCGGATCTTCACCGGCGACCGCTCCGGCGACGTGCTCTTCGCCGCGCTGCACCGCGCCGGCCTGGCCAACCAGCCGACGAGCGTCGCCGCCGACGACGGGTTGTCCCTGCGGGACACCCGCATCTTCGCCGCCGTGCGCTGCGCGCCGCCGGACAACAAGCCCACCCCGGGCGAGCGGGACACCTGCGCGCCGTGGCTGCACCGCGAGGTGGCGCTGATCCGGCCCACCCTGCGTGTCGTGGTCGCGCTGGGCGCCTTCGCCTGGTCCGCGTGGTGGCCGGTGCTGCGCCAGGTGTACGGCCAGCGCCCGCCCAGCCCGCGACCGGCGTTCGGTCATGGGGCACACTGGTCCGGCACGGCCGCCCCGGAGCTGCTTGGCTGCTACCACGTCAGCCAGCAGAACACCTTCACGGGACGGCTGACACCAGGGATGCTGGACGACGTGTTCGCCCGGGCGAAGCAGTTGGCCGGGGTGGACTGAGGCGCGCGGGGGCGGTGGCGATGACGGACGGAACGCGTCGGCCCGCGACGCGCTCCCCGGCGGCCGGAGGTAGCCCCGGATGGATCTGAGCGTGCTGCGCAGGTGGTGGCCGGTCGCCGCGGTCGGCGTCCTGCTCGCCGTCGCCGCGCTGGCGTCCGCCCACTCGTCGCTGGGCGCCAGCCGGATCCCGCCCGCCGACAACATCCCCTACGTGCCGGAGTACCCGACCGCCGAGCCGGCCGCGTCGATCCCCGTCGAGCCCCGGGAGGCCGGCGAGGCCACCCAGGCGAGCATCCCGCCGTGGCTCGGCACGGTCGCCCTCGTGCTGCTGGGGTCGGCCCTGCTCGCCGCGTTCGGCTACCTCGCCTGGACGCTGGTCCGGGGCGCGATGCGCCGCACCACCCGGGCGCTGCCGCAGCAGCGCACCCGGCGTACGGCCGAGGGCACCGCCCGTGAGGTGGCCGCCGCCCTCGACGCCGGCCTGGTGGAGCTGGACGACGCGGACGCCGACCCCCGCGCCGCCGTCATCGCCTGCTGGGTACGTCTGGAGGAGGCCGCGGCCGGCGCCGGTGTGCCCCGGCTGACCGGCGACACCCCCACCGACCTGGTCACCCGCCTGCTTCGGGGCGACCCGTCGGCGGGGGTGCCGGCGATCGTCAGCGCCGACGTGCTGGCCGAGTTCGCGCACGTCTACCGCGAGGCCCGGTACGCCACCCGGCCCGTCGACGAGCGCACCCGCGACCAGGCCCGCGCGGCGCTGCGCCGGCTGCGCGCCGAGCTGACCGCCGTGGTCGCCGGCGACGCCGGGGTGCCGACGTGACCGGGTCGTGGCGGGCGCACGTCCGGCGTGATGAGGTGGCGCGGTGAGCAGCACCAGCATCGACGACCTGCTGAGCTTCGAGGAGGAGCGGCCGGCGCGGGCCGGCCGGTCCCGGGGCGGGCGGGCCGGCCGCGTCTTCCGTGCCCTGGCCGGCATCGCCGCGGTCGTGGTCGTGCTGGTCGCCGGCCTGCGCGTGGTGGGGCTCCAGGTCTCCCTGCTGGTCCTGGTCGCCGGGGTGGTCGCGCTGTTCGTGGTGCGCCGGGTCGTCGGCGCCCTCGCACCCCCGCCCCCGCCGCCGACCGGTGCCCGGGTCCCGACCGGCGACGACGACGGCACGTGGAACTGGGGCGCCCGCGACGCGCTGCGCACCGCGATCAACGGCTGGGAACGCCCGCTCGACTGGTGCGGGAGCAGCCGGGAGCGGTTCGCCCAGCGGGTCCTGCCTCGGCTCGGCGAGCTGGCCGACGAGCGGCTGCGCCAGCGGCACGGCCTGACCCGCGAGTCGGACCCGGCCCGCGCCCGTGCCCTGCTGGGCGACCGGCTCTGGGCCTTCCTCGACACGCCCTCCCGCCGCCCCCCGTCGCCGCGCGACCTCGCGGCGATCGTCGCCGAACTGGAGAAGATATGAACGACGTGGACCGCAGCATGCCCGCCGCGGAGGTCGGCCACCTCGCCCGGTCGGTGCTGGAGGCGGTCGGTCAGGTCGTGGTCGGCAAGCGGGACGCGCTGGAGCTGGTCCTCGCCGGGATCCTGGCCGGCGGGCACGTGCTGCTGGAGGACCTGCCGGGCCTGGGCAAGACGCTGACGGCGCGCTCCTTCGCGCAGGCGCTCGGGCTGGACTTCCGCCGGCTCCAGTTCACCCCCGACCTGCTGCCGGCCGACGTCACCGGCTCGTTCCTCTACGACCAGCGCAGCGGCGACTTCGCGTTCCGGGCCGGCCCGGTCTTCACCAACCTGCTCCTCGCCGACGAGATCAACCGGACCCCGCCGAAGACCCAGTCGGCCCTGCTGGAGGCGATGCAGGAGAAGCAGGTCTCGGTCGAGGGCGTCACCTACCGGCTGGACGAGCCGTTCCACGTGCTGGCCACGGCCAACCCCATCGAGTACGAGGGCACGTACCCGCTGCCCGAGGCGCAGCTCGACCGGTTCCTCCTCCGGGTCTCCTTCGGCTACCCCGAGCACGAGGAGGAGTGGGAGGTGCTGCGCCGGCGGATGGCCCGCCGCCGCGAGGAGGCGGACATCAAGCCCGTGGTCGACGCGGCCACCCTGCGCGCCATGCAGGCCGCGCTGGAGGACGTGGTGGTCGAGGACTCCATCGGCCGCTACATCGTCGCGCTGACCGCCGCGACTCGGGAGCACCCGTCGGTGCTGGTCGGCGCCTCGCCCCGTGGCTCGCTGGCGCTGCTGCTGCTGGCCCGGGTGCGGGCCGTGATGGCCGGCCGCGACTACGTGGTGCCGGAGGACGTCAAGGAGGTCGCGGTGCCCGCGCTGGCGCACCGGATCACGCTGCGTCCGGAGATGTGGCTGCGCCGCGTCGACCCGTCCTTCGTGGTCGGCGAGGTGCTGGAGGGGACCCCGGCGCCGGCCAGCGGGGCGCTGCCCAGCTACGCCGCCGGCCGGCCCGGGCACTGATGGTCGCGCCCGCCGTGCCGCCCCGCACCGAGGCGCCGGAGCAGGAGCCGCAGCCCGCGACCGGCTGGCTGCCCACCCGGGCGCTCGGCCGGGCGGTGCTGCTCACCGGCCTGCTGCTGATCGCGGGGGTGCTGCTCGGCCGGGTCGACCTGATCGTGCTGGCTGCCCCGTTCGCGATCGGCACCGCGTATTCGCTGCGCCGCCGCCCGGCCGCCCTGCCGCAGGTCTGGATCTCCGCCGACGAATCGCACCTCGTGGAGGGCGGCGACCTGACGGGCACGGTCAGCGTCGGCAACCCGGACGTGCTCGACTACGACGTGGCGGTGGTCCGCAGCCGGGTCTCGCCGTGGCTGCGCGTGGAGCGGGCGACGATCGCCGGGGCGGTGGCCGCCTCCGGCACCCCCTCGGCCGTCGTCCCGTCCGTCGCCGACCGGCCCTTCGTGACCGCTGTCCCGACCGACGCGGCCGTCGACCTGGAGCTGGCCGGGACGGCGCTGCGCTGGGGCCGGCACCCGGTCGGGCCGGCCGGCGCCCGGGTCGCCGCCGCGCAGGGCCTGCTGGTCTCCCGTGCGGTGGTCACCGAGCCCGCCCGGGTCCGGGTCTACCCGAAGACCGAGCCGTTCGACGCGGTCGAGGCGATGCCCCGGGCCGCCGGCCTCGTCGGGGCGCACCACTCGCGCCGGCCCGGCGAGGGCGGGGAGTTGGCGGGCGTGCGGGTCTTCGCCCCGGGCGACCGGCTGCGCCGGATCGACTGGCGGGTGTCGCTGCGCGCCCGGCAGTTGCACGTCGCGGCCACCCTCTCCGACCGGGACGCCGAGGTGGTGGTGCTGCTCGACGTGCTCGCCGAGGCGGGCCGCTCCGGCGGCGTGTCCGGCGCCGCCTCCGTGCTGGACACCACGGTCCGGGCCGCCGCCGCGATCGCCGAGCACTACCTGCACCGCGGCGACCGGGTGTCGATGCTGGAGTACGGCCCGGCCGCCCGTCGGCTGCGCCCGGCCACCGGCCGCCGGCAGTACCTGACCGTCCTCGAGTGGCTGCTCGACGTGCGTGCCGAGTCCTCCCCGCACGAGCCGTACGACCAGGTCTTCGGGCCGCAGGTGCTCTCCGCGGACGCGCTGGTGGTGGTCCTCACCCCGCTGCTGGACGAGCGGTCGGCGCAGATGCTGGCCCGGCTGGCGCGCTCGGGGCGGTTCGTCGTCGCGGTGGACACCCTGCCGGCCGACCTCGCCCCGCCGAAGGACCGGGGCTGGGCCGAGGTGGCGTACCGGCTGTGGCGGCTGGACCGGGACACCATGATCGGGCAGTTGCGGGAGCACGGCGTGCCGGTGGTGCGCTGGGCCGGCGCGGGCAGCCTGGACCAGGTGCTGCGGGACGTGGCGCGGCTGGCCACCGCCCCGAGGGTGGGGGCGCGATGAATCCGGTCGTCGAACGGGTCCGGGCGGTGCGGTACGCGGCCGCCCGGGTCAGCCTGACGCCGCTGCTGGTCCGCGCCGGCATCTTCCTGACCACGCTGGTCGGGCTGGTGGTGGCGTACCCGTCGGAGATGCTCCTGGGCCGGCCGCTGCTCGCCCTGCTCGTGGTGGCGCTGCTGCCGGCGGTCGGGCCGCGTCGGGTCTGGCCGACCTTCGCCGCGCTGGTCACGGTCGGCGGCTGGCTGGTCGCCACCGACGGGTACGACCGGCCGATCGCGCTCTGGCGGCTGCTCGCCGTGGCGGCCGCGCTCTACCTCACGCACACCCTCTGCGCGCTGGCCGCCGTCCTGCCGTACGACGCGGTGGTCGACCCGGACGTGATCGTGCGCTGGCTGGCGCGGGCCGCCGCGGTGCTGCTGGGTGCCTTCGTGCTCGGCGTGCTCCTCGTGGAGATCAGCGGTCTCGGCGACGCCGCCGGATCCCAGCTCGCGACCGCGGCCGGACTGCTGGCGGCGGTGGTGTTGACCGCGTTGCTGGGGTGGCTGTTGCGCCGCAGTTAACCTGCCGGTAACAGCAGTTGCGCAGGTCACAGGGGTTGTGCTCCGTCACAGAAGAGGGACGCGATCGGGATTAGCCAGGCCGCGCGGGGAAAGATAGATGACGTGAATCCGAAGCGGATCCTTGTGGTGGGTGCCGGGCACGTCGGTCTCTACGCGGCCCTGCGCCTGTCGAAGAAGCTCAGCTCCCGTGAGGCTGAGGTCGTCGTGGTGGACCCTCAGCCCCACATGACCTACCAGCCCTTCCTGCCCGAGGCGGCGGCCGGCAACATCTCGCCCCGGCACTCCGTGGTGCCGCTGCGACGCGAGTTGCGGCGGTGCAAGGTGGTGGCGGGCGCGGTGACGCGGATCGACCACGACCGCAAGACCGCCGTCGTCCAGCCGATCAGCGGCCCGACCCGGGAGATCCCGTACGACCACGTCGTCGTCGCCCCCGGCTCGGTCTCGCGGACGCTGCCGATCCCCGGCCTGCACGAGCACGGCATCGGCTTCAAGACCATCGGTGAGGCCATCTACCTGCGCAACCACGTGCTGGACCGGCTCGACGTGGCCGCTGCCACGCCTGACCCGGACGTCCGCCGGTCCGCGCTGACCTTCACCTTCGTCGGCGGCGGCTACGCCGGCATCGAGGCGCTCGCCGAGATGGAGGACATGGCCCGGGACGCGCTGCGGTACTACCCGGAGCTCAAGCCGGAGGACATGCGCTGGGTGCTGGTCGAGGCGACCCAGCGGGTGCTGCCGGAGGTCGACCGGGACATGGGCGCCTACACGGTCCAGCAGCTGCTGAAGCGGAACATGGACATCCGGCTGGACACCCGCCTGGAGTCCTGCGTCGACGGGGTGGTGAAGCTCTCCGACGGCGACAGCTTCCGCTCCGACACCATCGTCTGGACGGCCGGCGTCAAGCCGTCGCCGATGCTGGACGCGACCGACTTCCCGCGCGACGAGCGGCGCCGGGTCACCTGCCTGCCGACGCTGCAGGTGGTCGACGGCGACCGGGTGATCGAGGGCGCCTGGAGCGCCGGTGACTGCGCGGCCGTACCGGACCTCACCAAGGAGCCCGGCAACTACTGCTCGCCGAGCGCCCAGCACGCGGTCCGCCAGGCGGCCCGGATGGCCGACAACATCGCCAACGTCGTGCGCGGCCGGGAGCCGGTGGAGTACAAGCACAAGCACGCCGGCAGCGTGGCCAGCCTCGGCCTGCACAAGGGCGTCGCCCAGGTGTACGGGATCAAGATGACCGGCTGGCCGGCCTGGTTCATGCACCGGACGTACCACATGAGCCGGATCCCGTCGTTCAACCGGAAGGTCCGGGTCGTGGTCGACTGGTCCCTGGCGTTCTTCCTCAAGCGTGAGGTGGTCGCCCTGGCCCAGCTGCACGACCCGCGCGAGGAGTTCCTCGAGGCGTCCCAGCCGGTCGGCGCCGCCCGGGCCTGACCGAGCCACGCAGAAGGCCCCTCCGCGCGAGCGGAGGGGCCTTCTGCCGTTGCGGGGCGGTTCGTCCGCGCCCCGGGTAGGTCAGACCCGCCAGATCCAGGCGTCGGCGATCCGGGTCGACGGCCCGTAGAGCTGCTCCAGCGTGCCGCGCAGGCTGTCGGCGTGCGGGGTGTCGACGGCCAGCGCGACGCAGGAGGCGCCCCAGAAGTCGGCGTCCTTCGCGGCCTGCCGCCGCTGCTCGTCCCCGATCACCGGCCGCCCGCCGCGTCTGGCGACCTCGGTCAACAGGGCGGACGTGGGCAGCTTGTAGGTGCCCATCGCCGCCGTGCCGTCCCGGCCGTAGGGGCCGATGAAGAAGCCCTCCGGCATGCCGAACGCGGCGTCGGCGGCGGTGGCCCAGCGCATCGGCCACGGATCCTGGGGCGTGGCGAGCGGCACCGGCACCAGCACGCCGCCCGGCTCGACGCACTGCCGCCAGTGGCCGGCGGTGACGAACTCCGGCACCGGCGGGCGCCCGGCGGTGGGCAGCGGGGCGGGCAGCAGCGGCAGCAGCGCCACGCCGACCGCCGCCGGGACCAGCCTCCTGGCCCGGCCCGTGCCGCGCAGCGCCCGGTCGGCCGCGAGCACCAGCAGCGTGGCGATCAGCGGGAGCGCCGCGAGGGCGAACCGCATCGGCAGCGCGCCGTCCACCACGGGCAGCCCGGAGAGCAGCGTGTACGGCCCCGGCACGGCGGTGCGCTCGCCGTTGAGCACCACCCGGGGGCCGAGGGACAGCGCCCCCATCACCAGCGTCCCGACCACGCACGCGACGACCAGCGGACGGCGGCCCAGCCAGACCGCGCAGGCGGCGGTCACCAGCAGCAGCGGCCACCCGAGGAAGGTGTTGTACTCGGCCGGGCCGGTGGTCAGCCGGGCGGCCTCGTCGCTGCCGACCACCGACAGCGGCGACACCGTCCACCAGCTGCGCAGGTCCGCCGAGAAGTAGTGCGGGCTGAACATGCCGTCCGCGACTCCCTGCGGGCCGGCGAACTGGAACCACAGCGGCCAGGCCAGGACGAGCAGGGCCAGCCCGGCGGCGAGCGTCATCCCGCCGGCGAAGCCGGGCAGGGCGCGGCGGGCCAGGCCGCGGTCCGTCACGGCGTACGTGACCGCCATCACCAGCAGCGTCAGCGCGCAGAGGAAGAGCACCTCCTCGCCGATGAAGACCTGCGCCGTGACCGCCGCCGCCAGGCCGACGGCGGAGCTGACCAACCGTCGGCGGTCCGGCCCGCCGGCGAGGGCCTGCCGCCGCGCGCCGCCGCCATCACCGTCGCCGGCGCGGGCCGCGGTGCCGGCGGTGGCCGGGCCGGCGGGATCGGTGGTGGCCCGGCCGGCGGTGCCGGCGGTGGCCGGGCCGGCGGGGTCGGCGGCGTGCAGCAGCCGGACCACCAGCCAGACGATCACCGGCACCAGCCACTGCGCGGTCATGTGCAGGTGGCTGTTGGTCTGCGAGACCATGCCCGGGCCGAAGCCACAGAGGGCGGCGCCCAGCGCGGCGGCGACGCGGTGCGCGCCCAGCGTCCGGGTGAAGAGCAGATACCAGGCGACGGCGGTGCCGGCCAGGTTCGCCAGCGCCAGCAGCGCGAAGGTGACCGGCGCCCCGAGCAGCAGGGTGACGGGGGCCAGGAGGATCCCCAGCGCGATGACCGTCGTGTTGGTCATCAGGTTCACCCCCTCCGGCGCGTTGAGCCGGTCGGTGAGCAGGCCGAAGTCGCCGAGCAGCGCCCGCGCGTCGACCGCGAGGAACCACTCGTAGAGGGCCTGGTCCGCCGGGTTCAGCGCGAGGACCCGGGTCGCCGGGTCGGGCCAGAGCCCGTGGGTGAGCCAGCCGGCCAGCGCGACGAAGAGGAGCCCGACCGTGACGCCCGTCCGGTGCCGGGAAACCGTGGTCAGCAGGCGGGCCGGCGAGAGCCGGCGCGGCAGCCGGTCGGCGGCGAGGACGGCCTGGTCAGGGGCGGCGTCGGGGGCCGTAGGGGCTGCGCTGCTCACGGCCTCGACCCTAGTGCGGCCCGGGCATCGGGGTACGCCGGGTCGCCGCCGACCCGCTACCGTGACACTGCACCAGGCGCGTCGACGCGCCCGGCGTCACCCGCCCGGGTGGTGGAACGGCAGACACGGCCGCCTTAAAAGCGGCTGCCGCAAGGCGTGCGGGTTCGACCCCCGCCCCGGGCACCCCACCACTCTCAGGATCCGCTCAGCTTGGCGATCACCACGCGACTGCCCTGGGCGTTTACTCTTGAGGGTGCACGTTCACGTGCAACGACCCCCTGAGGGAGGCCTGACAGTGAAGACTTCGAACCCGGTGCTCGCCCGGCTCGGCCAGGCGGCCGAGCGGGAGCGCTCCGCCGGGTACGCCCCGACCGGGCCCTACGGACAGCCCGGCTACCCCCAGCAGTACCCGACGGAGGCCGGCTACCCGGCGGCTCCGCCGGCCGTCAACACCATGTCGATCGACGACGTGGTGGTCAAGACCGTCACGCTCCTCGCCATCCTCGGCGCCTCCGCCGCGGCCGCCTGGGTGCTGGTGCCGGACGCCCTGCTCGGTGCCGCCTGGATCGGCGCGGCGGTGGTCGGCCTGGTGCTCGGTCTGATCATCTCGTTCTCCCGGATGGCGAACCCGGCGCTGGTGGTCGCGTACGCCGTCGTCGAGGGCGTCTTCGTCGGCATGGTGAGCAAGTTCTTCGACTCGCTCTACGACGGCATCGTGCTCCAGGCGGTGACCGCCACCTTCGGCGTCTTCTTCGTGATGGCGATGCTCTACAAGGCGAAGGTCATCCGGGCGACCCCGAAGTTCGTCAAGGGCATGATCGCCGTGATGGCGGGTCTCTTCGCCGTCATGCTGATCAACCTCGTGCTCGCGCTGTTCGACATCAACACCGGCCTGCGCGACGGCAGCCCGCTGGCGATCGGCTTCAGCCTGGTCTGCATCGTGGTCGCCTCGCTGAGCTTCGTGCTCAGCTTCAAGGAGGTCGAGGACGGCGTCCGGATGGGCCTGCCGCAGCGCTACTCCTGGGTCGCCGCCTTCGGCATCCTGGTGAGCCTGGTCTGGCTCTACATCGAGATCCTGCGCCTGCTGAGCTACTTCCAGGGCGACGACTGACCGTCACCCGCTACCGACCGGCGCCCGTCCCCGCACCCGCGGGGACGGGCGCCGTCGTTTCCGCGCCGACCAGGCGTTCCGTAGACTCGGCGGCGATGAGCGCGGGGGAGCTGAAGCGGGCGGTGGAGCTGCTGGTCCGTCAGGTCGGGCACTGGCAGCAGCCGCGCTGGGCGGCCACGGCCGCCGGCGGCAACGTGTCGCGGGCCGACCTGGTGCACCGGCTGGTGCAGGAGGTCGCCAACCTGGCCGCCGACGTCGCGGGCGAGCCGCGGCGGGTGGTGCCCCGGCTCGACAACGACCTCGCGCTGCCCGACCAGCTCCGGGTGGTGGCCGCCGACCTGGTCGCCGCGGCCCCGCCGCCCGGGGCGTTGGCGCGGGCCGCCGCCGAGGTGACGGCGACCCGCGACGCGCTCTAGGTCCGGTTTCCGCCGGTCCCGCCCAGGCAGGAGAGCGTGCCGGCCGGCCGCCCTGCTCTCCGCCGGGCTCCGGGTCAGCTCAGCCGCTCGACGACCATGGCCATGCCCTGGCCGCCGCCGACGCACATGGTCTCCAGGCCGATGGTCTTGTCGTGCCAGTCGAGGGCGTTGAGCAGGGTGCCGGTGATCCGGGCGCCGGTCATGCCGAACGGGTGCCCGACGGCGATCGCGCCGCCCATGACGTTCAGCTTCTCCAGCGGGATGTCGAGCTGGCGGTACGAGGGAATCACCTGGGCGGCGAACGCCTCGTTGATCTCCACCAGGTCGACGTCGCCGATGGTCATGCCGGCCCGCCTGAGCGCCTGCCGGGTGGCCTCGACCGGGCCGAGGCCCATGATCTCCGGCGACAGTGCGGTCACGCCGGTGGAGACGATCCGGGCCAGCGGGGTGATCCCGAGGTCCTTCGCCTTCTGGGCGCTCATGACCACCACGGCGGCCGCGCCGTCGTTGAGCGGGCAGCAGTTGCCGGCGGTGATCCGGCCGTCCGGGCGGAACACCGGCTTCAGGCCGGAGACCGCCTCCAGGGTGACCCCGGGCCGGGGGCCGTCGTCGGTGCTGACCACCGTGCCGTCCGGCGTGGTGACCGGGGTGATCTCCCGGGCCCAGAAGCCGTCGGCGATGGCCTTCTCGGCGAGGTTCTGGCTGCGTACGCCGAACTCGTCCATGTCGGCGCGGGTCACGTCGTGGACCTGGGCCAGGTTCTCGGCGGTCTGCCCCATGGCCAGGTAGATGTCCGGCAGCTCGCCGGCCTCGCGCGGGTCGGTCCAGACGGGGGCGCCACCCTGGGCGCGGGCCTTCGACCGCTCGGCCGCCGCGGCGAAGCGCGGGTTCTCCCAGCCACCGCCGACCAGCGCCTGGGCCTCCGGCGGGAGGCCGTCGGAGTTGCCGCGGGCGTACCGGGAGACGGTCTCCACACCGGCGGAGATGAAGACGTCACCCTCGCCGGCCCGGATCGCATGCATCGCCATCCGGGTGGTCTGCAGCGAGGACGCGCAGTAGCGGGTGAGGGTCGCGCCGGGCAGGGTGTCCAGGCCCATCAGGGTGGCGACCACCCGGGCCATGTTGAAGCCCTGCTCGCCGCCGGGCAGACCGCAGCCCAGGTAGAGGTCGTCGATCTCGGTCGGGTCGAGCTGGGGGACCTTGTCCAGGGCGGCCCGCACGATGGTCGCGGCGAGGTCGTCCGGGCGGACGTCGCGCAGGGACCCCTTGTGCGCCCGGCCGATGGGGGAGCGGGCGGTGGCGACGATGACGGCGTCGCGGGACGACTCAGTCGGCATGGGGCCAACGTTAACCCGTCGGTAACTTCACGCGGAAGCTGGCGGCCGGCCGGGAAATGTCACGTCCGGCGCGGGGCGCGGGCAGCATCAGATGGTCAGCGGCGGGACGCGACCGGCGACGAGCGGGCCAGCGGCGGGATGCGACCGCGATGGCCGGTGGGTCAGTGGCGGGACGCGACCGCGGCGGCCGCCGCGACGGCGGGCAGCAGGGCGTGCGCCCAGACCCGGTAGCCGTCGGCGGAGGGATGGTAGCCGTCGTGGCACAGCGTGCCCGCGTCGGCGCGGAAGACCGGGCCCGTCTCGGTGGCCAGGTCGACCACCGTGCCCCCCGCGTCGAGCACCGCCACCGTCTGCGCGCGGGCGACCCGCCGCCCGGACCAGCCGACCAGGTGCCGCAGCGGCGGCGCGATCGCGCGTACGGCGCCGAGATCGGGGCAGGTGCCGACGACCACCTCCACCCGGGCCTCGCGGAGCCGGTGCACGGCCGCCGCGAGGTAGGCGGCGGCCTCGGCCGGCCGACGCAGGGTGGTGGCGTCGTTGGCGCCGATCAGGATCACCGCCACGTCGGGGCGCTCGCCGAGCAGCGCCCGGGCCACCTGGGTGGCGAGGTCGGTCGAGCGGGAGCCGGAGACGCCGACGCTGGACAGGTGCACCTGCCGCCCGTTCGGGCCCTCGGCGAGCAGGTTGGCCAGCTGGCCGCCGATCGTGTCGTCGAGGCGTTCGACCCCGACGCCGAGGGCCGACGAGTCGCCGAGCAGCACCAGCCGCAGCGGTGGGGCACCGGCCCGCCCGACCGTGGCGCGCAGCGCCAGCCCGAGTTCCGGCTGCGCGTACTGGCGGTGCCGGGCGACGAAGGCCTGGCCGGCGAGGACGGCGGCGCCGCCGACCGTGCCCGCGATCAGGGAGAACGTCGCGGCTCGACCCAGTCGGCCGGCGAGCCCCGAGGGGATGAAGCGCTCGCTCATGCCAGTCCCTCCAGAGTGGGCGAGTCGACGGCGGGGCCGGGTTGCGGCACCGCGCCGACACCGAAGTAGGCCCGTCGGCGCAGCTGCGCCCACCGACCGGCGGGACCGCTGTCGCGCCCCCGCACCTGGGTGCCGCTGACCTCGGTGCCCGCGTGCCGAGCGGCCTCCTGGGCGGCCGCGGGGAGCGAGCGTACGCCCTCGCCCCGGGCCGGGGCCATGCGCCGCTCCTGCCCGGCGCCGAGTGCGGACAGCACGGTCGGCAGCAGCGCGGCGGCGGCCATGGCGTAGCCCTCCGCCGAGGGGTGGAACCGGTCCCAGGCGAACATCCGGGTCGGCTCGGCGGTGAACCGGGGGCCGAGCAGGTCACCGAGGGAGACCGTCCAGCCGCCGGCCTCGACCACGGCCACCGTCTGGGCGGCGGCGAGCTGCCGGCTCCAGCGCCGGGCCAGCCAGCGCAGCGGCGGCTGGATCGGGCGGATCGCACCCAGGTCGGGGCACGTGCCGACGACCACCTCGCAGCCGGCGGCGCGCAGCGTGCGGACCGCCTCGACCAGGTAGCGCACCGCCAGGCCGGGCGGCGTGCGGTTGGTCACGTCGTTGCCGCCGATCAGGATCACCGCGACGTCGGGCCGGCACTCCAGCGCCGCCTCCACCTGGTGCCTCAGCACGGCCGAGATGGCGCCGACCACCGCGAACCGGTGCAGCCGGACGGGCCGCTGCAGGCGGCGGGACAGGCCGGTGGCGAGCAGGGCACCCGGCGTCTCCCGGCGGCGGTGCACGCCGTAGCCGGCGGCCGACGAGTCGCCCAGCACGACCATGGTGACCGGCGGGCCGGGCAGCTTGGCGCCGTAGACCCCGTCGCAGCGGGGCGGCGGTGCCTCGGCCATCGGGATCGTGCGGCGGGCCTGCCGGGCCTGCCCGAGGAGCACACCGCCGGTCGCCACCGCGGCGGCCGCCGTGGCGCCCGTGCCGATCGCCGCCAGGCGCGCGATCTGCCGAGCGCGCTGCCAGCGCGAACCAACCGGGACGGCGGAACCAACGACCCCCATACAGCGACATTATCGCGCCGATACGACACGCCGCCGTCGTCGTGTCGGCTCGCACGTGGCTGGAAGGCGACCGTCCTGGGTACCTGTTCCGGTGACCGGGTGACGGTTGCGCCGGCACGTCACCCTGGCACGCGGAGAGGGGCCGAACATGGGGAAGACATTGAAGCGAAGTGCCGCGTTCAGCGCGCTGGCGAGGGCGCTCGCGGCGGGGTCCCGGGGCGGGCCGTCGCTCGGGGCGCGGCTGGCGGCGCTGCCCCGGATGATCCGGGCGACCGCCCGGGGGGAGTACGACGGCGGCCTGCGGCTGGCCCTGATGACCGCCGCGACGGCGTACATCGTCTCGCCGATCGACCTGCTGCCGGAGATCCCGCTGGCGATCTTCGGGCTGGCCGACGACGCGGTCATGGTGACCTGGCTGGCCGGCAGCGTGCTCGCGGAGACCGAGCGGTTCCTGGAGTGGGAGGCGCGCCGCGACTCCGTGATCCCCGGGCACGTGGTGTCCTGAGCCGACGTACCCTGGGGCGTCAGAACACGTCTGCCCGGCCGCCGCCGGCGGCGCCGGAGGAGAAGGGCACAACCAGGTGCGGTACTACGACAACGTCGTCGAGCTGATCGGCAACACCCCGCTGGTACGGCTGCGCAACGTCACGGCCGGCATCCAGGCCACCGTGCTGGCGAAGGTGGAGTACCTCAACCCGGGCGGATCGGTGAAGGACCGGATCGCGCTGCGGATGGTGGAGGACGCGGAGAAGGCGGGCATCCTCCAGCCGGGCGGCACGATCGTCGAGCCGACCAGCGGCAACACGGGCGTCGGCCTGGCGCTGGTGGCCCAGCTCAAGGGCTACAAGTGCGT
Source organism: Micromonospora sp. NPDC000121 (assembly GCF_042899165.1). Lineage (NCBI taxonomy): Bacteria > Bacillati > Actinomycetota > Actinomycetes > Micromonosporales > Micromonosporaceae > Micromonospora > Micromonospora sp. NPDC000121. Next base: position 1,066,498 of record NZ_JBIAZP010000001.1, read on the forward strand.
CTTCGTCTGCCCCGACAAGGTCAGCCAGGACAAGCAGGACGTGCTGCGGGCGTACGGCGCGGAGGTGGTGGTCTGCCCGACCGCCGTGGCGCCGGAGGACCCGCGCTCCTACTACAACGTCTCCGACCGGCTGGCCCGGGAGATCCCCGGCGCCTGGAAGCCCAACCAGTACAGCAACCCGGCCAACCCGCGCTCGCACTACGAGACCACCGGCCCGGAGCTGTGGGAGCAGACCGGGGGCGGGCTCACCCACTTCGTGGCGGGCGTCGGCACCGGCGGCACCATCTCCGGCATCGGCCGCTACCTGAAGGAGGCGTCGGAGGGCCGGGTCAAGGTCATCGGCGCCGACCCGGAGGGCTCGGTCTACTCGGGCGGCACCGGCCGGCCGTATCTCGTCGAGGGCGTCGGCGAGGACTTCTGGCCGGAGACGTACGACCGGGGCCTCGCCGACGAGATCATCGAGGTCTCCGACAAGGCGTCGTTCGAGATGACCCGGCGGCTGGCCCGCGAGGAGGGGCTGCTGGTCGGCGGCTCCTGCGGCATGGCCGTGGTGGCCGCCCTCGAGGTGGCCCGCAAGGCCGGTCCGGACGACGTGGTCGTGGTGCTGCTGCCCGACAGCGGCAAGGGCTACCTGTCGAAGATCTTCAACGACACCTGGATGGCCCGGTACGGCTTCCTGGACAACTCCGGCACCGAGCCGACCGTCGCCGACGCGCTGGCGAACAAGCCGGGCGGCCTGCCCGAGCTGGTGCACGTGCACCCGACCGAGACGGTCCGTGACGCGATCGACTACATGCGCGAGTACGGCGTCTCGCAGTTGCCGGTGCTCAAGGCCGAGCCCCCGGTGGTGACCGGCGAGGTGGCCGGCTCGATCGCCGAGAAGGACCTGCTCGACGCGCTGTTCACCGGTCAGGCGCACCTGCACGACACGATCGAGCGACACATGGCCGAGCCGCTGCCGATGGTCGGCGGCGGTCAGCCGGTGAGCGAGGCGGTCGCCCTGCTGGAGAAGTCCGACGCCGCCCTGGTGCTGGTCGACGGCAAGCCCAAGGGCGTCCTCACCCGGCAGGACCTGCTCGCCCACCTCGGCGCCCGCTGACGATGTAAGGAAGGGTCCCTCGGGGCCCTTCCTTACACTCCGGCCGCTCGTTACAGGGCGCGGGCGTAGCGGAGCTGGGGCACGACCACCGGGCCGAGGTGCTCGTCCCGGGCGGTGCCGGTCGGGGTCCAGCCACCGCGCTCGTAGAAGCGGCGCGCGTCCGCGTTGCCCGCGAGCACCCACAGCGCCGCCCGGGACCAGCCGCGCGAGCGCATGGCGTCCAGCGCGTCGACCATCAGGGCCCGCCCGGTGCCCCGGCCGCGCTCGGCCGGGTCGAGATGGATGGCGTTGAGCAGGCCCGTCGCCGGGTCGCCCTCGTCGTCGGGGCCGAGGTAGCTGAAGCCGACCAACCGGCCGTCGCGGTCGGCGACGGTCATCCAGTGGTCGTCGCGCTCCCAGCCCCACCGCTCGGCCCAGTACCGCCCCATCGCCTCCGGCCCCGGCTCGGCCAGCGCCTCGGGCGGGACGAACGACGCGTACGCCGCCGCCCGGGAGCGCTGGTGCAGGGCGCCGACCGGCATCAGGTCGGCCTCGGTGGCGGGGCGGAGGGTGACCGTCACCCGGCCGAGGCTACCCGCCGGGGCGGGACCTGCACGGTGGTCAGGTCCTCGGCGATCACCAGGTCACCGTCGAAGTGGGCGCGGGCCTCGTCGGCGAAGCGGGTCGTGTCCGCGTACCGCTGGGAGAAGTGGGTGAGCACCAGCCGGCGTACGCCCGACTCGGCCGCCACCCGCGCGGCCTGGCCCGCCGTGAGGTGGCCGACCTCGGCGGCGAGCGCGGCCTCCGAGTCGAGGAAGGTCGACTCGATGACCAGCAGGTCGGCGTGCTCGGCGAGGGCGTACACCCCGTCGCAGAGCCCGGTGTCCATCACGAACGCGAACCGCTGCCCGGGCCGGGGCACGCTCACCTCCTCCCGGGTGACGCGACGCCCGTCGAGGTCGAGGTGGCCGACCCGGATCAGCTCCCCGACGGCCGGCCCGGCGATGCCGTACGCGGCCAGCCTCTCCGGCAGCATCCGGCAGCCGTCCGGCTCGACGAGCCGGTAGCCGTACGTCTCGATCGGGTGCCGCAGCCGGCGGGCCTCCAGCGTGCCGACGCCCAGGGTGATCCGCTGCCCGTCGGCCTCGATCGGCTCGACGCGCAGCTCGGCGGTCTCGTAGAAGGAACTGGCGTGCCGCAGCCGGGCGAAGTACTCCGCGCCGCCGGCCGGGAAGTGCACCGCCACCGGGTGCGGCACGCGGTCCAGCGAGAGCCGCTGGATGGTGCCGGGCAGGCCGAGGCAGTGGTCGCCGTGGAAGTGGGTGACGCAGATCCGGGTCAGGTCGGTGGCGGTGACCGTGCTGTGCAGGAGCTGCCGCTGGCTGCCCTCGCCGGGGTCGAAGAGGATCACCTCGTCGTCCCAGCGCAGCACGTACCCGTTGTGGTTGCGCTGCCGGGTGGGGGCCTGGCTGGCCGTCCCGAGCACCACCAGCTCGCGCATCGACACGGTGACCTCCGGCTGTGTCGACCACCCGGCCCGGAAACGGGTCGACCCCCGGGGCTTCCGCGCTCGCGCGCGGGCCGGCTGGACTGGGCCGGCACCCCGGGGGTCGGGTGGCTGTCGTGGATTCGCCGCACCGCTGCCACACGGTCTCGACGATGGTGCCTGTGCCCGCCTCGCGGCGGACGAGTTTACTGTCGAGGACAGCGGCTAGCGGACAGCCACCTCACGAGTCCGATTGCTATACAAGTCTGGACCACCTCCTTTCCCGTGTACGGCCACGCTATCCAGCGGCCGGGCCGGCGGCAACGGATTTCGATCACAGGCCCCCGGGGAATACGTTCAGGAGGTCTCCGCGATGCCGATGGGTCCCTCGCGGGGGCCCTCCTCGCTCGCCGGCTGGACGGCCAGCGACGGGAAGTCGGCCAGGTCGCCCTCCGGCTCGGCGTCCCACTCGGGGAAGACGAGGTCGCTCTGGAGGTAGAGGCAGAGCAACTGGGTGAGCTGGCGCAGCCCGTCGAGGTGGGTGCGCTCGTGCCCGTGGGTGGCGTCCACGCCGAAGCCGAGCAGCGCCACCCGGGCGTGCGCCCCGGCCTCCACCGCCGCCGCCACGTCCGAGCGGTAGTAGTCGAAGACGTCCCGGACCAGGCCCACCCCGTGCTCGGCGGCGATGGAGGCCAGGTTGCGGGTCAGGTGGTAGTCGAACGGCCCGACGCCGTCGCCCATCGCCAGGGTGGCCGCATCCTCCCGGGACTGCTGGCCGGGGGCGACCACCGCCGCGTCCACGGAGACGATCTCGGCGACGTCCGGGTCCAGCCCGTGGCTGGCGCCGTGCCCGATCTCCTCCGTCACGGTGACGAGCAGGTGCGCGGTGACCGCGGGGCGTACGCCGGCGTCGACCATCGCCTTGAACGCGGTCAGCACCGCCGCCACGCCCGCCTTGTCGTCCAGGTGCCGGGACTTGACGTACCCGGAGGGGGTGACCGTCGGGTTCGGCAGGAACGCGACGAAGTCCCCGGCGTCGATGCCGAGCGCGCGGAGACCGGCGATGTCGTCGACCGGCTCGTCGACCCGCACCTCGACCTGCTCCCAGCCGATGCCCTGGGAGTCGACGGCCTCGTTGTAGCGGTGGCCGCTGGCCTTCAGCGGGAGCACCTGCCCGGTGATCACGCGGTCCAGGTCGTCGGTGAAGATCCGCACGTGCGCGCCCTCGGCGAACCGGGCGCTGTGCGTGCCGATGGGCTTCAGCTCCAGCCGGCCGTTCTCCTTCAGCCGCTTGACCATGCCGCCGATGGTGTCGGTGTGCACCACGATCGCCCGGTCGGCGCCGGTGGAGCGGGGGCCGGGCAGGAAGGCGCTCAGCGCGCCGCGGCGGGTCAGCGTGGAGCCGATGCCGAGCGCGGAGAGCCGCTCGCCCACGTACTGCTGCACGTGGTCCGTACGCCCCGACGGGCTCGGGATCTCCAGCAGCTCCACCAGGACCTGCCGCAGGTAGTCCAGGTCGATCTCCAGGGGCCTCGGGCTCACGCGGCGCCTCCCGGGCCGACCGGGGACCAGAGCCGCTGCGGCGCGCGGGTGCCCGGGAAGAGCAGGTCGACGAAGCGCTCGGCGGTCGGCTGCGGCTCGTGGTTGGCCAGGCCGGGCCGCTCGTTGGCCTCGATGAAGACGTGCTCGGGCCCGTCCGGCGCCCCGACCAGCAGGTCCAGTCCGGTGACCGGGATGTCCAGCGCGCGGCTGGCCGTCACGCACGCCTCGGCGATCGCCGGGTGCAGCTCGGCGGTGACGTCGTGGATGGTGCCGCCGGTGTGCAGGTTGGCGGTCCTGCGTACGGCCAGCACCTGCCCCTCGGGCAGTACGTCGTGCAGCTCGTGGCCGGCCTCGGCGAGCACGTCCCGGGTCATGTCGTCGAGCGGGATCGTGGACTCGCCGCCCGTGGCGGCGGCCCGGCGGCGGCTCTGCCGCTCGATCAGCTCGGCGATGTCGTGCACCCCGTCGCCGGTGATCGAGGCGGGCCGACGGACCGCGGCGGCCACCACCTCGTGGTCGATGACGACCACCCGCAGGTCCTCGCCGGCGCGCATCTCCTCGATCAGCACGTCCGGGCAGAACCGGGCGGCCAACTCGACGGCCGCGGCCAGCGCCTCGGGGGTGCGTACGCCCACCGTGATGCCGTTGCCCTGCTCGCCCCGCGCCGGCTTGACCACCACCCGGCCGGCCTCGGCGAGGAAGGCGGCGTCGCCGTCGTCGCCCGTGGCGGTGCGCCCACGCGGCACCGACAGGCCTGCCTCGGCGAGGATCCGGCGGGTCACCCGCTTGTCGTCGCAGCGGCTCATCGCCACCGCCGAGGTCAGCTCCGACAGCGACTCGCGGGTCAGGACGGTGCGCCCGCCGCTGGTCAGCCGCAGCTCGCCCCAGGCCGGGTCGGTCACCTCCACCCGGATGCCGCGGCGCATCGCCTCGTCGGCGACGATCCTCGCGTACGGGTTGAGCTGGTCGTACCCCTCCGGCGTGGCGGGCAGGAAGAGCCGCTCGTTGATCGGGTTCTTCCGCTTCACGCAGAGCGTCGACGTCCGGTAGAAGCCGAGCCGCTCGTAGAGCCGGATCGCCCCGGCGTTCTCCGCGAGCACGGAGAGGTCCACGTACGCCCGCCCGCGCGCGACCAGCCGGGCGGCCAGCGCGGTGATCAGCGCCTGGCCGGTGCCGGGCGGCGCGGTGTTGAAGTCGACGGTGAGGCACCACAGGCTGGCCCCGTTGTCCGGGTCGTCGAAGACCGCGACGTGGTCCACGCCGGTGATGGTGCCGACGACCTCGCCGGTGGCGTCCTCGGCGACCAGGTGCAGGAAGCGGTCGGTGCGGGCGTTGGCCACGAGCACGTCGACCGGGGCGGTGACCATGCCGTTGCGGGCGTAGATCCGGTTCACCGAGTCCGCGTCGGCGGCGTCGGCCAGCGGGCGGATCGTCAGCCCCGGCACGTCCTCGTCGGCCGGCCGGTCGCCGCCGAGCGGCAGCCGGTAGGTCAGCGACGGGTCGATGAACAGCTCGTCGGGCAGCCGGGACACCAGCACGTGCGGGTCGCGCAGGTAGATGCAGATGTCCCGGGAGCCGGCCGCCTCGGAGCGCAGCACGGCGGCGACGGCGGCCTGGTCGGCGAAGGTCTGCCCGAAGACGAGCCGGCCCCAGCCGCAGTCCAGCACCACGTCGGTGTCGCCCTCGCGGGCGGGGGTCTCCGCCGTGCCGGGGGCCACCGGGTCGCCGCCGGGCCCGACCCGCTCCCGTCGCCGGCCGCCACGGAACCGGTCGGACCGGGCCGTGCCGGTCGCCAGGGTGTCGGTCACGGTCAGTCGATTCCGTGGCTCTGGAGCCACATTTCCAGGAGTCCGAGTTGCCACAGCTTGTTTCCGTTCAACGGGGTCAGTTCGGCGTTCGGGTCTGCGAGCAGCGCGTCGACGTAGTCGGCGCGGAACAGGTCGCGGCGGCGGGCCTCGGGCGCGGAGAGCGCGTCGCGTACCCGGTCGAGGAGCTTGCCCTCCAGGTGGGTGAGGCCCGGGACCGGGAAGTAGCCCTTCGGCCGGTCGATCACCTCGTGCGGCAGCACCCGGCGGCCGATCTCCTTGAGCACCCCCTTGCCGCCCTGCGCCAGCTTGAGCTCCGGCGGGCAGCTCGCGGCCAGCTCGACGAACTCGTGGTCGAGGAACGGCACCCGGGCCTCCAACCCGTGCGCCATCGTCATGTTGTCCACCCGCTTGACCGGGTCGTCGGTCAGCATGACCTGGGTGTCGATCCGCAGCCCGGCGTCGACCGCGGTCTCCGCGCCGGGCCGGCCGAGGTGCGCGGCCACGAACTCCCGGGCCGGGTCGCCGTCGGCCAGCCAGGCCGGGTTCAGCACGCGGGCCAGCCCTGCCGCGTCCCGGTCGAGGAAGGCCCGGGCGTACGTGTCGAGCGCCTGGTCGCGGCCGACGCGGGCGAGCGGCGGATACCAGTGGTAGCCGCCGAGGATCTCGTCCGCGCCCTGGCCGGACTGGACCACCTTGACGTGCTGCGCGACGACCTCGCTGAGCAGGTAGAACGCCACGCAGTCGTGGCTGACCATCGGCTCGGACATCGCGGCGACGGCCGCCTCCAGCGGCGGCACCAGGTCGGCGGCGGCCACCCGGATCTGGTGGTGGTCGGTGTCGAACGCCGTCGCGACGAGGTCGGAGTAGCGGAACTCGTCGCCCTCCCGGCCGCCGACGGAGTCGAACCCGATGGAGAAGGTGGAGAGCCCGCGCTGGCCCTCGCCGGCGAGCAGGGCGACCACCAGGCTGGAGTCCAGGCCACCGGAGAGCAGCACGCCGACCGGCACGTCGGCCACCATCCGCCGGCGCACGGCGGTGGTCAGCGACTCGAGCAGGGCGTCCTGCCAGTCCTTCTCGGACCAGCCGGCGCGCTCGGCGGCGCGGGTGAAGGCCGGGTCCCAGTAGACCCGCTCGGAGGTGCGGCCGTCGGCCTCGTAGACCCGTACGGTCGCCGGGGGCAGCTTGGCGACGCCGCGCAGGATCGTGCGCGGCGGCGGCACGATGCTGTGGAAGCTCAGGTAGTGCGCCAGGGCGACCGGGTCGATGGTCGTGTCGATCCCGCCGCCGGCCAGCAGCGCGGGCAGGGTGCTGGCGAAGCGCACCACGCCCGGCGTCTCGGCCACGTAGAGCGGCTTGATGCCGAGCCGGTCCCGGGCCAGCACCAGCCGGCCGGTGTCCCGCTCGCTGATCGCCACGGCGAACATGCCGACCAGGTGGTCGACGAAGTCGAGCCCCCACTCCGCGTACGCCTTGAGCACGACCTCGCTGTCGCCGGAGGAGAAGAAGCGGTGGCCCTTGGCCTGGAGTTCCTCGCGCAGCTCGCGGTAGTTGTAGATGCACCCGTTGAAGACCCCGGCCAGCCCCGCGCCCGGGTCGACCAGCGGCTGCCCGCTCGCGGCGGAGAGGTCGATGATCTTCAGTCGTCGGTGCCCGAGGGCTGTCGGGCCCTGGGCCCAGACGCCGCTGTCGTCGGGCCCCCGGTCACTCATCGTGGCCGCCATGCGCTCCACCGCCGACACGTCGGCGCGCGAGCCGTCACGGCGGAACTCTCCCGCAAGTCCGCACATGCGAGGCAATGCTGCCAGAGGCCGACGCGGTCCGCCCGTTGAGCTGATGCCAGCGGGTGTTCGTGGTTGCTATGATGCGCGACCTCGTCGGCCCGACCCGTGGCGGCGGGGGCGTTTCCGGCCTGGCCCCACCCGGTGCCCGAATCGGAAACGGGCCTGCGGTGTGACAAACACCGCAGACCCGTTCGCGGGCGCCGCGCGGGCTCAGCCGGCGGTGCGGGCGATGCCCACCGGGCAGCTCAGCCCGTTCGGGCCGTGGTTGCAGTACCCGTTCGGGTTCTTCGTCGGCGCGAGGTACTGCTGGTGGTAGTCCTCGGCGAAGTAGTAGGCGCCGAGCCGGTCGATCTCCGTGGTGATCTCGCCCTTGCCGGCGCGCGCCACGATCGGCGCGAACGCGTCCCGCGACGCCTGCGCGGTGGCGAGCTGCTCGTCGGTGGTGACGTAGATCGTCGACCGGTACTGGGTGCCCACGTCGTTGCCCTGGCGCATGCCCTGGGTCGGGTCATGGTTCTCCCAGAAGACCTTGAGCAGGTCCTCGTAGCTGATCGTGGCGGGGTCGTAGACCACCTGGACCACCTCGGCGTGCCCCGTCATGCCCGAGCACACCTCCTCGTACGTCGGGTTCGGCGTGATGCCGCCCGCGTAGCCGGCCGACGTGGTGATCACGCCCGGCAACGTCCAGAACAGTCGCTCGGCGCCCCAGAAACAGCCCATGCCGAACACGGCGACCTGCGAGCCCTCCGGGAACGGACCCTTGAGCGGGGTGCCCAGCACCTCGTGCCGATCCGCGATCGGCATCGCGATCAGGCGACCCGGCAGGGCCTGGTCGGGGGTGGGCAGTTCGGCCTTCATACGGCGCAGGAACACGGTGGGACTCCTCTCGTACCTCTCCCAGCGTGCAACACCGCCGGACCCGCCTTCCTTACCCGCCCCGCCGCCACTCAGGCCGTCAGGCGGGGGACAGGGCGGCGGTGATCCGGGCGGCGTACGCCTGGGCCTCGGCGTCGTCGGCGTAGCGGGTGCGGGGCCAGAAGAAGCCGCGCAGCCCGTCCCCCTTCGTGCGGGGCACCACGTGGGTGTGCAGGTGCGGGACCGACTGGGACACCTTGTTGTTGATCGCCACGAAGGTGCCGCCGGCCCCCAGACCGGTCTCCACCGCCACCGCCAGCCGCCGGACCAGGCCGAAGTAGCCGGCCAGCGCCTCGGCGGGCAGGTCGGCCAGGGTGACCAGGTGGGTGCGCGGCACCACCAGCACGTGTCCCCGGAAGACCGGCCGGGTGTCCAGGAACGCCACCCCGTCCGGCTCGTCGGCCGCCCGGAACGCCGGCACCTCGCCGGCCACGATTCCGCAGAACACGCACCCGCTCACCCGGGCAGGGTAACCGCCGTCGCGCGCCGCGGCCTCACCACAGCGCGGCGGGCGTCGCTCGCCGTGGTGGCCGGCGAGGCGGACGACCCGATGTGACAGCGGCCGGGTTCCATCCGCTGGGATGGACTGGACGACTAACGTTCCGGGAATGAGTCACGGCTTCGAGACGCTCGCCATCCACGCCGGCCAGGACCCGGAGGCCCGCACCGGCGCGGTGATCCCACCGATCTACCAGACCAGCACGTACGCCCAGGACGCCGTCGGCGCGCCCCGGCTGGGCTACGAGTACAGCCGCTCCGGCAACCCGACCCGCGACGCGCTCCAGGAGTGCCTCGCCGCGCTGGAGGGCGGGTCGGTCGGCCTCGCCTTCGCCAGCGGACTGGCCGCCGAGGACACCCTGCTGCGTACCGTCTGCAAGCCGGGCGACCACGTGGTGATCCCCGACGACGCGTACGGCGGCACGTACCGGCTCTTCGCCCGGGTCGCCGAGCGCTGGGGGCTGGACTACACCCCGGCGAAGGTGTCCGACCCGGACGCGATCCGGGCCGCCGTCGAGCCGGGCCGGACGAAGATCGTCTGGGTGGAGACGCCCACCAACCCGCTGCTCGGCATCGCCGACATCGCCGCGCTGGCCGGGGTCGCGCACGACGCCGGCGCCCTGCTGGTGGTCGACAACACCTTCGCCTCGCCGTACCTGCAGCAGCCGATCGCGCACGGCGCGGACGTGGTGGTGCACTCGACCACCAAGTACGTCGGCGGTCACTCCGACGTGGTCGGTGGCGCGCTGGTCGCGGCCGACGCCGGGCTCGGCGAGGAGCTGCGCTACCACCAGAACGCGATGGGCGCGATCAACGGCCCCTTCGACGCGTGGCTCACCCTGCGCGGCATCAAGACCCTCGGCGTACGCATGGACCGGCACTGCGACAACGCCGAGCGGATCGCGGCCTATCTGGACGGTCACGCCAAGGTCGGTCAGGTCATCTATCCCGGGCTGCCCTCGCACCCCGGCCACGAGGTCGCCGCCAAGCAGATGCGCCGGTTCGGCGGCATGATCTCGTTCCGGGCGGCCGGCGGCGAGGAGCACGCCGTGGAGATCTGCAACCGGGCCAAGCTGTTCGTGCTCGCCGAGTCGCTCGGCGGCGTGGAATCCCTGATCGAGCACCCGGGCCGGATGACACACGCAAGTGCTGCCGGCTCGCCGCTTGAAGTTCCCGGCGATCTCGTGCGACTGTCTGTCGGCATCGAGACGGTCGACGACCTGCTCGCCGATCTGGAGCAGGCGCTGGGCTGACCGCTGGCTGGGAGGGTGGCCGTGCAGGACATCATGCCGACCTGGGTGGGGGCGACCGCCAAGCAGATCGCCCGAGGCGTACGCCGGGGCGACGTCACGGCCACCCAGGTCGTCGCGGACCACCTCGACCACATCGCCCGGGTCGACGCCGACCTCGCCGCGTTCCGCACGGTGCGCGGCGGGGAGGCGATCACCGAGGCGGAGAAGGTCGACGAGCAGGAGGACCTGGCGAACCTGCCGCTGGCCGGGGTGCCGGTGGCGGTCAAGGAGAACACCCCGGTCGCCGGCCTGCCCACCTGGAACGGGTCGGCCGCGGTCCGTACGCCCGTCGCCGAGGCCGACCACGAGGTGGTCCGCCGGCTGCGCGGCGCCGGCGCGGTGATCCTCGGGGTGACCCGGATGCCGGAGCTGGGCCTCTGGGGGCTCACCGACGACGAGACGGCGGTCACCCGCAACCCCTGGGACACCGGGCGGACCCCCGGCGGCTCCTCCGGTGGCGCGGCGGCCGCGGTGGCCGCCGGGCTGGTGCCGATCGCCCACGCCAACGACGGACTCGGCTCGATCCGCATCCCGGCGGCCTGCTGCGGCCTGCTCGGGCTCAAGCCGGGCCGGGGCGTGGTCCCGTGCCAGCTCGGCGCGGAGGACTGGTTCGGCCTCACCGAGCACGGCATGCTCACCAGCACCGTCGCCGACGCGGCCGTCGGCTTCTCGGTGCTGGCCGGTCGCCGCCCGGAGAAGCTGGTCCCGCCGCAGCGGCTGCGGGTGGGCGTCTCGCTCCGCTCGCCGGTGCGGGGCGTGCACCCCGACCAGCCCAACCGGGACGCGGTCGCCGCCGCCGGTCGGCTGCTTGCCGCCGCCGGTCACGACACCGTGCCGGCCGATCCGGTCTACCCGACCGCGCTGGGCCTGCAGGGGATCGCCACGTGGTTCGCCGCGGCGGCCGCCGACGTGCGCGCCGCCGGGGTGGACCGGCGCGGCCTGCAGCGGCGCAGCCGCCGGCACGTCGCCCTCGGCGAGTGGGCGCAGCGGCGCGGGTACGTCCGGGAGGCCGACCGGGCCGCCTGGCGCGAACGCTCGATCGGCTTCTTCGCCGACCACTCGGTCGACCTGCTGCTCACCCCGGCCCTGGCCACCGTGCCACCAGAGGCCGGGAGCTGGTCCGGCCGCTCCTGGCGGGCCAACATGCTGGCCAACATCCGGTACGCCCCGTTCGCCGCGCCGTGGAACATCGCCGGCCTGCCCGCCCTGGTGGTGCCGGTCGGCCGCCGCCCGGACGGGCTGCCGGTCGGCGTGCAGCTGATCGGCCCGCCCGGCTCCGAGCTGCTGCTGCTCGGCGTCGCCGGCCAGTTCGAGATGCAGGCGCCCTGGTCCCGCCACGCCCCCGGCTACCCCCGCATCCCCGCCGCCGTCTGATCTCCCGCCCCGCCCCCGGTCTCCGCGATCGTGCGGTTTCCGCCCCGGCGGACGGGGACGAACGGGGCGCTTCGCGGGGCCGAAGTGCAGGATCGCGGACAGGCGTGGTGCGGGCGTCGGTGCGGGTGGCGGGGCCTGCGGGTGGCACGATCAGGGCATGACGGAACTGGTCGGTCTCGCCGACGTACGGGCCGCGCGGGAACTGCTCGCGGGCGTCACCCGGACGACCCCGCTGGAGCCCTCCCGGCCGCTCAGCGCGGCGCTGGGCGGGCCGACGTGGCTCAAGTGCGAGAACCTGCAGCGCGCCGGCTCCTACAAGGTGCGCGGCGCGTACGTGCGGATCTCCCGGCTGTCCGAGGCGGAGCGGGCCAACGGCGTGGTCGCGGCGAGCGCCGGCAACCACGCCCAGGGGGTGGCGCTCGCCGCCGGCCTCGTCGGCACGCACGCCACGGTCTTCATGCCGGTGAACGCGCCGCTGCCGAAGGTCGCCGCCACCAAGGGGTACGGCGCCCAGGTCGAACTCGTCGGCAACACCGTCGACGAGTCCCTGGTCGCGGCGCAGACCTTCGCCGAGCGGACCGGGGCGACGCTCATCCACCCGTTCGACCACCGGGACGTGATCGCCGGCCAGGGCACGGTGGCCCTGGAGATCCTCGAACAGTGCCCCGAGGTCAGGACGATCGTCACCGGGGTGGGCGGCGGCGGGCTGGTCTCCGGCATGGCGGTGGCCGCCAAGGCGCTGCGGCCCGACGTGCGCGTCATCGGCGTGCAGGCGGCCAGCGCGGCCGCCTTCCCGCCCTCCCTGGTGGCCGGCGAGCCGGTACGCCTCCCGTCGTTCAGCACGATCGCGGACGGCATCGCCGTCGGGCGGCCGGGGGAGATCACCTTCACCCACGTCCGCAAGCTGGTCGACGAGATCGTCACGGTCTCCGAGGAGGACATCTCCCGGGCGCTGCTGATGCTGCTGGAGCGCGGCAAGCAGGTGGTGGAGCCGGCCGGCGCGGTGGGCGTGGCGGCGCTGCTGGCGGGCGCGGTCGAGGTGGAGCCGCCGGTCGTGGCGGTGCTCTCCGGCGGCAACATCGACCCGCTGCTGATGCTCCGGGTGATCGAGCACGGCCTCGCCGCTGCCGGCCGCTACCTGCGGGTGACCGTGCGCTGCACGGACCGCCCGGGTCAGCTCGCCTCGCTGCTCAGCGAGATCGCCGAGCACCGGGCGAACGTGGTGGACGTGGAGCACCAGCGCGCCAACCCGCACCTGCGCCTGGGCGAGGTGGAGGTGGCGCTGTCGGTGGAGACCCGGGGCGTCGAGCACTCCGACACGCTGATCAGCGCGTTGCGGGCCAGCGGCTACCAGGTGGTCTTCGCGGCTGAGGCGTGACACCGGTCGGTGCCACGCCTCAGGCGGGTCGTGCGGAGCGTCGCCCGGGCTCCACCGCGTGGTGCGGTCGGCGCCGGGGCGGCGCGGATCAGCCGGAGAACGGCTCGAAACTGACCACGGTCACCTTGATGTCGGCGCCGCTGGGGGCCGTGTAGGTGCAGGTCTGGCCGGCGCGGCCGCCCAGGATCGCCTTGCCCAGCGCCGACTCCGGGCTGTAGACCGTCACGTCGGTGGTCGACGCGATCTCCCGGGAGCCGAGCAGGAACGTCTCGGTGTCGTCCTTGTCGTCGTCGAAGTAGATCGTGACGACCATGCCGGGGGACACCACGTCGGCGGTCGGCGCCTCGCCGACCTGCGCGGTGCGGAGCAGTTCCTTCAGGTAGAGGATGCGCCCCTCGGCCTTGCCCTGCTCCTCGCGGGCGGCGTGGTAGCCACCGTTCTCCCGCAGGTCGCCCTCCTCGCGCCGGGCGTTGATCTCGGCGGCGATGACCGGCCGGTTGGCGATCAGCTCGTCGAGCTCGGCCTGGAGCCGGTCGTATGCGTCCTGGGACAGCCAGGTGGCGGGCGCCTCGTTGCCAGTGGACACAGGCGGTCTCCTCAGATGTGCGTGCTGGCTGACAGGTGAAAGTCCAAGTTACCAGTGCGGTACGACACGGGGGTGTCGACGATCACCCGACGACGCCCGTCCGGCGTCGCCGTGTCGCCCGTGCCGGCGCGTCCGGCCCGCGTCGTGGCTGCTCAGGCCGGGGGCCGGCAGCGCACCACCTCACCGATGAAGGGGCGGGCGCTGGTGACCAGCCGGTGCTGCGCCGTCACCTGCCGCCGGCCCGGCCGGGCGGTCACCGTGACCTCTTCCCGGGCCACCTCGGCACCGTCGCGGTCCCGGGCGCGCAGCACGCACACCGCCGACCCGCCCTCGGGCACGGTGACCCGGAAGTCCACCAGCACCTGGCTGTCGGTGATGCCGGTGTAGGTGATCACCTGGGCGTCGTAGTTCGGGTCGCCGTACTGCCGGTAGAGCCGGACCGTGACCAGGCTCAGGACCGCGACGAGGGCGATCACGAGCAGCGCCGCCAGCAGCGGTCGGCGGCGGCCGGGCTCCCGGCGGCGGCCGTACCGGCCGGGCGGGAAGGCCGGCGCGCCCGGTGGAAGTGTGGCGTGCGTCTCGGTCACCGGCGGGTATCTCCTGGCGTTGTTGTCGGCGGCATCGGCAAGAATGGCAGAGTTCCACCTTCCCAGCCCGTCCCGTCGTCAAGAATGACACGTCGGCACCGCCAGGTCCCGGCGCGGGGGGAGGATTCCGGCAGGTCAGCCGGGCGGTCCCGCGGGGGGCCCGCCGGCCGCCCAGAGACGAGGAGCGCCGACGTTGGCAGAGCGACTGCGACTGATGGCCGTTCACGCACACCCTGACGACGAGTCGAGCAAGGGCGCCGCGACCATGGCGAAGTACGTCGCCGAGGGGGTCGACGTCCTGGTGGTCACGTGCACCGGCGGCGAGCGCGGCAGCGTGCTCAACCCGAAGATGGACCGGCCCGACGTCTGGGCCAACATCGCCGAGATCCGCCGCGGCGAGATGGACGCCGCCCGCGCCATCCTCGGCGTCGAGCAGGCGTGGCTGGGCTTCGTCGACTCGGGCCTGCCCGAGGGCGACCCGCTGCCGCCGCTGCCGGAGGGCTGCTTCGCCCTCCAGGACGTCGAGGTGGCGGCCGGGCCGCTGGTGCGGCTGATGCGCCAGTTCCGTCCGCACGTCGTCACCACGTACGACGAGGAGGGCGGCTACCCGCACCCCGACCACATCATGACCCACAAGATCAGCGTGGCCGCCTTCGACGCCGCCGGCGATCCGGAGCGCTACCCGGAGCTGGGCGAGCCGTGGCAGCCGCTCAAGCTCTACTACGACATCGGCTTCTCCAAGGGCAAGATCATGGCCCTGCACGAGGCGATGCTCGCCGCCGGCCGGGAGTCGCCCTACGAGGAGTGGCTCACCCGCTGGGAGGACCGGCCCGACAAGGGTCCCCGGATCACCACCCGGGTGGAGTGCGCCGACTACTTCCCGGTCCGCGACGACGCGCTGCGGGCCCACGCCACCCAGATCGACCCGGACGGCTTCTGGTTCCACGTGCCGATGGAGGTGCAGCGGCGCGCCTGGCCCACGGAGGACTTCGAGCTGGTCCGCTCGCTGGTCGACAGCCCGCTGCCCGAGTCCGACCTCTTCGCCGGGGTGCGCGAGACGGTCCATGCCCGCTGACCCGGCGGCCGGTTACGCTGGTCACCAACCGCACACCGGAGGAACGCCATGCTGACCGCTGCACAGGTGCTCGCCCAGAACAACTTCGGGGACACCCGCTCGGGTGGCCTGGCCGGGCCGATGGGCCTTCTCCTCATCCTGGTCCTGGCGACCGCGACCATCCTGTTGATCCGCAACATGAACGCCCGGCTGCGCCGGCTGCCCGACCGGTTCCCCTCGCAGGGGCCGTCCGTCGACGCGCACAGGGCGGACGCCGCAGTCGCCGATCCGACAGACGGGACGCCGGCACAGGATTCATCCTCGGACGCTCCCAACGGGCGTCAGCAGCGCCGCAACGGGTAGTCCGCGCATGATTCACGTCGAACCGGGTCGTCGCCCCCTGTTGCGGCCACCGGGTTTGCCTTAGCCTTCCGCCGGGGGGACCAGAAGTTCCCGAGCCGTGCGCGGAAGGGGGCGCCGATGACCACCACAGCAGCGGCCGCCCGGCGTACCGGCGATCGGCCCGTGGGCGGAGGGGATCGGTGACCTCCGGCAGGGCCGGCGAGTCGCCCGACCGACTCGAAGACCGCGGCACCCCGCCGCGGCTGCTCCTGCTCACCGCCGCCGTCGTGCTGACCGCCCTGGTCGCCGCCGCGGTGGGGTGGACCCTGCCGACGCGGCTTCCCGCCGACGACGCGCTCGGCGGGCCGGCCCGGTTCGGCATCGCCGTCGTCGTGTTCGCCGTCGCCCAGCTCGCCCGGCTGCGGTTCCGCACCGCCGCCGGAATGGTGAGCATCACCTGGGGCGAGGCCGCGCTGATCATCTGCCTCTACCTCGTGCCCGCCGGCTGGCTGCCCTCCGCCACGCTCCTCGGCGCCGGGTTCGCCTGGTCGGCGATGTCGCTGCTGGGCGACCGCCGGCCGGTGCTGGAGGTCGTCCGGATCACGGCCTCGTTGACCGCCGCCACCGCGCTGGCCGTCTCGGTCACCACCGCGCTCGGCCGCCCGCTGCTGGCCACGCCGACGCCGGGGATCGCCCTGGCGGTGGCCGCCGGGTCGGTCACCTACCTGCTCGCGAACGCCTGGCTGGGCGGGGCCACCCTGGCGCTCCGGCACGGCATCCCGGTCGCCCCGCCGCTGCTCGCCGCGCTGCGCGGCAAGTTGCTGATGTTCGTCGGCAACGTCGCCGTCGGGCTGGTCGTGGTGGCGCTGCTGGAACTCGACGCGCGCTGGCTGCTGCTGCTCCCGCCGCCGCTCTGGCTGCTCCAGCAGACCTACCGGCACCGGCTGCGCGCCGACCAGGAGCGCCGCACCTGGCGGGCCTTCGCCGAGGCCACCGCCGCGCTCAACCAGCTCGACGAGCGGGGGGTCGCCACCGCGGCGGTGACCGGCGCGCTGGCGCTGTTCAACGCCGAACTCGTCGACGTCGACGTTGCCCGGGGCGACGGCCGGTGGCGACGCTACCGGGGCGACCCGGGCGGTCACCTGGTCGACCGGGAGGTCGCGCCGTCGGACCGGGCCGACCCCGAGGAACACGAGCTGGTGCGCACCCTCACCGTGGGCGCCGCCCTGGTGGGCGAGCTGCGGGTCCGCTTCCCGCGCTCGGCGCCGCCCAGCGCCCGGGAGCGCGACGCGGTGGCCGCGTTCGGCGACGCCCTCGCCGCCGCCCTGCACGACGCCGCCACCCACCGGGAACTGCGCCTGGTGACCGCCCGTTCGTCGTACGAGGCGGTGCACGACCAGCTCACCGGGCTGGTGAACCGGTCGGCCATGCTCAGCAAGGGCGACCAGGCGCTGCGGCAGCTCGCCCACGACCACCCGGTGGCGCTGCTGCTGCTCGACATCAACCAGTTCAAGGAGGTCAACGACACCCTCGGGCACGCCGCCGGCGACCAGTTGCTGCGCCTGACCGCCAACCGGCTGGGCACCCTCGCCCGCCCCGGTGACCTGCTCGCGCGGCTCGGCGGCGACGAGTTCGCCCTGCTGCTGACGTCGGTCCCGGTGCTCGGCGACCGCGCCGCCCCGATGGCGTACGCGCTGCGGCAGGCCCGCGAGATCGCCGAGCGGCTCGCCGCGCCGACCGAGGTGGCGGGGGTCCGGATGTCCGTGGAGGTCTCCGTCGGGGTGGTGGTCGCCGATGCCGGCACCGCCGACCTGACCGAGCTGCTGCGTCGGGCCGACATCGCGATGTACCAGGCCAAGGAGGGCGGCGGCAGCGTCGCCGCGTACGACTCCACCAGGGACGCCGCGAGCACCGACCAGTTGGCCCTGCTGGCCGAGCTGCGCGAGGCGCTGAAGGCCGACGACCAGTTGGTGCTGGCGCTGCAACCCGCGGTCGACCTGGCCACCGGGGCGCCGACCGGGGTGGAGGCGCTGATCCGCTGGCGGCACCCGCGCCGGGGCTGGCTCGGCCCGCACGACTTCATCCGGCCGGTGGAGAACAGCGAGCAGCTCGGCAGCTTCACCCGCTACGTGCTGGACAAGGCGCTCGCCGTCGCCGCCGGCTGGGCCCGGGACGGGCTCGACGTGCCGATCTCGGTCAACCTGTCGGCGCGCAGCCTGCTCGACCCCCGCCTGCCCGCCGAGATCGCCGAGGCGCTGCGGCGGCACGAGGTGCCGCCGGACCGGCTGGTGCTGGAGATCACCGAGACGGTGGTGATGAGCGAGCTGGAGGTCATCGACGAGGTGCTCACCACGCTGCGATCGATGGGCGTGCAGCTCGCGGTGGACGACTTCGGCACGGGCTTCTCCTCGCTGGCGTTCCTCACCCGGGTCGCGGTGGACGAGCTGAAGGTGGACCGGTCCTTCGTGATCCGGATGGCCGACTCGCCGGAGGCGGCGGCGATCGTGCGGACCACCGTCGGCCTGGCCCACGAGCTGGGGTTGCGGGTGGTCGCCGAGGGCGTGGAGACCGCCGAGCAGCGGTCGGCCCTGGCCGAGCTGGGCTGCACGGCCGCCCAGGGTTACCACTTCTTCAAGCCGATGCCGGCCGACAAGATCGGCGCGGTGCTGGGCACCCTGCTCGACGAGGCCCGGCCGAACGTCTTCCCGCTGCGCGCCGACGGCGCCTCCTGACCCGGCCCGGTCCGGCGCACCGCCCGGGCGGTGCGCCGACGCGGGCGGCCACGGAGCGCGGGCGGGCGGGGCGCCGGCTGGTTATGGTCGTCGGGTGAACCGACTCGCTGACGCCACGAGCCCGTACCTCCTCCAGCACGCCGACAACCCGGTCGACTGGTGGCCGTGGTGCGACGAGGCGTTCGCCGAGGCGAAGCGCCGGGACGTGCCGGTGATCATCTCGGTCGGCTACGCGGCCTGCCACTGGTGCCATGTGATGGCCCACGAGTCGTTCGAGAACGAGCAGGTCGGCGCCCTGATGAACGACGACTTCGTCTCGATCAAGGTGGACCGCGAGGAGCGCCCCGACGTCGACGCCGTCTACATGACCGCCACCCAGGCGATGACCGGGCAGGGCGGCTGGCCGATGACCGTCTTCGCCACCCCGGACGGCACCCCGTTCTTCTGCGGCACCTACTTCCCCCGGGCGAACTTCGTCCGGCTGCTCCAGTCGGTCGCCGCCGCCTGGCGGGACCAGCGGGACGCCGTGATCAAGCAGGGCGCCGCCGTGGTCGAGGCCATCGGCGGAGCCCAGGCCGTCGGCGGCCCCACCGCGCCGCTGGACGCCGCGCTGCTCGACGCCGCCGCCGAGCAGCTCGGCAGGGAGTACGACGAGGTGAACGGCGGCTTCGGGGGCGCGCCGAAGTTCCCGCCGCACATGAACCTGCTCTTCCTGCTCCGGCACCACCAGCGCACCGGCTCGGCGCGCAGCCTGGAGATCGCCCGGCACACCTGCGAGGCGATGGCCCGCGGTGGCATCTACGACCAGCTCGCCGGCGGCTTCGCCCGCTACTCCGTCGACGCGCACTGGACCGTGCCGCACTTCGAGAAGATGCTCTACGACAACGCGCTGCTGCTGCGGGCGTACACGCAGCTCTGGCGGCTGACCGGCGACCCGCTCGCCGCCCGGGTCGCGGCCGAGACCGCCGCCTTCATGATCGACGACCTGGGCACGCCCGAGGGCGGCCTGGCCTCCGCGCTGGACGCGGACACCGAGGGTGTCGAGGGTCTCACCTACTCCTGGACCCCGGCCCAGCTCGTCGAGGCGCTGGGCCAGGACGACGGCCGCTTCGCCGCCGACCTGTTCGCGGTCACCGAGGAGGGCTCGTTCGAACACGGCACGAGCGTGCTGCGGCTGGCCCGGGACGTGGACGACGCCGCGCCCGACGTGGCCGCCCGATGGGAGCGGGTCCGGGCCCGGCTGCGCGAGGTGCGCGACACCCGGCCCCAACCGGCCCGGGACGACAAGGTGGTCGCCTCCTGGAACGGGCTCGCGGTCACCGCGCTGGTCGAGCACACCGCCCTCACCGGCGACCCGGTCACCGCCGCCGCCGCGATCCGGATCGGCGAGGTGCTCGCCGAGCGGCACATCGTGGACGGGCGGCTGCGCCGGGTCTCCCGGGCCGGCGTGGTCGGCGAGCCGGCCGGCGTGCTGGAGGACCACGGCTGCGTGGCCGAGGCGTTCTGCGCGCTGCACCAGCTCACCGGGGAGGGGCGCTGGCTGACGCTGGCCGGTCGGCTGCTCGACGTCGCGCTGGAGCGGTTCGCCGCCCCCGGCGGCGGGTTCTACGACACCGCCGACGACGCCGAGCGGCTGGTCACCCGCCCCGCCGACCCCACCGACAACGCCACCCCGTCCGGGCGCTCGGCGATCGTCGCGGCGCTGGTCGCGTACGCGGCGCTGACCGGTGAGACCCGCTACCGGGAGGCCGCCGAGGCGGCGCTGTCGACCGTGGCGTCGATCGTCGGCCGGCACGCCCGGTTCACCGGCTACGCGGCCACCGTCGGCGAGGCGCTGCTCGCCGGGCCGTACGAGATCGCGGTGGTCACCGACGAGCCGACCGGCGACCCGCTGGTGGCGGCGGCGCACCGGCACGCCCCGCCGGGCACGGTGATCGTGGCGGGCCGCCCGGGGCAGGCCGGGGTGCCGCTGCTCGCCGACCGGCCGATGGTCGACGGGCGGTCCACCGCGTACGCCTGCCGGGGTTTCGTCTGTGAGCGCCCGGTGACGACGGTGGACGAGCTCGTCGGCCAGCTCGCCCGGCGCTGAGGCCGACGGCCGCAGCCGCTCGCGGCCCGGCCCACGCCGGCGGAAGTGCGCCTTCACCAGGGGCGGCGGGTGTTCGATACGCCATCCGCCGGCGCGGGTGGCCCGCCGCCCCGATAGGCTGGCGCCGCTATGGATTCACGTACCGGTCTGCCTGTTGTCGGCATGGTGGGTGGTGGCCAACTGGCCCGGATGACCCACCAGGCCGCGATCGCCCTCGGCCAGTCGCTGCGCGTGCTCGCGCTGGCCCCCGACGACGGCGCCGCGCTGGTCGCCGCCGACGTCCAGTACGGCGACCACACCGACCTCGCCGCGCTGCGCACCTTTGCCAAGGGCTGCGACGTGGTGACCTTCGACCACGAACACGTCCCCACCGAGCACATCCGGGCGCTGGCCGCCGAGGGCGTGAAGCTCTTCCCGCCGGCCGACGCGCTGCTGCACGCCCAGGACAAGCGGGTGATGCGGGAGCGGCTCGGCGAGCTGGGCGCGCCGAACCCGGCGTGGCGACCGGTCGCCGAGCCCGCCGACCTGGTGGCCTTCGGCGACGAGGCCGGCTGGCCGGTCGTGCTCAAGGCGGCCAGCGGCGGGTACGACGGCCGGGGCGTCTGGATGGTCGGCGACGCGGCGCAGGCCGCCGAGCTGGCCGCGACGCTGCTGGCCGGCGGCACCCGGCTGATCGTCGAGGAGCGGGTGCCGCTGCGCCGGGAACTCGCCGTGCAGGTGGCCCGCTCGCCGTTCGGGCAGGTCGCCGCGTACCCGGTGGTCGAGACGGTGCAGCGGGACGGCATCTGCGTCGAGGTGCTCGCGCCCGCGCCGGGCCTGCCGGAGGAGCTGGCGGTCGCCGCCCAGCAGCTCGCCATCGACCTGGCCACCGCGCTCGGCGTGGTCGGCCTGCTCGCGGTGGAGCTGTTCGAGGTCGCCGACCCCGCCGCGCCCGCCGGGAGCAGGCTCGTGGTGAACGAGCTGGCGATGCGCCCGCACAACTCGGGGCACTGGACCATCGAGGGCGCGCGCACGTCGCAGTTCGAGCAGCACCTGCGGGCGGTGCTCGACTACCCGATGGGGGACACCTCGCTGGCCGCGCCCGTCGTGGTGATGGCGAACGTGCTCGGCGGCGAGCCGGGCGGGATGTCGATCGACGAGCGGCTGCACCACCTCTTCGCGGCGGAGCCGGGCGCCAAGGTGCACCTCTACGGCAAGCAGGTGCGGCCGGGCCGCAAGATCGGGCACGTCACGGTGCTCGGCGACGACCTGGACGACGTACGGACGCGGGCCGCGCGGGCCGCCCGCTGGCTGCGGGAGGGGCACCAGTGAGCACGACCACTGAGCAGGCCGGCACCGGAGCGGCCGCCGTCGGTCTGATCATGGGCAGCGACTCGGACTGGCCGACCATGAAGGCCGCCGCCGAGGTGCTGGACGAGTTCGAGGTGCCGTACGAGGTCGGCGTGGTCTCCGCGCACCGCACGCCGACCAAGATGATCGAGTACGGCCGCGCCGCCGTCGACCGGGGACTGAAGGTCATCATCGCCGGGGCCGGTGGCGCGGCCCACCTGCCCGGCATGGTCGCCTCGGTGACGCCGCTGCCGGTGATCGGCGTGCCGGTGCCGCTCAAGCACCTCGACGGGATGGACTCGCTGCTCTCCATCGTGCAGATGCCGGCCGGCATCCCGGTCGCCACCGTGTCGATCGGCAACGCCCGCAACGCCGGGCTGCTCGCCGTACGGATCCTGGCCGCCGGGGACCGCACCCTGCTCGACCGGATGGCGGCCTACCAGGCGGACCTGGAGCAGCTGGTGGCCGAGAAGGACGCGGCCCTGCGCGCCTCCCTCGCCTGACCGCCCTCCCCGGACGCGCCGCCGCCCGCCGATCACGCCGGAAGGAGCAGGGCGACCTGCCGCGCCGGGGTGTGGATTTCCGCATCCCGGACCTTGCGGTCCGCCCGCCGCGCTCGGCGGTCGACCTCATGGTCCGGGCCGCTGTGGATCCATAGCGTCGTCGGCATGATCCATCTGTGGCATGCGTCGACGCACGCTGGCTCGTGCGTCCAGAAGTCCGACCCGCTGTCGGGCGGACCGGTCGGGCTGGTGACCGACCTCGTGGAGCGGCCCGGTGCCTCCGGCGCCGACGTGGCGGTCGCGGGGGACGGCCGATGACGCCGGGTGCCGGCGGTCACGCGCCGGCGCACCGCGGGCGACGGGGCGGTCGTGCGCCCCTCCCCACGCGGGTCGGCCGGTGGAGCGCCAACCATCCCTGGCTCGCCATCACGGCCTGGCTGTGTTTCGTGCTGGCCAGCGTGGTCGGTGGCAGCCTGGTCGGCACGGTCGAGGCCACCACGCAGGACAGCCTGCACGGGGAACTGGCCCGTGCGGACCGCATCGAGCGGGCCGGGGCCTTCCCCGAATCCCCGGCGGCGGAGAGCGTCCTGGTCACGGCGCGGACGGGCGAGCTCGATCTCGACCGTGCACGGGCCGTGGCCACCGACCTGTCGGCGCGTATGCGCGCCCTGCCCGACGTGGCGAAGGTGGCGGACCCGGTCATCTCCCCCAGCCGTCAGGCAGTGCTGGTAGAGGTGGAGCTGGCCGGTTCGGCGGACGACGCCGACGCTCGGGTCGGGCCGCTGCTGGAGGCGACCGCGCAGGCGCAGCAGCGGTATCCCGACCTCCGGGTGGAACAGGTGGGATCGGGTTCCCTGGCGAAGGCGCTGACCGAGACGCTGGCGGCGGACTTCGTCAAGGCGGAGCTGATCAGCGTGCCGGTGGCGCTGGTGATCCTGCTGTTCAGCTTCGGCGCGTTGATCGCCGCCGGCGTGCCCGTCGTGCTGGCGTTGTCGGCCGTGGCCGGCGCGATGGGCCTGGCCCAGTTCGCCTCGCACATCTTCCCGGCGGGGGAGATGGTCAGCAGCATCATCCTGCTGATCGGCATGGCGGTCGGTGTCGACTACTCGCTGTTCTACCTGCGTCGCGAGCGGGAGGAACGGGCACGCGGACGCGACCACCGCAGCGCGGTCGAGATCGCGGCCCGCACCTCGGGGCACGCCGTGCTGGTCTCCGGCGTGGCCGTCATGGTCGCCATGGCCAGCCTGTTCCTGGTCGGCGACAACACGTTCAGCTCGATGGCGACCGGCTCGATCCTGGTCGTCGGGGTAGCCATGATCGGATCCCTCACCGTCCTGCCCGCGATCCTGGTCGTCCTCGGGCGGTGGGTGGACCGGCCACGGGTGCCCTTCCTCGGCGGGCGGATCCAGCGGGCGGAGCGCAGCCGCTTCTGGGCGGCGGTCCTGCGGCCGGCGCTGCGCGCGCCGCTGGCGACGTTCGTGATCTCCGTCGGAGTGCTGGTCATCGTGGCCGTTCCGGCGCTGGGGATGAACCTCAAGCGGCCCACCTCCACCGACCTGCCCCGCTCGATCCCGATCCTGCACACCTACGACCGCCTGGCCCAGGCATTCCCCGGCAACGACCTCGGCACCGGCCACCTCGTCGCGATCCGCACCGGCGGCGCGGGTGGGTCGGCGGTGGAGCGGGAGATCACCGAGCTGGCCGCGCGGATCAAGGGGGACGGCCGGTTCGCCCAGGACCGCCCCCCGACCGTGCGCAGGTCCGCCGACGGCACCGTCTTCCTGGCGACCGTCCGGGTGGCGGGCACCAGCGACAGCCAGGCGGCGGCACAGTCGCTGCGCCAGCTGCGTGCCGAGCTGCTGCCGCAGACGGTCGGCACGGTCCCGGGCACGGAGTGGGCGGTGGCCGGCCGTACCGCCAGCGACGCCGACTTCCGCGACCGCATGGCTGACGCGCTGCCGCCGGTCGTCGGGTTCGTGCTCGCCATGACCTTCCTGGTCATGCTCGTCACGTTCCGCTCGGTGGTGGTGGCGATGACCTCGATCCTGCTCAACGCGATCTCCGTGGCCGCCTCGTACGGACTGCTGGTGCTGGTCTTCCAGCACACCTGGGCGGAGGACCTGCTCGGGTTCACCTCCAACGGCGCGATCGTGTCCTGGCTGCCGCTGATGCTGTTCGTCATCCTCTTCGGGCTCTCGATGGACTACCACGTGTTCGTCGTGAGCCGCATCCGCGAGGCGGTCCAGCAGGGCGTACCGACCCGGCAGGCGATCGAGCGGGGCATCGTCTCGTCGGCGTCCACCGTGAGCAGCGCCGCGATCATCATGGTCGCCGTGTTCTGCATCTTCGCCACCCTGTCGATCGTCGAGTTCAAGCAACTCGGCGTGGGGCTGGCCGCCGCGATCCTGATCGACGCCACCGTCATCCGCGCGGTCGTCCTGCCGTCCCTCATGCGACTGCTCGGCGAGGCCAACTGGTGGGCCCCGCGATTCCTCGCCGGCCGCCGTCGGACCGCGGTCGCGGACGCCGACACGCAGGTCCTCATGGCGGCCGTCGACCGGTAGCCGGGTCGGCGGTCCGACGCGCGGCGCGCGTGACCGGCCGCCGCCCCCGCTGATCCGGTCCAACACACCGAACGGAAGGAGGACGGGCACACCGGCCCGCAAGGGCACGGCGGCCCTGGCGACAGATGACCACTTCATGGGAACCCAACGCGCCGGGCGTACTCCGGCTGCCATCCGGCCGACTCGTCCGCGGCCGCGGACTTCGACGCCCGCTCCCGCAAGGGGCGGAACCCACCTTCGCGCTCTATCTCCTCGGCAGCCGGCCGGCCCCGGTGGCCTGGGAGTACCGCTGGCTGCGGTGGCCCGACTTCTGGCTGCCGTCCGACCGCGTCGCGACCGCCGCCGCGTTGCGCGAGGCGTGGGCCCGAGCCGAGGACGGCCGCGTCGAGGTCGCCTGCGGCGGCGGGAAGGGGCGCACCGGCACCGCCCTCGCCTGCCTCGCGGTGATCGACGGGGTGCCGAACGACCAGGCGGTCGCCTACGTCCGGCAGCACTACTCCGCACAGGCCGTCGAGACCCCCTGGCAGCGCCGTTACGTCGCCCGGTTCCCGTAGCCGGCCCCGACGACCGGGTGCGCTCCCGACACGCGCGGACGCCGCCGACGAGCAGCAGGGCTGATCGTCGGCGGCGCTCGTCGCGCCGGTGCGCGAGCCCGCGCCCCAGCCCTCGGCTCGGCCTCGGCGTCCCGCCCCGGTGCCGCCCGCCGGGCTCTCCGCCTCACCGCATGCCGCGCAGGGCGGTCTGCAACCGCTCCTGGGCGCGGCGGCGGCGCTCGTTGCTCGCGCCGAGCACCAGCAGCAGGATCCCGACCGGGATCAGCGCCAGCCACGGCCCGAGACTGAACAGCGCGTGCACCGCCGCGATCGCGGTGACGGCGGCGCCGACGATCACCGGCGCCTGCTGCTGGCTCATCGAGCCGAAGATGAGCACCGCGACCGCCCCGAGCAGCAGCAGCACCTGGCGCAGCGTGCTGGAGTCGGTGGCCAGCACGATCGCCAGGGTCGGCACGAACGCGGCGACCAGCGCCGGCCCGTACGCGACCCAGCTGCTCAGGTCGGGCCGGTGCCGCAGCTCCAGCACGCCGACGAGCAGGGCGAGCGCCGCGAAGGGCAGCGTGTACGCCTCCGGCAGCGCCACGTCGGCCACCCGCATCAGGATCCACCAGGCGGCGATCTCGCAGGCCACCACCGCCCAGAACAGGATGCGCCGCTCCACCGGCCGGCGCCCCGGCCGGGTGGCCGCGACGCCGAGGACCGCACCCCAGGCGGCCAGCAGCGCCGCGATGTGCCGAGGCGAGTCGAAGGCCAGGGCCAGGGCGATCAGGGCGGCCGCGTGCCCGCTCCACTCCACGGTGGCCGCCTCGCGCTGGGCCTCGGGACGGCGGAGCCGGGGCAGGGTCGCGGCGAACACCTGCAGGGCCGCGCCGACCGCCAGCACGCCGAAGGCGGACCAGACGGCCGCGAGCCCGGCCACCAGCCCGGCGGTGAGCACGAACAGCTGCGCCATCAGCGAGGCGAAGAGCCAGCCGAGGATGCGCGCCCGCTGGGTGGTGCCGAACAGCGCCGCCACCGTGCCGACGCCGACCGCCCCGCCGAGCGTGAACAGCGTCAGCTCCCGGGTGGCGAGGCTGCCGGCCAGCCCCGCGCCCCCGGCCGCCAGCCCGATGGCGAAGACCAGCACCCGGGTCAGCCGCAGCGAGCGGGCCGGCTCGACCAGCGGCGGGGGCGGGGTCAGCGCCAGGCCCAGCATCGAGATGGTGAACACGGCCAGCGCCGCGAGGGTGCTCGCCGGCCAGCCGTTGCCCAGCGCGACCGGGGTGATCAGCAGGGTCACGGCCGCGCCGGGCAGCACCACCGGCACCGCCCGGGAGCGTCGGCCGCCGCTGAACCCGGTGGCGGCCAGCGCGGCGGTCGCGGTGAGCAGCAGCGCGGTCAGCACGTGGGTCGGGTCGACCGCGTCGGGTGGCGGGGTGAGCAGCTCCGGCGGTGGCCCCTGCCAGACCCGGGCGAGGCTGCGGTGCGGCTCGACCAGGGCGACGACCAGGGCGGGCGCGATCGACACCAGCGCCAGCACGGTGGGCAGCGCGGCGACGGCGAGGGCGCCGGCGGCCGGGCTGACCCGCCAGCGCCGCGTGCCGTCGTCCGGCAGCCGCCGCAGCGCCCCGTCGAGCAGCACCGACCAGCGCCGTACCGGCTGGGCCGAGCCGGCCGGCGGTTCGGTCGCGCCGCGGACCAGCTCGGCGAGCACCCCGAGCAGGGCCGCGGCGGCGGCGTAGACCCCGACGGGCAGGCCGGCGGGGACGGCGGCCAGCGCCGTCACCGTGGCGCCGCCGGCCACCGCCGCGCTCGCCCAGGGCAGGTACTGCGGAATCTGCCGCCGGGCGGCGGCCACCGCCGCCAGGCCCAGGCTGGACGCGGCCAGCGCGGCGGTGAGCACCACCTCCGGCGAGCGGCCGAACTCGGCCGCCAGCGCCGCGACCGCGCCCGGGGACGCGAGCAGGGCGGCGCCGACGGCGGCGCCCCCGATCTGCGCCAGGTGCGGCGGCATCCCCTCGGTCTCGATGTCGTCGACCAGCGGCGCGGCCAGCGTCCGGGCCAGCGCCGCCACCACCACGCCGATCAGCGCGATGCTGCCCAGCGCCAGCGCGGTGGTCCACGGCCGGACCAGGCCGGCCCCGGCGGCGTGCAGGGCCACCACGCCGGCCACGACCGCCCGGGACAGCCCGGCGCGCGGGTCGGTCGCCGCCACGGCGGCCATCCCGAAGACCGTGGCGACCATGCCGCCGACCAGGACCGGCGACCACCACGGCAGATCGAACGCGGCCGGCGCGCCGATCGTGGCGAGCACGGCCGCCGCGCCCGAGACGTCGTACTTCCAGGGCGGCGGCAGCAGGACCGCGGCGGCGACGCCGAGCAGGGCCAGCGCGACGGGCGCCTGCCACGCCGACCCACCGGTCGGCGCGGCCGGCCAGCCGGTCAGGTCGCCGGCCCAGATCGGGCCGGGGGTGGCGAGCACTCCCAGCCCGCCGCGCAGCGCGCTCCAGCCGGCCAGCACGCCGATGAGCACGCCGCCGACGGCGAGGCCGAGGATCGGCCCGCGCCGCCACTCCTCGGGCATCGCCCGGGCGGCCACCGCGACCACCAGCACCAGCCCGGCGGCGACGGCGAGCTGGCCGCCGGGGGCGAGCACCGCCGCGATCCGGGCGAGGGTGGCGATCAGGGCGGCGGTCACCGCCGCGGCGGCGAGGTCGGAGCCGTCCAGGGAGAGGTCCGAGCGCCGGCCCGCGTCGATGGGGCCGGCGAACACCACCATCGCGGCGGCGACGAGGAGCAGCCCGCCGACCCAGGCGTCGGCGGCGGTGGCGCCGGGGGCCCCGAACGCGGCGGCGGTGACCACGACCGCCCCCAGGGCGGTGCCCACCGCCAGCGGCGCCGGGATGTGTCGCTGGGACACCTGCACGATGGCGGCGTAGCCGAGGGTGACGCAGACCGCCAGGAAGCTGGCCGCCAGCACCGGGACGGTGGCCTCGCGCAGGCTTGCCGGGGTGGGCGTCGGATCGGTCGGCACGGTGGCGGCGACGAAGGCGGCCACCGCGCCCGGCAGCGCGAACGCCGCGCCGCCGGCGGCCCAGGCCGAGACGGTGTCGGCCGCGGCCGGGGCGAGCCGCATCCGGGGCGCCACGGCGACCAGCACCCCGGCGGCGAAGAGCGCGAGCAGGGCCGCGGTCGTCAGCGCCGGCCGGGCCAGGGCGGCGCCCGCCCCGAACAGCCCGACGCCGGCCGCGGCGGCCGCGTGCGCCACCGCCGCCCGTCCGGTCCGGGCGGAGAGCCCGACGACCCCGATGCCGATCGCGGTCAGCACCATCGGCCAGGGCGCCACCGCCCACCCGAGGCCGAACGACGCCGGCACGGCGAGCGCGGTCAGCGCCGCGCCGACCACCGCGAACTCCCGGCGGATCTCCGGCGGCAGGGCCAGCACCGCGGCCACGGTCAGCAGGAAGGCGCTGGCGGCGAGCTGCCAGGCGGCCGGGCCGACCGCGGCGGCCAGCTCGGCCGGGTAGCGGTCGAGGTCGGCCGCCCAGGCCGGCAGCGCGGCGCGGACGGGGGCGACCCCGGCGCGCAGGGCCCCGCCGGCGACGACCACCCCGCTGACTGTGAGCGCCACCGCCGAGGCGAGCTGGGGCCCGCGCCGGGCGGCCTCCGGCACCGCACGTACGGCGAGCCCGGTGACGGTGATGACCGCCGCGATCAACAGCAGCGCCCGGCCGGGCAGCGCCACCGAGGCGATCCGGCTCAGCGCGCCGATCACGGCCAGGGTGAAGATCCCGGCGCCGAGGTCGGGCAGCGGCGGCCGGCGCAGCACCAGCGTCCCGGCCAGGCCCACGGCGGCGGCCAGCAGCAGCGCCAGCCCCGCCCCGGTCGCGGCTGGCACGGTGGTCGCGCGCAGCAGGGCGGAGACGGCGTACGCGAGGGCGACGGCGACCGCCACCCCGTGCAGCGTCCAGGTCAGCTCGCGCAGCCACGGCACCGCACGGGCGGCCGCGGCCGGCGCCTGCTCCGGCAGGCCGCCGTCGAGCACCTCGCCGGCCTCCTCCGGGGCCCCCTCCGGCCGGCCCTCGGCGGGACGCTGGCGGGGCGTGGCCGGTGCCGCCGACGCGGCGGGGGCGGCCGGCGGCTCGGGCAGGTCCCGGCGGACCGGCCGCTCCACGGTGACCGAAGACCGGGCCAGCCAGAGGTCGAGCACGGCCACCACGGTCAGCACCAGCGCCCAGCCGCCGGGGCCGGTGACCCGGTCGTACGCGAACAGCGGCAGCATCGGCTGGGCGGCGAGCACGGTGGCGAACCGGGGCGCGCGCAGCCCCGTCCAGCCCGCGTAGCCGAAGGCGACGCCGGCGGTGACGGCGAAGATCACCCCGGCGAAGACCGCGCCCGAGGCGCCGCCGTTGCCGATCCGGTCCACCGCCCACAGTGCGTAGCCGGCGAGCGGCACCAGCAGCAGGCCGACGGCGGAGATGGTCTCGGCGGTCGAGGTGAGACCGCGCCGCGCCAGCACCGGCGGGGCGAGCAGCATCAGCACGGTCGCGAGCAGCAGGACGCCCAGCCGGGCCAGCGCGTCCATCGAGCTGGTGGCCACCGCGGCGAAGACCACCGCGGCGACGCCGAGCAGCAGGGCGCCGAGCCCGAGGGGGATGTTCTGCACCTCGCGGGAGGACGCCTCCGGCGGGTGCTCCGGGTCGTCGGCGTCGAGCCAGGTGGCGCCCGGCGGCGGGGGCGGGTCCTCCGGGCCGGGCGGGGTGCCCTGCCGGGGCACCCGGGGCGGTGCGCCGGTGGCGGCGGTGGGCGGGCGGCGGCCGGGCCGGCGGCGCAGCACGCGGCGGGGGCGGGTGGCCTGCTTGAGGCGTTCCTCACCGGCGTGCGCGAGGATGTCCCGCTGGAAGAGCGCGGCCTGCATCTTGGCGGCGATCTGCCGCTGCTCGCTGGCGATGGCGGCCTCGCGGGCCTTCATCTCCGCGATGGACCGCTCGATCTCCGCGAGGTGCTCGACCCACTGTGGCTGGTGCGCGCCGCAGTGCGGGCAGCTGACGGCCGGTTTGATCTCCCGGCCGCACGAGGAGCACTGAAAGCTCGCCACGACACCCCTCCACCCGCACTGTGGACTCCCACCTTGGCAGCATGCCCAATGCGGGCGCGGATTTCGACAGTTGTCGGCGGGTCCGGGGCAAAGATCGTCCACGCGGACGGCGAACGGTCGGTCGCGGAGCGTGCTCCACGGCCGGCCGTCTCAGTCGTCGGAGGTCAGGGGCGGCCCATGCCCCGGTACTCCCAGCCGGCCTGCGTCCACAGTGCCGAGTCCAGGCAGTTGCGGCCGTCCACCACCCGGCGGCCGGCGACCAGCTCGCCGAGGGCGACGGGGTCGGCGTTGCGGAAGTCGGCCCACTCGGTGAGCACGCAGACGAGGTCGGCGCCGGTCACGGTCTCGTTGACGCCGGGCTCGTAGGTCAGCTCGGGGGCCACCGCGCGGGCCCGTTCCATGCCCTGCGGGTCGTAGACGTGCACGTCGGCGCCGGCCTTGCGCAGCAGCGACGCGACGGCGAGCGCCGGGGCGTCGCGTACGTCGTCGGTGTTGGGCTTGAAGGTCGCGCCGAGCACGGCGATCCGGGTGCCGGACAGGTCCGGCCCGGCCGGCCCGGACCGGCGGCCGAGCAGCTCGGCGGCGAGCTGGACGACCCGGGTCCGGCGGCGCATGTTGATCAGGTCGACCTCGTGCAGGAAGCGCAGCGCCTCCCCGGCGCCGAGCTCCTGGGCGCGGGCCTGGAAGGCCCGGATGTCCTTGGGCAGGCAGGCGCCGCCGAAGCCGAGCCCGGCCTGGAGGAACCGGTTGCCGATGCGGGGGTCGAAGCCGATGGCCCGGGCGAGGTGGGTGACGTCGCCGCCGGCGGCCTCGCAGACCTCGGCCATCGCGTTGATGAAGGAGATCTTGGTGGCGAGGAAGGCGTTCGCGGCGACCTTGACCAGCTCGGCGGTCGCGAAGTCGGTGACCACCAGGGGCACTTCGCGGTCCTCCGTGGCGGCCAGGTCGAAGACGCCCTTGTGGGCGGCGTAGAGCATGCCGTTGGCCCACTCGCTCTTGACGCCGACCACGATCCGGTTGGGCCGCAGCACGTCGTCGACGGCGAAGCCCTCCTGGAGGAACTCGGGGCTCCACGCCACCTCGACGCCCAGATCGGCGGGGGTGTGCTTGCTCACGAGCTGCTCGACCCACTCGGCGGTGCCGACCGGCACGGTGGACTTGCCGACGATCAGCGCCTTGCGGGTCAGGTGCTGGGCCAGGCTGGTGACCGACGCCTCGACGTACGACAGGTCGGCGCCCATGCCGTCGGCGATCTGCGGCGTGCCGACGCAGATGAAGTGCACGTCACCGAAGTCGGCGACCTCGGCGATGTCCGTGCTGAACCGCAGCCGCCCGGCCGCCAGGTTGCGCTTGAGCAGCTCGTCCAGGCCCGGCTCGTGGATCGGCACCTCGCCGGCGTTCAGCATGGCGATCTTGTCGGCGTCGACGTCGAAGCCGAGGACCTCGTAACCGAGTTCGGCGTAGCAGATGGCGTACGTCGCACCGAGGTAGCCGGTGCCCAGGAAGGTCACCCGCGGCCGCTGCGCGCCCGAGGGGGGCGTCACCGCGGCGATGGCGGGCATCGGCTGGCTGTTCGGGTACGGGATCGTCACGCCTGTCTTCTCCGCTCGCGCTGGCGTCGCGTCGTCGCGTCGCGTTCTGCTGCGGCGCCTTGGCGGGCACCGGAGGGACTCTATGCCTGTCACTTCCATCATCGCCGGGCGGCGTCGACGCTCGTCGTGCCATAGCCTACGCGGCGGTAACATCGCCTGGGGTTGGTCGCTATCCTTCAGTCTGCGCCGTCGACGGTCAGGAGACGCTACAGACTGCGCATGATAGCGGTGAAGGGGAGGGGCCGACATGGCCGCAGAGCAGTCGTTCGACGTCTACCGGTTGCCGGAGGAGCACGAGGCGATCCGGGAGGCGGTCCGTGAGGTCTGTGCGGCCAAGGTGGCCCCGCACGCCGCCGAGGCGGACGAGACCGGTGAGTTCCCGAAGGCGTCCTACGACGCGCTGCGCGCCGCGGACTTCCACGCCCCGCACATCCCCGTCGAGTACGGCGGCGCGGGCGCGGACGCCCTGGCCACGGCCATCGTGATCGAGGAGGTGGCGCGGGCCTGCGCATCGTCCTCGCTGATTCCCGCGGTCAACAAGCTGGGCACCATGCCGCTGCTGCTGGCGGGCTCGGAGGAACTCAAGCGCCGCTACCTGACCCGGGTCGCGTCGGGCGACGCGATGTTCTCCTACTGCCTCTCCGAGCCGGAGGCGGGCAGCGACGCGGCCTCGATGACCACCCGGGCCGTCCGTGACGGCGACCACTGGGTGCTCAACGGCGTCAAGCGTTGGATCACCAACGCCGGGGTCTCGGAGTTCTACACGGTCTTCGCGGTGACCGACCCGACGGCCCGGTCCCGGGGCATCTCCGCGTTCGTGGTGGAGAAGTCCGACGCCGGGGTCAGCTTCGGCGCCCCGGAGAAGAAGCTCGGCATCAAGGGCTCGCCGACCCGCGAGGTCTACCTGGACAACGTCAGGATCCCGGCGGACCGCATGATCGGCGCCGAGGGCACCGGCTTCGCCACCGCGATGAGGACCCTCGACCACACCCGGGTCACCATCGCCGCGCAGGCGCTCGGCATCGCCCAGGGCGCGCTCGACTACGCCAAGGGGTACGTGCAGGAGCGCAAGCAGTTCGGCAAGGCGGTGGCCGAGTTCCAGGGCGTCCAGTTCATGCTCGCCGACATGGGCATGAAGCTGGAGGCGGCCCGGCAGTTGACGTACGCCGCCGCCGGCAAGTCGGAGCGCGGCGACGCCGACCTGACCTACTTCGGCGCGGCGGCCAAGTGCTTCGCCTCGGACGCGGCCATGGAGATCACCACCGACGCGGTGCAACTGCTCGGCGGCTACGGCTACACCCGGGACTACCCGGTCGAGCGGATGATGCGGGACGCCAAGATCACCCAGATCTACGAGGGCACCAACCAGGTGCAGCGCATCGTGATGGCCCGCCAGCTCCTCAAGGGCTGACCGGTCGTCGGGCGGGCCGGTCTCCCGGCCCGCCCGAAGGTGTCACCGGATCTCGGTCGTGTCCTCCGGTCGGTTGCCCGTGCGGGGTGGCGCCGACCACGGCGACTCGCCGCCGGTGCGGCGGGGCAGCGGCTCCGTCGGCGTCGGGTCCGGGTAGCCCAGGGTCAGCGGGGCGGTGTCCTGGTCGGTCGAGTCGGCCGAAGGCCAGTCGGTCAGGGTGAAGTCGTTCCGCTCCGGGCCGGTCGCGGGCTCCGGTGCCGGCTCGACGGCCGGACGCGGCCACCGGCGCCAGCGCTGCCCGCTGAACGTCGCCATGATCAGCAGCAGCCCGATCAGGAAGAGGGTGCCGTTCTCCACGGGCTCGTGCAGCGGCAGGGGGTCGCCGAAGACCTTCCAGCCCTCCGGAATGCGGTCCCGCACCTGGAAGGGCGCGGCGAACATCCCCGCGTACGGGGCGGCGAGCAGCAGCCCGGCCACCAGCGGGCCGAGCGGTGAGATGCGCAGCGTGCCGAGCAGGCCGAGCAGGATCCCGCCGACGGCCAGGTAGACGGCGGGCTCGATGAGATTGGCCGAGTTGGACGTGCCGATCTCGACCCAACGGTCGACGGTGCCCGCCGACCCGTCCTGTCCGAGGGCGACCAGCACCCACGTGATGGGTGCCACCACCAGCCCGGCGAGGAAGCTCCAGAGATGTCGCATCCGCGCACCGTACCGTTTCCGACATGACCGAGCACCCCTCCACCGCGCCGGCCGGTAAGCCGACCTCGTACTCCCGGGTCACCCTGAGTCGGATCATGACCGCCGTCGACGTCAATCTCTACGGCACCGTGCACGGCGGGGTGCTGATGAAGTTCATCGACGACGTGGCGGGCGCGGCGGCCGCCCGGCACAGCGGCGGCACGGCGGTCACCGCGGCCATCGACGAGATCGTCTTCGCCGAGGCGGTCCGGGTCGGCGACCTGGTGCACGCGCACGCCCAGGTGAACTGGACGGGGCAGACCTCGATGGAGGTGGGCGTGCGGGTGGTGGCCGAGCGGTGGGACTCGGCCGAGGACGAGCCGGTCCGGGTGGCCACGGCGTACCTCGTCTTCGTGGGCGTCGACGTCGGCGGCGCGCCACGGGCGGTCCGGCCGGTGCTGCCGGAGACCCAGGATGACGAGCGGCGGTTCCGGGAGGCGGAGATCCGCCGGGCGCACCGCCTCGCCCGCCGCCGCGCCATCCAGGCCCACCGCGCCGGCTGAGTTGTGAGGAAGGGACCCTTCCTCTACCGCAGACGTTAGGAAGGTGCCCTCCCTTACACCTGGCCCACACAGGGTGACGGTGGGGCATGTGGGCTCCGCACGTGCGCCGCCGGGGGCCGGGTGCGGAGAATGGCGCTTCGAGGTAGGGCAAGATGGCGCCACGGCCCATTTCACAGTGTCGTGCGGGGCCAGGGGGAGGGTGGAGCAGTGGGTGACGTGCTGTGGACGCCGCCGGCGGACGTACGCGAGCGGTCCCGGATCGGGAACTACCTGCGCTGGCTGCGTGAGCACCGGGGCGTGGACTTCGCCGACTACGACGAGCTGTGGCGCTGGTCGGTCACCGACCTGGAGGCGTTCTGGCGGTCGGTCTGGGACCACTTCGAGGTGGTCGCCCACACCCCGCCGACCGCCACGCTGACCGGCCGGGGGATGCCCGGCGCCCGCTGGTTCCCCGGCGCCACCCTCAACTACGCCGAGAACGTGCTGCGGATGCCCGGCCGGGCCGACGACGACCCGGTGGTGATCGCCCACGGCCAGACCCGGGCGCCGGTCACCCTCACCGCCGCCGGGCTGCGCGAGCAGGTCCGCCGGGTGGCGGCCGGGCTGCGCCGGCTCGGCGTCACCGCCGGCGACCGGGTGGCCGCGTACGCGCCGAACATCCCCGAGACGTACGTGCTGCTGCTGGCCACCAGCAGCCTGGGTGCGATCTTCTCCTCCTGCGCCCCCGAGTTCGACACCCGCAGCGTCACCGACCGTTGGCAGCAGATCGAGCCGAAGGTCCTCGTCGCCGTCGACGGCTACCGCTACGGCGAGAAGCCGGTGGACCGGCGCGGCGAGGTGGCCGCGATCCGGGCCGCCCTGCCGTCGCTGGCACACACCGTCGGCATCGCCTACCTCGACCCGGCCGGCCCGCCGCCCGAGGGCGCCCTCGCCTGGTCCGACCTGGCCGCCGAGACCGACGAGCCGCTGACCTTCACCCCGGTCGCCTTCGACCACCCGCTCTACGTGCTCTACTCCTCCGGCACCACCGGGCTGCCCAAGCCGATCGTGCACGGCCACGGCGGCATCCTGCTGGAGCACCTGAAGATGCTGGCCCTGCACCACGACCTGGGCCCGGCGGACCGGTTCTTCTGGTTCACCACCACCGGCTGGATGATGTGGAACTTCCTCGTCTCCGGGCCGGCGGTGGGCGCCGCGATCGTGCTGTTCGACGGCAACCCGGGCCACCCCGACCTGGGCGCGCTGTGGCGGCTGGCGGAGGAGACCGGCACCACGTACTTCGGCACGTCCGCGCCGTTCCTGCTGGCCTGCCGCAAGGCGGGGCTGGTGCCGAAGGAGATCGCCGACCTGTCCGCGCTGCGCGGGGTCGGCTCGACCGGCGCGCCGCTGCCCGCCGAGGGCTTCACCTGGGTGTACGAGACGGTCGGCGACGACCTCCAGCTCCAGTCGCTCTCTGGCGGCACGGACGTCTGCACCGGATTCGTGGGCGGGGTGCCGCTGCTGGCGGTGCACGCCGGGGAGATCACCTGCCGGGCGCTGGGCGCCAAGGTGGAGGCCCGCTCGGCCGACGGCACCCCGGTGATCGGCGAGCTGGGCGAGCTGGTGATCACCGAGCCGATGCCGAGCATGCCGGTGGGCTTCTGGAACGACCCGGACGGCGCCCGCTACCGGGAGGCGTACTTCGACCTCTATCCGGGCGTCTGGCGGCACGGCGACTGGATCACGATCAACGACCGGGGCGGCTGCGTGATCACGGGCCGCTCCGACGCCACCCTAAACCGGGGCGGCGTGCGGCTGGGCACCGCCGAGTTCTACTCGGTCGTCGAGGGGCTGGACGAGGTCGTCGACTCGGTGGTGGTGCACCTGGAGGACGACGAGGGCGGCGCCGGCGAGCTGCTGCTGTTCGTGGTGCTCGCCGAGGGGCTGGAGCTGGACGACGCGCTGCGGAAGAAGATCTGCCGGGAGCTGCGTACCGCCCTGTCGCCGCGGCACGTCCCGGACGAGATCCACCAGGTCCGCGCCGTGCCGCGGACCCTGTCGGCGAAGAAGCTGGAGGTGCCGGTGAAGAAGATCCTCACCGGCACCCCGGTGGACTCGGCGGCGGCCAAGGGCGCCCTGGCCAACCCGGAGTCCCTGTCGGCGTTCGCCGCCCTCGCCCAGCGCCGCGCCCCCCACCAGGAGTCCACCCCGGCCTGACCCACCCGACCGCCCCCGCGCCCCGTCGATCTTGCACCTTCTGCCCGACGAAACGGACCTTCCGCCCGAACCGCGGGCCGAAAAGTGCAAGATCGCGGACGAGCGGGGTCAGGGTCAGGGGAGCGTCAGGGTGGTGCGTTCCGTTTCCGCGCGGGCGGTCCGGCGAGCGGGGTCGGTGTGCGCGCAGAGGACCATCGACGCTTGGCCGGCCAGTGGGGCCAGGAGCCAGTCGACCGGGTCGGGCAGGGCGTCGACGTCGATCAGGGCGCGGGCGCCGGGGGCGATGCCGTGCTCCGCCGCGCGGGCGC
This sequence comes from Micromonospora sp. NPDC000121, assembly GCF_042899165.1. Taxonomy (NCBI): domain Bacteria; kingdom Bacillati; phylum Actinomycetota; class Actinomycetes; order Micromonosporales; family Micromonosporaceae; genus Micromonospora; species Micromonospora sp. NPDC000121. Next base: position 1,103,815 of record NZ_JBIAZP010000001.1, read on the forward strand.
CCGCGCGGCCCAGCAGCGCCGCGTCGTCCGGCCCGGGCCCGGCGTACGGGGTGAAGTGGTCGCCGTGCACCCGGACCTCCGACACGAAGTCGGCGAACCCCGGCGGCACCTGCCGCATCGGCAGGGCGAACGGGTCCAGGGCGAGGACGTAGCGGTCCCCGGCCGGCGTCCCGTCCGCCTCGGCCAGCCGCCCGGCCGCCACGAAGAGGACGTCCGCGTCGCCCGGGGAATCGACCACCGCGAGGCCGGCCGACCAGCACCCGAGCAGCACGGCGGCGGTCTGCCAGTGCGGCGGGAGCAGCACCCCGGCCGTGTCGCCCGGCCCGAGGCCGAGCCCGTCGACGAGCAGGTTGGCCGTCTTGGCCACCCAGTTCGCCAGGGTCGCGCCGGAGAGTTCGGTCCGCTCGCCGGTGGCGTCGTCGTACCAGGTCAGCAGCGGTCGGGTCGGGTCGGTCGCGATCGCGTCGGCGAAGACCCGGGCAATGTTGTCGGCCATCGGCGCGAACGATACGCCCCCGCCGGCCGTACTCGAAGACGGCGACAAGTCGGCGTACCGTCGGGTCGCAGTCAGCGTCCGCCCCGGGCTCGGGCGTAGGCTTGCCCGGAGTGTTGTTCCCCACAGATTCGCCAGTTCAAGGAGTCGCCCCGTGACCGCCGGTCGCCCGCCCCGCGTGCTCATCGACGCCACGAGTGTCCCCGCCGACCGTGGCGGTGTCGGTCGATACGTCGACGGCCTGCTCGGCGCCCTCGGCAAGGTGTGCGGGTCGGGGGTGGAGCTGGCCGTGGTCAGCCTCCGCACCGACCTGGAGCGCTACACCCGGATGCTGCCCGGCGCGGAGATCATCCCCGCCCCGGCCGCCGTCGCGCACCGTCCCGCCCGGCTCGCCTGGGAGCAGACCGGCCTGCCGCTGCTCGCCCAGCAGGTGGGCGCGCAGGTGCTGCACTCGCCCTTCTACACCTGCCCGCTGCGCGCCGGCTGCCCGGTCACGGTGACCGTGCACGACGCGACGTTCTTCACCGAGCCGGAGCACTACGACAAGTCCCGGCGCACGTTCTTCCGCAGCGCCATCAAGACGTCCCTGCGCCGCGCCGACCGGGTGATCGTGCCGAGCAAGGCCACCCGCGACGAGCTGATCCGGCTGCTCGACGCCGACCCGACCCGGATCGACGTGGCGTACCACGGGGTCGACCACGCCGCCTTCCACGCGCCCAGCGAGGAGGAGAAGGCCCGGGTCCGCGCCCGGCTGGGGCTCGGCGGCAGCAGCTACGTCGCCTTCCTCGGGGCCAAGGAGCCGCGTAAGAACGTGCCCAACCTGATCCGCGGCTGGGCCCGGGCGGTCGCCGACCGGGAGAACCCGCCGGCCCTGGTGGTCGCCGGTGGCCAGGGGCACGACGACGACATCGACCGCGCGGTGGCGGAGGTCCCGTCGCACCTGCGGCTGCTCCGCCCGGGCTACCTCCGCTACGCGGACCTGCCCGGCTTCCTGGGCGGGGCGCTGGTGGCCGCCTACCCGTCCTACGGGGAGGGTTTCGGCCTGCCGATCCTGGAGGCGATGGCGTGCGCCGCGCCGGTGCTCACCACGCCCCGGCTGTCGCTGCCCGAGGTGGGCGGCGACGCGGTCGCGTACACCAGCGAGGCCCCCGACCAGATCGCCGCCGACCTGGCCGCGCTGCTCGACGACGAGCAGCGGCGGTTGTCCCTGGCCAAGGCCGGTTTCAACCGGGCCAAGGAGTTCACCTGGGAGTCCAGCGCCGAGGTGCACATCGCGGCCTGGAGCCGGGCGCGGGCCTGACCCCGGAGCGCCGGGTGGCAACCCGGCGTCCGGGCGGGCGGGGTTCGGGCATGATGTGCTGATGCTCTACGCCGTCATCCCGGCGGGTGGCAGCGGCACGAGGTTGTGGCCGCTGTCCCGTGCCGGCCACCCCAAGTTCCTCCACCCGCTGACCGGTTCCGCCGCCTCGCTGCTCCAGGCCACGGTCGAGCGGCTGGGCCCGCTGACCACCGCCGAGCGCACCCTGGTGGTCACCGGGACCGCGCACGTCGCGGCGGTGGCGCGCCAGCTGGCCGGGCTGCCGGAGGAGAACATCCTGGTCGAGCCGTCGCCCCGGGACTCCTGCGCGGCGATCGCCCTGGCCGCCGCCGTCATCGCGCGGCGCGACTCGGCGGCGGTGATGGGCTCTTTCGCGGCCGACCACCTGATCGGCGACCCGGAGCGGTGGCGGGAGGTCGTCCGGGAGGCGGTACGCGGCGCCGAACAGGGCCTGCTGATGACGGTGGGCATCACCCCGACGCGGGCCGAGACCGGCTACGGCTACCTCCAGACCGGCGACCCGGTCGACGGCGGCCCGCTGCGCCCGGTCGCCGAGTTCAAGGAGAAGCCGAGCGCCGAGGTGGCCGAGGCGTACCTGCGCTCCGGGCGGCACCTCTGGAACGCCAGCATGTTCGTCTGGCGGGTCGACGTGTTCCTCGCCGAGCTGGCCCGCCAGCAGCCCGCCCTGCACGCCGGGATCGTCGCGATCGCCGAGGCGTGGGGCACCGAGGGGCAGGACGACGTGCTCGGCACGGTCTGGCCGACGCTGCCGAAGATCTCCGTCGACTACGCGGTGATGGAGGGCGCGGCGACCGCCGGGCGGGTGGCCACGGTGCCGGGCGACTTCGGCTGGAACGACGTCGGCGACTTCCACACGCTGGGCGAGGTGCTGCCGGCCGACCCGGACGGCAACGTGGTGCTCGGCGGCGACGCCAAGCCGGGCGTGCTGCTGCGGGACAGCTCCGGGCTGGTCGTGGTGCCCCACTCCGGTCGGCTGGTGGCCACCGTCGGCGTGCACGACCTGATCGTCGTCGACACCCCGGACGCGCTGCTGGTCTGCCCGCGCGACCGGGCGCAGGACGTCAAGAAGATCGTCGACGAGCTCAAGGAGCGGGGCGAAGAGGGGCTCGTCTGAGCGTCGCCAGGGCCGGGGCGACCAGCTTCGCCGTCCCGCCGGCCAGCGGCTCCGGCAGCTGGTCCGGCGGGAACCAGGCCAGCGCCTCGGACTCGTCGCTGACCCGTTCCGTCGCGGCGGGCGGGGCGAGGACGGCGAACCGGACGTCGTAGTGCAGGGAGCCGCCCTGGCAGCTCACCGGGTGGATGTCCACGTCGATCGGGACCGGGTCGATCCGCAGGCCGGCGATCCCGGACTCCTCGCCGGCCTCGCGCAGGGCGGCGCCGGCGAGGGTCCGGTCGGCCGGCTCGCAGTGGCCGCCGAGCTGCACCCACTTCCGGAACTTGCCGTGCAGGCAGAGCAACACCCGCGAGCCGGTGGCGTCGAGCACCAGCGCGCTCGCCGTGACGTGCCCGGCCCGGTGCGCCCGGCTCATCGCCACCGGCCCGGCGGCCAGCAGCCGCACGGTGCGGTCCCGGGCCTCGGCGGCGGCCGGGCCGGTCGGCTCCCAGCGCTCCAGCGTGGCGACGGCGTCGGCGTGCAGCGCCGCGTACACCTCGGCGTCGGTCGGCGGTGACGTCCTGGGGTCGGCGGCGGCGGTGGGGAAGTCGGGCATGCCGACACTGTACGAGCCGGCGGTTCGTACCCTGGCCGGGTGACCCTGCGACTGTTGGAGTTCGTCGTGGCCGGCAACGAGGCCAGCGACCTGCTACCGGTACGCTCCGCGCCGCTGCTGCGCGCGCACGGCGCCCGGCGCGGCTTCTGGACGGTGCTCGACGAGGGGCCGGTGGAGCGCTGCCTGGCCCTGCTGCTGGAACGCGACGACGGCGAGTGGGTCGCCCGGCACGTGACCGCCGACGCCGGGGCGGAGAACGGCCGGACGGAGGACGGCGAGGCCCTCGCCCACCACGACGGCTGGGTCTACGTCTTCGGCTCGCACTTCGGCTCGAAGGGCGGGCCGCTGCGCCCGCGACGCGCCTTCGTGGCCCGGTTCCGGGAGGACGACGCGACGGGCGGCACGCTGCCGGTGCAGGTGGTGCGCAACCGGTTCCGGCTGCACCGGGCGGTCAACGACGCCCTGCTCAAGGCGCCGTTCACCCCGTTGCCGCCCGGTGCGCGGGTGCGGGCCCGCTTCATCGGCGAGACCGTCGCGCGTGGCACCGCCCGGTCGAAGGGCTGGGTCAGCCGACTCGTCCCCGACGACCTGCCGCTGAACGTCGAGGCCGCCGCCTTCACACCGGCCGGCACCGTCCTGATCGGACTGCGCTTCCCGGTCACGGCCGACGGCGAGCCGATCCTGGTCGAGCTGACCGGCGTGCCGGGCATGTTCGACCCCGTGCCGAGCTGGCCGGAGGCGACCGGCGCGTACGTGTTGACCGGGGTGACCCCGCCCGGCGCGCTCGCCGGCTTCCGGGCGATCGCCCTCACCGACGACGGCGGTTACGCGGCGGTCGCCGGGTCCATCGACGCGCTCGGCAAGGGTTCGGTGCTGCTGGACGACCACCCGGCCGGCGGCGACGTCACCTCCCGGCACGTCCGGTTCCCGCCGCCCGGCGACGGGCACCTGGTCCCCGGCGAGATGGTGGCGGACCTGGCGCCGTTCCACCACGTGGAGGGGTTGGCCGAGCTGGACGGGCGCACCTTCTACGTCACCGACGAGGACCACCGCGTGGCGCTCTGGGTGGGGTGAACGGGCAGGCGCCAATCGGCGCGGGGAACGACGGCGGCCGGGCGGCACCTCTGCGGAGCAGGCCCGCAGACCCTCGTGGTGCCGCCCGGCCGCCGGTGTTCCCCATCCCCCGGGACGCCCCGGTCCGCGGGCGCGTCGCCGACGCGTCCGCCCCCGTGCGCGGGCAGTGGAAGCATGCCCAACCCCCACCATGGACGTCGAGGTTTTTCAGCTCAGGCTTAAAGACGGAGATAAGTGCCGCCCGGGTAGGCTGCAACGGTCACCCGGCATCCCCCTGCCGGGGCGACACGGGAGCACTCCATGCTGAAGATCTATTTCTCCGCCGAGGACATCCTCCGGACCCGGGTGGCTCCGGCGGCGGACCCGGTGTGGGAACTGGTCCTCAGTCTGCACCTGCTGCCGGATCGTGACAGGGACCCGTTGCTGGCGGGTTGGCGGCGCAGCGTGACCCAGGCGCTGCGCCAGGGCAGGGGGTCCCCCGGCCTGAGGCTCCTCCTGTCGCTCAATCCGCCCCGCGGCTACTTCCCCGACTTCCTCACCCCCTACCAGAGCGTGTCCGGCTTCGAGGCCGGCATGGAGGCGGTCCGGAGCACTCCCGTGTCGCTGCTGCAACGCGACCTGTCGCTGCTCGCCACCGGCCGCCCCTTGCCGGCCGGCGCGACCGCGCTGGCCCGCGGCGAGCCGGGCACGCTGCGCGACCTGACCGGCGCGATGGCGCAGTACCGCGACCTGGCGATCGACCCGTACTGGGCCCGGATCCAGGCGGCCGTGGAGGCCGACCGGTCCCGCCGGGCCCGGGCGCTGCTCGACGGCGGGGTGGAGGGGTTGCTGGCCAGCCTGCGGCCCGTCATGCACTGGGAGTCCGGGGTGCTCCACGTCCGCGGCTATCCGCACAGCCGCGAGCTGCACCTGGACGGGCGCGGCCTGCTGCTGGTGCCGTCGTTCTTCTGCGCGCCCACCCCGGTGGCCCTGCTCGACCCGGCGCTGCCCCCGGTCCTGGTCTACCCGGTGGACCGGCTGGGCGGCCTGCTGCCGGCACCCGGCGAGGGCGCCGGCCCGGGCACGCCCGACCCCGGACGGAAGGCGCTCGCCGCGCTGCTCGGCCGCACCCGGGCCGCCGTGCTGGAGGTCAGCGACGACGGCTGCACCACCGGGGAGGTGGCCCGCCGGCTGAACATCTCACCGGCCGCCGCCAGCCAGCACGCCACCGTGCTGCGCAACGCCGGCCTGCTGGTCAGCCACCGCGACCGCAACACCGTCCTGCACACCCTCACCCCGCTGGGGCGGGCCATGCTCAACACCTGACGCCCGGCCCGGTCCCCGCGTCCCGCGCCGTCCCTTCCGCACCCGCGCGCCGCCAATCCCCGCGTCCCGCGCCGTCCGCTCCGCACCCGTGCGCCGTTGGGGCGGGGAACGGGAGCGGGAGGCCCGTCAGAAAGGGGAGGCAGGCGGCGCGGGGGCGTCGGTCGGCGGGGGCAGCGGGAGGCCCGTCAGAGGGCGAGGCAGGCGGCGGCGGGGGTGTCGGTCGGCGGGGGCAGCGGGAGCGAGGCGACGCCCTCCGCCGCCAGGGCGGCGCGCAGGCGGTGCAGGTCGGCGCCGAAGCGGACCAGCTCGGCCGGGCCGGCCGGGGCGGCCTGGGAACCGAGCACCAGCATCGTCGCCTCCGCCGGCCAGCCGGGCACGGCGGCGACCATCCCGGCGCGTACGGCCTCGTCGGTGACCAGCGTGAACTCCGTGCCGGACGCGACCACGCCGGCGACCGCGGCGATCGCCCGCCGTACCGCGTCCGGGTCGGGCGGGGTCGGGTTGGGGGCGTCCGGCAGGGTGGCGGCGGCGGCCAGCCCGGCCGCCTTCGCCTCGGCGGTGCCCAGCGAGAACAGGTCCATCGCGGCGTCCCGGACCAGCGCCGCCGCGCCGGCGCCGTCGTCCGGCCGGGTCGCGGTGAGGTAGCCGCGCACCACGGCGACAGGCACCTGGTCGCACTTGCCCTTGATCAACTCGCCCGCGCCGGCCAGCTCGTCCACGACCGCCATCTGGGTGAGCTGGAGCTCGTTGCCGTACGGGTCGACCTCGCCCCGGTGGTCGCGGATCGCGTCCATGCCGGCGACGCCGAGCGCCACGTCGGTGAGCCCGTTGCGCCAGGGCCGGCCCATCGTGTCGGTGATGATCACCGCGACGTCGACCTGGTAGCGGTCCCGCAGGGCGGCGCGCAGCGCCCGGGCCGAGGCGTCCGGGTCCGCCGGGAGCAGCACCAGCCGGGTCTTGTCGACGTTCGAGGCGTCGATCCCGGCGGAGGCCATCACGAAGCCGTGGTGGGTCTGCACGATCCGGGTCGCGCCCCGGGTCGCCACCACCCGCGCCGTCTCGGCGGCCAGCACCTCGTCCCGCGCGGCGAGCCGCTCCGGCCCGTCCGCCGGGACGTCCACCAGCCGGCCCTCCGCCTTCGAGACGATCTTGCTGGTCACCACCAGCACGTCACGGTCGCGCAGCCAGGGCGCGGCGTTCGCGATCAGCGCGGCCAGGTCGTCGCCCTCGGACACGTGGCCGATGCCCAGCACCGGCAGGATCTCCAGCCTCACGTCAGCTCCAGCGCGGCGCGGACCATGGCGGCCGTCGCCGTCTCGTCGGTCATCAGCAGCGGCACGGCGCGAACCGTCACCTCCGGCACCACGACGCCGGCGTCCTCCTCGGCGACCAGCCAGCCGTCGAGCAGCCCGCCGGCCGCCCGGCCGCCGTAGAGGCTACCCACCCCGGCCGCGCTGCACTCGACCCCGAGCACCTCCAGGCAGCGGTCCGCCATGCCCCGAACCGGCGCGCCGCCGATGATCGGGGACACGCCGACCACCGGGGCGGCGCCGTCGGCGACCGCCTCGCGCAGCCCGGGCACGGCGAGGATCGGGGCGATGCTCACCACGGGGTTGCTCGGCGCGACCAGCACCACGTCGGCCCCGGCGATCGCCTCCACCACGCCGGGCGCCGGCTTCGCGGTCTCCGCGCCGACGAAGACGAACCGGTGGGTGGGGACGTTCCCGCGGTGGCGCACCCACCACTCCTGGAAGTGGATCGCCCGCTGCCCGCCGTCGGTGCCGTCCGCGTCGGTGCCGCTCGCGACCGCCGGCCCGCTCACCACGACGTGGGTCTCCAGCCGGTCGTTTGTCGCCGGCAGCAGGCGTACGCCGGGCTGCCAGCGGGTGGCCAGCGCCTCGGTGACCGCGTGCAGCGGGTAGCCGGCGTTGAGCATGGTCGTGCGCACCAGATGGGTGGCGACGTCCCGGTCGCCGAGCCCGAACCAGGTCGGCTCGGCACCGTACGCGGCCAGTTCCTGCTTGACGGTCCAGCTCTCGTCGACGCGGCCCCAGCCCCGCTCGGGGTCGGCGCCGCCACCCAGCGTGTACATGACGCTGTCCAGGTCGGGGCAGACCTTGAGCCCGTGCAGGAACAGGTCGTCGCCGACGTTGACCACGGCGGTCACCTCGGCGTCGACCTCGCGGGCGTACGCCCGGACGCCGAGCAGGAAGCGGGCGCCCCCGATGCCACCCGTCAGAACCACGATGCGCATGTTCACATCCTCGCGCACGGACCGTCTCCGATCCGCGCATGGGCCGGGAGACTAGGCTCACCCCGGCAACTGTCCGCTATCGCCCCGAGGGGGATCCCGTGACCAGCCCCGCCGAGCCCGCGTCGACCGACGCGACGGAGGCCAGCCAGCTGACCAAGCCGCTGCGAGAACTCGCCGCGTTCGTGCTTCTCGGCGCGAACGCCGTGTTCCTCTTCGTCGGCCTGATCCGCCTGCTGACGCCGACCGAGTACGTGCCCTTCGCCGGCCGGGCGGGCAGCGCCTTCTCCGCTTTCGTCGGCATGGAGGCGGCGGCACTGCCGGTGCTCGCCGTGCTGCTTGCCACGCACGTGCGGCCCACGACGCCGAAGGCGAAACTGATCACGCAGGTGGCCCTCGGCGAGTACGCGTTCAGCGCCCTGCTCGGCGCGCTCACCTTCCTGGTCTGGACGGTCGACCTGCTGGCCGCCGGCGAGGTCCTCGAGGCATTCACCGGTCTGCTCGTCCGGGTCGCCTGGCTGGCGCTGCTCGGGTTGGGCGCCTTCGTCGTCTTCAAGATCTGGCGCACCCTCTACTTCGTTCCCAGCCCGAAGCCCCAGCCCGGCGTGTACGGCCAGCCGCAGCCCGGTTGGCCGCAGCAGGGCGGTTACCCCGCCCCGGGCCAGCCGGGTCAGCCGATCCCCGGCCAGCCGGGCCAGCCGATCCCCGGCCAGCCGGGCCAGCCGATCCCCGGCCAGCAGGGCGCCTGGCAGGCCCCCGGCCCGTACGGCGCCCCGTACGGCCAGCAGCCGGCACCGTTCGGCGGCCCGCAGGCGACCCCGCCGTTCACCCCGGCGCCGCAGTCGGGCCCGCCGGCCGCCGCCGCACCGCAGTCGGCGCCCCCGTTCGGGTCGTCGCCGACCGCCCCGCCGTTCGGGCCGCCGCCGTCGGCCGAACCGACCCAGGCCATCCCGCGCCAGTCCGTCGAGCCCACCCAGGCGATTCCGCGCCCGACCGACGGCGAGCCGGACCACACCCAGCGCATCAACCCGGGCGAGTACCCCGACGCCCCGCGCTGACCGGCGCCCCACCGTCCCCGAGCGCCCCGCACGCCCCCGTGCGGGGCGCTCGCATTTCCCCAACCCCAACCCCCAACCCCCAGCCCCGGCCCCCAGCCCCCAGCCCCCAGCCGCCGACCCCGGTCCCCGGCCGCCGATCCGTTGATCAAGAGGTTTTGGTCCCGAGGAAGCGCTCCCCTGGACGAAAACCTCTTGATCACCCCGGCGGTCCGGCGGTCGGAGGTCCGGCACCCCGGCGCTCCTGCTTCCGGCATCCCGCGCCCCGGCGCCCGGCGGTCCGGCGCCCCGGCGTCCGGCACCCCCGCACCCCGGCACTGCCGCACCCCGGCGCCCCGGCGCCCCGGCGGTTGGGCGCTTTGGTTCGGTGGGCTGGTTTGGGGGTGGTGACGCTGTGGCGTGCCGGGGCGGTCCGGGTGGGCGAGGGTGGGTGCGCTTGTTCACGGTGTGGGGCGGCCGGCCGGGGTGGGGCGAGCGAGCACTTAGGCTGGGCGGATGGTTGATCGCACCGAGTCCGGCCCGAGTGACGCGAGCGTGCGGCGGGCGTTGCGCAGGGCGGCGACCGGGCGGGCGCTCGACGTCGACGAGGCCACCGCGCTGCTGAGCGCCCGGGGCGACGCGCTGGACGAGTTGCTGGACGTCGCCGGCGCCGTCCGCGACGCCGGGCTGCGCGAGGCCGGGCGGCCGGGCGTGGTGACGTACTCGAAGAAGGTCTTCATCCCCCTCACCCGGCTGTGCCGGGACCGCTGCCACTACTGCACCTTCGCCACCGTGCCGCACCGGCTGCCGGCGGCGTTCCTCGACCGCGACGAGGTCCTCGCCATCGCCCGGGCGGGCGCGGCCCAGGGCTGCAAGGAGGCCCTGTTCACGCTCGGCGACCGGCCGGAGGAGCGCTGGCCGGCGGCCCGGCAGTGGCTGGACGAGCGCGGCTACGACTCCACGCTGGACTACCTGCGCGCCTGCGCGGTGGCGGTGTTGGAGGAGACCGGGCTGCTGCCGCACCTGAACCCGGGCGTGCTGTCCTGGTCGGAGTTGCAGCGGCTGAAGCCCGTCGCGCCCAGCATGGGCATGATGCTGGAGACCACGGCGACGCGGCTCTGGTCGGAGCCGGGCGGCCCGCACTTCGGCTCGCCCGACAAGGAGCCGGCGGTACGGCTGCGGGTGCTCGACGACGCGGGCCGGGTCGGGGTGCCGTTCACCACCGGCATCCTGATCGGCATCGGCGAGACCCCCGCCGAGCGGGTCGACGCGATCTTCGCCATCCGCCGCGCCCACCGGGAGTACGGCCACCTCCAGGAGGTGATCGTGCAGAACTTCCGCGCCAAGCCGGACACGGCGATGCGCGGGATGCCCGACGCGGAGCTGCACGACCTGGCCGCCACTGTGGCGGTGGCCCGGGTGCTGCTCGGGCCGAAGGCCCGCATCCAGGCCCCGCCGAACCTCATCGAGGGCGAGTACGACCTGCTGCTGCGCGCCGGAATCGACGACTGGGGCGGGGTCTCCCCGCTGACCCCGGACCACGTCAACCCCGAGCGACCCTGGCCCCACCTGGACGAGCTGGCCCGGCAGACGGAGAAGGCCGGCTTCGCCCTGCGCGAGCGGCTGACGATCTACCCCGAGTACGTACGGGCCGGCGACCCGTGGCTCGATCCGCGCCTCCTCCCGCACGTCGGCGCGCTGGCCGACCCGGCGACCGGGCTGGCCGTCGAGGAGGCGCGGCCGGTGGGGCGCCCCTGGCAGGAGCCGGACGAGACGTACGGCGGCCGGACCGACCTGCACGCCACCATCGACACGACCGGGCGCACCGGCGACCGGCGCGGCGACTTCGACCACGTCTACGGCGACTGGTCCGAGGTGGCCGGCAAGGTCAGCGTCGGCGGCGGGGGCGGCACCGACCGCGACCTGCGGGCCGGGCTGCGGCTGGCCGCCGACGACCCGGCCGCGCTGCTGGAGCCGAGGCACGCCGACGCGGCGCTGGCGCTGTTCGCCGCCGACGGGCCGGCGCTGGACGAGCTGTGCCGGCTCGCCGACGACGTCCGCCGGGCGGCGGTCGGCGACGACGTGACGTACGTGGTCAACCGCAACATCAACTTCAGCAACGTCTGCTACGTGGGCTGCCGGTTCTGTGCCTTCGCACAGCGGGAGCGGGACGCCGACGCGTACCGGCTCTCGGTGGAGCAGGTCGCCGACCGGGCCGAGGAGGCGTGGGCGGCCGGCGCCAGCGAGGTCTGCCTCCAGGGCGGCATCGACCCGAAGCTGCCGGTGACGATCTACGCCGACCTGATCCGGGCGATCAAGGCGCGGGTGCCGGGGATGCACGTGCACGCGTTCTCGCCGATGGAGATCGTCACCGCCGCCGCCAAGGCCGGCGTGTCCGTGCGGGAGTGGCTGACCGGGCTGCGCGAGGCCGGGTTGGACACCATCCCGGGCACCGCCGCGGAGATCCTCGACGACGACGTGCGCTGGGTGCTCACGAAGGGCAAGCTGCCGGCCGCCGCCTGGGTCGAGGTGGTCGGCACGGCTCACGAGCTGGGCATCCGGTCCAGCTCCACCATGATGTACGGCCACGTGGACCACCCCGCGCAGTGGCTGGCGCACTTCCGGGTGCTGGCCGGGGTGCAGGACCGTACGGGCGGCTTCACCGAGTTCGTGGCGCTGCCGTTCGTGCACACCAACGCCCCGATCTACCTGGCCGGCCTCGCCCGGCCTGGGCCGACCTGGCGGGAGAACCGGGTGGTGCACGCGATGGCCCGGCTGCTGCTGCACGAACGGATCGACAACATCCAGTGCTCCTGGGTGAAGCTCGGCGACGAGGGCACGGTGGCGATGCTCCGGGGCGGCTGCAACGACCTCGGCGGCACGCTGATGGAGGAGACGATTTCCCGGATGGCCGGTTCCGGCAACGGTTCGGCGCGTACCGAGGAGCAGTTGGTCGCCATCGCGGCGGCCGCCGGACGCCCGGCCCGCCGGCGCACGACCGCGTACGGCCATCCCCGGCCCTAGGGTCGAGCCTTTCCCCGCCGCCGGCCCGGCGGGGTTCCCGGTGCCCGGCCCAGCCTCCAACCCATTTCGCGTGGTCGGCTTCTTCGGGTTCGGCGACGGCGTGGGATACGAGTTCCATATCGACAACGACGGTGTGGACGGGCCGGCGTCAGCCACCGGTCGAATTCACCACCGCGAATCAGAACAGCTTTCTCCGACGCCGGGGCCGGGGCGCCGCCGACGTGTCGGGGCCGTCCTGACTCCTCGGGAGCGGACGAGCGCGGGCACTCGCACACGTGCGGGCGCTCGCCACTCGGATTCAGGATCTGCACGGCGCGGTGGCGTCGTCGCTCTCGGCGGCGGCACGGCGCCTCGGTGCTCTACATGGAACGGAACCGCACGGTCTGGGGAGATCGAGGTCAGTCGACCCGACGATCCGCGTACGCACCCGACGTCCGGGAGCGCCGGGTGCGGGAGGGGCGTCCCACAGTGCCGTCCGCCCGGATCTGACCGCCGGCGTCCGTACCGTCTGGTGGGACGACCGGATGCCGGCCGACCAGGTCGCCGTCGCCGGCGGCCTGGTCGCCGGGTTCGTCCGGCCGACCAGCGCGCCTCCGGCTTTCCGGCGGGGCCGGCCGGCACCGGCCGCCGCGGCGCTCCGTCCACATTGTGGGCGGGAGGCTGTCGGTCGTTTCCGGCTCGACGGGCGGTCGGCGCGAACTCGGGTTAACCTTTGCCCCACCAAGATCAACCATCTGGTGGGTGGTCTTTCGGGGGTCTCCATCGGCCTGTCCGGTCGGGCCGGCGGGGAAGCGCCACGGGAGAAATCTCGGGCAACTCGCCGGAGAGGGCGTTACTCGGCCGGGGTCTGAATCGATAGGGCAGGTTGCGAGGCCGGGCGGCCGGGTGGTCGTCCGGAGTGTTGTCGGGAGGGCGACTCCATTATCAAGTTCGGCTTGACGGCGCACGCATTACACGCGTGTAATTTGAATGGGGTTGTTCGCACGGTACGCAACAAATCGGGACCGGACGGACACGCGCGCCTTTCGCGTGGGGGTTGCAGCGGCGATGACGCCGGTGCGCGACAAGGAGGCATTTGATGGACGGCCAGCTTGAGGTGGCCGACCTGCTCGGAAACGCGCCGGAGTGGCAGGAGCGGGCGCTCTGCTCGCAGACCGACCCGGAGGCGTTCTTTCCCGAGAAGGGCGGCTCGACCCGCGAGGCGAAGCGGATCTGCTTGCGCTGCGAGGTCAAGACGGAATGCCTCGAATACGCTCTCGGGCACGACGAGCGGTTCGGGATCTGGGGCGGGCTCTCGGAGCGGGAGCGGCGCAAGCTCAAGCGGCGGGCCGCCTGAGCGTTGCCGGGCCGGGGCGGTGGGGGCCGCCCGGCTCGAGCGCATCGAATCCGGTCGCCCGCCGCGGCGGCATCCGGCGGGCGGCTCAGGCCAACTCGTCCGGATCGACCCCGAGCAGGTTGGCCACCTGCTCGATGATCACGTCGTGCACGAGATCCGCGAGATCCTCGCGGTCCATGGCGCGGAACTCCAGCGGCCGGCGGTAGAGCACGATCCGCGGCGGCACCTCCTGCCGGCCGGGCCGGCCGGGCAGCAGCCGGGCGAGCGGCACCTCGCCGTCCTCCAACACGTCGGAGTCGTAGACGTTCAGGTCCGGCGGGACGTCCTCCACCGCGAACTCGACCCCGGCCAACTCCTTGGCGAACCGCCGTTCCAGGGTCTCGACGGTGTCCAGCACGAGGTCGTCGAAGATCTCCGCCTTCGTCCGTGCCAGCGGCACCGTCGCCGGCACCAGCCGCCCGCGCAGGCCGCGCCCGTGCCGGTCACGGTGGGCGCGCCGGCCGGGGCCGGGGCGGCGGTGTTCCGGGCTCGTCATGAGGGACAGGTTAGCTCCCGCACCGGCCCGGCCTGCGGTAGCGCGGCGAGTGTGGCGCGGCGCGGGTCGCGCCGGACCGAATTGTGATCACCGTGACGGGCGTGTCGCAACGCGAAGCGGTGCGCCGGACCCGGTAATGGGGATACCCTGCCGCCGTGAGGTCACCACGGCGCTGCTCCCGTAACGGCTGCCCCCGGCAAGCGGTCGCCACGCTGACCTATGTCTACAACGAGTCGACAGCCGTGGTGGGACCGCTGGCCGCCTTCGCCGAGCCGCACACCTACGACCTCTGCGAGCCGCACGCCCGCAACCTGACCGCGCCGCGCGGCTGGGACGTGGTCCGGCACGAGGGCGAGTTCGAGCCCCCGCCGCCCACCACCGACGACCTGGTCGCCCTCGCCGAGGCCGTCCGCGAGGCCGCCCGCCCGGTGGCCCCCCGCCCGCCCGAGGGCGACGAGAGTCTCAACGCCGCCCCCCAGACGGGCCGCCGGGGCCACCTCCGCGTCATCCCCCCCAGCCACTGACCCGCCCCAGGGGTCAGTGGCCCAGGAGGCGGGCGAAGAGGGCGGCACGGCGGGAGGCACGGCCCGTGCGCTGTTCCGCCGCGTCGGCCGAGAACATCAGCCGTAGGCCCGCGTTCACGGCCAGCCAGCGCAGCGGCTCCGGCTCCCACTTCGGGGAGCGGTGGTTCACCCACGGCAGGGCGGTCAGGTCCGTCCGCTCGCCCCGGATCAGGTCGGCCAGGGTCCGGCCGGCGAGGTTGCTGGTGCCCACGCCGTCGCCGACGTAGCCGCCGGCCCAGGCCAGCCCGTCGGCCGGGGCGAAGCCGACCGAGGCCGCCCAGTCCCGGGCCACCCCGAGCGGCCCGCCCCAGGCGTGGGTCACCGGCACGTCCGGGCCGAGCACCGGGAACAGTTCGCCGAGCGTACGGCGCAGCGCCGCGAAGACCGTCGGCTCCCGGTCGTGGTCGGGACAGACCCGGGAACCGAAGTGGTAGGGCGCGCCCCGGCCGCCGAAGGCGAGCCGCCCGTCGGCGGTGCGCTGGCCGTAGACGATGACGTGCCGGTGGTCGGAGAAGGTCTCCCGCTCCGCCAGGCCGATCCGCTCCCAGGTCGCGACGGGCAGCGGCGCGGTGGCGACCATCAGCGAGTAGACCGGCGCGACGGTGCGGCGCTGCCCCGGGAGGCCGGGCGTGTAGCCCTCGGTCGCGCGCACCACCACCGGCGCGCGCACCGTGCCGGCCGGGGTCACCGCCGCGCCGGACCGGATCCGGGTCACCCGCGTGCCCTCGTGGATCGTCACCCCTCGGCGTTCCACCGCCCGGGCCAGGCCGCGCACCAGCCGGGCCGGGTGCACCGCCGCGCAGTGCGGGGTGTACGTGCCGCCGCGTACCCCCTCGGCGGCGCAGCGGGCGGCGGCCTCGGCGGCGTCGAGCAGCGCCAGATCCTCCAGCCCGAGCCCGTACGCCCGCGCCTCCGCCACCGCCGCGCGGGCCCGGTCGAGCTGGGGGCCGGTGCGGGCGAGCATCACCGTCCCGCCGTACGCCCAGTCGCAGTCGATGCCCTCGGCCGCGACGACCCGGCCGACCTCGGCGACGGTCGCGTGCATGGCGCGCTGCATGGCGATCGCGGCGTCCCGCCCGTGCCGGCGCGCCAGCGCGGGCAGCGAGGTGGGGAACAGCGCCGAGCACCAACCCCCGTTGCGGCCGGACGCGCCGTAGCCGGCGACCTGTGCCTCCAGCACGGTGATCCGCAGCGTCGGGTCGGCGACCGCGAGGTAGTACGCCGTCCAGAGCCCGGTGTAGCCGGCCCCGACGATCACCACGTCCGCGTCGGCGTCGCCGGCCAGCGGCGGGCGCGGCGTGAGCGGCTCGTCCACGGTGGACAGCCAGTACGACAGGTCCTGGTAGCGCATCGGCCGCTCCGGGTGCGGGAACGGCCGGGTCGACCACGCGCCTCTGGGGCGCGCGGCCGGCCCGGCCGGATGGACGAGGGTTACAGGCGCGCCCACGCCTCGGTGAGCACGGCGCGCAGGATCTGCTCGATCTCGTCGAACTGCTGCTGCTCGGCGATCAGCGGCGGGGCGAGTTGCACGACGGGGTCGCCCCGGTCGTCGGCGCGGCAGTAGAGCCCGGCGGAGAAGAGCGCGGTGGAGAGGAAGCCGCGCAGCAGCCGCTCGGACTCGGCCTCGTCGAAGGTCGCCCGGGTGGCCTTGTCCTTGACCAGCTCGATGCCGTAGAAGTAGCCGTCGCCGCGCACGTCGCCGACGATCGGCAGGTCGTGCAGCTTCTCCAGGGTGGCGCGGAAGGCGGCCTCGTTGGCCCGGACGTGCCCGACCAGGTCCTCGCGGGCGAAGACCTCCAGGTTGGCCAGGGCCACCGCGCAGGAGACCGGGTGGCCGCCGAAGGTCACCCCGTGGGCGAACATGCCGGTCTCGGTCAGGAACGGCTCCATCAGCCGGTCGCTGGCGATCATCGCGCCGAGCGGCGCGTAGCCGGAGGTGATGCCCTTGGCGGTGGTGATGATGTCCGGCTGGTAGCCGTACCGGACGGCGCCGAAGTATTCGCCGAGGCGGCCCCAGGAGCAGATCACCTCGTCGGAGACGAGCAGCACGTCGTACGCGTCGCAGATCTCCCGGACCCGCTCGAAGTAGCCGGGCGGCGGCGGGAAGCAGCCGCCGGAGTTCTGCACCGGCTCCAGGAAGACGGCCGCGACCGTGTCCGGCCCCTCCCGCTCGATGGCCCGGCCGATCTCCTCGGCAGCCCAGCGGCCGAACGCCTCGGGGGAGTCGCCGTGCTCGGGGGCGCGGTAGAAGTTGGTGTTCGGCACCTTGATGCCGCCCGGCACGAGCGGCTCGAAGTCGCTCTTGATGCCGGGCAGGCCGGTGATCGACAGCGCGCCCATCGAGGTGCCGTGGTAGGCGATGTAGCGGCTGACCACCTTGTGCTTGTTCGGCCTCCCGGTGCGCTTGAAGTAGGCCCGGGCCAGCTTCCACGCCGCCTCGACCGCCTCCGAGCCGCCGGTGGTGAAGAAGACCCGGTTCAGGTCGCCGGGGGTGAGCGCGGCGATCTTCTCGGCCAGCTCGACCGCCTTCGGGTGGGCGTACGACCAGAGCGGGAAGTAGGCCAGCTCGGTCGCCTGCTTGGCGGCGGCCTCAGCCAGCTCGGTGCGCCCGTGGCCGGCGTTGACGACGAAGAGCCCCGCGAGGCCGTCCAGGTAGCGGCGGCCCTGGGCGTCCCAGACGTACGCGCCCTCGCCGCGCACGATGGTCGGCACCTCGCCGGCGGAGTAGCTCGCCATCCGGGTGAAGTGCATCCAGAGGTGGTCGGTGGCGTCGGCCATGTCAGCCCCATCGGGTCTCGGGCCGGTCAGGGGTGACACCGGCCGCTCTGCCCACGGTTATCCCACAGCCCAGCCGACGAAAGCAAGTGAGATCGGTGGCACACGGGCTCTCTGGCGACGGAATCAGCGAGTACGTGTCCAGTGAGCAACGGAATCCGTACCAGTCGTTGACGGGCGGCCGGCGTCCGTCGGCGGGTCCAGGGTGCGCCCCTCTCGCCCTGTCGAGCTGAATCGTTTGCGACATCGCGATCGTTTGCGGCATCGCGTCGGGCCGGAGCGCCCACCGCGGCGCCGAGGGGGCTGGATCGTCTGCAGCATCGCGTCGGGCCGGAGCGCGTCCAGCGTGGTGCGCCGGGGCTGGATCGCCTGCGACATCGCGTCGGGCTGGAGTGCGTCCCGCGTGGTGCGCCGGGGCTGGATCGCCTGCGACATCGCGTCGGGCTGGAGTGCGTCCCGCGTGGTGCGGAGGGGCTGAATCGTTTGCGACATCGCGTCGGGCCGGAGCGCGTCCCGGGTGGTGCGCCGGGGCTGAATCGTTTGCGACATCAGCTCGACAGGCGTGGGCGGGGCGTAGGGCCGGGTCGTTCGCGACCTGCCGTGACGCCCGCGCCCGCCTGCCGCGCTTCCCGTGCCCGCCGCGCTTCCCGTGCCCGCCGCGCTTGTTGAGCGTGTGCGGCTGGGCGGGGAGGGTGCGGGGCAGGTCCAGGGCCTTTCCGGGCGGTTGCCGGCGCGGGCGGTGATGGCCGGCCAGTTGACCCACCTGCTGAGGGTCGCCGAGCAGGAGCACGTGCAGGTGCGGGTGATCCCGTCCGAGGTCTCCTGGCACACCGGGCTTGCCGGGCCGTTCGTCCTGATCCGCCTGCCCGACGGCGCCGAGGCGGCCTATGTGGACAACCGGCTCCGCGGTCAGGTCGTGACGGAGAGTGCCGACATTGCTAGCCTGGGCGGCAGATGGGAGAGCGTCGCCGGCGAGGCGCTGCCGAGACGCCGGTCGATCGAGCTGATCAGGGAAGTGGCGACGACATGGACATGACCGACGCCCGCTGGCGCACCGCCACCCGCAGCAGCAACAACGGCGGCAACTGCGTCGAGGTGACCGACAACCTGCCGGGCCGGGTGCTGGTGCGGGACAGCAAGGACCGCGACGGCGGCACCCTCACCTTCGGGCCGGGCGCCTGGCGGACGTTCGTCGCCTCTGTTGGGCGCGGCGGGGGCGCTGGCTGAGGCCGAGCGGCGTCCGGAGCCGGCGGGCGGCCCGATCAGGCGGTGCCCCAGGTGTACGTCTGCTTGCGCAGCTTGAGATAGACGAACGCCTCGGTGGAGAGCACGCCCTCGACCGCCCGCAGCCGCTGGAGGATCTCCAGCAGGTGGTCGTCGTTGCGGCAGACCACCTCGGTCAGCAGGTCGAACGAGCCCGCCGTGATCACCACGTAGTCGACCTCGTCCAGTTCGGCGAGGCGGTCGGCCACGGCCTCCAGGTCGCCGTTCGTACGCAGACCGATCATGGCCTGGCGGGGGAAGCCGAGCTGGAGCGGATCGGTCACCGCGACGATCTGCATCACCCCGGCGTCGAGCAGCCGCTGCACCCGCTGGCGCACCGCCGCCTCCGACAGCCCGACCGCCTTGCCGATGGTCGCGTACGGTCGGCGGCCGTCCTCCTGGAGCTGCTCGATGATCTGCTTCGCCACGTCGTCCAGCAGTGCGTGGCTGGCGCCCTCGCGGACGGTGACCCTTCGTCCGCCGTTGCCGTTGTCGTGCTGCCGGTTCGTCATCGACCGCTCCCATATCCGTTCCCGGGCTGAGCCTAGTGCCCCGGGCAGTCTGGCGTATTTCGTCGTCCAGAGCTATTCCGGCAACGGAATCCCTTGTAAGGGAGGTGGCCTCATGTCAGGATCAGTCGTCCACCGCACCTGACCCTCCCGCCGGCGCGCCATCCCCGTCCCGCCGCCGACGATGACCCCTTAGGAGTCGTCACATGCGAACTCCCTTTCGGCCCCTCACCCGGCGTGGACTCCTGACCGGCACCCTCGGCTCGGCCGCGCTGCTCGCCGCGGGCGGCTCGCTGGCCGGCTGCGGCACCAAGGCCGCCACCCAGACGGAGGCCGGCTGCGTCAGCCAGGACCTGTCCGGCATCGAGAAGAAGCTGGCCTTCTCCAACTGGCCGCAGTACATGGACGTGGACGAGTCCGACGAGTCCAAGCGGCCGACCCTCGACGCGTTCATCGCCCAGACCGGCATCCAGGTCACCTACACCGAGGACGTCAACGACAACAACGAGTTCTTCGGCAAGGTGCAGAACCAGCTCGCGGGCTGTCAGGGCACCGACCGGGACATCATGGTCCTCACCGACTGGATGGCGGCGCGGATGATCCGCCTCGGCTGGGTCCAGAAGCTCGACAAGTCGAAGCTGCCCAACGTCGAGGCCAACCTGCTGCCGTCGCTGCGCAACCGGTCCTTCGACGCCGAGAACCAGCTCGCCATCCCGTGGCAGTCCGGCCTGGCCGGCCTCGCCTACAACGGCAAGGTCACCAAGGAGATCCGTACGGTCGACGAGCTGCTCACCCGGCCCGACCTCAAGGGCAAGGTGACCGCGCTGTCCGAGATGCGCGACACCATGGGCCTGCTGCTCCAGTCGAACGGTCACGACCCGGCGAACTTCACCGCCGCGCAGTTCGACGACGCGCTCAACAAGCTCAAGAAGGCCGTCGACTCCGGCCAGATCCGCCGGTTCACCGGCAACGACTACGCGCCCGACCTCGCCAAGGGCGACATCGCCGCGTGCATCGGCTGGTCGGGTGACGTCATCCAGCTCGGCTTCGAGGACGACAAGGTCAAGTTCGTGGTGCCCGAGTCGGGCGTGATGCTCTGGTCGGACAACGTCCTGGTGCCGAACAAGGCCACCCACAAGGGCAACGCCGAGCAGCTCATCAACTACTACTACGACCCGGCGGTCGCCGCGAAGCTCGCCGCGTTCGTGAACTACATCTGCCCGGTCCAGGGCGCCAAGGCCGAGATGGAGAAGATCGATCCGGAGTTGGCCGCCAATCCGCTGATCTTCCCCGACGAGGCCATGCTGTCGAAGTCCAAGGTCTTCATGGCGCTGGACGAGAAGCAGGAGCGCGAGTACGAGACCAAGTTCCAGCAGGTCATCGGGGCGTGAGCGGCATGGGCGGGGCGACTGTGGGGCGCGAGACACCGGCCGGCGACCTGCGGCTGGCCAACCTCACCAAGCGGTTCGGCATCTTCACCGCCGTGGACGACCTCAGCCTGACCATCCCGCAGGGCTCGTTCTTCGCCCTGCTCGGGGCGTCCGGCTGCGGCAAGACCACCACCCTGCGGATGATCGCCGGGTTGGAGGAGCCGACCAGCGGGCAGGTGCTGCTCGGCGACCGGGACATCGCCCGGCTGCGCCCGTACAAGCGGCCCGTGAACACCGTCTTCCAGAGCTACGCGCTCTTCCCGCACCTGAACGTCTTCGAGAACGTGGCCTTCGGGCTGCGCCGGCGCGGCATCCGCTCGGTCGACGACCAAGTCATGGGGATGCTCGCGCTGGTGCAGCTCGACGGCTACGGCCACCGCCGTCCCGCCCAGCTCTCCGGGGGGCAGCAGCAGCGGGTCGCCCTGGCCCGCGCCCTGGTCAACCGTCCGCAGGTGCTGCTGCTGGACGAGCCGCTGGGCGCGCTCGACCTCAAGCTGCGCCGGCAGATGCAGATCGAGCTGAAGCGGATCCAGACCGAGGTCGGCATCACGTTCGTGCACGTCACCCACGACCAGGAGGAGGCCATGACGATGGCCGACACGGTCGCGGTGATGAACGCCGGGAAGATCGAGCAGCTCGGCGCGCCCGCCGACATCTACGAGTTTCCCGCCACCGCGTTCGTGGCGAACTTCCTCGGCCAGTCCAACCTGCTCGCCGGCGAGGCCGCCGGCCCGGGCGGCGGCGAGGTGGCGGTTTCGGCGCACGGCAACCGCTTCTCGGTGCCCCCCGGCCGGGCCCGGGCCGACCGGGGGCCGGTCCACCTGGGCGTACGCCCGGAGAAGCTGCATCTGGTCGACTCCGTCGACCAGGTCCCCGCCGGGCACCAGCACGTCACCGGGGTGGTCACCGACGCCTCCTACGTCGGGGTCAGCACGCAGTACCTGCTGCGTACCGGCTGGGGCAGCGAGCTGTCGGTCTTCGTGGCCAACAGCGGCGTGAGCGGCCCGCTGGCGGTGGGCAGCGAGGCGGTGGCGTACTGGGACCCGCGGCACGCCTTCCTGCTGCCCCGGGAGCCCGGCGAGCACGACCGGACCACGCCGGTCCTGGACGAGCCGGTGGGTGCGTCCTCGTGACAGCGCTCGCGCACGTGCCCGGCTCGGGGCGGTCGACGACGCCCCCGCCGGCCCGGCGGTCCGGTCGGCACCGGGTCCTGCCGTACCTCCTCCTGCTGCCCGGCGCGGCGTGGCTGTTCCTCTTCTTCGCGGTGCCGCTGTTCCAGCTCGCCGCCGCCAGCCTCTACGACCCCGCCGGCTCGCTCGCCACCGGCTACGCGCTGACCTGGGCGGTCGGCAACTACCCGGACGCGCTCGCGGCGTACTGGCCGCAGTTCACCCGGTCCTTCGTCTACGCCGGCATCGCGCTGGTGCTGGCGCTGCTGATGGGCTATCCGCTGGCGTACGCGATCGCCCAGAAGGCCGGCCGGTGGAAGAACCTGCTGCTGGTCTGCGTGGTCGCGCCGATGTTCACCAGCTTCCTGGTGCGCACGCTGGCCTGGAAGACCATCCTGTCCGACAACGGCTGGGTCGTCGGGCTGCTGCGCGACGTGCACCTGCTCGCCCCCGACGGCCGGCTGCTGGCCACCCCGGTCGCGGTGGTGCTCGGCCTCACGTACAACTTCCTGCCGTTCCTGGTGCTGCCGCTGTACGCGAGCCTGGAGCGGCTGGACCACCGGCTGCTGGAGGCGGCGAGCGACCTCTACGCCAGCCCGCTGCGGGTGTTCCGCCGGGTCACGCTGCCGCTGTCCATGCCCGGCCTGGTCGCCGGCACGCTGCTGTTCTTCATCCCGGCCAGCGGCGACTACATCAACGCCGAGCTGCTCGGCACCCCCAACGAGTACATGATCGGCAACGTCATCGACTCGGCGTTCCTGGTCCGGCTGGACTACCCGCAGGGCGCGGCGCTGTCCTTCCTGCTGATGGCGGCGATCCTCGCGGTCGTCTTCGTCTACCTGCGCCGGGCCGGCACGGAGGAGGTGCTGTGACCGTGGGACACCGCATCGGTCGCTGGCTGGCCGAGCGCTGGGTGATGGGCGTGGCGCTGCTGGTGCTCGGCTACCTCTTCCTGCCGATCGCCGTGGTCGCCGCCCTGTCCTTCAACCGCCCGTCCAGCCGCCTGTCGTACGACTTCCACGAGTTCACCCTCGACAACTGGCGCAACCCGTGCGCCACCTCCGACATGTGCGACGCGGTGGTGCGCAGCGTCCAGATCGGCTTCATCGCCACCGTGGTCGCCACGGTGCTCGGCACCCTGATGGCGTTCGCGCTGGTGCGGCACCGGTTCCGCGGCCGGTCCGGGATCAACGTGCTGATCTTCCTGCCGATGGCCACCCCCGAGCTGGTGATGGGCACCTCGCTGCTCGCCCTCTTCGTCTCCGCCGGGGTGCCGCAGGGCTTCTGGACGATCGTCATCGCGCACGTCATGTTCTGCGTGTCGTTCGTGGTGGTCACCGTCAAGGCGCGGCTGGCCGGGATGGACTCGCGGCTGGAGGAGGCCGCGATGGACCTCTACGCCAGCGAGTGGCAGACGTTCCGGCTGGTCACCCTGCCGCTGGTGCTGCCCGGCATCGTGGCCGCCGCGCTGTTGGCGTTCTCGCTGTCCTTCGACGACTTCATCGTCACGAACTTCAACGCCGGCACCACCGTCACGTTCCCGATGTACGTCTGGGGTGCCGCCCAGCGGGGCATCCCGCCGCAGGTCAACGTCATCGGCACGGCGATGTTCGTGGTCGCGCTGCTGCTGGTGCTCGCCAGCACCCTGCGCGGCCGGCGGAGCCGCCGCGCCGACCTGAGGGCCGGGGCGGCGTCCGGCGGGCCGGGGCGGCGTCCGTCATGACCGGCCCGGACGCCGCCCGGGCGCTCGCCGACGCGGCGCCCGTGCCGTACTGGCTGGACCGCCCCGAACGCCCCGACCCGCTGCCGCCGCTGCACGGTGGCACCGACACCGACCTGCTGGTCGTCGGCGGCGGCTACAGCGGCCTCTGGGCGGCGCTGCTCGCCAAGCAGGACGACCCCGGCCGGGACGTGCTGCTGGTCGAGGCGGGCACCTGCGGCTGGGCGGCGTCCGGGCGCAACGGCGGGTTCTGCGCCGCCTCGCTCACCCACGGGCTGGCCAACGGCGTCGAACGCTTCCCCGACGAGATCGGCGTGCTGGACCGGCTCGGCCGGGACAACCTGGACGCCATCGCCGACACCGTGGCCGCGTACGGCATCGACTGCGAGTTCGAGCGCACCGGGGAGCTGTCCGTGGCGGTCGAGCCCCACCAGCTCGACGGGCTGGCCGCCGACGTCGACCTGGCCCGCCGGTTCGGCCACGACGTGCAACTGCTCGACCGTGACGAGGTACGCGCCGAGGTGGACTCGCCGACGTACCTCGGCGGGCTGTGGGACCGCGACCGGGTGGCGATGCTGGACCCGGCGAAGCTGGCCTGGGGCCTGCGCCGCGCCTGCCTCGACCTCGGCGTGCGGGTGCACGAGCACACCCGGGTCACCGGGCTGCGCCGCGACGGGGCCGCGCTGCGCGCCACCACCCTGGGCGGGGCGTCCGGCGCTCCCGGGGCCGACGACCCGCGACCCGGCGGCCACGACGCCCCCGGCGCGGTGCGCGCGCGGCGGGTGGTGCTCGCCACCAACGCGTTCCCACCGCTGCTGCGCCGGCTGCGGGCCTGGCTGGTGCCGGTCTACGACTACGTTCTGACGACCGAGCCGCTGACCGCCGCGCAACGCGACGCGATCGGCTGGCGCAACCGGCAGGGGCTCGCCGACACCGGCAACCAGTTCCACTACTACCGGATCACCGGCGACGGGCGGATCCTCTTCGGCGGCTACGACGCCGTCTACCACTACGGCAACCGGATGGCCCCCGAACTGGCCCAGCGGCCGGCCACCTTCACCGCCCTCGCCCAGCACTTCTTCGCCACGTTCCCGCAGCTCGCCGACGTGCGCTTCAGCCACCGCTGGGGCGGCGTCATCGACACCTGCACCCGGTTCTGCCCGTTCTTCGGCACCGCGTACGACGGCCGGCTGGCGTACGCGGCCGGCTACACCGGGCTCGGCGTCGGCGCGACCCGGTTCGGCGCCCGCGTGCTGCTCGACCTGCTGGGCGGCGGGCAGACCCCGCTGACCCGGCTCGACCTGGTGCGCCGCAAGCCGCTGCCGTTCCCGCCGGAGCCGGTGCGGGCCACCGGCATCCACCTCACCCGCTGGTCCCTGGCCCGGGCCGACGCGCGGGCGGGACGGCGCAACCTCTGGCTCCGTACGCTCGATCGTCTTGGTTTGGGGTTTGATTCCTGATGCGGATCCTGCTCGTCGGCGCCGGTGGGGTCGGCTCCGCCGCCGTCGCCATCGCCGCCCGCCGCTCCTTCTTCGAGACCGTGGTCGTCGCCGACCGCGACCCCGCCCGCGCGGCGCGGGCCGTGGCCGGCCGGGGCGACCGGTTCGTCCCCGCCACCGTCGACGCCTCGTCGGCGGACGCGGTCGCCGCGCTCTGCCGCGAGCACCGGGTCACCCACGTGCTCAACGCGGTCGACCCGCGCTTCGTCATGCCCATCTTCGACGGGGCGTTCGCGGCCGGCGCGGACTACCTCGACATGGCCATGTCGCTGTCCCGGCCGCACCCCGACCGGCCGTACGCCGAGACCGGGGTCAAGCTCGGCGACGACCAGTTCGCCGCCGCCGACCGCTGGTCGGCCGCCGGCCGGCTGGCGCTGTGCGGCATCGGCGTCGAGCCGGGCCTGTCGGACGTCTTCGCCCGCTACGCCGCCGACGAGCTGTTCGCCGAGATCGACGAGATCGGGGTACGCGATGGCGGCAACCTCACCATCGACGGCTACGACTTCGCGCCGTCGTTCTCCATCTGGACCACCATCGAGGAGTGCCTCAACCCGCCGGTGATCTGGGAGGCCGACCGCGGCTGGTACACCACCCCGCCGTTCTCGGAGCCGGAGGTGTTCGACTTCCCCGAGGGCATCGGCCCGGTCGAGTGCGTCAACGTCGAGCACGAGGAGGTGCTGCTGATTCCGCGCTGGGTCGCGGCGAAGCGGGTCACCTTCAAGTACGGCCTCGGCAACGAGTTCATCGAGGTCCTCAGGACCCTGCACAAGCTCGGCCTCGACGCGGCGTCCCCGGTGCGGGTGAGCGGCGTGACTGTCGCGCCCCGCGACGTCGTGGCGGCCTGCCTGCCCGACCCGGCGACCCTGGGCGACCGGATGCGCGGCAAGACCTGCGCCGGCACCTGGGTGCGGGGCACGGCCCGCGACGGCCGGCCGCGCGAGGTCTACCTCTACCACGTGGTCGACAACGAGTGGTCCATGGCGGAGTACGGCCACCAGGCCGTCGTCTGGCAGACCGCCGTGAACCCCGTGGTCGCCCTGGAACTGCTCGCCACCGGCGCGTGGTCCGGGTCGGGGGTGATCGGCCCGGAGGCGCTGCCTCCGCGCCCCTTCCTCGATCTGCTCACCGGCTACGGCTCACCCTGGGGGATGCAGGAGCGATGACCCGCTACGGCCCGATGTTCGGCCCCGACCTCACCTTCCTCGGCGTCGACCGCTGCACGCTCGACGACCCGTCGTCCTTCGCCGACGCCGACGTCGTGGTCGTCGGCGCGCCCTTTGACGGCGGCACCTCGCACCGGCCGGGCACCCGGTTCGGCCCGTCCGCCATCCGGCAGGCCTGCTACCTGCCGCACGACGGCTCCCGACCGTCCCTCGCGCTGCGCGTCGACGCGCTGCGCGACCTGCGGGTGTACGACGCCGGCGACGTCGAGATGTTCTCCGGCGACATCGAGCGGTCCCTGGCCGCCCTGGAGTCGGCGGTCTTCGCGGTCGCCTCGGCCGGGGCGATCCCGGTCGTGCTCGGCGGTGACCACTCCATCGCGCTGCCCGACGCGACCGGGGTCGCCCGCCACCACGGGCTGGGCCGGGTGTCGCTGGTGCACTTCGACGCGCACGCCGACACCGGGGACATCGAGTTCGGCAGCCTGCACGGGCACGGCCAGCCGATGCGCCGGCTCATCGAGTCCGGCGCCGTACGCGGCGACCGGTTCCTCCAGATCGGCCTGCGCGGCTACTGGCCCGGCCCCGAGACGCTGTCGTGGATGGCCGAGCAGCGGATGCGGTCGTACGAGATGACCGAGCTGGTCGCCCGGGGCCTGGACGACTGCCTGACCGAGGCGTTCGGGATCGCCACCGACGAGTGCGAGGGGGTCTTCCTCTCCGTCGACGTGGACGTGGTCGACCCGGGCATGGCACCCGGCACGGGCACCCCGGAGCCCGGCGGGCTGACCTCCCGGCAACTGCTCGACGCGGTGCGCCGCTGCTGCTACGAGCTGCCCGTCGTCGGCGTCGACGTGGTCGAGGTCGCCCCGCCGTACGACCACGCCGACATCACCGCGTACCTGGGCAACCGCGTGGTGCTGGAGGCGCTGTCGGCCATCGCCCGCCGCCGCCGCGACGCCGCAGGCCACCCACCCTGGAACCCGACCCAACCCCTCCTCGACGCCCGCTGAGCGGAGATCACCTCGCCCGGGCGCCCCCGCCCCCGCCCCCGCCCCCGCCCCCCGCCGTCTCCGCGATCTTGCACTTCGTGCCCGGATATTTCGGGCATTCCTCGTCAATCGAGGGCCGAAAGTGCAAGATCGCGGGATTGTCGCGATGGCGGGTGGGGCGTCTACCACGTGAGGGGTGGGTTTGGGGGTTGTGCACAGGGTGAGGGCTGTCCACAGGGGAGGTGGTGCGGGGCGGAGGGGCGGCGGGGAATTCTCGATCCTGTGCGTATGGGTGGTCAGTTGTGGCGTGTCGACGAGTTGATGCGGAGCCTCACCGTGAAGCGGATCCGCACCAGGGTCGACAGAGCGGAGCTGCTCCGGGTGCGGAGAGGCGTCTACGCGGACCAACCCTGCGATGAGGACGACGAACTGCGTGCCCTCATGCTGTGCCTGCCCGAAGAGGCCATGCTGACCATGCAGAGCGCGGCCCACCGGTACGGCTTCGGGGTCCTGCGGGAGGATCTCGTCCACATTCAGTTGCCTGCGACGGTGCCCAGACCCCGGCTGCCCGGACTGGTCGTACATCACTCGGTGCTTCCCGCGCGGGCTGTCGACGTGCGGGGGCTGCCCTGCGTGCCGGCGGCGCGATGTGCCGTCGACCTGGCGCGTACCGCCCGGCGGCTGGACGCCCTGCCCGTGCTCGATGCCGCCATCCGGTCGGGCGCGGTCGGCTTGGACGAGCTGTTGGCGGAGGTGTCGGCTCACCAGGGGCTCCGGGGCGTGCGGCAGGCCCGGGAACTCGTACCGCTGGCGGACGGGCGGCCGGAGTGCCGGCAGGAGAGCCAGTTGCGTTTGATCCTGATCGACGGGCGGCTCCCGGCGCCTGAACCGCAACTGTGGGTGCATGACCGTGACGGCATCCCTCGCTACCGGCTGGACCTCGGCTACCGGAAGCGGAGAATCGGCATCGAGTACGACGGCGCGTCACATCTGGAACGTGATCAACTCCGTCGCGACCGTGAGCGGATGAACTGGCTCGACGCGAACGGGTGGCGGATGCGCTACTTCACCGATCGCGACCTGTACCGCCGCCCCACCCACATCGTGGCCACAATCCGCGCCGCCCTCTCCTGACCCGCCTCCTTCCGTGGCCCTGTACTCCCGCGATCTTGCACTTTCCGCCCCGACAATTCGGCATAGGGCGAACATTTAAGGGGCAGGATCTGCAAGATCGCGGGAGTGCGCATCGGCGGTGGGGAGGGAGGGGGTCAGCGGAAGGTGGGGGTGTGGGTGTGGGTCCAGGTGGCGAAGGTGCGGGGCGGGCGGGCGAGCAGCCGCTCGACGGTGTCGGTGACCGTGTACGCCGCCGGCGGCGGGTTGCCCTGCCAGGACGCGAGCAGGTCGACCAGTTCCTCGTCGTAGCCTGCCTGCCGCCACCGGTCGCGGGCCTGCTGCTCGGTCAGCTCGACGAAGCGCAGCTCGCGGCCGATCGCGGCGGCGATGGTGGCGAGCCGCTGCCTCGGGGTGAGCGCCTCCGGGCCGGTGAGCGTGTAGACCTGCCCGGCGTGCCCCTCGCCGGTGAGCACCTCGGCCGCGACCGCGCCCACGTCGGCCTCGTCGATGACGGCGGCACGGACGTCGCCGAAGGGCTCCCGCACCTCGCCCGTGGCGCGGATCGACTCCACCCAGCCGAAGGTGTTGCTCATGAAGTCGACCGCCTGGAGCATCGTCCACTCCGCACCACCGGCGCGGACGGCGTCCTCCACCGGGCCGGGCCTGCCGTTCCACAGCACGGCGATCCGCCGGACGCCGGCCTTCTCCGCCAGCTCCACGATTTCGGGTCCCGTGCGCAACGTGGCGTAGTCGTTGCCGCCGGTGGTGAGCAGGTGTACGCCGACGACGCCGTCCAGGGCCGCCGGGAGGGTGGCCGGATCGGTCAGGTCGCCCGCGACCACCTCCACCTCGGGCGGCAGGCCGGCGGCCCGGGCGGGTTCCCTGGTCAGGGCCCTCACGGGCATCCCACGGGCCAGTAGTTCGGACACCACGTGCCGGCCCACCCTGCCGGTCGCGCCGGTCACCAGATACGTCACGGAGTCCTCCTTCGTTCGGTGTCCACGACGCTAGGAGCTCAACCTGACTTTAGGTCAAGATCCGCATTCCGGTGAATTGTGCGGCGCTGCCCAACGCGGCCGCGATGGAGTTGGTGCGGGGACGGAGAAGGGCTCCTCGCCGCGGGGCGAGGAGCCCTTCGTTGCTGGCGGCCCCGCCGGGGCCGTCCGCTGCCGAGACCTAGAGGGTCAGGGTCCAGGTGTCGATGTAGCCGGTGTCGCCGCTGGCGGCGTCCTGGACGCGCAGGGTCCAGTTGCCGTTACGGGTCTCCGTGGAGAGGTTGACCGTGTAGGTCTGGTTGATGTTGTCGGCGGAGCTGCCGCTGCGGTTGTGCAGGGTGTAGGCGCTGCCGTCGGGGGCGACGAGGCTGACGACGAGGTCCCCGATGTAGGTGTGCACGATCTGCACCGCCACCTTGCTGCTCGACGAGGCGGTGCCGGTGCAGCCGCTGATCGCGATGGTGCTGGTCACGGTCGCGTTGTCGCCGACGGTCACGTTGTTGCCGTTGGTGCCGGTGCAGCCCGTCGTGCCGGAGCCGCCCAGGTTGAGCGTCCAGCTGTTCAGGTAGCCGGTGTCGCCGCTGGCGGCGTCCTGGACGCGCAGCTTCCAGGTGCCGTTGGCGATCTCCGCGGAGAGGTTGACCGTGTAGGTCTGCTTGATGTTGTCGGCGGAGCCGCCGGTGCGGTTGTGCAGGGTGTAGGCGCTGCCGTCGGGGGCGACGAGGCTGACGACGAGGTCACCGACGTAGGTGTGCACCAGGTCCACGGCGACCGTGCTGGCGGAGCCGGCGTTGCCGGTGCAACCCGCGATGGTGATGGTGCTCTCCACCGTGGCGTTGTCCCGGACGGTCACGTCGGTGCCGTTGGTCTGGGTGCAGCCGCTGGGCGGCGGGGGCGGCGGGGGCGTGGTGCCGCCGTCGCCGAGGTTGAGCAGCTTGTTGGGCGAGCCGGTGCCGGGGCTGGTCACCACGTTGCTGCTGGCGTCGGCGACGAGCTTGTCGCGTACCTGCTGCGGGGTGAACGTCGGGTTGGCGGCGAGCACGAGCGCGGCGGCGCCGACCACGTGCGGGGTCGCCATCGAGGTGCCGCTGATGGTGTTCGTGGCGGTGTTGCCCGTGTGCCACGCGGAGGTGATCGAGCTGCCGGGGGCGAAGATGTCCAGGCAGGTGCCGATGTTGGAGAACGACGAGCGGGCGTCGGTGTTGGTGGTCGAGCCGACGGTGATCCCGGCGGGGGTGCTGGCCGGCGAGCTGTCGCAGGCGTCGGCGCCGTAGTCGTTCCCGGCCGCCAGGCCGTAGGTGACGCCGTCGGCGATGGAGCGGGCCACCGCGTCGTTGAGTGCCTGGCTGAAGCCGCCGCCGAGGCTCATGTTGGCCACCGCGAGCTGGCCGGCGGCGTGGTCGCCGGTCACCCAGTCGACGCCCTGGATGACGCCGGCGTCGGTGCCGCTGCCCTCGCAGTCGAGCACCCGGACGCCGACCAGGGTGACGCCCTTGGCCACGCCGTAGGCGCTGCCGCCCACCGTGCCGGCCACGTGGGTGCCGTGCCCGTTGCAGTCGTCCGCGCTGCCGCCGTCGATCGAGTCGAACCCGGTGACGGCCCGGCCGCCGAAGTCGCCGTGGGCGAACCGGATGCCGGTGTCGATGATGTACGCCTTCACGCCCGAGCCGGTGTTCGGGTAGGTGTACGAGTTGTTCAGCGGCAGCGCCCGCTGGTCGAGCCGGTCCAGGCCCCAGGACGGGGTCGGGCTCTGCGTACCGCTGATCCGCACGGTGTGGTTCTGCTGGACGTAGCTGACCGACGGGTCGGCGGCGAGCCGCTTGGCCTCGGCCTCGGACATCCGGGCCTCGAACCCGCGCAGCGTGTTCTGGTACGTCCGGTTGACCGCGCCGCCGTGCCGGCCGGCGAGGTCGCGCGCCCTCTTCGTGACGTCGGTCCGGCCGACCGAGGCGTCCTTGAACACGACGATGTACGAGTCGTCGACGGCGGTGGCGCCGCCCGCCAGCAGGATCTGCCCCTCGGCGGGGGCGGCCGTCGCGGGGGTGCCGAACGCCACGGCGGTGGCGACGGCGGCGGTCATCACGCCGAGGCGCCAGCGGCGCGCGGCAAGGTGGGGAAGTGTCATCCCTCGGGGTGTTCCTCTCGCTCCACGACGACGGGTCTCGCCATCGATCGCACTTGATCAAATTGAGCAAGAGCGTAGATCGTCCGCGGCGCGATGTGTAGATCTATCGATGTTTGGTTACTCGGGGGAAACAAAGATAGGGGTGGGTGCGGCGACGCCCCGCGCCCGCGCCGCTACGCGCCGAAGGCCTCGTCCAGGATGTCCAGCCCTCGACGCAACTCTGCGTCGGAGATGACCAGCGGTGGCAGGAAGCGCAGCACGTTGCCGTACGTGCCGCAGGTGAGGGTGAGCAGGCCGGCGGCGTGGCAGGCCGCCGAGACCGCCGCCGTGGCGACCGGGTCGGGCGTCAGGGTGCCGGGCCGGACGATCTCCACGGCGAGCATCGCGCCCCGGCCGCGTACCTCGGCGATGCGGGGATCGCGGTCCGCGAGGGCCCGCAGGCGCGCGGTCATCGCCGCGCCGATCCGGCGGGCCGCCCCCGCGAGGTCCAGCTCGTGCATGGTCGCGATCGACGCGAGAGCCGCCGCGCAGGCGATCGGGTTGCCGCCGTACGTGCCGCCGAGCCCGCCGGCGTGCACCGCGTCCATCAGGTCGGCCCGGCCGGTGACCGCCGCGAGGGGCAGGCCGCCGGCGATGCCCTTGGCCAGGGTGACCAGGTCCGGCTCGACGCCCTCGTGCTGGCAGGCGAACCAGTCGCCGGTGCGGCAGAACCCGGTCTGGATCTCGTCGGCCACGAACACCACGCCGGCCGCCGTCGCCCACTCCCGCAGCGCCGGCAGGAACCCCGGCGCCGGTACGACGAACCCGCCCTCGCCCTGGATCGGCTCGATCAGCAGCGCCGCGACGTTCTCCGCGCCGACCTGCTTCTCCACCGTCTCGATCGCCCGCGCCGCCGCCTCGGCGCCGGACAGGCCCCCGTCGCGCAGCGGGTACGACATCGGCACCCGGTAGACCTCCCCGGCGAACGGCCCGAACCGGTGCTTGTACGGCATGTTCTTCGCGGTCAGCGCCATGGTCAGGTTGGTCCGGCCGTGGTACGCGTGGTCGAACACCACCACCGCCGGCCGCCCGGTGGCGTGCCGGGCGATCTTCACCGCGTTCTCCACCGCCTCGGCACCCGAGTTGAACAGCGCGGACCGCTTGTCGAACGCGCCCGGGGTGAGCGCGTTGAGCTGCTCGCAGACCGCCACGTACGACTCGTAGGGGGCGACCATGAAGCAGGTGTGCGTGAAGCGTTCCACCTGCGCCTTTACCGCCTCGACCACGCGCGGGGCGGAGTTGCCGACGTTGGTGACGGCGATGCCGGCGGCGAAGTCGATCCACTCCCGGCCGTCGACGTCGGTGATCGTGCCGCCGGAGGCGCGGTCCACGTAGGACGGGACGACGCTGCCGACGCCCCGGGCGACCGCGGCACCCCGCCGCTTGTGCAGCTCCTCGGACGATGCCATGGGTCAGCCCTCGATGTTGTGCATGACGTGCTTGATCCGGGTGTAGTCCTCCAGGCTGTAGACCGAGAGGTCCTTGCCGTGCCCGGAGTGCTTGAAGCCGCCGTGCGGCATCTCCGAGACGAACGGGATGTGCGTGTTCACCCAGACGCAGCCGAAGTCGAGCCGGCGGGTCATCCGCATCGCCCGGCCGTGGTCCTTCGTCCACACCGAGGCCGACAGGCCGTACTCGACGCCGTTGGCCCAGCGCACCGCCTCGTCCTCGTCGGAGAAGCGCTGCACGGTGATGACCGGCCCGAACACCTCGTCCTGGATGATCTCGTCGGACTGGCGCAGGCCGCTGACGACGGTCGGCGCGTAGAAGTAGCCCCGCTCGCCGACCTGCGAGCCACCGGTCTCGACCTTCGCGTGGTCCAGCAGCCGGTCCACGAAGCCCCGCACCCGGGCCAACTGGTTGGCGTTGTTGAGCGGGCCGTAGAGCACGTCCTCGTCGTCCGGCGCCCCGGTCTTCGTGTTGCGGGCCTGCTCGGCCAGCGCCGCCACGAAGTCGTCGTGGACGCCGGGGCCGGCGAGCACCCGCGTCGCCGCGGTGCAGTCCTGCCCGGCGTTGAAGTAGCCGCCCACCGCGATCGCCTCGGCCGCCGCCGCCACGTCCGCGTCGTCGAAGACCACCACCGGGGCCTTGCCGCCCAGCTCCAGGTGGGTCCGCTTCAGGTCGGGGGCCGCGGCGGAGGCGACCTCCATGCCCGCGCGGGTCGAGCCGGTGATCGACACGAGCTGCGGGGTCCGATGCGACACGAGCGTACGACCGGTGTCCCGGTCGCCGCAGACCACGTTGAACACCCCGGGCGGGAAGAACTCCGACGCGATCTCGGCCAGCAGCAGCGTCGACACCGGCGTGGTGTCCGACGGCTTCAGCACCACCGTGTTGCCGGCGGCCAGGGCCGGGGCGATCTTCCAGACCGCCATCATCAGCGGGTAGTTCCACGGGGTGACCTGCGCGCAGACGCCGATCGGCTCGCGCCGCACGTACGACGTGTGCCCCGTCATGTACTCGCCGGCCGAGCGCCCCTCCAGCATCCGGGCCGCCCCGGCGAAGAAGCGGAACTGGTCGACCGCCGGCGGCAACTCCTCCTCGGCGGTGAGCTGGCGCGGCTTGCCGGTGTTGCGTACCTCGGCGTCCACCAGTTCGCCGGCGCGGGCCTCGACCGCGTCCGCGAGCCGGAGCAGCGCCCGCTGCCGCTCGGCCGGGGTGGTGTCCCGCCAGGTCTCGAAGGCGTCGGCGGCGGCCCGCATCGCCGCGTCCACGTCCGCGCGCCCGGACACCGGGGCCTGCGCGAACACCTCTCCGGTGCACGGGTCGACCAGGTCGGCGTAGCCGCCGTCGGTCGGCTCGACGTAGTCGCCGTTGACGAAGTTGCGCAGCTGCTGCTGGTCACTCATGACGGGCTCACTCCGAGAGGGGGCGGTCTGCGGCGGTTATCGCAATCTGACTGCCATCTTGGCTACCGAATTCGCGGCAGACAAGGGTTGAGGCGACTGTTTCCGTGGACAGGTTGGTCGTCTACGCTGCTCCACGTGGAGTCCGCAGCCTTCTATGTCGCCTCCCGCCCCGCCCACGGCGAGGGCGAGCTGACCGTCCACCACCCGTACGACGGGCGCGCTGTCGGTCGTACCACCCACGCCACCGCCGACCAGGTCGAAGCGGCCGTCGCGGCAGCCGCCGGGGTGGCCGCGACGGCCGCGGCTCTGCCCGCGCACGCCCGCGCGGCGGCCCTGGACCACGTGTCCCGGCGGCTCGCCGAGCGGGCCGAGGAGGTCGCGCGGCTCATCACCGCCGAGAACGGCAAGCCGGTCAAGTGGGCGCGGGCCGAGGTGGGCCGGGCGGTCTCCACCTTCCGCTGGGCGGCCGAGGAGGCGCGACGGTTCTCCGGCGAGCTGCAACGCCTCGACACCGACCCGGCCGCCACCGGGCGGATCGCCCTGGTCCGGCGGGTGCCGAAGGGGCCGGTGCTCGGCATCGCGCCGTTCAACTTTCCGCTCAACCTCGTCGCGCACAAGGTCGCCCCGGCCGTCGCGGTCGGCGCCCCGATCATCGTCAAGCCCGCGCCGGCCACCCCGCTGTCCGCGCTGCTGCTGGGCGAGCTGCTCGCCGAGACCGACCTGCCGGAGGGGATGTTCTCGGTGCTGCCGCTGCCGAACGAGCGCGCCGCCGAGCTGGTCGCCGACCCCCGCCTGCCAGTGGTGTCCTTCACCGGCTCGGGGCCGGTCGGCGCGGCCATCCGCCGGTCCGTGCCCGACAAGCACGTCACCCTGGAGCTGGGCGGTAACGCCGCCGCCGTGATCTGCGAGGACTGGAACACCGACGAGGACCTGACCTTCGCCGCGCACCGCATCGCGACGTTCTCCAACTACCAGGCCGGGCAGTCGTGCATCGCCGTGCAGCGGGTCTACGTGCACGAATGGCTCTACGACGCGTTCCTGCCCCGGCTGGTCGCGGCCGTGCAGGAGCTGCGCACCGGCGACCCGGCCGACGAGCTGACGGACGTGGGCCCACTGGTGTCCGAGGAGGCCGCCCGCCGCGTCGAGGCGTGGGTGGACGAGGCGGTCACGGCCGGCGCCGCCATCGAGGTCGGCGGCCGGCGCGAGGGCGCCACCTACCCGCCGACCGTGCTTACCGAGGTGCCGGCGGACGCCAAGGTCTGCGTCGAGGAGGTCTTCGGGCCGGTGCTGGTGGTCGCCCGCGTCGAGCACGACCAGGCCGCGTTCGCCGCCGTCAACGACTCGGCGTACGGGTTGCAGGCCGGCGTCTTCACGCATCGCCTGGACGTCGCCTTCGCCGCGCACCGCGCCCTGGAGGTCGGCGGGGTGATCGTCGGTGACGTGCCGTCGTACCGGGCCGACCAGATGCCGTACGGCGGTGTCAAGGGCAGCGGCGTGGGGCGCGAGGGACTGCGCAGCGCGATGGAGGACTACACCGACCCGCGCGTCATGGTGCTGACCGGCGTGACGTTGTAGCTCACCAGGTGCCGTCGTCGCGGACGCGGGCCGGGGCGCGGCCGAGCAGCAGGGTGGTCAGCGCGGCGTCGATGTCCGCGCCGAGGAACCACTCGCCGGCCTGGTCCAACGCGAACACCCGACCCCGCTCGTCGACGGCGAGGATGCTGTCACCGTGCTCGGACCCCATGGGGAAGAGCCGCACCCCGAGGACGGCGGCGAAGTCGGCCAGCGTGTCGGCCGAGTGTGCGCTCCGGAGTGGATTCGTCGTGAACCGGCTGATCCACACCTCCTCGCCAGGGCCCCGGCGACTGCTCACGACGGCGGGAAAGGCGGTCAGCGCCCGCTCCGCCGCCGGAAAGGGCTCGTGGCGGTGCCGCTGGCCGGTGACCTCGCACGTCTCCCGGATAGCCCCGGCGGCCAGGACGGGATTGAACTCGCTGTCCTCCCAGCCGGCCTCCATCAGCGCGTCCGCGACCGCGGGTGCGAAGCGGTCCGGATGATGCGGGCGCTGTGGCTCCGGATGCCATTCGGCCGTGAAGGCCAGCTCGGACCAGGGCAACACGTTGAAGTGCACCAGGAAGTTGAGACACGAGTCGCAGGCGCGCTCGGCCCTGCCGCCGTAGGGATCGCCCGGCTCGCGCACCCGGAAGACCTCGAAGCGGGCACCGCTCAGCAGCGTCTCCGCGTCGGCCATGCTCAGTGGGGCGATGCCCTCGGCGGCGCGACGGTGGTCGTAGTCGTGCAGGACGTCCGAGACGACGATCAGCTCGGCGTGCCGGTCGCCGCCGCGCGCCAGGTGGCCGGCGGGCAGTTCGTCCAGATAGGCCCGGACCAGCGGGTGGTGGCGCAGCTCGACGTCGCCCTTGGCTCCCTGCGCGCGGAACAGCCGGCCCTCGACGGTCAGGTGCGCCGCCGTGCCGGGGGTCGGCAGCCGACGGATCTCGCGGAGCAGTTGGCTCGCCGGATCGACCGTGCGCGGCGCGGCGGGGCCCTCCGCCCGGCTTCGGCGGTACATCTGCTCGACGATCTGCACCGGGACGCGGGGCCACGTGCTCACCTCGCCGGTCTGCTTGTCGACCACGGTGGTCGGCAGCTCGCCCGGCACCGTCCTCGCGTCGATGGACACAGTGGACGTGATGACGTAGCCGAGGTCGAACTCGTCGACCATCGGGCGGCACTCGTGGCCCAGGCGCTGTGACTCGCGGCGGGCCCACACGGCGGCGAGCTGCTCGGCCTGCTGGCGATCGATCACGGGCTTGAAACTACCGGACCCCACGGAATCGTGGCGGCCGGTATGGTTCGCCCTACCGACGGTGACCGGGGAGGGTGGCGTTGGGCGAGAGCGTGGACCGGGACGCCAATCGCGCGCTGCGGGCGCGATTCGACGAGGTGTACGGGGACTACCAGCGACTTCGGTCCGGTTTGGACGAGCTGCAGGCCCGGCTCGCCGAGCTGCGGGTGACGGAGCGCTCCGACGACGGTCAGGTGACCGCGACCGTCGGTGCCCGGGGCGACCTGATCTCGGTGGAGCTGCACCCCTCCGTCTACCACGACCGGGACGCGAAGGCGTTGAGCCGGAAGATCACCACCACGATCCGCCGCGCCGGTGCGACCGCCGCCGCCAACACCCGGGAACTGGTGGCCGGCTACCTGCCCGCCGGCTCCGGAGCGGTCGACTTCCTGCGTACGGGTGACTTCGGGTCGTTGCTGGGCCGGGCGGACTCGGCGCTGCGCCGGGGCGAGTGATGGACGGGCAGCTCTGGCTCGACCCGCAGCGTGCCCGGCGTGGCGGCACCGACCTGTCGCTCGCCGGCGAGGCCGTCGGCGCGCGGCGCCGCGAGGTGGGTGGGGCCATCGCGGCGGCGAGCGCGTCCCGGCCCTGGGGCAAGGACGACATCGGCGCGGCCTTCGAGCAGAAGTACCGGGGCTTCGAGGAACTGGTGCTGCGCGTGTGGGAGGGCGTCGGGCGGCACCTGGAGGGCCTGGGCGCCGACGTGGTCCGCTCCGTCGACGCCAACCTGCGCACGGACGCGTCGAGCGCGGGCCGGCTCGACCGCGCCGGCGACCGGCACCAGCAGCGCTGATCCGCGGAGGGAGACCCGGATGAGTCTGTTGCCGAGCCCCATCCCGCACCCGCTCGACTACTCGCCGTGGGATCTGCCGGGCTGGGTCTACGAGGCCCTCGACTGGGTGATCGGGGTCGAGTGGCCGGAGGGGAACGAGCGGGCGGTCTGGGAGATGGCCGACCAGTGGTACGCGGTGGCCGCCGCGCTGGCCGGGCCGCACGCCGACGCCGTCACGGCCGCCGCTGAGGTGCGCGGCGGGTACGGCGGCGTCGGGGCGGTCGCCGCCGCGTTCGACACCGCCTGGCGCCGGGTCGCGGAGGGCGACGAGGCGCCGCTGCCCGTGCTGCTCGCCGTCAGCACCGAACTGGGCCGGCTGGTGGAGGAGTGCGGCTGCGACATCGAGGGCGCCAAGCTCGAGGTCTGGATCGAGCTGGGCATCCTGGTGATCGAGCTGCTGTCGCTGGCGGTCGCCACCGTGCTCACCGCCGGCGCGGCCTCGCCCGCCGCCGGGGCGGCGATCACCGCCACCCGGCTGATCGTGCAGCAGATCTTCAAGCGGCTGATGGCGCAACTGGCCCGCAAGTCCCTCAAGCAGGGGCTCAAGGAGGCCGGCGAGCGGGCGGCGAAGGAAGTCACCAAGGGCGGCGTGCGGGGCCTCGGCCGGCGCGCGGCGCTG
Organism: Micromonospora sp. NPDC000121; assembly: GCF_042899165.1. Taxonomy (NCBI): domain Bacteria; kingdom Bacillati; phylum Actinomycetota; class Actinomycetes; order Micromonosporales; family Micromonosporaceae; genus Micromonospora; species Micromonospora sp. NPDC000121. The sequence goes on from NZ_JBIAZP010000001.1 coordinate 1,142,415, forward strand.
GGCGGGGCGTCCGAGGCCGCCGAGGAGAGCGGCATCAACCTCGCCACCCAGGCGTACCAGAACTCGACCGGCAGGCGGCACGGGCTGGACATGACGGAACTGGGCACGACGGCGGTCGGCGGCCTCGCCGGCGGAGCGGTGGCGCCGCTGGCCGGCCTCGGCCGCCACGCCACCGGGCGGGGCGCCCAGATCGGGGAGCACCTCGGCCGCGAGATGACCGGCGAGGTGATGGCCGAGCAGGCCGCGAGCCTCGCCACCGGCCAGGGCCTGACCTCCGTGGAGGACGCGGCCCGGGCGGCCGTGTCCGGTGCCCGTGGCTCCGCCACCGCCCAGGCCGACGCCGCACTGCAGGCTCGGCTCGACGGTCAGATGAGCGCCCTGGCCGGAATGGCGCCGACCGCGATGGACAGCGGGGCTGCGGCACAGACCTTTACCGGCACGGCAGGTCTGGCGGCGAGCGTGGATGTGCCCAGGCATCCACTGGCGATGCCGGAGGCAGCGGCGACCCGATCTGGTCCACCGGAAGACGTCGCCCCGCCGGCCGCGGAACTCACGTCGACACTCGAAACGCGCGCAGCACCCGGGCCGGGTGCGGTCGAGCCCGCGGTGCGGCTTCCCGAGCAGGCCGGTGCTTGGCCCGGGCTGCCGGCTGTGCCTACGGATACCGTTTCCGCCACTCCCGTCGCGCCGGCAGCCGAGACCGTGCTTGCGGAAGCGCGGAATGCTCCCCATCTCACGCCGGCGACCGAGGCTGCCGGGCCGGCGCCGTCCCCGACGTCGCATGTCGATGCGTCGGTCGCTCCACTCGATCCGACGCTCTCCTCGGCCATGCCGGAAGCGTCTCCGGCACCTGCGGTCCCGTCGTCGGCGGGCCCCGGCCACGTCGTCGAACCGGTAGCGGGTGCCGGGGTAGCCGGGCAGCATGCGAGTGCCACGACAACCGGCCCGTCCGTCGTCGGAGGGACCACGCAAAACACGCCCGGGGTCGCCTCCCCTCTTGGCGGCACCCCGACGCAGGGCTATCCGGTCCCCGCCGCGCAGACGGGGGTCGGTGAGGTCACGGCGAGGAACGGTGCGGCACCGCAGACCGCACCCACCCTCGTCCCGCCGTCGCCGCCTCACACCCCCACCGACCGGCCTTCGACCCGGACGCATGACGGGTCGGCGCATCCGCAAGGAGCCGCGGAACACTCTCCGCGTCCGCGCACCGCCGAGTGGTACGCCGCCAGGTGGGCCGCGGACCAGGATGCCTTCGAACGACGCCGCTACCGGGGGCACTTCCAGTTCCAGCGGACGAACTACGAGGAGAACCGCCGCCGGGACAGCGCGGCACGGCTACGTCAGGCCGCAGACCGCAGCTACGACGAAGCCCGGTGGTTGGTCAGCGAGGGGCGCCGGCTGGCGCAGGCCGGCCACCGTGTCACCTCCGAGCGATTCTTCCAGGAGTGCCGGGAGAGGGAGCGCTGGTGTCACCAGCAGCGGGACCTGGCCGAAGCGGTCCTGGCCGGGGATGCCGCCCCGGTCGTCGTCGCCGTCAGCGACACGGACTTTCGCCGGATCAACGACGACGTCGGCGACCTGGCACTCGGCGCCGTGGAGACCGCAAACCGCTCGGCGCTGACGAGGGACGACTACCCGCCGCCGATCGACCGGTCGCGGAACTACGGCCAGCCCGGCGGCCTGCGTCTGCCGTTGGCGCTGCACCAGACCGACATCGAGCGCCAGGTGCCCCGAGAGCCCGACGGGAGCGTCAAGCGGACCGCCGATCCGCGACTCGGCGGCTGGTTCGGCTTGGTGAACGACGGTGGGCCGCGAGCCGACCCGACCCGCGCCATCAACTGCATCGACTGCACGCTCTCGCTGTTCGACACCTGGATGCACGGCCGGCCCCGGGTGGCCGCGCCCCGCACCTTCGACGCCTACCTGGCCGGTGACGTCACACGCCCCATCGACGGCGAGTGGGGCGGCATCGGGCGGATCGAGGACGTCACCGGGGGGCGTTTCCAGCGCCTCTGCCAGCCGACGGAGGACGTCCAGGGTGCCGAGCGGCGGTCGGCCGTCGACACCGGCTACCGCAACCTCCACCACCAACTCCGCATCGGCGGCCACGGCAGCTTCGCCTTCGTCGTCAACAGTTGGGAGCAGGGCGGTTCCCACATCTGGGTCGCCCTCAACCAGCACGGCACGGTGCTCTACCTGGACCCCCAGACCGGAGCCGTATCGGACGCGCCCCTGTACCGGCACCAGGGCACCCCGCACCCGCACAACGCCGTCGACACCGAGGTCCTGGTGCTGGGTCCGGACGCCCGGCCGATGCCGCTGGGCGGGTTGCGGCGCGGCCGGTTCAGCGAGCGACCCGACCTGCCGGAGCACCCGCCCGTCGAGACCGACCAGGGGTACGGCGAGCCGTACCTCAATCGCATGCACCTGCTCGGCGATCCCGGGTCGGCTCCGTCCGACGGGCTGCCGCCGGGCTGGTCCGAACAGCCGGGCCCGGAACTCGATCGGAGCGACGACCCGCTGGAAGAGCTGCGGGCCGCACGGGAACGCGCACAGGCGGACCGGGCGTCGAACGGCATACCCGTCAGCGTCGTACTGGCCGACGAGCCGGACCTGGAGCGGGTGTTCGCCGCCGGCGTGACCCCGGTCGAGGTAGCCGGCGGGCTCGATGCGCCGACCCTCCGACGACTCGTACCGCACCTCGACGAGCCGGCCGCCCAGGACGTGGCGCGGCTGTTCGCGGAGCCGCGCGTGCAGCGCATGCTGGACGACACGTGGCGGACGCCGCCGAAGGACGAGCCGATGCTCGCCGAGACCCTCGTCCGGCAGTTGGCGCAACGGCCTGACCTAGTGAGGATGGTTCTCGGCACGCCCGACCTCCTCAATCTGCTGGTGGCTCGGCCGCTGACATTGCTTCATCTGGCAGGTCAGCAGCAGGCAATCGATGTCCTCGGCGCCGTTCTGAGTGAGATCGACCAGCGCGGCCTGGAAGCGGTAATCGGGGATGGCAGTGTGGCGCTCCCAAGACCCGCAGACCTCACCAGTGAGCAGCGGTCAGTGAGCGCGCGTGTGGCAGGTCGGGGGCAATCACCCGTGCAGCAGGGCTTCGATGCGTCCAGGCGTCACGACGACGAGTACCGAGAGGCTTTCGTGCAGCGGCTGCTCGTTGAGTCGGTGGATGCTCAACGGGAGTTGAACCGAATCGCCACCGACCTTGCCGGCGGCCACGGTCAGCCAGGCTGGCGTACCAAGCCGAAAGGTCGGGACCGGGTGAACGACAAGCTTGTCGAGTACGACAACGACGCCTCCCGGCTGAAGGACCTGGCAGCGGCGAAGGTCGAGTTCCGGCGGCTCGACGACGTCTACAACGCGTTGGACGCTCTGGACCGAGATCCTGATGTAGTGATCGTCGGTATCAAGGACCGCTTCCTGACGCCCATGCGGAGTGGATACCGGGACATCCTTGTGAACCTCCGCCTGTCGAGCGGACACGTCGCCGAGCTCCGTCTCCACCTCGCCTCGATCGATGAGGTTGCCAAATGGGAGCATCCTCTGTACGAGGTGCGACGAAATCTCGAGACGCTCGCTCAAGCGCAGGGCCGACCGTTCACCCCCATGGAGCAGGCCGTGCATGACGAGCTGAGCCGCAGGGGACAGGCAGCATATTGGCGGGCGCTCAGCGATGACAGAAGCGAGGAATCACCATGATGGACATACCCACTGGTCTCGTACTGCCTGCCTTCTACAGCTATTACGAATCACCTGTCAAAGTCGTTCGGACTGCCGATGGTGGTGTTGCTGCCTGGCGGTTGTCGAAAGATAACGGGGGCTGGGTCCCGGCGGACCATCTTCTGCGGAAGATTCTCCTTGTCGGTGGCGACGAGATTGATGAACTGACGCGTGAGGAGTTCGTCCAACTGACTGAGCATGACCGCGGGTACTACCTTCGCGGCGAAGGCCCTGTCTTCGCGCTCTACGAGACTGTACGGGCTATTCAAGATGTTCTGGCCAGCGAGAGGCGGTATCCGACACCGACGGAGACAGCCCTGATCGTCGGCATCCAACGGAGGACGTTCGTCATGTTCGAGGAGCAGCTTCAGCAATTGGGTGATCCAGCCGCGGACCCGAGCTTGGGCTCGGAAGAGCGGCAGTAGATTCATGCCCGACCTCGCGTACTAGCGCAGCCACCGGGTATGCCATTCTCTGGATCACCGCCTACGCGAATGGACTTGTGATCCCGGCCCGGTCGCGCGATTCGCGGGTTGCCTTAATGGGCACCCGTAGGCGGGAATCCATGACGTCGTTTCGGTGGAGTCGCCGGTTCGTGCACGGGTGGCGTCCCGTGGCAGCCGAAACCGCTTGCGGTCCCGCATCGACGTCGGTCAGGGGCGCTCTTATGGCTGAATCTCCCGCTGACGGGTCCACCCCCATCGCCGACAGCCCCAAGCAGAACTTCGCCTGGTCGAACATGTTCGTCCACCCGGACGACGACCCCCGATCCGACGGCAACCGCTACGACGAGCGGACGATCCTCGTCGAGTACCTGCGCGACCAGCGGCTCACTCTGGAACTCAAGTGCGCCGACCTGGACGCCGAGGTGCCGGCCCGGCGGTCCGTACCGCCGTCGAAGTTGTCGCTGCTCGGACTGGTCCGCCACCTGGCCGAGGTGGAGCGGGGCTGGTTCCGGCGGACGATGGCCGGCCAGGACGCGCCGAGGATCTACTGCACGAAGGCCGACCCGGACGGCGACTTCGACGGCGCGGTCGGTGATCCGGAGGTGGTGGCCGAGGCGTGGCGTCCCTGGCGGGCGGAGGTGGAGTTCGCCGAGCGCTTCGTCGCCGAGTCTGACCTGGGGTCATGGGTTGGCACGGCGACGGGGGAGGTCTCGCTGCGGGAAGTTGCTGGCGCACATGATCGAGGAGTACGCCCGGCACAACGGCCACGCAGACCTGATCCGCGAGCTGATCGACGGCCGCGTCGGCCAGTAGGAGCGCCGCCGTCCACGGTGACCGGGGTGCTGTGACCCCGGAATAGCATGGCGAGATGGCTGAATCAGACACCGACCAGCGGCCCGTCGGCCAGCCGAGTGCCGGCAGGCAGGCCACCGGCCGGTCGTCGTGACGACGGAGGGACCGGGGGTCGCGCAGGTCGGCATGTCCGAGGTGTCCGGGGGTGCGCCGATGGCGGGGCCAGGGAGCGTGGCGGAGGCGCTGGCGCTCCAGGAGCGGTTGCGGCCGCTCGTCGACCTGGTCGGGCCGGGGCCGGCCGAGCCCGGGACGGTGGCCGGCCTGGACGTCGCGTACGCCGAGAGTGGCGATCGCCTGGCGGCGGCCGTGACGGTGCTGGACGCCCGGACGCTCGCGGTGGTCGACTCGGCGGTCAGCGTGGGCCGGCCCGCCTTCGACTACGTCCCGGGGCTGTTCGCGTTCCGCGAGCTGCCCGCGCTGCTCGAGGCGCTCGACCGGCTGGCCGTACGCCCGGAGGTGCTGGTCTGTGACGGGCACGGGCTGGCCCACCCGCGCCGGTTCGGGCTGGCCTGCCACCTGGGGGTGGTGACCGGCCTACCGGCGATCGGGGTGGGGAAGACGCCGTTGCTCGGCGAGTGGACGCCGCCGGCCGGCGAGCGCGGCGCGTGGACGCCGCTGCGCGACGGGGACGAGATCGTGGGCCGGGTGCTGCGCACCCGGGACGGCGTGAAGCCGGTCTTCGTCAGCGTCGGCCATCGGATGAGCCTCGACAACGCGACCGCCCGGGTGCTCGCGTTGACGCCGCGCTACCGGCTGCCCGAGACCACCCGCACCGCCGACCGGCTCTGCCGCGACGCGCTGGCGGCCGCCGGATCGGGCTGACGCCCGCAGACACCCGCCCGCACCGAGACGCCCGCGCTGACGGATGCCAGGTGCGGTGACGCGACCACGGGGGTAATGCGGCGCACATCCGGAGCGTTCTATGACCGGCCCTCACCGGCGGGCGGTAGTAGCCTACCGGCGGACCCCCGTCGGGGGAGGAACGGCGAGGTGATCATGGCGGTACGTCGGCACGCGGCGCGGCTCTCGGCGGTCTGCGCGTTGCTGGGTGGACTGGTGGCGCTCGGCGCGACGCCGGCGCTCGCCGACGACGACTCGGTCCGGGTGCGGTCGGCCGGCAGCTTCACGGCCGGCGGTTCCGCCGAGGGCGTCTCGATCGAGGTGCGCAAGCGCAGCGACGGCTGCGTGCTGCTGCGTACCGCGTTGGGGCTGCGCCTGGGCGGCCTGCGCGCCGACCAGGTCAGGGCGCAGGTCAACGTGGGCGGCCGCTGGTTCCCCGTGTCGCTCTCTGGGGGCGGGGGCAGCGTGGCCACCGCGGCCACCTCGCCGGCGAACCCGCGACTGTGCAAGGGCAAGAGCATCACGGTGCGCTACCAGGTGGCGTTCGTCCGCGGTGCGCCGGGCGGCCGGTTGACGGTCACCGGCGCGGCCAGCGCGAGCGGGCAGTTGCTGGGCCGGGGCGCCGTGGCGTCCCGGGTGGTCGGCGCGCGGGCCTCCGCCTCGCCGTCGCCGACGCCGTCGAAGAAGCCGTCGCCCACCCCGAGCGCCTCCCGGTCGGAGACCGCCGAGGAGTCCCCGGCCGGGGCGGCCCTCGCCGGGCAGGGCGCCGGCGCCACCGTCAACGCCGCCGAGGAGGAGTCCGGCGGCGGCTCGGTGGTCATGTTCTTCGGCATCGCCATGGTGGCCGTCGGGATCCTGCTCATCGTCCTGCTGTTCCGCCGCGCCCGGGCGGACAAGGAGCCCGCCGACGACCTGCCGCCCGCCCTGCTGCCCCGCAACCCCGGCGGCACCACCTACCGCTCCGCGCAGGGTCCGGCCGCCGCGCCCGTCCCGCCCGGCCAGGTGTACGGCCAGCAGCCGCCCACCCCCGGCGTGTACGGGGGCCCCTCCGCCCCGCGTCCGGCCGGCGGCGTGTACGGCAGCCGCCCGGCCCCGGAGGCCACCCAGGCGGTGCCCGGCGGGTCCATCACGCCGCCGGTGTCCGCCCCGCCCGGGAGCCCGACGTCGGCGCCGCCCGTCCCGGGGCAGTACGGCGGGCCGGCGTCGGCTCCGCCCGCCTCCGGGCGACCCGGTGACCCGCCCCCGGAGGCCGACGGCGGCGGCCACACCGTGTTGATGCCCCGGCTCCCTGGCTGAGCCGGGCCGCCCCGCGCCCCTCCGATACGCTCAGGCCGTTGACGACCTGCGGCGCAAGGAGCGAGACCGGTGTCTGATCTGTCCCAGATCGTGAAGGCCTACGACGTCCGTGGGACGGTGCCGGACCAGTGGGACGAGCGCGCCGCCGAGGCCCTCGGCGCGGCCTTCGCGCAGGTGCTGGACGCCTACGGCGAGGGCGGCGACGCGGTGCTCATCGCGCACGACATGCGCGCCACCGGTCCCGGCCTGGCCGCCGCCTTCGCCGCCGGGGTGCGCGCCGAGGGGCGCTCGGTGATCGAGCTGGGGCTCGGCTCGACGGACATGCTCTACTACGCCTCCGGCGCGCTGGGGCTGCCCGGCGCGATGTTCACCGCCAGCCACAACCCGGCCCAGTACAACGGCATCAAGATGTGCCGCTCCGGCGCCCGCCCGATCGGGCAGGACAGCGGGCTGGCCGAGATCCGCCATCGGGCGCAGGCCCTGCTGGACAAGGACGAGGCCCGCCCGGCCGGTGGGCCGACCGCGCCGGCCGAGCGCCGCGACCTGCTGGCCGACTACGCGTCGTACCTGCGGGAGCTGGTGGACCTCTCCGGCATCCGCCCGCTGAAGGTGGTCGTCGACGCCGGCAACGGCATGGGCGGCTACACCGTCCCGGCCGTGCTCGGCGACGCCGTCCTGCCGGCGCTGCCGCTGAAGATCGTGCCGCTCTACTTCGAGCTGGACGGCACGTTCCCCAACCACGAGGCCAACCCGCTGGACCCGGCCAACCTGGTCGACCTCCAGCGCGCCGTAATCGAGCACGGCGCCGACATCGGCCTGGCGTTCGACGGCGACGCTGACCGCTGCTTCGTGGTCGACGAGCGCGGCGAGCCCGTCTCCCCGTCGGCGATCACGGCCCTGGTGGCGGCCCGCGAGCTGGCCAAGCACCCCGGCTCGACGGTGATCCACAACCTGATCACCTCCAGCGCCGTGCCGGAGATCATCCGCGAGCACGGCGGCGAGCCGGTCGTCGCCCGGGTCGGGCACTCCTTCATCAAGGCGGAGATGGCCCGCACCAACGCGATCTTCGGCGGCGAGCACTCCGCCCACTACTACTTCCGGGACTTCTGGTTCGCGGACACCGGCATGCTCGCCGCGTTGCACACGCTGGCCGCCCTCGGCGAGCAGTCGCTGCCGATGTCGGTGCTGGCCGGCGAGTACGAGCGGTACGTGGCCTCCGGCGAGATCAACTCGACCGTGGCCGACCAGGCCGCCAAGGTGGCCGAGGTGCGGGCCGCGTACCCGCAGGCCGAGGCCGACGAGCTGGACGGGCTCACGCTGCGCTTTCCGGACGGCGCGTGGTTCAACCTCCGCGCCTCCAACACCGAGCCGTTGCTGCGGCTCAACGTCGAGGCCCCGACCCGGGAGCGGATGACCTCGCTCCGCGACGAGGTGCTCGACCGGGTTCGCCGATAAGATCGCCTGCGCCGGTCGGCACCGTCGATCGGTGAAACCGCATACGTGGAAGGAGCCGCGCCGTGGCCCTGGACCCGCAGTTGCTGGAAATCCTCGCCTGTCCGGACACGCATCACGCCCCGCTCGACTACGACGCCGAGGCGCAGACGCTGACCTGCACCGAGTGCGGCCGGATCTTCGAGGTCCGCGACGACGTGCCGGTGCTGCTGCTCGACGAGGCGCGCGGCGGCCCCGCGGAGCGGTCGTGATCGACGGTACGGCCGGGGTCAGCGGCCGCCGCGAGCCCGACGAGGCCCTGCTCGACGACCAGGACGCGCTCGCCGAGCACGACCCGGGCGGCATGCTGCGGCACACCGCCTCCGCCGGGGCGCAGGTCCGCGAGTCGGCCGCCCTGGCCGCCGAGGCGAACCTCCAGGTGCTCGCCGACGAGGGCCGGCCCCGCGCGGTCGTCATCGCCGGCATCGGCACCGCCGGGCGTACGGGTGACGTGCTGGCCACCGTCGCCGGGCCGCGCTGCCCGGTGCCGGTCATCCCGCACCGCAGCGCCGGCGTGCCGGGCTGGGTGGGGGCCGCCGACGTGGTCATCGCCGTGAGCGCCTCCGGCCGCAGCCCCGAGGCGCTGGGCGCCGCCGAGGCCGCGCACCGGCGGGGCGCCCGGCTGGTCGCCGTCGGCGCGCCCGACTCACAGTTGCAGTCGGTGGCCGAGCGGGCCCGGGCGCCGTTCATCCCGGTGCCCCGGCGCGCCCCGGCCCGGGCCAGCCTCTGGGCGCTCACCGTGCCGGTTCTGCTCGCCGCCCGTACGCTCGGCCTGGTGAAGGTCAACGAGGCGGACCTGGCGGAGACCGCGGCCCGGCTCGACGCGGACGCCGACCGGTGCCGCCCGACGGCCGAGTCCTTCGTCAACCCGGCGAAGTCGCTCGCCCTGGGCCTGGCCGGCTCGGTGCCGATCGTCTGGGGCTCGTCGCCGCTGGCCACCGTGGCGGCCCGCCGGTTCGGCGACACCCTGTCCGCCAACGCCCGCTACCCGGTGGTCAGCGGCGCGCTCGGCGAGGCCGGGCGCGGCCGGGTCGGCCTGCTCGACGGCGTCTTCGGCGGCCTGGCGGAGGGGGAGCGGGACATCTTCGCCGACCCCGACGACGAGGCGCCGGCCGGCACGCGGCTGCGGCTGGTGCTGCTGCGCGACGGCGGGCTGAACCCCGAGGACGACGCCGACGAGCCGCTCGCCGTCGAGGAGCGCCGCGCGGACGCGGTGCAGACCCTCGCCGAGCGGCGGGGTGTGCGCTGCGACGTGGTGACCGCCGAGGGCGGCTCCGCGTTGGAGCGGCTCGCCTCGCTGGTCGCCGTGCCGGACTTCGCCTCGGTCTACCTCGCCCTGGCACACGGACTGGACCCGATGGCCGTACCGGCCATCACCGAGATGAAGGAGCTGGCAAACCAGTGAGTGCTAACGGCGGGACGAAGGCGATCGTCGCCGCGCTGCTGGCGAACGTCGGCATCGCCGTCACCAAGTTCGTCGCGTTCGTGCTGACCGGGTCGTCGTCGATGTTGGCGGAGTCGATCCACTCGGTCGCCGACTCCGGTAACCAGGGACTGCTGCTGCTCGGCGGCCGGCGGGCCAAGCGGGCGGCCACCCCGCAGCACCCCTTCGGCTACGGCCGGGAGCGCTACATCTACGCGTTCATCGTGTCCATCGTGCTGTTCAGCGTCGGTGGCCTGTTCGCCCTCTACGAGGCGTACCACAAGTGGTCGCACGCGGAGGGCATCCACTCGTGGCAGTGGGTGCCGGTCACCGTGCTGGTCGTCGCGATCATCATGGAGACGTTCTCCTTCCGTACCGCCATCAAGGAGTCCAACCTCGTCCGGGGCAACCAGTCCTGGGTGCACTTCGTCCGGCGGGCCAAGGCCCCGGAGCTGCCGGTGGTGCTGCTGGAGGACCTGGGCGCGCTGGTCGGTCTGGTCTTCGCCCTGTTCGGTGTCAGCATGACGCTGATCACCGACAACGGCCGGTGGGACGCCGTCGGCACCGCGATGATCGGCGTGCTGCTGGTGGCCATCGCGATCATCCTGGCCATCGAGACCAAGAGCCTGCTGCTCGGTGAGGGCGCCGAGGCGCACGACGTCGCCGCCATCGAGAAGGCGGTGACCGACGGCCCCGAGTTCGAGCGGATCATCCACATGAAGACGCTCTACCTCGGCCCCGAGGAGCTGCTGGTGGCCGCGAAGGTCGCCGCGCCGGCCTGCGAGAACGCCGCGGAACTGGCCCGGAGCATCGACACTGTCGAGGCCCGGATCCGCGCCGCCGTGCCGGCCGCCCGGGTGATCTACCTGGAGCCGGACATCTACAGCGCCGCCGCGGAGCGGTCGGGCACCGAAAGCGCGGTGCACAGCGCCGTGCCGGGATCCGAGCCGGGTGAGGCCGCCGGGCGGCCCGGGAGCTGACCGGTGGAACTGCTGTACGGACCGATCAGGGACTACGCCTGGGGGTCCCGCTCGGCGATCGCCGAGCTGCAGGGCAGGCCGGCGCCGAGCGACGGCCCGGAGGCCGAGCTGTGGCTGGGCGCCCACCCGGGCGGCCCGGCCATGGTCGACCGCGACGGCGGCCGGGTCAGCCTGACCGACCTGCTGCTCGCCGAGCCGGACCACTGGCTCGGCGAGCGGGTCGTCGGCCGGTTCGGCACCCGGCTGCCGTTCCTGCTCAAGGTGCTCGCCGCGGACGCCCCGCTCAGCCTCCAGGCGCACCCGGACGCCGAGCAGGCCCGCGCCGGGCACGCCGCCGACGCCGGCCGCCCCGACGGGCAACGCAACTACGTCGACCCGTACCACAAGCCGGAGCTGCTGGTCGCGCTCTCGCCGATGGAGGCGCTCTGCGGGTTCCGCGACCCGGTCGCCTCGGCGGAGGCGCTCGCCGGGTTCGGCGTACCCGCGCTGGAGCCGGTGCTGGCGGCGTTGCGCACCGGCCCGGCGGGGCTGCGCGACGCCGTACGGCTGCTGCTGACCTGGCCCGTCGACGGGCGCGACGCGCTGGTGGGGGCCGCGGCGTCGGCGGCGGTCGCGGGGCCCGACGCGGAGCTGGCCCGGGAGCTGGCCGCCGCCTATCCGGGCGACCCGGGGGTGCTGGTGGCGATGCTGCTCAACCGGGTGCGGCTGGCGCCAGGGGAGGCGATCTGGATGCCGGCCGGCAACCTGCACGCCTACCTGCGGGGCACCGGCGTGGAAATCATGGCGGCCAGCGACAACGTGCTGCGCGGCGGGCTCACGCCGAAGCGGGTGGACGTCGACGAGCTGCTCCGGGTGCTGCGCTTCGAGGTGCTCCGGGACCCGGTGGTGGCGCCGCTGGAGGTCGACCCGGGCGTGGTCACCTGGCCGGTGCCGGTGGACGACTTCGCGCTGCACCGGGTGACGGTGGGCGCGGCGCTGCCGGCGGTGACGCTGTCGGTGCCCGGGCCGCGCGTGGTGCTCTGCCGCGCGGGCGAACTCTCGGTCGACGACGGGACGGGCGCGGTGACGCTGGGGCGGGGAGAGGCCGCGGTCGGCACGGCCGCCGCCGGCCCGCTGCGCGTGGCGGGCACGGGCGAGGCGTACGTCGCGAGCTGCGGCCTGAGCTGAGCAGGGCAAGTCCGACTTTCCCGGAATAGCTTGACGAGGCGACCGCGCAGTGTGACTCTATGAGTACGCAGCGTTATCGCGACGACGGTCCGGAAACGCGCGTGAGGGATCCAAACCGGGGGGATGCACGGGGCGGGCGGCTGGTGGACGGAAAGTCCGTCCACGACCGACCGCCCCGTGCGCTGTCCGCTTCTGTCTTCCTGCGCTCTTCACCGGCCGGTCCCTTCGGTGGCGGCCCGCGCGCGTAAGGTGGAGGGTCGCGCAGCACATCGTCCGACAGGAGCTTCCATGACCAGCACCCTCCCGGCGTCCGCAAGTGGAACGCCGTCCGAGGCCCGGCCGAGCACCCTCGCCGAGGGCGACTACAAGGTGGCGGATCTGTCGCTCGCCGAGTTCGGGCGCAAGGAGATCCAGCTCGCCGAGCACGAGATGCCCGGCCTGATGGCGATCCGTCGTGAGTTCGCCGACGCCCAGCCGCTCGCTGGCGCCCGGATCACCGGGTCGCTGCACATGACCATCCAGACCGCCGTCCTGATCGAGACCCTGGTCGCGCTCGGCGCGCAGGTGCGCTGGGCGTCCTGCAACATCTTCTCCACCCAGGACCACGCCGCCGCCGCGATCGTGGTCGGCCCGGAGGGCACCCCGGAGGCCCCGGCCGGCGTCCCGGTCTACGCCTGGAAGGGCGAGAGCCTCGAGGAGTACTGGTGGTGCACCGAGCAGGTGCTCACCTGGCCCGACGGACAGGGCCCGAACATGATCCTCGACGACGGCGGCGACGCCACCCTGCTGGTGCACAAGGGCGTCGAGTTCGAGAAGGCGGGGGCCGTCCCGCCGGTCGAGTCCGCCGACTCCGAGGAGTACGCGGTCATCCTCGGCCTGCTGCACCGCTCGCTCGCCGAGGACGGCCAGCGGTGGACCCGGATCGCCGCCGGCATCAAGGGCGTGACCGAGGAGACCACCACCGGCGTGCACCGGCTCTACGAGATGCACCGCGCCGGCACCCTGCTCTTCCCCGCCATCAACGTCAACGACTCGGTGACGAAGAGCAAGTTCGACAACAAGTACGGCTGCCGCCACTCGCTCATCGACGGCATCAACCGCGCCACCGACGTGCTGATCGGCGGCAAGATGGCCGTCGTGCTCGGCTACGGCGACGTCGGCAAGGGCTGCGCCGAGTCGCTGCGCGGCCAGGGCGCCCGGGTCGTGGTGACCGAGGTCGACCCGATCTGCGCCCTCCAGGCGGCGATGGACGGCTACCAGGTCGCCACCCTGGACGACGTGGTCGAGCAGGCGGACATCTTCATCACCGCCACCGGCTGCTTCGACGTCATCACCAACGAGCACATGGCCCGGATGAAGCACCAGGCCATCGTCGGCAACATCGGCCACTTCGACAACGAGATCGACATGGCCGGCCTGGCGAAGCGCTCCGACGTGGAGCGGGTCAACATCAAGCCGCAGGTCGACCTCTGGAAGTTCGCCGACGGGCACGCGATCATCGTGCTGTCGGAGGGCCGCCTGCTGAACCTGGGCAACGCCACCGGCCACCCGAGCTTCGTGATGTCGAACTCGTTCGCCAACCAGACGATCGCCCAGATCGAGCTGTTCACGAAGACCGAGGAATACCCGATCGGCGTCTACGTGCTGCCGAAGCACCTGGACGAGAAGGTCGCCCGGCTGCACCTGGAGGCGCTCGGCGCCAAGCTGAGCACCCTGACCAAGGAGCAGGCCGCCTACCTCGGCGTCGCCGTCGAGGGCCCGTTCAAGCCGGAGCACTACCGGTACTGAACCGACCCGCACCGACGGGCCGGCCCGCGCCAGCGGGCCGGCCCGTCGGCGTTTCCGGCGACCGTGGGCGGCCGGCCCGCCGGCGTTGTGCGGAGGGCGGGTCAGTCGGGGCGGGAGCGGCGGCGGGCGGGCCGGACCCACGTCCACACGCACCACGCGAGCCAGGCCAGCGAGACCACCGTCGCCAGCGTGCGCAGGCGCAGCGCGCTGAGCAGCAGCACCACCGCCAGGACGGCCAGCCAGGGCCCGAAGGCCCTCACGACCGGCACCGCCCGCGCGCGCTCACGACCGCCGCCGCCCGCACCGCCCTCACGACCGCCACCGGCCGAGGACCATGCGGCGGACCAGCGGCGGGCCGATCCACGACCAGACGCAGAAGAGCACCCACGCCAGGCCGAACAGGCCCGCGAGCAGGTGCAGCCCGGTGAGGTTGAGCAGCACGACCACGCCGATCGCGAGCAGCCAGGTGCGGAGGATCCCCAGCCGGTAGAGCGGCCGCAACGGCAGCAGCAGCGGGTGTGCGTACACCCGGGTCTCCCAGGCGGCCTCGGCGTACTCGGCGTCGGCCGGGTCGTGCGCCACCGCCTGCCCGAACGCGCGGTGCGCGGTGCCCACCCGGCCTCGGCGGGCCGCGGCGACGCCGTGCAGGGCGAGCGCCGCCGGATCGCCCGGCCAGGCCCCGAGGAACTCCTCGGCGATCCGCTCGGCCGCCCGGTCGTCGCCCCGGGAGTACGCGACCTGGAAGCGGGTGGCGAACACCGCCGGCGCGTCCGGAGTGATCGCCGCGGCCCGGGCCACCAGACGGTCCGCCTTGTCGATCTGGCCCACCTCACAGCAGAGGTAGGCGTACTGGCAGAGCAGCCACGCGTTGTCCGGCTCGATGGCGAGCCCGTCGAGCAGGGCCCGCTCGGCCGGGGCGTACTCGCGGCGGTGCCGCAGCGAGAGACCGAGATGGCCCAGCAGTTCGGCGTCCGGGCCGGTCTCGGCGAGCCCCTGACGGGCCACGGCCAGCACGCCGTCCCACCGCTCCAGCGCGGTCAGCGCGGACGCCCGCAGCCGGAACGCGGCGGGGGTGGCGGCCAGCGCGGCGGGAAGCCGGTGCACCTCGTCGAGGGCCTGCTCCGGCCGGTTGATCTCCAGCAGGTGCACCACCCGGGCGAGCTGCCCCTCCGGCGCGGTCACGCGACGACCAGCAGGAGGATCAACGCGGCCTCGGCGAAGCCGAGCAGGAGCACCGCCCCGACGCCGGGCAGCCACAGCGACGCCGGCTTGCCGCCGCGCAGCTCGTACGCCCGGAACGGGCGCTTCTGCGTGGCGGACGCGGCGAGCCAGACCAGCGCGCCGGACAGCGCGCCGATCAGCCGGGAGGGACGGTCGGACCCGTCGGCGAAGAACCCGAGCGTGACCGCCACCCGGGCGGCCAGCCCGGCCAGCCCGGCGCCGAGCACCGCCAGGTTCGCCCGGCGGGACAGACCCAGCCGGCTCCCGTTGACCAGGGCCAGCACCGTGACCGCCGTCGGCCCGCCGAAGGCGGCGGGGAAGATCAGCGACTGCGGTCGCCACGGCGGGCGTCGCGTCTCGTACGCCGCCGGCGCGATGGTGGGGGTGAACAGATCGTCGGCCACGAGGTTCCTGTCTCGGTAGGGGCGAGCGAGCCGGATCCTGCCACAGCCGGGTGACGGAGGGCGGTCCCGGATCGAGTGTCCCCGGGACATGACGCATCGGCGAATCCTTGCCCGTCACCCAGGTGCCCTCGCCCGTTGCCCCAGGTGCCCTCGCCCGTCGGTCAGGTGCCGGCGTCGGGCGCGGGCACGCCGCCCGCCGGCGCCGACGGGGTGACCGCCGGCCGTACCGCAGGGGCGACCGCTGGCCCTACCGCCGGGGTGACCGCTGGCCGTACCGCCGCGACGGGTTGTGCCGGCACGGTGGCCGGCGCGCCGCCGGGAACCGCGGGGCGGATCGTGCCGGGTGGCGCGGCGACCTCGGGCGGGACGGAGGCGGCCGGAACCGTGCCGGGTCGCGCGGGCGGGCCGGGCGTCAGCTCCGGCCACAGCGTCGCGGCGACGGCGCGGCCGTGCCCCAGCCGGTGCCAGGCCCGCCGGTGCCGCTCGCCGAGGACCGCCGCCAGGTAGACCGACTCCGGCAAGCCCGGCGGCGGGGGCGGCGTGATCACCGCCGAGACCTCGGCCCACAGGCCGCGGCCCAGCCGCCCGCGGGCCGGCTCCGCCAGGTGGCGCACCCGGGCCAGGTACTGCCGGGCGGCCAGCGCCAGGCCGTCGTCCAGCCGGCTCAGGTCCAGCGTGTACGCCCAGCCGACCAGCACGGGCACCGCCGTCGGGACCGGCCGCCAGGCGGTCGCCGTCCGGGTGTGCACGACGAGCGTGCCCGCCACCAGGTCGCCCAGCCGGCGCCCCCGCCGGTCGCTCAGCATCACGGTCACGCCGGCCACCCAGCTCAGCAGCGGCAGCACCAGGCCCGGCCATTCCACCGCCACGCCCACCAGCGCCCGGGTCAGCGACTGCCGCAGCCCGACCGGGGCGCCGTCGGCGCTGACCACCCGCAGCCCGACCGCCATCTTGCCCAGCGTCCGGCCGTGGTTGAACCGCTCGCAGAGCACCGGGTAGCCGACCAGCACCAGGATCAGCCCCACCGTCGCGACGGCGCCGGTCAGGGCCCCGTCGACCAGCCCGGCCAGGTTGGCGAGCACGATGCCGACGGCGATCGACAGCACCAGCGCGAGGACCAGTTGGGCCAGGATGTCGAGCATCAGCGCGAGCACCCGTGAGCCGATCCGGGCGGCCCGGACATCCAGCTCCACGGCCTCCCCGCTGACCAGCCCGGCGTCGCCCCACGGGGCGGGTCGGGCCGGCGGTCGTGGTTGCGCTCTCACCACAACAGTGAACACTATGATCGCCGGACGGGGGTGACGGTGGATCTCGACGCGTACGTCGCGGAACACGGCGGGGAGTGGCGGCGGCTGGAGGAGCTGTCCCGGCGCGGCCGGCTCGACGCCGCCGAGGTCGACGAACTCGTCGCCCTCTACCAGCGGGCGACCACCCAGCTCTCGGTGCTGCGCAGCCGCTCGCCCGACCCCGCGCTGGTCAGCCAGCTATCCCAGGTGGTGCTGCGGGCCCGGGCCCGGCTCACCGGCCGTCCGCGGCCGTCCTGGGCGGCGGTCGGCAGGTTCCTGCTGGTCGGCTTCCCCGGCGCGGTCTACCGCGCCTGGCCCTGGTGGTGCGGGGTGGCGACCGGCTTCACCCTGCTCAGCTTCTTCCTCATCTGGTACGTGGCGGGCAACCCGGAGACGGCGGGCGCGTTCATCGGCGAGGAGGCGGCCGCCGACCTGGTCGAGTCCGGCTTCGCCGGCTACTACACCGAGTTCGCCGCGCCGACCTTCGCCTTCCACCTGTGGACGCACAACGCCTGGCTCGCCGCCCAGTGCCTCGCCGCCGGGGTGCTCGTCGTCCCCGTGCTCTACCTGCTCTGGCAGAACGCGCTCAACATCGGTGTGGTCGGCGGGGTGATGGTCGCCTACGGCCGGGCGGACGTCTTCTTCGGACTGATCACCCCGCACGGGCTGCTGGAGCTGACCGGCGTCTTCGTGGCCGCCGGGGTGGGCCTGCGCGTCGGATGGGCGTGGATCGCGCCGCCCGCCCAGCTCACCCGGGGGCAGGCGGTCGCCCGGGCGGGCCGCGAGGGCGTCCTGGTCGCCGTCGGCCTGGTGGGGCTCTTCGCGGTCTCCGCCCTCCTCGAGGCGTTCGTGACCCCCGCGCCCGTGCCGGTTCCACTCCGCGTCCTCGCGGGCGCCGCCGTCTGGCTCGCCTTCCTGGCGTACGTCGTGGTGCTCGGCCGCCGGGCGGGCGCCGCACCCGTCGGCGCGCCCGAGGGCGACGACGTTTTCGGCCCGCACGCCCGCCGCTGACCGCCTCGCCGGGCGGCCCCGGGGGTTCAGAGCTGGCCGAGGGACTTGAGGCGCAGGTAGGTGTCGGCCAGGGTGGGGGCCAGGCGGCCCGCCGGGGCGTCGACGACCGTCACCCCGTGCCGGCCCAGCGCGGCGCGGACCCGGTCGCGTTCGGCCAGCGCCCGCCAGGCCGCCGCCGCCGCGTAGGCGTCCGCGGGGCGCTGCGGGACGGCCGTGGTGAGCGCGGTCAGCACCGGGTCGTGCGTCGCGGCGATCACCACCTTGTGCCGGGCGGAGAGCCGGGGGAGCACCGGCAGCAGCCCCTCGCCGAGCGCGCCGGCCTCCAGCGCGGTGAAGATAACCACCAGGCTGCGCTGGCGCTGCCGGCGCAGCAGCTCACCGGCGATCAGGTCGAAGTCCGTCTCCGCCAGCGCCGGCTGGAGCGGGGCGAGGGCGTGCACCAGCCGGGAGAGCAGGGCCTGCCGGCCGGTGCCCGTCACCGTGGCCCGGACCGCCGTGTCGGCGGCGAGCAGGTCGACCCGGTCACCGGCACGGGCGGCGAGGGCGGCGAGCAGCAACGCGGCGTCGATCGCGGTGTCCAGCCGGGGCTCGTCACCGACCCGCACCGCCGACGTGCGGCCCGTGTCCAGCACGCAGACCAGCCGGCGGTCCCGCTCCGGCCGCCAGGTCCGCACCAGCACGTCGGCGCGGCGCGCGCTCGCCCGCCAGTCGATCGACCGGACGTCGTCGCCGACCACGTACTCGCGGAGGGTGTCGAACTCGGTGCCCTGGCCGCGCCCCCGGCTGACCTGGGTGCCGTCGATCACGCGCAGCCGGGCCAGTTTCTCCGGCAGATGCCGGCGGGAGTCGAAGCGGGGCAGCACGCGCAGCGTCCACGGCGGGGTGGCCGGGCGGCCGGAGCGCTGCCGGAAGCCCAGCCCCATCGGCCCGAACGAGCGCACGGTCAGCGCCACCGCCGGCCGGTCGCCGCGCCGGAGCGGGGTGAGCCGGCTGGGCAGCGCCACCGTTCCGCCCGGTTCGACGCGCACCGTCCGGGACGGCGGGACGTCCGGGCGTGCGCCGGCGGAGGGCACCCAGGCGTCGCGCACCCGGGCGCGCAGCGTACGGGCGGCGGGGTTGTGCAGCCGCACCGCGACGGTGGCGGTGCCGCCGAGCCGCACCGCCCGGTCGCCCTCCCGGGTCGCCGTGAGCGTTGCCGGCGGCACGGCCAGCGCCCGGTCGACCAGCACGAGCAGCAGCACCGCGCCGGTCATCACCAGCAGGCCGACGAACGGCGCCGGCCAGACCGGCAGGGTCAGCGCGCCGACCGCCAGCAGGAGCGCCGCCCGCCAGGTCATCGCGGCGTCGGCACGGTGGCCAGCACCGTGTCCAGCACCGCGTCCACGCCGACGCCCTCCAGTTCGACCTCGGGGCGCAGCCGCAGCCGGTGCCGCAGCGTCGGCCGGGCGACCGCCTTCACGTCGTCCGGGACCACGTGGTCGCGGCCGGCCAGCCAGGCCCACGCCTTGGCGGTGGTGAGCAGCGCGGTCGCGCCCCGGGGCGAGGCGCCCAGCTCGAGCGCCGGCGTGCTGCGGGTGGCCCGGCACAGGTCGACGATGTAGCCGAACAGCGGCTCGGCCACGTGCACCCGGCCGACCGCCGCCCGCGCCGCCGCCAGGTCGGCCGCGGTGGCCACCGCTCGTACGCCCGCGGCGGACAGGTCGCGCGGGTCGAAGCCGGCGTGGTGGGCGCGGAGCACCCCCAGCTCCTCCTCCCGGTTGGGCAGCGGCACGGTGAGCTTGAGCAGGAACCGGTCGAGCTGTGCCTCCGGCAGCGGGTAGGTGCCCTCGTACTCGATGGGGTTCTGGGTGGCGGCGACGATGAACGGGTCGGGCAGCGGACGCCGGTCGCCCTCGACCGAGACCTGCCGCTCCTCCATGACCTCCAGCAGCGCCGACTGGGTCTTCGGGGGCGTCCGGTTGATCTCGTCGGCGAGCAACAGGTTGGTGAACACCGGCCCCTCGCGGAACGTGAAGGCGGCGGTGCGCGGGTCGAAGATCAGCGAGCCGGTCACGTCGCCGGGCATCAGGTCCGGCGTGAACTGCACCCGCTTGGACCGCAGGTCGAGCGCGGTGGCGACGGTGCGGATCAGCAGGGTCTTCGCCACGCCCGGCACGCCCTCCAGCAGCACGTGCCCGCGGCAGAGCAGGGCGATCACCAGGCCGGTGACGACCGCGTCCTGCCCGACGACCGCCTTGGCGACCTCGGCGCGCAGCCGGTGCAGGGCGGCCCGGGGGTCGACGGGGCCGGCGGTCAGCGGATCGGCGGTTCCGGCGGGTCGGGTCACCGGGCATCTCCTTCGGGTCGGTGCAGGTGCGGGGCGAGCGTGCGGGTGAGCCCGTCCAGCGCGCGGGCCAGCTCCAGCAGGTCCTGGTCGGTGTCGGGCGCGCCGCCGTAGAGCAGCTCCTCGGTCCGCCCGGGGCCGTCGCCGGTGCGGGCGGCGACCGCGACGGCCACCTCGGCGGGCGGGGCGGTCGGCGGCAGGTTCAGCCGGGGCAGTAGGCGGTCCAGGGCGGCGGTACGCAGCGTCCGCGCGGCCGCGTCCCGGGCGCCGGCCTTCTCGTAGAGCCGGGCCCGGCCGAGCACCGTCTCCGCCGAGCGGACCGTCACCGGCAGCGGCTCCGGCGCCGGCGGCCCGAGCCGGCGGGCCCGCCAGAGCGCGGCCAGCAGAGCGGCGACGGCGAGCTGCGCCAGCAACGCCCAGAACCAGCCGGGGAAGGCGGACCAGAGCGGGTTCGGCGGGTCGGAGCCGCCGGCGCGGGAGTCGTCACCGTCGTCGCCGGAGCCGCCGCCCGGGCCGCCGGGCCGCCCGTCGCCGTCGCCCGGGCGGCCGCCGGGGCGACCGCCGCCCGGCCCGCCGTACTCGGTGGAACCGCCCGGCGTGGGCGACCAGGCCGGGCTGTCGCCGCTGCCGGAGCCGAAGGCGGGTGGCGGAGCCGGGTCGTCCAGGTCGAGCCACACCACCCGACCCGTCCCACCGAGCAGCGCGGTGGCGAACGCCCGGTTGTCCCACTCGTCGATCCGGTCGTTGCGGAACGGGTCGCTGGCGCCGACCACCACCACGCTCTCGGGGACCCGGAGCAGCCGGGCGAGCCCGCCGTCGAAGCAGAACTGCACGGACGCCGACCGGCCCGGGGTGACCCCGTAGCGTTGCAGCCCGACCGCCGCCCGCCCGACCTGGCGCAGCTCGGGCATCGGGCAGGGCAGGCCCCGCGCGTCGGGCTCCACCGCCTGCGCGGCCCACCGCCGGCCGGCCGGCTCCACCCGCAGCGGGTACGCCGCCAGGACCCGCCGTGGCGGGTCCACCAGCACTAGTCGGGTGGCCGAGGGCAGCCAGCGCAACGCGCCGACCGTGTCCGGGTGCAGCAGCGCCGGCGCGGGCACGAAGAGCGTGGCCGGCTCGCCGCGGGCGGCCAGCAGCGCGCCCAGCGTGTCCGTCTCCCGCTGCACCGTCACCCCGCGCTCGCGCAGCGCCTCGGCGAGCCGGCTGCCGCCGTCGTCCCCGGTCGCGACGGGGGAGAGGAACCCCTGGTCGGTGGGGTCGGGCTGGTCGACCGCGTGGGTGACCAGGGTGGTGGTCAGCAGCAGCGCGGCCAGGCCCAACGGGATCAGCAGCCGGTGCCGGCGGCGACGCCGCCGGGGGGCGTCGCCGGTCCGGGCGGCCGGTGGGGCGGTGGTGACCTGTGCGCTCATGGTCGTGGCCCGTCCTCGGGTCGGCCGGCCAGGAGCCGGTCCAGGTCGGCGGCGTGCTCCCGCATCCGCCGGTCGTGCTCGGCGGAGGCGGGACGCAGGCCGTACCAGAGCTCGGAGAAGATCTCCCCGGCGGCGCCCAGCGGCGGGCCCACCTGCGGATGGCTGGCCGTCGCGGCCCGCACCACCTCGATGACGGTCATGCCGGGCTGCGGCTGGAGCATCCGCCGGGCGACCAGCTCCCGGATCATCGCGCGCAGCCGTTCCCGGACGGCCTCGGCGTACCGGCCCTCGGCGGCCAGCCGGTCGGCGAGGGAGGCGTACGCGGCGGCCGGCAGCTCCGGCTCCGGCTCGCGCGGCGCGGGTACGAGCGGCGCGGGGGCGTCCTCCGGACCGGGCTCCCGGCGGCGTCGACGCAGCCGGGGCAGTCGGGGCAGCCGGCGGGGAACCCAGGCGGGGTACGTGTACCAGCCGACCGCCACCAGCACCGCGGCGAGCACCAGCAGCAGGGCGGCCAGGGGCAGCGGGACCCGGTCGCCGAGCGCGGCCGTGGTCTCGGTCCACCACCGGCTGAAGCTCATCGGTCGGCCGTCAGCAGGACGGTCTCCGGCGTGCCCGCCCGGGCCCGGGAGAGTCGGATGTCCAGCCCCTCGGTGCGCATCCGGGTCTCCAGGTGCAGCACCGCATCCAGGCAGGCCAGTGCCGGGTAGGCCACGCTGTTCACGCCCGCCCACACGGCCAGGGACAGCCAGGGGGCCCAGGCCCGGTCGACCAGGTCGAGCGCGTCCAGCCCGTAGTAGACGCCGATGCCGAGGCCGAGGCGGACGATCCACCAGGACAGGTAGCCGAGCAGCCGGATCCCGCCCGCCCGGCCGCCGCCGCGTACGGCCAGGGCGGCGGCGCGCAGCGGGGCCCGCAGCGGGTGCACCCGGTCGACGACCAGTGCCGGCGCCACGGCGCCGAGCAGGGCGAAGCCGAAGAACCAGGCCGGCCCGAACAGCGCGGCCGCCCACATCGCCAGCCCGACCAGGGCGGTGAGCAGCACCGTGGCGCCCCAACGGGCGCCGGCGGGACGGAGCACCTCGCGCGGGGCGACCGTACGGCCGAACAGCGCGCCGCCGGCGGCCCGGGCGGCCGGGTTGCCCAGCAGCGTGATGATCATCGCCTCGGTCGCCGCGCCGACGGCCAGCAGCAGCCAGTACGCCCCGAACTGCTCGAAGTTCACGAACCAGACGGGGGGCCGGACGTCGGCGGCGAGCCGCAGCGGGTAGAGCAGGAGCTGCTCGCCGACGGCCAGGGCGAGGGCGAGCGGGACCAGCACCCGGGCCTGGCCGCGCAGCAGCAGGACCGCGGAGTCCAACAACTCGCCGACCGTGAGCGGGCGGCGCGGGAGCACGGCGGTCGGGCCGGCGTCGGGCACGCGTACTCCTGGGGACGGGCGGCGGTGGCGCGTGACGGCGCACGCGGGGATCATGGTGACACGCGCGGTCCGATCGGGTGGACCCCGCACGCCGGGGCGGCGTCACCGGCGTCGGTTGCTGGGCGGCGGCGTCCCACGGCAGTACCGTGCCGGGTGACGCGGATCCCACCGAAACTGAACGGGATGGAAACATTAACCCCATGAGAGCCCGGGTACTGGTGGTCGACGACGACCCCGCGCTCGCCGAGATGCTCGGCATCGTCCTGCGCAGCGAGGGGTTTCTGCCCTCCTTCGTCGCCGACGGGGAGCGGGCCCTGGCCGCGTTCCGCGAGAACCGGCCGGACATCGTCCTGCTCGACCTCATGCTCCCCGGCATGAGCGGCATCGACGTGGCGCGGTCGATCCGGGCCGAGTCGGGCGTGCCGATCGTCATGCTGACCGCCAAGAGCGACACCGTCGACGTGGTCCTCGGCCTGGAGTCCGGGGCCGACGACTACGTGGTCAAGCCGTTCAAGCCCAAGGAACTGGTCGCCCGGATGCGGGCGCGGCTGCGGCGCGGCGAGGACGTCGCCCCCGAGATGCTGACCATCGGGCCGCCCGGCAACCAGATCACCATCGACGTGCCGGCGCACACCGTCAGCCGCAACGGCGAGGAGGTGAAGCTGACGCCGCTGGAGTTCGACCTGCTGGTCGCGCTCGCCCGCAAGCCGCGTCAGGTGTTCACCCGCGAGGTGCTGCTGGAGCAGGTCTGGGGCTACCGGCACGCGGCGGACACCCGGCTGGTCAACGTGCACGTGCAGCGGCTGCGCGCCAAGATCGAGCCGGATCCGGAGCGACCGGAAATCATCCTCACCGTGCGGGGCGTGGGCTACAAGGCGGGCACCGGATAGCCTGGTCACACTGTGGCCACCTCCCCGATCCCGGACCCCCACCCGACAGCTCCGCGCCGGCGTGTCGCCGCGCGGGAGCTGTGGCGTGGCGTCAGCGGTCGGGCCGCGCGGCTGCTCGCCGGGCTGCACCAGACCTGGCGGCGGTCGTTGCAGCTGCGGGTGGTGACCATCACACTGGTCGCGTCCAGCCTGCTGGTGGGTGGTTTCGCCTACCTGATCGCCGACAAGATCACCAGCATCCTGGTGGAGAACGTCGAGACCGACGTGGAGCTGCGGCTGGAGAGCGGCGCGGAGTACGCGCGGAGGCAGTTCAGCCTCTACAACCAGCCGCAGGACGCGCAGTTCCAGGAGACCGTGGACGGCACGGTCAACTACCTGGCGGGCGGTGACCCGCAGCAGACCACCGGCGTGATCGTGGCGCTCACCGCCGACAACCACACCGCCGTCATCCAGCCGCGGTCCTCGCCCGCGGTCAACGTCCGGCCACTGATCAGCCGCGAGCTGCGCGCCACGGTCGCCGGGGGCAAGGTGGCCAGCCAGATCCGCACCGGCCGGCTGGACGGGGAACGCACGAAATACCTGGTCTACGGCTCGCCCGTGCCCACCAAGTTCGGCCAGGTGGAGCTCTACTACCTCGTGCCGCTGACCCGGCAGGACGCCACGGCCGCCGACGCCCGGGCGACCGTGGTCGCCACCGGGGCGGCCCTGGTGATCCTGCTCGGCCTGCTCGCCGGCCTGGTCACCCGGCTGGTGGTGACCCCGGTGCGGGTGGCCGCCCGGACGGCCCAGCGGCTCTCCGCCGGCCTGCTCGACCAGCGGATGGCGGTCAACGGCGAGGACGACCTGGCCCTGCTCGCCGCGTCGTTCAACCAGATGGCGACCAACCTGCAGCGGCAGATCCTGCGGCTGGAGGAGATGTCCCGGCTGCAACGCCGCTTCACCTCGGACGTGTCGCACGAGCTGCGCACGCCGCTCACCACGGTCCGGATGGCCGCCGACCTGATCTTCGCCGAGCGGGACGAGTTCGACCCGGCGGTGGCGCGCAGCGCCGAGCTGCTCCAGGCCGAGCTGGACCGCTTCGAGGAGCTGCTCACCGACCTGCTGGAGATCAGCCGCTTCGACGCCGGCTTCGCGATGCTGGACGCCGAGCCGACCGACCTGGTGCCGGTCGTGCACCGGGTGGCCGACCGGCTCGCCGGGCTGGCCGAGCGGGTCGGGGTGCCCATCGAGCTGGACGTCCCCGCCACGCCGGTGATCGCCGAGGTGGACCCGCGGCGGGTCGAGCGGGTGCTGCGCAACCTGGTCGGCAACGCCGTCGAGCACGGCGAGGCCAAGCCGGTGCGCATCACCCTGGGGATGGACGACACGGCGGTCGCGATCACCGTCCGCGACCACGGGGTGGGCCTCAAGCCGGGTGAGGAGAAGCTGGTGTTCAACCGCTTCTGGCGGGCCGACCCGTCCCGGGCCCGGCAGACCGGCGGCACCGGGCTGGGGCTGTCGATCAGCCTGGAGGACGCCCGGCTGCACGGCGGCTGGCTGGAGGCGTGGGGGGCGCCCGGGCAGGGCGCCCAGTTCCGGCTCACCCTGCCGGCCCGGGCCGGCGACCGGTTGACCGCCTCGCCGCTGCGGCTGGTCCCGGCCGACGCCGCGCTGCCCTTCGGCGGTCCCCGCCAGGGCGGGCTGCTGGCCATCGGCCCGGGCAGCGGGGGTGTGCTGGCGATCGGCCCGGCCGACGGCGCGGTGGCCGTCGGGCCGGGGCGGCAGGGGGCCGGGGGAGGCGCGGAGGTGGGATCGTGAGGCGTCGCCTGCTCGCCGGTGTGCTCGGCGGTGCGCTGCTGCTGGGCGGCGCGACCGGTTGCGGCATCCCGGACAACACCGAGGTGCGGGTGGAGGGGTCCGGGCCGGCGGCGGAGGCCGGCTCCAGCAGCGGCAACCGGGGTGAGCCCCCGAACCGCAGCGCGAGCGGCAGCGACCCGGAGCCGTTCGTCGAGAACTTCCTCTCCGCCGCGGCCGGCGAGCCGGACCGGGCCTACCAGCGGGTCCGCCAGTTCATCACCCCGGAGGACCATGACCGCCTCCAGGTGAAGGAGGGCAGCGAGGTCGCGCTGACCGTTGTCCGGCTCACGGAGGAGCCGGTGATCGTCCCCGGCCCCGAGAAGACCGACGTCACCCTCAAGGTGCAGCAGGTCGGGCAGTTGCGCGCCGACGGCACGCTGGACCCGCCGGAGACGAGCACCACGTCGTACTCGTTCGAGCTGCGCAGCCCGCCTCAGGAGGGCAGGGGGGAGTCGGGCCTGTTCGTGGCCAACCCGCCGAACGTGCTGCTGCTCAGCGTCGACGCGCTGGAGGCGTACTACCAGAGCCGGACGATCTACTTCTGGAACTCCGCCCGCACCCGGCTGGTGCCCGACCAGCGCTACCTGCCCCTCGCCGTGCCCGACGAGCGGCTGGTCAGCGAGGTGGTGAAGTGGCTCACCGCCGGCCCCTCCCTCTGGTTGCGCTCAGGGGTCACCGGGCTGCCGGACGGCACCCGGCTGATCAACAACGCCACCCGGACGGACGACCGCTGGGAGGTCGACCTGGAGATGCCGGACGAGAAGGTCCGCCTGGAGCAGCTCGCCACCCAGCTCGCCTGGTCGCTGCCCGACGTCGACGGGCAACTCGAGATCAAGATCCGTACCCAGCCCCGGAAGGCCATCCCCGACCTCGAGGCGTACCGGCAGGCGCACCCGGTGTACCAGATCGGCGACGGCTTCCAGCGGTTCTGCGTGTACGAGGGCGCCGTCCAGCCGCTGGCCGACGCCGGCGGGGCGATCGCCACGGTGCCGGTGGCGGCCGAGGCGAACAAGAACGTCGTGACGGCGGGGCTCAGCCGTGCCGAGGACCAGATCCGGGCGGCGCTGGTGGTCACGGAGGCCGGCCGCCAGTGGCTGTCCGTCGGCACGGGCCTCGGTTCGGTCGCCGTCTTCAACAGCAGCGCCAAGGGCTACGGCGCGATCGGCCGGCCGGTCTGGCTGCGTTCGACGGACCGGGGCGAGCCGGCCGGGTTGGTGGTCGCCGACGGCGAGCTCTACCGCTTCGACGCCCAGGCGCAGCTCACCCCCGTGTCGCTGGGCGTCCCCGGCCCGGTGACCGCGGTGGCCGCCGCGCTGGACGGGCACCGGATCGCCGTCATCGCCGGCGGCGCGCTCTACGTCGCCGCCCTGAGCCCCACCGCGGGCGGGGTCACCCTCGGCCAGGCCCGGCGGCTGCCCACCCGGCTGACCGACCTGTCGGCCGTGGACTGGTACGGCGAGGACAAGCTGATCCTCGCGGGGGAGGTCGGCCGCCCGGCGGTCTACGAGGTCAGCGTGGACGGCACCCGGGACAGCCGGGTGGAGGACAAGATCGGCGCCCAGGTGACCCACCTCGCCGCGTATCCGGCCAACACGAGGGTGCCGCGCGGCGCGGCGATGTACGAGGCGAACGGGGTGGCGTACAGCAGCCCCCCGTTCGAGCGGATCCAGCCCGAGCAGGTGCAGGTGTCGTCGCCCTCGACCGGGACGCGCGCCGGCAACCCGACCGCCCCCTTCTTCCTCTACTGATGCCTGGCCTCGGCGCGCTCTGGGCGGACCTCACCGACCTGGTGCTGCCCGTGGAGTGCGCCGGCTGCCGGGAACGCCGGCCGGGGCTGCGGCACGGCGTCTGCCCGGAGTGCGCGGCGGCGCTGGGCGCGCTGCGGCCCCGGGCGGTGCGCCCCACCCCCGCCCCGCCCGACCTGCCGCCCTGCGTCGCCCTCGGCCCGTACGCGGGCCCGCTGCGGGAGACGCTGCTCGCGTACAAGGACCACGGCCGGCACGGGCTGGCCCGGCCGCTGGGCGCGCTGCTCGCCGAGGTGGTGGCGGCGGCGGTCGACGGGGCGCGGCCGGTGACGCTGGTGCCGGTGCCGGACACCGCGGCGGCGGCCCGCGCCCGGTACGGCGACCACCTCGGCCGACTGACCCGGCACTGCGCGGACCGGCTGCGCCGGGCGGGCTGGTCGGTACGGGTGCGGCGGCCCCTGCGCGCCCTGCCCCGCCCCGACTCGGTGACGCTGGACAGCGCCGGGCGGGCGGCGGCGGCCGAGTCCGCCTTCCAGGTCCGCCCCCGGGTCGCGCCCGCCCCGGACGGAACCGTGGTCGTGGTGCTCGACGACATCCTCACCACCGGGTCGACCCTCGCCGCGGTGGCCCGTGCGCTGACCGCGAGCGGGCTGTCACCGACGGTCGCCGCCGTGCTCGCCGCGACCGAGAAACGGCATCGGTCGTAACCGATCGTGTTTCCGTTTCACCCGTTGGTGTATGAGGTGTGAAAAATTTCTGGCCGTCTCCGCCACCGGGGGTGACTGCCGGGCGAACAGGCGTTAGCGTTTTCCTGTCGGGGGTAGGAGGTCTTCCCACCCGCCCCCGGCGGTGAAAGGAGGCGTAACCGTACTGACCGGTCGACGCCGAGTGGGACCTCCCCCAGAGGCGAGCGACCGGATGCCGGATCGAACGACCGTCCGAACTAGGGAGGTCACGTGGACATCGTGGTCAAGGGCCGTAACGTCGAAGTGCCGGACCATTACCGGGTGCACGTAGCGGAGAAACTCGCCAAGATCGAACGCTACGACCACAAACTTATTCGTGTCGATGTCGAGCTTTTTCACGAGCGGAATCCCCGCCAGGCGGACCACTGCCAGCGCGTCGAAATCACCTGCGTTTCCCGGGGCCCGGTGATCCGGGCGGAAGCGTGCACGAACGACTTCTACAGCGCGCTCGACGCGGCCATCGCCAAGCTCGACACCCGGTTGCGCCGGGCGGCCGACCGCCGCCGCGTCCACCGGGGTCGGCACGCCCCGCTCTCCGTCGCCGCCGCCACCGCCGGCCTGCCGGTCGCCGACCTCGACGCGCCCCTGGGGGCGTCCGTCGACGGCACCCGCGCCGGCACGGCCACGGCCGTGGCGGAACGGGTCGAGGAGGAGCACGACGAACAGCCCTGGCACATCGCGCGGGAGAAGGTGCACCCCGCCGAGCCGATGACCGTCGACGACGCCCTGTTCCAGATGGAACTCGTCGGCCACGACTTCTACCTGTTCCAGGACAAGGAGTCCGGCCGGCCGAGCGTCGTCTACCGGCGACACGCCTACGACTACGGCATCATCTCCCTCGCCCTCTGATCCGTTCCGGCGCCGTGGTGGCGGTCCGCGCCGCCACCACGGCCCGACGGGGCGCGGGTCAGCGGAGTTCGTCGGGAAGCAGCCCGAAGACCAGGTCGTCGATCCGGGTGCCCGCCAGGCCCGGCAGCCGGCCGCGCAGCAGCCCCTCCCGGCGGAAGCCGACCTTCTCCAGCACCCGCTGCGACGCGACGTTGCCGGGCAGGGTGGCGGCCGTCAGCCGGGCGATCCCCACCGGCCCGAACGCCCAGCCGGCGAGGAGCCGCACCGCCCGGGTGGCCAGCCCGCGACCCCGCGCGGCGGGCAGCAGCGCGTAGCCGATGCTCGCCTCCCCGGCCGCGGCGTCGAGGTAGGACATCCCGCAACTGCCGACCGGCTCGCCGGTGGTCGCGTCGAGGACCAGCAGCCGGGCGATGCTGCCGGTCAGCCATCCGCTCTCCGAGAGCCGGCAGCGTCGCTCGATCGCCGACCGGGTGGGCGGCACCGGCGGGGCCTGGTTCGCCACCACCTCCGGCAGCGTGTGCAGGCGGTACATCAGGTCGACGTCGTCGGGGCCGAGCGGGCGCAGCGTCACCACGCCGTCGGTGAGCCGGCGCTCGGGCAGGTCCGGCAGCGGCCGGGGCGCGGGGCCGGGCGGGTCGTCGGCGAGGCGTACCCAGGCCATCAGGTCCGTCCGGCCGCCGCCGCGGAGCTGGCCGGCCGCCCGGCGTACCCCCTCGGGGCGGAAGCCGGCGGCGAGCGCCACCCGCTGGCTGGCCGGGTTCTCCGCGTGGGTCAGCAGCTCCAGCCGGTCGAACCCGCACCGGAACGCGGAGTCGGCCAGGGCCCGCGTCGCGGCGGTCGCGACGCCCCGCCGCCGCGCCCACGGCGCGACCCAGTAGCCCACCTCGGCCTGCCGGCGCAGCGTCACGGCCTGGCCGAGGCCCGCCCCGCCGACCAGCCGGTCGGTGGTGCGGTCGGCGATGGCGTACGCGGCCCCGCCGGCGGCCCAGGCCGCCGGCGCGCCCTGGGTGATCCACCAGCGGGCGTCGGCCTCGGTGTACGGCTCCGGCATGCCCGGGTTGAACCGCAGGTTGACCGGGTCGCCGCAGCCGGCGGCCAGGTCGGCGGCGTCGTCGGGCCGGAACGGCCGCAGCCGCACCCCGTGGGCCTCGATCACCTCGGGCGTCACGTCAGGTCCCCGGCGAGCAGCGCGCCGACCCAGGCGTCCACCCGTTCGCCCCGGTGCGTGAGCCCGCCCCGGGCGGTGCCCTCGACCGTGAAGCCGGCCTTCTCGGCGACCCGGCGCGAGGCGGTGTTGCCGACGTTGGCCCTCCATTCGACGCGGGCCAGGCCCAGCGTGGTGAAGCCCCAGGTGGCGAGCACGGCCAGGGCGGCCGGCATGAGGCCCCGGCCCCGACTCGCCGGCGCGGTCATGAAGCCGACATCGGCCAGTAGCGGGTCGACGGGGGAGAGCCGCAGGTCGATCGTGCCGGCGTACCGGTCGTCGGTGTCGGCGAGCACGAAGCAGGCGCCGGTGCCGGCCGCCCAGGCGCCGCGCGAGTAGGCCAGGTAGGACTCGGCGTCGGCGGGGTCGTACGGGTCGGGCACGGTGGTCCACCGGATGGTCTCCGGGTCCCGGCAGGTCTCGACGACGGCGTCGAGGTCGCGTTCCGCCATCGGGCGCAGCCGCACCTCGCCGCCGCTGGCGGCGTCGGCGAAGAGGACGGGCTGGGGCCGGCCGAAGACGGCGGCCCGCCGGGCCTCCAGGGTGCCGGGGCCGGCCGGCCCGGTCTCGCCGGGGGCGGGCACCTCGCCGGGGAGCAGCGAGCCGATCCAGCCGTCCGGCCCGCCCTCCGGAGCGGGGTCGGCCAGCCGCAGTCGCCCCTCGACGCGGAAGCCCGTCCGGAGCGCGACCAGGCGGGAGGCGTGGTTGCCGACCTCGGCCTGCCAGATCAGCCGGCGCAGTTTCCGGCTGTCGAAGGCCCAGCGCGCGACGGCCCGGGCGGCCCGGACGGTGACGCCCCGGCCCCGGGCCCAGGGCGCGGTCCAGTACCCGATCTCGCCCGTGCCGTGGCCGGCGTCGATCGAGACCAGCCCGCAGGAGCCGAGCACCTCGCCGGTGGCGGCGTCGCAGACCGCGAACGGCGCCCCGGTGCCGGCCGCCCAGTCCCCCGGGGAGACCTCGGTGACGAATCTGTGCGCGTGTTCGGGCAGGTACGGGCGAGGTACGGTGGTCCAGCGCTGGATGTCCGGGTCCTGGCACGCCCGGTGCACCGCGTCGGCGTCGGTCGCCCGCCAGGGTCGCAGCAGCAGGCCGTCCTCGGTGATCTCCACGGGTTCCACCCGAGCCATCGTGCCGGATCGTTCGCGGACGGCGTAACCGGATTACGGCGGGGTGCGGCGCGCGGCGAGCGAGTTATGTCGGTTTCGCCGGGTCGGAGGGCCGCCACCAGTGACCATCGTGCCGATGGAGCGCCTACGATGGTTCGAGACTGTCTAGGGGAGCGTTGATCCGTGTCGATTCTGGAAAGGGTCCTCCGCGCGGGCGAGGGCCGTATGGTGCGCCGGCTGAAGGCCATCGCCGCCGCCGTCAACTCGATCGAGGACGACTACGTCAACCTCAGCGACGACGAGCTGCGCGGCATGACCGACCAGTTCAAGGAGCGGCTCGCCGACGGCGAGACCCTCGACGACCTGCTGCCGGAGGCCTTCGCGGTCTGCCGGGAGGCGGCTGCCCGGGTGCTCGGCCAGCGCCCGTACGACGTCCAGGTGATGGGCGGCGCGGCGCTGCACTTCGGCAACATCGCCGAGATGAAGACCGGTGAGGGCAAGACCCTGACCTCGGCGCTGCCGGTCTACCTCAACGCGCTCTCTGGCAACGGCGTGCACGTCATCACGGTCAACGACTACCTGGCCCAGCGCGACGCCGCCTGGATGGGCCGGGTGCACGAGTTCCTCGGCCTCACCGTCGGCGTGGTCCTGCCCAACCGGCCGGCCGCCGAGCACCGCGCCGCGTACGAGTGCGACATCACCTACGGCACCAACAACGAGTTCGGCTTCGACTACCTGCGCGACAACATGGCCTGGTCGCGGGACGAGCTGGTCCAGCGCGGCCACAACTTCGCGGTGGTCGACGAGGTCGACTCGATCCTGATCGACGAGGCCCGCACCCCGCTGATCATCTCCGGCCCGGCCGAGCACTCCGCCCGCTGGTACACGGAGTTCGCGGGCGTGGTGGCCCGGCTCCAGCCCGGCAAGGACGGCGAGGGCGACTACGAGGTCGACCACGCCAAGCGGACCATCGCCGTCACCGAGCGCGGCGTCGCCAAGGTCGAGGACCGGCTGGGCATCGACAACCTCTACGAGTCGGTGAACACCCCGCTGGTGGGCTACCTGAACAACGCCATCAAGGCCAAGGAGCTCTTCAAGCGCGACAAGGACTACATCGTCAGCGACGGCGAGGTCCTGATCGTCGACGAGTTCACCGGGCGCATCCTGCACGGCCGCCGCTACAACGAGGGCATGCACCAGGCGATCGAGGCCAAGGAGGGGGTGGAGATCAAGCAGGAGAACCAGACCCTGGCCACCATCACCCTCCAGAACTACTTCCGCCTCTACGAGAAGCTCTCCGGCATGACCGGTACGGCGCAGACCGAGGCGGGCGAGTTCAACAAGGTCTACAAGGTCGGCGTCGTGACCATCCCGACCCACCGGCCGATGGTCCGGCAGGACCGGCCGGACGTGATCTACAAGACCGAGAAGGCCAAGTTCAACGCCGTGGTGGAGGACATCGCCGAGCGGCACGCGGTGGGCCAGCCGGTGCTCGTCGGCACCGTCTCGGTGGAGAATTCCGAGATCCTCTCCCAGCTCCTGCGCCGTCGCGGCATCCCGCACTCCGTGCTGAACGCCAAGTTCCACGCGCGCGAGGCCGAGATCGTCGCCCAGGCCGGCCGCAAGGGCGCCGTCACCGTCGCGACCAACATGGCCGGCCGCGGCACCGACATCCTGCTCGGCGGCAACGCCGAGTTCCTCGCCGCCAACGAGCTGCGCCAGCGTGGCCTCGACCCGATCGAGCACGAGGAGGAGTACGCCAAGGCGATGGAGGAGGTCCTGCCCAAGTGGAAGCAGGCCTGCGACGCCGAGGCGGAGGAGGTCGCCGCCGCCGGTGGCCTCTACGTGCTGGGCACCGAGCGGCACGAGTCCCGCCGGATCGACAACCAGCTGCGCGGCCGTTCCGGCCGGCAGGGTGACCCGGGCGAGTCCCGGTTCTACCTGTCGCTGCAGGACGAGCTGATGAAGCGCTTCCGCTCCGGGGCGGTCGAGGCGGTCATGGAGCGCTTCAACATCCCGGAGGACGTGCCCATCGAGTCGAAGATGGTCACCCGCCAGATCAAGAGCGCGCAGGCCCAGATCGAGGGCCAGAACGCCGAGATCCGCAAGAACGTCCTCAAGTACGACGAGGTGCTCAACAAGCAGCGCCAGGTGATCTACGCCGAGCGCCTGCGGGTGCTCAACGGCGAGGACCTCTCCGACCAGGTCCGCAACATGATCGACGACGTCGTCGAGGCGTACGTGCGGGGGGCCACCTCCGAGGGCTACGGCGAGGACTGGGACCTGGAGCAGCTCTGGTCCAGCCTCAAGCAGCTCTACCCGGTCGGGGTGACGATCGAGGAGCTGGAGGAGGAGGCCGGCGGTTCGCGGGCGGGCATCGACGCGGACTTCCTGCTCTCCCGCCTCAAGGACGACGCGCACGCCGCGTACGACCGGCGCGAGGAGCAGCTCGGGGAGGAGGGCACCCGCGAGCTGGAGCGGATGGTCCTGCTCCAGGTGATCGACCGCAAGTGGCGCGAGCACCTCTACGAGATGGACTACCTCCAGGAGGGCATCAGCCTGCGGGCGTACGCCCAGCGCGACCCGGTGGTGGAATACCAGCGCGAGGGCTTCGACATGTTCGCCACCATGATGGACGGCATCAAGGAGGAGACGGTCGGCTTCCTCTACAACGTCGAGGTCCAGGTCAACCAGCCGGAGCCCGAGGCCGAGGAGGTCAAGCTGCTCGACAAGCCGGTCGAGATCCGGGCCAAGGGCCTGGGCCGGGCGCCGCAGCAGCAGGGCCTCCAGTACTCGGCGCCGACCATCGACGGCGAGGCCGGCGCGGGCGCGGTGGCCGTCGAGCGCGCGGACGAGCAGGCGCCGGCGCTCGGCGTCGGCCAGCCGGAGCCGGCCGCCCCGGCCGCGCCGGGGACGACGGCCCCGACCGCGCCGCAGCGCCCGGCGGCGGGCCGGCGCGGCCCGGTCGTCGCGGCGAGCGCCGCGCGGCGCCCGGCGCCGGGGCAGGCGGAGGCCGGCAACGGCCCGTCCCGCAACGCGCCGTGCCCGTGCGGTTCCGGCCGCAAGTACAAGCGCTGCCACGGCGCGCCCAACGGCGGCGCCTGACCAGCAGGTGAGCGGGGCTGCGCCCCGCCGGAGCGAATCGAGCCGCGGTCCTCGCCGACCGCGGCTCGATCCGTCTCAGAGGACCTGGAGGGCCGTGCAGAGCCAGGTGCCGCGGCGGTGCTCCAGGCGCAGCGCCATCGCCCAGGTGCGCCCGCCCGCGCCGGCAAGCACCGCGGCCGCCTCCACGGCCGCCGCGCGCGGCTCGCACACGCGCAGCCGACGCAGCCGTACGACGGGCCGGGTGGACCGGCGACGCGCCGGGCCGGACCGGGCGGTGGCGCGGGCGACCTCGGGCAACAGCCCGGCCGCGCGGGCGGGGTCGAGCAGCGGGCGGAGCTGCCCGGGCGGGCGATAGCCGTTGATCACCTCCAGGCAGGTGCGGACGAAGCGGTGGGCGGCCCGGGTGGCCTCGGGGGTGGCGGTCACCAGCGCGCCCGGGGGCAGCGGGGCGGCGGACCCGCGGCCGGGTCCCGCCGGAGCGGGCGACACCCGCGCCCGGCGGCCGGGCGGCCGGTCGGCGTCGGGGCGGACCGGCTCGAACAGGTCGAGGACGAGCTGGGCGTGCGCGGGGGCGGGCCAGTGGGCGGCGTCGTCGTCGGCGAACGGGGGCTCGAACGAGGGCGCGGGGCGCAGCCGGACGGGAGGGCGCGGCGGGCCGGGACGGCGCGAGTCGGTCATCCGGGACCTCCCGTGATCTTGTGTTTGCCTTCGTTTGCCTTCGACTGACTCTCATTCTCGGACACGACAGAGCCGGCGGTCAATGCCGGTGGGGGTTCGGTCGGTTACTCCGGGTCGCGTTCGGCCAGCGGGTTGCTCCGCACCCACTCGGCGGTCTCGGCGTACTTGCGCTCGATGTATTCCTCCAGCCGGGCACGCTCGACGCGCCACTGGCCACGCCCGCCGATCTTGATCGCCGGCAGCTCGCCGCTGCGCACCATGTGGTACACCTGCGAATCCGACACGTTCAGCTCGGTGGCCACGTCGGAGAGCAGCAGGAACCTCGGTTCCACGGAAACTCCCGGGGTTGACGTCGTTTGGCTCAGTTTGCCACCGACCGCCGACGCCGCCCAGCCGGCGGGCGGGACCTGCGGCGACCCGCCCGGCGGGACACACCGGCCGGGAGCTTCCGTCGGGCAGGTGCGAGGTGTATGACGGTCACGGCGTACGGCATGATCGGCGCGGACCGGCGGAGGCCGGTGGAGGACCTGAGCAGGGGAGACGACCGGTGACCGAGGAGCTTGTCCGGGTGTACGTGCCGGCGACCGTCCCGATGTTGACCCTCCTGCGCGGGCCCGGGCTTCCCGTGGCCGCCGCGCACGCGGTGACGCCCACCCTGCGCGAGTGGTACGCCGAGGGCGACGAGGAGGAGCTGGAGTACGTCGCCTTCACCCGCGCCGCCCAGGACGCGCTCCAACTGCTCCGGGCCGATCGCGACGCGCCCCGCCGCCGCGTGGTCGTCTCGGTGGACCTGCCCGCCTCGGCGGTCGGCCGGGGCGACGGGGAGTTGGGCTCCAGCGTGGTCGACCTGGGCGCGCCCGTGCCCGTCGCCGCCGTCGCCGCGATCCACGTGGACGGCGCCGACGCGGTCGAGGACGTGGCCGCCGCGGCGGAGGTGGTCACCGAGGCCCTCGCGGGCGACCCGGACGCCCAGTTCACGGTCGACGGGGCCGAGGACCACGAGCTGGAGTGGTACGACGTCTCCGAGCTGGACCTGCTGCTCCACGCCGCCTCCTGACCCGGGCCGACCAGGCCCGTGCCGCGGGCTGTCAGCGGGTGGGAGCGGCCTCGGCCGGTTCGTCGTCGTCGGCGTGGGCCGGGCCCAGGGTGCGGCCGAAGGCGATCATGGCGGTCAGCGCGCCGACGAAGAGGACCCAGATGCCGTTGTCGACCCGGGAGGTGCCCAGCGAGGTCTGCGCCACCGCGTCCGCCTCGCTCAACGCGCCGGCCAGGTCCAGCAGGGAGCGCCCGCCGACCCGGATGACCACCTCGGCGAGGAGCAGCAGCAGGCCCGGGCCCGCCCCGGCCAGCAGGTACGCCGGCCAGCGCGGCGCGGGCGTCGCCGCCTCCCGCCGGGCGGCCCGGCGCCGGGCCCAGGTCAGGTAGCCGAAGGCGAGCAGCCCGGCCACCAGGCCGGCGAGCAGCGACTCGGTGCGCGACACCCACTTGGCGGCGGTGAGCAGCGACTCCTGGGTGTCGCCGGCGCCGAAGAGGTCGAACAGGGGGTCGCGGGCCCGGCTGAAGGCCACCACGAAGACGAGCGTGCCGAGGGCGGCGGCGACCACGGCCCCGACCACGGGCGCGCTGCGGGCGCCGGCGATGGCCCCGCCGATCGTCGCCGCGGCGGCGGTGGTGCCGGCGATCACGTTGGTGGTCGCGTTGTCCGCGTACGTCAGGTTGATCGCGAACGCGGCGGCCAGCGCCACCAGCAGACCGGTGCCGATCGCGGCCACGAAGCGCAGGGTGACCCGGTCGCTGCCCCGGCGGGCGAGCAGGTCGACGCCGAAGAGGGCGAAGGCGGCGCCGGCGACCAGCGCGGCCGAGATCACCCCCGGCAGGGCGAACGCGGAGAGGCTGATGGCGGTGACCCCGGCGGCCGCCGAGTTGATCGCCTCGCGGGTCGACCAGAGCATCGCGGCCAGCCAGCCGAGGGCCAGGAGCGCGAGCACCGGTGCGCCGGGCGCGAGCGCCGGGGCGACCCCGTCGCCATCGGCAGCCGGCTGGTCCGACCCGGCGGCGTCGGCCGGGCCCGGTTCGGCGGCGGTGGCGTCGGCGGCCGGAGCCGGCTGGTCCGGCTCCGCGGCGGCGGAGCTGCCGGGCTGCTTGGTCATCCTCTTCCCTCCGACGGACGCCCGGCCCTCGGCGGGGCCGGCAGTTCACCGGCCACCCAGCGTACGCGCCCGCCGGGCCCGCCCTGGTCGGTCGGTGGTGGGGGCGGGGACGGGGGCCGCGCCGTGGAACAATCGGGCGAGGTCCCGCCGCCGCGACCGGTCCACCCCGCGGCGTCCGGCGCCGGTCGTCCGGCCGGTGCCCGCGGGTCCGATTT
Source organism: Micromonospora sp. NPDC000121 (assembly GCF_042899165.1). Classification (NCBI taxonomy): domain Bacteria; kingdom Bacillati; phylum Actinomycetota; class Actinomycetes; order Micromonosporales; family Micromonosporaceae; genus Micromonospora; species Micromonospora sp. NPDC000121. Next base: position 1,180,022 of record NZ_JBIAZP010000001.1, read on the forward strand.
CGCCACCGCTGTCGAGATCGCCAGGAGCCCTGATGGACGCCGTGTTCTCCGTACCCGAGCCGCGCAACGAGCCGGTGCGCAACTACGAGCCGGGCAGTGTCGACCGGGAACGGCTCCAGCGGCGGCTGGCCGAGCTGGCCGCCGAGCAGATCGACCTGCCGATGACCATCGCCGGTGAGCAGCGGATGGCCGGCGGCGAGTCGATCGACGTCGTGCAGCCGCACAAGCACGCGCACGTGCTGGGGGTCACCGCCCACGCCGACCACGAGGACGCCCGCGCGGCGGTCAAGGCCGCCAAGGACGCCGCCCCGATGTGGCGGGCCCTGCCGTTCGAGGAGCGGGCCGCGATCTTCCTGCGCGCGGCCGAGCTGCTCGCCGGCCCCTGGCGGGACACCCTGAACGCGGCCACCATGCTCGGCCAGTCGAAGACCGCCATCCAGGCCGAGATCGACTCGGCCTGCGAGTTCGTCGACTTCCTCCGGTTCAACGTGTACTTCGCCCGGAAGCTGCTGGAGGAGCAGCCGATGTCGTCGCCGGGGGTGTGGAACCGCTTCGACCACCGCCCGCTGGAGGGCTTCGTCTACGCGATCACCCCGTTCAACTTCACCGCGATCGCCGGCAACCTGCCCTCGGCGCCGGCCCTGCTGGGCAACACGGTGGTCTGGAAGCCGGGCCCCACCCAGCAGTTCGCGGCGCACTTCACCATGCGGCTGTTCGAGGCGGCCGGCCTGCCCCCCGGCGTGATCAACATGGTCACCGGGCGCGGCGAGGAGGTCTCCGACGTCGTCCTCGCCGACCCGGACCTGGCCGGCATCCACTTCACCGGCTCCACGAAGGTCTTCCAGCATCTGTGGAAGACCGTCGGGGCGAACATCTCCCGCTACCGGGGCTACCCGCGGCTGGTCGGCGAGACCGGCGGCAAGGACTTCGTCGTCGCGCACACCAGCGCGGACGTCGACGCCCTGCACACCGCGCTGATCCGGGGCGCCTTCGAGTACCAGGGCCAGAAGTGCTCGGCGGCCTCCCGGGCGTACGTCCCGCGGTCCCTCTGGGAGGGCGGGCTGCGCGACCGGCTGGCCGCCACCACGGAGTCCCTCACCTACGGCGACGTCACCGACTTCGGCAACTTCGGCGGCGCGGTGATCGACTCCAAGGCGTTCGACCGGCACACGGCCGCGCTGGAGCTGATCTCCGACGACGACGCGTGCCGCGTGCTCGCCGGCGGCACCGCCGACGACTCCGTCGGATACTTCGTCCGGCCGACGCTGTTCGAGTGCACCGACGCGGCGCACGAGACGTTCACCACCGAGTACTTCGGGCCGATCCTCGGCGTGCACGTCTTCGACGACGCCCGCTTCGACGACGTGGTCGGCCAGGCCGAGTCCATCGCGCCGTACGCGCTGACCGGCTCGATCTTCGCAACCGACCGCCGGGTGGTCGACGCGGTGGCCGAGAGGATGCGGTACGCGGCCGGCAACTTCTACATCAACGACAAGCCGACCGGCGCGGTGGTCGGGCAGCAGCCCTTCGGCGGCGCCCGGGCCAGCGGCACCAACGACAAGGCCGGTTCCTGGCACAACCTCGTCCGGTGGATGTCGCCCCGGACGATCAAGGAGACCTTCGTCGCGCCGACGGACCACACGTACCCGCACATGGGCTGAGGTGTAAGAAAGGGCACCTTCCTATCGCCTGGTGTATAGGAAGGTGCCCTTTCTTACCGGCACCCGCGGTGCATCGCCGGGGGCGTCCGCCGCCGGCGGGCGGGGGTGGGGCGGCGGCGGTACCGTGGCCGCTGTGACCCACCCCACCCCCGCGCACGACCCCCGCTTCGGCGAGCAGGGTGGCCTGCTCACCTACAGCGACTACCTGCGGCTGGCCGACCTGCTCGCGGCGCAGGTGCCGGAGTCCGACCCGGCCTCCCACGACGAGCTGCTCTTCATCACCATCCACCAGGTCTACGAGCTGTGGTTCAAGCTGCTGCTCGCCGAGCTGACCGACGCCCGGGACCGGATGCTGGCCGGCGAGACCTACCTGCCCCGGGTGCGGCTGGAACGCTGCCACGCGGTGGAGCGGGTGCTGATCGGCCAGGTCGACGTCATCGACACGATGACCCCGCAGGACTTCCTGGCCTTCCGCACCAAGCTCGCCCCGGCCTCGGGCTTCCAGTCCGCCCAGTTCCGGGAGATCGAGTTCCTCTCCGGCCTGAAGGACCCGGACTACCTGCGCCGGTTCCGGGGGCTGCCCGACGTCGAGCGGGAGCGGCTGGAGCGGCGGCTGGCCGAGCCGAGCCTCTGGGACGGCTTCCTGGCCGTGCTCGCCCGGGCCGGCTTCGACGTCTCCGAGACGGAGGCGCGCTTCACGGCGTACGCGACGATCGCCGCCGACCGGGAGCGGTTCGGGCCGCTGTGGGACCTCGCGGAGGCGCTGGTCGCGCACGACCAGGCGTTCTCGCTGTGGCGGGCCCGGCACGTGCTCATGGCCGAGCGGCAGATCGGCACCAAACCGGGCACCGGAGGCTCGGCCGGCGGAGCGTACCTGCGCTCCCGGGTGGAGAGCCGGTTCTACCCGGAGCTGTGGGAGCTGCGCAGCCGGCTCTGAGGCATCGACGGGCCGGCACCGACTGTCTCGCGCCGACAGTGCACATAGGAAGCCCTACCGGGTGGCGAAACCGTGAAATCCTGGACGCCACGTCAGCAAAGTGGCAGCGTGATGGGCATGGCGGATTCCGGAGTCAACCCCACGGCGGCGGCCCTGCTCGGGCTGCTCCATGAGGGCCCCATGACAGGTGGCCAGTTGATGGCCGCCGCCGAGCGCCGGCTGGCGCCGTACTGGTCGATGACCCGTAGCCAGGTCTACCGCGAGTTGCCGGTGCTGGCCGAGCGGGGTCTCGTCCGAATGGGCAAGCCCGGGCCGCGCTCCAGTCAGCCGTACGCGATCACCGCCGCTGGAAAACGGACATTCTCGCGCTGGTTGACGGAGGACCCGGGGCGGGACACCATCCGCAACCCGATCGCCCTGCGGATCGCCTTCGGCGACCTGCACTCCGCCAGCCAGCTCAAGAACCTCCAGGCCGCGGCCAACGAATACCACACCGAGGCGCTCGCCAAGGTCCGCGAGCAGGTCAAGAACGCCAAGAAGGAAGGCGAGACGTACGACGCCAGCGCGCTGGAGTTCGCCGTCGCCTACCACAAGGCGGCCCTGTCCTGGCTGAAGAGCGCCCCGGTCGGCTGACCGGAGCCCGCGGGACCACTCCTCGCACGAGCGGGTCATCTTTTCGCTCATGACTGCGGGGCTCGCAAGCTCACTCCTCGCACGAGCGGGTCATCTTTTCGCTCATGACTGCGGGGCTCGCAAGCTCACTCCTCGCACGAGCAGTACCCTTGTCTGTCGTGACCGCTGCCGATTACGCCGAACAGCTCAAGGACCTCGACGCCACCCTGCGCAACATCGAGTCGGTGCTCGACGTCGACCGCCTGCGCGAGGACAAGGCGCGCCTGGAGCAGGAGGCCTCCGCGCCCGACCTGTGGGACGACCAGGCCAAGGCGCAGCAGGTGACCTCCCAGCTGTCGTACGTCAACGGCGAGATCAACAAGCTCTCCAGCCTCCGCTCCCGCCTCGACGACGCCGGGGTGCTGCTGGAGCTGGCCGAGGCCGAGTCCGACCCCGGGGTGCTCACCGAGGTCGAGTCGGAGATCGCCGGGCTGACCAAGGCCATCCAGGAGATGGAGGTCCGCACCCTGCTGTCCGGCGAGTACGACTCCCGGGAGGCGCTGGTCGCCATCCGGGCCGGCGCCGGCGGCGTGGACGCGGCGGACTTCGCCGAGATGCTGCTGCGGATGTACCTGCGCTGGGCCGAGCGGCACGGCTACCCGACGGAGGTCTACGAGACCTCCTACGCCGAGGAGGCGGGCCTCAAGTCGGCCACCTTCACCGTGAAGGTGCCCTACGCCTACGGCACGCTCAGTGTCGAGTCGGGCACCCACCGGCTGGTGCGGATCAGCCCGTTCGACAACCAGGGCCGCCGGCAGACGAGCTTCGCCGGGGTCGAGGTGCTGCCGGTCGTGGAGCAGACCGACCACATCGACATCCCCGAGAACGAGATGCGGATCGACGTCTACCGCTCCTCCGGCCCGGGCGGGCAGAGCGTCAACACCACCGACTCCGCCGTCCGGATCACGCACATCCCGACCGGCATCGTGGTCACCTGCCAGAACGAGAAGTCCCAGCTGCAGAACAAGGCGTCCGCGCTGCGGGTGCTCCAGGCGCGGCTGCTGGAGGTCAAGCGCCAGGAGGAGCAGGCCAAGCTCCAGGGCCTGAAGAAGGAGACCACCGGCGCGTGGGGCGACCAGATGCGCTCGTACGTCCTGCACCCGTATCAGATGGTGAAGGATCTGCGGACGGAGCAGGAAACCGGCAACCCGTCCTCGGTCTTCGACGGCGACCTGGACAGCTTCATCGAGGCTGGGATCCGGTGGCGTAAGCAGCAGGAGCTCGCCGGCGACGCTGCGTGATCCGCTGCGGGCGGAGCGCGTCTTCGATCTCCGCGTAACCCCACAAATAGATGATGCGCCTCGCAACGGCGGGGCGTGGGCTTGGCTCTCCGGTTACACCGCGTAGACTCTCCACCCGTGATTCAGCTTGAGCAAGTGACGAAGACGTACCCGAAGGCGTCCCGGCCTTCGCTCGACAACGTGTCCGTCTCGATCGAGAAGGGCGAGTTCGTCTTCTTCATCGGTCCCTCCGGCTCCGGCAAGTCCACCATCATCAAGCTGCTGCTGCACGAGGTCTCGCCCAATAAGGGGCGGGTCATCGTCAACAGCAAGGACGTCACCTCGATGCGCTCGTGGAAGCGACCCCACTTCCGGCGCTCGATCGGCTGCGTCTTCCAGGACTTCCGGCTGCTGCCGAACCGCACCGCGTACGAGAACGTGGCGTTCGCCCTCGAGGTGATCGGCAAGACCAAGGCGGTCGCCCGCCGGGTCGTGCCGGAGGTGCTGGAGCTGGTCGGGCTCGGTGGCAAGGAGCACCGCTACCCGCACGAGCTCTCCGGTGGTGAGCAGCAGCGGGTGGCCGTCGCCCGAGCGTTCGTGAACCGTCCGCTGATCCTGCTCGCGGACGAGCCGACCGGAAACCTGGACCCGGACACCTCGATCGAGATCATGCGCCTGCTGGACCGGATCAACCGCACCGGCACGACCGTCGTGATGGTCACGCACGACTCCAACATCGTGAACCAGATGCGTCGCCGGGTCATCGAGATCGAGAGCGGCCGCATCGTGCGCGACCAGGCCCGCGGCGTCTACGGCTGAGCCGACGCCACCCCTGCGCAGCCTGACGACGAACACCTCATGCCGGAGACCCGGAGGAAATCCCGATGCGCGTGAAATACGTCCTGTCCGAGGTACTGGTCGGACTGTGGCGCAACGTGACCATGACCATCGCGATGATCATCACGATGGCGGTCTCGCTGACCATGCTCGGCGCCAGCGGTCTCATGTACCGCCAGGTCGACGACATGAAGGACCTCTACTACAAGAACATCCAGGTCTCGATCTTCCTCACTCAGGAGGTGACCCCGGAGCAGCGTGAGACGCTCGAGGCGAAGCTGAAGGGCGACCCGCTGGTCAAGGAGGTCGTCTACGTCAACAAGGACGAGGCGTACAAGCGCTTCCAGGAGATGTTCCAGGACGCTCCGGACCTGCTCAGCGCCGTCAAGGCGGACAGCCTGCCCGAGTCGTTCCGGATCAACCTGAACAACCCCGAGCAGTACAAGAGCATCTACGACCAGTACAAGGACACCGAGGGCGTCGACGAGATCGTCGACCAGAGCCAGTTGCTGGACAAGATCTTCGATATCCTCACCTCGATCCAGAACATCGCCCTGGCCGCCGCGATCGTGATGGCCGTCGCCGCGCTGCTCCTGGTCGCCAACACCATCCAGGTCGCCGCGTACAGCAAGCGTCGCGAGGTCGCGGTCATGAAGCTGGTCGGGGCGTCGAACTGGTTCATCCAGGCGCCGTTCGTGCTGGAGGCCGTGGTCGCCGGCCTGATCGGCTCGCTGCTCGGCCTGGGAGCCCTGATCGCGGCGAAGTACCTCCTCTTCGACGGGTCGTTGCAGGCGTTGCAGGGTCTGCTCTCTCCGGTGGGCTGGGGCGACATCCTGGTGATGTTCCCGCTGATGGCCGGCGTCGGTGGCCTGGTCAGCGCGGTCACCGCCTGGGTCACCCTTCGCTTCTACCTGCGGGTCTAACCTCCGTACGGCTCGACGGGCCCTTCCGCGCCAGGAATAAACGGCGCGGGAGGGTCCTTGTCGTTCGGGTAGCATGATCTCCGCCCCGCGGCCGGTCGCTCCGGGCGCGGATCACACGGAAAGGGGGTGGCGCCGATGCCACGGGAAAAGGGACGCAAGGTCGTCGCCTCCAACAGGAAGGCCCGGCACGACTACTCGATCCTCGACACGTACGAGGCGGGCATGGCGCTGACCGGCACCGAGGTCAAGTCGCTGCGGGCCGGGCGCGCGTCGCTGGTTGACGCGTTCGCCCAGGAGCGCAACGGCGAGCTCTACCTGCACGGGATGCACATCCCGGAGTACACGCAGGGCACCTGGACCAACCACGAGCCCCGGCGGACCCGCAAGCTGCTGCTCAAGCGGCTGGAGATCGACCGGCTGATCGGCAAGACCCGCGAGGGCGGCCTGACCATGGTGCCGTTGCAGGTCTACTTCTCCGACGGCTGGGCGAAGGTGGAGATCGCCCTGGCCAAGGGCAAGAAGGCGTACGACAAGCGGCAGGACCTCGCCAAGCGGGACGCGGACCGGGAGATCGCCCGGGTCTCCGGCCGGCGCGGCAAGGGGATGGATGACTGATATGACCGCTTTGTCCGGGTCGACGCGCCGAGCCGGGGCTCGGGATGAAACCCGTTGCGGCAGGCGTTAGGCTTGGTGGAGCCGCCACAAGGGCGGCCCGTCGAGGGGGTGACTGGTTTCGACTTCGTACGTTGCGGCAGGGGAAGCGAGCCGAGGAAGCCGACGTCGTCTCGAGAATCGTTCGTCGGAAACCAATAAGCGCCAAGAACAATCGCGCTGACTTCGCTCTCGCCGCCTGAGGCGAGTAGCAAGTCTGTCGGCCTGGGAGCGCCTTCGACCCAGTTAGCCGGCATCAGCTAGAAGGCTGGCCAACCGGACCCGGTCGCGGGGTCCGTGCGGCGAGATCAATCAGCGACTGGGCCCGTCACACCGACTCGCTCGCGTGATCGGAGGGGCCGAGTAGAGGCACAGCGAGCTGCGCTCGGAGAAGCCCTGACAAGGCGGCGAAGGACCCGGGTTCGATTCCCGGCACCTCCACCACCAGTCGATGCGCCCCGGTCCACCGGACCGGGGCGCATCGTCGTTTCCGGGCCCGGACGCGGGCCGCAGGGGCGGGGTCATCCGTGGGGCCGGTGGGGTCGCTGGGGTCTCTGGGGCTCTCGCGGCCAGCGGGGCGGATGAGGCTCCGCCGCCTCTGGACAGGGCAAACGCCCCGGGTCCACCATCGCTGTACGCGGTCAGACGCCACGCGGGAGGTGCGCCCATGGTCACCGGTCCGATCCAGCAGCCGTCCACCGTCTCCGGGGCGCTCCGGCCGCCCGCCGCCCGCCGGCCCCCGGCCACCCTGCTCGGGGACCTGCACGCGCTCACCCGGGCCCTGGCGGCCCCGCCGGCCGAGCCGTGCTGGCGGGAGCGGTTCCTGCTCCGGCTCGGGCCCGTGCGGCAGGGCTTCGCGGAGCACGTCCGGGTCACCGAGGGGCCCGCCGGGCTCTACGCCGAGCTGCTCGGCCAGGCGCCCCGGCTGGAGCACGGGGTGCGGCTGCTGGCCCGGGAGCACGCCGCGATCGCCGCCGCGCTGGCCGCCCTGCACCGGGCGGCGGAACTGCCGGAGGCGTCGGCCGACGACCTCCTCGGTCGGGCCGGGCACCTGGCGCGCGCCCTCGCCCGGCACCGGCAGCGCGGCGCGGACCTCATCTGGCAGGCGTACGAGACGGATCTCGGCGGGGAGACCTGAGCGCGGGAACCGGCGGCGCCGACCCGTCGTCCAACCGACATGCGCCGTACCGCCGCCCTGCTGGGCCTGCCACTGTTGATGATCGTCGCCGGGTGCGCCGCGGCCGGTTCCAAGCCGATCGAGCTCTCCGACGGCGATCCCCGCCGGATGGCGTTCACGTCCCGGGCCACCGAGGTCGCCGAGGCGTGGCGACCGACCCCGGCGTGGACGACCGGATACGTGCCGATGCAGGACCCGACGGTGCTGCTCGGCGATCCGGGCTTCACCGAGGACACCAAGCTGGCCTTCCTCAACGGCTGGTACCGCGACCAGGTCGCCCTGCCCGCGGAGAAGCCCGCCGACGGCGCCATCCGGTTCCCGGACGGCACGCTCACCGTGCCGCTGGTCAGCGCGGCCACGGCGTACGGGCAGCTCGACCAGGGCGACCCGCCGCCGTGCGGGGGCCGGCCCAAGGGCCCCGCCGGGCCGAAGTTCCCCGGCCGGCCCGGCACCGGCGGCCCCACCGTCGAGCCCGGCCCCGACGGCCCGGTCAGCAGCACCCCGCAGACCGCCTGCGTCCCGCTGACGGTCACCGCCGTGAAGCTGGGCACGGCACCCGTGCGCACCAGCCGCGGCGAGGCGCAGGTGCCGGCGTGGCTGTTCACCGTGGAGGAACTCTCCGCGCCGGTGGCCCGGGTCGCCGTGGCGCCCACGGCCGTCACCGCCGTACCCGAGCCGGCCGCGCCGTCGAGTCCTGCCCCGCAGGGCGTGGTGAGCGCCCAGGACCTGCGGTCCGTCGACGGCGCCACGCTGACCTGGCGGCTCGGCGTGGGCAGTTGCGACACCGGGATCACCCCGCTGGTGCAGGAGCACGACGACGTGGTGGTGGTCGGCGGCGTCGTCACCACCGCCACCGGCCCGTGCAACGCGATGCTGAAGCTCGAACCGGTCACCGCCACGCTGAAGGCGCCGCTCGGCGACCGGACGGTGCTCGACGTGGTCACCGGCGCGCCGCTGCGGCTCACGACGAGCTGACGGGGCGCCGGCTCGCGGGAGGCGGGCCGGCGCCGGCCGGGTGGCGGGTCACAGGAGCCGGGGCACCTCGGTGCTGACCGGCACCGGCAGCACCGTCGGGCCGTCCGCCCGCAGGCCGGCGGCCAGTGCGTCGCCGAGCTGGTCCGGGTGTGTCACGACGGTGGTTGTGCAGCCGTAGCCGCGGGCGATGGCGGTGACGTCCAGCCCCGGCAGGTCCAGTCCGGGCACCCCGGGGGTGTGCTTGAAGTCGGCGAACGACTTCAGGATGGCGTACTGCTGGTTGACCGGCACCACGACGACCAGCGGCAGGCGCAGCCGCGCGGCGGTCCAGAGGGCCTGCACCGAATAGTGGAACGAGCCGTCTCCGATGACCGCGACCACCGGCCGGCCCCGGCCGGTGTCGCGCTGCGCCAGCGCGATGCCGACGGCCGCCGGCAGGCCGTACCCGAGGCCGCCGCTGGCCATGGTGAAGTACGACCCGGGTCGGGTGCTGCGCAGCCGGCGGCGCAGCGCCGGCAGGTTGGACGGCGACTCCTGCACCAGCACCCCGTCGGCGGGCCAGTGCCGGGCCAGGGCCGCGAAGAGCGCGTCCGGTGCCGGTGGCAGCCCGTCCGGCGGCGGAGGCGGGTCGGGGCGCGGCGGCGGTGCCGGCCGGTCGGTCGCCGGCAGCAGGTCGACCAGGGCGGCCAGGGCAAGCCCCGCGTCGCCGAGCAGGCTGTCGCCAACCGGGGCGCGGGCCGCCTCGTCGGGGTCGTCGGTGACGTGCAACAGCCGGGTGCCGTCGGGCAGATGGTCGCCCGGCACGTGCGGGTAGTAGCGGAACACCGGCGCGCCGACGACCAGCACGGTGTCGCGGCCGTCCAGCGCCTCCGCCAGTGGCCCCATCGCGAAGGGCAGCACCCCGCGGAAGTGGGGGTGGTCCTCCGGGAAGGCGGCCCGCTCCGGGGCGGGGGCCGACCAGACGGGGGCGGCGAGCCGCTCCGCCAGCGCCACCGCGGCCGGCCACCCGCCGGCCCGGTCCACGGCAGCGCCGAGCACCAGCGCGGGCGCGCGGCTGGCGGCCAGCACGGCGGCGAACTCCCGCAGCCGCTGCGGGTCGGGCGCGAACCGGGTGGCCACCGTCCGCACGGGCGGGGGCGGGTCGGCGGGCTGCGCCCAGTCGTCGAGGGGCAGGGAGAGGAAGACCGGCCCGGCGGGCGGCTGCACCGCGGTCGCGTACGCCCGCATCAGCGCCGCCGGGACGTCCTGCGCGCGGACCGGCTCGTGGCTCCACTTCACGTACGGCTGGGGCAGCTCGGTGGCCCGCCTGCTGGTCAGCCGGGGCTCGAGCAGCAGCATCTCCCGGGTCTGCTGGCCGGCGGTGACGATCAGCGGGGTCCGGTTGTGCCACGCCGTGACGAGGTTGCCCATGCCGTTGCCCGTGCCGGGCGCGGTGTGCAGGTTGACGTGCGCCGGCCGGCCGGTGGCCTGGGCGTAGCCGTCCGCCATGCCGACCGCCGACGCCTCGTGCAGGGCGAGCACGTAGTGGAAGTCGTCCGGGAAGTCCCGCAGGAACGGCTCCTCGGTGGAGCCCGGGTTGCCGAAGACGGTGGTCATGCCGAGGGCACGGAGCAGGTCGTACGTGGTGTCGCGGACCGTTGCCATCGCCCCCCAATCTATCGGGGCGCCCCGGGCATCTCGGGCTTTTCGCCGCTCGCCCGCCCCTCAGGGAAGCGTGATGGGGAGCTTGATGCCGTCCAGTGCCCGCCCGCAGTCGCAGTCGCGTTCGGCGGGCAGCGTGGCGACCGCGTCCAGCAGGAGCCCCCGCAGCCGGTCGGTGTTCTCGCCGAAGACCCGGAACACCTCCTCCTGGGTCACGGCGCCGCCGCCCTCCACGCCCGCGTCGTGGTCGGTGACCAGGGCGATCGAGGAGTAGCAGAGGGCCAGCTCCCGGGCGAGGACGGCCTCCGGGTGCCCGGTCATGTTCACCACCGCGCCGCCCATCGAGGCGAACCAGCGCGACTCGGCGCGGGTGGAGAAGCGGGGGCCCTCGACCACCACCACCGTGCCGCCGTCCACCGCCGGGACGTCCCGCCGCGCCGCCGAGGCGAGCAGCGTACGCCGGCCGACCGGGCAGTACGGGTCGGCGAACGAGACGTGCACCGCGCCCCGGTCGTAGTAGGTCTGCGCCCGCCCGCTGGTGCGGTCGATGAGCTGGTCCGGCACCACGAACGTGCCCGGCCCGAGTTCCGGCCGCAGCCCGCCCACCGCGCACGGGGCGAGCACCTGGCGTACGCCGAGGGAACGCAGCGCCCACAGGTTGGCCCGGTAGGGGATCAGGTGCGGCGGGTGGCGGTGGTCCCGGCCGTGGCGGGGCAGGAAGGCCACCCGCCGGCCGCCCAGCTCGGCGATGGTGACGGCGTCGGACGGCGGCCCGTACGGCGTGTCCACCTCGTGCTCGGTCGCCCCGTCGAGCAGCGCGTAGAGCCCAGAGCCCCCGATCACCGCGAGTTCCGCCGTGACGCCCATCGGTCCTCCCTCATGTCTGTCGATCACCCGACCGTCAGACCTTAGCCACCGCCCCGGGGGCAGGCTATGGTGCCAGGCATGGCGTTGACAGCGCGGATGGCACCGGTGCCCCCTGGCGTCCCGGTGCGGTCGGTCTGACGGGGGTCCGACATGCAGGGAGAGGGGCAGGCGATCGGCGGGCGGGCTACGGGGTCGATGGCCGGGCGGCTGCTGGTCGCGACGCCGGCGCTGAAGGACCCGAACTTCGACCGTACGGTCGTGCTGCTCGTCGCGCACGAGCCCGGCGGCGCCCTCGGCGTGGTGCTCAACCGGGCGACCGAGGTGCCGGTCGCCGAGGTGCTGGGCGACTGGAGCGACCTGGCCCGCGATCCGGCGGTGCTCTTCGAGGGCGGGCCCGTCCAGCCCGATTCGGCGATCTGCCTGGCCCGGATGCGCCACCCCGTGCAGCGGCTCAGGGGCTTCCACCCGATCTCCGGCGCGGTCGGCACGCTCGACCTGTCGGTCGACCCCGGGCGGCTGCGGGAGGGCATCGGCGGCATCCGCGTCTTCGCCGGCTACTCCGGCTGGGGCTCGGGGCAGTTGGAGCAGGAGATCGAGGACGGCTCCTGGTTCGTGCTGGACGCGCTTCCCGGCGACGGCTTCGTGGACCGGCCCGACGACCTGTGGCCGATGGTGCTGCGCCGGCAGGGCGGCATGATGGCGGCGGTCGCCCATTTCCCGCCGGACCCGGCGCTCAACTGAGCCGCCGCCGGGTGGGGACCCCCGCGAGATGACCATGCGGCGGGGGCTGTGTATAGTTCTCTCGTGCCCGGGCGACCGGGACAACCGCAAGGGGCCGTGGCGCAGCTGGTAGCGCACCACACTGGCAGTGTGGGGGTCAGGGGTTCGAGTCCCCTCGGCTCCACCCTTGAAAACGCCCTGGTTGGGGGAAACCCCCGACCAGGGCGTTTTGTATTTCGGTGCTCGCAGGGCCGCTACGTGCCACTGCCGTGCCGGATGAGGCGGGCCCAGGTGCAGTCACCGCGAGCCGTTGCCCTGCGTCGAGGTCGATCCCATCGTGGTGACTGACATCGAGGTGGGCGAGGCGTACGAGCATCACCGGTGGCGTGACCGGGGGTCCGGAGCGCGACTGATACCGGACTCGTATCTGTCCGTGACCGGAATCTGACCGTGCGATACGTCATAGTCGACGGCTGTCGATGTAACGCCGCGCACTGCGCAGGTGACGAGCTTCGGGTGGCCTCCGGGAACATATCGACGCCCTTGTGGGTGTAGGGAAGCGCCATACGCGCCCGGGCGGCGGAATTGCCAATCTGGTCCGGCAACCAGATCGTTCGGACGAAGGGGAGGAAACGGGGTGTTCCGAGTGATGCGGAGGATCGCCGTCGCGCTGACGGCGGCGGCGGCTCTGATCGGGGTGGTGGCTGTCCCGGCGCAGGCGGCGGTCAACCCGTACACGCCGGAGGCGGTGTGCGGCGTCGGCTACACGCGGGTGGATCAGGACCCGATCCGCAAGGACACCGGCGAACAGCTGGGCACGATCCACCTGCTGCGCAACAACCTGACCGGTTACGTCTGCACCGTCACGCTCAAGTCCGCGTACGTGGGGGTGGCGACCCGCACGATGGCCTACGTCGACACGGACTACGCGCCGGCGGTGCAGGACGACGGGCTGAAGTTCTACTACGCCGGCCCGGCCAAGACGTACGTGGGCCCGAGCTGCGTGCTCTGGGGCGCGCTCATGGAGGACTCGGCCGGCAACGTCTGGTACCACGCGCGGGCCAACCCGGCCATCGGTGGCATCGTCACCTGCTTCTGACGGTCCACGACGAAACACCCTGCGGGGCCCGGGCGGGCCGGTGGAGCCACTCCACCGGCCCGCCCGCCGTTCTGCGTCCCGAGCGGCAGGACGTCCGAGATCCGTGGGGCGGCGGTGGCCGGGCGTACCGGCGGGGCCGGGAGTGCGGCGCGGTCGGCGGGGCTCCGGCGCGCGGTGGGGGCCACGGAATAGGGGTTCAACCCCCTAATCCGGTCGGAAGGGACGGTCGCCGAGTTGCAGCAGGCGGCCTCGGCGTGGGGCCTGGCCCACGAACTCGCCCCCGAGTCGGCGCAGGCCGAGTACCTCGGCGCCTTCAACCTGCACGGGGTGGCGCAGAACGTGTTCTGCCCGGCGCTCCTGGTCGCCGCGCTCGGCGCGACCGGATCGTGGGGGTGGGTGGCCGTCGCGGCGGCGGTACGGCATGTCGAGCCGGGCCCGGCTGCCGTACGGTGACCTGCCCGATCCCGAGACGGAGATCATGAACGTGCGGTACACACGCCTCATCACGCCCGACGACGCGGTCCCGCTGACCGAGCGGCTGCGGGAGAACCGCGACTTCCTCGCCCCCTGGGATCCCGCCCGCGACGACGCCTTCTTCACCCTCGACGCCCAGCGTGACGCCATCTCCCAGGCGCTGGAGGCCCACTCCCGGGGCGCGATGGTGCCACTGGCCATCGTCGACGGTGACGACCGGCTGATCGGCAGGATCAACGTCAACGGCATCACCCGGGGTGCGTTCCAGTCGGCGGCGATCGGCTACTGGGTGAGCCGGTCGCACAACGGCCGGGGCGTCGCGACCGGCGCGGTGGCGGAGGCCGCCCGGCTGGCCTTCGGCGAGCTGGGGCTGCACCGGCTCCAGGCCGAGACGCTCATCCACAACACGGCGTCCCAGCGGGTGCTGACCCGCAACGGCTTCGTCCCGTACGGCATCGCGCCGCAGTACCTGAAGATCGCCGGTGAGTGGCAGGACCACATCCTCTACCAGTTGCTGGCGCCGGCGCCGGCCGACGGGGAGCTGACGGCATGAGGCATCGGAATTTGGGCCGTAGCGGGCTGCGCGCCTTCGACGACCTGGCCCGGCAGGGCGCATCGCCGACGAGATGGGCCTCGACCGGATCGTGTCGAACCAGCCGCGGTACAACCTGCTCTGGCGGCCCGTGGAGGCCGAGGTGCTGCCGCTGTGCGTCCGGATCCTCTCGGTCGGGGTGGCCCGGGAGGAGCTGCGCGCGTACGGCACGGCCGCCCAGCACGCGATCGCGCACGGCCTGGACGTGACCGGCGTACGCCGTCGGCTCGACGCGTTCCTTCCGCCCGCCGGCTGACCCCGGGCCGGCCGGCGGGCCGGGCGGGATCAGCCGAGGTGGCGTTCGATCTCGGCCAGCTCCTCGGCGGTGAAGTCGAGGTTGTCCAGCGCGGCGATGTTCGCCTCCAGTTGGGGCACGCTGCTCGCCCCGATGATCAGGCTGGTCATCCGCGGGTCGCGCAGCGCCCAGGCGAGTGCTAGCTGGGCCAGGGACTGGCCGCGCCGCTCGGCGATCGCGCCGAGCGCCCGGATCGTGGCCATCTTCTTCTCGTCGAGGTCGCTCTCGTTGAGGAAGACGCTGGTGCGCACCCGGGAGTCCGCGGGGATCCCGCCGAGGTAGCGGTCGGTCAGCAGGCCCTGGGCGAGGGGGCTGTAGGCGATGCAGCCCGCGCCGACCCGCTCCAGCGTGTCGAGCAGGCCGTCGTCCTCCGTCCAGCGGTTGAGCATCGAGTAGGACGGTTGGTTGACCAGCAGCGGGGTGCCCAGGTCGCGCAGGATCGCGGCGGCCCGCTCGGTCTGCTCCGAGTCGTAGTTGGAGATGCCGACGTAGAGCGCCTTGCCGGAGCGGACGACGGCGTCGAGCGCGCCCATCGTCTCCTCCAGCGGGGTGTCCGGGTCGAACCGGTGCGAGTAGAAGATGTCGACGTAGTCGAGCCCGAGCCGGCGCAGCGACTGGTCCAGCGAGGAGACCAGGTACTTGCGGGAACCCCACTCGCCGTACGGGCCCGGCCACATCAGGTAGCCGGCCTTGCTGGAGATCACCAGCTCGTCCCGGTACGCCCTGAGGTCCGTGGCGAGCATCCGGCCGAAGTTCTCCTCGGCGGCGCCCGGGGGCGGCCCGTAGTTGTTCGCCAGGTCGAAGTGGGTCACGCCGAGGTCGAAGGCGCGGCGGACGATGTCCCGCTGCCGCTCGTACGGCCGGTCCGGGCCGAAGTTGTGCCACAGCCCGAGCGAGATCGCGGGCAGCCGCAGCCCGCTGCGCCCGCTGCGGCGGTAGGTCATCTGGTCGTAGCGCTCATCCGCGGCGAGGTAGGTCACGGTCACCGACCCTATCGCCGCTCACCCCGGCCGGCGCCGGCCGCCGTAAACGGGCCTGGCGCACCGGACACGGGGGTAGTTTCGGGACCGTCCGCTTCGTTCCGCGCCCGAACCGGAAGTGAGCCCGATGGACGACATCACCGCGATGATCCTCGACGACCACGCCGCCTTCCGGCGGGGATTCGCCCGCCTCGACGACGCCCGCGACGAGCACGAGCTGCTGGCGATCTGGGACGCGCTCGCCCTGCACCTCGACATCCACGCCGAGGCGGAGGAGGCGATCCTCTACCCGCACCTGGTGCGCCACGGCGACGACGGCGAGGCCGAGACGGTCGACGCGATCGGCGACCACAACAAGATCCGCGACGCGGTCGCCGAGTCCAAGCTGCACCCGGTGGGCTCCGAGCAGTGGTGGGCGGCGGTGTGGGCCGCCCGGCGGGAGAACAGCGAGCACCTGGCCGAGGAGGAGGACGAGGCGCTGCCGGACTTCCGCCGGCACGCGAGCGTCGAGCTGCGCGCCGAGCTGGGCCGCCGCTGGCTGACCTTCTACGGCGAGCACCGGAACGGCCGCGACCTGCCCTTCACCGACAAGGACCCGCAGCGCTACGTCGACGAGCACCGTTGACGCCCCGCCGCCTGCCGCTGCGGGCCTGCCGCTGCCTGCTGGCCTGCCGCTGCCTGCCGCCCGCCGCTGTCGGCCGGCCCTGTCGGGCTGATGTCGCAAACGATTCAGTTCGACAGGGCGGCAGGGGAAAGCGCCCGGGCTGGACCGGTCGACAGGGCGGCAGGGGAAAGCGCCCGGGCTGGACCGGTCGACAGGGCGGCAGGGGAAAGCGCCCGGGCCGGACCGGTCGACACGGCGGCAGGGGACAGCACCCCGGCCGGACCGGCCCCGCCGCGCACCGCGGTCCGGCCGCCGGCCGTGTCACCGATCTCCCCGACGCGGGGGAGTCGGGCCGGGTCGGGCCGGCGGCAGAATGGGCGGGTGAAGCCCCCCACGGTCCTCGCCCCGCTGGTGGCCGGCAGCACCTGGCGGCGCGGCGTTTTCCTGCTGCTCGGCGGGGTGCTCGTGCTGCCGTACGTGCTGCTGGCGGTGGCCTTCGCGCAGATGCTGACGCAGTCGGACGTGCCCCGGCCGCTGGTGCTGGGGCTGCTCGTCGTCGCGGCGACGATCGCGGCGGTCCCGGTCTTCCTCGACGGCCCCCGGGCGCTGGAGATCGCGGCCGCGCGGGCCCTGCTCGGCGTCGACCTGCCCGACCCGGCGCCCGGGCACGCCGCCGACCGGGAGACCCGGCTGCGCTCGGCGCTCTGGATCGGGCTCCACCTGGTCAGCGGCGGGCTGGTCGTGGCCGCCCTGTTCAGCGCCGTGCCGATGGCGCTGGCCTTCATCGGGCAGCAGTTCGGCCTCGACACCGGGATGACCAGCGGGGACCGGTTCGGGCCGTTCGACGGGCGGGACACCGGCTGGCTGACCGTCGCGGGCGTTGTGGTGCTGGTGGCGCTCGGCTACACCGTCGCCGGGCTGGGCGCGCTGGCCGTGTCGATGGCCCCGGTGCTGCTCGGTCCCGCGCAGGGGGAACGGATCGCGGCCCTGGAGGCCCGGGCCGCCCGCCTCGCCGAACGCAACCGGCTGGCCCGGGAGTTGCACGACTCGGTGGGGCACGCGCTCACCGTGGCCACCCTCCAGGCGGGGGTGGCCCGCGAACTGCTCGACCGGGACCCCGAGTTCGCCCGGCGCGCGCTGACCGCGATCGAGGAGGCCGGGCGTACGGCCATGGACGACCTGGACCACGTGCTCGGGCTGTTGCGCGAGACCGAGGGCGGGCGGTCCGCGCCGGCCCCGCAGCGTACGCTCGCCGACCTGGACCGGTTGGTGGCCGACACCCGCACGGCCGGCCTGCCCGTCGACGCGCGGTGCGCCGGCGACCTCGCCGACCTGCCCGCGGCCGTCTCCCGGGAGGGCTACCGGATCGTCCAGGAGGGGCTGACCAACGCCGCCCGGTACGGTCGGGGGCCGGTCACGCTGCGCCTCGACGTGCACGTTGACGCGCTGGAGTTGGAGTTGGACAACGCGATGGGCCGCCGACGCCGTGCCGACCCGGGCCGGGGCGGCCGGGGCCTGGACGGGATGCGGGAGCGGGTGCTGCTGCTCGGCGGCCGGCTGACCGTCGGGCCCGACGGTGACCGCTGGCGGATCCGGGTACGGCTGCCGTTGGAGGGGACCCGATGACCGACACCGCGACGACGACCACCGGCGTGCTGATCGTCGACGACGACGAGCTGATCCGGGTGGGGCTGCGGGCCATCCTCGACGCCCAGCCCGACCTGCGGGTGCTCGGCGAGGCCACCGACGGCGCGGAGGTGCCGCCGCTGGTCGCCCGGCTACGCCCCCAGGTGGTGCTGATGGACGTGCGGATGCCCGGCATCGACGGCATCCAGGCCACCCGGCGGCTGCTCGCCACCTCCGCCGACCCGCCCCGGGTGCTGGTGGTGACCACGTTCGCCAACGACGAGTACGTCTACGACGCGCTCCGCGCCGGGGCCAGCGGGTTCCTGCTCAAGCGGGCCCGGCCGGCGGAGGTGGTGGAGGCGGTACGGGTGGTCGCGCGGGGCGAGTCGCTGCTGTTCCCCGCCGCCATCCGCCGCCTCGCCGGGGCGTACGGGGGGCGGGGCGCCGACCGGCTGGCGGCCGCCCGGCTCACCGAACGGGAGGCCGAGGTGCTCCGGCTGATGACCACCGGCCTGTCCAATCCGGAGATCGCCGCGCACCTGATGGTCGGGGTGGAGACCGTGAAGACCCACGTCGGCAACGTGCTCGCCAAGCTCGGCGTGCGGGACCGCACCCAGGCGGTGATCGCCGCGTACGAGTCGGGGTTCGTTACCCCGTCCGGCTGAGGCGGTCCCTCCCGAGGGGGAGCCGGTTCACCGTCGCACGGGAGGAGTCGGGGGGCCCGTCGGCCGAGGCTGGAGGCATGACGACGACCCTTCCTCCCACCCGCCGGCCGGCCGTGCGCCGGTCGGATCGGCTCGCCCCGCTGGCCGCCGCCTGGCTCGGCCTGTGGGGCGTGCTCGCCCTCGTCTCCACCGTCACCGGCGTCGGCTACCCGTTCGGGGCGAACGACCCCGGCGGAGAGATCAACCTGTTGCGGCTGGTCCCGACCACCGTCGGGCCGCCGCTGTTCGCCGCGCTGCTGCTCGGCGCCGCCGTCGCCGCGCTCGCCATGACCGGCTCGACGCGGCGTCCGGGCCGGGCGCTGCGGACGCTGCTGTCGGCGTACGGGTGGACGGTCGCGGTCCTGCTGGCCGTCGTGGTGCCGGACGTGGGGGTGCTGACCATCCTCGGGTACGCCCCGATCCTGATCGTCGGCGCGCCGTTCGGCTGGCCGCCCGTGGACTACGCGGAGGTCTTCACCTGGGCGCTGTTCGCCCGGTTCGCGGCCGTCGCCGGCGGGGTGCTGCTCGCCGGGGCCGTGCTCAACTGGCAGCGGCGCACCGCCAGCGCCTGCCCGGGGTGCGGGCGCGACGGCACCGACCGCGGCTGGACCTCGCCCGCGGCGGCGGCCCGTTGGGGGCGCTGGGCGGCCTGGGTCGCGGCCACCATCCCGGCCCTGTACGCGGTCACCCGCCTCGCCTGGGCGGTCGGCATCCCGCTCGGCATCGACAAGGCGTTCCTCGACGAGATGCGGGACTCCGGGATGGTGTGGGCGGGCGCCGGGCTGGGCGGGTTCGCGCTGGTGGGGGCGATCCTCACCCTCGGGTTGGTGCAGCGCTGGGGCGAGCGGTTCCCGCGCTGGATGGTCGGCCTGGCCGGGCGCCCGGTGCCGGTGAGGCTGGCCGTGGTCCCGGCCACCCTGGTCGCGGTGGCGGTCACCGCGGCGACCCTCGGCCTGCTCGCCACCCCGGACTTCTGGGACTTCGGCGAGGCCAGCCTGGCCACCGCGCCGATGCTGCTCTGGCCGTTCTGGGGCGTCGCGCTCGGCGCCGCCACGTACGCGTACCACCTGCGCCGCCGGGGCGCCTGCGGGCGCTGCGGTCGTGGTTGAGCCGTACGACGGTGGGGGCGCCCGGTCGACGGACCGGGCGCCCCGTCTCCGTGAGCTAGCGTTGGTCGGGTGACTGCGCCTTCCCCGGTTACCCCGGTCCCACCGGCCGACCTGCCCGGCACGCTCGGCGCGCTGCGGGCGGCCGGCCACGCGTACCGCACGGTCAAGCAGGAACTCCGCGACAACCTCCTGGCCCGGATGCGCTCCGGCGCCGACCGTTTTCCCGGCATCGTCGGCTACGACGACACGGTGCTGCCCGAGGTCGAGCGGGCGTTGCTCGCCGGGCACGACATGGTGCTGCTCGGCGAGCGGGGCCAGGGCAAGACCCGGCTCATCCGTTCGCTGGTCGGGCTGCTCGACGAGTGGACCCCGGTGATCGCCGGCTCGGTGCTCAACGAGCACCCGCTGCACCCGCTCACCCCGGCCTCCCGGGCGCTGGTCGCCGAGGCCGGGGACGACCTGCCGGTCGCCTGGCTGCACCGCTCGATGCGGTACGGCGAGAAGCTGGCCACCCCGGACACCAGCGTCGGTGACCTGATCGGCGACGTCGACCCGATCCGGATCGCCCAGGGGCGCACCCTCGGCGACCCGGAGACCATCCACTTCGGTCTGGTGCCGCGCACCAACCGGGGCATCTTCGCGGTCAACGAGCTGCCCGACCTGGCGGAGCGGATCCAGGTGGCGCTGCTCAACGTGCTGGAGGAGCGCGACATCCAGGTCCGCGGCTACCAACTGCGGCTGCCGCTGGACCTGTTCCTGGTGGCCAGCGCCAACCCGGAGGACTACACCAACCGGGGCCGGATCATCACCCCGCTGAAGGACCGCTTCGGCGCCGAGGTCCGTACCCACTACCCGGTCGACCTCGACCTGGAGCTGGCCCTGATCCGGCAGGAGGCCGACCTGGTCGCCGAGGTGCCGGAGCACGTGTTGGAGGTGCTCGCGCGGTTCGCCCGCGCGGTGCGGGAGTCGCCGTCGGTGGACCCGCGCTCCGGGGTCTCCGCCCGGTTCGCGATCGCCGCCGCCGAGACGGTCGCCGCCGCCGCGCTGCGCCGCGCCGGCCTGCTCGCCGCCACGGAGACCGCCGACGGGGTACGCCCGGAGGCGCCGGTGGCCCGGGTGGGCGATGCGGTGTCGGTGACCTCCACCCTGCGGGGCAAGGTCGAGTTCGAGAGCGGCGAGGAGGGGCGGGAGGCCGAGATCCTCGGCCACCTGCTGCGGACCGCGACCGCCGAGACGTTCCGGGCCCGGCTGGCGGGGCTGGACCTGTCCGGTTTCACCGCCCTGGTCGACGAGGACGCGGTGATCGAGACCGGCGAGCTGGTCAGCTCCGCGGAACTGCTGCGCCAGGTGGGCACCGTCCCCGGGCTCGCCAAGGCGCTGGACCGGCTCGGCCTGGGCGACGCGCCCACCCCGGAGCAGGCCGCCGCCGGGGTCGAGTTCGTTCTGGAGGGGCTGCACCTGACCCGCCGGCTCGGCAAGGACGTCACGGACTCCGGCCGGACCCGCTACGGCGGCCGGGCCTGAGCATGGCCGGCAACCGGTTCCGGTACGGGCAGTGGCGCGGCGGCCCCGACCCGCTCGCGCCCCCGTACGACGTGCGGGGCGCGGTGGACGCCGTCGGCGCGGAGGTGCTGGCCGGCGGCAGCCTCCGGGAGGCGCTGCGCGACCTGTTGCGCCGGGGCCCGCACGGGCGCGGCGGCCTCGACGACCTGGCCGCCCGGGCGAGGCGGCTGCGCCGGGAGGCGCTGCGTCGGGGCAACCTGGACGGGGCGGTCACCCGGGCCCGGGCCCTGCTCGACCAGGCGCTCGCCGCCGAGCGGGACGAGCTGCGGGGGCGCGACGGCGACGCCGCGCGGTTCGCCGAGGCGGTGCTGGACAACCTGCCCCGCTCGACCGCCCGGGCAGTGGAGGAGCTGACGGGCTACCGGTGGGCCAGCGACGAGGCGCGCCGGACGTACCAGCGGATCCTGGACGGGCTCCGCGACGACTTGCTGGGCCAGCGCTTCGCCGGCCTGCGCGACGCCGTGCGCGCCTCGGCGGACCCGGCCGCCCAGCGGCGGCTGGCCGAGATGATGCGCGACCTGAACGACCTGCTGGCCCGGCACGCCCGGTCCGAGGACACCACCGACGCGTTCGCCGAGTTCATGCGCCGGCACGGCGAGTTCTTCCCGGAGCAGCCGGCCGATATTGACGAGCTGGTCGACGTGCTGGCCCGCCGGTCGGCCGCCGGGGAGCGGCTGCTGCGCTCGCTGTCCGACCGGCAGCGGGAGGAACTGGCCGGCCTGATGCGGCAGTCGCTCGGCGACCGCCTCGCCGGGGAGTTGGCCGCCCTGGACGCCAATCTCCGCGCGATCCGGCCCGACCTGGACGGGGGCCGCGGCGAGCGGGTGCGCGGCGAGCGGCCCCTCGGCTACGGCGAGGCCGCCGGCGCGCTCGGCGAGATCGCCGAACTGGACGGGCTGCTCGACCAGCTCGACCAGGAACACCCGGGAGCCACCCTGGACGACGTCGACGTCGACGCGGTGGTCCGGACGCTGGGCCGGGACGCCGCCGACGACGTACGCCGGCTGCGGGAGCTGGAGCGGGAACTGCGCCGGCAAGGATGGGTGAGCCGGGACGCCGACGGCCTGACGCTGAGCCCGAAGGCGCTGCGCCGGCTCGGTGGCACCGCGCTGCGGCGGGTCTTCGCCGACCTGACGGCCGGGCCGCGCGGCCAGCACGACCTGCGCTCGGCGGGCGCCGCCGGCGAGGTCAGCGGGGGCTCCCGCCCCTGGGAGTACGGCGACGAGCAGCCCCTGGACGTGGTGCGGACGCTGACCCGGGCCGTCCGTCGCGCCGGGACGGGCGTGCCGGTGCCACTGGCCGTCGAGGACTTCGAGGTGGTGGAGACCGAGCGGCGGGCGTCGGCGGCGGTGGCGCTCTGCGTCGACCTCTCCTACTCGATGATCTCGCAGGGCCGGTGGGGCCCGATGAAGCAGACCGCGCTGGCGCTGGCGCACCTGATGGCCACCCGGTTCCCGCAGGACGCGTTGCAGATCGTCGGCTTCGGCCGGGAGGCGCTGCCGCTGACCCAGCAGGAGCTGGCCGCCGTCGAGCCGGACATGCAGCAGGGCACGAACCTCCAGCACGCGCTCCGGCTGGCCGGCCGGCACCTGCGGCGGCACCCGGACGCCGAGCCGGTGGTGCTGGTGGTCACGGACGGGGAGCCGACCGCCCACCTGGACCCGGACGACGGGGAGGCGCTGTTCCACTGGCCGCCGCTGCCGGAGACGATCGCGGCGACCGTCCGCGAGGTGGACCGGCTGACCCGCTACGGCGCCACGCTCAATCTCTTCATGCTCGGCGACGATCCCGGCCTGCGCCGCTTCGTCGACGCCGTCGCCCGCCGTTCGAAGGGCCGCATGTTCACCCCCGACCTGGAGGATCTCGGCGAGTACGTCGTCTCCGACTACCTCCGCGCCCGCCAGCCCCGCCGCCGCTGACGCGGCTGGCCCGCCGTCCGCGGACCGCCGGCCCCGTGCCCGGTCCGGGTCGCGTTCACCGTCCGTCCGGCCCCGTCCGAGTGAACCACGTGCGGGAACGCCGGGGCGGACGGCGCGGGACGGGATTCACTGGGGGCATGGACAGCGGGGCGTTGCGAGGGGCGTACGAGGAGGTGCTCGCGGAGATCGACGCGGGCGGGTTCGGGCCGCCGCCGGCCGGGCAGCTCAGCGCCGAGCAGATCGTCGCCCACCTCGCCGCCAACGACGAGCTGATGACCGAGGCGACCGAGGCGGTCATCGCCGGTTCGCCGTTCGCGTACTACGACCTGGAGACCATCCACCGCCCGCAGGTGGACGCGCTGGTCGTCGAGTGCGGCGGGCTGGACGGGCTGGCCACCCTGCTGCGGGCCACCAGCCAGAAGCTGTGCGCGCTGACCGAGCGGCTCGGCCCGGCGGCGGAGACCCCGGTCGACACCCACCTGCGCGAGGGCTTCGACCTGGTCGTCGACGACACCCTGCCCTGGGGCCGCACCCTCGACCTGCACACCCGCGTCCACCTCCCGAAGCACCTGGCGCAACTCCGCATGCTCCGCACGCACTGACCCGCCGGGGCGGGCGCGAGGTGCGGGGTCAGGGGTGCCGGAAGGTGCGGCGGTAGGTCGACGGGGTCACGCCGACGCGCTGATGCAACTGCTGCCGGAGCGCTGCGGCGGTGCCGAAGCCGGAGCGGCGGGCGACCTGGTCGACGGTGAGGTCGGTCGTCTCCAGCAGCAGTCGGGCGTGGTCGGTGCGCTGCTGGAGCAGCCACTGCGCCGGGCTCATCCCGGTCTCGGAGCGGAAGCGCCGGGTGAAGGTGCGTACGCTCATCCGGGCCTGCCCGGCCAGGTCGCGCAGGCTGACCGGCTCGTGCAGCCGATGGCGGGCCCACTCCCGCGCCCCGGCCGTGCCCGCGTCCGCCGACTTCGGCACGGGGCGCTCGATGTACTGGGCCTGGCCGCCGTCGCGCCACGGCGGGACCACGCAGCGCCGGGCCGCCTGGTTGGCCACCTCGCTGCCGTGGTCGGTGCGGATGACGTGCAGGCAGAGGTCGATCCCGGCGGCCACCCCGGCCGAGGTGAGCAGCCGGTCGTCGGCGATGAAGAGCACGTCCGGGTCGAGGTCCACCGTCGGGTGCAGCCGCCGGAAGCGGTCGGCGTACGCCCAGTGGGTGGTGGCCCGGCGACCGTCGAGCAGCCCGGCGGCGGCCAGCACGAACGCCCCGGTGCAGATGGACATGATCCGGGCGCCCCGCGCGTACGCCCCGCGCAGCGCGTCCCCGACCGCCGGGTCGAGCGTCCCGTCGTGCATCGGCGGCCCGCCGTGGACGCCGGGGACGACCACCGTGTCGGCGGTCTCCAGCAGCTCCAGCCCGTGGTCGGGGAGCACCTGGTAGCCGGCGGTGCTGCGCACCGGGAGGGCGCCCGCGGTGCAGGTGTCGACCTGGTAGAGCGGCACACCGTCGGGGTCGCGGGCGGTGCCGAAGACCTGGGCGGGGGTGCCGAGGTCGAGGCCGACGACCTGGTCGGTGGCGAGCACGGCGATCCGGTGCGGGCGGACGGACATGGCCCGATTATTGCGCATGATGGCTTTCCGGCCACTCGTCGTCGGCCGGCCCGATCCGCAGACTCGACGCGTGACCCGAGCCGTGACCCGCCCCCGTCGCCTGCACCCGGCCTGGACCGTCGCCGCCGTCGCGTTCGTCGCGCTGGTCGGCGCGGCGGGCTTCCGCGCCACCCCCTCGGTGCTGCTGCACCCGCTGCACGCCGAGTTCCGCTGGCCGCTGGCCACCATCTCCGCCGCCGTCTCGGTCAACCTGCTGCTCTACGGGCTCACCGCGCCGTTCGCCGCCGCGCTGATGGACCGGTTCGGCATCCGGCGGGTCGTCACCGGCGCGCTGCTGACGGTCGCGGCGGGCAGCGGGCTGACCGTCTTCATGACCGCGAGCTGGCAGCTCGTCCTCTGCTGGGGCGTGCTGGTCGGGCTCGGCACCGGGTCGATGGCGCTGGCCTTCGTGGCGACCGTCACCGGGCGCTGGTTCGTGCGCCGCCGTGGCCTGGTCACCGGCGTGCTCACCGCCGGCGGCGCGGCCGGGCAGCTCGTCTTCCTCCCGCTGGTCGCGATGCTCGTCGACGCGTACGGCTGGCGGGCGGCGGCGCTCGTGGTCGCCGGGGCGGCGCTGGCGGTCGTACCGCTGGTGGTGTGGCTGCTGCGCGAGCACCCGGCGGATCTCGGCCTGCCCGCCTACGGCGCGACCGAGGTCGTGCCCCCGACGCCGCCGGCCGGCGGGGCGGCGGCGCGGGCGCTCGGCGCGCTGGGGCAGGCGGCCCGGACCCGGCCGTTCTGGCTGCTGGCCGGCGGCTTCGCGATCTGCGGCGCGACCACCAACGGGCTGGTCGGTACGCACTTCGTGCCGGCCGCGCACGACCACGGGATGCCGCAGACCACCGCCGCCGGGCTGCTGGCGCTGGTGGGGCTCTTCGACATCGTCGGCACGGTCGCCTCGGGGTGGCTGACCGACCGCGTGGACAGCCGACTGCTGCTGGGCGCCTACTACGCGCTGCGCGGCGGCTCGCTGCTGGTGCTGCCGGGGCTCTTCGCGGCCACGGCCGAGCCGAGCATGCTGGTCTTCATCGTCTTCTACGGGCTGGACTGGGTTGCCACGGTGCCGCCCACGGTGGCGCTGTGCCGGGAGTACTTCGGCGCGTCCGGCGCGGTGGTCTTCGGCTGGGTCTTCGCCGCGCACCAGGTCGGCGCGGCGCTCGCCGCCACCGGCGCGGGGCTGGTCCGGGACCGGCTCGGCGACTACGCGCCGGCCTGGTACGTGGCGGGGGCGCTGTCGATCGGGGCGGCCGTGCTGTCGCTGCTGCTGCGCCGCCGCGAGGCCCCGCCCGTGCCGGTCCCGGTCGTCGCCGCCGGGGGTCGGCGGGCGTGGACCTACCGGGGCTGACGGTCAGCCGCGCCGCCACGGCCGCTCCGGGCGGGGTGGCTCAGTCGACGACCCGGACGTCCTTCCAGAACGCGACCCGGTCGCGGACCATCTCCGCCTCCGCCTTCGGGTCGGGGTAGTACCAGACCGCGTCGGGGCTGGTCCGCCCGTCGTGGACGAGCGTGTAGTAGGAGGCGGTGCCCTTCCACGGGCAGACGGTGTGCGTGTCGGACTCCCGGATCAGGTCGTCGCGCAGGGCGGTACGCGGGAAGTAGTGGTTTCCCTCCACCAGCACGGTGTCGTCGCTCTCGGCCACGACCACGTCGTTCCACACAGCTTTCGGCATGACGCCCACGCTATGCCGACGGGAGCCGCGCGGCCACCGTGGTCGCCGGCCTGCCGGTCGGCCGCCCCCGTCGGACGGCGTCGCTGCCGTCGCGGCGCGAAACGGCCACCGTGGACATCCCACGGCGGGGAGCGGGGAGCGCGTACAGTGATCTCATGTGCGCGGTGCGTGTGGATCATCATTCGGTCGACCACGACGGCGCGGTGGCCCAGCTGCGACGGTCGTACGCGGCGGTGCCCGCGGGTGAACCGGTCCGGCTCGCCAAACGCACCTCCAACCTGTTCCGTCCCCGGTCCGCTCCCCGGGTGCCGGGGCTGGACGTCAGCGGGCTCACCGGCGTGCTCGATGTGGACCCGGTGGCCCGCACCGCCGACGTGCAGGGCATGTGCACCTACGAGGACCTGGTCGACGCGACCCTGCCGCACGGGCTGATGCCGCTGGTGGTGCCGCAGTTGCGCACCATCACCCTCGGCGGGGCGGTCACCGGGCTCGGCATCGAGTCGACCTCGTTCCGCAACGGGCTGCCGCACGAGTCGGTGGTCGAGCTGGACGTGCTCACCGGGGCCGGCGACCTCGTCACGGCCCGCCCGGAGGGCGAGCACGCCGGCCTCTTCGCGGCCTTCCCCAACTCGCTCGGCAGCCTCGGCTACGCCACCCGGCTGCGCATCGAGCTGCAGCCGGTACGCCGTTTCGTGGCCCTGCGCAACGTCCGGTTCACCCGGCTGGAGGCCCTCGCCGACGCGGTCGCCGAGGTCACCGCGACCCGCTCCTGGGCGGGCGAGACCGTGGACGCGATGGACGGGGTGATGTTCAGCCCCGGCGAGGCGTACCTGGTGCTCGGCACCTTCACCGACGACGCCCCGCACGCCAGCGACTACACGGGTCAGGACATCTACTACCGGTCGCTGCGCCGGCGCACGCGCGACGCCCTGACCACGTACGACTATCTCTGGCGCTGGGACACCGACTGGTTCTGGTGCTCGGCGGCGTTCGGCGTGCAGCGCCCCATGGTCCGGCGGATGTGGCCGGCGCGGTGGCGGCGCAGCGACGTCTACCACCGGCTGGTCCGGTTGGAGCACCGGCACGGCGTGGCCGCCCGGATCGACCGGCTGCGCGGCCAGCCGGCGCGCGAGCGGGTGGTGCAGGACGTGGAGATCCCGCTGGACCGGACGGCGGAGTTCCTGC
Source organism: Micromonospora sp. NPDC000121 (assembly GCF_042899165.1). Classification (NCBI taxonomy): domain Bacteria; kingdom Bacillati; phylum Actinomycetota; class Actinomycetes; order Micromonosporales; family Micromonosporaceae; genus Micromonospora; species Micromonospora sp. NPDC000121. The sequence continues at coordinate 1,207,764 of NZ_JBIAZP010000001.1, forward strand.
GCTGGTTCGCCCGGGCTGTGGGGATGACCCCGGTCTGGCTGTGCCCGCTGCGGCTGCGCGAGCCGTCCGGCCCGGAGTCGGCCCGCGCCTGGCCGCTGTATCCCCTCCGGCCGGGGCAGGACTACGTGAACATCGGCTTCTGGGGGAGCGTGCCGATCGCGGCCGGCGCCGCCGACGGCGACGTCAACCGGGTGATCGAGCGAATGGTGTCGGAGCTGGGCGGGCACAAGTCGCTCTACTCCGACGCGTACTACGACCGGGAGTCCTTCGACCGGCTCTACGGCGGCGCGACGTGGCGCGCGGTGAAGGACCGCTACGACCCGGACCACCGGCTCACGGGACTGTACGAGAAGGCGGTAGCGCGAGAATGAGCCTGACCGATCGAGACCAGGGAGCGGCGAGCGCTCCCGCCTCCCCGCCGGCGGGGGGCCGGCGCACGGGTCCGCGCGTGGCGGACGTCGTCCGCGCGTTGACCAGCGGGGGCCTTCCGGTGCGGGTCACCGGGTACGACGGCAGCGCGGTGGGCCCGGCCGACGCCGGGATCACCCTGTCGATCCGTTCCGAGCGGGGCCTGACCTACCTGCTCACCGCCCCCGGCGACCTGGGCATGGCCCGGGCGTACGTCAGCGGTGACCTGGCGTTGCAGGGCGTGCACCCGGGCGACCCGTACGAGGCGCTGCGGGTGCTCAAGGACGAGTTGCGGCTGCGTACGCCCCCGCTGGCCGAGGCGCTGGCCCTGGTCCGGGGGCTGGGCTGGGAGCGGCTGATGCCGCCGCCGCCCCCGCCGCAGGAGGCGCAGCCGCGCTGGAAGCGGCTGGTGAACGGGCTGCGGCACTCCCGGATCCGGGACAGCACGGCGATCTCCCACCACTACGACGTCTCGAACGCCTTCTACGAGAAGGTGCTCGGCCCGTCGATGACGTACACCTGCGCGGTCTTCCGCTCGCCGGACGACACGCTGGAGCAGGCCCAGGCGGCCAAGTACGACCTGGTGGCGCAGAAGCTCGCGCTCAGGGCCGGGATGCGGCTGCTCGACGTGGGCTGCGGGTGGGGCGGCATGGTCCGGCACGCCGCCCGCGAGTACGGCGTCAAGGCGCTCGGGGTGACCCTGTCCCGGGCGCAGGCCGAGTGGGCCCGGGCAGCGATCGAGCGGGAGGGGCTGACCGGGCTGGCGGAGGTGCGCCACCTCGACTACCGGGACGCGCCGCGCGAGCAGTTCGACGCGATCTCCTCGATCGGGTTGACCGAGCACATCGGGGTGCGCAACTACCCGGCCTACTTCGCCGCGCTGCGCGACCGGCTGCGGCCGGACGGCCGGTTGCTCAACCACTGCATCACCCGGGCCGACAACCACGCGCCGCACCGCTCGGGCGCGTTCATCGACCGGTACGTCTTCCCGGACGGTGAGCTGGCCGGCCCGGGGCGGGTGGTCAGCGAGATCCACGACGTCGGGCTGGAGGTGCAGCACGAGGAGAACCTGCGCCGGCACTACGCCCTGACGCTGGCCGGCTGGGGCCGCAACCTCGTGGAGCACTGGGACTTTTGCGTCGCCGAGGTGGGGCCGGGCACGGCCCGGGTGTGGGGCCTCTACATGGCCGGCTCCCGGCTGGCGTTCGAGCGCAACGGCATCCAACTGCACCAGGTGCTCGCCACCCGCAACGGCCCGGAGGGGGCGACGGGCTACCCGCTGCGCCCCGACTGGCTGCCCTGACCCGCGTCGAAAGCCGCGCCGCCCGGCCGGCGCGGCTTTCGACGAACCCATTGACAAACAAATTTTGTACGTACAAACTGATTTTTGCCATGAGAGATGTCCTGTACCTGGAACGGATTGAGCAGGCCGAGGTCCTGCTCAAGCCGCAGCGCGTCGAGGTGCTGCGGCAACTGGCCGAGCCGCGCACCTGCACCGAGGTCGCCGCCCGGCTGGAGCAGACCCCGCAGCGCGTCTACTACCACGTCAAGCAGCTCGTCGCCGCCGGCCTGGTCGAGCAGGTCAGCGAGCGCAAGGTCCGCGGCATCACGGAAGGCATCTACCAGGCCGCCGCCCGGTCCTACTGGCTGTCGCCCCGGCTCGTCGGCCGGATCGGCCTGCGGCGGGCCCGCGACGAGCTGAGCCTCGGCTACCTGTTGGACCTGATGGAGGAGGTCCAGGCCGACATCGCCGGGCTGGACCGCGCCGCCCCCGAGCTTCCCTCGGTGGGGGTGGCCGGCGAGATCCGGGTGCCGGCGGAGCAACGTCAGCAGTTCCTGCACGACCTGCAGGCGACCCTGCAGGACCTTTTCACGCGCTACGGGGGCGCCGAGGGCGACGCCTTCAAGCTCGCCGTGGCCTGTTATCCGAAGGGGAAAGACCGTGAGTGAACCGATGAAGGTGCCCGTCCGCCTCGCCGCGCCGGTCGCGACCGTCCGCCGCGCCCTGACCGACCCGGCCGAGCTGCGCGTCTGGCTCGCCGAGCACGTCGAGGTCGAGCTGCCGCACCGGTACGAGTTCTGGGGCCGGCACACCCCCGAGGGCGACGCGCCGCACCAGCGGCTGCTGCACGTCGACGACGACACCCTGCGCTTCGCCTGGCTGCTCGACGGGGTCGAGACGACCACCGAGTTCGCCCTGCGCGCCGAGGGGCCCGACAGCACGGTCCTGACGCTGACCCAGAGCCACTTCGACTTCGCCGAGGCGATGAGCGGCAGCAGCATCCGCGGCGTGCTGCAGACCTTCTGGAGCCTGTCGCTCGCCAACCTGGCCGCCCACCTGGAGGGCGACCCGCTGCTGCCGAAGGTCGACTTCACCTCCGCCGAGATGCGCGGCGAGGTGCTGATCGACGCGCCGGCGGCCAAGGTGTACGAGTCGCTGACCGATTCCGCGCAGGCCAGCGCCTGGTTCGGCTACCCGATCGGCATCGAGCCCTGGGTCGGCGGCCGCTACGCCATGGGTGGCTTCGAGTCCGGTCACGCCGCCAAGGTCGTCGACCTGGAGCCCGGCCGGAAGCTCTCGGTCGACTGGGGCCCGATCGGCGTCAGCACCTGGGAGCTGGCCGAGTCGCAGGGCAAGACGAAGCTGACCTTCGTGCAGTCCGGCTTCGACGAGCAGAACCCCCCGTACGCGGGCTGGGCCGGGTCGCTCTCGGGGCTGTTCGAGCTGCGCCGCTTCCACGAGATGAAGGACTGGCAGCCGATCTGGCTGCCGGCCGAGGTGCCCGGCCTGGAGCCGGAGGCCGTTCAGGCGACGAGCTGACCTCGGGAGCGAGAGCCCCCTGTCACCCCATCGGGGGACAGGGGGCTCTCGCGTGTCCAAGTGCCGCAGGGCCGGCGCAGGCGGTCCACAGGTCGCGAAAGTCTCTCACGGTCGGTTCGGGGAAGAGGCAACGGCATATGGGGAATATGGGACAATTTCATCATAGAGGGCGCCTGCTCCAGCCTGAGTGCCGTAGCGCATCGTGTCTCCGTTCTCGGCTGAACGGCGCCTTCCGCCTGTGCCTCCGACGGATGGTCGACGGCCGTCCGTGAGCGTGGGCCAGGCCTCGTCTAGGAAGGAGCAGCAGTGATGATGGGACGTACTCGCCTGTGGGCGGTTGCGATGGCGGCCGGCGCGGCGGTGGCGGCGGTCGCCGTCGGAAACGCCGCCATGGGCGACGGACGGGACGACTCGCGGGACCGGCAGGAGTCGCGCGAGTCGCACAGCTCGTGGGACTGGGACGACTCGCGGCGCGGTGGGGACACCGTGCGGGCGAAGCTCAGCGGCTACGAGGAGGACCCGCTCACGATCTCCACGCCCGGTTCGGGCAAGTTCGAGGCGCACATCGACGAACGGAACAAGGAGATCAAGTGGCGGCTGAGCTACGACGACCTGAAGGACGTCGAGCAGGCGCACATCCACTTCGGGGGGAGGCACCAGAGCGGCGGCATCGCCGCGTTCCTCTGCTCGAACCTCAAGGACGCGAAGGGTGGCGCGCCGAAGGGCGTCCAGCCCTGCCCCGCCTCCCCGGCCAAGATCGAGGGGACCATCAAGCCCGCTGACGTGGTGGGCCCCGCCGACCAGGGCATCGAGCCCGGGGAGTTCGACGAGTTGGTCGACGCGATCGAGGCCGGCGTCACGTACGTCAACGTGCACACCAAGAAGTACCCGAACGGCGAGATCCGGGGCCAGATCAAGAGCGACGAGCGGGACCGGGACAAGCGCGACGACAGGAGTGGCGACTGGGGCGACGAGGAGCGCGCCGGCCGCGACCAGGACAAGGGCGGTGACTGGGGCTGGGAGAAGCGCGACGACTCCGGCGACGACTGGGGCCAGGACAAGGGCGACGACCGGGGCCGGGACAAGGGCGGCGACTGGAGCCAGGACAAGGGCGGCGACTGGAGCGACGAGAAGCGCGACGAGTCCGGCGACGAGAAGCGCGACGAGAAGCGTGATGAGAAGCGCGACGAGAAGCGCGACGAGTCCGGCGAGGAGAAGGGCGGCGACTGGAGCCAGGACAAGGGCGGCGACCGGGAGCCACGAGAAGGGTGACCACTCGGGCCGGCGAATGAGCGGCGACTGACAGCGACGAACTCATCCGTCGGCCAGTGGTGACCGTGCGAGCCTGCCGTACCGGCAGGCGGGCCACGGCTAGACCGGGGCACCCGCTCACTTCCGACGAGCGGGTGCCCCGGCGTCGGCCGGCCATGGCGCCTTCGTGATCCTCTACAGTCGACGGATCTCATCGACGTGGAGGGCGAGAGGGCAGCGATGAAGATCGGCATCAACACGTGGGCGTGGGTCGCGCCGCTGACCGACGACGCGCTCGCCCGGCTCGCCCCACGGCTCAAGGCGTGGGGCTTCGACGCCGTCGAGCTGCCCATCCAGGCGCCGGGCGACTGGGATCCCGTGTCGACCGGGGAGTTGCTCGCCGGGCTGGACCTGGCCCCCGCCGTCTGCGCCGGCCTGCTGCCCGACCACGACCTGCTCGCCGACGACGACGAGGTCGTGCGGCGTACGACCGACTTCGTGCGGCACTGCCTGTGGGCCGCGGGCCAGGCGGGGGCCGCCGTGGTGGCCGGCCCGCTCTACGCGCCGGCCGGGCGGACCTGGCTGCTCGACGCGGACGCGCGACGCGCCACCACCGCGCGCCTCGTGGACCGGCTCCGGCCGCTGGCCGCCGAGGCCGCCGAGCGGGGCGTGACGATCGCCCTCGAACCGCTCAACCGGTTCGAGACCAGCCTGCTCAACACCGTCGAGCAGGCGCTGGAGGTGGTCGACGGGATCGACGGCCTCGGGCTCGCGCTGGACACCTTCCACATGAACATCGAGGAACGCGACCTGCCGGCCGCCATCCGGGCGGCCGGAGACCGGCTCGCCCACGTGCAGGTGTGCGGCAACGACCGCGGCGTGCCCGGCGGGGACCACCTCGACTGGCCGGCGATGCTGGCCGCCCTCGCGGAGGTCGACTACTCCGGTCAGCTGAGCATCGAGTCGTTCACGGCGCCGGCCCTGGCCGTGCCGATGTCGGTGTGGCGGCCGCTCGCCACCGACCCCGACGTGCTCGCCGTCGAGGGGTTGGCCTTCCTGCGCGGGCTGTCGGCCGTGCCGTCCGCCGGGAATTCCCGCTCCTGACCCCGCCCTGGTGGTGATTGCGGGCCCGACAGTGGGTACTGCCGGGCGATGTTCTTCATCTTCGGGCTCCGCACCAAGGTCAGCCGGTCGGGCGTGGTGCAGCAGGTCTGCCGCAACTGCGGCAACCACGCCGCACAGGTGATCACCCGCCGGTCGACGAAGTTCAGCCTGTTCTTCGTCCCGATCATCCCGATCCGCACCCGCTACGTGCAGCAGTGCACCTTCTGCGGCGCCCAGTACGACATCTCCCGGTCCGAGGCCGAGCGCCTCGCGGTCGGCTGAGCCCACCGATGGCCCGCTTCCTCTGCTGGCTGATCGGCCGGCAGCCTGCCGCGCCCGCCCCCGCGCCCGTGCACACCGTCTCCCGGCCGCCCTGCACCCCGGGGCGGCGCCGGCGTCGCCGTGACCGCCGCCCGACGGCCGGCACCGCCCTGCCCCGCTCGCCCTGGAACCGCTCCTCCGGCCGCTGACCGCCGCGTGCCCCGTGGGGCCCGGCCGTCCGCCGCCCCGACAGCGCGCGCGGCCCGGTCCGCGTGCCGGGGCGTGCCAGGATGTGGCGATGTATCCCCCTCACCCGTCGTACCCGCCAGGGCCGGGCGCGGTCACCCCGCTGGTCGCCTACCCCCACCCGATCCCGCCGCCCCCGGGCCATGCCGTGCTGGCCGTCTCGGTCAACCGCGGGCCGTACCTCGTCCCCGCCCCTTCGACCAGCAAGTTCAAGGTCGACGGCCAGGTCGTGCCGATCCCCGGCGAGGGCATCTGGCACGTGGCCGTCCCGGCGGGCCCGCACGACGTCCGCTACACCGATTTCATGGGCATTCCCGCGATGACCACCGCGCTCGTCGCCCATCCCGGCGCGGTGCACCACCTGTCGTTCCGCTTCGGCGGGTGGCGCAACCGCGTCCACGACGGGCACGGCACCGACGTGACGAAGTTCGGGATGTGGTCGAACTACAGCATCCTGCTGGTCACGTTCGGCGTGCTCGGCGTGGTCTGCTGCGGCGGTTCCGTGCTCCTGGCCGGTCTCTCCGGCTCGGCCTGACCGGTCGTTCCGGCGTGGCCTGACCGGTCGTTCCGGCTCGGCCTGACCGGGCTCTCTCCGGCACGGGGCTGAGCGGGCTCTCTCCGCTCGGGCTGACCGGGCAGGCGCGCCGGGTGGCGTCCCGGGCCCTGTCGCCGGGGCGTCGCCCGGCGCGGCCGGCGGGGACCGCCTATCGTGGCGGATCGTGACGAGCAGCGAGGAGCGACTGGCGGCGATCCGCGGCGGCGTGCCACCCAGGCGGCACAACGCCCGCACCATCGCCGCGCTGACCGGCAACCCGGGCTGCACCCGGCGGGCCGTGCTGGACGGCGCCGGGGTGGACAAGCCGAAGCTGGCCGAGCGGATCGGCTTCCCCGCCCGGTTCGGGCAGTCCCGCTTCGCCATCACCCGCGGCAACGCCTTCGAGGCGCAGGTCAAGGCCGACGGCGGGGCCGAGCTGCTGCGGCTGGTCGCCGAGCGGTTGGGCGTACCGGTGCCGGCGGCGGCGACCTGGACGGACCTCGGCGACGGCGTCGAGGACGACACGGCCGCCCGGCACCGGCGCTCCGCCGAGCTGCTGACCGGCGCCACGCCCGGCGACGGGACGGGCGACGCCGCCGCGCTGTTCGACCATCCCCTGCTCGGCCTGGACGTCGCCGGCCGCCGGGTGCACCTGGAGCCGGACCTGGTCGCCGCGCGGCTCGCCGGCCGGTTCCACGTGGTCGAGATCAAGTCGTTCCCGGTGGTCGACGGCCAGGCCGACGCGGCCAAGGTGTCCGCCGCCGCGACCCAGGCCGCCGTCTACGTGCTGGCCCTGCGCGAGCTGCTCGCCGCCGCCGGCCACGACCCGGAGCTGGTGTCGCACGACGTGGTGCTGGTCTGCCCGCGGGACTTCGCCAACCAGCCGGTCGCCAGCCTGGTCGACGTGCGCAAGCAGCTGCTGGTGCTGCGCCGCCAGCTCGACCGGATGGCCCGGCTCGACGCGCTGCTGGCCGCCGTTCCCGAGGACTTCACCGCCGACCTGGCCGCCGAGCCCGCGGCGCTGCTCGCCGCGCTGTCCCGGGTGGAGGCCCGCTACGCGCCGGACTGCCTGGCGGCCTGCGAGCTGGCGTACTTCTGCCGGCACGAGGCGCGTGGCCAGACCGGGTCGCTGGGCCGGCCGGTCCGGGAGGCGCTGGGCGGGATCGCGGACGTCGACGCGGTGCTGGCGCTGGCCGCCGACGAGCGCACGCCGGAGCCGGGGCAGGAGGAGGCCGCCGCGCTGCTGCGGGCCGCCGCCCGGTTGCGCGCCGACGCCCTCGCCGGGACCCCCGCATGAGTACGCTCCGCGCGCTCGCCCGGGCGCAGGCGCTCGCCGCCGGGGTGGCCCAGCCGGTGGCGACCGTCCGGCACCTGCACCTGGCCGAGCGCCCGCTGGTGCTGGTGCCGCTGGCGATGGCCGGCGAGGCGAACGCCCCGCTGGCGGCGCTGGTCGGCGACGCCCCCGACGCGGGGCGGCTGCTGATCGTGCCGCAGCCCCGCAACCGCGACCAGCGGTACCGGTTCACCGCCGAGCTGGCCGCGACCGTGCTGCCGTACCTGGACGGGTTCCGGGGGGTCTCCGAGGCGGTGCCGATCGACCGGGGCAAGGACGTGCGGTACCGGTACGTCGACGCCCCGCAGTTGCTGGTGCCGAACCCGGCCGGGGTCACCTTCCTGCGGCTGCTCGGCCGCTCCACCCGCTTCCGCCGTCCAGACGGGGAACACCCGGTGCACCCGTCGGTGCCGGTGCTCGGGCGGTGGCTGACCTTCTTCGCCGAGCGGGCCGAGCATCCCGGCTCGTCGGCGCTGGTGGCGATGACCGACGCGCTGACCCTGCACTGGGCCACCGGGCAGAGCGTGGTGGAGGACCTGCACCTGCCGGCGCTGCTCGGCTGGATCGACCCGCCGGCCGGGCTCACCGGGGCCGAGGCGGCGGCCCGGGCCGAGGACCCCGCCGTCTGCCCGCCCGCCGGGCCGGCCACCGACCCCGACTTCGACAACCACCGTCTCGCCCCGGCCATCGCCGCGTACGCCGCCGCCGAGGACGACCCGGAGGCGCGCGCCGGGGCGTACGCGGAGCTGGAACGGCTGCTGCGCGACCAGCTCGCGCCCACCTGGGAGCTGATGTGGCGTGGCGTGGGGTTGCTGCGCGGCCTGCCGCCGGGCGCCCGGGTGGCCGGCCGGTGGGACGGCGACAAGGACGCCTTCACCGGCTACGCCGAGCACGTCGACGCGGGCGGCGCGCCGCAGCCCCGCCGCGACGGGGCGGTGGCCGCCGCCCAGCGGCTGCACCGGCTGGAACGCGCCCTGACCTCGTACGCCGTCCAGCGCGCCTACGACGACCCGCTGGTGATGGCGGAGCACCGGCTGACCGGCGAGGCGTTCGTCGGCGAGGTGACCCTGGCCGACCCGAAGCGGGTGGACGACACCGGCAAGCGGCCCGTGCTGCGCCCCCGCGTCCAGGTCGTCACCACCGAGCCGGTGCCGATGCCGGTCGGCGCCACGCTGTTCTCGCCGACCCGGCCGGCGCAGAAGGCCAAGGTGGTCTTCGTGACCCCGGCGGCGGACGGCAAGACCGAGGTGGTGCTGGAGCTCTCCGGCGGGATGGGCCGGGGGCTGACGGCCCCGCCGGGCAGCGTGCCCGAGGTGGGGGAGCGGCTCTGCTACACCACCCTGTCGGACTCCTTCATGCCGGCGGGGATCTTCCCTGCCGTCGAGGAGACGCCGTGGACGCACGGTGGCCCACCGGTCCCCGCGCCCGCACCGCCCGACCCCGGGCCCGGCGCCACCGACCGCGCGGCCGCGGCCTCCCCGTCCGACGTGGACGGCGATCCCGACGAGGAGTGGGCCTGACGCGGCTGACCGTTCACGCTGAGTGGTGGGACGGCTTGCGCAGGACGGCCCGGTGGGCGACGTCGAGCGCTTCGGCCGCCGGCACCTCGACGTCCGGAACGACGCCCGTGCCCTCCCAGTTGGTGCCGGAGACGGGGTTGACCGGGCTGGCGACCGGCACCGAGAGGTGCAGGTGGGGGTGGACGGGGAACCCCGTCCTGGGGTGGGCGCCGCCCCCGGTCCGCTCGCCGACGACCGTGGCCCGGCCGTGCTGCTGGAGGGCGTAGGCGAGCGACTCGCCGCCGGAGAAGGTCGTCGCGCTGGTCAGGACGGCCAGCGGCCGTTCGCCGCCGAAGCGGGCTCCGGCCAGCGGCGCGGGGCTCCAGAACTGGCGGTCGGGCAGGTGGCGTTGGCGCATGGTGTAGAGGTGCGTCGGTCGGTCGAAGAGGTGCCCGCAGACCAGCGCCTCCATCTCCGGGTCGCCGCCGATCGTCCCGCGCAGGTCGAGGATCAGGGCGTCGGCGTCGGCGACCACCCGCAGCGCGGCGGTCATCGCCGCCCCGGCCAGGGTGGGGGAGAACAGCGCGGGTTCGATCCGCACCAGGCCGACGTTGTCGGGCAGCCGCTCCACCCGGTGGATGCCGCCCAGGCTGGCCCGGGCCATCGAGGGCAGCGCGTCGGCCAGCGGGTCCCCGCCGTCGTCAGGCAGCGGCCGGTCGTGGAACTTCACCCCCAGGTGGCGGTCGCCGTTGAGTGACTGGAGCGTCCGGGTGAGCGAGCCGGCGAGTGCCGACCAGGATGCCGCCTGCCGGTGCTGGTCCGTCTCCGCCCGCAGCAGCCCGGCGAGCCGGGCCGCGACGTCGGCGAATACGTAGTGCTCGTCGACCAGCCAGGCCGTGTGCTCGACGACCTTGGCGATCTCGAGCTGCGATGCGGGCTGTTCCCGCGTGTCGAGGGTTGTCATGCCCGCAGTAGAGCAGCGCGTCGAAAAAGCGTCAATACATGTGTACGCTTTCGGTGTGACGCCCACGCCCGCGGCGCAGCAGTGCTGCCGACGCATTGCGCGGCGCCCGGCCACGCCGCCGCGATGCTCGGGGCGGTCGCCCAGGAGGTCTGCGGCGGGCCGCCGCCCGCCGGTCCAGAATTGGGGCTTGACCCTCACGTAACGGCAGGCGGGAGCCTCGTTGACGGAAGGGAGGGAAACCATGGCGTACACGGTGGGACAGGTGGCGAAGGCGGCCGGGGTGACCGTGCGGACGCTGCACCACTACGACGAGATCGGGTTGCTCTCGCCCAGTGGCCGCAGCAGCACCGGCTACCGGCGCTACGACGACGCCGACCTGGAGCGGTTGCAGCACATCCGCTACTACCGGGAGCTGGGGTTCCCGCTGGAGGAGATCGCCGCGATCCTCGACGACCCGGCGAGTGACCCGGCGGCGCACCTGCGCCGCCAGCACGAGCTGCTGACCGTACGGATCAAGAGGCTCCAGGAGATGGTCACGGCGATCGAGTTCGCGATGGAGGCGAGCAAGTTGAACATCCAACTGACCCCGCAGGAGCGGTTCGAGGTCTTCGGCGACTTCGACGCGGACGCGTACGTCGAGGAGGCCGAGCAGCGGTGGGGTGGCAGCGAGGCGTACCGGGAGTCGAACCGGCGCGTGTCCCGCTACACGAAGGACGACTGGCTGCGGAACAAGGCCGAGAACGAGGACTGGGGGCGGCGGTTCGTCGAGGTGATGTCCTCCGGCGCGCCGGCGGACAGCCCGGCGGCGATGGAGCTGGCCGAGGAGCACCGGCAGCTCATCAGCCGCTGGTTCTACGAGTGCTCGTACGAGGTCCACACCGGGCTGGCCGACATGTACGTGGCGGACGAGCGGTTCACCGCGTACTTCGAGAAAATCAGGCCGGGGATGGCGGCGTACCTGAGCGAGGCCATCCACGCCAACGCGGTCAGCCGCGTCTGATCGCGCGGTCCGTCCGCTCGCACGGAGGTCACCAGTGCTCATCGTCGCCGGCAGTCTCTACGTCGACCCGGACCAGCGGGACGCCTACCTCGCCGACTGCGTCGAGGTCGTCCGGCAGGCGCGGTCCGCGCCGGGCTGCGTCGACTTCGCGATCAGCGCCGACCTCGTCGAGCCGGGCCGGATCAACGTCTACGAGCGCTGGGAGTCCGACACGCAGTTGCTGGCCTTCCGGGGCGCGGGGCCGGCCGGGGAGCAGGCGGTGGCGATCCGCGGCGCCGAGGTGCACAGGTACCGCATCTCGGGCGTCGAGGCGCCCTGACCGGGACGGCCGGACGCAGCCGCGTCCGGCCGTCCCAGGGTCGGCCGGCCGGAGTGGGGCTCACCGCCCCTGGGCGACGTAGTCGTAGACGGTGCGGGCGAGGCGGCGGACCACCTCGTCGCCGGTGGCGATGGGGCCGGAGGTGAGGAACGCGACCGCGACCTCGGAGCCGGGGATGAGGTAGTAGCCCACGTCGTGGGAGGCGTCCGGCAGGTCGCCGGTCTTGTGGGCGACCGGCACGCCGGGCGGCAGCGCGGCGGGGATCTTGGTGTTCAGGGTCTGCCGCCGCATGAAGCCGATCAGCAGGTCGCGGGAGCGGGGCGTGAGGATCTGCGCGTCCCAGACCGCGCCGAGCAGCGAGACGACGTCGTCCGGGCTGGTGTAGTTCTCCTCGCCCCGCCGGGCGGCGTCCTCGTCGAGGAACTTGCGCATCAGGATGGTCTGCCACTGGTTCATCGAGTCGGCCAGCGCGTTGACCGGGCCGAACCCGCGCAGGTAGCGGATCAGCACGTTTCCGGCCGTGTTGTCGCTGTAGACGATCGTGTACTCCGCGAGCCGGCGCAGGCTCACCACCTGCGGGAACGTCTCGTGCTGGAGTTCGCCCGTGCCGTCGACCACGTCGGCCGGGGTGACCAGCACGCCCTCGTCCAGCGACACCTGGCCGCAGTCGGCCCGGCGCAGCAGCTCCACGAGGATCCACAGCTTGATCACGCTGGCCGCCTTCGGGCGGAACGTGCCGTTCACCGCGACCTGCTGGTCGCCGTACCGGCCGGAGAGGTCGCGGACCGCGACGCCGGCCGGGTTGGTGCCGGCCGTGGCGTCGACCACCTGCCGGAGCCGGTCGGTCAGCGGCAGCAGCCGGCGCCCGGCGACCGGATCGGTGGGCGGTGGGGAATCGGTGACCACCGGGCCGGTCAGCCGCTGCGGCCGGCTGCCGGGGCGGGCCACCTCCAGGGTGCCCCATCGGCGGCCGACGAGCGGTACGTCGTAGGCGTAGGTCGTACCGTCGAGGGTCAGCGTGCCGCGCGCGGCCCGGCCGGTGACCCGCATGCCCGGGTCGGCGGCGCGGCCGGTGTCGCCGTCGCAGGCCCGGTAGCGCACGGTGCGCGTGCCGGTGTCCACCGAGAACACCCCGCCGGGGAAGGGCAGCCAGGCCGCCGTGCTGGCCGGCGGGCGCCCGGGCCCGGGCGCCGATCCGCCGCCGTCCGCCGCCGCCGGCCCCGTCGCCAGCGCGAGCAGGGTGACGACCGCCAGCGGTACGCGCACCGCGCCCCGCCAGGAAGATGAGCGCTTCTTGTCGGCTTTCCTCACATTTGTACGATATGGAGCCGGACCGGGCGGCCGGTGGCACGCCCGGCGGCGTCACCCGTCCGGGCGGACGCGTCCGGGGTGCGGGCGGCGGCTACCGCGGCGACGGTTCCGGCGGCAGGCCCGGGGCGAGCCGGCGCAGCGAGGTGAACGTGGGGACCAGCGCGTTGTACAGCTCGGAGAACAGCGGCAGCAGGGTGGCGTACGTGGCGGCGGCGGCCGGGTCGGGGCGGACGGTCTCCTCGATGTGCACCAGGTCGGCGGCGACGTCGATGGAGGCGACGAGCCCCAGCGCCTCCATGCCGAGCAGCGCCGCCCCGAAGCTGGAGCCCTCGCGCTCGACGGGGAAGCGCACCGGCATGCCGAGCACGTCGGCGAGCATCTGCCGCCACAGCCGGCTGCGGGCGAACCCTCCGCTGGCCCGGATCTCCCGCACCTCGTTGCCGGCGGCCCGCACCGAGGCCAGCACCAGCGCCAACTGCTGGCAGACCCCCTCCAGCCCGGCCCGCACCAGGTGCGCGCGGCGGTGCCCGTGGGTCAGCCCCACGTACGCGCCGCGCGGCAGCGCGCTCCAGTGCGGGGCCCGCTCGCTCAGCAGGTACGGCAGCATGATCAAACCGCCGGAGCCGACCGGGGCCTCGGCGGCCATCGCCAGCAGTTCCCTCTCCGCGTGCTCGCCCAGCTCCGGGGCGAGCGCGTCGCCGACCCAGTCGAGCACGATGCCGCCGTTGTTGATGGCGCCCCCGACCACCCAGCGCTGCTCGGTCAGCGCATAGCAGAAGACCCCGCCGAGCGGGTCCACGCCGGGGCGTTCCACCATCACCCGCATCGCGCCGCTGGTGCCGATCGAGCAGGCCATGACGCCCGGCGCGACCGCGCCGAGCCCGAGGTTGGCCAGCGGGCCGTCCCCCGCGCCGACGACCACCCTCGTGTCCGCCGGCAGCCCCGTCGCGGTGGCCGCCTCGACGGTGAGCCCCGGCAGCACGGTGGTGGTGGGCACCAGCTCGGGCAGTTGCGCCTCGGTGATCCCGGCGACGCCGAGCGCCTCGGAGTCCCACGAGAGCTGGTGGATGTCCATCAGGCCGGTGGCGGAGGCGACCGAGTGGTCGGTCACCAGCGCATCGCACAGCCGCAGCAGCACCCAGTCCTTGATCCCCACCCAGTACGCCACCCGCCCGAACAGCTGTGGATCCTGCTCGGCGATCCAGAGCAGCTTGGGCAGCGGCGCCATGGGGTGGACCGGGGTGCCGGTGCGGCGGTGCAGCGCCAGCCCGGACGGGACGGCCCGCAGCCGCTCGGCCTGCTGGCTGGCCCGGGAGTCGGCCCAGGTGAGCGACGGGGTGAGCGGGTTGCCGTCGGCGTCCAGCCCGATCAGGCTGTGCATCGCCGTGCTGAACGCCAGGCCAGCGATCGGCCGGCCCAGCTCCGCCACGGCCGTGCGGATCGACTCCAGCACCGCCGCGTGGATGCGGCGCGGATCCTGCTCGGCCCAGCCGGGGTGCGGCTCGTCGAACGGGTAGCCGGCCGAGTGGTGCAGGAGCTGCCTGCCGTCGGCGTCGTACGCGACCGCCTTGGTGCTGGTGGTGCCGATGTCGACGCCGATCACGACGGCGGGGAGCGGGTCCCTCACCAACTCCACCCCCTCGCCGCCGCACACGATGACACCCGGCTGCCGCTGAGGTTACCGAGCGTGCCGGTGCCTCGTACGGCGAACAACCCGCGTGCGGACCGGCCCTCCCGGGGTGGCCCGCGACGTCGGGTGGGGCGGGCGCGCCCGCCCGGCGACACGCCCGACGGGTGCGGTTCGGCCCGGCGAAACCCGCCTATCGTCCGATTTGGTCCGCCGATCGGCCATTTTGCCCCGTTGCGTCGTGTCCCTGTCGGCCGTTGTCACCGTTGACACCGGTGACACCCCGGTTGGTGGCCTGCGCGGCGAAGGAGTCGGCGTGGCAAGGACTGATTCGACGGGTTCCACGTGGCGGTACCGGTGGGCGCACCGGCAGAACGAACGGCGGCGGCGCGAGTTCCGCCGAGCCGAGCAGGAATGGCGACGACGCGACGACGAACTGCGCCGCCTGCGTACCCTCGCCGAGGAGTTCCACGGCTCGGCCGCCGCGGGCGAGGGGCTGCCCCTGGAGCTGGCCCCCGACGAGGTGGTCTTCTGGGTGCTGCCGGCCGCGCAACTGGTGGAGGTCCGGCACACCACCGTGCTGCCCGCGCCGGACCTGACGGTGGCCCCGGAGCCCGCCCCGCTGCGCGCCCGCAGGCCCGACGGCGTCCGCGTCGCCGACGCCGGGGTCGCGGTGATCACCAACCGCCGGCTGGTGCTGCTCGGCGGTCGCGGCCGGCGCGACTGGGCGTACGGGAAGATGACCGGCCTGACCCACGACCCGCACGCGCCGGTCACCCTCATGCAGGTGCTGAACCGGCGGCGCACCTCCGGGCTGATGCTCCCCGCCGACGTCGCCGCCGACTTCCGGTTCAAGCTCACGCTGGCCTTCGCCGACGCCATCGAGCAGCGCGGCGCGGTGCTCGACCAGCTCGACGAGGCGATCGCCGAGCACGCGCAGCTCAAGCCGTTCCGGCCGGTGATCGCCACCCCGGGTCAGGCCCGGCCCCTCGCGTTCGTGCCCGGCGGCCGGCGCACCGTGGCCGTCGCCGCCGGCATCGCCCTGCTGGTGCCCGCCGCGCTGCTCGACACCGACCCCTCCGACCCGACCGGGTCCGAGGTCGCGGTCGCGGCCACCCCCGCGCCCAGCGTCACCGCCGTCCCGAAGATCGTGCCGCCCGCCACGCCGCCGAAGGCCGCGCCCGCGCCGCGACGCGACGCCACGTCGCCCTCGCCGACGCCGGTCCGGGAGCGGCGGTGCGGCGCCCCCGCCAACCCGATGGGGTACGACTTCTGCGGCGGCAACCGCATCCGCAAGCCGGCGGCGGAGATCTGCGACTGGTTCGACTGCGCGCCCGAGTTCTGGGCCGGCCGGGGCTACCTCGTGCAGTGCCGCGACGGCTCGGTCAGCCTCACCGGCGGGCGACGCGACGCCTGCGCCGACCACGACGGGGTGCGCCGCACGGTCTGGAGCTGACCCCTCGGGGGGTGTGCCGCGGCACGCGCGGTAGGCCGTTCGGCGCGGGCGTCGGGGGGAACCGGCCGTGCCGGAAGGTTGCTCGGCGCGGGCGTTGCGGGGAAACCGCCGTGCCGGAAGGTGCTCAGCGCAGGCGTTGCAGGGGGAGCAGGCCGGCGAGGATCACGGCGGCGGCGAGGGGCAGCAGGTCCAGGTCCGCGGCGATCCCCGCGAACCCGAGCAGCACCGGCACCGGCACCCACGCCGGCAGCAGCCGGGGGCGCGTGGTCCCCGCCTGCACCAGCAGGGTGAGGATGCCGACCTGGAACAGCAGCGGCCCCAGCACCATGGCCGGATCGGGCAGCGCGGCGGCGTCGGCCAGCCCGGGGAACAGGTCGCCGAGAATCACCCACACGAAGGCGGCCACCCCGACCAGCCCCGACACGGTCGCGGCCTCGGTGAGCATCCGTCGCCGGGGCGCGACGGCCAGCAGCAGCCGGCGCAGCCCGACGACCAGCGCGCCGAACAGCAGGAACGCGACGAGGAAGAAGGTGTGGCCGACGTCCCAGGCCCAGCCGTCGCCCCGGTCGCCGTCAAGGCCGTCGACCAGGCGGAGCAGGCCGTAGAGCAGCAGGAGCGCCGGCCCGCCGACGGCGGCCGCCGGCACGAGTCTCGACGTCGTCCGCGCGTCGGTGTCAGTCATCCACCCAGCCTCGCCGCCCGACCGGCCGTGCTCCATCCGGGACTTCCCGCATCGGCCCCCGACCGGCCACCCCGAGCGCCATCCGAGGGGCCCGGGGTGGCGCGGCGGTCGCATGATGTCTCCCGTGATCAACCACAAGCACGACCGGCACCGCAAGAAGAAGAAGCGCGACTACTGCGACGGGTGCAACTGCGACGTGCCCAACTGCGACGTGCCCGGCTGCAACCTGGGGCTCTTCTCCACCCTGCTCACCCTCGGCGCGCTGCTCGCCCGGCTCGTCGCGCCCGGCCGGGCGTCGGCGCCGACGACCGCCCCCGCCGGGCGGGCGCCGCTGGCCGCTGCCCCCGGGCGGGCGCCGCTGGTGGACCGGGTCGGCCGCGCCGCGATCCTCGGCTACCGGCGCTGGCTGTCGCACCGCTGGCCGGGCCAGTGCCGCTACACCCCCACGTGCAGCGCGTACGGGCTGGCCGCCGTGGAGCGCTACGGGCTGGCCGTCGGCGGGCGGATGGCCGCCGAGCGGTTGCGCCGTTGCCGTCCCGGCGTGCCGCGCGGCACCCACGACCCGGTGCGCTGACCGGCCTTGACCCGCCTACCCTGACCTGTTCCGTCCCATATACTCCTAACTGGCCGGATCCGCCCGCCGGTGCTGTCGGATCGGCCATGATGGCGTCATGGAGATCCGCTCCGACGACGGCGCGCGGGTGAGGATCCGGCCGGTGGGCTACCAGCCGGGCGTCGAGCCGCCGGACGACCCGGACGAGATGACGGACTGGGACGACTGGCTGCTCGTCGAGACCGACGCCCGCACCGCCGATGGCCAGGCGTGGTCGCACTTCGCGCCCTGCCTGACGGTGTCCGAGGCGTACGCGCTGGCGGGCTGGCTGCGGCAGCAGGCCGAGACGACCGGCGACCCGGCGGAACCCTTGGCGGTGGCGCGCTTCACGGAGCCGAACCTGGCCTTCCGCGCCCGGGTGCTGCGTCGCCGCCGGCTGGCGCTGACCGTCGAGTTCTCGTACGAGTCGCTGCCCCCGTGGATGCGGCGGCAGCCGCTCAGCGCGGTCTACCCGCTGACGCTCACCGTCTCCGCCGACGCCCTCGCGATCGCCGCGGAGCAGTGGGCGCGGGAGACCGAGGCGTACCCCCGCCGCGCCACCTGCTGACTGTCGCCGACACGGCCGTGACCGTGCCCGTGCTGTCCCCGGTGGTGTGGGCCGCCCACCCCTCTGCCCGGTTGCGGCGGCTACGGCCGGACGATCTCATCGGCCGCCTCATGGTGGCTCCACCACGTCGGCCTGTGTTTGCTCAAGCTCCCCGCGACCCGGGTCAGCAACAGCAGGTTGTGGTTGAACACCAGTGCCGCGTCCTCGCTTCGTTCGTTCAGGACCCGCGCAGTGGTCGCCAGCACGTTATGTATCCCCTTGTCGGCCAGGACGTCCTTGCGCATGTAGAAGTTGATGTCGACGTACGTTTCCGGCTCCCACACCCACAGAGAGCCGTCGTCGTCTTCGGCGTCGTAGTAGCCGTGGCTGCCCGACGTGATGTCGACGACGAAGCCGCATTCCTCGTTGAGCGCAGAGGTGAGCATGCGGTTGCCGGACAAGGTGCGCGTCTCGACGGCGTTCGGTGCGGCGAGTTCAGCCACCTCGTCGAGGGAGATCTCGCCTGCCAACGTCAACCGGAACTCAACAGCCATCCTCGCAGTCACTCCCTCAGTTCCGCCGTACGATTTGCACGATCACACCGCTCCGCTGCACCGCTACGAGTTCCTTCAGCCCGGGCACAGGCCAGTCGTCGAATTGCTTCTGTAGGGCGGCGAGGTCCCCGTTCCAGTCCTCCAGGTTCAGCACCACGCGTTGAGTCTGCCCTTTCTCGACTTTCTCGGAGACCGCGGCCCAGATGCCGCGTACCGCCTTGGGAGGAGTGGGAGCGTAACAATCGAAGACGTGGCCTTCGATGAGGTAATCAGGGGTCTTCTCCGGATCGCCCGTGTCGCCAGCGTTGAGCCTGGCTGCCGCGATCTCCCGCTTGGTGGGGTTCTGGTGGACCCGATAACCCCGATCGGCGACCGTGTCGGCGCACTCGTTCTCAAGTTCTAGTGAACGCCGTACCTCATCATCCTCCTTGGGGGGAATCCTGGTCCGTGGTCCCGTCGGCGATCCGCCGACAACGCCGGTGGGTTGCCTGGTCCAGGGGGAAGCCGGGCCATGCCCAGCGAAGGCGGAGGCCCCACCGGTCGCGGCTGTCGACGGTGGGTCGCCGGCGGCGCCAGGCACGGGATTGGTCGGTGCGGGGCCGCCAATCTCGATCATCTTTCCGGCGACCCCGAACCGGCGCACTTCGACGATCGCTGTTTCGACGAACTGGCGAGCGGTGTTGGTGCGCTGCACCACCGGTAGCAGGACCCGCTTGATGCTCTCCAGAGCGTGAAGCAGCGGCCCCGGCTGGCCGCCGTGAAGGATCACGGCGACGACCTGTTGCGCCCGTCCGATCCGGGCGATGGCCTCGACCGCCGCGTCGCGGGCCCTGTCAACCGCGCTCAGTACGGTTTCCAGAACGGCAACCGCTTCCTCGGGTGTGGCGGTGTGGGGCGCGGTGGCGGTGGTGGCCTTCGTCGCCACGGTGATGGAGTCGGCGAAAACTGCCAGCGCCCCCTGGAGTTCCCTGATCGCGTCGCGCACGCGAGTGGTGCCTGCTGCCACGGCGGTGAAGCCGGCACCCGCGGCCCGGCGGCCGACTTCCTGTGCCCTGCTGTCGGCGGCGGCTGCCAACCCTCGCGCTTGCTCTACGCCGGCCAGCAGAATACGGAATTCACCGGCGAGCTTCTCGGCGTGCGACATACGGCCGGTACCCCCGATCGAAGGCGGTCAAGGTCCGGGAGGCGGGGCCACGAAGCAGCCCGTGCCGCCTGAGTCACTCCGGGCCGCCGCCGGTCTCCACGTCGTCGGCACCCCGGCCGAAGTCGGGGATGGTCAGCGAGCCGTCGTCGGCGAGGGGGAAGCCCGGGTTGCAGGCGATCTCCCAGACGTGGCCGTCGGGGTCGGCGAAGCAGCCGGCGTAGCCGCCGTAGAAGGTCTCCCGCGCCGGCCGGGTCACCTCCGCCCCGGCGTCGGCGGCCGCCGCCAGCAGCTCGTCGACCTCGTCCCGGGACCGGACGTTCTGCGCCAGCGTCATCCCGCCGAACCCGCTCCCGTCGGCCACGCCGGCGTCCGCGGCCAACTTGTCACGGCCCCACAGCACCAGCGCCAGCCCGCCGGCCTGGAAGAAGACGGTCTCCTCGACCTCTTGGCCGCGCCAGCCGAGCCGCTCGTAGAAGGCGCGGGCGCGGGCCACGTCGGCGACGCCGAGGGTGACCAGGCTGATCCGCTGCTCCATTGCCCCGCCCCGCGGGGCGTCGCGCGGGTCGTGGACGTCGTCGATCATCGCGGGAACCTCCAGGAGACGACCGGCATCGCCGTCACGGTAACGCGGGCTCACGACAGGCCGGGGCGGTGGCACGCGGACGGATGGTGCCGCCGCCGGGGCCGGCCTCCTGCCGGGCACCGTGGATCCGACGCCGCAGGGGCGGGCCTCCGGTCAGCAGTCCCGGAGGCCCGCCCCTGGCGGGTCACAGCATTCAGCGCAGGGTGGCCGTGCTCAGCGCAGGGTGGCCGCGCCGGCGTCGGCGTACTGCTCGTCGAGGTCGCCGGAGGGCGCGCCGCCGACGCCGATGGCGCCGACCACCTGCCCGTCGACGCTCACCGGCACGCCACCGCCGAGGAACAGCGTCCCCGGGATGTCGCGCAGGGTGGCGCCCGCCCCGGTCACCCGGCCGGCCAGCGCGGAGGTGGGCTGGCCGAAGGAGACGGCGGTGAACGCCTTGCGGTGCGCGGACTCGGCCGTCTGGGGGCCGGCGCCGTCGCCCTTGAGCTGCACCTGCACGGTGCCCGAACGGTCGAGGACGACCACGGTGACCCGGTGCCCGCCCTTCTCGGCGGCCTTCACGGTCGCCTCGGCCGCGCGCAGCGCCGCGTCGAGGTCGAGCGACGGGTTCGCCACGACGTTGCTCTTCGCGACCGTCGCGGTCTGCGGCTTCGCCACCGGCTCGGCGGCGGAGGCGGTGACGGCGACGCCGGTGACGGCGGCCACGGCCACGGCGCCGGCGCCCAGGCCGAGCGCCATCCGGCGGCGGAAGTTGTGGATCATCACGATGCTCCCTGAGGTCTTCGGATCGAGGTGACGGTCCTCAGCCTGGCCGCCGCGCGCGGTGCGGTCATGGCGCGCCGGATGCAACCGCGTTACATCGAATGGTTGAACCGGCCGCCCCGTTCCTGCCGTACGCTGGACAGTTGTCAAGATCAATTGATCGGAGGTGGGCGGTGGTACGGCAGGACCGGCTGCGCCCGGCGATGCGGTGGGGCTTCCTGCTCCTGCTCGCCGCCGCCGCCTCCCGCTACGTCGTACGCCACGACTGGGGCGCCCACACCGGCGTCGTGCTGGCGCTGGCCGGGCTGCTGCTGGCCGCGTACGCGATCAACGAGCTGGGGCGGCGCGCGCCCGGCGCGCGCTTCGCGGCGGTGCTCGTCGCCTTCCTCGCGCTCGTGCTCGCCGCGCCGAGCTTCGCCCTGGTGGCGATCCCGCTGTTCTTCGTCGGCCTGCGCCAGCTCCCGCGCCGCGCGGTCTGGCCGCTGGTCGGGCTGCTGACCGGCGCGGTCGTCGTCGCGCAGATCCGGCTGGCCGACCGGCTCGACCCCAGCCTGGTGCTCGGGCCGGTGGGCGTCGCCGCCATCACCACCGTCGTCTTCCTCGAACTCGACCGGCAGAACCGGGCCCGGCAGCACGCCCTCGACGACCTCCTGGCCGCCCGCGACGAGCTGGACCGCAGCCAGCGCGAGGCCGGGGCGCTGGCCGAACGGGCGCGGCTGTCCCGGGAGATCCACGACACCCTCGCCCAGGGCCTGTCCAGCATGAACCTGCTGCTCCAGGCGGCCGACCAGGAATGGGGCACCGAGCCCGCGCAGGCCCGCGCGCACGTACGACAGGCTGCGGCGACCGCCCGGGAGAACCTGGCCGAGGCGCGCCGCTTCGTCCGCGGCCTGGCCTCCCCGGCGCTCGACGGCGCCTCGCTGACCGACGCCCTGGCGCGGCTGTGCGCGGCGACCGAGCGCGACACCGGGATCCCCGTCCGGTTCGCCGTCGTGGGGACCGTCGCGCCGCTCGGCGTCGACGACGAGGTGGCCCTGCTGCGGGTCGCCCAGGGCGCCCTGGCCAACGTGCGCCAGCACGCCCACGCGCGGCGGACCGCCGTGACCCTGACCTACGGCGACCAGGAGGTGACGCTCGACGTGTACGACGACGGGACCGGCTTCGACCCCGCGGCCGTCACCGGATTCGGGCTGACCGGCATCCGGGAGCGGATCACGCAGCTCGGCGGCACCGTCGCCGTCGAGAGCGCACCCGGCGAGGGCACCGCGATCGCCGTCAGCCTGCCGCTGCGGGAGGCGCGATGAGCACACCGCTGCGGCTGATCCTGGTCGACGACCACCCGGTGGTCCGCGCCGGACTGCGGGCCCTGCTCGGCGGCCGGCCGGACATGACCGTGGTCGCCGAGGCGGCCACCGCCGGGGAGGCGCTCCGGCAGGCCGCCGCGCTGCGCCCCGACGTGGTGCTGATGGACCTGCAACTCGGCGACGGCGTCGACGGCGCGGCGGCCACCGCCAACCTGCTCGCCCTGCCGGAACCGCCGCGCGTGCTGATCCTGACCACGTACGACAGCGACGAGGACATCATGCGCGCCGTCGAGGCCGGCGCGACCGGCTACCTGCTCAAGGACTGTCCGCCCGAGGAACTCTTCCGCGCCGTGCACGCCGCCGCGGCCGGGCAGACCGTGCTCTCCCCGCCGGTCGCCGCCCGGCTGATGGGCCGGATGCGCGGCCCCCAGCCCACCCTCAGCGCCCGCGAGGTGGAGATCCTCACGCTGCTCGCCCGCGGCCTCGCCAACAAGGAGATCAGCCGTCAACTCTTCATCAGCGAGGCCACCGTCAAGACCCACCTCGTCCGCATCTACGCCAAGCTCGGCGTCGACTCGCGGACCGCGGCGGTACACGCCGCCGTCGAGCGGAAGCTGATCCGACGATGAAGCGCCGCGCCCTGCTCGCCCTCACCCTCGCCACGGTCGCCGGCTGCACCCGGCCCGCCCCGACACCACCCCGGGAGGAACCCATGCCCCGCCCCGCCGACCAGGACCTGCTCGCCGCCGCCGACGCCGGGGACGCCACGGCGGTACGCGCCGCGCTGGCCGCCGGCGCCGACGTCGAGACCCGCGACGCCCGCCGGCGTACGCCGCTGCTGCTGGCCGCCGCGAACGACCACGTCGAGGCCGCCCGGATCCTGGTCGAGGCGGGAGCCGACCCGGACGCGCTCGACGACCAGCACGACACCCCGTGGCTGGTGACCGGGGTGACCGGCAGCGTGGCGATGCTGGAGGTGCTGCTCACCGCCGACCCGGACCTGACGATCGTGAACCGCTACGGCGGTATCTCCGTCATCCCCGCCAGCGAACGCGGCCACGTCGAGTACGTCCGGCGGGTGGTCCGCACCGGCATCGACGTCAACCACGTCAACAACCTCGGCTGGACCGCGCTGCTGGAGTGCGTGATCCTCGGCGACGGCAGCCGGCCGTACCAGCAGATCGCGGAGATCCTCGTGGGCGCCGGGGCACGCGTGGACGTGCCCGACCGGGACGGCGTCGACGCGCGGGAACACGCCCGCCGGCGCGGGTACGCCGAGATCGTCGCGATCCTGTCGCGCTGAGCGATGGTATTTCCCAGCCGCAGGCTCGACCGCTCGCGGAGGCTCGGCGACTGGGGGCGCTTCCGGCCGCCGGGTTAAGCAGTCGCGAGGGTTTGTCGGCCGGCGGTAGCGTGCCGGCGTGTCCCGGACCGTGACCCTCGCCCTGCTCGACGCCGCCGGCACGCCGCTGGGCGCCCTGCCGCCGTTCGACGTGTCGTCGCCCTGGTGGCAGGACGTCGCCCCCGTCGTGGCCGAGGCCCGTCGGCGGTACGGCGTCGAGGTGGCCGTCCTGCGCCTGCTCGGCGGGGAGGACACCGGCACCATCGGCGGCGCGGTGACGTACCTCGGACAGGTCAGCGACCCGCCCGTCACCCCGTTGCTTCCGACGGACGTGCAACTGACGGCGGACCCGCTGCGCGCCCCCTACGCCGAGCCCGGCGGCCCGGCGCGCAGCCTAGCCTGGGCGACGGGGGAGCTGTGGCGGCTCGGGCGGCCGGCGGAAACCGTCGCCCAGCAGCGCACCTGGAACCTCTCGGCGGTCTGGCGGCTCGACGGACCGGGCGGGACGGCCTGGCTGAAGCACGTGCCGGCGTTCTTCCGGCACGAGGCCGCCGTGTTGCGCTGGCTCGGGCGGGCGGTGCCGGGGAAGACCACGACGCTGCTCGCCGACGACGGCGAGGGACGGATGCTGCTCGACCACGTGCCGGGCGAGGACCGCTACGGGGCGCCCATCGAGGAGCGGCTGGCGATGGCCGCCGAGTTCCACCCGGCGCAGGTGCGGTCAATCCCGGACGTGGCGGAGCTGGTGGCGGCCGGCGTGCCGGACCTGCGTGCCCCTCATCTCGCCGGCTGGATCCGCGACCGGCTTTCCGGTCACGACACGTCTTCGGTGGAGTCCTTGCTGGCCGGGCTGGAGGGGCGGCTCGCCGAGGTGGGCCGGTGCGGGCTGCCGGAGACGCTGGTGCACGGAGACCTGCACCCCGGCAACGTCCGCGCCTGCGCCGGGAAGCATGCCGTCATCGACTGGGGCGACGCCTTCGTCGGGCACCCGGCGTTCGACGTGCTGCGGTTGGCGGAAGGGCTCGACGCCGCCTCTGCGCGGTCGGTCTACGAGCAGTGGTGCGCGCGGTGGCGGGCCGACGTGCCGGGGTGCGAGCCGGAGCGGGCCGTCGAGCTGCTGTGGCCGGTCGCGGCGCTGCGGATGGCGGCCGTGTACGCGATGTTCCTCGACGGGATCGAGGCCAGCGAGCGGGTGTACCACGCGACGGACGTCGACGCCTACCTGCAACAGGCGCTCGGGGCCGCGACCGCGCCGGCGTGACACGCATGTCCGGTCGGACCCGCCGGACGGGGACACTCACTCGGGCTTGGCGCCCTCGTCATCCCACCGTGCCAGCGCGGCCGACAGCTCTTCCAGAAACGCGTCGACCTGTCCGGTGTAATAGCCGCGCATGGCAACGGGCAGGGTGGCGCGCGCCTTGTCGAGCTCGGCCTTGGCCGCGTAGCGCTGCGACGTCACGCCCGAGATCAGCGCGTCCTGGCCCCGCCGGATCAGCTCGTCCACCCGCGCCGGGTCGTACCCTCGCAGGGCGATGGTGAAGTCGGGCGAGTCAAACCGGTCTCGGCGTAGTTGCCGGACATCGGTGAAGCGGCCTCCTCCGAAGCGGGCCAGGGCGGCTGCCACCTCGTCTGCCGACTGTCGAACGTTGTCGAGGTCGAGGAGGACCAGGGCGTCTCGACCATCGAGCGGGCTCCGGCCGGTTCGCGGGTGATCGATGGTCGACCCGGCGGCCGGCACCAGCAAGAGCGACGGAGAAGCCGACTTCTTGCCACCAGGCGTCGGTATCGGTTCATCGAGAATGATGGAGTCGATCTCCGCCCACGGCACGAGCCGGTTGAGCCCGGCCAGCCGCAGGGTCAGGCCGTCGGCCCCGATGTGGAACCTGAACGGCTTGAGCTCGCCGACGACGAACGCGCCACCCATCAGCGCCGCGATCCCACCGAGCAGCCACGTGACGATGGAGGGGGACGAACTGCCTGCTGCAGCGCACAGCAGGAGTACGCCGAACGCCAAGAACACGATGCCAGCCACCAGCAAGCGCCGGCTCTTGCGCAGCTCCATGCCCATACCTCGATCTCGTCAGGCCGCCGTGGAGAGCATGGCAGGTTCACACAAACGATCGGCTGGCAGTTGTCTGCGTTCCGAGGCGGGAGGCCGCGGTCAGTCCCGGTAGTAGGCGGCGTACACGGCGGACCGGCCGGCGACCGAGAACCCTTCGAAGTCGCCAGTCTCCTCGCAGCCCAGCAGCCACTCCAGCGCGTCGGCCGCCTCTGGCGACGGGTGCGCCGCGAGGTAGGCCTTCGTCTCGGTCAGACCGGTGCCGCAGAGCAACTGCACGTCGATCGAGCAGTGCGCGTCGAAGCTCGACACCTTCGCGTCCCAGATGCGCAACACGTCGTCGAGGTGCCCGGCGTTGAAGAGTTGGATGCAGCAGAGCCGCATCAGGAGCGTGTCGGCTTCCCAGTCCTGCTCGCTCAGCTCGGCCAGCAACTCGCGTACCGGACCGAGGTCGGCGGGGTGCAGGCCGTGGCGGCGGAACCACTCGTCCTCATCCACTGCCCGCATGTTACGGGTGGGGCAGGTTCGCTCCGAACGCCGACGCCGCCTGAGCGCCCTCTCCCCGGGCCGGGTGGACTGTCCGAGGTCGTTCCTAGGCCGCGAGGGATTCGCCCTTGAACACCTCGCGGCGGTGCCAGGAGATGTGTTCGACAGCGGGGACCGGGGTTCCGGGACGAGGCCGCAACACCCTGCTGTGCAGGTCATAGGTCGACCGGCCGGCCGGCGTACGAGCTGTGAAGGCAGCTGACACCTCGATGCGCAGGTCGCTGTCGAGGCCCAGCGCGCCGAAGTCGAACAGCTTGTGGTGCAGCACGCAGAGCGGCGACTACCGTCGGTGCGGGTGCGGGTGCGGGTGCGGGTGCGGGTGCGGGTGGCCATGACGACGAGGTTGCCCCAGCGCCCGTGCACGTGCCGCTCGGCGTCTAAGGCGTGTTTCAGAAGTGGGAGGGTCTGATCGAGGTCACGGCGTGGCGGTGATCGACAACTGAAGAGGTCTCCGGTAACTGGTTCTGCGACC